>NZ_SMYN01000019.1 GCF_004959935.1 Falsirhodobacter xinxiangensis | reverse complement strand
TAACGGCGGACCACTTCAGTGGGGGAGGATCAGGCTGTTTTGGTGATTGATGCGCGCAGGACTGATCCAGTTCGTCCCGTCCACTCTCCGGGCGGAACTCTGCGAGCGTTCTCACGTCACGCGCGCGCCGGAACCCTCAATCTTGCCGGATCACTTATCGGCTTGATGGGAAGGGCCTCTACAGTAGCCCCTTGACGAACGGGGGGGCTTTAGGAGTATGGCTTATGTTCCCTTATTGTTCTTGACCTATGACCTTTGCGCTGCACCTTGTTCCCATCGAGATTGTCGAACGGCTCTTGCCGCTCGCTTCCGTTTAGGTACCTGCCGGTTTTCCGTCGCCAGCTGCCGACGATCTCGAAGATACCGTAGACCCAATCAAATGGGTTGTGCGGCATGACCACGCGACCTTCTGGTGGCGCGTCTCGGGCGACTCGTTGGAGGCGGAAGGCATACTTGATGGCGATTTGATCGCGGTCGATAGGGCGGGACGGCGGCGCAGCGGGCGGATCGTGCTGGCGCTGGTGGATGGTCAGATCACCGTCAAGAAACTCGCCAAGCGCAACGGCCTCTGGTTCCTGGACCCGCGCGCCCGCAGCGATGGCTACGAGACAATCCCCGTCACGGAAACGACCGAGATTTGGGGCGTTCTGGCGGGCGTAGTGCGCCGCCTACCCGTGGAATAGAGCGATGCTGTTGGCATCCGAGAAGCCGATTGCGCTGATCGACTGCAACAACTTCTATGTGTCGTGCGAAAGGCTGTTTGATCCCTCACTCCACGGGATACCCGTCATCGTTCTATCCAATAACGACGGCTGCGCCGTCGCTCGTTCGGATGATTATAAGGAATCTGATTAAGGATGCTTTTGGAGTAAAAGCAGCACATCCAAACGACGGGCATAGCAATGCACGAGGACGTCGAGCGCTGGCTTTTGATCCAAGAGAACCTTGGTCGTGCCCGGAACACGATCTTGGCCTATCGGCACGCACTTGTGGACTATGTCAGCTTCTGCAGCACAAACCAAATTCCGATCTGCGAGGCCACGCGCGAGCACGTGTCGCTTTATGTTCGATCAATGACGGACCGGTTCAGGCAGGCTCGTTCTTCGGTCGACATTCTGACTTCGCCCGTTGGGCTCGCCAACGCGACAATCCGACAGCGGCTTACGGCCGTAAGGCTGTATTATGATTACCTCATCGAAGAAGGCATCCGCTCGCATAACCCTGTGAGCCGCGGGCGTCACACAACGACAGCACGTGCCGCAATGCCGGGGCCGACTTCGCGTGCGCTTGTGCCGAGCTACAGCGTCCTGCCGTGGATACCAGATGAGGATGAATGGCGTCACATCCTGACTATCGCCAGAACTGGTTCTCCTCGGGATCGCCTCATGCTGGCACTGGCCTATGACGCCGGCTTGCGACGTGAAGAGCTTTGTTCGATTGCCACCGGTGATCTAGACCCTGCCCGTCGGCTGGTGCATGTCCGGGCAGAAACCACAAAGGGGCGTCGTGCCCGCGTGGTCCCTTACTCCGTGCCCACCGGCATGCTCCTCGAGGCCTATCTCCACGAGCGGCGGAGCCTCACGCGCGATCGCGGATCACTCTTTGTCTCGCAATCCCGGCGCAATCGGGGCGTCCCCATAACCGTCTGGACCTGGTCAAAAGTCATCCAAGGGTTGGCGCGGCGAGCGGCTCTTCCCTGCCTCGCAACCCATACGTTCCGCCACCTGTGCCTGACGGACTTGGCCCGCGCTGGCTGGGAACTGCACGAGATTGCCGAGTTTGCAGGCCACCGGAACATCAGCACAACCCTGCTCTACATTCATCTCAGTGGACGCGACCTTTCGGCGAAGCTCGCTCGCGCGACCTGTGCGCATGGCCAGCGCATGATCGAGATCGGTGCATTCCTTGGAGCCAGACCATGAAGAATGGCGCCGCTACACTACCGCTAGCGCCTCCTTATGAATGGCCGTTGGATCCGCCCTCCTATGATCGGTCGCCAGATCTATCTACTGAGGAACGAGACCATATGGGCCGGTTGGTCGCGCGCTTCGCCGCCGGTGGCCGTGGATGGCACAAGACGGCGCGTCCTGCGCTCGCCCGCTTGCTTCTTCCGCTGAACGACACACTGGACCATCTCGGCGCGACAACCACCGAGAAGCGCAACAACACTGTGCGCACCACTGTGATCTGCCTTCTGATCCGGGCAATGCATCGCCATAATTGTTCGTTCTGGGCCTTCACCCATGACCAGTGGATGGAGATGCTTGGCAGCGACTACTATACCTATGTGGACCAGCATGGCGTCACGGCAAACGCGCGGCAGCAGTTGATTGCCGTGGCCTATCTGCTCTGTGGCTTCGACCGCCTCGACCTGCTTGGGCGTTTGGCCTTCCATGCCCTGGCGGAAAAGGTGTTCGGTGCCGATATCGTCAATCCGGTCATCTCCAGCATGGAGGCCGATCTCCAACGCTGGGGATACACCAAGAAGGGCAATGTCACCGGGTTGCGGGCGGCACTTGCCCGCGCGATGCTGGCGCACCGATCTCCACGTATTGACGATCTGCGGCGTGAGACGTTGATGCGTCTGTTCCATGAGGCAGAAGCGAAGATCACCCGGCGCGGCCTCGTGATTCTTTCCTATGCCCTTGTACGACGTGGTCTTATTGGCGAGGCGCTTGGGCGTGAAGGTCAAACCTGGGGCGTGAAGCGGCTTGACCACCGGCACGCGACCCAAGGAGTGTCAACCGAATGGTTCCGGTGGTGTGATCGTTGGTTCGCAACGTCGACGCTGCAGCCTTCGAGCCGAGCAGGGACAGTCAACCGGTTGCTTCAGGCCGGGCGCTGGCTCGCACGGGAGCGACCGGATGTGCGTGGACCTGCAGACTGGGATCGGGAGGTCGCTGCCGCGTTTGTTGCCGCAGTCGATCGGGCCACCATTGGCGGATGGTCGACGCCAGTCGGCCCGAACAAGGATCGGGTGGGCCAACCGTTTGCACCCGCCTCAAAGGTAGCGATGCTCCGGGCCATGCGCACGTTCCTTTCGGACTGCCATGAATGGGGATGGGCCAAGGTCCGGCTGCAGCCCGCCCGGGCCTTGGCGACGCCGCGCTCGATCCGGGCGCTCATCGGTCCCGATCCGCGTGTCATCGCCGATGATGTCTGGGCCAAACTGATCTGGGCAGGCATCAATCTTGAGGACGACGACCTTCCGCAAGCCTTTCGGCCTCATGCTGACGGAAGCTGCACTTTCTACCCGATCGCCCTGGTTCGCGCTCTGGCCGTGGTCTGGCTGTTCACAGGGCTGCGCCGCAACGAGATCCTGCGTCTGCCAGTGGGATGCATTCGCTGGCAGACGGAAGCAAATGAACACGATGATGGAGCGGAGGCGGACAAGGCTCGCACCTGCCTGCTCGACGTTCCCGTCAACAAGACCGGGTCGGCATTCACCAAGCCGGTGGACGAGATCGTTGGTCGGCTCGTGAAAGCTTGGGAGGCCGTGCGACCACCACAGCCTACGCGCATTGATCCGAAGACCGGTATGCGTTTTGCACCACTGTTCTTTTATCGCGGCCGACCTGTTGGAAGCGGCTATCTGAATTCGAGGCTGATCCCGGCGCTCTGCCGCAAGGCCGGGGTTCCGCTGGAGGATGCGCGCGGCGCAATCACCAGCCACCGGGCTCGGTCTACCATCGCCACCCAGTTATATAACGCAAAAGAACCGCTGAGCCTGACCGAGTTGCAGGCTTGGCTCGGGCACCGCTCTCCGGAAGCCACACGGCATTATGCCAAGATCAGCCCCACCAAGCTTGCGAAGTCCTACGAAGAAGCCGGTTACTTCGCCCGCAACATCCGTGCGGTGGAGGTGCTGATCAATCAGGACACGGTTCGGAACGGCATTTCTTCTGACGAGCCCTGGAAGCTATACGACCTCGGACACGGTTATTGCAGCTATGATTTCTTTGATCAGTGCCCACACCGGATGGCTTGCGCAAAGTGCTCGTTCTACCTGCCGAAAGCGTCTTCGCGTGCACAGCGACTGGAAGGAAAGACCAATCTGCTCCGACTGCGGCAGGAGATACCGCTGAGCGACGACGAACTGCGGGCCGTCAACGAGGGCATCGAAGCCCATGAGGCACTCGTTTCCAAGCTTGCGCGCATCGCTGCGCCGGGTAAGTCGGCAGGAGAAACTAGCTGAGTTGCTCAGATGCTGGTTGGGTGGCGCGTCCTCCTATCGATCATCTGCGGCCTGCTTGGTCCTGTATTGCTGTCTATCTGGGCTATGGAGGCATCGGCGCATGAGTTGTCTGCTTACGCCCGGCTCTCCGCGAACCGGCCTTTCGAGCACCGCGCAGCGACATGGCCACGCAGCCCATTGCCGGAGTCCCCACCTTGTGGAGGAAAATGCGCTTGCTGCCGACTTTCGGGCGCGGGCCAGGGCAATCCCCCTCCTGGACGAGGCTTATCCCAGTCCTCCAAGGCTGAGATATTTGATCTCCAGATAATCCTCGATCCCGTATTTCGACCCTTCCCGCCCGAGGCCTGACGCCTTGACGCCTCCAAACGGCGCCACTTCGTTCGAGATGGCGCCGGAGTTGATTCCGACCATGCCATATTCTAGGGCTTCGGCAACGCGGAAGATGCGCGCCAGGTCGCGCGTGTAGAAATAGGCTGCCAGTCCGAACTCAGTATCATTGGCGTAGGACACGACCTCGGCTTCGTCGCGGAACCGGAACAAAGGGGCGAGTGGTCCGAAAGTCTCCTCGCGCGCAACGATGGCATCATGCGGCACGTTGGTCAGGACCGTTGGCTGAAAGAAGGTGCCGCCAAGTGCGTGCGGCTGTCCCCCGGTCAGAACCGAGGCACCGCGCGACACGGCATCGTCTATATGCGACCGTATCTTGGTCAGTGCGGCGTCGTCGATCAGCGGGCCCATAGTAACGCTCTCCTCCAAGCCGTTTCCGACGCGGAATGCCTTGACGGCCTCAGCCAGCCTTTCGGCAAAGGCATCATAAATACCGTCCTGCACATAGATGCGATTCGCGCAGACGCAGGTTTGCCCGTTGTTCCGGTATTTCGAGACGATCGCACCGGCCACTGCAGCATCCACATCGGCATCGTCGAATACGATGAACGGCGCGTTGCCGCCCAATTCCAGCGACAGCTTTTTCACGTCATGCGCGCATTGCGCCATCAGCATCCGGCCGACGCCGGTCGAGCCGGTGAAGGACAGCTTGCGCACGACGGGGTTTCCGGTCAATTCGCCGCCGATGGCGACTGCGTCACCTGTCACCACATTGAAGACGCCCGCTGGAATTCCCGCCTGATGCGCCAGTTGCGCCAGCGCCAGCGCCGAGAACGGCGTCTGTGGGGCGGGTTTCAGAACCATCGTGCAGCCTGCGGCCAATGCCGGCGCCGCCTTGCGCGTCACCATGGCCGAGGGAAAATTCCAGGGCGTGATCGCCGCCGTGACGCCGATGGGCTGCTTCAGCACCAGGATGCGCTTGTCGGCCTGCGGCGACGGGATGATGTCGCCATAAGTCCGCTTGGCCTCTTCGGCGAACCATTCGATGAAGGATGCGGCATACTGGATTTCGCCCCGGGCCTCTGCCAGCGGCTTGCCCTGCTCGGCCACCATCAGCAGCGCCAGATCTTCCTGATGCGCCAGAACCAGTTCGAACCAGCGCCGCAGCAGCGCCGCACGATCCTTTGCCGTCAGCGCACGCCACGCAGGCAAGGCGCGCTCTGCCGCGGCAATCGCGGCCCGTGCTTCATCGGCGCCCAGCACGGGAACCGACCCGACCGCTTCGCCGGTCGCCGGGTTGCGGATCAGGTCGGTCCGGCTATCGGGCGCGTCGATCCATCGGCCATTGATATAGGATTTCTGGCGAAGAAGCAGGAGTTGGGTCATCGGTTTAATCCTTATCATGCTGCGATTGGGTGCCCGGCCCGGGGCCCCCGCCATCGGAAGGGCCGGGCAGCCCGAGGATATCGGCCGCCTGCAGCGCCAACCACAGCGCGGCCACGTCCGCCGTACTGCTGAGTGAGCGCCCGGTCAGTTCCTCGACCCGGCGGATGCGATAGGTCAGGCTGGTCTTGTGAATATGCAGAACGCCTGCGGCGGCCTGCCAGGAACGGTTCTGCTCAAGAAACACACGCAATGTATGCAGCAGGCGGGCGTTCGATTGCTCATCATGGGCTGCGACAGGCCCTAGAATACGGCGAAAGGTATCCCGTGCCTCTTCGATGGACTGGGGCAGCCAAGGCAAGCGGTCGGCGATCTGCGCATGATGGACGACCGGTCGCTCGGGCGTGCCGTGGGCGGCCGCCAAGCGCGCCTCTCGCAGGGCCTCAGTCATGCGGTCCGCGCTGTCGACAGGATCGCTGAGTCCCAGCGGAGCACCGAGGATGTCCTGCACGGCCCCGGCATCCCTGGACGAGACCATAACAAGAACCTCCTGCCCCCGCGGCAGCAGCAGAAGGGGCACCTCCAGCCGCTCGAACCGCCACGCCCATTCCATCAACGGCAGCGGGTCGGCGCGCGCGACGCCCAGAAGCGCCGCGTCCAGAGACAGGTCACAGGTGTGGAGACGCCGGGTCAGCGTTCCGGCCCTAACCCTTTGGCCCAAAATCTCTTTGAGCAATTCGGCGTTCTGGCGAAACCTCCGTTCGTGTTCGACATGGCGATGTTCCAGTGCGATGCCCAAAACCGAAGCCAGGTGGCTCATTAGGCTATAGTCGAGCAAGTCGCCACCCGACCGCCTTGCCAGAAGCATATGATCCTGACGGGACGGAATCGAAATCGCCAGCACTTCGCCCTCGTCCAGAGGAAAGCGGCGGATGGCGGCCTGCGCCGTGCCGCGCTCAGGGGGTCTGCTCAGCATCTGGCGTAGGCCCGGCGGCAATTCGGCGCCACGCGGCAGCCACAGCGCCGCCGCCTGACCGTCCCACAGCATCAACTCGGCCTGAACATCCAGCGCCAACCGGTCGAGGAGCGCAGCCAGATCATGGCCTTCGATCGCCATGCGGGCGCTGACGTGCAGGCGCGCAAACGCCGCCCGGCGGTCGTTTTCGCGCGACCGCCAGGCGTCGGCGACCGCCCGGGTGACGCTGGCGAAGGGGACGCCATAGTCGGTCAGCAGCACCGGAAATCCCAGACGGTCGGCGCTCGCCTGCAGCGCAGTCATGTCCTTGGGGCCCTGCATGTTTTCACCGATCATCATGCCGGCAAGGCCCGCATTGGACAGCCGCTGGACATAGGCGGCCTGACCGGCCCGGCCTTTCGGCACGCCCATGCCGGTCGTCATCAGCAGGTCGCCCTTGCCCAGCCACTCGGTCGGGTCCGCCAGTTCGCAGACATGTGCCCATTGCACTTGCCGTTCCTGACCGGCCTCGCCGCCGATGAACCGTGTGCGCAGCTCCGGCATGTTGACGATATCCACGATGCGAAGCGACATGACTGAAACCTGATTGCTGTGGCTGATCCTGACCCCAGTCTATCGCCAGCCGCGCGACAAGGCAGACCAGATGTCAGCCGATGATCAGATAGGCCTTGCGGACGGTCTCGCGGATGTCCCATTCGCCTTGCGTGTCGGGCGCGAACCAGATCGAATCTCCGGTGCGGAAGGAGACCGTCTCGCCGCCATCGGGGGTGAAACTGCCGCTACCCGCGATGAAATAGCTGAATTCGGCCTGCGGCACCTGACGCCGGAACCGGCCGGGAGAGCATTCCCAGATGCCGGCATTGCCCGAAGGCGTCGCGGTATTGCCTGCGGTCCGCGTCATCGCGATCTGCGGGCCGGTCGGCGCGCCGACGGCGGCGGGAGTGGTGAAATCGGCATCCGTCGCGCGGATCAGGATCGGATTCATGGTCATGCTCCTTCAACTCTTGTCCTCGAGGCCAGCCGGGGCCAGCCCGGCCAGCAGCCTGTCCAGCGACCGTGGCCTGCGCCCCTGCATCTCGGCGGTTTCCTTGCGGCGCACCGCGTTGCGCACCATGCTGCCACCGACATAGCGGAAGGGTTCGGGCGGAAAGGTCTTCGCCTTGCGCCCAATCAGCGAGCTGCGCGACCAGTCGTCCTCGCGGCGCAGGGCCATGCTGGCCAGGATGTATCCGCCCAAACGGCTTGGAGCGACGCCATTGCCGCTCCATCCGATGCCATAGCAGATATTCGGCTGGTCGCGCAGATGGCCAAAGACCGGCACACTGTCAAAGGTCCGGTCGATCGGGCCGGACCAGGCGCCGTCCAGGCAAGTCTGATCCAGCATCGGAAATGTCGCGAACAGATCGGCCCGGGTCTGCGCGGCGGTGGCAGCATCCTCGCTGAACACTCCCCCGATGGCACTGCCAAAGCTCATGGCGCCCGTGCCCTTGCCGAAGGCGATCCGGCCGTCGCGGGTGGTGCGGTAGTAATCCACCATCAGTTGTGAATCGGTGATCGATTCTCCGCCCGTCCAGCCGATTTGCTCCAGCTTGTCGCCCAGGGGGCGCGTGATGACGACGGAACTGTTCACCGGCACGAACAGCCGCGCCAGTTCGGGGATCGCCGCAGACCAGGCGTTGGTGGCAAGCACCACCCGATCCGCAGCCAGCGTGCCACCCTCGGCGATCAGGCGCACCGGCTCGCCGGGTTCGATCCGGCCGACGGGGCTGTTCTCGAAGATGGTCACGCCGGCATCCAGCGCCACGCGGCGCATCCCCTGCACCAGCGCATAGGGCTGGACGGTGGCATTCGACGCCTCGAACACGCCGGCCAGATGGGTGGGCGAGCCGGTGCGGCGGCGCAGTTCGGCACCCGAGAGCCGCTGGAAGGGCTGCGCGCCAAGCGCCTCGCAGGCGGCCAGCGTGCCGTTCCAGGTATCGACATGCGCCGGGCTGGTCGCCGTCCAGAGCCAGCCTTTTTGCGTGAAATGCGCATCAATGGCGTGGCGGGCGCAGAATTCGCCCAGATCAAAGATGGCCTTTTCGGATTGCTGGCCCAGAAACCGGGCTTCGTCGTCGCCGCACAGCGCGCGCAGCGTGCCGATCTTGGGCCACCATGACATGGCAAAGCCGCCATTGCGCCCCGAGGCACCGCTGCCGCACAGATGCTGTTCGACGATGGCAACGCGGCAATCGGGTTCAAGTTCGCGGATCGTCAAGGCCGTCCACAACCCGACAAATCCGCCGCCGACGATAGCGATATCGACGTGATGGTCGCCCTGAAGCGCGGGGCACGGGGCCGGGCCCGGCACCGAGGTCTGCCAGTGGCTGGGCTTCAGGGGTAGGGAGGCGCGGAACTTCATGGGTCAATCCTCGTCAGACCGGCGCAGCCCGATGATGCGGGCGGCCGGAACAAGGCGGCGCACCGCCCTGTTCCCGTTGCGTGATTGTGCGGGTCAGCCGCGCAGGCTATCGGTGGCCGCCTGATCGACCGTCATTGTCGCCGGGTCGATTACGACACCGTAGAGGGCGCGCGCGGCGTCGATGCTGATGTATTCGTCCAGCACGTCCTCGACCACATCCTCGACCGCGCGGGCCTTGGGGTTGCCCCAGCCGCCGCCACCGGTGCTTTCGAACATGAAGGTCTCTTCAGGGCCGAACTTGTGCGAGGCCAGCAGCGGATTGTGCCAGTTGCCGTCATCGTCGATGCCGCCGATCACCCGGCGGCCACCATCGGCACCGATATGGATTGACCGCTGAACCGCGCTCTCCTGCCCACCGGCCACGCCGGGGCTGCCGGCCCGCGTGCGCGAGGTCTCCATGCCCAGTTCGCCGCCGCCGAAGAAGCGGACCTTGAACACCGAGCCGAGGCCACCGCGATATTTCCCGGCACCCGCCGAGTCCTTGCGCAACTCGAACGCCTCATAGGCAATGGGGAAGAACAGTTCGGCCGTCTCTGCCGCCATGTTCATGCAATTGCCCAAGGGGTCCATGGTCACGTTCATGCCGTCCGAATAGGGCGTCCCGCCCCACCCGCCTGCCGGTAGATCCGAGAACACGTCGGTCTTGCCGTCCTTGTCCACACAGCTTGCCACGAACCAGTTGGCATCGGCGCAGGTCGAGCCGGTCACCCGTTCCGGGATCGCTTTGGCCAGGGCCTGCCAGATCGCCGAGGTGATCTTGGATGCCGTCAGCGTGGTGCAACCGATGGTGGGCGCGGGCCAGGTCGCGTTCAGCCAGCAGCCTTCAGGCAGGATCACCTCGATCGGGTTGAACAGGCCCTGGTTCTGCGGGGCCTCCGGTGCCAGGAAGAACTGCAACGAATAGAGCGCCGCCGACATCGTGTTGGCCTTGGGCGAGTTGATCGCGCCCTGGCACATCGGATCGGTGCCGGTGAAGTCCACCGTGATCTGATCGTCCTTGACGGTCAGCGCGACCTTGACCCGCACCTTCTCATGCGTAATCCCGTCGGTATCCGCATAGTCCTCGGCCTCGTAGACACCGTCGGGAATGCTGCGGATGCTCTCGCGCACCATCTTTTCGGTATAAGCCTGGATTTTCTTCATCGCGGCGCGGACCGTATCGGCGCCGTAACGTTCGCAGGCGCGCTGCATTTCCTGCTCGGCCGCCAGCAGCGCGCCCAGATGTGCCTGCGTGTCGCCCTTGATGAAATGCGGCGTGCGGGTGTTGTTGAGGATGATCGCCATCAGATCCTCGTTCAGCTTGCCCCCGCTGAAGATTTTCAGCGGCGGAAGGCGAAGCCCCTCGGCGGCGATATGGGTGCTGAAGGCCTGGCCGCCGGCGCCGCCGCCGCCCAGATCCATCCAGTGCCCCCGGCTGACCGCATAGCCGATCAGTTCCTTCTTGTAATAGATCGGCTTGGTGAAGGTGATGTCGTTGATATGCGTCCCGCCCCGATAGGGGTCGTTCAGCACCAGAACGTCGCCTTCGCGGATGTTCGCGGCGCCGATGCCCTTGACGGCTTCCTCGGCCGAGAATTTCATCGCGGCAAGGTGGACCGGGCAGTTCGCCGCCTGGCTGAGCAGGTGCAGATCCGCGTCATAGATGGCGTTGGAAAAATCCAGCATGTCCGCAAGGATCGGCGAGAACGACGACCTTTGCATCACCGTCGCCATCCGGTCAGAGGCGAATTCGAAGATGCTGCGCATCACCTCGAAGGTGATCGGGTCGATGTCGATTTCGGTCTTGTTGTGATCCATGGCCTCCCCTCCTCAGATCTCGATGTCGATGATAAGCGCGCCCATCGCGTTCACATGGGCGAGCGTTCGCGGCGGCAGCACGGTGCAGGCGTGGTCATATTCGACGATCGCCGGCCCGGTGATGTGATGATGCGTCGTCAGGGCCTCGCCGTCATAGACCTCGCAGTCATGCCATTCGCCGTCGAAATAGACCGCGCGGCGACCTTTCAGGGCAACGCTGTCATCCGGCGAATAGTGCAGCTCGACCGGGGGCGGATCATCCATCCCGCCAATCGCGGTCACGCTGAAGGACACGAAGGCGGGCGCGAAATCATCCGAGCTGACGCCGAATTCCTGCAGGTGGACGCTGTGGAACGCGTCCTCGATGCCCGGCAAATGCCCGGCGGTCAGCCGGCCGTTCGGCAGTGGCGTATCCACCTCGTAGGACTGCCCGACATAGCGCATCTGCGCGCTGCGGCTGATCTGGATCTCGGCCTCGTTGGTGAAGCCCTGCGCCACCAGTTCCTTTTTCGCGCGGGTCTCAAGATCGTCCAGGATCGCATTCACGCGGTCCAGATCGGCCTCTTTCACCGGCGAATAATAGAACTGTTCGATGTCCTGCCGCAGATCCATGACCGTGGCACCAAAGGCCGAGGCTACGCCGGCATGGGCCGGCACGATGACCTTCGGAATGTTCATC
The DNA here is from genome assembly GCF_004959935.1 of Falsirhodobacter xinxiangensis. GTDB lineage: Bacteria > Pseudomonadota > Alphaproteobacteria > Rhodobacterales > Rhodobacteraceae > Falsirhodobacter > Falsirhodobacter xinxiangensis. The sequence continues at coordinate 52,693 of NZ_SMYN01000019.1, read as the reverse complement.
GACCGGGCTACGAAACAGGCCGCCAGCGCGCCGGCCCCGCCAAAGCTGGCATAGACGAAGTCGCGCGGGTCGCGGCCGCGAGCGATCAGCACCTTTTTCACCGCCTGCGCCATGTATTCGCAACCGATGCGGATCATGCCTTCGGCCGTCTCCAGCATCGGCAGGCCGATCTGGTCGGCCAGCTTCTGCATGGCGGCCTTGGCGCCTTCCAGGTCCAGGTCCAGCTTGCCGTTCAGGGTCGGGTCCAGTCGGCCAAGGATCAGGTTGGCGTCGGTGATCGTCGGCTGTGTGCCGCCACGGCCATAGCAGACTGGACCGGGTTCGGAACCGGCGCTTTTCGGACCCACCCGAAGGCTGCCGCCGGCATCGACCCAGCCAATGGAACCGCCGCCCGAACCGACGCTGTGGATGTCCAGCATGGGCACCACGATCGGGACTTCCCATTCCAGCTCGTGATCGCGGGTGATCAGGCCCTTGCCATGTTCCACAATGGAGACATCAAAGCTGGTGCCGCCGACATCGGTGTGCAGGATGCGGTCGAAACCGCTCTGCTCGGTCAGATAGCTGCCATAGGCCACGCCGCCGGCTGGGCCGGATTCCAGCATGTCCTCGGGGTGATGGCGCGCCGCTTCGGCCGACATGACGCCGCCGCTGCTTTTCAGGATCAGCAGCTTGCCGGTGAAGCCGCTGGCGCCGAGGCGGTTTTCCAGATCGTCCATGTATTTGACCATGACCGGCATGCAGGCTGCACGCACTGCGGTCGTGACGAAACGACCGTGTTCCCGGAAGATCGGGCGCGTTTCCGACGACAGGACGATATGCACGTCGGGGCATTCCTGGCGCAGGATGTCGCGCATCTGCTCTTCATGCGCGCCACTGGCATAAGAGTTGATGAAACCGATCGCGACCGACTGGATCCCCGCGTCTCGGATCTTGCGCGCCACATCGCGTGCGGCGTCCACATCCAGCGGGCGTTCGGTCTCGCCGTGAACATTGGTGCGCTCGGGCACGGTATAGCGATAGCGGCGCTTGATGACCGGCTTGGGCTTGGTCTGATAGGGATCATAGAGATTTTGGCGGTGCTGGCGCCCGATCTCGATCGTATCGCGGAAACCTTCGGTGGTGATGAGGGCAGCGTCGGGATAGCTGCGCTCGATCAGCGCATTCGTCGCTGTCGTCGTGCCGTGCATCAAATACGAGATGTTCGAAATCTCGATCCCGGCCTTCTTAATGGACTCAAGAACGGCGATGGACCGATCCTGTTTTGTCGTAAGAACCTTGGCGGTGACTTGCTTGCCGGTGTTTTCCTCCCAAGCAAACAGGTCTGTGAACGTGCCGCCCACGTCGATCCCGACCCTCCACATTGCGTCTCCTCCTTCGCTAGCGGAAATCTGATTGACGCAATTCAGCAGACGCTGGTTGTAGCAGGCAATCAGTCGAAAATAGGATTCTTGAGACGAAGTTTGTGCAATCGACTTATGCTGCACGTCTTCGAACAACTGCTTCAGGTAGGAATTTGTCTCCACCACGTACGTCATAGTTGCAGGCACACGTGGCGACTTTGTCGCTGTGATCTTTCCCGTGAATTCAGTTCGATGAATGAGTGGCCGCTCTTGCTGGCTTCTCTGCGGGTGCCGTGCCGAGGCTCAGCTGGCGGCTCATCCGCCATGACGTCCGCTGCGCCGTACTTGCTAATGAAAGGTGAGCAATTGCAGCGGACGACGGCGTCGTGTGGATTTTTGTCATGAGTTGAAAGTCGCTTCAGCCCAGCCAACGACTTCATATTACACATCCGCGATAGTTTTTGATCGAGGGTTCGGCTGGATGGCTAGTGTTCTGAGTCTGACGCTTGCTACCTGTTCCCGCGGATACCATCGAGTGCATCGAGCGCGCGCCGTTCACGGGTGAGGATATCGTCAGCTGACTTGATCCAAACAAAGGGCTTCGGCCGGATGTTGTGCTGCGCCAGGTAGTCATAGATCGCATCCTCCAAGTCGCTCACGCTGGTGTAACTGCCTTTGCGAATGCGCTTTGCGGTGATCTCTGCAAAGAAGCGCTCGACAAGGTTGAGCCAGGAGGCGCTGGTTGGTGTGAAATGCAGCTTGAACCGCGGATGTTTCTCCAGCCAGGCCTGCACCTCGGGCGTCTTGTGGGTGGCGTAGTTGTCGAGCACGAGATGGATGTCACGAGGTTTGCGGACGGCGCGGTCAATGCGGCGCAGGAAGGTCAGAAACTCCCGGGCCCGATGACGGGGCATGCAATTACCGATGACCATGCCGGATTTGACATCAAGCGCGGCGAACAGGGTAGTCGTGCCGTGGCGCTTGTAATCGTGGGTCATCGTGGCGGCTCGCCCCTTCTTGAGCGGCAAGCCAGGCTGGGTCCGGTCCAAGGCCTGTATCTGTGACTTTTCATCAACACACAGCACGACGGCACGGTCCGGCGGGTCCAGATAAAGCCCGACGATCTCGGTGACTTTTTCCTCAAACAGCGGATCGTTCGACACCTTGAACCCGCGCGAGACATGCGGCTTCAACCCCGCCTCTGCACAAATGCGCCCCACGCTTGAAGGAGAGATCCCCACCGCTTCGGCCATCATCGAGCGGCTCCAGTGGGTGGCGTTGGGAGGAGCCTCCTGCACGGTCTTCGCGATCACCGTCAGCCGTGTTTCCCGGGGCAGCGGGGGCACCCGCGAGGGTCGGGTCTTGTCCCGCAGCAGCCCTGCCACACCCTCATCAAGATAGCGGGATTGCCAACGCCAAACAGTGGGCTTCGAAGTCTTGGCACGCCGCATGATCGCGTTGGTGCCGTAGCCATCGGCGGTAGCCAGGATAATCTCGGCCCGCCAGACCACCTTGCGTGGGGTGTTTCGGTCGGTGAGCACGGTTTCAAGCCGCGCTCGATCGGCAGGGCCAAGGTAAAGGCTAATGTCGTCTCGTCTCATCCGCCGAACATGTCACATTCGACCACAGGAAGGAATCTTCTGTTAGGCGGTGAACACTAGTTGACATTCCAATTAACTGAGAGGCGAAGGCCCTCGGGATCAAGATGGGAGCGCCGGTTTTCAAGATGCGTGAGCTGATACAGCGCCACGGGGTCAAGGCGCTGTCATCCAATTACACCCTCTATGGCGACCTTTCCCGCCGCTGCGTGGAGGTGCTGCACAGTTTCTCGCCGCGGCTAGACGTGTATTCCATAGACGAGACGTTCGTTGACTTGTCCGGCTTTGGGGAGCGGATGGAGGCTCAGGCAGCTGCTATGCGGGCGGCGGTTCGCGTCGAGGTCGGCATCCCCACCTGCGTTGGCATTGGCCCAACCAAGACGCTTGCCAAACTGGCAAACTTCGCAGCCAAGAAGAACCCAATCTTTTCCGGCGTCTGCAACTTGATGAAGCCCGAGGTCCGGGATTACGTCATGCAGCGCATGCCCATTGGCGAAATATGGGGCGTCGGTTCGGCAACCGAGGGCAAGCTACTGGCCCAAGGCGTGAGAACAGCGGCTCAGTTGCGCGATTTTCCTTCCCCTTTGGCTCGCAAAATCGGAACCGTTGTGCTGGAACGCCTTGTGGCCGAACTTCAAGGCATCGCTTGTGTCGACTTCGAGGACGTTCCCCCGCAACGCAAAGGCATGGCGGTGACGCGATCGGCAGGCACGCCCATGGCCAGTTTCGACGTGCTGGCGCAGGCGCTTTCTGCCCACGCAACCCGCGCGGCCGAGAAACTAAGGCAACATGGCCTTGTAGCCGGAACCGTGAATGTATTTTTCCATACCAATCCGCATAAGCCAGAACGGCCGCAACATTCAGCGTCCCGCAGCGTGCGCCTCTCCCCAATGTCGAACCACACTTTTGACCTTGTGGATGCGGCAATCGCCGCTGCGAAGCGGGGCTGGAAGGGCGACCCCTCCGGGAACGGCTACGGCTATACTAAAGCCGGGATCATCCTTGATGATCTGCTGGCCGAGCAGGATCGGCCCGCCATGCTATTCCCCCCCGATAGGTCGCGGGATGCACGGCTGACTGATGCGCTGGACGCGATCAACGACCGCTTCGGCAAGAAAACGATGCTGACGGGTCGGGAAGGATTCGAAAAATCGTGGACCACGCGGGCGGATTATCGTTCCCCTCGCTACACAACGCGCTTGAGCGAATTGCCCGTGCTTCAGCTTTGACACGATGGTAGCACTCCTTGTTTTCGTGGCACTGGAGAGGTATGATGGCACTTATCATAAACTGATATCATGGTGCACTATGGGAAATATGACCATTCGCAACCTGCCCGATGAGGTTCACAACCACCTGCGCGAACAAGCAACCAGCAACAGCCGCAGCATCGAGGCCGAAGCCCGTGCCATCCTTGTAAACTCCTATGTCGCCAAACACACAGGTGGCTTCGGACAGCAGCTCAGATCGCGCTTTCAGAACATGGGCGTCATTGGTGAAGAGTTGAGCGTCACGCGCGACAAGGCAGCGGGCGATGCCGCAGACTTCTCATGATCGTTTTGGACACGAATGTTCTGTCCGAAGTCCAAAAGCCAAAGCCCGATCCGAATGTAATGGCTTGGCTCGACGCTCAAGAGCCTAGCAACCTTTTTGTCACGGCTATCACAGCCGAAGAGCTACTGTTCGGCGCGTTCATCCTGCCTGTCGGGGACAGAAGAGCCAGGCTTGTCGGAACCGTGGAATCCATGCTCGCAGACGATTTTGCATTTAGGGTTCTCCCCTATGATATGACCGCTGCACAGTTTTACGCCTCGCGCGTCTCGAGCGCCCGCGCACGCGGAATTACTATTGGTCACGCAGATGGTCAGATCGGGGCCATCGTGGCGGCGCAGAAAGCCGCAAGCATTGCCACAAGAGACACGGCTCCGTTCGACGCGATGGGCGTGAAAGTCATCAACCCTTGGGAGTACCAGTCCTAGGATTTGGTCCTATGGATCCCGTCCGAGGGTTTAATGAAACAAGGGGCCGTGCAGTGGCGTTCTTCCTGCATCGAAGGAGGAAGTCATGTCCAAGGAGACCACGAGCCGGGGCCGCGCCCAAGACCGCCAGAAAGTTGCTGGCGGCCAAGATCATGAAGTCCGATACGAGGCGGAAAAGACGGGCGCGTCCAAGGACAAGGTGCGCGAAGCCGTGAAGTCCGAAGGCAACAGCCGCCAGAAGGTCGAGCGCAAGCTGGATAAGGGTTGAACCGATGGCGGGCCGCGAAGGTAAATCGACTTCCATTCGGCCCGTCACCTACCAGGAGACAATCAGCCAATATCGAACCGTTGCAGACGCGCATGGCATGGGCAAAGCCTTGATCGCGAATTGCGACCAAGCCGACCCCGATTACTTGGCAGCGGCTCGGTCTTGCATTGCGTTCGCCGAAGGGCAGGGCAACGCCGAGCTGGTTCGGGCAGACTTCATCAGGGCCATGACCACAGCCGGTATTTTTATGCGAGATTGATGGGCGGGCCCGCCAGTATTCGTCTAGCAACTGTATCTGTCAGGTCGGATGGTCCACCCATTTCTGACGGCTTTTGCACACTGCATTTGCGATGGTGACCAGCTTTCTGGCGACTGCGGTGATGATGACCTTGTGCGGTTTACCTGCCTTGCGAAGTCGATCTGCGAAGGATCTCAGGCGGGGGTTGTGCTGTGACGCGACTAGGGCCGCTTGGAACATCACGTGCCTCAGGGCTCTGCGACCACCGGCGATGGCCCGTTTTCCGCGAAGGGTTCCGCTGTCATGCGCGACCGGGGCCAATCCGGTGAGCGCGGCAGCTTCTTCGCCGGTGATGGTGCCGATCTCGGGCATTTCGGCGATCAGCATTGTGCTCGCAACCGGGCCGATCCCCGGGATGGAACGCAGAACGGTGGCCATTTCCGACAGGTGATCGTCGCTCGCGATGGCCCGGATGACCCTGTCTTCAAGCTCCTTGATCAGGCTGTCGATCCTTTGCGTCAGCTCGGTGTCGACGTCCTCAAATATCGCAGCAGTTCCCAGTTTCTGATGCGCACGGACTTGGGCAAGCAGTCGCTTGCGCATCTCGACCAACTGGGCTCGTTTCGACGCCAACGCCCTGAGAAAGCGAAGCTTCTCCGCTGGAAGGCTTCGGCCTGCATCGGGGCGGAAAGCAAAGAAGCGAGCGATGAGTTCGGCGTCTATCCGGTCGGTCTTTGCGCGGGTGCCACGGCTTTGCGCAAACGCCTTTACCTGAGCGGGTGGAACCTGGCGGGCTACAATACCTTCCGCTTCCAAATGCGCCCAGAGCTGCCACTCCTGGCCACCAGTCGATTCAAAGCAGACGACGGCATCCCGGTCGCGGGCAAGATCGGCTACGGCAGTATGACCAGCCGGAGCGTTTGGCATTCTGCATCGATGTCCATCGGGGAGGCAATGAACGTCGAGCAAGTCGCGGCTGACGTCTATGCCGATAACGCGGCCATGTGATAGATTGTCCATACTCTCTTCCTTCTGGTGCGCGGTCCTGCAAAGGCCGCAATCAACTGTTCGAGACGATGAAGAGAGGCGGTGCCGACAGGCTAAGAAGCGTGGTTATCCCACAAGGGTCAGACGTCGCGCACCACCCCGCCATCGGCCCTGGCCGGGGCCGGTGACGGGGTCAGTTTAGCGCAGTCCAGACACAGAAGGGTCAGGACGCATTGATTTCCGCTTCGCTGCGTGATTCACGGCTTCGAAACGGAGCGGTGACATGAGCGATCTGTTCTGGCTGACTGATGAGCAGATGGCACGTCTGCAGCCTTTCTTTCCGAAGTCGCACGGAAAGCCGCGGGTGGATGACAGGCGGGTGCTGAGCGGGATTATCTTCATCAACCGCAATGGGTTGCGCTGGCGGGACGCTCCTGCGGTCTACGGGCCGCACAAGACACTCTACAGCCGCTGGAAGCGGTGGAGCGAGAAAGGTGTCTTCGCCCGGATCATGGAGGGGCTGGCCGCTGAAGCAGCCACCCCCAGGACGGTGATGATCGATGCGACCTACCTGAAGGCGCACCGCACGGCGACCAGCCTGCGGTCAAAAAAGGGGGGCGTGGGCGCCTCATCGGGCGCACGAAAGGCGGGATGAACACAAAGCTGCATGCTGTTTCCGATGCCGTGGGACGCCCGATCCGCCTGTTCATGACCGCCGGGCAGGTCAGCGATTACACCGGTGCCGCGGCTTTGCTCAGCAGTCTGCCCAAGGCCGACTGGCTGCTGGCAGACAGGGGGTATGATGCGGACTGGTTCCGCAGCGCCTTGCAGGACAAGGGGATCAGGCCCTGCATCCCGGGCAGGAAGTCCCGCGCAAAGCCCGCGGCATACGACAAACGCAGATACCGCCGCCGCAATCGCATCGAGATCATGTTTGGTCGATTGAAGGACTGGCGCCGCGTTGCAACGCGCTACGACAGATCGCCCAAGGTCTTCCTCTCAGCCGTCGCCCTCGCTGCAACCGTTATGTTCTGGCTGTAATCGGAATGAGTCCTGACCCTAGCTTCGGCCCATGCCGAAGCCTTCCTCTCCCCGCTATCGCACGACGAACTGGCCCATCTACAATGCTGCCCTGCGCCGCCGGGGTTCACTCTCGATCTGGTTCGATCCGACGATGGCGTGGCATGCCGTGAACACCGGCAAGCGCGGTCATCCGGAGACCTTCTCCGAGAGCGCGATCCAGACCTGCCTGACGCTGAAGGTGCTGTTCGGCCTGCCGCTGCGGCAGACGGTCGGGCTGGTCGCCAGCCTGATCGAGATGGCAGGATTGGACTGGCCTGTTCCGGACTATTCCACGCTCTGCCGACGTCAGGCCCGGCTTGCGGTTCAGATCCCCTACCGCCGCCTGGACGGCCCCGTGACGCTGCTAGTCGGTAGCACCGGCATCAAGTTCCGCGGCGACGGCGAGTGGCAGGCGCGCAAGCATGGCACTTCCCGCCGCAGGCAATGGCGCAAGGTCCATATCGGCATGGATGCCCAGACCGGCGATGTCCGGGCCATCGAATGCACGTCCAGCCGGCAAGGCGACAGCCAGCTGCTGCCGGAATTGTTGGCGCAGCTCCCCGAGGATGAAAGGATCGGCTCGGTCACGGCCGACGGCGCCTATGATACCAGACGATGCCATGCTGCGATCGTTGATCGAGGGGCCGAAGCGCGCATCCCCATCCGCCGGAACGGGCGCACCTAGAAAGAGGATTGCCCGGCCGCCCGTGTCCGCAACGAGATCCTGCGTGAGACACGACGCCTCGGGCGCGCCAACTGGAAGCGTGCGGTCGGTTACCACGTCCGAAGTCGGGTCGAAGCGCGGATGAAGTGCCTCAAGGCATTCGGCGAACGCATCGCCTCCCGCCATCCGGACCGACAGACAGCAGAGGTCCAGATCCGCATTGCCATCATGAACAAATATAACGCTCTCGGCACCGCCGAGATCACTGCGTTGGGCTGAAGGCCACGCGGGAAAGGGGAAGATCGGCCTCAAGCCGATTAATGCAACAATGCCCTTTTTTAGCACCCCCTCTCCTCGCGCAGTATGCGGTTCTCTTTCCGCAACCGTTCGTTCTCGCGAGAAGATCACCATCCCGTTCCGGCACCTTCGCCTCATCGGAAATCGTCCGGGTCCATCTGCCGATCGTCGAAAGCCCGACGCCAAGATCAGACGCAACCTGACGCCGCGTCAGGCCGCTGGTGGGCGCGATGCGAACCGCATCACGCTTGTACTCGTCCCTGTGTGTCGCTGCCATATCCTGTCCCCTCTGAAGAGAGCACGCTCTGAGGAGACAGGAACGGAAACGGTGTAGGCCCAGACCCGCAAGGTGCAGTGCGCAGCCGGTCCCCGCCCGTGTGAGCAGTCTCTCCAACTCGCCGGTTAAATGCCGAAGCGGCAAAGGGCTGGCAATCGCCATCGGAAAGTTTGCGACAGAACCCCTCAACCCATACGCGTTGTTTTTTCGTCCATATGCAGTACCGTCCGGCCCAGATGGTTCCCCTCGACCACAAGTCGAGAGATCAAGGCAAGGAAGGTGTCGCGTTCCGCTTCCGAAAGCGGGGCAAGCAAGCGCTTATGGATGTTCTGGAACCGTTTATGCGCCTCGTGCAGGATCGATCGGCCCTCGGGGGTGATCCACATAACGCGCATCCGGCCGTCCATCTCTGACCTGCCGCGAGCGAGGTATCCCGCCGCCTTCAGCCGCGCGGCGACATCCGCCGAATTGGCGCGGTCGATGCCCAATAGCCCCCCCAGCGATGATTGGTCGATGCCCGGGTTGCGTTCGATGATGCTTAGCGCGCCGTATTGCACGGGCGTCAGTTCAATGTCGCCCATCTCGTCCAGAAAAACGCCGACGCTAAGTTGATGCAGGCGACGGATCAAAAAGCCGGGGCGCGACCAGAGGTCGGTGATCCGCTCGTGGGTTTCCGCATAATCGCGAACCTGCTCCAGCTCTGGTGCTTCGTTTGACATCGGTCTTGCTCCTTACCACAGCTTTGAATTGCAGATGCAACGCACACTTACAAGAAAACACTGACCTTCACGGCCCTTTGAAGATGCGGGTTTTCCTGCCGATGCAAGGTCGCCAACCTATATCATCAGTATATGCACAAAAAATGGAACAACCGCCGATTTTCGGGCAGATTCTGATCTTGGTTTGCCAATTATGAAACAATATTGTTGCACCAATTCCCTGTCGGTGCCTTGTTGTAAGTGCACATGCATAAATGACCAACGCAGGCAATGTACCTGTCAACGGTGTCAATAGGGGAACGCCATGATCACACGCCGGAGCCTTATGAAATACAGCCTGGGTGCCGCAGGGGCCGCTATGCTCAGCACACCCTTTGTCGCAAGGGCGCAAGCCGGTGTGCCGATTTCGCTCGATTTTCGGATCTATGGCGGCAACGCGCCATTCTTCCTTGGCTCGGCGCAAGGAATCTTTGAACAGCTTGGCTTTGTCCCCACGTTCGACGGTGCAGCAGGTTCGGCCGAGTCGGTGCGGCGCGTGGCCACCGGCACCCATCAGTTCGGCTTTGCCGATGTCGCCACCCTTGTGGAATTCGCCGTCAGCAACCCCGAAGACACGCCCAAGCTGATCATGGGCGTTTTCGACCATGGGCCGCAGACCTTGCTAAGCATCGGCGCGCCCATCGCCTCGCTCGAAGACCTCAAGGGCAAACGGCTAGGCATCGGCGCGAACTCTGCCGCGACCAAACTGATGCCTGCCCTGATGAAACTGAACGGCATCGCCGAAGGCGAGATCGAATTTGTAAACGTAGATGTCCGCGTCCGCGACACGCTGTTGCTGCAAAAAGAAGTCGATGCAGTGGTTTGCTTCGACTACACTTCGATCTTCAACCTTGTCGAAAGCGGCGTATCGCGCGACGATATGCACATGCTGCATTTTTCTGATTTCGGGTTCAACTTTCCGGCCAACTCGTTGATTGCAAGCCAGAAAATGATCGACGAACAGCCCGACCTTTGCCGTGCCGTCGCGCTTGGTGTCGCGCGGTCCTGGCGCGCGGCCTACGCCGATCCGGCGGCGGCGGTCGATGCCGTCGTCGCGCAGGAACCGCTGCTGGTCAAGGAAGTGGAGCTTCAGCGCCTCCAGTTCGTGCTGGACACCCATGTTGCCACCGCAAGCGTCAAGGCCAACGGTCTGGGCCATGTCGACTCGGCACGCATGGCGGCTGGCACGGCGCTGATGCAAACCGGCTTCGGCTGGGCCATCGATCCCGCGCTGGAGAGTTACTACGATCCGCGCTTTTTGCCTGAGGCGGCCGAACTGGCCCTCGCCTGATACGACAAGGATGACATCATGCAAATGAACGGCACCCGCCATATCCGCGCAACGCGCGCCCGCGTTTGGGAACAGTTGAACGATCCGGCGGTTCTGCGCGCCTGCATCCCCGGCTGCCAGAGCCTTGAAGGTTCGCCCGACGAAGGGTTCACCGCGCAGGCGCGCCTTGCCGTCGGGCCGATCAAGGCGACTTTTGCGGGGGAGGTCACGCTGTCCGACATCGTCGCCCCCGAAAGCTATCGCATCGCGGGACAGGGCAAGGGCGGGATCGCGGGCTATGCCAGCGGCGCAGCAAATGTTCGCCTGACCGAGACCGAGGACGGCACGCTTCTGGCCTATGAAGTGGAGGCGGCTGTCGGCGGCAAGCTGGCGCAACTGGGCGCGCGGTTGATAGATTCGACAGCCACCAAGCTTTCGGGTCAGTTCTTCGACAGCTTTGTCGCCATCTGCGAGGACCAGACCGAAAACGCCGGCTGAAACGACAAGCCGGGCGCAAGTTCCGGCAGCACGGACAGGAAGCAAATGGAAGATTTCGTAACACTCGACAACGTCGCGCTTCGATATGGCGGCGCGAAGGGTACGCTTGCGCTTAGCGGGGCGGACCTGAAGATCCGCAAGGGTGAATTTGCGGCGGTAGTCGGCCCGTCCGGCTGCGGCAAGTCATCGCTGATGAAGCTGATGACCGGCCTTCAACCGCCGACCGAGGGCGCGATCCACGTGGACGGCGCACCGGTGTCAGGCCCGCTCAGCATCACCGGAATGGCGTTTCAGAACCCCTCGCTGCTGCCGTGGCGCACGCTTTTGCAGAACGTCATGCTGCCGCTAGAGATCGTGCGCCCGCACCGGCATCAGCTTGCCAGCCGCAAAGAGGAATACCTTGCCAAGGCGCGCGGGCTTCTGAAAACCGTGGGCCTGGCCGAGTTCGAGGAAAAGCATCCCTGGATGCTGTCGGGCGGCATGCAGCAACGCGCCAACCTGTGCCGGTCACTGATCCACGATCCCTCGCTGCTGATGCTGGACGAGCCTTTCGGCGCGCTCGACGCCTTTACCCGAGAGGAGCTTTGGGGCGTTTTGCAGGACATCTGGTTGGAAAAGCAGTTCACGACGATCCTTGTCACGCATGATCTGCGCGAAGCCGTCTTTCTGGCCGACGTTGTCTTCGTCATGAGCGCGCGCCCCGGCCGCGTCATCGCCACCCACCGCGTCGATCTTCCCCGCAAGCGCACGCTGGAGACCACCTTTGATCCGAAATTCATCGATATCGTTCACCAAATCCGCAATCAGATCGCCCAAATTCGCGAAGACAGCAAGGCGGCCTGAGATGAGCGAAGCCATGCGTCGCAGCATCGAGGCATCCATGCCATGGCTGGTCGTCGTGGGGCTGCTTGTCATCTGGCAGGCCAGCGTCGTGCTGCTGAACGTGCCGTCCTTCGTGCTGCCTGCCCCGACCGAGATATGGGCCGCGCTGCTGCAATACCGCGGCCCGATCTTTCAGCACGCGACATACACGATGATCTCTACCATGGCGGGGTTCGGGCTCGGGATCGTGGTGGGGCTGCTGATCGGCATCATGATCGGCAGCTCGCGTCTGGTCTATGCCGGGCTTTATCCGGTGCTGATCGGCTTCAACTCTGTCCCCAAGGTCGCGTTGGTTCCGATCATCGTGCTGTGGCTGGGCATCGGCCAACCCACCGCGATCGCGACCGCGTTCCTGCTGTGCTTCTTTCCCATTGCAGTGAACGTCGCGACCGGCCTTGCCACGGTAGAACCGGAGATGGAGGACGTTCTGCGCTCGCTTGGCGCATCGCGTCTGGACCTGATCCGCAAGATCGGGCTGCCGCGCGCAATGCCGTATTTCTTCGCGTCGTTGAAGGTGGCGATCACGCTGGCCTTCGTAGGCACGGTCATCGCGGAAACCATCGCCTCGAACAAGGGGATCGGCTACCTGATGATTCAGGCCTCATCGCAATTCCGCGTCGCGCTGATGTTTGCAGGCGTCGGGGTCATCGCGGTGCTGGGCATCGCCACGTACGCCATCTTTGCCGCTATCGAAAAGCGGATGACCGGCTGGGCCATGCGCGGCAAACGCTGATTTTCCCGCCCGCCCCCGTCGGGGCGGGCCTTTCGGGATATTCCATGCAATCGATCGAGACGTTTGCCATAGTCCTTGCCGCCCTCGCTGCAGGATCGATCATTAAAGGCGCCACGGGATTGGGTCTGCCCATCGTGGCGCTGCCGGTTCTGGCCTGGGTCTATGACGTGCCCCATGCCGTGGCAATTCTGGCGCTGCCCATCATCGCGACCAACCTATTGCAAATCCGCACCTCCTGGACGGCCACGCGCCAGACCGCGTTCCTGATCCCGATGATGGGGTTCGGCTTTGCGGGGACAGGGTTCGGCACATGGCTGCTGACGGTGCTGCCGCCGGATGCGCTTTCGGTCTGCCTCGGGCTGCTGCTGCTGTGCTATATCGGGCTTCGGATACTCGACCCCACCTTTGCGCTGGCGACGCGGACGGGGCTGCTGCTCGCCCCGCCTCTGGGGTTCGCGGCGGGGGTGATGCAGGGGGCGACAGGGCTTTGCGCGGCTGTGGGGGTGCCGTTCATCCACTCGCTCGGGCTTGCGCGCCGCGCGATGATCTTTGCCGTGTCGGTGATGTTTCTTGGCTTTGCGATCGTGCAGACGGCCCTGCTTTTGACGGTGGGCCTGATCCAGCCGCATCATCTGGCCGAAGGGGCGCTTGCCATGATTCCGGTGGCCATCTTCATGCCGTTGGGCAGTTGGCTGGGCAAACGCATGAACCGTATGACATTCGACCGCGTGTTTCTGGCAATCCTTGCCACGATCGGCCTTGGACTGGTGCGCGATGGGGTGCTGGGCCTGCTTTAACGCCGCCGTGCGTAACGCGCGGGCGTCTGGCCCATGTGCTTGCGAAAGACCTGCACGAACGAGCCCGCGTTCTCGTATCCCAGCCGGAACGCCACGTCCTGCACGCGATGGCCCGCGGTCAACAGCTCGGCCGCGCGAAGCAGCTTCACCTGAAGGCGGAACTGCCGCAGGGACAACGCGATCTCGGCCTTGAACCGCCGCTCCAGCGTGCGGATTCCCATCCCCGCGTCGCGCGCAAGCGATGCGACAGGCACTTCGTCCGAATCCAGCAAGCGGCGCGCAACTGCGACCAGCGCGGGCGATGTCGGCATCGGCACGGTGACGGCAGTTTCCTGCATCGGCACGATCTGATCCGCGATCACCCGCATCAGGCGGCGGTCCGCACCAGCGGGCCCGGGCATCATGGTAAGTATACGATCAACCAGCGCATCCAGCAGCGGCGTCATCTGAATGATCGTCAGCCTGCACGGCAGCCCGTCATGGGGCATTCCAAAATAGACCGTCCGCAGTTCCGTCGTGTCGATATGCCTGCATTCGTGCGGTAGCCCCGCAGGTATCCATATCGCCCTGTTACAGGGCAGAACGACCGCCATCATACTCGTAGAAATAGAAATTGCACCGCTGCGCACGTAAAGAAGCTGCCCCCGGTCATGGCTGTGCAAGCCCCGGTGCCCACCGCGCAGGACGGGCGCGCTCAATGCCGCGTGTCGCATCCGCTCACCTCTGTCGTTTCGGCCACATTATTTGACGCAATACCATCTAACACGACGAATTTCAACTTGGTATGTATACTGTCATAGTTTAAAGATACTCCCACGCTATCCTCTGCGAAAGGCCAACAGGATGCATTCCACTGTCGTCGGCGGCGCGATGCTGCCCCACGCCCCCCAATTCTTTACCCAGCCCGATACCGAGCCGAAGGAGATCATCGCTGCGGTCAAAAAGGTCGGGGCCGAGATCGGCGAAAAGCTGCATGCGCTAAAGCCCGATCTGTGGATCATCTTTTCCAACGACCATGCCGAACAGTTCTTCCACACCTCGGCCCCGCCCTTCACCATCCATGTCGGCGGCGAGGCGACGGGCGAATTCGCAGGCCATGACTTCAACTGGAAAGTGCCCAGCGAGATCGGGTTCGAGCTTGTGCGCCGCCTTTATCAGGAAGGGTTCGACCCGGCCTTCACCTCGACTGCAAAGATCGACTATGCCATCGGGATTCCGCTGACCCATCTGGGCGTGACGGCGCCTGTGCTGCCGATCTACGTCAACGCCTATCTGCCGCCGCAGCCGACGATGGAGCGGTGCTATGCCTTCGGCAAAGCCATCGCGCGCGCCGTGACGGCAATGGGCCTGCGCACGGCAATCATCTGCTCGGGCGGGATGTCGCATTTTCCCGGCACCGACCGCTATTCACACCCCGAACTCGACTGGGACATGAAGGCCGTGGGCCGTCTGGCCGAGGGGAACCTGAAATCCCTGATCGGCTATGACGAGGTAGAACTGGACGCCACAGGCAATATCGAGCTGCGTTGCTGGGCTTGCGGCGCGGGCGCATTGGGCGAGCGCAAGCCAGATGTCGTGTCGATCGACCCGTCATGGCACCACAACTACATGTCGCTGGGCTGGTATACCGAAGGCAACGCCGAGACCGAGGTTCACTACCCCTCGATCAAGCCCGAACTCGTGACGCTGACTGCCGCGCTGCACGGGCTGGCGCATGAACAGCCCAAGCGGCTGGCTTATCTGGAAAACCCCGCGTCCTATGCCGCCGATTTCGCTATGCCGAACGAACATCGCCGGATGCTTTCGGAAATGGACAGCCCCGCGATGGTCGCGGCAGGGGTGCACCCTCTGGTGCCGTTCCTTGCGGACATGCAGATCCGCCGTCTGCGCAAGGCCTGAGGGGTGGTTGTTCTCAGTTCCTGGATCGACGGCGGCCCTGTTGCGGCGACCGAGGCGGAACCGGCGTTCAAGCTGATCGACCCGTCCAGCGGTGCGCTGATCGCGCGGCTGGACGAGGGCGGCGGCGCCGCGACCGATCGCGCCGTCGTGGCGGCCGAAGCTGCGTTTCGCGCCAACCGCCGCTCGTCCCTGCACGATCGGGCGGGCTGGCTGCGGGCTGCCGCCGCCGCGCTGCGTGCGGCCTCGGACGACATCGCCGCACTGATCTGCGCCGATGTCGGCAAACCGCTGAAGGCCGCCCGGTTCGAGGCGGGCCGGGGCGGCGATTTTCTGGACAACTGCGCCGCCGCCACGCTGCAACTGACCGGAGAGACGATCCCCGTCGATGCCGCCCCCGCCGGACGCGGCCATTTCGGGTTCACGCGCCACGTCCCCTACGGCGTCGTCGCGGCGATCACGCCGTTCAACGCGCCGCTTAATTTGCTGCTGCAAAAGGTCGCCCCCGCGCTGGCCGCCGGAAACGCGGTGATCGTGAAACCAGCCCCGTCGGGGACGCGCACCGCTCTGCGCGTCGTGGCCGAGATGGAGGCTGCGGGCGTGCCCAAGGGGCTGGTCGGCGTGCTGACGGGCGACCGCGATACGGCGCTTGCGCTTGCCGCGCATCCCGGCGTATCGGCGGTGTCCTTTACCGGCGGCACGGTCGCTGGCGACGCGCTGGCGCGGGCTGCGAGTGCACGGAAATTTACAGCCGAGCTTGGCTCTAACGCCGCGAACGTCGTCTTTGCCGATGCGGACATCGCGACCGCCGCGAAAAAGATCGCCGGTGCCGCGTTCGAGGCGAGCGGCCAGCAATGCATCTCGGCCCAGCGGGTTCTGGTGCAGCGTCCGGTGTTCGACGCGTTTCTGGCGGCCTTTGTCGCCACCGCGCAGGGCATGAAGACGGGTGATCCGCTGGATATCACGACCGATCTTGGCCCGATGGTCCACCGCGCCGCCGCAGATAGGGTCATGGCGATGGCCGCGGACGCCGCAGCTGCGGGCGCGCGGGTACCGCTGGCCCCGGAACAGCGCGACTGTTTCGTGACCCCCGGCGTTTTTGCCGATGTGCCCCGCAACGCGCGACTGTGGACCGAGGAGGTCTTTGGCCCGCTTGCACTGGTCAACCCGTTCGACACGCTGGACGAGGCGCTGGAGCTGGCGAACGACTCCCCCTTCGGGCTGCAAGGCGCGGTGTTTACCGCTTCGCTCGCCACGGCGATGCGCTTCTCGGACGATTTCGAGGTCGGCTCGCTTTGGGTGAACGAGCCAAGCCGGTTCCGTTTGGACATGGCCCCTTTCGGCGGCGTCAAACGCAGCGGCGTCGGGCGCGAGGGTATCCGCTATGCCATCGAGGAGATGTCGCAGATCCGCTTTACCGGGATTATGATCTGATGGTGGCCGATGCGCTTTTGCGAGCATCGGTTTCGGTCTGCGGCCCTGCTGTGGTAACGGCGGCGCATCCTGCCGTCGCGGCGGCGGCGGCGGGGGCGTTGGCGGCGGGCGGCAATGCATTCGACGCGGCGGTCGCGGGCTGCCTGATGGAAACCGTGGCCCTGCCGATAAAATGCGGGCTGGCGGGCGATCTGGTCGCGCTGTTCCGTCCGGCGGGTGGGCAGATCACCGCGTTGATAAGCGTGGGGGCCGGGGCGGCGGCGCTGACGGCTGCCGCACTGACCCCGACCGGCCCTGCATCGGTCGGGGTACCCGGTGCGCCGCACGGCTATGCGACGCTGGCGGGAATGGGCCGATTGCCGCTAGGCGATCTGGCGCGACCCGCCATTTGCGCGGCACGTGCGGGCATCGCGTGGCGCGGCGTGGATTTGGCCTATGTACGCGCGGGTGCCGCGCTTTTGGCACGCTACAGCCCCGACAATCCTTATGCCCCGAATGGCGTGCTGCCCAAGGTGGGCGATATCCGCAAACTTCCCGGCCTTGGCGCGTTGGTCGAAGCCTTCGTCGCGCAACGCGAGGCGCTGTTCACCGGCGACCTTGGCGTCAGCATCGCGGAACGGGTGCAGCGGCTTGGCGGTTTCCTCCGCCCCGAGGATTTCGCCCAGACGCCCGCCCGCATCCTTGCCCCCCACCAGAACGGATCCCTTGTCACGACCCCTGCCCCCACCCACGGACCCGCGTTGGCGCAGGCCTTTGCACAGGGCGGCCCGCCGACGCCCGCGTTGGTGCGCGAGGTGCTGGCCGATGCCAAGGCACGTGGTCGCCGCGCGGCAGATGGCGGAACCTCGGTCTTCGGCTGTGCCGACGCCGAAGGGAATGTGGTCGTTGTCCTGCACTCCAATTCCTTTCCGCAGATGGCGTCGGGTGTGGTGATGCCCGACGGTCTGATCCTGAACAACCGCGCGGGCCGCGGCTTTGACCGCGACGCACCCGCAGGATCGGTCGCCGCGCCGGGGCCGGGCAAGACCCCGCCCACCACGCTGCACGCATGGGCGCAACGGCAGGATGGGCGGTTGATCTTTGGCGCAACGCCCGGCGGCGTGAACCAACTGCCGTGGAACCTGCAGGTCCTGACGCGGCTGGCTGCGGGCGATACGCTTGTCGATGCGGTCTGCGCCCCGCGTTGGGCGATGGATGCCAAAGGCGCTGTCACCGTAGAACCCGGTGCCCCGTCGAACGAGGGTACCGCCATCGCGCCCTATGCCCTGCGATCCGTCGCGCAGTTGCTTTGCGTGGCGGAAGATGGCGGTCTGCATCATGCCGCCGCCGATCCGCGCACGGGCGCGGTTGCGGTTGCGGTTTATTGAAGGAACAAGCGAAATGACTGAACTGCGCCTTGGAATGATCGGGTTTGGCGCGATCGGCCAGCAGATCGCGCGGCAGCTTTCGACCGTTCCGGTCGGCGCGATCCTGAGCACGCCCCGCGCACTGGAACAGACGCGGGCCGTCGCGCCCGCTGGCGCGCTGGTCACGGCTGACTGGGACGCGTTCGCGGCCTTTGCGCCGACGCTGGTCGTGGAATGTGCGGGTCACGCGGCGCTGCGGGCCTTGGGCGTGCGAGTGCTGGGTCTGGGTGCCGACCTGGTCATCGCCTCGGTGGGGGCGCTTGCCGATCACGAGACCGAGGCTGACCTGCGCCGCGCCGCCGAACGGGGCGGCAGAATTGTCATCCCCTCGGGCGCACTGGGCGGGCTGGACGTTCTGGGGTCGGCGCGTCATGCGGGGCTGGACAAGGTTCGCTATGAAAGCCGCAAGGCTCCCGCCGCGTGGCTTGGCACCCCCGCCGAGGATACGCTCGATCTGCGTGCCGTCACCTCGCCGGTCGTTTTCTTTACCGGCACCGCGCGCGAGGCTGCGCTGGCATTCCCCAAGAACGCCAACGTGGCGGCAACGGTGGCCCTTGCCGGAACGGGCTTCGATGCGACCGAGGTCGCCCTGATCGCCGACCCCGAGGCCACCGGCAACCGCCATGTCATCCTCGCCAGCGGTGCATTCGGAGAGATCGCGATCTCGGTCAACGGGCGCGTTTTGCCCGACAATCCCAAAAGCTCGGTTCTCGCCCCGTCCTCTTTGACGCGGGCGATAGAGATGGCGGTGGCAAGATGCGTGATATGAAAAGGGTGCTGCTGACCGGAGCATCGGGGCGCATCGGCAGCTATCTGCGCGGGGCGCTGGCGCAGGATTTCGCGCTGCACCTGAACGACGTTGCCGATCTTGGCCCTGCCCGCGCGAACGAGACGCTGTTTCAGGGCGATCTGACCGATCCCGATCTGTGCGCGCGCATGGTCGCAGGGCTCGATGCCATCGCCCATTTCGGCGGACGTTCGGGCATCCACAGCTTTGCCGATGTCCTTCATTCCAACATCGTCGGCATGCAGGTGCTTTACGAGGCGGCTCGCAAGGCGGGCGTGCGGCGCATCGTCTGGGCCTCATCGAACCACGTCACGGGCTTTCATCCAGTGACCGAGGTGATCGATCCCGCCAGCCCCCGCCGACCCGACAGTTTCTATGGCGTGTCCAAAAGCTTCGGCGAGGATCTGTCGCGCTTTTATTTCGACCGTTTTGGGATAGAGACGTTGTGCCTGCGGATCGGGTCCTGTTTCCCCGAACCCACGGCGCGGCGGATGCTTGCCACATGGTTGTCGCACCGCGACCTTGAACAGCTGGTGCGGTTGGGCCTTTCGGCGGGACGGATCGGGCATATGGTCGTCTATGCTACCTCGGAAACGCGCGAGGGATTCTGGCACAGCCCTGCCCTTCGGGTGCTGGGGTATCGGCCCAAGGACGACGCCGATGCCTTTGCCGCCCGCTTCGACGGCCCCTCGCCCGAGCGTTTTCAAGGCGGCCCATTTGCAACCGCCCCGCTTGCCGAGGATCGCGCATGATACTGGGCATACCTTTGCACGAGGCGATTTTGTTGTTGGCGGGGCTGCTCGCGGCCTCGGCGTTGGCGGGTGTGCTTTCGGGGCTGCTGGGCGTGGGTGGAGGCATCGTTCTGGTGCCGGTGCTGTTCTGGCTGTTCACCCTGACCGAGGTGGAGGACGACGTCGCGATGCACATGGCGGTGGCATCGTCGCTGGCCACGATCATCGCGACCTCTGTCGTTTCGGCGCGGGCGCATCGCAAGAAGGACGGGATCGACGCTGCGATCCTGTGGCGGTGGGGTCCGGCCGTGGCCTTTGGCGCGCTTGCATCGGGGCTGGCGGCGCGGTTCATCGATGGCGACGTGCTGCGCGCCGTTTTCGGCATCGTCGCCGTGCTGGTCGCGATCAACATGGCGACGCCGAAGTCTTTGGTGCTGCGCGCGGAGATGCCGGCCAGCCGGACGGTAAACGCTGCGATCGCCTGCGTAATCGGCGCATTCTCGGCGCTGATGGGGATCGGGGGCGGATCGCTGGCGGTGCCGACGATGGTAGCGTTTTCGGTGCCGATCCGGCGCGCGGTCGGCACCGCGTCGATGCTGGGGCTGTTTATTGCGGTTCCGGCAACGGCGGGGTTCGTGCTTTCCGGGCTGGGCGTGGCGGATCGCTTGCCCTTTTCCGTCGGTTACGTGAACCTTGTCGCGGTGGCGCTGATCCTGCCTCTGACAACCGCGCTTGCCCCTTTTGGCGCGGGTCTTGCCCATAGCCTCGATCCCCGGATCGTAAAGCGCTTTTTTGCCGTGTTTCTTGGCATCACCGCGATCAAGATGCTGACCTGACGCGAAACCCATGACATCTGCGAAAGACGACGACATGCATAGCGAGACAGCCGACCGATGGATCGGCAAGCCATTGCTCCGAAAGGAAGACGCCCGCCACCTGCTGGGGGCAAGCCAGTTCGTCGCCGATCTGCGGTTGCCGCACATGCAGGACGTAGCCTTTGTGCGCAGCGCCTCGGCCCACGGTCGCATCCTTTCCATCGATGCGGGCGGGGCGGAGCCGGGCACGGTCTGGACACTGGCCGATCTGCCGACCATCCATCCGCTGTTCGCAGGGCCGGAACTGGGGACGTTCCGCAACGCCGTCTATCCGCCGCTGGCGGACGGCAAGGTACTGTTCGCGGGCCAGCCGGTTGCGATGTGCCTTGGCGCGAACCGCGCGCTGGCCGAGGATGTCGCCTCTGCCGTCTGGGTCGATGTGGAGGAGCTGCCCCCCGTGATCGACGCGGTGAACGCGCTGGCCAAGGGTGCGGCGCGGCTGCATGACGACTGGCCGGACAACGGCTTTATCCACTCCGTCATCACGGGGGGCGATATCGCGTCGGTGGCGGATGCGCCCGTGCGGATGCGGCGGCGGTTCAAGATGAACCGGCAAGCCGCCAACCCGTTGGAGACGCGCGGCGTCGTCGCATATCGCGACCACCGCACGGACGAGTTGGTGGTCTACACATCGACCCAAGGGCCGCATGTAATGCGCCACGGGCTGTCCATCGCGCTTGGCATTCCCGAACACCGCCTGCGCGTCGTGGCCGTGGATGTGGGCGGCGGTTTCGGCGGCAAGAACCGCCTGATGCCCGAGGAAATCGCGATGGCCGCCCTTGCGCTGAGCGTCGATCACCCTGTCCGCTGGATCGAGGATCGGAACGAGCATCTGATCGCATCCGTCCACGCGCGGGAACATCATTACGACCTGACCGTGCTGGCCGAACGCGACGGCACCATTCTGGGGATCGAGGGGTCGATCCATGTCGATGCCGGGGCCTATGCGCTTTGGCCGTCGGGGCCGTTCATGGAAACGAGCATGGCGGCGCGGAACCTGCCGGGGTCCTATCGCATCCAGCATCTGAACATCGACACGCATACGGTTGCGACCAACAAGGCGCCGCTTGGCCCCTATCGCGGTGTGGCCCGCCCCGGCGCCTGTTTCGCGATCGAACGGCTGGTGGACGAATTGGCACACGAGCTGGGCATCGACCCGGTCGAGATCCGCCACCGCAATCTGGTCGGCCCGACCGAGATGCCCTATCGCACCGGCGGCGGGCTGAGGCTGGACAACGGCGACTATCCTACTGCGCTGGACAAGGCGGTGGCGATGATCGACCTGCCCGCGGTCCGTGCGCGGCAGGCGGCGGGGGAACCTGACGGCACCCGCATCGGCGTCGGCTTTGCCTGCTATACCGAGCAAAGCGGCCACGGCACCGTTGAATGGGTCAAGCGCAAGTCCCGCGTCGTGCCGGGATATGAGACGGCAACGATCCGCATGATGCCCGATGGATCAGCGCAGGTTCTGGTCGCGATCCAAAGCCACGGTCAGGGGTTGGAGACGTCGCTGGCGCAGATCGCCGCAGACGGGCTTGGCCTGACGCCTGCGCAGATCGTGGTGCGGCATGGGGATACCTCGATCTCTCCCTTCGGTTTCGGCACGTTCGCGTCGCGGTCCATCGTGTTTTGCGGTGGCGCGGTGACCAAGGCCGCCGCAGCGCTGGCCGAAAAAATCCGCGCCGTCGCCGCGCATCTGCTCCAAACCACGCCGGACCTGATCACGCTGCGGGACGGCGCGGCGCACGGACCGCAAGGAAGCATCCCGATCCCCGAGATTGCCCGCGCCGCCAACATCCGCCCCGAGGCGCTGCCCGAAGGGATGGCACCGGGGCTGGAGGCGACGGCAACCTATGAACCCCCCGAAAGCGGCGGAGTATTCTCCTATGGCGTTCATGCCGTGGTGGTGGCTGCGCATCCAGAAACAGGGGTGACGCGTATCCTCGATTACGTCGTGGTGGAGGATTGCGGCAACCTGATCAACCCGATGATCGTGGACGGCCAGATCATCGGCGGCGTTGCCCAAGGCATCGGCACCGCGCTGTACGAGGAGATCCCCTATGACGAAACCGGCCAGCCGATTGCGACCACTTGGGGCGACTACCTGATGCCCTGCGCGCCGGAAATCCCGTCGTTCCGCATCGGCCACATGGTGACCCCTGCGACCAGCACCGAACACGGCGTCAAGGGCATGGGCGAAGGCGGGGCCATCGCGCCCCCCGCCGCCATTGCCAACGCGCTGACGGACGCCTTCCGCGACATTGGCGCAAAGTTCTGCGAAACGCCGATGACGCCGCGCCGCGTCTCGGATGCCGTCGCATTGGCGAGGGGCGAGGAATGAAGTCAGCAAATTTCGAATATCTGCGCCCCACGTCCCTGCCCGACGCCCTTGACGCGGCAAATGACGAGACGACATTTCTGGCGGGTGGCCAGTCGCTGATGGCAATGTTGAACCTGCGTGTCACCTCGGCCGAGACGATGATCGACCTGTCGCGCCTGTCCGAGCTGCGCGGCGTGAACGAGACACCCGATGCCGTGACGCTGGGCGCGTTGACCACCCATGCGATGATCGAGGATGGGGCGGTGCCAGATCCCTCGGGCGGGTTGATGCCGCGCATCGCGTCCAAGATCGCCTATCGCGCGGTGCGGAATATGGGCACCATCGGCGGCAGCCTTGCGTTGGCCGATCCGGCGGCGGATTGGCCCTGCTGCCTGCTGGCGCTGGACGCGACCGTGCTGATCGAAGGGGCCACGTCGCGCGAGGAAGCCATCGAGGATTTCCTTCAGGACGCCTACACAACCACGCTGGAGGCGGGGGAGATCATCCGCGCCATCCGCATCCCCCGCAACACCGCGCCATGGGGAGTGTACAAGGTTACGCGCAAAAGCGGGGCCTTTGCGGATTCGCTGGCGATCTGCGTGCTGGGCGATGCCCCCCGCATCGCGCTGACCGGCACGCAGTCGCGCGCCCAGCGTCTGCGGCGGGCGGAATCCGCGCTGCATGGCGACCTGCGGGCCGCGATCCTTGCCGATCTGGCGGATGCCGATCCCGACGCAGACGCCTACAAGCGCCGCTGCCACCTTGCCACCGTTCTTGCCGCGATAAAGGAAGCGCAATCATGATCGACGTGACCCTGACCCTGAACGGCACCCCCCGCACCGTATCCGTTGAACCACGAGAAACGCTGTCCGATCTGGTCCGCAACCGCTGCGACATGACCGGCACGCATGTCGGCTGCGACCACGGGGCCTGCGGGGCCTGCACCGTGCATCTGGACGGGATGCCCGTGCGGTCCTGCATCGTGCTGGCCGCCACCTGCGACGGGCGCGAGGTCCGCACGATCGAGGCGACGCGCAAGGACGAGACATTCGGCGTCATCCGCCGCCATTTCCACGAAAAGCACGCGCTGCAATGCGGGTTCTGCACGCTGGGAATGCTGATGATGGCGGCGGACATCATCGCCCGCCACCCCACCCCGTCCGAGGATCAGATCCGCAATGCACTCAGCGGGCAGGTCTGCCGCTGCACGGGATACATGGGCATCGTCGCCGCCATCGCCAGCGCAGCCGAGGAATTGCGCGGCGCCTGAGCGCCGCGCCGATTTTCAGACCTTGACCTTCATCATGCGGCGGATGTTTCCGCCCATGACGTTCTCGCGGTCCTGCGGTGTCAGGTCCATCTGGTCCAGCACGTTCATCGTATCGCGGATGAACTGATAGCCGCCCTCGGGGTCGAACGGGCAGTCGCTGGCAAAGATGATCTTGTCCGCGCCAAAGAAATCAAAACCGCATTTCGTCGCCGAAAGCGATCCGAACAGGGCCGTGTCGGCATAGAACATTTTGAAGTAATCGACCGGACGCTTTTGCAGCGAGGCAAGAAGCCCATCGTAATCCTCGTCCGAGGTACGGCTGCCAAGCTGGTCCCAGCCGGGACCGACGCGCCCTTCGAAGAATGGAACCATCGCGCCCATGTGGTGGGTGATGATCTTCAGGTCCGGCAGCTTTTCGAAGATCTTGGAAAACACGATATGCGACATCGCGGCGGATGTCTCGTAGGGCCAGCCAAAGGTCCACCACACCTCGTATTTCGATTTTTCCTCTTTAGCGTAATCCGAAAATTTCGCGCCTCGCGTCGGGTGCAGCCAGATCGGCAGATCGTGATGCGCCATGCGTTCGAAGATCGGGAAGTAGTCGTCGTGATCCAGCGGCGCGCCGTCCACGTTGGTAAAGAATTGCACGCCGCCCGCGCCCAACTCCTCGACGCAACGGTCGATTTCCTCGATCGAGGCGCGGGTGTTGTTCATCGGCAGGGATGCGACGAAGGTCGGGAAGTGGTCGGGGTATTTCCGGCACAGCTCGGCAAAGCCGTCGTTGGCAAGGCGGGCCAGCGCGGGACTGTCCTCGGGGCCGCAGATCTGTTCGATCGGAGGCTGAGAGTTCGACAGGATCTGCTGATAGTCGCCAAAGCTGTCGATCATGCGCAGACGCGCCTCGACATCATAAAGCGTAGGGATGGTCAGCCAGCGCTTGATGGGGCCCTTGTTGGGGATCAGCTCTTGAATCCGTTCGAAATAGGCGGGGGGGAACAGATGGGTAAAGGCATCGGTGCGGATCATCGGGCTTTCCTTATTCGACGGCGTTGGCGGATTTCAGGCTCTCGAACAAAGAGCTGCGGTAGATGAATTGCTTGTGCAGGTCGGTGTTCTCGGACATGCGGCGCAGGTTATCGAGCGACTTGCGGCGCAGAGCGGGGTCCTTCTCTTCCAGACTTTTCTTGTTCTGGATGGACTGGGCCTGCACGAAGTCGATCTGCGCCTTGCGACGCTGGCGCGAATAGCGGTCGAAGACCGATGCGTCGGCGCGGGCGAACCAGACATCGGCCAGCTTTTCGGCAAGGTTCATCGCATCATGGATGCCGCCGTTCATGCCCATGCCACCGATGGGGTTGTTCACATGCGCGGCGTCGCCGGCAAGGAACACGCGGCCAAGGTTATAGGTCTTCGCCACCCGCTGGTGCACTTTGTAAAGCGCGTGATAGGCGATGTCGTAATCGCCGTCCTTGGGGTACAGGTTCTGAAGACGCCGCTGCACGCCTTCAAGGCTCATGGCGTCCTCGTCCCGCTCGTCCGCCGGCACGGGAAAGATGCCGCGCCAGATGCCGTTCCCGCCCTCGCCCTTCACTTTGAACAGGTTCAGCCATTCGTCGGGGTCAGAGAAGTAGTTGCGCGTGCAGTAACCGCGGTCGGTATCCAGATAGTCGAAGGTCGTGCCGATCTTGATGAACCGCTCGGCCCAGGTGAAGCCCTCGAATTCGATCCCCGCAAGCTCGCGCACGGTCGAACGAAAACCGTCGGTGCCGATGACATAAGAAGCGACCAGCGTCTCCGGCTCTCCCGCAGGGTTGGTCAGGGTCAGCGTCACGTCGTCTTCGGATTGCTCCATCCCGGTCAGCCGCCAGCCAAAGCGCACTTCGGCAAGGGGGTCGGCCTCAAGCTTTGGGACCACGGCCTCGACCAGCTTATATTGCTCCCATTGCAGAACGAAGGGATAGGCGACCTCGCCCTTTAGGACATCCACGTCGAAAACCGCGACCAGCTCGTTATCCACGCGGTTGCGATAGTGGAAGATCGGCGATTGCAGCCCGCCCGAGGGGGCCTCGGAAAACGCGTCGTCCAGCAGGCCCAGCTCGGCGAACATCTCGACCGTGGGGGGGTGAACGGTGGCTGCGCGCTGATCCTGAATCGGGGCATACTCGGCCTCGATCAGCACCACAGGAATGCCCTTGCGACTAAGCGCAAGCGCCATGACGGCCCCGACGGGCCCTGCACCAACGATGGCGACCGGCTTGGAATCAGACATATACGTCCCCGTTTTCTAATTTATGCTGGTATGCTTACGATTATATTTTGCCGCATTCAATCCTTATCGGCGGATGAGGGTGCGGAAATGGAAAAGCGCCCGCATCGGGGGAGGCAGGCGCTGAAGAAAAGGGCGGAATGAAAATGGATTTACACGCGGTATTAGAGCTTTAGAACTGGCGCCGCCGCGACCAGCTTGCGGGTATAGTCGTGCTTTGGATGGCGGATGATTGCATCTGCGGGCCCTTCCTCGACAATCCGGCCTTTGTACATGACGGCGATGCGATGGGCAAAGGAATGGGCAAGCCAGATATCGTGCGTAATAAAAATGTAGGCAAGACTACGATCTGCCTGAAGCTGGCGCAAAAGGTCCACGACCAGCGCGCGGATCGACAGGTCCGCCCCCGACAACGGCTCGTCCGCGACGATCACCTCGGCCCCTGTGGCCAAGGCCCGCGCGATTGCAAGACGTTGTCGCTGGCCGCCCGAAAGCTCGTGCGCGAAACGGTCCAGATAGGGCTGTCCCGGGCGCAGCTGCACCTGCTCCAACAGCGCGGTCATCGCGGCATCGCGCGCAGGCACCCCCGCCACGTCCAGCGCCTGGGACAGGACGCCGCGAATGTTGCGGCGCGGGTTGAACGCCTCGCTCGAATCCTGAAAAACGGGATACATGGCCGAGCGCGCCTTTTGCAGCGCGGCGGCAGGCAGCTTGTTCAGGACCTGCCCGTTCAGCGTGACATCACCCTGATCCGGCGCGATTAGCGATAGGATCACGCGGGCAAGCGTCGATTTGCCGGAGCCGCTTTCCCCGACCAGTGCAACCGTCTCACCCTGATGCAAATCCAGATCGATCCCGTCCAGCACGCGAAAGGCAGACGCGCCGCTGCCGAAGGTCTTTCCCACGCCGCGCAGGGTCAGGATCGGGCCGTTGTCATGCACCGGCACGGGCAACGGTTTCGCCTGATCCGATCCTGCCGCGATCAGGGCGCGGGTATAGTCGTGCCGGGGGGTGCGAAAGACGTCACGCACGGGGCCGCTTTCGATGACCTTGCCGCGCAACATGACATAGACACGCTCGCACATCTCGGACACGACGCCAAGATCGTGGCTGATCAGCAGAAGGCTCATCCCCAGATCGCGGCGCAGGCGGGCGATCAGCAGCAGGATTTCTTTTTGCGTGGTGACATCCAGCGCCGTCGTCGGCTCGTCCGCGATCAGCAGGCGCGCCTTGCAGGCAAGCGCCATCGCGATCATCACCCGCTGGCGCATTCCGCCCGACAGCTCGTGCGGGTAAAAGCGCGCGTGCGTGCGCTGCAACTGAACCATCTCCAACAGCTCGCCCACGCGGTCGCGCCCCGCCTTGCGGTCGTGAACGTGCACCACCTCGGCAATCTGGTCGCCCACCCGCATCAACGGATCAAGATAGCTGAGGGGGTCCTGAAAAACCATCGCGAAGTCGCGCCCGCGCACGCGGTGCAGGTCCGCGATCTTTACATCCTTGCCGTCCAGCCGGATCGTTCCCGTGATCGCGGGCTGCGCCGAGGCGGGCAGCAGATCCATGATCGCGCGGGCGAAGGTCGATTTTCCCGACCCCGATTCCCCGACGATGCCGACGGATTCCCCCTGCCCGATACGAATGTCCACGCCGCCGACCGCCACCACGGAACGGTCCCCCGCGCGATAGGTGACGCCAAGATTCTCGACGTCCAGAAATGCGGTTTCCATCTCAATCCTCCGAGCGGGGGTTGAATATTTCGGCCACCTTGTCGCCCGCAAGGTTGAAGGCAAGCACGGTCACAAAGATCGCAAGGCCGGGGAACACCGACAGCCACCATCCCTGATAGAAAAACCGCTGACCCGAGTTCAGCATCTTGCCCCAGCTGGCGACGTCGGGGCTTGTCAGGCCGAAGAAGGCAAGGCCTGCCTCCAGCAAAATCGCCTGCCCGACGATCAGCGTGCCGACCGTCAGGACCGGTGCCAACGCATTGGGCACCACCTCTCGCCACAGGATCTGCGTTTCGGTCATCCCAAGGCAGCGGGCGGCGTTCACGTAATCTAGCGACTTGATCCGCAACACCTCGCCCCGCATCAGGCGCGCGGTCTGGGGCCATGACAGGATGGCGATGATAAGGATGATCCGCATTGTCCCCGGCCCCCAAAGTGCGACGATCACGGCGGCCAGAACGAAGGACGGCATGACCTGAAATATCTCGGTCACGCGCATGACAACGGTATCGACCCGATTGCTGCCAAAGCCCGCGATCGCACCGATGGCGATACCGACCAGCGTGGCCGACACAGCCGCCGCCACCCCGACCAGAAGCGAGGTCCGGCTGCCGAACAGCATTTGCACAAAGACATCGCGCCCCAGCTCGTCCGTGCCCAGCCAGCTTTGGCCCGAGGGCGGCACGAGCGAGGCCGACGTCAGCGCCAGCTCTTGCCCGGAATAGACAATGGGGCCGATGACGGCGCATCCCAAAAGCACAAGGATGACACCAAAGCTGAGGATCGCGACGGAGCTTGACAGCAGCCGGACAAGCCGACGGTCACGCACGCGCGTATCCGGCCCGGACGCGGGGATCGACGATTGCATAAAGGATATCCGTAATCAGGTTTGCGAGGATGGTGACAAGCGTCACCAGAAGGAACACGCCTTGCAGAACGGGATAATCGCGCTGCGCGATCGATGTCATAAACACCTGCCCAAGGCCGGGCCATCCAAAGACTGCCTCGACCATGATCGTGCCGGTCAGCAGGTTCGAGAAGTTGTTGCCCACGACGGTGATGATCGGGATCATTGCGTTCGGCATCACATGCCGGAACAGTACGACCCGCTGCGACAGGCCCGCCGCCCGTCCGGTGGTAACGTAATCGCCAAGGATGGATTCCTTGAACGCAACCCGCGCCACGCGCGCGACAATGGCCATATTGAAGGCGACCGCGATGGCCCCCGGCATGAGCCAGTGCGCCACAAAGTCCCAGACCTGCGGCCAGCCCGGATCCACGCCGCGAATGCTCTGCATCCCTTGGGCAGGCAGCCATTGCAGGTTGACGGCGAACAGGATGATAAGCACCTGCCCCGACCAAAAGATCGGCACCGACTTGCCCCCGAGGCTAAGCGCCGAGATCAGCACATCCAGCGCCCGCGATCGCTGGACCGCCGCATACATCCCCACCAGCACCCCCAGAACCGAGGAGATGATCAGCACCGGCACCATCAGCAGCAGCGTGTTCAGCGTGCGCTCCCACAGCAGTTGCGCAACGGGCTGGCGGTTGAAGAACGAGTAGCCCAGATCCCCCTGCACCAGCGCCCAGAGGTACAGAAGCAGCTGTCTCCACAGCGGCTCGTCCAAGCCGAACTCGGCCCGCATCCGGGCCTCGTATTCTGGGGGGGCCGGAAAGTCGCCGATCAGGGCGGTGATCGGATCGCCGGGGACCAGACGCGTCAGCAGAAAATTCATCACCAGCACGATGAACACCACCGGCAGCACCCATATCAGGCGCGAGACGATCAGGCGGGACATGGCGCTCTCCTCAATCCTGCAACCACGCTTCGCGGAAGGTCGGAAGGTAGTATTCATGCTCCATCCCCTTCAGGCGCGCGGTCAATCCGCTGCTGAGGATGCGCTCGTGAAGGGTCAGGGTCGGCAGGTCGCGGCCAAGGATGTGCTGCACCTTGGCATAGATCGCGCCGCGCGCTTGTTGACCTGCGGCCTGCTGGGCCTGATCGAAAAGCTGGTCCACCTCGGGATTGGAATATCCGGTGGGGTTGCCGCAACACCGCCCCGCGGCCGAGCTGACCCACATCCGCGCCAGACCAAGCGCCGGATCGCCGCCACTGCTGTAGGACACAAGCGCAAGGTCGTAATCGTTGTCCACGAATATCTTGGGCACCATCGCCGCACGCTCGCCCGGTGCGATGGTCACATCGACCCCCACCTTGGACCACATGCTCTTGATCGCCGTGGCGACCAGCGGGCCATCCTGATCGTCGGACAGATAGCCAAGGGCGACGCGCAAACGCGTGCCATCCGCATCCGGCATCAGCCCCGCCTGATCCAAAAGGGCAATCGCGCGGTCCGGGTCATAGGGGTAGAGTTTGGTATAGTCAGTGTCGGCATCCGCAGCCCATGGCATGCGGTTCGTGAACGGCATGGTCGCTGCGGCCCCGGCCCCCTGATAGGCGGTCGCAAGCAGGTAATCGCGGTCGGTCGCCATCATCAGCGCCTGCCGGACCTTGGCATCATCCAGCCCGGGACGGGTGGTGTTCACCACCATCACGTCGATGGACGGCACCGGCGAAGGGATCAGCGCGAAATTCGGATTGTCCGCCAGCATCCGATAATCGCTGGAGGGCATGATCTGCGAGGCGACGTAGTCGATCTCTCCGGCCATCAGGGCCTGCGTTCGTGACGAAGATTGCGGAAGCACCTGCGCGATGACCCCGTCCAGATAGGGTTTGCCCGCATCCCAGTAATCGGGGTTCCGCTCGAACTTGACGTATTCGCCACGCCGCCATTCGGCGAACCTGAACGCGCCCGTTCCCACGGGGGCCTGCGTCGAAACAGGGTTGGTTGCGGGATCGGTCCCTTCGAACAGATGCTTGGGCAGAATCGCGCCGCCTTGGGTGCAGTTCAGCGACATCAGGAACGGATCGTAGGGCTGATCCAGCGTCACGACGATCTTGTCGGGCGCAGGGGCCTCGATGCTGCTGATCACCGCCGCCGTGATGGAGAAAGTGGAGCTGAATTTCGCGCTCACTTCCTCTAGCGTGTATTTGACATCGGCCGAGGTGAACGGCTGCCCGTCGTGCCAGTTTGCCTGACGCAGCGTGAACTCATAGACCAGATTGTCATCCGAAACCGTCCACTCACTGGCCAGAAGGGGCGCGATGACGCCACCGGCCCGCACCTCGACCAGCCCCTCGTAGACCACGCAGGACACCAGTCCGTCCGCCGTGCTGGTCGAGATGTTGCGGTTGATCGTCGCGGGATCGCTGCCGACCGCGAATATCGCGGTGCCGCCGCTGACGGGCGGGCCGTCCTGGGCATGGGTGGGCAACGTCAGACATAGGCCGGCGCCAAGGGCGCAGCCGATACGGGAAAGCATGGGAAAGACCATTGGACCTCTCTGTCAGGGATGCGCCATTCTGCCGTGGCAACTTTCGTAAGTATAATTACGATTAATGCATGAAAGGCTGAATGCGCCAAGAAAATTCGTTTGCAAGTCATATTATGTTGTATTCATAGATTTCAAATATGCACGTCTGTTCAATAACGCATCAGGTTAGGAACTTGCGCATGCATACAGACGAATCAATATCTCGGACAGGTGCAGGCATGACACAAAGCAATCCCGACCGGATCACAGGCGAGGTAAAAGCGCTGTATCGCTATCCCGTCAGCTCGCTCGGGGGTGAGCGCCTTGCCGCAGCAGCGATCTGCGACACGGGCATCGAAGATGACCGGGGCTACGGTTTTTTCGACGCCGAAACCGCAGAGCATATTTACCCCGCACGGGATGCACGCTGGAACGCCGCCGCCCGTTTCTTCGCCCGTATCCGGGGCGGCACGGTGCAACTTTCGACCGATGGCGCAGACTGGCATGATTGCGACGCGCCGCAAATCCTTGCCGAAATCGCCACCCTTCTTGGCCGAAGGGTCGATCTGCGGCGCTACGACACGGGGCATCGTCCGCGCTACAACGTTGCCCCGCTGCATCTGTTAAGCGTGCAGGCAATGGAAAGTCTGCGCCGCCGCCTGCCCGGTGCCGTGCTGGACGAACGCCGGTTTCGCCCGAACATCCTGCTGGACATGCCCCCGGCCGACGAGATCCCCGAATATGCCCTGATCGGACAGGAGTTCACTGTGGGCGCGGTGCGGCTGCGCGGGATGCGCCCTTGTGTCCGCTGCGCCTTCACCACGCTGGAAATCGAGGATTTGCCCGAAGACGCCTCGATCCTGCGCACGCTGAACCGCACGTTCGAACGGAACTTCGGTATCTATTGCGAGGTGGTCGCGGGCGGGACGCTTTCCTTGGGCGACCGGCTGGATGCGGCGCGGGCCGCGCCGTCCATCGATCCGGTGGTCATCGTAGGCGGCGGTCAGGCGGGCGCTGCAGCGGCGCGGGCACTACGGCGGCTTGGATATGCGGGCGCAATCCGCATTTATGGCGCGGAACGCCACCTGCCCTATGACAGGCCCCCGCTGTCCAAGCGCATCGCGGGACGGGCGCCCGTTTCCGTGCTGCTGACCGCAGCCGAAGCCGAGGATCGAAGCATCGCCCTGCATCTGGATACGGCGGTCGATGCGCTGGACATCGCCCGCCGCCGGATCGAGGCGACGGACGGCACCGAAACCGGGTTCGGCACGCTGATCCTTGCGACCGGCGGTCGGGCGCGGCGGATCGCAGGGGTCGATCGCGGCCACGGGCGCGTTCACGTCCTGCGCACGATCGAGGATGCAGACCGTCTGTCGTCAGCCCTTGCGTCCGGCGGACGGCTGTTCGTTTGCGGCGGCGGCTGGATCGGGATGGAGACGGCCGCCGCCGCGCGTGCTGCGGGGATGGAGGTGACGCTGTTTGCCCGCGGGACCGCGCTGGCCCCCCGCATCCTGCCTGCCCTCGTTGCGGATCATCTGGCACGCCTGCACAACGCCAACGGCGTCACCCTGCGCTTCGGGATCGAGCCGCGCTTTCGCGAATCCGCCGATGGGATCACCGCCACCCTTGGGGCCCAGGTGCTGCATGCCGACCATCTGGTGATCGCGGCGGGCATGGTCGCCAACGACGGGCTGGCCCGCCGCGCGGGGCTTGCTTGCGCCGACGGGGTGCTGACCGATGTGCATGGCGCGACCGGAACGCCCGGTGTCTATGCCATCGGCGATCTTGCGCGCCAGCCCTCGGGGCGGATCGAAAGCTGGCAGAACGCCAACCTTCAGGCCGAACGCGCCGCGCGCCACATCCTTGGTATAGCCCCGCCCACGGACGAACCGTTGCAGTTCTGGTCCGATCAGTTCGGTCATCGGCTTCAGATCGTCGGAAACCCGGACCCACAGGCCGCGCCCCTCTTGGCCCAAGGCACCTTTTGGGATTTCGGCCGGTTCGCGGTCGGCATCGACACGCCAAAGCTGATCCACAGCGCCGCGCGACGTCTGGCCCACAACGGCCCATCCGCACCCGCCGCGCCTGCTGCAAAAACGGTCGCCCGGCGCGAACACCCGCTCTGCCCCGCCGCAAACATCCCCGAGGCGGCGCTGGTGCGCATCGATCACGATCGCGGCCCGTTTGCCGTTACGCGCCAGAACGGGCGGGTCTTTGCCACCGATGACGGTTGCCCGCATTCGGTCGCGTCGCTGTCCCAAGGCTTCATCGAAGAAGGGCGCATCGTCTGCCCCCTTCACTTCGCCGAATTCGGGCTGACCGATGGCAGGCCCCACAACGCGCCGCCCGATTGCGGCCATCTGACCGTTCACCCTGTCATCGAACGGGACGGACATCTGTTCGTTCTGCTACCGACGACGAAGGGCAACGGCAGCTGAATCACGGTGGGTTGCTGTGGCGGGCCCTTACAGCCCGCCGAAATGGAACGCCTTGGTTTCAAGATATTCCTCGATCCCCTCCTGCGCGCCCTCGCGCCCAAGGCCCGACGATTTGACCCCGCCGAAGGGCGCCTCGGCATGGCTGACCGCGCCGGTGTTCAGCCCGACCAGCCCGAACTCCAGCGCCTCGCCAAAGCGGAAGGCGCGGGCCATGTCGCGGGTGAAGAAGTAGGCCGCAAGACCGAAGGGTGTGCCGTTGGCGATGGCCAGCGCCTCCTCCTCGGTGTCGAAGCGGAAAACGGGGGCGACCGGACCGAAGGTTTCCTCGGAGGCAAGCCGCATCCGCGTCGTGGCCCCCACCAGCACCACGGGATCGGCATAGGCCGCACCCAGATCCCGCACGGCGGTGGCCTTCGTTGCGCCATGCGCCAGCGCATCCTCGACATGGCTGCGTATCTTCGCGATGGCGGCGGCATTAATCATCGGGCCGATGGTGGTGCCGTCCTCGGTTCCCGGTCCGACCTTTAACGCATCGACGCGTTTTGCCAGCGCCGCAACGAAGGCGTCGTGAATGCCCGACTGCACGAGGATGCGGTTCGCGCAAACGCAGGTCTGCCCGCCATTGCGGAACTTGGACAGCATCGCCCCTTCAACCACCGCATCCAGATCGGCGTCGTCAAAAACGACAAAGGGCGCATTTCCGCCCAATTCCAGCGACATCCGCTTCAGGGTTGGTGCACATTGCTCGGCCAGCAGCGCACCGACGCGGGTCGATCCGGTAAAGGACAGCTTGCGCACCACGGGGCTGGCGGTCAGCGCAGCGCCGATCACCTCGGGGCGGCCCGTCAGGATGTTGATGACCCCGCGCGGCACGCCCGCACGTTCGGCCAACACTGCCATCGCCAGCGCTGAATAGGGCGTGACGTCGGACGGCTTTACCACCATCGTGCAGCCCGCAGCCAGCCCCGGCGCGACCTTGCGGGTGATCATCGCGATGGGAAAGTTCCACGGCGTGATGATGGCGCAGACCCCTACGGGTTCCTTCATCGCAAAAATCTTCTTGCCCGGCAGCGGCGACGGGATGATCGAGCCGTTGATCCGCCGCGCCTCCTCGGCGAACCAGCGCACGAAGGACGCGCCATAAATTACCTCGCCCTTTGCCTCGGCCAGCGGTTTGCCCTGCTCGGCGGTCAGGATCTGCGCAAGATCCTCGGCATGATCCAGCATCAGCTGATACCATCGCATCAGGACATCGGCGCGGTCCGCATGGGTGCAGGCCCGCCAGCCCTTCATCGCGGTCTCGGCGGCAGCGATGGCGCGGGTCGTCTCGTCTGCGGTGCAATCGGGTATGGTGCCCATCGCTGTGCCGGTGGCGGGGTTCGTCACCTCCATGTCAGGGCGGGCGATCCATTTGCCGTCGATCAGCGCGGCTTGGCGGAACAGGTCATGATCGGTCAGGTTCATGCCAATGCCTCCAGAACGGCGGCGGTGATGGCGGCGGTGCCATGCGATCCGGGGCGGATGCCAACGCCCTTGCCGGTCGCACCTTCGATCGCCGCCATCACGGCGGTGGCGGCCTGTGCTTCGCCCAGATGGTCCAGCATCATCGCGCCGGACCAGATCGCGGCGATGGGGTTGGCAATGTTCTTGCCCGCGATGTCGGGGGCCGATCCGTGGACCGGCTCGAACATCGACGGGTTGCCGCGGTCGGGGCAAATGTTGGCCGAGGCCGCGAACCCCAGGCCCCCCTGAATTGCCGCCCCAAGGTCCGTCAGAATGTCCCCGAACAGGTTCGACGCGACGATCACGTCCAGATCCTGCGGGGCCATGACCATCTTGGCCGTCATCGCATCGATATGCATCATGCTGACGGTCACGTCGGGATAGTCGGCGGCAACCTCGCGCGTCACCTCGTCCCAGAAGACCATCGAATGCCTCTGCGCGTTCGATTTCGTGACCGAGGTCAGGTGTTTGCGCCGCGCGCGCGCCTGTTCGAACCCGAAACGAAGGATCCGTTCGACCCCTTTGCGGGTGAAAATTGCCGTCTCGACCGCGACCTCGTTGCCCGTGCCCTGATGCACGCGCCCGCCTGCACCGGAATATTCGCCCTCGGTATTCTCGCGAATGCACAGGATGTCGAACCCGTCGGCACGCAACGGTCCGGTCACCCCGGGCAAAAGCCGGTGCGGGCGGATGTTGGCATATTGATCGAACGCCTTGCGGATCGGCAGCAAAAGCCCGTGCAGCGAGACCGAATCCGGCACAGTCGCAGGCCAGCCCACCGCGCCCAGATAGATCGCATCGAACCCGCGCAGCGTCTCGATCCCGTCCTCGGGCATCATGCGGCCCGTGGCCAGATAAGTCTCGCACGACCAGTCAAAGCGTGTGGTCTGCAACGCAAAGCCGAAACGCGACGCCGCAACCTGCAAAACACGCACCGCCGCATCGGTGACATCAACCCCGATCCCGTCGCCAGGGATAAGGGCTATCTTATGGGGCGTCATGGCAATATCTCCTCAGCGCAGAACGGCGCGGATTTCTGGATCGTCCAGCGTCTCGTCCAGAACGGCGCGGGTGCGGGCGACGATCTGGTCCACCTGCCCGTCTGTTAGACACAAGGGCGGGGCATAGCCAAAGATGCCCTGCGGGAATGACCGCACGATCAGCCCGTGGTCCCATGCGCGGTCGAACAGCCGCGTCGCGGGCTGCACCGATGCGGGCAGCGGCGTTTTGGCGTCCTTGTCCGTCACCAACTCGACTGCGGCCAGCATCCCGCGGCCCCGCACATCGCCGACCAGCGGGTGGTCGCGCAACGTCTCCAGCCCCGCCATCAGCCGGGCACCCGCGCGGCGACCGTTTTCCAGCAGACCACCCTCGTAAAGTTCCAGCACCGCAAGCCCGACGGCTGCCGAGACGGGATGCGCGGAATAAGTGAACCCGTGACCGACCGCCTTGGCCCCCGCCCCTTCGGCAATCGTCTCGTAGACATGATCGCGCATAAGCACCGCGCCCATCGGGACATAGCCCGAGGTAAGCCCCTTGGCGACCGTCATAAGGTCCGGCACGATCCCTTCGTCCTCGCAGGCGAACAGCGGGCCGGTGCGGCCAAAGCCGGTGATGACCTCGTCGGCAACGAACAGGATTTCGTATTCCGTGCAAAGATCGCGCATTGCCTTGACCCAGCCCTTGGGCGGGACCAGCACACCGCCCGAGCCCTGGATCGGCTCCAGATAGAATGCGCCGACACGCTCCGGCCCGATGGCCTCGATCTTGGCGCGCAGTTCCGCGACCGAGGCCGCGACAATGTCCGCGTTCGGGTTGCGATAGACGTAATGCGAAGAAATCTTGTGCTGCCAGTCGTAAGGCACGCCGAACCCGTCATGGAACCCCGCAAGCGCCGTCAGCCCCGCCCCCACCGTCGTCGAGCCGTGATAGCCGTTGGCGACCGAGATGAACTGGTCGCGCTGCGGCTGGCCCTTGGAATGCCAGTAATAGCGGATGAAACGGATGGTGCTGTCCACCGCATCCGACCCGCCAAGGGTGAAGTAGACGTGGTTCAGATCGCCCGGCGCGCGGTCGGCCAAGGCCGCCGCCAGCTTGATCGGGGCCTCGGACCCCAGATCAAAATAGCCGGTGGCATAGGGCAGACGGCGCATCTGCTCGCTCGCTGCCTCGACCACGCTTTCCTGACCATAGCCTGCGTTCACGCACCAAAGACCCGCGAATCCGTCGATCAGATCGCGCCCCTCGCTGTCGGTGACGATCGCGCCCTTGCCCGAGGTCAGGACGCGGACGCCCCGCGCCTCGTGCCCTCGGAACGACGAAACAGGGTGGATCAAGTGGCGGCGGTCAAGTTCGACAAGGGAATTGGTCAGCATCGTGGTCTCCGGTTGTGGCGCAGGAAAGGCTGTTAAATTTTTGCCGTCAACTCCGGCACGATCTCGAACAGATCACCGACGAGGCCGTAGTCTGCGACCTGGAAGATGGGGGCGTCTTCGTCCTTGTTGATGGCGACGATGACCTTGCTGTCCTTCATCCCTGCAAGATGCTGGATTGCGCCCGAGATGCCAACGGCGACGTAAAGCGCGGGGGCGACGACTTTGCCCGTCTGCCCGACCTGCCAGTCGTTGGGGGCATAGCCTGCGTCCACCGCGGCGCGGGATGCGCCGACGGCGGCGCCCAGCTTGTCGGCCAGCGCGGCGACGATGGCGAAGTTTTCCTCGGACCCGATGCCGCGACCGCCCGACACCACGATCCCGGCCGAGGTCAGATCCGGCCGGTCGGAGGCTGCGACCTTATCCTCGACCCATTCCGACAGCGCGGGATCGGCGGCTGCGGCCACGTTTTCGACCGCTGCCGAACCGCCCGATGCCGCCGCCTCGAACGCCGTCGTGCGCACCGTCAGCACCTTGACCGCGTCGGACGAGCGCACCGTCTGCATCGCGTTGCCCGCATAGACGGGCCGTTCGAACGTGTCTGCATCCACGATCCCCACCACGTCCGAGATCACCATCACGTCCAGCAGCGCCGCCACGCGCGGCATCACGTTTTTCGCATCCGTCGTCGCGGGGGCCACGA
This sequence comes from Falsirhodobacter xinxiangensis, assembly GCF_004959935.1. GTDB lineage: Bacteria > Pseudomonadota > Alphaproteobacteria > Rhodobacterales > Rhodobacteraceae > Falsirhodobacter > Falsirhodobacter xinxiangensis. Next base: position 13,939 of record NZ_SMYN01000019.1, on the reverse strand, counting down.
TGTGCGAATAGCCCGAAAGCCCCGCAACCAGCGCCGCCGTGGGTTCCGCCAGACGGTGGCCCAGCGTCGCATCCTCGGCCACCAGCACGCGGGCGACGCCCTCGATCATGGCCGCCTCGGCCCCCGCAGCGGCGGCGGAACCGCCCGCGCACAGCACCGTCACCTCGCCCAGAACCTTGGCCGCCGTCACCGCTTTGGCCGTCGCGTCCAGCGACAGCTGGCCGTCCGTGACCTCTCCCAGAACCAGAACAGCCATCAGATCACACCCGCTTCTTTTAGTTTCGACACCAGCTCGTCCACCGAGCCGACCTTGATCCCCGCGCTGCGGCCCGCAGGTTCCACCGTTTTGACGATGGTCAGCCGCGGCGTGACATCGACGCCGTAATCGGCGGGCGTCTTCTCCTCCAGCGGCTTCTTTTTCGCCTTCATGATGTTGGGCAGAGAGGCATAGCGCGGCTCGTTCAGACGCAGATCGACGGTCACGATCGTGGGCATCTTGACGCGGATCGTCTGCATGCCGCCGTCAACCTCGCGCGTGACCAGCGCGGCCTCGCCCTCGATCTCCAGCTTGCTGGCGAAGGTCGCCTGAGACCAGCCCAGAAGCGCCGACAGCATCTGCCCCGTCGCGTTCATGTCGTTGTCGATCGCCTGTTTGCCCGCGATGACCAGCCCCGGCTGTTCGTCGCGCACCACCGCCGCCAGCAGTTTCGCCACGGCCAAAGGCTCGATATCCGTGTTCACATCCGCCGCCGCCTCGATCAGGATCGCGCGGTCCGCCCCCATCGCAAGCGCCGTCCGCAGCGTCTCGGACGCCTGCTTGACCCCGATCGAAACCACCACAACCTCGGACGCCGTGCCCTGTTCCTTCAGCCGGATCGCTTCCTCGACCGCAATCTCGTCGAACGGGTTCATCGACATCTTCACATTCGCCAAATCAACGCCAGAACCGTCCGATTTAACGCGAACCTTCACGTTGTAGTCGATGACCCGCTTAACCGGGACCAGGATTTTCATGAAAGCCTCCTTAGAATATTTCGGTGCCGACGACGGCATCACCCGCCGTGGTCAGGACCATGACCTCGCCCGCGTCGTTGCTGGCGCCCATGATCAGCACCTCGGATTTGAAACCCGCGATGTTGCGCGGGGCAAAGTTCACGACGCAGACGACCATCCGCCCGATCAGATCCTCGGCAGAATAGCTGGTGATCTGCGCGCTGGACCAACGGATGCCGATCTCCTGTCCGAAATCGACGGCAACCTTGTAGGAGGGGTTGCGCGCGCGCGGAAACGGTTCGACCTGCGCGATCCGGCCCGTGCGGATGTCAAGAGACTGGAACGCGTTGTAGGACGCTTCGGGTTTGATCGGCATCACGAAATCTCCGCTTGTGTTAGGTAGGTTCGGGTTTGGGTCAGCATGCCGGCACAGATCGCCAGCATCAGCGCCGTCAGGACGAACGCGAAATAGCCGCCTGTAAAGCCGCGCTCTATCATCGCACCAATGGCGATGGGGGCTGTGAATTGTCCGATGTTGATCCCGGTCGTTACAAAGCCGTAGCTTTGCCCCTGACGCCCGCGCGGCGCGCTGCGGGCGACGACCATGTCGCGCGCGGGCAGCACGCAGCCCATCGCAAAGCCCAGCAAGCCAAGCGCCGCCGTATATCCGGCCACGCCCCACAGGCCCGACCAGATCGCGATCCAGCACAGGACCGCACAGGCGCAGCCGCCGATGAAACATCGCACATCGGGCAGCGTCCGCAGCAGGCGGCCACCTGCGACGATCCCCATCGCCCCTGTCGCGAAATAGACGGTCAGGGCGGTGGTCATCGCGCCGGCGGGATAGCCGAACGCCAGCCCTGCCGCGATGGCCGAAAAGCTTTGCACCCCGGCGCTTACGGTCGATAAAAGCGTGAAGATGCCGAGCTGCGTCCACATCATGGAGGTAATGACGACCCCGCCCGCCTGCGCCTCTTTCGCGGGCCGAGGGCTGGTGCGAAACCGCGCAAGCGCGACCAGACCCGGCACGGCCAAACCGGCAGCAAGCAGCAAACCGATCCGCCAATTCGACCAAAGTGCGACCGGCAGGATCAGCGCGGGCGCAAGCGCGAACCCCAGATTCCCTGCCAGCGCATGGACCGAGAATGCAAAGGCGCGCCTCTCCTTGGAGACGGTGTCGTTCAGGATGCGGAAATCGGCGGGGTGATAGACCGCATTCGCCAACCCGCATAGAAGATAGGCCGCCGCAAGGCCCGCAAAGCTTGACGAAACAGCCATCAGCGCGATTGCCGCCCCCGAAGTGGCCAGCCCGATCCGCAGGCAAAGCACCCCGCCAAACCGGTCTACCGCCAGCCCCATCGGATATTGCGTAACCGCCGTGACCAGATTGAACCCCGCGATGGCAAGGCCCATCTGCGCGATGGATATGTCCATATCTGCCGCCATCAGCACGAACAGCGGCGGCAGCAGCAGCATGAACAGATGGCTCAGGCCGTGCACATAGCCAATGGTCCAGATCGCGGCGGTCTCTCGACTCATGCGAATTTCCGCGTCTTTAGGGTCGAGGATACCACGGCGGCCAGCGATTCCGCCGCCTTGGCGAAACGGGCTGCCAGATCGTCGATGTTGTCGGCCTCCATCGCGATGCGGTGGGTGGCGGAATCCATCGCGGCCTCCATCGCCTCGGGGCCGGGGCCGCCAAAGGTCTCGCGCCGGTTGATAAAGGCGCGGGCATCCAGCGCGCGGGTCAGGATCGCATCGTTCAGCAGCACTGAAAATTCGCCGCAGCGCGAGGCATAGGCGTTGAAATGGTCCGCCGTGACCTCTGACGGGGCGAGACCGCTGGCGATACAGTCGCGCACGAAGCCCTTTACGATGTGATGGGCGCGCCGCCACTCGATCCCGTTCAGGGTGACGATGGCGCTGGCGATGTCGGTCACGCTGGCCCAGTTGGCGTTGGCATGGGCCTCGGCGCGTTCGGTGTCGATCCGCATTTCGGCCAAAAGGTCGGGCAGAACCTCCAGCCGTTCGATCACACCTTCGGTCAGCGCGCGCAGGGCGCGGTCGGGGTTGCGGCGTTCGATGATGGCATAGCCGGTGGGGCCGCGTTCGGTGCCCATCACCATCGTCAGCGCCGCCTGCGATTGCGCGGACAGGTTGCGCAGGTCCTGCAAACCGTCGGGGTTACGCTTTTGCGGCATCATCGAGGATGCGCCGATGAACCAGTCCGGCAAGGTCACCAGCGAATGTTCTGTCGTGTTCCACATGAACACATCCTCGGCCATGCGCGAGAGGGTGTAGCACAAAGCGTTCAGGACCGACGCGTACTCGATCTCCAGATCATGGCTCAGCGCGGCATCAAGCGTGTTGGGGATCACACCGTCGAAACCCAGAAGGTCGGCCACGCGCTTGCGGTTGATGGGAAAGCCCGTCCCCGCCATGATGCCCGCCCCTGCCGGGCACCAGTTCGCCCGCGCGCCGAACGCGGCCAGCCTTTCGCCGTCGCGGGCCAGCGCATCGTGATACATCATCGCCCACAGTGCGAAAGTGATCGGCTGTGCGTGCTGGCCGTGGGTGTTGCCGGCGAAAACACTGTCGCGGTGGGATGCGGAAAAGGCCAGCATCGCGCGCCGCAGCAGCAGGACCCGTCGGCGCAGCCGCAGCGCCGCATCGCGCGCATACATGCGGAACGAAATCGCCGACAGATCGCCCGAGGAACGCGCAAGGCCGATTGCCCCGCCGACGCTTGCTCCCAGCGTTGCGGTCAGATGCCGCTCTCCCGCATGGTTTCCTCCGCCTGCGGCGCTGCGGCAGACGGCGATCCCGGCGCGCTCCATCTCGGCAAGACCGTCCAGGAGGGCAAGGGCCGTCTCGGCGGGCAGCACCCCTGCCTCGCCCAGCATCACGACGTGGGCGGTGTCATAGGCGTGTATGAATTCGGCCGTCTCGGCGACAAAGGCTTCTTTGTACGCTTCCATATAGGCGGGGGGGGTCTGGCGGGTCATCTCTGTTTCCCTCACGCGGCGCCGTGGCCGATAAGTGCGCTGTATTCCAGAAATTCCTCAAGGCCATAGCGGCCCTGTTCGCGCCCGTTGCCCGACTGCCTGAACCCCCCGAAAGGCGCGGTCCGGTCCAGTACGGGATAGTTCAGATGCACCCGCCCTGCCCGCAAGCGACGACCCACAGCGCGAACGCGGTCCAGATCGCGCCCCTGCACATAAGCCGCAAGGCCGTAGACGCTGGAATTCGCAATCTCCACAGCATGATCGATGCTGTCGTAAGGGATGATGGACAGGACGGGGCCAAAAATCTCCTCTTGCGCGATGCGCATGGTGGGCGCCACATCCGCAAAGACGGTGGGGCGGACGTAATCGCCCGTGGTCAGCCCCTCCGGCAAACCGGTGCCGCCTGCGGCAAGGGTTGCACCCTCGGCCACACCCGCCGCGATCATCGCCTGAATGCTGCGCCACTGGTTCGCATTGGCAACTGGGCCAAGGTCGGTCGCCGGGTTGCGCGGATCGCCCACGCGCAAACCATCCGCCACGCCCGCCGCGATCCGCGCCGCATCGGCCATCATCCCGCGCGGCACCAGCATCCGCGTCGGGGCCGAACAGGCCTGCCCCGAATTGGCGAAACAGGCGCGCACGCCCTTGGCGACGGCATCGGCAAGATCCACATCGTCCAGCAGGATGTTGGCGGATTTCCCGCCCAGCTCCAGCCCGACGCGTTTGATCGTCGGGGCAGCCCCATTGGAAATCGCAATTCCCGCGCGGGTCGATCCGGTAAACGACACCATATCCACCTGCGGGTGCGAGGTCAGCGCCGCACCCGCCCCCGGCCCGTCGCCGTGGATCAGGTTGAACACGCCCGCAGGGATGCCCGCCTCTTGGATGATCTCGGCGATGATGGTGGCGCAGGTGGGCGCGATTTCGGACGGCTTCAGGATCATGGTGCAGCCCGCAGCCAGCGCGGGTGCGAATTTGATGACGATCTGGTTGACCGGCACGTTCCAAGGGGTGATCAGCGCGGCCACGCCGATCGGCAGGCGCGTGACCAGCGTGTCGCCCTGCATCCATTCGAAGGCAAAGCTTTCTAACTCGCGGCAAAGAATCTCGATATGCGCCGCACCGGCAGCGGCATGGCCGGAGCGGGCATAGGCGATGGGCACGCCGATCTCGGCGCTGATGGCCTGCGCGATGTCTTCCTGCCGGCGGGTCATCCCCTTGGCAATGCGGCGCAGCAGGGCGATCCGATCCGCCAGCGGGACCTGCGAAAAGCTGTCGAAGGCCCGCCTTGCCGCTATGACGGCGCGATTCGCATCTTCGGCATTTGCCAATGGAACCTGCCCCACCACAGTATGCGTGGCGGGGTCGATGACATCAGCGGACATTTGCGAGACCGGCGCAACCCACTGACCATCAATGAAAAACTTTCCGATATTCGTCATACTGGGCCCTTTTGCGGCATTCGTGACCACAGGATTAGCCCCCCCGACGCCGCAGATTTCGGGGAATTCGTCGGCTTCACAAAATTTTTGCAAAGCCGAACACCGGAATTCAGCGGAACTGTTCGCGGCCTTCTTGGCACCCTAGGGCTGCGGCGGATGCGTCCGGTCGCCAAGAACACAAAGAACCTATCCAAGACCATCAGCGGAGATTCCAATGAGTGACCTAGAGATGGCTCCCCCCCTTTCACCGCGCGATCTTGCACGGATGCAGGGCATGGCGGCCCGCGGTGCAACACGGCGCGACATCCTGCGCGGGCTCGTCGCGGGCGGCATGACGATTGCCGCCGCCAGCATGATGTCCACACGCATCGCCCATGCGCAGGACGCGGTCCCCGTTCGCGGCGGCACTCTAAAGGTAGCCGGGTCGTCCTCGTCCACCGCAGAAACGCTGGACCCCGCACGCTTCGGCAACGGCACGGATTATGCGCGCGGCTTCATGTTCTACAACACGCTGACCGCGCTTGACGGCGATCTGGCGGCACAGCCGGAACTCGCAACCGAATGGTCCACCGCCGACGGCATCGCATGGGTCTTCCGCCTGCGCGAAGGCGTGCGGTTCCATGACGGACGCCCATTCACGTCGGCCGATGCGGTCTTTTCCATCGCGCGGCACAATGTCGCCGAAACCGCGTCGCGGGGCAAAACCTATACCGCGATGATTTCAGAGGTTCGCGCGACCGGCCCGCACGAGCTGGCAATCACCCTGACCGGCCCGAACTACGATCTGCCGGTGATCCTCGGCACGTTCAACATGTTCATCGTGCCGGACGGCAGCACCGAATTCGGCATCGGCACCGGCCCTTACAAGCTGGAGATGTTCGAGGCAGGCGTGCGTTCCGTCGCGGTCCGCAACGACGATTACTGGAAGGACGGCAAGCAGCACGTCGATTCCATCGAATATTTCGGTCTGCCGGACGAAAGCTCGCGTTTGAACGCACTGCGCGCGGGCGAGGTTCATCTGACCACCGGCATCAACCCCCGCTCTACCCGTCTGATCGAGCGCGAGGAAGGCGTCGATCTGTTCGTCACCAAGTCAGGTACCTATTCGGACCTGATAATGCAGCGCACGGACAGTACCACCGGCAATCCCGACTTCATCCTTGGCATGAAGCATCTGCTGCAACGCGAGGTGATGGTCTCCTCGATCTATCGCGACTTTGCCGAGATGGCGAACGACCAGCCCATCGCATCCACCATGAAATACCACGACGCATCCGCCCCACAGCGCGAACACGACCCCGAAAAGGCGAAGTTCCATCTTGAAAAGGCAGGCGTCATCGGCGCGGACATCCCGCTGGTCGCGTCGGCGGGCGTGGCGAACACGCTGGATATGGCCCTTATCATCCAGCAGGCGGCGGCAGGGATCGGCGTGAACATCAACGTCCAGCGCGTGCCGGTTGACGGATACTGGTCGAACGTCTGGATGAAGGTGCCCTTTGGCTTCGGCACGATCACGCAGCGCCCGACAGCGGATATGATCCTGTCGCTGTGCTATAAATCCGGCGGCGCGTTCAACTCGTCCCGCTGGCAGTCCGAGGCGTTCGACAAGCTGCTGGACACCACCCGCGCCGAAACGAACGAGGCAACGCGCGCCCAGAACTATGCCGATCTGCAACAGATGGTGCGGGACGAGGCTGGGACCGGCATCCCGCTGTTTTTTGCCAATATCGACGCCCATTCCAGCAAGCTCAAAGGCCTGAAGCCGATCCCGACGGGCAACATGATGGGCTACTCCTTTGCCGAACACGTCTGGCTTGAAGCCTGATGGGGGCGTTGATCGCAAAACGTATCGGGCTGGGGCTGCTGACGCTGTGGCTGGTGGCGACGCTGGTGTTCATGGTCAGCGGCGCGCTGCCGGGGGATGCGGCGGAATCCATTCTGGGGCAGGACGCCACGCCAGAAACGCTGGCCGCCCTGCGCGCCCAGCTTGGACTGGAGGGAGGCGAGCTTGCGCGGTATTTCGCGTGGCTGGGCGGCGTCGTGACCGGTGATTTCGGCTTTTCGCTGGCCAGCGGTCGTCCGGTGGCCGATGTGATCGCCACGCGCCTGCCGAACTCGCTGCTGCTGGCGGGGCTGGCGGCGCTGGTCGCCATTCCGGTCTCGCTGGTCCTCGGGATCGCCTCGGCGATGAAGCCGGGATCGCTTTTCGACCGGCTGACGACACTGCTGTCGGTGGTGGCTCTGTCCACGCCGTCCTTCCTGATCGCGACGCTGATCGTGCTGGTGCTTTCGGTCTGGGCGGGATGGTTTCCAGCGCTTGCCAACGTCGAGGGCGCGTCGGGCATCGCGGGGCATTTCCGCGTGATGACGTTGCCGGTGCTGGCCCTGTCGCTTTCCGTGATTGGACAGATGGCACGGATGATCCGGGCAATCCTGCTGGGTGCGCTGCGCGAGCCCTATGTCGAAACCGCGATCCTGAACGGAGCATCGCGGCTGCATGCGACCGTGTTCCATGCGCTGCCGAACGTGGCGGGGCCAATCGTGAACGCCTCGGCACTCAGCCTCAACGCGCTGATCTCGGGCGTCGTCTTCGTCGAGGTGATCTTCGCCTATCCCGGCCTGACCAAGCTGATGGTGGACAGCGTGGCCGCGCGCGACCTGCCGCTGATGCAGGCCTGCGCGCTGATCTTCTGCGCGGGGTTCCTGATCCTCGTGCTGATCGCCGACCTGATCGCCATCCTTGCCAATCCAAGACTGAGGGCACGATGACCGACACGAAAATCGAAACCGCACCGACCCTGCGTCGCGCGCGCAATCGTTGGCCCGTGCTGTCGCTAGCGGGCGCGGCCGTCTTCGGCGCATGGGTCTTCCTTGCCTTGTTCGGCGATTTGCTGGCCCCCTACGATCCGGGCGAGTTCGTAGACAGCTGGGACAGCCTCGGCCCGATGTCGGCGACCTATCCGCTTGGCACCGACTATCTGGGGCGGGACGTGCTGTCGCGCATCATGTCGGGTGCGAAATACACGGTGGGGCTACCGATGCTGACGGCGGCGCTGGCGCTGATTCTCGGCGCGGTGCTGGGCATCCTCGCGACGCTCGTGCGCCCGGCGGTGGACACGGCGCTCAGCTGGTTCATGGACACGATGAACTCCCTTCCCTCGACCATCTTCGCGCTGGTGGCGGTCGCGGGATTCGGATCGTCGCTGCCGGTACTGATCGTGGTGATCACGGTGCTTTACGTGCCGTCGGCCTATCGCAACATCCGGTCGGCGGCCATCAACATCTCGCGCATGGATTACGTCGAGGCGGCGCGCGTGCGCGGCGAGGGCACGGCCCATCTGATCCGGCGCGAGATCCTGCCGAACATCGTGCCGAACATGCTCACCCATTTCGGGATCACCTTCATCTACATCGCGCTGCTGCTGTCGGGTCTGTCCTTCCTTGGGCTCGGTATCCAGCCGCCCGAGGCGGATTGGGGCGCGCTGGTCGCGGAAAACATGGTGGGCCTGTCCTATGCCGCAAGCGCGGTGCTGGCCCCAGCGATCTGCCTTCTGTCGCTGACCATCGCGATGACGCTGATGGTGGACGCGATCTCGCACGGAAAGGACGGCTAGGATGGACGATTTCATCGAGGTCCGCGACCTTTGCATCGATGCAGGCAAGACCCGCATCGTGAACAATGTCAGCTTCACCGCCAAGAAGGGCGAGGTCGTCGCGCTGATCGGGGAATCCGGCTCGGGCAAATCGACCATCGCGCTGTCGCTGATGGGATATGCGCGGCCGGGCTGCCGCATCGCCTCCGGCTCGGTGCGCATCGGCGGGCGCGAAATTCTCTCGCTGCCGCCACGCGCACTCCGCGACCTGCGTGGCAGGACGGTCGCCTATGTCGCGCAATCGGCTGCGGCGGCGTTCAACCCGGCCAAGCGGATCATGAACCAGATCGTCAGCCCCACCGCCTTGCATTCGACGATGCCGCGCGAACAGGCCGTCACCAAGGGCAAGGCGCTGCTGGAAGAGCTTGCCCTGCCCGATCCGCAGACCATCGGCGATCGGTATGTCCACCAGGTCTCGGGCGGGCAGTTGCAGCGCATGATGGCGGCGATGGCGATGATCAACACGCCCGAGGTGCTGATCTTCGACGAGCCAACCACCGCGCTGGACGTGACGACGCAGGTTGACGTGCTGCGCGCCTTCAAGGCGCTGGTGCGCGAAAAAGGCGTGACCGCGATCTATGTGAGCCACGATCTGGGCGTCGTCGCCCAGATGGCCGACCGTATCATCGTGCTTCGTGGCGGCGAGGTCATGGAAAACGCGCCGGTGGACGATCTTCTCGACCGACCGCAGCATCCGTTTACCCAAGGCCTGATCTCCGCCTCGGCGAGCAAGCGGCTCGAACTGCCGCCGGTCGCCGATGACATCGTGCTGGAATGCCGCGGCGTGACGGCAGGCTATGGTGCGGTCCGGGACGGGATGCCGAAACATCCGGTGCTGCATGACATCGGCTTTCGCATCCCACGCGGTCAGACGCTTGGCCTGATCGGGGAATCCGGCTCGGGCAAGTCCACGCTGGGCCGGGTGATCGCGGGGATGCTTCCCTCGGCGAAGGGGTGGGCGAAGCTGAACGGGAAGGAGCTGGATCTGGCCGATCCCGCTCGGCGCAGCCGCGCCGATCGCCGCGCGGTGCAGATCGTGTTCCAGATGGCCGATACCGCGCTCAACCCGGCGCAGACGAATGCGGAAATCCTGGGCCGGCCACTGACCTTCTATCATGGGATGAAGGGCGGCGAGCGCGACCGCCGCGTCGCCGAGCTGCTGGACATGGTCCGCTTGCCCGCGTCGCTGGCCCATCGCAGCCCGCGAGAGCTTTCGGGCGGGCAAAAGCAACGCATCAACCTTGCGCGGGCACTTGCGGCGAAGCCGTCGGTCGTGATCTGCGACGAGGTGACCTCGGCACTGGACACCGTCGTCGCCACGGCGGTGATCGAGCTTCTGGTGGAACTTCAACGCGAGCTTGGCCTGTCCTATCTGTTCATCAGCCACGATCTGGGCAAGGTTGAGGCGATGTGCCGCGAGGTCATGGTGCTCTACCAGGGACGCGAGGTGGAGCTGGCGCATCGCGACGTGCTGACCCACGCCCCCACCCATCCCTACACGCAGGAACTCGTCCGCGCCGTGCCGCAGCTTCGTCGCGGCTGGCTGGAGGAAGTCCCCGCCAGCACCCGCCGCAGCGCGGGCGCCACCCATTGAACCAGCAGGGAAAAGCCCCATGAACGCCATTTCCAATCCGGCCCGGATCAAGGACCCGCTTCTGACCCCGTTCCGGCTCAAGCACCTGACGATGAAGAACCGCATCATCTCCACCTCGCACGCGGCGACGGCGGGGGGCGGGGGCTATCCGCGCGAGCAGTATCAGGCCTATCACGAGGAAAAGGCCAAGGGCGGCTTGGCGATGACGATGATCGGCGGATCGTCGCAGGTGTCGCCCGACAGCAACTGGGGCGGCAACCAGATGGATGTCAGCCATGACGACGCCATCCCCTATCTTCAGCAGATGGCCGATCGGGTACACAAGCACGGTGCGCATGTGATGTGCCAGATTTCGCATCTTGGTCGCCGTGCCGATGCGACGGTCAAGGACTGGCTTCCCGCGATGGGCCCAAGCCGGATGCGCGAGATGCGCCACCGCGCGATCAGCCGCGAGATGGACGAGGATGACATCGCCCGCGTCATACGCGATTACGCCCAAGCGGCGCGCCGGCTCAAGGCAGGCGGCTTCGACGGGCTGGAGACACTGACCGGCGGCCACCTGATCGGGCAGTTCTTCTCGCCGCTGACCAACCACCGCAACGATCGCTGGGGCGGATCGGTCGAAAACCGCACCCGTTTCGCAATCGCCGTCCACGACGCCATCCGGGCCGAGGTCGGCGACGATTTCGTCGTCGGCATGCGCTATGTCGTGGACGAGGGCGACGGGATCGGCCTGTCCTTCGACGAATGCCTTGAAATCGCGGATATTTTGCAGCGCGAGACGACGATCGACTTCTTCAACTGCATCTTTGGCAAGATGGATACCGGCATCGCGCTGGTCGAACACAACATCCCGAACATGGCCCGCCCGCTGGCCCCGTTCCTAAAGACCGTGGGTGCCTTCAAGCGGCAGGTTAAGCTACCGGTCTTCCACGCCGCGCGAATTCCCGATCTGGAAACGGCGCGCTACGCCATCTCCGAGGGATTGCTGGATCTGGTCGGCATGACCCGCGCCCATATCGCGGACCCTTACATTGTGCGCAAGCTCGAGCAGGGCGAGGCCGACCGCATCCGCCCGTGCATCGGCACCTCGCATTGCCTCTATCGCTTGGGCAACTGCATCCACAACGCGTCAAGCAACCGCGAATACAAGCTGCCGCATATCGTGCCAAAGGCCGAAATCGCGAAAAAGGCCGTGGTTGTCGGCGGCGGCCCGGCGGGGCTAGAGGCGGCCCGCGTGCTTGCCGAACGGGGGCACAGCGTCGTGCTGTTCGAGGCGGGCGCAAAGCTGGGCGGCCAGATTCGCACGGCGGCGCTGGCCGGATGGCGGCGCGATCTGATCGCGATCGTGGACTGGCGCGAGGCGGAGCTTGAAAAGCTGGGCGTTACCGTCCGCACTAACGTCTATGCCGAAGAGGCAGACATCATGGCCGAGCAGCCGGACGTGGTGATCATCGCCACGGGCGGCCTGCCCGACACGACCGTCCCCGAGGGAGGAGAGGATCTGGTCACCAGCAGCTGGGATGCCCTCACCGAGCCCCACCGCATTGGCCAGCGCGTTCTGGTCGTGGATGGCACGGGCCGCCATCAGGCGCCCTCCACCGCCCTGACCATGGCCGAGGCGGGCCGCGACGTGCATCTGGTCACCGTCGATGAATTCATGGCGCAGGAGATGGAATACCAATCCCGCGTCACCTATCGCAAGAAGCTGGCCGAGAAACATGCCCGCGTCGATGTGGATCTGGAAATCGCCAAGGTCGAGCGCGACGGCAACGGTCTGAAGGCCACCCTGACCCACATGCTCACCGGCGAGCGGATCGAGGTTCTGGCCGACAACGTCATCGTCGATTGCGGCTCGATCCCGATCGACGAGCTGTTCCACGAGATGAAGGACGCCTCGGGCAACCGCGGGTCGCTGGACATGGACGCGCTTCTTGCCCTGAAACCGCAGCCCGAGGTGGGCAAGGACGAATTCGCGCTTTACCGTATCGGCGATGCGGTTTCCTCGCGCTCTATCCACGCCTCCATCTACGACGCCTTCCGGCTCTGCCTCGTCATCTGACATTACACGGAGAAACCAAATGAACCTGAATGATTTCAAAGTCCTGACCTTCGATGTCTATGGCACGCTGATCGACTGGGAGAGCGGGATGATCGAGGGCCTGCGCCCCTTGACCGACCGGCTGTCGCTGAGCCGCGACCAGATCCTCGAGGCGCATGCGTTCCACGAAAGCACCCAGCAACTCGCGACGCCGGCCATGCCCTATTCGCGCCTGCTCGCCACCGTCTATCGCCGCCTGTCCGAAGAATGGCGCATCCCCGTCACCTGGGCCGAATGCGAGGAATATGGCCAGTCGGTCAGGAACTGGCCCGCCTTCGAGGATTCCGCAGGTGCGCTTCAATACCTGAAAAAATACTACAAGCTCTGCGTGCTGTCGAACGTGGACAACCGCTCGTTCGCCTTTTCAAACGAAAAGCTCGCCGTCGACTTCGATTATGTCTACACCGCCGAAGATGTGGGCAGCTACAAGCCTTCTGATCGCAATTTCGACTATATGCTGGCGCAGCTTGACCGCATGGGCCACCAGAAGTCCGAGATCCTTCACACTGCCGAAAGCATGTTCCACGATCACAAGCCCGCAAACCGGCATGGGCTCGCCTCGGCGTGGATCTATCGTCGGCACAACAAGGAAGGCTTCGGCGCGACGATGCACCCCGGAGATATGCCCAGCTATGATTTCCGCTTCAACTCGATGGCGGATTTCGCCCAGGCCCATCAGAAAAGCCTTCGGCTTGCATCCTGAGATAGCACCGGCATGACGATCAAGCTCGACAGAATCGACATCAAGATCCTCGCGGAACTGATGAAGGATGGACGGATTTCCAACGTCCGCCTGTCCGAACATGTCGGGCTTTCCCCCTCGCCCTGCCTCCAGCGCATACGGCGCATGGAGGCGGCGGGGATCATCAGCGGCTACGGCGCTTTTCTGGACATGCGCAAGGTCGCGCAGGTCGTGACGATCTTTACCGAGTTCACACTGGCCGATCATCGCAGCGACAACTTCTCGCGGTTCGAGCAGGGTATGGCGCGGGTTCCAGAGGTGATGGAATGCCACCTGATCTCGGGTGGATATGATTATCTTGTTAAATTTATTGCTAAGAGCATCCTTGATTATCAAGAGCTCATAGAGCAGCTCTTAGAACGCAACTTGGGTGTCACTAGGGTCCAGACTCATTGAGTTTCAGAGCCAG
>NZ_SMYN01000018.1 GCF_004959935.1 Falsirhodobacter xinxiangensis | reverse complement strand
ACGGCGGCACGGGTGCGCATTCCAGTTCTCCTTGCTCCGGGATTGGCGCGGGGGGCTTCCCCGCGCCGCATTCACGCAGCCAGCGCGCCGGAGCGCTTGGCCACATGGGTAGCGATCGCATCCATCAGCGGCGGCGACAACGCGTCATAGGGTTCCAGCCCCAGCTCGCGCAGTCGGCCACGGATGCCGTCCATCCGCGACGGGTCCACCCCGCTTTCGATCACCGACGAAACGAAAGCCGCGAATTGCGGTTCGGACCAGCCGGACTGATCCGACAGTTCCGTATGAACGAAATCAAGGCCGTAGAACGGGTGGTCCTTGTTCTCGATCCGGCCATACATATGCGCGCCGCAGCCGGTGCAGGCGTGGCGCTGGATGGGCGCGGCCTCGTTCACGATCTTCAGCTTGTGTTCGTTCGCGGTGACGGTGATCGCATCGCGCCCAACCACGGCGACCTGGCTGAACACGGCGCCGTCGGGCTTCCAGCATTTGGTGCAGCCGCAGACGTGGTTATGCGCGGTCTGCCCGCCCACCTTCACCTCGACCCGGTCGGTGGCGCAGTTGCAATGCAGCGTGCCACCCGCAAAGTTCGGATCGCCCGCCTTGACCCCACCATCGACGGCGGGGTGAATCTTGACATTCTCGTAAGTCATAGAACGCTCCTCCCCAGAACTGATGGGCGGAGTGTCGCACCCCCCCGCGGCTGGCGGCAATTCAGCCAAAGGGGGGATGCAGGATCAGTATTTCGACGGAACGTAAAGCTCCGGCGGCAGGATCGCGCGTTCATAGTCGGGGTTGAACACGCGGTCCGGCAACGAGATGTCGTCATGCGGGACATCTTCGTAAGGGAACATCGTCAGCAGGTGGTCGATGCAGTTCAGACGCGCCCGCTTCTTGTCGTTGCCCTCGACGATATGCCAGGGGGCCTCGGGGATGTTCGTGCGGATCAGCATCTCTTCCTTCGCCTTGGTATACTGTTCCCACCGGACGCGGGATTGCAGGTCCATCGGCGACAGCTTCCACTGCTTCATCGGGTCGTGAATGCGCATGAGGAAGCGCATCTGCTGTTCCTCGTCCGTGATCGAGAACCAGTATTTCACAACCTTGATGCCCGAACGGACCAGCATCCGCTCGAACTCCGGCACGTCGTGGAAGAATTCCTGCACCTGATCTTCGGTGGCAAAGCCCATCACGCGTTCGACGCCGGCACGGTTATACCAGCTGCGGTCGAACAGGACGATCTCGCCCCCTGCCGGCAGATGCGGGACATAGCGCTGGAAATACCATTGCGACTTTTCGCGGTCTGACGGTGCGGGCAGCGCAACGGTCCGCACGACGCGCGGGTTCAGGCGCTGGGTGATGCGCTTGATCACGCCGCCCTTGCCTGCGGAATCGCGCCCTTCGAAGATCACGACGACCTTCTGCTTGTGATACTGCACCCAGCTTTGAAGGCGGATCAGTTCCGATTGCAGGCGGATCAGGTTGCGGAAATAATCGGCCCGCTGGATCGCATCGGGATGGCCCTTGCGGTAGATCTTGGCGATTTCCGCCGAAAGAACCGCGTCTTCCAGCTCCAGCTCATATTCCTCGTCCAGCGTATCGGCGAGTTCCGCCTCCAGCCAGTCGCGCGCGGGGGTGTTCGGATTGTCCAAGGTCATCGCAAATGTCCTGATATGCTTGCGGGGCTTTAAGCACCGCAGCGTGACATTATCACGACACGAGCAGGCGGTCCGCAAGTTCTGGCAGGTCGGCATAGCAGTGAAGAAGCGCTTCGGGTTTCAGGGCCGCCATCGCGTCATGCCCTTCGGGGCCGAAGGTTACCAGCGCGACCGGCACGCCCGCCGCCTGCGCGGTCAGGCGGTCGGTTTCCGTGTCGCCCACCAGCATCGAACGGGCCACATCCCCGCCCGCGCCCGTCACGGCGGCGAAATAAGGCGCGGGATCGGGCTTGCGCACCGGCAGCGTATCGGCCCCGACCAGCGCGCCGAACAGGTCCTGCACGCCCAGTTTGGTCACCAGCGTCCGCGCCAGCCCCTCTGGCTTGTTGGTGCAGATGGCGGTGGCAAAGCCCGCCTGCCGCAACGCTTGCACCGCCTCGGCCGCGCCGGGATAAAGCCGCGTATGCACGGCGATGGCCGCGCCGTATGCTTCCAGCAGGATCGGGTATTGGCCGTCCACGTCCACCTCGGACCAGTCGATGCCGATACGTTCGAACCCAAGGCGCAGCATCGCCCGCCCGCCACGCCCCGCCGTGGCCGCGTCCTGCACCGGGTCCAGCATCGCCCCATGGCCCAGCGCATCGAAGCAGTGATTGGCCGACGCGATCAGATCCGCCGCGGTATCGGCCAGCGTGCCGTCCAGATCGAAAACAACAGTGCGCATTGTAACCTGCCGAAAAGGAGTGTGACCGTCCGCCCCTTGCGAACTCGCGTCTTGGGCGTAAAACGGGCGGCAGCCGAATAAAAGACCAAAGGGGCAGAAATGGCGGATGTTTCACTGATCGTTCTTGCGGCCGGCATGGGCTCGCGCATGAACTCGGACCTGCCGAAGGTGCTGCATCCGCTGGGGGGCGTGCCGATGCTGCACCATGCGATGTCGGCGGGGCGTGCGCTGGACCCTGCCCGGACGGTGGTGGTCGCGGGTCACGGCGCGGACCGGGTGACGAAGGCGGCGCTGGCTTTCGATCCCGATGCAACCGTCGTTCTGCAGGAAGAACAGCTTGGCACCGCCCATGCCGTCGCGCAGGCGCGCTTCGATGCCCCCGGCGATGCGGTCGTGCTTTATGGCGACACCCCCTTCATCACCGCCGAAACGCTGGAGGCGATGCGCGAAGCCCGCTCTCGTCATGCCGTGGTGGTCCTCGGGTTTCATGGCGAGGGACGTTACGGACGGCTGATCATGGACGGCGACGAGCTTGAGCGTATCGTCGAGTTCAAGGATGCGACCGAGGATCAGCGGGCGATCACGCTTTGCAATTCCGGCGTCGTCTGCTGCGATGCAAGGCTGCTGTTCGATCTCGTCTCGGCTGTCGAGAATGACAATGCGGCGGGCGAATACTATCTGCCCGACATCGTGGAAATCGCCCGTGCGCGCGGGCTTTCGGCGGGCGTCGTCACCTGCGACATTTCCGAAACGCTGGGCATCAATACCCGCGCGGAACTCGCCGCGGCCGAGTCCGTGTTTCAGGCCCGCGCCCGCGCCGAGGCGCTGGAGAACGGCGTGACCCTGACCGCCCCCGACACCGTCTTCTTTGCGCTGGACACCGTGATCGGACGTGATGCGGTCGTCGGGCCGAACGTCGTCTTCGGCCCCGGCGTGACCGTGGAATCGGAAGCCGAGATCCGCGCCTTCTGCCATCTGGAGGGGTGCCACATCTCGCGCGGTGCCACCGTCGGGCCGTTTGCCCGCCTGCGCCCCGGCGCGGAACTGGCCGAGGACGTCCATGTCGGCAACTTCGTCGAGATCAAGAACGCCGTGCTGGACGAAGGCGTCAAGGTCGGCCACCTGACCTATATCGGCGACGCCCATGTGGGCGAGAAGACGAATATCGGCGCGGGCACCATCACCTGCAACTATGACGGCGTGAACAAGCACCGCACCGAAATCGGGCCGCGTGCCTTCATCGGGTCGAACACCATGCTGGTCGCGCCGGTGAAGATCGGACGCGATGCGATGACCGGATCGGGCAGCATCATCACCGAAGACGTCCCCGCCGAGGCGCTGGCCATCGGTCGCGCGCGTCAGGTGACGAAACCCGGAATGGCCGTCCGCCTGATGGACCTGTTCCTTGCAAAGAAGAAAGGCTGACCCATGTGCGGCATCGTCGGAATCCTCGGCAAGAACGAGGTTGCACCGCAGCTGGTCGAAGCCCTGCGTCGTCTGGAATATCGCGGCTATGACAGCGCCGGGATCGCCACGGTCAACGGCAGCGCGCTGGACCGCCGCCGCGCGACCGGCAAGCTGGTGAACCTTTCGGACCTTCTGGTGCATGAACCCTTGGCGGGCAAGGCAGGGATCGGCCACACCCGCTGGGCCACCCATGGCGCGGCGACGGTCGCGAACGCCCACCCCCACCGCGCGGGCGGCGTCGCGGTCGTGCATAACGGCATCATCGAGAACTTCCGCGAACTGCGCGAGGAGTTGGAGGCCGCTGGCGTGGTGTTCGAAAGCCAGACCGATACCGAGACGGTGGCCCATCTGACCGCGCGGCATCTGGCGTCGGGGATGACGCCGAAGGACGCGGCCTTCGCGACCGTGGACCGGCTGGAAGGTGCCTTCGCCCTCGCCTTCCTGTTCGAGCACGAGCCTGACCTGATGATCGCAGCCCGCAAGGGCTCTCCGCTGGCCATCGGGCATGGCGATGGCGAGATGTTCATCGGATCGGACGCCATTGCGCTGGCGCCGATGACCGACCGCATCACCTATCTGGAGGAAGGCGACCGCGCGGTCGTGACCCGGGCGGGCGCGGAAATCCACGATGCCGCCGGGCGCCGCGCCAACCGCGCGATGACCCAGATCCAGATCGACGCGACACGGATCGAGAAATCCGGCTATCGCCACTTCATGGCCAAGGAAATCGCCGAACAGCCCGCGGTTTTGGCCGACGCGCTGGCCCATTACGTGCGCGACGGCAAGCTGCACCTGCCCGACGTCGATTTCACCGGCGTGGACCGTTTGACGCTGGTGGCCTGCGGCACCGCACATTATGCCTGTCACGTCGCGAAATACTGGTTCGAGCAGATCGCGCGTCTTCCCGTCGATATCGATATCGCGTCCGAGTTCCGCTATCGCGATCCGGTTTTGTCAAAGGACAGTTGGGCGCTGTTCGTCAGCCAATCGGGCGAGACTGCCGATACGTTGGCGGCCCTGCGCCACGCACAGGATCAGGTCGCACGGGTCGTGGCGGTGGTGAACGTGACCACATCCTCCATCGCGCGGGAAAGCGATCTGGCGCTGCCGATCCTTGCCGGGGTCGAAGTGGGCGTGGCCTCGACCAAGGCGTTCTCGTGCCAGCTTCTGGTGCTGTATCTGCTGGCGCTGAAGGCAGCGCAGGATCGCGGCATCGACGTGTCGGCGCAGATCGCGGATCTGGGGATGCTGCCGGGCCTGATGAACCAGGCGCTGGGCATGGGCAAAGCCATCGCCAAGGTCGCCGAAGAACTGGCCGAGGCGCAGGACATCCTGTTCCTGGGCCGCGGAGCGATGTTCCCGATGGCATTGGAAGGCGCACTGAAGCTCAAGGAAATCAGCTACATCCACGCCGAGGCTTACGCATCGGGAGAGCTGAAGCATGGCCCCATCGCGCTGATCGACGCCCATGTTCCGGTGATCGTCTTCGCTCCGCATGATGCCCTGTTCGACAAGACCATCTCCAACATGCAGGAAGTGATGGCGCGTCACGGCAAGGTGCTGCTCATCTCCGACAGCGAGGGCGTGGCAGAAGCCGGACAGGGCTGCTGGAAAACGCTGACCCTGCCGACGATCGCACCGCAGCTTGCGCCGATCCTCTATGCCATCCCGGCGCAGCTTCTGGCCTATCACACCGCAGTCGCCAAAGGGACGGATGTGGACCAACCGCGAAACCTTGCAAAATCGGTGACCGTCGAATGAACGCCATTGCCGCACTAGAGGCGCAGGGCGACGCTGCGCTTGCCGTGGAAGCCGCCGTGCGCCACAAGGCCGACCGCCGCTATCTTGGCACGCCAAACGTCGCCATCGACGCGCTGGTCGCTGAATGGCGGGCCGAGTTGGGGGTGGAGGAGCGTGTCGCCCTCGCCTCCTCGCTCTGGCACAGCAACATCCACGAGGCGCGGATCGCCGCCGCCAAACTTTTGCTGCAGGCGCGGATGAAGCCGGACGAGGCCGCATGGCGTCTGGTGCAGGACTGGCTGCCCGAACTGGACGCATGGGCGCTGGCCGATGCCGTGTCGAAGGCCGCCGAAAAGCGCGTCATGGCCGATCTGTCGCGCATGGACGTGGCCGAGGCGTGGCTGGTATCGGAAAACCCCTGGATGCGCCGTGCAGCATTGATCGCAGTATTGCCGCTGGCGAAAAAGACGTTCCTGAAGGAAATGGACGCCCGCGAACGCGCGCTTGGTTGGGTCGAGACGCTGCTGACCGACAAGGACTTCCACGTTCAGGAAGCGATCTCGGGCTGGCTGCGCGACCTTTCGAAACACGATGCCGAACGCGTGCGCCTGTTCCTTGCCGAACATGCCGAGGCGATGCGCGGGTTCACAAGGAAAAAGGCGGGTCAGAAACTCTGACCCGCCCCCAATTCAGAAGTGGATGGCGCCGCCATAGGCGTCCAGCACGGATTCGTGCATCATTTCCGAAAGCGTCGGATGCGGGAAGACGGTGTGCATCAGGTCTTCCTCGGTTGTCTCCAGCGTGCGGCCGATGACATAGCCCTGGATCAGTTCGGTCACTTCCGCGCCGATCATATGCGCGCCCAGAAGCTCGCCCGTCTTGGCGTCGAAGACGGTTTTGACAAAACCCTCGGCCTCGCCCAGCGCGATCGCCTTGCCGTTGCCGATGAAGGGGAAACGGCCGACCTTGATGTCGTATCCCGCCTCTTTCGCATTCGCCTCGGTCATGCCGACCGATGCGACCTGCGGATAGCAATAGGTGCAGCCTGCGATAGTGCCCGGCTTGATCGGATGGGCGTGTTTTCCGGCGATCAACTCGGCAACCATGACGCCTTCGTGGCTGGCCTTATGCGCAAGCCACGGGGCGCCCGCGATGTCGCCAATGGCGTAAAGGCCGTCCACGCCGGTGCGGCAATATTCGTCCACGACGACATGGGTGCGGTCGATCTTGACGCCCAATGCCTCCAGCCCCAGCCCTTCGACGTTGCCGACGATGCCGACAGCGGAAATCACCGTGTCGAATTCCTGCGTCGTGGTCTTGCCGCCCGCTTCCAGATGGGCCGTGACCTTGCCGTTCGCCTTGTCCAGCTTCTTCACGGTCGTCTTTTCGAGGATCTTCATCCCCTGCTTCTCGAATGCCTTCTTGGCGAAGGCCGAAACCTCGGCATCCTCGACCGGCAGGACGCGGTCCATCACTTCGACGACGGTGGTATCCGCGCCCAGCGTGTTGAAGAAGCTGGCAAATTCGATCCCGATGGCGCCCGATCCGATGACCAGCAGCTTCTTCGGCATCCGTTTGGGTTCCAGCGCGTGGCGATAGGTCCAGACCAGATCGCCGTCGGCCTCCAGCCCCGGCAAGGTGCGGGCCCGCGCGCCAGTCGCCAGCACGATGTTCTTGGCGGTCAGTTCCTTGCCGTCCACGACCACCTTGCCCTTGGCGGCGATCTTCGCCTCGCCCATGACGACGGTGATCTTGTTCTTCTTCATCAGGTGGGCGATCCCGCCCGAAAGCTGCTTCGCCACCCCGCGCGAGCGTTTGACCACCGCGTCGAGGTCATAGCCGATCCCATCGGCCTTCAGCCCGAACTCCTTGGCGCGGTGCATCAGGTGCAGCACCTCGGCCGAGCGCAGCAGCGCCTTGGTCGGAATGCAGCCCCAGTTGAGGCAGATGCCGCCCAGATTCTCACGCTCGACGATGGCGACCTTCAGCCCAAGCTGCGCGCCACGGATCGCGGCCACATAGCCGCCGGGGCCAGCCCCGATCACGATCATGTCGAAATTGTCGGCCATCGGACCCTCCGCTGAAAACTAGTTCAGTGTTAAACTACTCTTCCACAACACGCAACGAAGGCTTACCGCGCAGGCGTTCCACTTCGGCTAGATAGGACCCTTGCTGCATGAACTCGGTTTCCTCGCGAGTCATCTCGCGCGACAATGCGGCGTTGCGGAACGGAAAGCGACCGAAACGCGCGATGATCGACTGATGCGCGCGGGCATGGAGCAGGCTTTCCGGGTCTTCGAGGCGGTCGGAAAACAGCGTGACGGACAGGTCCTGATCCTCGATGTCTTCGGAATGTTCGAAGGGCAGATACATGAACTGCCGCTCGGGCACCGGCACCGCCATGTCCCAGCCTTGATCCAACGCGCGGCGGGCGGCGGCGCGGGCCTTCGGGTCGGTCGAAAAGGCCTTGTCCTGCCCGCGGAACAGATTGCGCGGGAATTGATCGGTCACGATCAGATAGGCAAGCGTTCCCGCCGGGCCATCGACCCAATGTTCCAGCCCGCCGTCATGGGCGGCCTGCCAAAGATCGCCGAACCGCTCGCGGATTTCCTCGTCCAGTTCCGGCTCGCCCGAATACCAATCCTCGGGATCGAGTTCGCCAAGCCAGAAATCCAGCACGCTTTCAGGATCGTCCATCCTACTTCTCCTCTCGGGTGGCGGCGGTGTCCTGGCCCGCCTCCTCCATCAAAACGCCGACGGCGACGGTTTGTGCCGTTGGCGCCACGACGGCAAATGCGCCGGTTTCCTCGGGGCGCGGCGCGGTGCGCTGCGTCATCCGCCATGCCGCATAGGCCGTCAGCGAAGCCATCAGCGCAAGGATGAAAACGAAGAACCCCGGCGGCCCCATGCGATCCATCAACCAGCCGGTCAAGAGCGGCCCGGCAATCGCGCCAAGCCCGTTCATGAACAAAAGCCCGGCGCTGGCACCCGCCATCTGCTGCTTTTCCAGAAAGTCGTTCGTATGCGCGATCAGCAGCGAATAGAGCGGGTTGGCAATCCCGCCCAGCAGCACGGCGATGGGCGTCAGCAGCCACATGTTCACGGGGGTGAACACGCCAAGCAGCATCACCAGCGATCCCGCCGCCGCCAGCGCCGCAATCACGATGCGCCGGTCCATCCGGTCCGAAATCCAGCCGATGGGATACTGGAACGCCAGCCCGCCACCATACATCGCCGCGATGAACAACGAGATCTGCGCGACCGACAGCCCCGCGATCGTCCCCCAGACCGAGGCCATCCCGAACATCGCGGCAAAGACGCCCCCCGTCAGGAACATGCCCACGACGCCAAGGGGCGAGACCTCGTAAAGCTTGGCGAAGCTCAGCCGTTCGGTCGTATCGAAGGTCGGGGCCTGCGTCACGGTGATCAGGATCGGGATGAACGCGAAGCTGACCAGCACCGACGGGATCACGAACAGCGAGAATCCAGCCGGGTCCGCCACGTTCAGCAGAAGCTGGGCCGAGATGATGCCCGCCATCTGCACGATCATGTAAAGCGACAGCGCCTGCCCGCGCGTTTCGTTGGTCGACGTGTTGTTCAGCCAGCTTTCGGCGGTGATATAGACACCCGAGAAGCTGAACCCGATCAGCACGCGCATCAGCGCCCAGATCATCCAGTCCGGCATCACCGGATAACAGACCAGCACCGCCGAGATCATCGAGCCGAGCGCGGCAAAGACCCGCACATGCCCGACCCGCTGGATCATCCCCGGCACGGTGCGCGATCCCAAGAGGAACCCCGCAAAATAGGCGGACATGACGATGGACATCTCCAGCGTCGAGAATCCCTCGATCGCGCCGCGGATGCCCAGGAGCGAGCTTTGAACCCCGTTCCCCACCATCAAAAGCAGAACGCCGATCAAAAGCGGCCAGGTGGAGGAAAAGACGCTCAGCATGGAAGGCTCCGGAAGTTCGCCGGTTCAACATAAGGCGCGGACGCGAAAGGTCAGGTTCGGAAGCGGCTTATTGCCGCCCGTCCGCGTCAGGGATCAGAAGTGACGCATCGCCGTAGGAAAAGAAACGATAATTCTTCGCCACCGCGTGATCGTAGATGCGCCGGACGGTCTCCGCCCCCATCAGCGCCGAGACCAGCATGAGAAGCGTGGACTTCGGCAGGTGGAAATTCGTCATCAGCGCATCGGTCACGCGAAAGCGATATCCGGGATAGATGAAGATGTCGGTGGCCGCCCGGAACGGCTCCACCCGCCCCGAGGCCGCTGCCGATTCGATCAGGCGCAGCGCCGTCGTGCCGACGGGGATCACCCGCCCGCCGGCCGCCTTGGTGGCATTTATGGCGGCGGCGGCCTCCGGCGTCACCTCGCCCCATTCGGCGTGCATCTTGTGGGTGGTCACATCCTCCACCTTCACCGGCAGGAAAGTGCCCGCGCCGACATGCAGGGTGACTTCGGTGAAGGTAACACCCTTGGCGCGCAGCGCCTCCAGCAGTTCGGCATCGAAATGGAGGCTGGCCGTGGGGGCTGCGACCGCGCCGGAATGGCGGGCGAAGACGGTCTGGTAATCATCCTTGTCCTGCGCGTCGGGCGCGCGTTTGGCGGCGATATAGGGGGGCAGCGGCATCGCCCCCGCCTCGGCCAGCGCGGCGTCGAAATCGTCGGCATGGAAGGTCAGGATCAGGTCCGTCTCGGACTTGTCGGCCACCACTGCCGACAGGCGATCCGAAAACGCCACCGTCTCGCCCACCGCCAGTTTCCGCAGCGGTTTCGCCAGCGCGCGCCAGCCGTTCGCGGCGGGCTCCAGCAGGGTGATCTCGATCTTGGCCTCCGCCTCTCCGCGTCTGCGCCGCCCTGTCAGGCGCGCGGGGATCACCTTGGTGTTGTTCAGCACCAGACGGTCGCCGGGGCGGAAGATTTCCACCAGGTCGCGCACATGCAGATCGCAAATCGCCTCCCCCGTCGCCAGCAGCAGCCGCGCCGATGTGCGCGGTTTTGCGGGCCGCGTCGCGATCAGGTCTTCGGGAAGGTGGAAATCGAAATCGGAAAGTTTCATTCGGCCAGCCGTGGCGGAGGATTGCGGAAAATCTCGCGGAAGGCACCGGGGGTCAGCAGCGACAGCGGGTTGACCGAGACCTGCGGATCGTCCGCCGTCCCCGACAGGCGATAGTTGAAGCCGAAAAGCCCCTCGCCCCGCTGCGAGACAAGCTCGCCGATCCCGTTCAGCAGATAGATCGGAGAGATCACGCCCTGCATCATGAACCGCTTGTCCGCCATCCCGTAAACCCCGGCCAGCGACACCCCAAGCGAGGCACCGACCGCAGCGCCCCTCGTGACCTCGATCGCGGCGGGGGTCAAGCGGAACTCGGCATCGACGTTCTGGAACAGGATGCCCGAGCCGTTCAGCTGCTCCAGCAGCCCGACGACAGACACTGCGTTCAACAGCGCAGCCAGCACCGGCACGTTCTGCACCCTCACGCCGCTGGCCCGTGCCCGGCCCCGGTAATATCCGTCACGCCCTTCCGGCTCCAGCACGACATCCAGGGCGCCGCCGCGTGCGTTCGGGAACAGACCCGCCGAGGCGAGGACCTGCCCCGCATCCGCAGCCGTCAGTTTGACGCCGGTGCCGCCCTTGACCGGGCCGACGATACCGCTGACCGGCGCGCCGCCGTTCACCAGCCCCGAGAACCGCCCGTTGAACCCGTCCCGTGTGTTGAAATCGCCCGAAACCCCGGTCAGGGCCAGCTTCTCGCCGATGCGCAATTCGTCCAGCCGCAGCCGCACCGGGGTCGGATCGCCACCACCGCCCGACCCCGACGCGCCAAGCTTCAACTGCCGCAGGTCGATCCGCCCGCCATTCACGTTGACCTGCGGCGAGCGCCCCTGCCCGCGACCCGAAAGCGTCACCGGCGCATCGAGCCAGCCGTTCAGCCGCACCCGGTCGAACCGCGCCGCCTCCAGCCCCGTATCGGTCAGCGACACGCTGCCCGCAGCGGTCATCCCGCCGCCCTCGACCTCCAGCCGCTGCACGGCAGGTGGATCGGACAGGGTCGCCCCGACCGATAGCCGCCCGGCGGCGCCCGGCGATTTCTGCCAGCCGATCGCGGGCAGTGACACCCCAACGCCCCGCAGATCGGAAGACAGCGTCAACTCCGGCGGCACCCCCTTCGCCAGATCGATCCGCGCCCGCCCTTGCCCTTGCCCCGAGATCATCCCGGCGGGCAGGCCCAGCCGAAACTCCTCGACCGCCGCTTCGGACAGCACCACGTCGCCTTCGACGAAGGCGCGGCCCTGATCCTCGCGCTTCAGAGAAAGCTGATAGGCGCCGTCGAAGCCGACCTGGCCGAGCCGTCCCGGCCCGCCGATCCGCAGACGGTCCGGGTCCGCCGTCAGGTGCAACTCGTCCGAGGACAGCGCCCGCCCCGGCACCAGCACATCGGACGAAAAGTCCCGGATCGTTCCCGCCACGTCGAAATCGACCTGATCGACCTTGATCCCGCGCACCAGCGGGACATGCAGGGTGGCCGCGACCTCGGCCTGCCCGGTTCCCACATGGACCGAGCGCCCTGCCTTGGTCATGAAGCCAAAGGGCGGCTGGTCCAGCAGCGACAGGGCGGCGGTGACGGAACTGCGGGTGCGCAGACGTATCTCGGCCATGGTTGGCTTTTCGCGGATGTCGCGCACCAGAAACACCGAGTCCGCCGCATCGACCGCGCCGCCTTCGGGCGGCATCACGCGCCCCCGCTCCAGCGTCATGGAATAGCGGTCACGGTCGATGGAGGCATAGCCGCGCCCATCCTCGATCGGAGGCAAGGTGCGCAGGAACCGCGCCTCGGCCCCGTCGAACTCATAGCCCAGCGAAAGCTTCGGCTCCTGCCCCGGATCGAGCCGGATGACGGCATCGACGTTGCGCAGATCCGCCTCCAGCACGTTTTCCGACAGCCATTCGCGGGTGCGGGGAACCAGAGCCACCGGCCAAAGCGCCAGCAGATCGCTCCGCTCGATCTCGTTCAGCGCGGTGTCGAAGGCGACGCGCCAGCCGCCCGGAGCCGCCTGCACATGACCATGGCCGCGCAGGTGCCGGTCGCCCTCGACCAGCGCCAGCTGGCCTATGTCCACGGTGAACGGGTTCAGCCGCAGCCGCGCATCCAGCCAGCCGCCGGAAAAGCGCACCGGCTCGGTGAACAGCCCCTCGGGATCGACCGAGATGTCGGCAAAGCGGATCTGCCCGATCACCGTCTCGGGCAGCCCGCCACGCAGATCCTTCAGATAGGAATGACCCGTCGCCTTGACCCGCAGCGTCTTGCTGTCGACCGTCATATCCACCAGCGACACCTTTTGCGCCGATGGGTCATAGGTCAGCGCCATCGACGCCGCATCGAAGGCGATGGGCCGCGTCTCCTCGGTCGGGGAAAGCGCGCCGGGGCCGAGGTTCAGCGAGGCGGCGAATTGCGACAGCACCCCCTCCGCATCCACCCCCGCCGTAACGTGCCCCGAGACATTGGCATCCAGAACCGCCAGCGGGGCCAACGGGGCGGCCTGCTCTGCAATGTCGGCGGCGGCAATATCCTCGACCATCGCGGTCATGCGGGTTTCGGTCGATCCGCGCTGCGTCAGGAAGGTCATGCCGATGCGGCCTTCCTCGCTGCCATGGACGCGGGCGGACAGGCCCGCCTCGATCTCGGCATCGCGCACCTCGATCTTCAGCGCGCCCTCGTCCAACTCCCACGTGCGTTGCGCGCGGGCGTCCTGAACGGTCAGCGTCAGATCCTCCGCCTCGACCCGGCGCAGGCTGGACAGGGCGGGCAGCGTGAACAGCCGGTCGATTTCCGCCATGGCGGCGGAATAGCTGTCGATCCGCGTGCCGCCGGGATTGACGCCGAAGGCCAGATCGAAGCTGCCATCCTCTTGCCGCCGCGCGAACAGTTTGGCCCCCGACAGCAGCACCAGACGCGGACGCGGGACCAGATCCCACGGGTTCGGGCGGTCGAAGGCGACGCGCAGTTCGGGCAGGATCAGCATCGGCGTGCCCGAAGCCTCCAGCAGCCGCAGATCGTAAAGTCGCAGGCGCGGCATCAGGCGGCGGTCGATCACCAGCCGCACGTCGCCGATGCTGACCTCGGCGCCGACGGTTCCGGCGGATTGCAGCGCGCGGTTGGCTCGCGCCTCCGCCTCGGCCAGAATCCATCCCGGCATCGGCAGCGCAGTGCCCGTCATCGCCAGAAACCCGACGCCCCCGGCGACCACAGCGACCGGAATCCCAAGCGCAAGCCAGATTTTCCTCACGCGCCGCCTTTCCTGCTCCATCCCCGGGGCTTGCCTTTATCCTGCCGCGAAGGCAACAAAAACCCGATCCGCAAAAGGAAGGAATGGCCATGTCCCGCCCAAGCCCCGATTTTACCCTGCCCTCGACGGAAGGCGAAATCACGCTTTCGGCGCTGCGCCCGCAGGTGGTGGTGCTTTATTTCTATCCCCGCGACGACACGCCCGGCTGCACGCTGGAGGCGCAGGATTTCAACCGCCTGAAGCCCGAATTCGACGCAGCGGGCGTGCGGGTGATCGGCATCTCCAAGGACAGCCTCGCGGCGCATGAGAAGTTCTGCGACAAGCACGGGCTGGGGATCACGCTTGCCTCGGACACCGGCACCGTGGCCGAGGATTACGGCGTCTGGGTCGAAAAGAACATGTATGGCAAGAAATCCATGGGCATCGAACGCGCGACCTTCCTGATCGACGGAAGCGGCGAGATCGTTCGCGATTGGCGCAAGGTCAAGGTCGCGGGGCATGCCGAGGAAGTTCTGGCCGCGGCGCGCGGGCTGTGACGCTTTCGGAAATGGCCGTCGCGGTGCTGAATACTGCGGATGGGCGGGCAAAGACGGCACTGTCGCGGCGTTATGCGGCGGAATGGTTCGCCTCGCGCGAGGCGGGGCGCCCGCTGGCCATCGGCTCCGCCCTGCCGCCCGAACAGCCCGCACGGCCGGATCGCCCGGAATTGCTGGCCCCGCGCGACGTGCCGAGGCGTGGGCCGGGAACGCCTGCGGGGCGAATCGCCCTTCTCCATGCGGTCGCGCATATCGAGTTGAACGCCGTGGACCTGCATTGGGACATCGTCGCGCGCTTTGCCGACGTGCCGATGCCGCTTGGCTGGTTCGATGACTGGGTGAAGGCGGCGGACGAGGAATCCAAGCATTTCAATCTGATGTGCGACTGTCTGGAAGCCGAGGGTTCGCATTACGGCGCGTTGCCCGCCCATGCCGGGATGTGGCGTTCCGCCGAGGAAACCGCAGGCGATCTGATGGGCCGTCTTGCCGTGGTGCCGATGGTGCTGGAGGCGCGCGGGCTGGATGTAACGCCCGGAATGATCGAAATTTTCCGCAAGGCGAAGAACGTAGACGCGGTTTCCGCGCTGGAAACGATCTATGCCGAGGAGGTCGGCCACGTCGCCTACGGGTCCAAATGGTTCAACTTTTTGTGCGGGCGGCAGGATATGGACCCGAAAGAAGTGTTCCACGGCCTCGTGCGCCGATATTTTCACGGATCGCTGAGACCGCCGTTCAACGACGAGAAACGTGCAGAAGCCGGACTTCCCTTGGATTTCTATTGGCCGCTCGCCGACGGCAAAACCTGAAGTTGTGCTCACTGCGCGAAAATCCGCTCATACAGGCAGGGTTTCGCCGCAGGACCGGAACCCGTCCCCAAACGGGTTGCCCCGGACGCCCCCGCTGCCGTAATCAGACTGTGGGACAGGAAACGACGAGTCAGGCATCTGCCGCACGTCGATGACCGTGCGGCCGCTTCCGGTCGGGCGACCCCGATCTTGGAAACAACGAACGGAAAAACAACCCGTGCTGACCCGTCTGACCTATCGGCTCAACACCTCGCTGGAACGCTGGCTGCCCGAGCAGCGCCTGTTCCTGAAATCCGGCAGTCAGACCCGCTTCATCCGT
This sequence comes from Falsirhodobacter xinxiangensis, assembly GCF_004959935.1. Taxonomy (GTDB): domain Bacteria; phylum Pseudomonadota; class Alphaproteobacteria; order Rhodobacterales; family Rhodobacteraceae; genus Falsirhodobacter; species Falsirhodobacter xinxiangensis. Next base: position 51,445 of record NZ_SMYN01000018.1, on the reverse strand, counting down.
ATCAGGCCGCTGACGCAGATCGCGCTGCTGACAGGGTCGGTCGCGGTTATCGGCTGGACCATCGTCGCATCCTCGATCGCCATGATGGACGGGGTTTCGACCGGATCGGGCAAGGTTGCCGCCGCCCGCCAGCAGGCCCTGTTCGAGACGCGCCTGAACGCGCTGTCCGCCGACCGCGACCTGCGGGCCGAGGAAGCCGCCCGCGCGCAGGATCGCTTCAGCCTCGCCCTTGCCGAAGTCTCGCAGATGCAGGAACGCCTGCTGAAATCCGAAGACCAGCGACGCGAGATGGAAACCGGGATCGAGGTGATCCAGAACACCCTGCGCCGCACCATCGACGAACGCGACGAGGCCCGCGCCGAAGTGGACCGCGTGACGCTTGCCATGGCCGGGCAAACGGGTGGCGACAATGCCGACGCAGGCGAAACGCTGGAGATGGTGACCGAAGCGTTGAACGCCACCGCCCGTCAGCGCGACGATCTTGCCGAAGCGGCCCTTGTTGCCAAAGCGGAAACGGAGCGGGTCATCCAGGAGAAGACCGCGCTGGAGGCCCGCAACGACGTCATCTTCTCGCAGCTTGAAGATGCGGTATCCGTGTCGATGGAACCGCTGGACAAGATGTTCGCCGCAGCCGGTTTGAACACCAACGATCTGCTGCGACAGGTGCGCCGCGGTTACTCCGGCCAGGGCGGCCCCCTCGCCCCCGTCAGCCTTTCGACCATGAGCGGTGCGGCCTTCCCCGAGGAATCGCGTGCGAACGCGATCCTCGAAGGGCTGGACCGGATGAACATGTATCGCCTTGCCGCCGCCAAGGCGCCGCTGGCCATGCCGGTCACAGATCGCTTCCGCTACTCCTCCGGCTTCGGGTATCGCCGCGATCCCAAGGGCGCGGGACGCCGGATGCATTCGGGCATCGACATGGCCGCCCCGATCGGAACGCCGATCCTCGTGACCGGCGACGGCGTAGTGACGCAGGCGGGCTGGGCGAACGGATATGGGCGCATGATCACCGTCCGCCATGACTTCGGGATCGAAACCCGATATGCGCATTTGTCGAAAATCGATGTCAGCGTGGGCGATAGGGTATCGCGCGGGGATCATATCGGTGATATGGGCAGTTCGGGCCGTTCCACCGGCAGTCATCTTCACTACGAGGTGCGCATCGGAGGCGAATTCGTCAATCCGATGACCTTCATCAAGGCGGCGAAAGATGTTTTCTAAAAGCAGAGTTAATGAACCCGGACCGAAAGCCGAGGGCGACAAGCCCCGCAGCGAATTTACCGCGCCGACTACGGATACAGCAATGAATACCCCCAAAGGCAAGGCCACGACCTCGATCCTGTCGTCGGACCTGACGGTGACCGGCAACCTGAAGACCTCGGGCGACATTCAGGTCGAAGGCACGGTCGAGGGTGATATCCGTGCCCATCTGCTGACGGTCGGCGAAAGCGCGACCATCCGGGGCGAGATCGTGGCCGACGACATCGTCGTGAACGGCCGCGTCATCGGTCGTGTCCGCGGGCTGAAAGTGCGCCTGACCTCTACCGCGCGGGTCGAGGGTGACATCATCCACAAGACCATCGCGATCGAATCCGGCGCGCATTTCGAAGGCTCGGTCCAGCGTCAGGACGATCCGTTGCAGTCGGGCCGCACGGGTGCCCCGCCGGTTCCGCAGCCGGTTGCCAAACCGGCAGACGTTTAAGAAAGGGCGCCTCCGGGCGCCTTTTTCATTACTCGGACTGCGGCCCAGATCACGATGGCAATTTCGACTGCGAAAGCCAGTGGTGGATAAAGCTCCAGACCCACCAGTCATGGCGCGCGGGAATCTCGATCAGGTTCACTGTCTGGTCGGAAAACGGGGCCAGCGAGATGACATGGCCCGCGACGCTGTTGAGCGCGAGATGCAGCAGCAACGAAGCCAGCGCCATCCAGAACAGCGGCCAGTGGAATACGAAGTCGTGGTGGAGGTTCTGGCAGTCGTTGACGAAATGGAACCAGAACATATCCAAATCGGGCAGGACGGCAGCGAACATCCCTGCCGCGATCAGCGCCCTTCGATCCGAACGCGCGCGTGAAAGCCCACCTTCCAGCAGATACTCCGCTGGAAGATGGGCGAGCGGTGTTACTCGGCGTTGGCTTCGGCGCGGCTTTTGCCCGCCACGTCCTGCGCAAGCGTTGCGGCCATGAACTTGTCCAGATCGCCGTCCAGCACGCCTTGGGTGTCCGAGGTTTCGACGCTGGTCCGCAGGTCCTTCACCATCTGGTAGGGTTGCAGCACATAGGAGCGGATCTGATTGCCCCACCCCGCATCGCCCTTGCTTTCATGTTGGGCGTTGATGGCCGCGTTGCGGCGGTCCAGCTCCAGCTGATACAGGCGCGATTTCAGCGCGGCCATACAGTTGGCGCGGTTCTGGTGCTGCGATTTTTCCGAACTGGTCACGACGATGCCAGTCGGAATATGCGTGATCCGCACGGCCGAGTCGGTGGTGTTGACGTGCTGCCCGCCCGCGCCCGACGAACGGTATGTGTCGATACGGATGTCGCGGTCGGGAATGTCGATCTCGATATTGTCGTCCACGACCGGATAGACCCAGACCGAACTGAACGACGTATGCCGCCGCGCCGCCGAATCATAGGGCGAGATGCGGACCAGACGGTGAACGCCCGATTCCGATTTCAGCCAGCCATAGGCGTTCAAACCCGAGATCTTGTAGGATACGGATTTGATCCCCGCCTCCTCGCCCTCGGACAGTGACTGCGTTTCGACCTTGTAGCCTTTCTTCTCGGCCCAGCGGACATACATCCGCGCCAGCATCGAGGCCCAATCGCAGCTTTCCGTGCCGCCCGCGCCCGCGTTCACTTCCAGGAAGGTGTCGTTGCCATCAGCCTCGCCATCCAGAAGCGCCTCCAGTTCCTTCGCGCGGGCCAGTTCTACCAGTTCGCGGATCGCGTTCTCGGCCTCGGTCACGATCTCGGCGTCGCCCTCGGCCTCGCCCAGCTCGATCAGCTCGGCATTGTCGCGCAGCCCCGCGTCGATCAGGTTGTAGGTCGAGATCTGGTCCATCAGCGCCTGACGGTCGCGCATCAGCTTCTGCGCCTTGGCCGGGTCCGACCAAAGATCGCCATCCTCGATCAGCGCGTTGAACTCCTCCAGCCGGTGATCCGCCGTTTCGCGGTCCATGCGCTGTGCCAGCAGCGCAAGCGTCTTGCGGATCGATTCGACATGGTGCTGGATTTCGGTACGCATCTTGAACCTCGGGGTATCTCAGGCGGCGGTGATAACCGTTCCGCGCGAACGCTTCAAGGCGGGCCTAGTAAAGCCCGCCAGAGCTGAGCGTCCCGAAGGCCGCATTGTTCTTGGGAATGACGCGCACCTCGCCCGACGACGTGGTGACTTCCTGCCCTTGATCCGTCTCGCCGCGTGCGAACAAGGGGAGGTTTTCGCCCACCGCGAAACCACCATCGACGAAGGCGCCAAACATCGGCTCCACCCCGTCACGGAAGTATTCGGCGATCACGTTGGGGCCAGAGGCGTCCTGCGGCAGACGTGCGCCGGTGAAGCGGTCGATTTTCAGGAAATAGCCGCCCGGCGGCACCTTGAAGGCCGATCCGCCATATTCCTTCACCGCCTGCTCCATGAAGCTCTGGAACACCGGAACGCAAAGCGTGCCGCCATAGGCAGATGCGCCCAGCGTGCGCGGCTGGTCGAAGCCGATATAGCAGCCCGCAACGATGTTCGAGGAATAGCCGATGAACCAGACGTCCTTTGCATCGTTGGTCGTGCCGGTCTTGCCTGCGACGGGAACCGGCAGGTTGACCCCCGTGGCCGATCCGCGCTGCACGACGCCTTCCATCATCGAGGTCAGCTGATAGGCCGTGATCGGGTCCATCACCTGTTCATGATCCGCGACGATGCGCGGCTCCTGCCCCGCACCCAGCGTGGGCAGGGTGCAGTTTTCGCAGTTGCGCTGATCGTGGCGATAGATGGTTCGCCCGAAACGGTCCTGCACGCGGTCCACCAGCGTCGGCTCCACCCGCTGCCCGCCATTGGCGAACATGGCATAGGCCGACACCATCTTCAGCAGCGTCGTCTCCTGCGCACCAAGCGAGTTGGCAAGGAAGGTGCTCATCGGGGAATAGACGCCGAACCGTTCGGCATAGCCGGCGACGACATCCATCCCGACCTCTTGCGCCAGACGGACGGTCATCAGGTTCCGCGACTGTTCGATCCCGGTCCGCAGCGGCGTCGGCCCGTAGAAGCGGTTGGAGGCGTTCTTGGGCGTCCACAGCCCCTGCGGCGTCTGCACCTCGATCGGGGCATCGACGACGATGGTGGCGGGGGTGTAACCACTGTCCAGCGCGGCGGCATAGACGAAGGGTTTGAAGGCGGAACCCGGCTGGCGCTGCGCTTGCGTTGCACGGTTGAACACGCTGTCCTGATAGGAGAACCCGCCCTGCATCGCCAGAACGCGACCGGTGTTCACGTCCATTGCCATGAAGCCGCCCTGCACCTCGGGCACCTGACGCAGGCTCCACCGAACGAAGCTGCCGTCGCTGTCAGAGGTGACCGCGCGCACCATGACCAGATCGCCGGTCGCAACCAGATCGCCCGGCACCTGTGCCTTGCGGCCCAGCGTCCCGTCCGCATTTCGCTTGCGCGCCCATGTCACGTCGTTGGCCGGAAGCGTGCCCGTGCCTTCCTCGCCCTCGATGCCAAGGGTGGCGGTGTCGCCGTCCGCTGCCAGCACCACGGCGGGTTTCCAGCCGGGAATGTCGCGCGGAAGGCCCGAGGCCCCAAGCGCCGCGCGCCATTGCTCCTCGCTCGCCATATCTTCGGCGGGCACGGTCTTGCCGGTGCCGCGCCAGACGCCCTGATTGCGGTCGAACCGCTCCAGCCCCGCGCGAAGCGCCTCGGCGGCTTCGGTTTGCAGGTCGGGATCGACGGTCGCACGAATGCTCAGCCCGCCGCCGAAGAACTGCTCCTCGCCAAAGGTGCCGGACAGCTGGCGGCGGATTTCGTCGGTGAAATAGTCGCGCGGCGGCAGCGTTTCGCGGAAGGGCTCGTAATCGCCGTTCTGCACGCTGCGCAGCGGTTCGGCGATCGACGCCTCCATCGTCGGCTGGTCGATATAGCCGTTATCCTCCATCTCGCGCAGGACATAGTTCCGGCGCTCCGTCACCCGCTCCTTGGCGGTAACGGGGTGATAGCGGCCCGGCGCTTGCGGCATCGCAGCCAGCATCGCCGCCTCGGCTGGGGACAAGTCCGCCAGCGACTTGTTGAAATAGGTCTGCGCCGCCGCCGCGACGCCGTAGGAATTCTGGCCGAGGAAAATCTCGTTCAGGTAAAGTTCGAGGATCTTGTCCTTGGGCAGCGTGTCCTCGATCCGCGTCGCGAGGATCAGTTCCTTGATCTTGCGCTCGCCCGTCCGGTCCGACGACAGCAGGAAGTTCTTCATCACCTGCTGCGTGATCGTGGACGCACCGCGCACATTCTGCCCGCGCGAACGCACCGCCTCGACCGCCGCCGCAATGATCCCGCGCGCATCATAGCCGTGATGGGTATAGAAGTTCTTGTCCTCGGCCGAGATGAAGGCATCCTTCACCAGATCCGGGATTTCCTCGATCGGGACGAAGATGCGCCGTTCATGCGCGAATTCGTCCATCATCCGGCCTTCGCCGTTATAGACGCGGCTGATGGTCGGGGGCGTATACTGCGCAAGGCTTTCGTGGCTGGGCAGGTCGCGCGAATACATCCAGAACACCGCGCCGATGACCAGCGCGCCGAACAGGATGCCAAGCGTGATCGCGGTGAAGATCGCCCCGATGAAGGAGCCGATGAACCTGAACAATGAAAACCCTCGCTGGCCTTAGGCGTTCCATATACGCCCAAGGGGGGCCAAGGTCAAAAAGTCGCGCCTGACGATTGCGCGATTATCGGCGCAAGAGCGGACGCAGCGCCGCATCCTCGGCCGCCCATGCCTTGAGCCCGTCGCGGATCGCGCTGGTCATCCACGATCGCCAGCCGGGATCTTGCAGCCGCCGCAGATCGCCGGGGGACGACATGAAGCCCAACTCGATCAGGATCGACGGGATTTCCGGCGATTTCAGGACCGAGAAATTGGCAGATTGGCGCGGCCGCGGATGCATCGTGATCCCCCGCGCGCCCATCGCCCGTTCCAGCGACAGCGCCAGCCGCTCGTTGCGCGGCCCCGTCTCCTGCCGCGCGATGTCCATCAGCACCGAGGCCACGATGTCGTCCTGCCCCGTCAGATCCACCCCCGCCAGAAGATCGTCGCGGTCGTGCCGTTCGGCCAGCGCCTGCGCGGCCTTGTCGGACGCCTCCTCGGCCAGCGTGTAAAGCGTCGCACCCGTCGCCTGCCCCTCGGCCAGCGCATCTGCGTGAAGCGAGATGAACACCGTCGCCCCCGCCTCGCGCGCCATGGTCAGGCGGGTTTCCAGCGGCACGAACACATCGTCGTCGCGGGTCATCGCCACGCGGAAGATGCCGTCGCGCAGCAGTTCTTCCTTCAACTGCCGTGCGAAGGACAGCATCAGCGTCGCCTCGTTGGTGCCGCCCCGTTCGGCGCCCGGATCGATGCCGCCATGGCCGGGGTCCAGCATGACCGTCAGCGGCCCGCGCCCTTCCGGCTGGGGCAGATCGGCGGCAGGCGGCAGCGACCAGCCGGGCGGCTCGGGGCGGCTTGCCTGCGCGGCGAAATTGGCATCGCCAGCGCGTTCCACCCGCACCGAAATCCTTGTGCCGTCCGCCGTGTCCATCCCTGCGCGCGCGATCACATACGGCCCGTCCAGCCCCAGAACCAGCCGCGACCAGCCCGCACGCACGCTCCCGGCGCGCAGCGAAGTGACGCGCTTGCCGGGGGTCACGCCCTCGATCCCGGCGAAATCCAGCTCGCGGAAATCCAGCACCAGACGCGGCGGGTCGGCCATCACCCGCGCCCGCCACGGCACGGGCTGCGAGATGGTCAGGTCCATCTCCACCGCGCCCCAGCGGTCGATGATGCGCGACTGCGCCGGGTCCAGCCGGGCAAGCCCCGACAGATCCTGCGCCGACGCCGCGCCACAGATCAGCAGAAGAAACGCGATCAGCCGGATCATCGCGCGGCCATGAAGGCTTGCAGCCGCGCCAGCCCCTCGCGGATGTCGTCGGTGCCGCGGGCATAGGAAAACCGCAGCCACCGCGCGCCGCGCACCGGGTCGAAATCCAGCCCCGGCGTCACCGCCACCCCCGCGCCATGCAGGATTTCCGAGGCAAAACGCAGGCTGTCATCGGTCAGGTCCGACACCTCGGCATAAATGTAGAACGCCCCGTCCGGCGGCGCGATCCGGGTGAACCCCGCGCGCGGCAATCCCTCCAGCATCAGGCGGCGGTTCTCGGCATAGACGGCGCGGTTCGCCTCCAGTTCCGGGATGCAGTCCAGCGCGGCAAGCGCGGCGATCTGGCTGGCATGGGGCGGGCAGATGAACATGTTCTGCGCCAGCCGTTCCACAAGCCGCACATGATCGGGCGGCACGACCATCCAGCCGATCCGCCAGCCGGTCATCGAGAAGTATTTGGAGAAGGAGTTGATGACATAGACGTCGTCCGACACCTCCAACGCCGACACGGCGGGGGTGTCGTAATGCAGCCCGTGATAGATCTCGTCCGAGATGAAGGCGATGTCGCGCTGTGCCGCTTGATCGATCAGAGCCGCCAGCGCCTCGCGGTCCAGCATCGTGCCCGAAGGGTTGCCCGGGGACGCCACGATCAATCCCCGCAGATCGTCCGGCAGGTCGGCGGGAACGGGTCGCAGACGGTTCGCCTCGGACGCCGGAATGCCCACCGGGTCCAGGCTCAGCGCCTTGAGGATCTGGCGGTAGGAGGGATACCCCGGCTCGCCCAGCCCCACCCGGTCGCCCGCGTCGAACAGCGCCGAGAATGCCAGCAGGAACGCGCCCGACGATCCGTTCGTGACGATCACGCGCGACGGGTCCAGATCGACGCCATACCAGCGCCGGTAAAGCGCGGCGATCCCGGCGCGCAGCTCCGGCAGGCCCAGGGCAACGGTATATCCGAGCGGGTGCTCCAGCGCCTTGCCCAGCGCGACACGGGCACCTTCGGGAGCGCCGGTCCCCGGCTGGCCGACCTCCATGTGGATCACCCGCGCGCCCGAGGCTTCCAGCAGCCGCGCCTGTTCCATCACATCCATCACGATGAAGGGATCGACCGCCCCACGCCTTGAAACCCGCATCGTATCCCCTCACTCTGCCGATGGCTTTCTGTCGGACACATGGCGGCAGAGGTCAATGCTTGCCATTCCACCCCGAACCGTGTTGCTTGCCTGCGCATACAGGAGCCTTTCATGACCCGCCTCGCCCTCGCGCTTGCCGCCACCCTCGCCCTTCCCGCCGCCGCGCAGGAGATGACCGAGCCTCAGCGCGAGGCCTTCCGCGCCGAGGTCCGCGCCTATCTGCTGGAACATCCCGAGGTTCTGATGGAATCGTTCCAGGTGCTGGAAAGCCGCCAGATGGAACAGCAGGCCGATGCCGACCTGAAGATGCTGGAAGACAACCGCGCCGCGCTGACCGAAGACCCGGCAAGCTGGGTCGGCGGCAATCCCGAAGGCGACGTGACGGTGGTGGAATTCGCCGACTACCGCTGCGGCTATTGCCGCCGCGCCTATTCCGAGGTCGAGGATCTTGTGGCGAAGGACGGCAATATCCGCCTGATCCGCAAGGAATATCCGATCCTCGGGCCGCAATCGGTGCTGTCGTCGCAATTCGCCATCGCCGTGCTCCAGACCGCCGGGGCCGAGGCTTATGACAAGGTCCACGAGGCGCTGATCACCATGCGCGGCGAGGCCACCAACGATTCGCTGCGCCGTGTCGCGGTTGATCAGGGACTGGATGCGGATGCGATCATGGCCAAGATGAACTCGGCCGAGGTGGCGCAGGTCATTCAGGCGAACCATGCGCTGGGCCAGACGCTCCAGATCAACGGCACCCCGACCTTCGTGATCGAAAAGACGATGGTGCGCGGCTATGTCCCGCAGGATTCGATGGCCCAGATCGTGGCCGAGATGCGCGCTAAGTGATCGAAAGCCATTCGGTCGGCTGGCCATCCACCAGCCGCCAGTAATGCCCCTGCCCGGGCTGATCGTCATCGCGAGAGATCGGCAGCCCGGCCAGATGACAGCGCAGAAGCGTGCCGACCGCACCATGTGCGACGATGGCGACGTCTTCGCCTTGGATGTCCCGAAACGCAGCTACGACGCGATCCTGCGCCGCACGCGCCGTCTCCCACCCGCGAAAGCTCAGCTCCGGTTCGGCGAAGAACATGTCCGCTGCAGCCTCGAACTCTGGCGGAGGCAGAAAGCCGGCGGAGGACCGGTCGTTTTCGCCCAGCCCCGGATGAACGCGGATGCCGCATCCCTGCGCAGCGGCAAGGATGCCCGCCGCTTCGATCGCCTTGGTCTCGGCGCTGGCCCAGATCGCGCGGAAGGGCGGCGCGGTTTCGGCAAAGGTACGCATCCGGGCGATGCCCTTCTCCGACAGGCGCCAACGCGTCACCGGGCGGTCGGGATCGACCTCGACCTCCGGGTGGGTGATGAAGATCACTCGGCGGCCTGCGCGGAGGCCTCGATCTCGGCGGCCTTTGCTTCGACCATCTCGACGATGTGGTCGATCATCTTTTCGTTGCCCAGCTTGTGAATCTGCTTGCCGGCCTGATAGACCATGCCGCTGCCCGCCCCGCCGCCGGTGAAGCCGATATCGGTCATCAGCGCCTCGCCCGGCCCGTTCACGACGCAGCCGATGATCGACAGGCTCATCGAGGTGGTGACATGCGCGAGCCGATCCTCCAGCGTCTGCACGGTCTTGATGACGTCGAATCCCTGACGCGCGCAGCTTGGGCAGGAGATGATCGTGACGCCGCGATGGCGCAGGCCCAGCGATTTCAGGATCTCATACCCGACCTTCACTTCCTCGACCGGATCGGCGGACAACGAGACGCGGATCGTGTCGCCGATCCCCATCCACAGAAGGTTGCCCAGACCGATTGCCGATTTCACGGTGCCGGAAACAAGCCCCCCCGCCTCGGTGATGCCAAGGTGGATCGGGGCATCGGTCACCTCGGCCAGCGCTTGATAGGCCGCGGCCGACAGGAACACGTCCGACGCCTTCACGCTGATCTTGAATTCGTGGAAATCGTTGTCCTGCAGAATCTTGATGTGGTCCATGCCGGATTCGACCATCGCATCGGGGCAAGGCTCGCCGTATTTCTCCAGCAGGTGCCGTTCCAGCGAGCCGGCATTCACGCCGATGCGGATCGAGCAGCCATGGTCCTTGGCCGCCTTGATGACCTCGGCCACGCGTTTCGCATCGCCGATATTGCCGGGGTTGATCCGCAGGCAGGCCGCGCCCGACTCCGCCGCCTCGATCGCGCGTTTGTAGTGAAAGTGGATGTCGGCCACGATCGGCACCGGGCTTTCGGCGGTGATCTGCTTCAGCGCACGGGCCGATTCCTCGTCCGGGGTCGAAATCCGCACGATGTCCGCACCCGCCGCCGCCGCGGCCTGAACCTGCGCGATGGTCGCCTTGATGTCGGTGGTGATCGTGTTCGTCATCGTCTGCACCGAGATCGGCGCATCGCCCCCCACCGGCACGTTGCCGACCATGATCTGGCGCGACTTGCGACGGTAGATGTTCTTCCAGGGGCGGACGTGGTTCAGCGACATGGGACGGCTCCGGCTTGCGTCATCGCCAAGATAGGCGCAGCGGGCGGCAGGGGCAACCTGACGCGCCGATCATTCGCCCGCGTCCGCCGTCACATAACGGGCAAGATCGGCATCGCCCGTCAGATCCGCGACCGCGTATTTGCCGGTCAGCGCATCCGGGGTCAGTGCGACGTTCTTGACCACCTGCGCGCCGCTGGCGGCGGGGCCGTAAGCCTTGCCGTTCACCGCGAAATAGACCGATCCGGAATTGCCCGCACGCAAGACCGCCGGGGCCTCCATCTGCGGAACCTCGTAACGCTCGCCCGCTTCGAGGATCTTCTCGAACAGCACCGTGCCATCTGCCGACTGGACGCGCACCCAAGACGGGCGGACGGCCAGAATCTCCACCGCCGGGGCGGCGGCGGCGACGACCTGCGGCACCTCCATCCCCTCGGGCATATGTGGGCCGAACATCTCGGCCTCGGCCAGTTCGACCGGATCGCCCGCGCGTTGCAGGGCGGAACCGGGGCGGCGCGGGTCGATGGCCGCGATCGGCCCGTCGCGCGCGACCAGCACCGGCACGTCCAGCGCCTGCGCCTGCGGGCGATAGAGGCGCCCCATCAGGTCGCCCTGCGGCTTCTCCGGCTCGACGATGGCCAGACCGCCGCCCGCCTCGACGCTGGAAAGCGGGTCCATCTCAGCCACCACATCCGGCGCCTGGTTGACGGGTGCAAGCTGCACGCGCTGCACTTCTTGCAGCACGGACCAGCCGCCGTAACCGATGCCGCCGATCAGTGCTGCCAGCACCAGCACCGAGCCCACGGCGCGCAGGTCGATCTCGGCCCCGAAGCGTTTGCCGCGCGGGATGAACTTGGCGTTCGGATCGGCCAGCGGATCGCGGAACTCGGAACCCCGCTTGGGCACAGGACGCTGTGGCGAGGCACCAGCCGACATCCCGTGATGCAGGGTGAAATTCGCCTCGGCGCAGAACTTCTGATAGGCCCATTCCGGGTCCATTCCCAGATAACGGGAATAGGACCGGATGTAGCCCGCGATAAACCCCTGACTTTCGAAGGCGGACGTGTCGCAATTCTCGATCGCGGCGATATAGGTCGCCTTGATCTTCAGCTCGCGCTGCACGTCCAAAAGCGACTTGCCCAGCGTTGCACGTTCGCCGCGCATCAGGTCGCCAAGGCGCAACTCGAAATCGTCGAAACCCTTGGGTTTATCGACTTCGGCCGTCGAAGGTGCGTTCCTCCGCCAGATCATGCGTGTTGTCTTCCTGCCCCAGAATGCCCGAGCCGTTCTGACGACGACTCATGGCTGCCTATTCGCCGAAGCCTTACCACAGGGCAAGGGCAAATGCATCTGCCGATGCTATCAGGCGGAGATTTCGGCGCGATTCAGCGCGCAATGTCCCCACAGGCTGTCCATCGCCCGAACCAGCGCATCGACCTCTTTCGGGCCATGCACCGGCGAGGGGGTGAAGCGCAGCCTTTCCGTCCCGCGCGGCACGGTCGGGAAGTTGATCGGCTGGACGTAAATGCCGAACTGTTCCAAGAGCATATCCGACAGCATCTTGCAGTGGACGGGGTTGCCGACATGCACCGGGACGATGTGCGATCCGTGGTCGATGATCGGCAAGCCCAGCCCTTTCAGCCGCATCTTCAGGATGCGCGCCTGCGTCTGATGCGCTTCGCGCAGCGCCCGGTCGGTTTTCAGGTGCCGGATCGAGGCCGCCGCACCCGCCGCAACCGCAGGCGGAATCGACGTGGTGAAGATGAAGCCCGGCGCATAGGAGCGCACCGCGTCGCACATCTTGGCGCTGGCCGCGATATAGCCGCCGAAGACGCCGAATGCCTTGCCCAGCGTGCCGTTGATGATGTCGATCCGGCCCATCAGCCCGTCACGTTCGGCCACGCCCGCGCCGCGGGGGCCATACATGCCAACGGCGTGGACTTCGTCCAGATAGGTCAGCGCGCCGAATTCGTCAGCCAGATCGCAGATTTCGCGGATCGGCCCAAAATCACCATCCATCGAATAGATCGATTCGAAGGCGATAAGGATCGGCCGACCCTTCTCGATTCCCTCAAGGATTTCGCGCAGATGCGCGACGTCGTTATGGCGGAAGATGATCTTCTCGCACCGTCCCCGCTTGATCCCCTGGATCATCGAGGCGTGGTTCAATTCGTCCGAAACGATGACCAGATCGTGGAACAACTGCGGCAGGGTCGAAAGCGTCGCATCGTTCGCGATATAGGCCGAGGTGAAGACCAGCGCGGCCTCCTTCCCGTGCAGGTCCGCGATCTCTGCCTCCAGCCGCTTGTGATACAGCGTGGTGCCCGAGATGTTGCGCGTGCCGCCCGATCCCGCACCCGTCGCGTCCAGCGCCTCGTGCATCGCGGCCAGCACGGCCGGATGCTGGCCCATGCCCAGATAGTCGTTTCCGCACCAGACGGTGATGTCCCGCTCGGTCCCGTCCGGGCGCTTCCACACGGCGTGCGGATAGGCACCCTTGCGTCGCTCGATGTCGATGAAGGTGCGGTATCGCCCCTCCTCGTGCAGCCGGTTCAACGCGGTGTCGAGTGCCTGATCGTAGTCCATCTTCCGTCTCCCTGACACCCGATGCCGGGTTTCGCTGGGGTTTTCATGCCGCCGTCATATTAGGCATTGGCGGTGGACGGAACTGGACATTTTGCCCCGTCCGCCAAAAGTCTCATCTCTGCTGCATCAGAACATGGCAGTTCGCGCCGCATTCCGCCAGCGCGGCGTCGGGTGTCTCGGCCAAGGCCCAGTCGCCGGTCGTTCTGGAAATCGCAAAGGCCTTCGGGCCGCGGCCGCGATAGTTCGCCTCGAAATCCTCGGTCGCCGCTGCCGAAAGCTGGACCGGGTGCGGCTGCCATCCGCGCGGACGGATCAGCGCGACCACCTCGCAGGGCCGCGCGCCCTTGCGCGCCTCGTTGCAGCCCGCAAGCGCGGCCACGGATGCCGCCTCGGTCGTGTGGTAATTCGCCGCCGCCACGGTCGCCTCGACCATGATCCCTTCGTCCGGCGATACCGCGATCGCCCCGTAATAGGGCTGCGAGACGCCGACCGTCTTCAGCAGCGCCGCCTGATCATCGGGCAGAAAGTCCTGCGGCATCAGCTCCACCTCGGTCCTCGCATTGGGATAGAGCATGTCCGAAATCGCGCCCCGGTTCATTTCCTGACCATGGGCGGCACCCGCCGCAAGGATCGTCAGCACTGCAAGATATCGCATCGAAAACCTCCGTTTGGCCCCACAGATAGCGCATCGGGGCGGGTCTGGACAGGGGCGGTGGGGCTGATACCCTTCGCGCGACGAAGAAGGAGAACCCCATGTCCCTGTCAGCCGTGCTGGACAAGATCGACACATCCCTGCCCGAGGCGACGGATCGCCTGCTTGATCTGCTGCGCATTCCGTCGATCTCGACCGATCCTGCCTTCAAGGGCGATTGCGACCGGGCGGCGGATTGGCTGGTGGCGGAACTCGCCTCGCTTGGATTCGAGGCGGCGAAGCGCCCGACCCCCGGCCATCCGATGGTCGTCGCCCATGCCGGGACGACGGGCCCGCATGTGCTGTTCTATGGCCACTATGACGTGCAGCCGGTCGATCCGCTGAACCTGTGGGACCGCGACCCCTTCGATCCGGCGGTCGAGGGTGGCGTGATCCGTGGCCGCGGCGCATCGGACGACAAGGGCCAGCTGATGACCTTCATCGAGGCGTGCCGCGCGTGGAAATCCGTTCACGGCACCCTGCCCGGCCGCATCACGATCTTTCTGGAAGGCGAGGAGGAATCCGGCTCGCCCTCCCTCATCCCGTTCATGCAGGAAAACGCGGACGAGTTGAAAGCCGACATCGCGCTGATCTGCGACACGGGCCTGTTCGAATCGAAGACCCCCGCCATCGTGACCATGCTGCGCGGGCTGGCCAAGGCCGAGTTCACCATCCGTGGCCCGAACAAGGACCTGCATTCGGGCATGTTCGGCGGCATCGCCGCCAACCCGCTGCATGTCATGACCCGCATTCTGGCCGAGTTGCACGACGACACGGGCCGCGTCACCGTTCCCGGCTTCTATGACGGGGTCGAGGAGTTGCCCGACGCGATCCGCCAGCAGTGGCAGGCACTGGCCTTCGATCACGCCACCTTCCTTGGCGACGTGGGCCTTTCCGTCCCCGCAGGCGAACAGGACCGCACCCCGCTGGAGATGATCTGGTCGCGCCCGACGGCCGAGGTGAACGGCCTCTGGGGCGGCTATAACGGTGCGGGGTTCAAGACCGTGCTGCCGTCCGAGGCCCATGCCAAGGTCAGCTTCCGGCTGGTGTCGAAACAGGACCCGGACGCGATCCTGCCCGCGTTCGAGCAATGGATCCGCGATCGCCTGCCCGCCGATTGCAGCGTCGAATTCCACGACGTCGCCGGATCGCCCGCCGGGATCATGCAGATCGACCACCCGGCCTTCGAAAAGGCCCGCATCGCCCTGTCCGAGGAATGGGGCATCCCCGCCGCCTATGTCGGCTGTGGCGGCTCGATCCCGATCGCGGGTTATTTCCAGACCTATCTGGGCATGGACGCGATGCTGATCGGCTTCGGCAAGGATGACGACCAGATCCATTCGCCGAACGAGAAATACGACGTCGAAAGTTTTCACAAAGGCATCCGGTCCTGGGCGCGGGTGCTGGACAAGATGCTGTAGGCGCATCCCCTTGGAGTATAAGAAATATCTTATACTAAGTTCATGTTAATAGTTTATTGACCACCACTCTCTCGCGTGGACAGATGTGCCTGCCAAGCCGAAATGATCATCTCGGCTTGGCCCAATAAAGGCGCAAGTCAGGGGTCCATATTGACGTACCGCCCCGCCCAATCCGCGCCATCAAGTCACAACGGAAAGGACCAATGAAGACCAGCATGGTTCTGCCGGCACTTGTGCTGGCAGCAACGAATGCTTTTGCCGCGACCGTCCCGTCTCAGGCCGACTGGGTCGATGCAAAACGCTTCGTCACCCTGCCGAACGGAATGCAAATGGCCTATGTCGAGATGGGCAATCCCGAAGGCAATCCAGTGTTGATGATCCACGGCTATTCCGACAGCAGTCGGACGTGGTCGAACGTGGCACCCTATCTTTCCGACAACCGCCTTCTCGCAATAGACCTGCGCAGCCACGGCGACAGCAACACTCCGGAATGTTGCCATACGCTGAACGATTTCGCCAACGATGCGTCGCTGTTCGTTTCCGCCATGGGACTGGAAAAAGTCGATGCCCTGGGTCACTCGCTAGTCGGGATGGTGTCGCAAGCCTTTGCAGCCCTGCATGGGGATCGAGTGGACAATCTGGTGCTCCTCGCGACCTCGCTGGGCAAGGGTGAAACCGGCGGCTAGCCGTGGGACAATGTCATGGCGATGGAGGACCCCATCGACCCCGACGGTGACATCATGAACGCCTGGTTCTCGCGCTCAAAGCCGCTGGACCCGCCCGAGATGGACGACTACGCCAAGGCAGCGGCGGCAGCCATGCCGGCCGAGGTGTGGCAAAGCGTCCTTCTTTCTGTGCGACGACCGATCTTACGCGGACCGGCGCACCAATCACCGCACCGACGGGATTCCCCACGCCGAATACCTGCTCTATCCCGAGATGATCGGCGCCGCCATTGGTGCCTTCATCGCCTCAGAGGAAGTTGCACCGGCTCGCCTGCCCGGCTCGCTTCCGTTGGCAGGCTCGGGACTTCTTGGCGGATTGCGCTTGCGACGCCGGAAGTGCTGAAAAATACGAAAGCCGCCCCGAAGGGCGGCTTTTGAAAATGGCGCGGTTGACGGGGCTCGAACCCGCGACCCCCGGCGTGACAGGCCGGTACTCTAACCAACTGAGCTACAACCGCACAGCGTTCTTCGGGACCTTTGGCGAAATGGCGCGGTTGACGGGGCTCGAACCCGCGACCCCCGGCGTGACAGGCCGGTACTCTAACCAACTGAGCTACAACCGCACAGCGTTCTTCGGGACCTTTGGCGAAATGGCGCGGTTGACGGGGCTCGAACCCGCGACCCCCGGCGTGACAGGCCGGTACTCTAACCAACTGAGCTACAACCGCACAGCGTTCTTCGGGACCTTTGGCGAAATGGCGCGGTTGACGGGGCTCGAACCCGCGACCCCCGGCGTGACAGGCCGGTACTCTAACCAACTGAGCTACAACCGCACAGCGTTCTTCGGGACCTTTGGCGNCTACAACCGCACAGCGTTCTTCGGGACCTTTGGCGAAATGGCGCGGTTGACGGGGCTCGAACCCGCGACCCCCGGCGTGACAGGCCGGTACTCTAACCAACTGAGCTACAACCGCACATTTCGTCGTCCGGTCCCACCGAACGTTGGGGGGTAATACGCAGAGCCATCGGCCCCGTCAAGCGCCGTTCAAAGGAAAAATGCATCCGCCCGAAATTTCCTGAAATCCCCGCAATCGCTTGACACAAAAAGGGAACACGGGCAGAACAGGAAAGGAACCAAAGCCTAGGGGGATGCGATGCTGACGCGCAAGCAGATGGAACTGCTGGATTTCATCAAGCAACGGATGGATCGCGACGGTGTCCCCCCTTCTTTCGACGAAATGAAGGAAGCCTTGGACCTGCGGTCCAAGTCCGGCATCCACCGCCTGATCACTGCGCTGGAAGAACGCGGCTTCATCCGCCGCCTCGCCCACCGCGCCCGCGCGATCGAGATCGTCAAACTGCCCGAAGCGATGGAAAAGCCCGGCTTCGCCCCCCGTGTGGTGGCTGGCGACCGGACGAACCCGCCGCGCGGCGCGATGCAGGTCACGCCCATCGACGCGCTGGAACTGCCCGTCATGGGCAAGATCGCCGCCGGCATCCCGATCGAGGCGATCCAGCAGGTCACCCACCATATCGCGGTTCCCGGCACGATGCTTTCGGGCCGCGGCCAGCATTATGCCCTGACCGTCGAAGGGGATTCGATGATCGAAGCGGGGATCAACGACGGCGATACGGTCGTGATCCGAGAGCAATCGACGGCGGATAACGGCGACATCGTGGTTGCGCTGGTCGATGGCCACGAGGCGACCCTGAAACGCCTGCGCCGCAAAGGCGGGATGATCGCGCTGGAGGCTGCGAATGTCGCCTATGAAACCCGCATCCTGCCCGAGTCGCGTGTGAAGGTGCAGGGACGCCTGGTCGGCCTGATCCGCAGTTACTGACGCATCCAGAGGCGGCTGCCGTCCAACGCGTTTCGGAACAGCAACCGACCGTCGTCGGGCCAGACCGCAATCGCCCCGGTTTCGGCGAGCCTCGCCCGGTCGATCACGAGGCATCCTTCCGGGGTGTCCTCGACTTCGGCAGCCAGGATCACGAGGAGGGATTCGGCGCAGGCATCGGCCACCAGATCGCGCGCGCCGCGGCCCTTCAGATGGATCGCAGGCCGATCGCCCAGCATGAAACGGCGCGCGCCTTGCGGTCCGGAAAACCCCCCGCGTTCGGCGGCATCTGCCTGCGAGGCCAGATCGCCGTCATCCTCCAGCCAGACACCCGCGGCGAAACCGGACCCTTTCGGCGCCGAGAAGACCCGCCCCTCGCGCCCCATGATCCCGACCAGCGCGCCATCCGCTGAGATCAGAACCGGCGGACGTTGATGCCCGCCCCAGACCAGCAACGCGATCCCGAGGGCAAGCGCCCCGCCCCACCGCGCCCGCCCCGGCCACAGCATCAGCCACAGCGCACCCACCGACATCAGCGGCAAGACCAGCGGCCCGGGCGACTTGATCCCTGTCACCGCCCCCTCCCACCCCGCGATCAAATGAGCGACGGCAAGAATCCACCGCGCGCCCAGCTCCATCAAAAGCAATCCGGGCTGCGGCAGGCCGAAGGGTGACAAAAGTGTCGCGACGACCGCCCCCGGCATGATCAGCGTGCCCATCGCCGGAACCGTCAGCAGGTTTGCCAGCAACCCATAATCGGTGAAACGGTTGAAATGCACCGCCGCGATCGGCCCCGTCGCCAGCCCGCCCAGCACAGAGGACAGCACCGCGGTATAGACCGGCAACAGCCAGCGCGGCGCGCGTTCAGTGAAAGTGCGCCGGTCGATCACGCCAAATCCCCAGACCAGCATCACCGTTGCCGCCATCGACATCTGGAACCCGGGGTGCAGCAAGGATTCCGGTTGCCACAGCAGCAGCATGACCGCCGACAGCGCCACCGTCCGCATCGACAGCGCACGGCGGTCGCACAAAATCGCGCCCAGCATCACCGCCGACATCAGGAACGCCCGCTCGGTCGCGACATTGCCGCCCGACAGCGCCAGATAGAAGCCCGCAACCCCAAGCGATGCTGCCGCCGCCAGCTTCTTGGTGTTCAGCCGCAGCGCCAGCGGTGGCACCAGTGCAAAGCCATAACGCAGGATCGCGAATGTGAACGCGACGAGAAAGGCGAGGTTCATCCCCGAGATCGCCAGCAGGTGCGAAAGGTTCGAATCGCGCAGCGCATCGGTCGTCTCATGCGTGATGCCCGAGCGATCCCCTGTCACAGACCCCGAGGCGAAGGCCCCTGCCTGCCCCGGTATTCCCGCCTGCACGCCCGCCGACAGATAGGCGCGCAGGCGGTTGATCCATTGTGTCCCGGCCTCGGGCGCGGCGAGGGTCAGGACCGGGGTGCGGGAATAGCCGATGGCACCCAGCCGGTCGAAGAAGGCCATGCGGCGAAAATCGAATCCTCCCGGTTCTGCCGGGCCCATGGGCGCATCAAGATGCCCCGTCAGGATCACGGTCGAGCCGGGGCGGATGGGCGCAGGCGGCTCGGCATGAAGCGACAGGCGGACCTTGGCGGGGGTGCGGTCCGGCGCGGTCCGCTCCAGCACCACCCTGTCCAGCGTCAGGCGCAGGCGGTCCGATTGCGAGCGGTCCACCTCGATCACCCGCCCCTCGATCGCGCCATAATATCGGAACCCGATGATCGGAGCCTTTTGCACATGCGCCCGCACTCCCGCAGCGAGAAATCCGAGCGCGATGCAGATCGCGGCGATCCCCAAAGGGTGCAGCAAAGGACGGAAGACGAGCAATATCCCCGCGGCCAGCAAGACCAGCGCCGCACCATAGGATCGCGGCCCCGGCTCCCACCCCGGCAGGAACCACAACCCGATCCCGGTGGCGATCAATACCGGCACGAAGGGAAAAAGGTGACCCCGCGCGCGTTCCAGCGCCAGAAGCGGATGGCCCCACACCTTGTTTCCCGCCCCCGGATTGCCTAATCAGTTGGCGCAGAACCTAGCCTCAGCATGGTTTCCGAAAGGTTAACGTCCCGATGTCCCAACAAGTCGTCACCCGCTTCGCTCCCTCGCCCACCGGCTATCTTCACATCGGCGGCGGGCGGACGGCGCTGTTCAACTGGCTGTATGCACGCGGGCGCGGCGGCAAGTTCCTGCTTCGGATCGAGGATACCGACCGCGAACGGTCCACACCCGAGGCGACGGAGGCGATCCTGCGCGGTCTGACATGGCTCGGGCTCGACTGGGATGGCGACGTCGTCAGCCAGTTCGACCGGAAGGACCGCCATGCCGAGGTTGCGCATCAGATGCTGGCCAAGGGCGCGGCGTTCAAATGCTTCTCGACGCAGGACGAGATCGAAGCCTTTCGGGAGGCCGCGCGCGAAGCCGGCACTTCGACGTTGTTCCGCTCTCCCTGGCGCGACGCGGACCCGTCCACCCATCCCGACGCGCCCTTCGTCATCCGAATGAAAGCCCCGCGCGAGGGCGAGACCGTCGTGCAGGACGAAGTCCAAGGCACGGTGCGATTCCGCAACGACCAGCTTGACGACATGGTGGTGTTACGTTCGGACGGCACACCGACCTACATGCTGGCCGTGGTGGTGGACGATTACGATATGGGCGTGACGCATGTGATCCGGGGCGACGACCACCTGAACAATGCGGCCCGCCAGCAGATGGTTTATGACGCGATGGAATGGACTGTCCCGGTCTGGGCGCATATTCCCCTGATCCACGGGCCGGACGGCGCAAAGCTGTCGAAACGCCATGGCGCGCTGGGCGTCGAGGAATATCAGGCGATGGGCTACCCGGCATCGGGGATGCGCAACTATCTTGCGCGGCTGGGCTGGAGCCATGGCGATGACGAGATCTTCACCTCGGATCAGGCCAAGGAGTGGTTCGATTTCGGCGGCATCGGCAAGGCCCCGGCGCGACTCGACTTCAAGAAGCTGGAGAATGTCTGCGGCCATCACATCGCGATGACCGACGATGCTGCGCTGTTGCAAGAACTTGAGGCATTCCTCGCGCGGACCGGCGCTGCGGAACTGACGGGAAAGCAGCGCGAGTTGTTCCTGCAAGGGATGTATTGCCTCAAGGAACGCGCGAAGACGTTCCCGGAACTTCTTGATAAGGCGCAATTCCTGATGGCCGACCGACCGATCGTTCCGGACGCTGCTTCGGCCAAATCCCTGGATTCGGCATCCCGCGGTATACTGTCAGATTTGACGCCGCGCCTGCGAGATGCTAGCTGGAACAAGGAAGGTCTGGAGCCAGTTCTGACAGGTCTGGCATCCGATCACGGAATAGGTTTCGGCAAGCTCGCCGGCCCGATCAGGGCGGCACTTGCAGGGCGCAGCGCGACGCCCAGCGTCTACGACATGATGCTGGTCATCGGTCGCGACGAAACGATTGCGCGGCTGGAGGATGCGGCGGCCTGACCGCCCTTCTTCGGCCTTGGGTTTGCGGGGGCCATCGCGTCCCCTGAAGTGGAGAGGGACGACCCTATGACGAAAAGCGCCTCACTGACCTTTGGTGACAAGACCGTGGAGCTTCCGGTCCGCAGCCCTACGGCAGGACCCGATGTGCTCGACATTCGCAAGCTGTACGGCGAGCTGGACGTCTTCACCTATGATCCGGGCTTCACCTCGACCGCCTCCTGCGACAGCTCGATCACCTATATCGACGGCGATGTGGGCGAGCTTCTGCACCGCGGCTATCCCATCGAGCAGCTGGCAGAAAAGTCCTGCTTCCTCGAACTGTGCTATCTGCTGCTTTACGGCGAACTGCCGTCCCCCGAGGAGATGGACAAGTTCCGCACGACCGTGACCCGTCACACGATGGTGCACGAGCAGATGCACAACTTCTTCCGCGGTTTCCGTCGCGACGCGCACCCGATGGCCACAATGGTCGGCGTGGTCGGCGCGATGTCGGCTTTCTATCACGACTCGACCGATATTTCAGACCCGTGGCAGCGTGAGGTCGCAGCCTTCCGCCTGATCGCGAAACTGCCGACGATCGCCGCGATGGCCTATAAATATTCGATCGGCCAGCCATTCGTCTATCCGCGCAACGATCTGGATTACGCGTCGAACTTCCTGCACATGTGTTTCTCGGTCCCGGCCGAGACGTATGAGGTGAACCCGATCCTGTCCAAGGCCATGGACCGGATCATGATGCTGCACGCCGATCACGAACAGAACGCCTCGACCTCGACGGTGCGTCTGGCGGGGTCTTCGGGCGCGAACCCCTTCGCCTGCATCGCGGCCGGCATCGCCTGCCTCTGGGGCCCGGCCCATGGCGGCGCGAACCAGGCCTGTCTGGAAATGCTGCGCGAAATCGGGACGGTGGACCGCATCCCGGAATATATCGAAAAGGCGAAGGACAAGAACGACCCGTTCCGCCTAATGGGCTTTGGTCACCGCGTCTATAAAAACTTCGACCCGCGCGCCAAGGTCATGAAGGAAAGCGCCGACGAAGTGCTGGAGCTGATGGGCATCCACAACAACCCGACGCTGCAAGTGGCGAAGGAGCTGGAGCGGATTGCGCTGGAGGATGAGTATTTCATCTCCAAGAAGCTGTATCCGAATGTCGATTTCTACTCTGGCATCATCCTTGACGCGATGGGCTTCCCGACGTCGATGTTCACGCCGATCTTTGCGCTGTCGCGCACGGTCGGCTGGATTTCGCAATGGAAAGAGATGATCTCGGACCCGGCGCTGAAGATCGGCCGCCCGCGCCAGCTTTACACCGGCCCGGCCAAACGCGATTATGTCGATCTGGCCAAGCGCTGACAAAGAAGCCCGCCGAAAGGCGGGCTTTTGCTTTGCCGGGGACGTTTAATCAATTTTTAACATGAACGTCACTCGACCGTCATACGGGACACCTAGGCCCGTTGCAGGGATTTTATCCCTCAACTGACGGATATCGAAGGATTTCACCATGAAGCACCTGCCGCATGTCGCGGGCGGGGCGCTGATGGCGCTTGCGCTCTCGGCCCCTTTTGCCCAGTCAGCCACAGTGAACACCCTGTCGGGCAACGCCCCGGCCGTGATCGCGCATCGCGGAGCTGCAGCCTACCTGCCTGAAAACTCCACCGGCGCTTACGAGCTTGGCGCGTTCCAAGGCGCGGAATATATCGAAACCGACGTGATGATGTCGTCTGATGGTGTCGGCATCATCATGCATGACGCGACATTGGACCGGACCACCAATGTTGAAGAGCTGTTCGCGCCCCGCAACGGCGGATATGCCGTCGGCGATTTCACCGCAGCCGAGATCCAGACCCTGACCGCGCAGCCCACCGGCCCTGCGGATTGGACCTATCCCGGCTTCACCCCCTCGCACCCCGACCCTTATCGCGTCACGACCTTTGCCGAGTTCCTCGACAACGTGACCGCCTATAACGAAGCAAACGGCACCAATGTCGGCATCGTGGTCGAGGCGAAGGAAGCGGAATATCGTCCCGACATGAACCGCCACATCGCCGAGACTCTGGCGGCAAAGGGCTTCACGGGTGCCGAGGACAACGTGATCCTTCAGGCGTTCTCGTTCCAGAACACCGCCGAACTTGCCGATCTGGCCAACGAGTTCAGCATCGATGCAGGCATCCACCAGCTTGGCTCGCCTGGTTTCGAGGATGGCGAATACGGTGTGAACTGGGCGGGCACGTTCCTGAGCCTGCTGGACCTGTCGGCCTATGTGGACAGCGTTGCGGTGCATATCAGCGATATCCTCGGCGCGGAATTCGTGTCGGCTGCGCATGACCTCGGCCTTGGCGTCAACGTCTGGACGCTGCGCCCGACGAGCCTGGAGGAAGCCTTCGCCCAGATCCAGCCGCTGATCGACATCGGCGTGGATGGCATCATCACCGACAACCCCGACTATGCCCGTGCGGTCGTCGATTCGCAGGTCCCGGCCCCGGTTCCGGTCCCCGCCGCACTGCCGATGCTCGTGGGTGGTCTGATCGTTTTGGGCGGGCTTGCCCGGCGCCGCAAACATTGACCAATCAAGGTCCGCCTCAGGGCGGACCTGTCTCATTAGCCATGTCTGAACAAGCAACTTGGCGACGTGATTTTTGCGCGCCAATAATGCCAACGCGGACGGCCCGGATTGGTTCGCATATGTATTGTTTTCAGCTTTTTCGCCCCTCAGTTGGAAACCGTCCGGGCCACCCTTGCGGGGCTGAAATATGATCGGGATGGTGGGCGATGAGGGATTTGAACCCCCGACATCTTCGATGTGAACGAAGCGCTCTACCACTGAGCTAATCGCCCGATGCGCGGGGTTTAACCGCTCGCTCCGGCGGCTGCAAGAGGAAAAAACCGCGCCTTTTCAGGCGCGGTTTCTATTTTCAGTGGGCAGTCTGGCTGGGTTGGTTTTCCGCGGCAGCCTTGCGCGCAAGCGCCGCGGCCTCCTCGGCTTCCTCGTCCCACTCCACAGGCTCGGGCTGGCGAACCAGCGCCTCGCGCAGAACTTCGCGGACATGCGTGACGGGGATGATCTTCAGCCCTTGCTTCACGTTCTCCGGGATCTCGGCCAGGTCTTTTTCGTTCTCGGCCGGGATCAGCACCGTCTTGATGCCGCCGCGCAGCGCGGCCAGCAGCTTTTCTTTCAAGCCGCCGATCGGCAGCGCGTTGCCGCGCAGCGTCACCTCGCCCGTCATGGCGATGTCCTTACGCACCGGGATGCCGGTCAGCACCGACACGATGGAAGTCACCATCGCCAGACCGGCGCTCGGGCCATCCTTGGGCGTCGCGCCTTCGGGAACGTGGACGTGGATGTCCATCGTCTCGAATTTCGGCGGCTTCACCCCAAGCTGTGGGCTGATCGAACGGACGTAGCTGGAGGCAGCCTCGATCGACTCCTTCATCACGTCGCCCAGTTTCCCGGTCGTCTTCATCCGACCCTTGCCCGGCAGGCGCAGCGCCTCGATCTGCAGAAGCTCGCCCCCGACCGAGGTGTAAGCCAGACCCGTGACGACGCCGACCTGATCTTCCTTCTCGGCCAGACCATGCTTGTGACGTTTCACGCCAAGGAAATCGCCGACCGTTTCCGCAGTCACTTCGACCGTGGTGGCCTTGCCCTTCACGATCTCGGTCACGGCCTTCCGGGCCAGTTTAGCCAACTCGCGCTCCAGCGAGCGCACGCCCGCCTCGCGGGTATAGGACTGGATGACTTCGGTCAGCGCCTCGTCGGTCACGCTGAACTCGCCTTTCTTCAGGCCGTGGTTCGTGACCTGCTTCGGCACGAGGTGCGTCTTCGCGATCTCGCGCTTCTCATCCTCGGTGTAGCCGGACAGCGGAATGATCTCCATCCGGTCCAGAAGCGGCCCCGGCATGTTGTAGCTGTTGGCCGTGGTCAGGAACATCACGTTCGAAAGGTCGTATTCGACCTCAAGATAATGGTCCGCAAAGGTTGCGTTCTGTTCCGGGTCCAGCACCTCCAGCATGGCCGAGGCAGGATCGCCGCGGAAGTCCTGACCCATCTTGTCGATCTCGTCCAGAAGGATGAGCGGGTTGGTGGTCTTGGCCTTCTTCAGCGCCTGGATGATCTTGCCGGGCATGGAGCCGATATAGGTCCGGCGGTGGCCGCGGATCTCGGATTCGTCTCGCACGCCGCCCAGCGAAATGCGGATGAACTCGCGCCCCGTCGCCTTCGCAACCGACCGCCCCAGCGAGGTCTTACCCACACCCGGAGGGCCGACGAGGCACAGGATCGGCCCCTTCAGCTTGGTCGCACGCGCCTGCACCGCCAGATACTCGACGATACGTTCCTTGACCTTTTCAAGCCCATGGTGATCGGCGTCGAGGATTTCCTGAGCCTTGCCCAGATCCTTCTTCACCTTCGATTTCACGCCCCACGGCACACCCAGCAGCCAGTCGAGGTAGTTGCGAACCACCGTCGCCTCGGCGCTCATCGGCGACATGGATTTCAGCTTGCGAACCTCGGCATCAGCCTTCTCGCGCGCTTCCTTCGACAGCTTGGTCGCGGCGATGCGGGCTTCCAGCTCGGCAACCTCGTTCTGGCCGTCCTCGCCGTCGCCAAGTTCCTTCTGAATGGCCTTCATCTGCTCATTCAGGTAATACTCGCGCTGCGTCCGCTCCATCTGCGACTTGACGCGGGTCTTGATCTTCTTCTCGACCTGCAGAACGGACATCTCGCCCTGCATGTGGCCATAGACCTTCTCAAGCCGCTCGGCGATGTCGAGCGTCTCCAGCAGCGCCTGTTTCTGCGCCACGTCGATGCCAAGGTGACCGGCCACGAGGTCGGCCAGACGCGCAGGGTCGCGCGCCTCGGACACGGCGGAAAGCGCCTCCTCGGGGATGTTCTTCTTGATCTTGGCGTAACGCTCGAACTCGTCGGCGACCGCGCGCAGCATCGCCTCGACGGAATCCGCGTCGCCGGGCAGCTCGGTCAGCTCCTGGGCCCGCGCTTCGAAGAAGGCGTCGTTGGGGATGAAATCGGTGATCCGCACCCGCTGCTTGCCTTCGACCAGCACCTTCACGGTCCCGTCGGGAAGCTTCAGGAGTTGCAGGACGTTCGCCAGAACGCCGGATTTATAGATACCGTCGCTGCCCGGATCGTCCACGGACGGGTCGATCTGCGACGACAGCAGGATCTGGCGATCCTCGCTCATGACTTCTTCCAGCGCGCGGACCGATTTCTCACGCCCGACGAACAGCGGCACGATCATGTGCGGGAACACCACGATGTCGCGCAGGGGCAACACGGGATAGCTGTTGGCGAATGCTTCGTTCATTCTTTGTCCTTTCGCAGGAAGGCTCCGGTCCCGATCATCGGCGACGCACGGCCCTCCCCGGTGGTATGCCACCATATCTGGTAGCCCTGCCCCCGACTGTCAACCACGCCGCAGCGATCGGGCATTCTGCGCGGATGGCAGGTCGGGGGCAAGGGATCATCGGGCTCATATTGCCACGATTCGGTTACTTTTTCGCAATAAATGCGATCATCCGGCCAGTTTGGGATAATCGGTGTAACCTTTCGCCCCACCACCATAGACATTTTCGGTCGCGGGCGGGTTCAGGGGTGCATTCTTCGCCAGACGCTCGGCCAGGTCGGGATTCGAGATATAGGGCCGCCCAAAGGCCACCGCATCCGCCTCGCCGCTGTCCACCGCACGGATCGCCAAGTCGCGGTCATAACCGTTATTGGCGATATACGGCCCCGAGAAACGCTTGCGCAGCGCCTGCATCGCGCCCTCCGGCCAGTCGCGTCCGCCCCCCGTCGCACCTTCGATGGCATGCAGATAGGCAAGGCCCAGCGGCTCCAGCGCGTCGATCACCTGCTCATACAGTTCCACCGACTCCGCATCCGGGCCGATCCCGTTGCCGGGCGAGAAGGGGCTGATCCGCACACCCACGCGGTTCGCATCCCAGACCGTCAGCACGGCATCCATCACCTCGCGCAGAAGGCGCAGGCGGTTGTCCACCGGACCACCATAGGCATCGTCGCGCTTGTTGGTGCCCGAGCGAAGGAACTGCTCGATCAGGTATCCGTTTGCGGCGTGAATCTCGATCCCGTCGAAGCCCGCCTCCTTGGCATTCACGGCGGCCTGACGATATTCCTCGACCAGACGCGGCATCTCGGACGTCTCCAACGCGCGAGGGGTCGATGCCGGAACGTAATCCGTCCCGTCATGCGACATCGCCTCCGCGCGGATGGCCGAGGCTGAAACCGGCGCCTGCCCGTTCGGCTGCAGATTCACATGCGAGATGCGCCCCACATGCCAGATCTGAAGCACGATCTTGCCACCCTTGGAATGAACAGCCTCCGTCACCTTCTTCCAGCCGGCAATCTGCGCGGGGCTGTAGATGCCGGGCGTCGCGATGTAGCCCTTCCCTTCGGGAGAGATCTGCGTCGCCTCGGCGATGATCAGGCCCGCACCCGCGCGCTGGGCATAGTATTCGACATGCAGGTCGTGCGTCACATCACCGTCGCCCGCGCGGCTGCGGGTCAGCGGCGCCATGACGACACGGTTCTTCAGGTGAATCGCACCAAGTTCCACCGGCTCGAACAACTTATCCGACATGAGGCTCTCCATTCGTTGCCCATGTCATCTAAGCGCGGCATCGCGCCGCACAAGTCACAGCCGTTCGATATCGCCCGCCGCCCGCGGGGCATGGAAAGCCGTGACGAACGAGGGCAGATACCCGCCCGCGATCGCGTCGCGCAGACCCTGCATCAATTCCTGATAGTAATGCAGGTTGTGCCACGTCATCAGCATCGACCCGATGATTTCCTGCGCCCGCGTCACGTGGTGCAGATAGGCGCGGGAATAGTTGCGGCAGGCCGGGCAGGTGCAAGCCTCGTCCAGCGGGCGCGGGTCGTCCTGATGGCGGGCATTGCGGATGTTGACCACCCCGTGCCGCGTGAACGCCTGCCCCGTCCGCCCCGAACGTGACGGCAGAACACAGTCCATCATGTCGATCCCGCGCTCCACGGCGCCCACGATGTCGTCGGGCTTGCCCACGCCCATCAGATACCGTGGCTTGTCTTCGGGCAGCATATCGGGCGCGTAATCCAGCACAGAGAACATCATCTCCTGCCCCTCGCCCACCGCCAGACCGCCGACAGCATATCCGTCGAAGCCGATCGCGCGCAGCTTCTCGGCGCTCTCGGCCCGCTGATCGGGGAAGACGCTGCCCTGCTGGATGCCGAACAGCGCATGGCCCGGGCGGTCGCCGAACGCATCGCGCGAGCGTTGCGCCCAGCGCATCGACAGTTCCATCGACTTCCTCGCCACCGCTTCCTCGGCCGGGAACGGGGTGCATTCGTCAAAGGCCATCACGATGTCAGACCCCAGAAGTCGCTGGATTTCCATGCTGCGTTCGGGCGTCAGGTTGTGGGTGGAGCCGTCGATATGGGATTTGAACTTCACCCCCTGCTCGGTCAGCTTGCGCAGGCCGGTCAGGCTCATCACCTGAAACCCGCCGCTGTCGGTCAGGATCGGGCGTTCCCAGTTCATGAACTTGTGCAGGCCGCCAAGCCGGTCGATCCGTTCGGCGGTCGGGCGCAACATCAGGTGATAGGTGTTGCCCAGCAGGATGTCGGCCCCGGTCTGGCGCACGCTTTCGGGCATCATCGCCTTGACGGTCGCGGCAGTTCCGACGGGCATGAAGGCGGGCGTCCGGATCTCGCCACGCGGGGTGGAGATGACCCCCGTTCGCGCCTTGCCATCCGTTGCGGCGATGCTGAATCCGAACCGTTCCATTCTGCTGCCCCCGTTGCTGCAAGCGCCCCTCTTGTGCCAAAAATCCCGTTTTGGAAAGGCCCGCCCCGCCAGATTATTTTTCGCCCCTTCCCCGCAGAAAACGCATAGCGGCCATGCATTTCGCGCGTTTTCAACCACTTGCCACTTTCTGACGCCTTCCTGACGGGCGGTATCTAAGCCCTTCCATGTGCTGTAGAAACCCCCTCCAGCGCGAGGACCGCGAGGAGGAAATACGTTGCATATCGACCACACGGCCCCCGAGGCGGGCGGCCCGAAACCGTTCTACAGCCATCTTTACGTTCAGGTGATCGTCGCCATCGTCGCAGGCATCACCCTCGGGCACTTCTATCCGCAGATCGGCGAAAGCCTGAAGCCGCTGGGCGATGCGTTCGTGCGGCTGGTCAAGATGATCATCGCGCCCGTCATCTTTCTGACCGTCTCCACCGGCATCGCCGGGATGAGCGATATGAAGAAGGTGGGCCGCGTCGCGGGCAAGGCGATGATCTACTTCCTGACCTTCTCGACCCTTGCGCTGGTCGTGGGTCTGGTGGTCGCCAACCTGATCCAGCCGGGGTCGGGGATGAACATCGACCCGGCAACGCTGGATGCGGGCGCGGTGTCGCAATACACTCAAAAGGCCCATGACACGACGATCACCGGGTTCCTCATCAACATCATCCCGCTGACCGTGGTGGGTGCCTTCGCCTCGGGCGACATTCTGCAGGTTCTGTTCTTCTCGGTCCTGTTCGGGGTTTCGCTGGCTATGGTCGGGGATCGCGGCAAGCCGGTTCTGGATTTCATGCAGGCGCTGACCTATCCGATCTTCCGGCTGGTCGCGATCCTGATGAAGGCGGCACCCATCGGGGCCTTCGGCGCGATGGCCTTCACCATCGGGGCCTATGGCATCTCGTCGGTGATCAACCTCGCCTTCCTCGTGCTGTGCTTCTATCTGACGGCGCTGCTGTTCGTGCTGGTCGTTCTGGGCGCGGTCGCGCGCTACAACGGGTTCTCGATCATCAAGCTGATCAAGTATCTGAAAGAGGAACTGCTGCTGGTCCTCGGCACCTCGTCCTCCGAAGCCGCCCTGCCTTCGCTGCTGCAAAAGATGGAACGTGCCGGCGCGTCGCGTTCGGTCGTGGGTCTGGTCGTGCCGACCGGGTATTCGTTCAACCTCGACGGCACCAACATCTATATGACCATGGCGGCGCTGTTCATCGCGCAGGCGACGAACACCGAACTGACGCTGGGGCAGGAAATCCTGTTGCTGGCCGTGGCGATGCTGTCGTCCAAGGGCGCGGCGGGCATTACCGGTGCAGGCTTCATCACGCTGGCGGCGACGCTGTCGGTCGTGCCGACCGTTCCGGTCGCGGGCATGGCGCTGATCCTTGGTGTTGACCGCTTCATGTCCGAAGTGCGCGCGCTGACCAACTTCATCGGCAACGCGGTCGCCACGCTGGTCGTCGCCCGTTGGGAAGGCGAGCTGGACGAAGCGGCGATGAACGACGCGCTGAACGGCAACCCGCGCCCGCTGGCGTCCGAGGCTCCGACGCCGAACCAGCCCGCGTTCAAGGATGGTGTGCTGTCTGCCGACTAAGACAAAAGCCGCCCTTCGGGGCGGCTTGCACAAGGAACAAGAAAGCCGCTCGAAAGAGCGGCTTTTTATTATTCGGCGGGGTGATGGTGTTTCCGGCGGGCAATCTCTGCCATTTCCCGGTCCACGCGGCGCGACATCTCGCGCACGATCAGCAGACCGCCTGCGCCAAGCGCCAGCGCAACAAGCGGGATACCGTAGTTGAAGAATTCCATGGTCATCACTTAACCCCTTTCTTCACATACCGTAGTATATAGACCCCAAACGCATGAAAAGCGAGTCCGCCGAACACCCAAAGCGCCATCGACTTGATAGGCACATCATAGCCGGCGGCGGCGGGCCTGAAAATCCCGCCGATGATCAGACCAAGGCCCAGCGCATTATAGAAGGACGCGACCAGTTTCACCCGCTCGTTGAAGCCGAGGATCGGGTCGCGTTCCATCAAAGACCCAGCTTGCGGTTCACCAATTCGTTCACCGTCGCGGGCGCGGCCTTGCCGCCGGTGGCCTTGATGACCTGACCCACGAACCAGCCCGCCAATTTGGGGTTGGCCTTGGCCTTTTCCACCTGTGCGGGGTTGGCGGCGATGATCTCGTCCACCGCAGCCTCGATCGCGCCGGTGTCGGTCACCTGCTTCATGCCGCGCGCGGCGGCCACTTCGGCCGGATCGCCGCCTTCCGTCCAGACGATCTCGAACAGGTCCTTGGCCATCTTGCCCGAGATTTCGCCCTTGGCCATCAGGTCCAGGATACCGCCAAGCTGCGCCGCGGAAACCGGAGACGCCTCGATCGACAGCCCTTCCTTGTTCAGCCGTCCGAACAGTTCGTTTATGACCCAGTTCGCAGCCTGCTTGCCGTCACGGCCCTTTGCGACCTCCTCGAAGAAGTTCGCCGCATCCAGTTCCGCCGTCAGCACGTTGGCGTCATAGTCGGTCAGCCCGAAATCGCCCATGAACCGCGCCTTCTTGGCGTCGGGCAGTTCGGGCATCGTGGCGGCGATACCATCCACCCAAGCCTGCTCGATCTCCAGCGGCAGCAGGTCGGGATCGGGGAAATAGCGGTAGTCATGCGCCTCTTCCTTGGACCGCATCGACCGCGTCTCGTTCCGGTCGGGATCGTAAAGGCGCGTTTCCTGCGTGACGGTTCCGCCATCCTCCAGAATGGCGATCTGGCGACGCGCTTCGTAATCGATGGCCGCCTGGATGAACCGCATGGAGTTCATGTTCTTCAACTCGCAGCGCGTTCCCAGATGCGAGAAGTCCTGCGTCGCCTGATATTTCTCATACTGGCCCGGGCGGCAGACCGACACGTTCACGTCGGCGCGCAGGTTGCCGTTCTGCATGTTGCCGTCACAGGTGCCAAGATAGCGCAGGATCTGGCGCAGTTTCACCACATAGGCCGCGGCTTCCTCCGGCCCGCGGATGTCGGGGCGGCTGACGATCTCCATCAGCGCGACGCCCGTGCGGTTGAAATCGACGAAGCTGCTGTTCGGGTCCATGTCGTGGATCGACTTGCCCGCGTCCTGTTCAAGATGGATGCGTTCGATCCGCACCACGCGCCCGACGCCCGGCCCCATCTCGACCAGCACCTCACCCTCGCCCACGATGGGGTGGTAAAGCTGACTGATCTGATACCCCTGCGGCAGGTCGGGATAGAAGTAGTTCTTGCGGTCGAAGGCCGAACGCAGATTGATCGCAGCCTTCAGCCCCAAACCCGTGCGCACCGCCTGCTCGACGCAGAATTCGTTGATGACCGGCAGCATCCCCGGCATCGCGGCGTCCACGAAGGCCACATGGCTGTTCGGCTCTGCCCCGAATCCGGTCGATGCGCCCGAAAACAGCTTGGCGTTGGAGGATACCTGCGCGTGGATCTCCATCCCGATGACCAGTTCCCAGTCATGCAGCGCACCCGCGATGACTTTGGGTTTCGGGTTCTCGAAGGTCAGGTCCAGCATCGTCACATCCTTTTTCGCACGGTCTTTCTAGGCCCTGACGCCCCCATCGGCAAGGGCGGGCATCCGCCCGAGACATGAGCAAAAGCGGCGGATTCACGCCGAGCGGAATCCCGCGTCTTGCCAGCCCCCCGTCAGATCGTCAGAAGCACAAGGCCGCGCACGGACGCGGTGCCACGTTTCCGGACCAATGCAAGCCAAGACCCTTTTCCTCGGTGCCCTCCTCGCGCTGCCCATTTCCTGCGGTGCGACCTCCACCACCTCGGCCCCCGTCGTCGATACGACCCCGGCCATGCGGTGGGACTTCCGCCCCGAGGCGAAGACATGGACCGCGACGACCCTCGACGCCATCGGGCAGAAGGATCTGACCTCGCTGGTGCCGTCCGACATCGAGACATGGTGCCCCGGATACGAGAATGCCAGCGAAACCGACCGTCAGGCCTTCTGGTCGGGCATCCTGTCGGCGCTGGCGAAGCACGAATCCACATGGAACCCGCAAGCTTCGGGCGGCGGCGGCAAATGGATCGGCCTGACACAGATCGCACCCTCTACCGCCCGCGCCTATGGCTGCGAGGCGACCAGCACCGGCGCGCTGAAGAACGGCGCCGCGAACCTGTCCTGCGCGGTCGAGATCGCAGCGGTGCAGGTCAGCCGCGACAACATGGTGGCCGGCGGCGGCAACCGGGGCCTCGGCCGCGACTGGGCTCCCTTCCGCAGCGATGCCAAACGGTCCGAGATGGCCGCCTGGACGCGCTCGCAATCCTACTGCCGCGCCTAGATCAGGCGCAGCCCCGCCGTCGCGATGATCACGCAAGCGACGGCGACCATCAGCGGCTTCACCGGAACCTTCTTCAACACGAAGGCCCCCAGCGGAGCCGCCAGCACCCCGCCCACGATCAGCCCCGCCGCCGACGAAAGCTCGGCCCAGCCAAGCGAGGCGATGAACGTGGCCGAGATCACCAGCGTCACCATGAACTCCGTGAGGTTGGTCGAGCCGATGACCTTCTTGATGTCATGCCCCCGGCCCACCAGCGTCGAGGTCACCATCGGTCCCCATCCGCCACCGCCGATCGCATCCAGAAACCCGCCGATGCTACCGATGAACGGCACCGCGCGGTCGTGCATCTTGCGCTGGCGCAGCGGGCGCAGCGCCTTCCACAGGATGAACACCCCGATCCCGATCAGATAGACCGAGATGAACGGCTCGATCACCGATCCGTCGATGTTCGACAGAAGGAACGCGCCCAGTGCGCCGCCGATCATCCCCGCCGGGGCCAGCCGCCGCACCAGTTTCCAATCCACATTCCGATGCAGCGCGTGCGACGTTCCCGAAGCCGCAGTGGTGAAGCATTCGGTCACATGGGTCATCGCGCTGGCCGTCGCGGGCGGCACGCCCATCGCCAGAAGGCTGGAAGTCGCCAGCACACCGAAGGCCATGCCCAGCGCCCCATCCACGATCTGTGCCGCAAAGCCGATCAGCAGGAACAACGCGAAATCGCTTGTCAGAAATTCCATTCACTCTCCCAGAGCGTCGAACCGAATCTGGTCGAGCAGTCGAAAATTTCAGGGGCTGGTCAGGCGGGCGGCGGGCCGCTCGCCCCAAAGGCGGGTCATCTGCACAAGGCTGACGGCGGGGGCATATTCGCCGCCCAGCGCCAGCGTTTCGGCACGCAGCATCTCGATCCCCTCTTCGGACTTGGCGGGGATGCGGTCTGCCGGAATCGGGTGGCCCATCGTCAGCCGATAGGGCTGGCGGTGCTTGTTCAGCACCTCGTGGAACAGGGTGATGTCGCGCAGGGTCGGGTGGATCAGGTCGAACAGATAGAACAGCGTCGAATTGCGCGCCCGGATATTCAGCGGGATCACCGGCAGATCGAACTTGCGCGCGATCATGGCCGCCGACGCCATCCACGGACGCTCCATCAGCTTCAGCCCGGTCCGTTTCGCCAGCCGCCCGGACGGGAAGATGACGCCAAGCCGCCCGGCCTCGATAGCCTTGCGGGTGTAATCCATCGTCTCGCGCGTCTTCTGCATCGACCGTTTCTCGGGCCGCCATTCGACGGGCGCGATCAGGTCAGCCATCTGCGGCATGACGCGCAGGATGTCGCTGTTGGCATAGAAGAACAGGTCCGGCCGCAGCGGCTGGATCAGGTGATGCAGGATCACCCCGTCCGCGATTCCCGTCGGATGATTCGCCACGATCAGCGCAGGCCCGTTGCGCGGCAGGTTTTCCAGCCCGGTGATCTGGATGTCCTTGGCGATCAGCTTCGCAACCTCGCCCATCAGCTGCGGGGTGGTCAGGTCACGATACTGTTCGGCCAGAGCCAGCGTTCTTGGATAACCAAGAACGCGGGTCAGGGCGTTGTAGGCAAGACGATGATGCGGACGACCGGAGAACAACCAGGGTGCCCGTTCCGCAATGAGGGGGTCGATACGTTCTCTCATCTTTCTACCTGACGGCGACGATCTTTCATGACATGGCGCGCCGCCCCCCGCAAGGCAAGCCGCGTCATCCCACCATCCGCCCCGCCATCTCGGCCAGATCGCGCGAAAGGCCGGGGGTGGCAAGAATGCGCCGAAGCTGATCTTTCATCATCGCCTGCCGGTCCGCATCGTAACGCGACCAGCTGTCGAAGGCCGAGGACATCCGCGCCGCTGTCTGCGGGTTCACCGGGTCCAGCCGGATCAGCCAGTCGGCCAGCAGCCGATACCCCGCCCCGTCCGCACGGTGGAACCCCGCATGGTTCGCCGCAAGCGCGGATATGACGGCGCGGAA
The DNA here is from genome assembly GCF_004959935.1 of Falsirhodobacter xinxiangensis. Taxonomy (GTDB): domain Bacteria; phylum Pseudomonadota; class Alphaproteobacteria; order Rhodobacterales; family Rhodobacteraceae; genus Falsirhodobacter; species Falsirhodobacter xinxiangensis. The sequence continues at coordinate 15,905 of NZ_SMYN01000018.1, read as the reverse complement.
ACGGTTCGGGTTCTTCATGTCGAACAGCGGATGCTGCACCAGCCGTCCGGTCATCCCCACCGCGTCATCCGAATGCAGGATCTGAAGGGTGAACCACTTGTCCATCACGATCCGGTCGTGCCGCCACTTCGCCTCGAACGCCAGCGCGGCGTCGGCGCCGACCCCGACCTCCAGCAGACAGGCCAGCGCGCCCGCCTCTTCGGTCATGTTGTCCGCCGCGGCATAGGCACGCGCAGCCTCCGCCCCGCCATCCAGACGCGACAGAAGCGACAGCGCCGCAAGCCGCAACGCCCGCCGGCCAGCCTGCGCAGGATCGGGCGACCAAGGCTCGGGGCTGCCGATCAGGGCCGAAAGATCGCCGCGCAGCCGTTCGGCCAGCGCCTGCGCCATCGCCTTGCGCGCGGCGCGGATGCGATCGGGGTCCGGCACCACGCCCGAGGCATGAAGCGTCTGCGCCATGTCATCCTCGCCCGGCAGGCGCAACGCCAGCGCGCGAAACGCCGGGTCCATATCGCCCGTCACCAGCGCCGCCAAACCGTCCAGCCAATCCGCCCGCACCGGCGCACCCGCGATGACGCCCGCCATCACTTCCTTGGCCAGCGCCCGCCCCGCTTCCCAACGGTTGAACGGGTCGGTGTCATGGGCCAGCAGGAACGCATGGTCGCGCTGCATCTCCAATTCGACCGGGGCCGAGAAACCGCGCAGCACCGACGCCACCGGACGCGCCGCGGCCGGGAAACGGAAGGTTTGCACCGGCTCTGTCAGCTCCAGCACCGTGGTCGGCAGAACCTCGTCGCCATTCGCGCCCAGCAGCCCCAGCGCGATGGGGATGACCTTGGGACTGCCCCCCTTTTGCGACAGGGTCAGCGCATATTCGCCGTTCTCATAGGCTTCCTCGACATGGACGCGCGGGGTGCCAGCCTCGGTATACCAACGCTTGAACTGGGCCAGATCGCGTCCCGTCGCGTCTTCGAACACGCGCAGCCAATCCTCGATGGTGCAGGCCTGCCCGTCATGCCGGTCGAAATAAAGGTCCAGCGCCCGCGCATAGCCCTCGTCCCCGACCAGCAGCTTCAGCATCCCGATCACCTCGGCGCCCTTTTCATAGACGGTCGCGGTGTAGAAGTTGTTGATCTCCTCATATGCCTCCGGCCGCACCGGATGCGCCAAAGGCCCGCTGTCCTCGCGGAACTGGCGGGCGCGCAGCATCAGCACATCCTCGATCCGCTTGACCGCGTGGCTGCGCATGTCGCCCGAGAATTGCTGATCGCGGAATACGGTCAGCCCTTCCTTCAGACACAGTTGGAACCAGTCGCGGCAGGTGATGCGGTTGCCGGTCCAGTTGTGGAAATATTCATGCGCGATGATCGCCTCGATCCGGGCGAAATCCTCGTCCGTCGCCGTCTCGGGCCGGGCAAGGACGTATTTGGAGTTGAAGATGTTCAGCCCCTTGTTCTCCATCGCGCCCATGTTGAAATCATCGACCGCGACGATGTTGAACACCGACAGATCATATTCGCGCCCGTAAACCTGCTCGTCCCATTTCATCGACCGGATCAGCGCGCCCATCGCATAATCGCAGCGATCCTCGTCGCCCGGACGCACCCAGATGTTCAGCGCGACCTCGCGCCCCGACATGGTGGTGAAGCTGCCCCGATGCGCGACCAGATCGCCCGCCACCAGCGCGAAAAGATAGGACGGCTTGGGCCACGGATCGTCCCAGCCGCCATCCACCGGATCGCCGTTCGACAGCAGCACCGGCAGATCACTTTCGATGCGCACCCGGAACGGGGCCATCACGTCGGGACGGTCGGGATAGAATGTGATCTTGCGAAACCCCTCGGCCTCGCACTGGGTGCAATACATGCCGTTCGACATGTATAGCCCCTCCAAAGCGGTATTCTCGGACGGAGAAATCTCCACCTCCGCCTCGAAGGTGAAGGCGGCTTCGGGAACGGCCAGCGTCAGCCCCGTCTCGTCCGGCTGCTCGGCAATCGCCACCCCATCGACACGCGCCGAAATCAGCCGCAACTTTTCCCCGTCCAGCCGCAGCACCGGCCCGCCCGCCGCGAACCGGATGCGAGAGATCACCCTCGTCTGCGTCGGGTGCAGCCGGAACGTCAGATCGACATGTTCGACGATGTGGCTGGGGGGCGTGTAATCGGCAAGACGAACGGTCATTGGGGTCTCCTGTTGCGCCCAAGCTAACCCGAAGCCGCGCAGGTGCAAGCTGCCGTTGCGCGCCGGCAGGCTATGCCGCTACTCTGACGCCGCAAAAGGGAGAATGCGCATGAAAGATCGCCACGGGCTTCAGGTGGACGAACGGTTGGCAAGCTTCATCGAGGAGCGCGCCCTTCCGGGGCTTTCCGTTACGGCGGACACGTTCTGGCAGGGCCTGTCGGATGCGGTGCACCGGCTTGGCCTCGAAAACCGCGCCCTGCTGAAGACGCGCGACCAGCTGCAGGCGCGACTTGATTCGTGGCACCTGTCGCGGCGCGGCCAGCCTTGGGACGCCGAAGCCTATACCGCCTTCCTGCGCGAGATCGGCTATCTGGTCGATCAGGGGCCCGAATTCCTCATCCAGACCGAAAACGTCGACCCCGAGATCGCGACCATTCCCGGTCCGCAGCTCGTCGTGCCGATCAGCAACGCGCGCTATGCCCTGAACGCGGCGAATGCGCGGTGGGGTTCGCTTTACGACGCGCTCTATGGCACCGATGCCTTGGGCGACGCGCCTTCGGGACGCGGCTATGACGCGGATCGGGGCGCACGTGTGATCGCATGGGGTCGCGATTTCCTCGATCGTGCCGTGCCGCTGGCAACCGGGTCCTGGGTCGATCTGGCCGAACCGCGGATCGAGGATGGGCTGCGCCTGCATCTCGTCCATGACCGCGGCCCGGTGGAGACGACCCTGCGCGACCCGTCGCAATTCATCGGCTGGTCCGGCGCCGCATCCGACCCCTCGGCCATCGTGCTGCGCAGCAACCACCTGCATATCATCATCGAGATTGACGGCGCCCATCCCATCGGCACGACCGACCGCGCCCATATCGCCGACATCCGCCTCGAATCCGCCGTCACCGCGATCATGGACCTTGAAGATTCCATCGCCGCCGTCGATGCGCCCGACAAGGTGCTGGCCTATTCCAACTGGCTGGGCCTGATGACGGGCGATCTGACCGAGGAGTTCGTCAAAGGCGGTGAAACCGTCACCCGCCGCCTGAACCCGGACCTGACCTTCTTGGGCCCGGATGGCGATGTCACGCTGAAGGGCCGCGCACTGATGCTGGTGCGGAACGTCGGTCATCTGATGACCAACCCCGCCATCCTCGACCGCGACGGGCGCGAGGTGCCGGAAGGCATCATGGACGCCTTCGTGACCACCCTTTGTGCCATGCACGACCGCACCAACTCCGCCACCGGGGCTGTCTATGTCGTGAAACCCAAGATGCACGGCCCCGAGGAAGTCGCCTTCGCCGCCCGCATCTTCGACGCGGTCGAAGACACGCTCGGCCTGCCCCGCAACACCGTCAAGCTGGGCATCATGGACGAGGAACGCCGGACCTCGGTGAACCTTGCCGAATGCATCCGCGCAGCCCAGCATCGCGTCGCCTTCATCAACACCGGCTTCCTCGACCGGACGGGCGACGAGATCCACACCTCGATGGAAGCCGGTCCGATGATCCGCAAGGGGGACATGAAATCGGCGGCATGGATCAAATCCTACGAGGATCGCAACGTCGATATCGGCCTTGCCTGCGGCTTGAAGGGCCGCGCCCAGATCGGCAAGGGCATGTGGGCGATGCCCGACAAGATGGCCGACATGCTGGAGGCGAAGATCGGCCACCCCAAGGCGGGCGCAAGCTGCGCGTGGGTGCCTTCGCCCACCGCCGCCACGCTGCACGCGACCCACTACCACCAAGTTGACGTCGCCGCCCGGCAGGACGAGATCGCGGCCGGCGGTCCCCGCGGCACGCTTGAGGACCTGCTGACCCCGCCCCTGTCCCACGGCGCCAACTGGTCCCCCGACGAAATCCGCGCCGAGGTGGAAAACAACGCCCAAGGCATCCTCGGCTATGTCGTCCGCTGGGTGAACCAGGGTGTCGGCTGTTCCAAGGTGCCGGACATCCACGACGTCGGCCTGATGGAAGATCGCGCCACCTGCCGCATTTCCTCGCAGGCGCTGGCGAACTGGCTGCATCACGGCGTGGTGGACGAGGCAAGCGTGATGAGCGCGATGCGCAAGATGGCCGCCGTGGTGGACCGTCAGAACGAGGGCGACGCGGACTATCTGCCCATGACCCCCGGCTTCGACGGTATCGCCTTCCAGGCCGGCTGCGATCTGGTCTTCAAGGGCCGCAATCAACCCTCCGGCTATACCGAGCCGGTGCTGCACCAGCGCCGCCTGCAGCTCAAGGCGCAACTCTGAAATCGCAGATTTCAGGGCGCGGCGCGAATGCTCCCCAAAGGGGGGCGTGAGCGTCGCGCCACCCTACCCCAGATCCAGCGACAGCGCGTGAATGCGCGCGACAAGCTCCGGCCCCAGCGCCTGATGCACCGCCCGATGCCGCGCCACCCGCGACATCGGCCCCAGCGCATCCGCCCGCAGCGTCACGCGGAAATGCGTCTCGCCGCCTTCCTGCCAGCCGCCATGGCCACGGTGCTGCTCGCTCTCGTCCTCGATCTCCAGAACGGTCGGCTGAAACACCGCCAGCCTTGCACGAATTTCGTCCGCTTTCCTCATCGTGACCCTCCACCCCCTTCAATCCGGCGCGCAAATGTCTAAACTCTCGCCTCCGACTCGGAAAGGCCCTGACATGAGCAAACCCCCCTTCGAATTCGACATTCGCGTTTCATCCGACAAGAAGCGCCGCAAGACGGGGCGCCGGGGCATGTCGGGCGCGCAGGAGACGTCCACCCGCGAATGCGCCTTTCCGGGCTGCAAGGAAGCGGGGCTCTACCGCGCGCCCCGTTCACCTGACCACCTCGATGAATACGTCTGGTTCTGCAAGGACCACGTCCGGGAATACAACCTGAAATGGAACTTCTTCCAGGGCAAGACCGAGGAAGACTTTGCCGAGTTCATCGACAAGGACCGGGTCTGGGGCCGCGAGACGCGCCGCCCTGACGAAGGCCATGTCTGGTCGCGCCTTGGCGTGAATGATCCCATGGAAATCCTTGGCGACAAGGCCACGCAGAATCCCGGACGCCAGCCCGTATCCGGCGCGACGCGCAAATTGCCCCCGACCGAGCGCAAGGCGCTGGAAATCCTCGACGCCCGCGACACATGGACCCGCGTGGAAATCCGCAAGCAATACAAAAGCCTCGTGAAAGACCTGCACCCGGACATGAACGGCGGCAATCGCGACGACGAGGATCGGCTGCAGGAAGTCGTTTGGGCGTGGGAGCAGATCAAGGACAGCCGCAACTTCCGCGACTGACTTCTGGGTTCCGCCCTTGCACCGCCGGATGGATTGTTCCATCAACATGGGCATGTGAAGAAAGAGGATATCATGTTGGATCAGCCCGCCAAACCTACCGAGGAAATCTCTGTCCGCGAGGTTTTCGGCATCGATACCGACATGAAGGTGAAGGGCTTTGCCGAACGCACCGACCGCGTGCCGGATCAGGACAGCACCTACAAGTTCGATCCCGACACCACGCTCGCGATCCTTGCGGGTTTTGCCTATAACCGCCGCGTGATGATCCAAGGGTATCACGGCACCGGCAAATCCTCGCATATCGAACAGATCGCCAGCCGTCTGAACTGGCCCTGCGTGCGCGTGAACCTCGACAGCCACGTGTCGCGGATCGACCTGATCGGCAAGGACGCGATCAAGCTGATCGATGGCAAGCAGGTCACGGCGTTTCAGGAAGGCATTCTGCCCTGGGCGCTGCGCAACCCCTGCGCCATCGTGTTCGACGAATACGATGCGGGCCGCGCCGACGTGATGTTTGTGATCCAGCGCGTGCTGGAGGCTGACGGCAAGCTGACCCTTCTGGACCAGAACGAGGTCATCACCCCCCACCCGTCCTTCCGCCTGTTCGCGACTGCGAACACCGTGGGTCTGGGTGACACGACCGGCCTTTACCACGGCACGCAGCAGATCAACCAAGGCCAGATGGACCGCTGGAGCCTTGTGGCGACGCTCAACTACCTGTCCCACGATGCCGAAGCCGCGATCGTTCTGGCGAAGTCGCCGCATTACAACACCGAAAAGGGCCGCAAGACGATCAACCAGATGGTGACCGTGGCGGACCTGACGCGGACGGCCTTCATGAACGGGGATCTTTCCACCGTCATGTCGCCGCGCACCGTGATTGCCTGGGCGCAGAACGCGGAAATCTTCCGCAATGTCGGCTACGCCTTCCGCCTGACCTTCCTGAACAAATGCGACGAGCTGGAACGCCAGACGGTGGCGGAGTTCTACCAGCGGTGCTTTGCCGAGGAGCTGCCGGAAAGCGCAGCCTCGATGGCGATGCGCTAACCGCGCGCCGCCTTCGTCGCCTTCGCCCACCAGACGATGTCATCGAGCAGACCCTTCGCGGACGGCTCGATGATCTCCGAAATCTCGGACATCGGCAGGTCTTTCCCCGAGGGGGAGACCTTCATGAACTCTCCCGCGCCGATATGGACGGCGTTGCGCACGGGGACCATCTGAAGCTCCACCGCGATGGCGCGCAGATGTTCGACCGCCCGCGCACCGCCCACGCCGCCATAGCCGACCGCGCCCACTGGTTTGTGCACCCATTCCTTATAGGCCTGATCCAGCGCGTTCTTCATCGATCCGGTGATCGAGTGGTTGTATTCCGCCGTGATCCAGACATACCCGTCGAATTCGCCGATCTTCTGCTGCCACGCGACGGCGCGCGGGTCTTCCGACGGCATCCACAGGTTCGACGCCTTTTCGGCAAAGAACGGCAGGTCGAAATCGCGCAGATCGACGAGTTCGACCTCCAGATCCTCGCGCGTCGATGCGATGTCGAGGAACCATTGCGCGGGCTTGTCGGCGAACCGCGTCGGCCTGACAGAGCCGATGATGACGGCAATCTTAGGGATCATGTCTCATCTCCGTTGCTATGCGCAGGAAGGTGGCGCGCAGATTGGCACCGACAACCCTTGCCGCGCGGCGCGGCGGGTGCTTTATCTGGGGCATGAGCAAGCCAGCCGACAACCCCGCCGATCCGTTCAAGAAAGCCTTGGCCGAGGCCACCAAGACGCTGGCCCATGACCCCGAGATGACGGTGACCTATTCCGTCGATCCGCCGGGCATGAACCGCGACGGGATGCGTCTGCCGCAGGTGTCGCGCCGCATGACGCGGGACGAGGTGCTGCTGGCCCGCGGCACCGCCGACGCCTTCGCCCTGCGCCGCCGGTATCACGACGAAGGGCTGTCGGCCCGCTATGCCCCCACGGGCCAGCTTGCCCGCGACATCTATGACGCAATGGAAACCGCACGGTGCGAGGCGATGGGCGCGCGTGACATGCCCGGCACCGCTGGCAACATCGACGCCAAGATCGGGCACGAGGCCGAACGCAAGGGCTATGCCGGGATCAAGTCCCCCGCCGATGCGCCGCTGGCGGTTGCCGCCGGCTATCTGGTGCGCCAGATGGCGACGGGCCGCGACCTTCCGCCGGGGGCCGAGAATATCGCGAACCTCTGGCGCGACAAGATCACCGCCGATGCAGGCGAGACGCTGCGGGCGCTGGATGCGAACCTGTCCGATCAGGCCGCCTTTGCCCGGATGGCGCGCAAGATGATCGCCGACCTCGGCTACGGCGACCAGTTGGGCGACGATCCCGACACGGACGAGCTTGGCGACGAGCCGCCCGAGAATGCCGAGCAGGACGAGAGCGAGCCCGACAGCACCGGCGAGGAACAGGGCGAGCAGGACGAGGCCGACGCCTCGCCCGAGCGCAGCCAGGAGGAACAGCAGGACCAGTCGCAGGCGCAGGTGTCCACCGAGGACAGCGCCGAGATGGAGGAAGGCGAGGAGGCCGAACTGCCCGAGGGCGACGCCCCGCAGGACCCGCCGCCGCCGCCCACCTATTCCGACGCCGATCCGAACTATGCCGTCTTCACCCCCCAGTTCGACGAGGAGATCGCCGCCGAGGATCTGGCCGAGGCGGCAGAGCTGGAACGGCTGCGCGCCTATCTGGATCAGCAGCTGGAGCCGCTGAAGGGCGCCGTCAGCCGTCTGGCCAACAAGCTGCAACGCCGACTGCAGGCACAGCAGAACCGCAGTTGGACCTTCGACCGCGAGGAAGGCATCCTCGACGCGGGCCGTCTGGCGCGCGTGGTGGCGAACCCCACCACGCCCCTGTCGTTCAAGGTGGAAAAAGACACCGAATTCCGCGACACCTGCGTGACGCTGCTGCTGGACAATTCCGGCTCCATGCGCGGGCGCCCCATCTCCATCGCCGCGATCTGCGCCGATGTTCTGGCCCGCACGCTGGAACGGTGTCAGGTAAAGGTCGAAATCCTCGGCTTCACCACCCGCGCGTGGAAAGGCGGGCAAAGCCGCGAGAAATGGCTGGCCGAAGGGCGCCCGCAAACGCCGGGCCGCCTGAACGATCTGCGCCACATCATCTACAAGGGCGCGGACAGCCCGTGGCGGCGGTCCCGCGCCAACCTTGGCCTGATGATGAAGGAAGGGCTGCTGAAGGAGAACATCGACGGCGAGGCGCTGGAATGGGCGCACCGCCGCACCGCCGCCCGCCCCGAAGCGCGGAAGATCCTGATGGTGATTTCGGATGGTGCGCCGGTGGACGATTCGACCTTGTCGGTGAACCCCGCCAACTATCTGGAAAAGCACCTGCGCGACGTGATCGCGATGGTCGAACGCCGCCGCGCGGTCGAACTGATCGCCATCGGCATCGGCCATGACGTGACCCGCTATTACCAGCGTGCGGTCACGATCACCGATGTGGAACAGCTTGCCGGGGCCATGACCGAGCAGTTGGCAAGCCTGTTCGACAGCGATCCGCGCAAACGCGCGCGCGTTCTTGGCATGAAGAAGGTCGGCTGATGTTCCAGACCTTCACCACCGCCGCCTCCCCGGAACACGGGGCGGCGCGGCTTGCCGCCCTTCGCGCGCAGATCGCGGCCGAGGGGCTTTCGGGCTTCATCATCCCCCGTGCCGACGCGCATCAGGGCGAATATGTCGCCGCCGCAGATGAACGGCTGCCGTGGCTGACGGGCTTCACCGGGTCGGCGGGCCTGTGCATCGTGTTGCCGGATGTCGCGGGCGTGTTCATCGACGGTCGCTATCGCACGCAGGTGAAAACGCAGGTGGACCTGTCGGTGTTCACGCCCGTGCCGTGGCCCGAAGTCAAGCCCGGCGAATGGCTGGCCGAGCATGGGGCCGGAGAGATCGGCTTCGATCCGTGGCTGCATACCCCGGACGAGATCGCCAAGATCGAGGCGGCAGGCGTGCGCCTGCGCCGGGTGCCTAACCTCGTGGACCGCATCTGGCCGGACCGTCCCGCGCCGCCGCAGGGCCGCTCATTCATCCACCCGGATGCGCTGGCGGGCGAAAGCTCGGCCGCGAAACGTGCCCGCATCGCCGCGACCATCGGCGCAAAGGCCGCCGTTCTGACCCTGCCCGACAGCATCTGCTGGCTTTTGAATATCCGCGGGGCGGATGTGCCGCGCAATCCGGTGCTGCATGCGTTTGCGATCCTGCACGATGATGGCCGCGTGGATCTGTTCGCCGACCCGGCCAAGTTCGACGATGCGGTGATCGCCCATTCCGGCGCGACCCTGCACCCGTCCGAGGCGTTCCTGCCTGCGCTTGCCGCGCTGGAGGGTCCGGTGCGGCTTGATCCGGCAACCGCGCCGCTGGCACTGCGCGATGCCCTCGGCACCGTCACCGCGGGTGACGATCCCTGCCGCCTGCCCAAGGCCCGCAAGAATGCTGCCGAAATCGCCGCCACGCGCGAGGCGCATCTGCGCGACGGGGCGGCGATGGTCGAATTCCTTGCATGGCTGGACGGGCGCGAAGGGCTGACCGAAATCGATGTGGTCACCACGCTGGAGGGCTTCCGCCGCGCAACGAATGCGCTGCACGACATCAGCTTCGACACGATCTGCGGTGCGGGTCCGAACGGCGCGATCATCCACTACCGCGTGACTGAATCGACGAACCGGCCCCTTGGCACCGACACGCTGCTGCTGGTGGACAGCGGTGCGCAATACCCGGACGGGACGACCGACATCACCCGCACCATCGCGATCGGCGATCCGGGGGACGAGGCGCGCGACTGTTTCACCCGCGTGCTGCAAGGCATGATCGCCATGTCGCGCGCGCGCTGGCCCAAGGGGCTCGCGGGGCGCGATCTGGATGCGCTGGCCCGATACCCGCTCTGGCTGGCGGGGATGGATTACGACCACGGTACCGGCCATGGCGTCGGCGCGTTCCTGTCGGTGCACGAGGGGCCGCAGCGCCTGTCGCGCCTGTCGGATGTGCCGCTGGAGCCGGGGATGATCCTGTCGAACGAGCCGGGATATTACCGCGAAGGTGCCTTCGGCATCCGCATCGAAAACCTGTTGGCGGTGCATGAGGCCGAACGCCTTTCCGACGACCGCGCCCAACTGGCGTTCGAGACGCTGACCTTCGTGCCGCTTGACCGTCGCCTCATCCTCGCGCATCGCCTTTCGCCGGGCGAACGGGACTGGATCAACGCCTATCACGCGCAGGTGCTGGAAAAGATCAGCCCCCGCGTCGCCGGTCTGGCGCTGGCATGGCTGCGGCAGGCCACCCAGCCGATTTGAGGGTTGGCAGCGCTAACGCCAATGGTTAATCATGCCGCATCGCAGCATGAAAGGTGACCCCATGATCGATGAAATCCGCATCCGCAAGGTGTCGGGCCTTTGGGTCGTGCGCAGCGAGGATGCCATCCTCGCCGAAAGCCGCGACGTGCTTGAACTGGACGAGCCGGGGCGCGACGCCGTCGTGCTTTTCCCGCCCACCGATATCGCGATGGAACTGCTGGACCGGACGGGCGACAGCTTCACGCTGGTGACTGCATCCGGCACCATTCCCGATGTCGCCCATGCGGTGTCGGACCGTCTGGCCTTCGATCCCACCAAAGTGACGATCGAACGGCTTTAGGCCGTCACCTCGCGGATACGCTGGACCATCGCCCGCACTCCGTTGGACCGTTGGGAGGAAAGGTGACGGTCCAGCCCCAGCCGGGCAAGCTCCGCCGGGGCGTCCACGCCCTGAACCTCTGCCGGGGTCAGCCCGGAATACAACGCATGCAGCACCGCGATCAGCCCACGCACGATCATCGCATCGCTGTCGCCTTCGAAATCGAACCGTCCGCCGTCCATCTTGGGGTGAATCCAGACCTGGCTGGCGCAACCTTCGACCTTGGTGGCCGGAACCTTCAGGGCGTCGGGCATGGCGGGCATCGCTTTGCCCAGTTCGATCACATGGCGATAGCGGTCCTCCCAATCGTCAAGGAATTCGAAAGTGTCGGCGATGTCCTCGAAGGCTTGGGTGGCCATGTCTCTCTCCGGTATTCTGCGCAGCACAAGTAAGGTGCGCAGGGGGAAAGGTCCAGCTTTTCAAAGCGCCGCCGATCCGCTAGGCAAGGGCAAACGAAGGGGACAGGCATGAGAAAACCGCTTCTGGCCGCATTGGCGCTGACGATGACCCTTGGCGCCTGCGGGCGGCTGAACCCGGCCAACTGGGGCGGTGGCCGCCCGGAGCCGGTGGACCCCGCATTCGCCCCCGTGGTCGCGACGGTCGATCCCCGCCCGCTGGTGGCGCAGGTCACGTCGCTCAGGGTCGAACAGACGCGGGACGGCGCCATCGTCCGCGCGACCGGCCTGCCGCCGACTCAAGGCTACTGGCAGGCGGAACTGATCGCCCGCCCGCTGGCGGAAGGGGTGCAGGTCTATGATTTCCGCATCGTGCCGCCTGCGCCGGGGCAACGGGTGTCCACCCAAGCCTCGCGCGAGGTGACGGTAGCTGCGGGGCTGAGCCGCAGCGATCTGGCAGGCATCCGCCAGATCGTCGTGCAGGGCGCCGGAAACTCGCTGTCCAGCGTCAGATAGCGATCACACGCACGTCGTTGCCCTTTGCCGACAAGGCGATCTCGCCCCGGCAAAGGCGCAGCGCATCTTCGCCGAACGCCTCGCGCCGCCAGCCTTTCAGGCTCGGCAGATCCCGCTCGCCGGCCGCGATGGCGTCCAGTTCGGACGAGGACGCGACCAGCTTCGACGCGACCCCCAGCGATTCCGACTTGGCCTTCAGCAGTACGCGCAGCAGGTCGGCCAGCGCCGGGTTCACCTGCATCTGCTCGCGCAGGTCGGGCTTCGGCACCGCTTCGGGCGGCATCTCCTGACCGGCTTTCACCGCGGCAAGGATGCCGTCCGCAATGTCGCCCCGCCGCGCCTCGCGCAGCAACAGGCGCGATTTGCCCAGATCTTCAAGGCTCGCAGGCCGGGTCGAGGCGACTTCCAGCAGCGCATCATCCTTCATCACCCGCGAACGCGGCACGTTATGGCCTTGGGCATATTCCTCGCGGAACTTCGCCAGCGCCTTGACCACTGCAAGGAACCGGCCCGAGGTCGTCCGCGTCTTCACCCGCTGCCACGCATCGTCGGGATGGGTGGTATAGGTGGCGGGATCGGTCAGCAGCGAAAGCTCCTCGGCCACCCAGCGTTCGCGGCCGTTCTTGGCGATCTGCGCGGCAAGGCTTTCATAGATCACCCGCAGATGCGTCACGTCGGCCAGCGCATATTCCTTCTGCGCCTCGGACAGCGGGCGGCGCGACCAGTCGGTGAAGCGCGAGGTCTTGTCCAGCCCCTCATGCGCGATCTTGCGCACCAGCGTCTCGTATCCGACCTGCTCGCCGAAGCCGCAGACCATGGCGGCAACCTGCGTGTCGAACAGCGGTTTCGGGAACACGCCGCCTTCGACAAAGAAAATCTCCAGATCCTGACGCGCAGCGTGGAAGACCTTCACCGTCTGCTCCCACCGGAACAGATCATACAGCGGATCGAGCGACATCTCCGGCCCCGCGATGGGATCGACCAGAACGGCGTCGCCCTTCTTTCCCGGCAACGCAAGCTGGATCAGGCACAGCTTTGCCCAATAGGTCCGCTCGCGCAAAAATTCGGTGTCGATGGTGACATAGCGTTCGGCCTTGGCAGCCTCGCAAAAGGCTGCCAGTTCCTCGGTGGTGGTAATCGTTCGCATGGGCTTGGCTTTCAGGAACCGCCGGGTCATCCGGCTTTTTCCCTGATTAGCGGATGCCTGCCCCAATGGGAAGGCGATCCGCAAAGGCGCGCAGGCATGTGGGATACAGAATGTGCTCCTGCACCAGAACCCGAGCCGCCAAGGCGTCAGGCGTATCGCCCGGCAGGATCGGCACACGCATCTGCCCCAGCATCGGCCCGTCATCAAGGATCGCGGTGACCTCGTGGACGGTGCAGCCCGCCTCGCTGTCGCCCGCCTCGATCGCGCGGCGATGGGTGTGCAGGCCCGGATATTTCGGCAAAAGCGACGGGTGGATGTTCAACATCCGCCCCTCGAACCGCTGCACGAAGGCCGGGGTCAGCACGCGCATGAACCCGGCAAGGCAGAGAATGTCCGGCTCGGCCGCAAGGATCGGCTCCAGCAGCGCGGCCTCGAACGCGGCGCGGTCACCCTTGAAGGGGCGATGATCGACCGCCGCCGTGGCGATGCCCATATCCCGCGCGCGCACCAGCCCGCCCGCATTCGGATCGTTCGACGCGACCAGAACGGGCCGCGCCGGGTGATCGCCCACCATGCTTTTCGCAAGGGCGACCATGTTGGAACCACCCCCCGAGATCAGGATGGCGACGCGTTTCACAGCAGCTTGCCAGAGTAGCTGACGCCCTCGCCCGCCGTCACATGGCCCAGACGGCAGACCGTCTCGCCCTGCTCGCGCAGCAGCGCCTCGATCGCATCCGCGCGGTCCGCCGCCACGACGACGATCATCCCGATGCCCGAGTTGAAGGTCTTGAGCAGCTCCGCCTCCGCCATCCCGGCGGTTTCGGCCAGCCAGCGGAACACCGGCGGCAGCGTCCACGCGCCCAGATCGATGGTCGCGCCAAGCCCTTCGGGCAGCACGCGCGGCAGGTTCTCGGTCAGCCCGCCGCCGGTGATATGGGCCAGCGCGTGGACGCCCCCTGCCCGCACCGCCGCCAGCGCCTGTTTCACATAGAGCCGAGTCGGCGTCAGCAGTGCCTCGCCCAAGCTACCATCGGCAAAAGGCGCATCCGCATCCCAGCCAAGACCCGACATCTCCACCACTTTACGCACAAAGCTGTAGCCGTTGGAATGAACCCCGTCCGAGGCCAGACCCAGCAGAACGTCACCCGCGACCACGCCCTCGGGCAGCGCAGTCCCGCGCTCCATCGCGCCAACCGCGAAACCGGCCAGATCGAAATCGCCCTTGTGATACATGCCCGGCATCTCGGCCGTCTCGCCGCCGACCAGCGCGCAGCCCGACGCCTCGCAGCCCGAAGCGATGCCTTCGATGATCTGCGTCGCCTGATCCACGTCCAGCTTGCCAGTGGCGAAGTAGTCGAGGAAGAACAGAGGCTCCGCCCCCTGGCAGACCAGATCGTTCACGCACATCGCGACAAGATCGATGCCGATGGTGCCGACATTGCCCGTGTCGATCGCGATCCGCAGCTTGGTGCCGACCCCGTCCGTCGCCGCCACGAGGATCGGGTCCTGATACCCCGCCGCCTTCAGATCGAACAGCGCGCCGAAACCGCCCAGCCCCGACACCGTGCCGGACCGTGCCGTGCGCTTCGCCGCGGGCTTGATCCGCTCCACCAGAGCATTGCCGGCATCGATGTCGACGCCTGCATCGGCATAGGTCAATCCGTTCTTGATCGTCATCGCTGGCCCCGCTGCGGTGGAAATCCTTGCGCGCTGCATTAGACGATCCGCCCCCGCTCTGCAACGCGGCTTGACCGAGACGGCGCTTGAGCATAGGCAAGGCGCGCCGGGCCTGTAGCTCAATGGTTAGAGCAGGGCGCTCATAACGCCTTGGTTGGGGGTTCGAGTCCCTCCGGGCCTACCAGAAAACCAAGGGCAGATCGGGCTAATAGCGGTCAGGTCGTAGGTTCAAAGAACCCACCCTTGGCCTTCGGCCTTGCTCCCAACAGCTTTCCGCCATGGTTCCTACACGCCAACACCTCGGGCGCCACTCTCCCACCCGTTTAGAAAAGCCACCTCCGCTCGGCACTCAGCGCCATCTTTGCTATGCCCGTCAGCTACGGAGCAAGCACAACCGAGCATTGAAGCGATGAACGAAGACGAGAAAGTTCAGATTTTTCTCTAATCCGACCTTGAACCAGAAAAACTACTGAGTAGATAGGGCCAGGAAAGCAGGGTAACGAATAAACGCGGACTTTTAAGACTTTTTCTTGACGACATCCTCAGGCGGTTCTTCGGGTATTTCGCTCGGTTCTTGTCCCTTGGCTGGGTTTCTACCTGTCAGACCAAGGAATCCGAAGCCAAATGAGTTAAAGATGAAGTACGATCAAGACGTCAATTCCGCGCTTAATAGCGGTCGTCGCCCGCTCCCGCCTTCGAAGTTGAGCGGGCGTCTTATGCCCACGCCAAGACCGCTCACGGGACCTGCTGAGGTGCTCAGCCCAAGCCAAGTAGCGGGCAGATGGGGTTGCTGCGCAAACACAGTGAGGACCCTGATCCGCACGGGTAAGCTTAAAGCCTTTCCGGTCGGATCCCGCCGCCTCGGCATCACCCGCCAATCGCTTCATGAATATGAGGAAACAAGCCATTCAGGTGCGAGAGCAACTGGAGGTGCTGCATGATGAACATATGTTGATTTCCACCGAGACGTGACCCGGGTTGGGGGTGAGCTACTCCCCGATCCTTGGACAGATTTC
>NZ_SMYN01000017.1 GCF_004959935.1 Falsirhodobacter xinxiangensis | reverse complement strand
CCAGAGGCCTGAAATCAATGGGTCTGGAGCCTACCGCGTTGATGTTATCGATTGAGATGTCTCCCGAGCCGATAGAAAGTTCAGCACGCTGACCGTTGACGAAAATGCCGACGGCATCATTGAAGCCTTGATTGACGTATTCAGGATATTCCTCCGACGAAAACATGATCTGCATCGTCAGGATTGAGCCCTCCGGGACGAACGTCGTCTCGAGAATGGACCCATCGAAGGTGTTCAAATTCGAAATCGCATTCAGGCGTGCGTTCCCGTCGACCCCTCCTTGGACATCGGTTCCGGTACCGACCTGCTGGTTCGCCTGCCCGCTGGCGTTCGTGAACGCGCTTGCGTTCCCGGTGGACAAAATTACGCCTGAATTTGCGCTCAAGACGCCCGGCGAAGTTGAAAGGCCATTCGAGAAAATGCCCTTCGACGCTGCGCCGCCCGAGTAGGTCGCCGAGGTAACTGTCACGCCTTTGCCGAACATCGTTTCTGCCATCTGCAGAGCAGTAGCATTCGTATTTACTGGCAGTTTTACTGCACTCACCATCTCGCGTCCCTCGCCCGGTGCATTCAACTTCGGATTGCGGATGGGATTGGCATGTTCGATCGGGAGCAGTCTACGGAGCGGTTAACGAAAACCTACCAGAACGCCCCAAAATTGTATAATTGCCACAGATATGTCGCGCTCATGCCCAGAATCTGGCCGCTTCGAAGATTGGCTTTGCATCCTTTGCCGAAGGTCTAGAGACGGAGCGGATCCAAGGGAGTCGGAGAATGTGGAAGTCACCCGTCGTATTCGAAGATGCATTGTCGCTCAGAATAGTGTCGATCCACGATGCGCAATCTGCTTCGGACTGGATGTGTCGTTCTAGGGACGTGCTAGCGAGCAGAGTTTTCGACGAATCCCTTGCAAAGTGCCTTGCCGGGAGTCACGCGAGCGTTTCCTCCGAAGTAGCGAGAGACGCTCTACTCAATGCTTTAGTCGGTGCCGGATACGCGGTCTGCTCTGCGGCAGACTGAAAGTCTGCCAAAACTGCGCGGATTTGAAACAAGTCAAAGACAGCTTTCTGCACATCATATGAACGTCCGCTTCCGGGAACGCCGCCGCGCAGCATTGGGGAGGGCCGACCGTCCGCAAAGGGCCGCATCTCAGATTCCGACCGGTGCTACCCGAATCTAGCACAGACGAACACCGATTTGATCGTCATTTCGGATCGTATTTTCGGGTTTGCTATCTGACGTCTTTACGCCCTCATGAAGTGCATCGATCAGAAGTTGCACGAGTCGTCTAGCCGAGGCGTTTCGCGGCGTGATGATCCCGATCTCGCGGAACACCGGCCCGCCCGGCAGGGGCAGCCGCACCGCGTCGACCCCGGTGGGCCATGGCGGTGCCCAATCGGGCAGGATCGATACGCCCAGCCCGTTGCTGACCATCACTGCGATCGCTTCGAGCTGGTCGAGTTCCAGCCATTCGCGGGGGCGGATATTGTGGCTTTGCAGCCATTTTTCGGCCAGCCGTCCGCCCCAGTTGTTCCGGTCGTACCGTATGAAGGGCTTGGTCGCCAACAAGGTCACCGGGTCTTCGTGGGCAAGGTCTGCGGGGGCCAACAGCATCAGCGGCTCCGCCCGTAGCGTTTGCCATTCGATGGTCTTCGGCATCTCGAATGGCGGCCGCACCAAAAGCGCCGCGTCGATATGGTTCTCGTTCAGCGCGCTGAAAAGCTGTGCGGATGTGCCGGGAAGGATGAAGACTTCCACTTGCGGAACCTCGTCCACCAGCTTGCGCAAGGCGCGCGGCAGAAGGCCCGTCAGCGCGGTGGAGATCGCGCCGATCCGCAATTCGCCGGACGCGGCGTCGGTGGTGGCCAGACTGCGCAGTTGCCGGATGTCGGAAATCACCCGCCGGCTTTGTTCGACGATCGCATGGCCGGCGGAGGTCGGCTGCACCGCACGCCCCGTTCGCGACAGAAGCGGCACGCCGAATTCGTCCTCCAGCGCCTGCATGCGTTGGGCGACGGCGGCAGGGGTCAGGCCCAGACGCCGTGCGGCTTCGGCCAACGACCCATGCTCTGCGACAAGCAGGAAGGTTTCCAGAAATCGTGTCTCCATCAATAGGAAAGCTATCGCTTGAATCAATAGAAAGCGACATTTTATTTGCCGTTTGAACCCGTAACCTTCCCAAAACGGGAGAAACGGAATGGATCTTGGTCTGGCAGGAAAAGGCGCTTTGGTTTTCGGCGGAGGGGGCGGCCTTGGCGGCGCCATCGCCCGCTCTCTCGCTGCCGAAGGCGCGCGAGTGGTGGTTGCCGATATCGACGAAGGCGCGGCGCAGAAAACGGCTGACGCGATTGCGCAGGCGGGCGGCGATGCCGTGGCGCTGGCATGGGACATCGCCGACCTGTCGGTGATCCCCGCACGGCTTGCGGCTTTGGGGCAGGTAGATGTTCTGATCAACAATACGGGCGGCCCGCCCCCGACCCCCGCGGCAGGTCAACCGCCCGAGGTCTGGTCGCAGCATTTCGACAGCATGGTCCGTTCGGTCATCGCGGTGACGGATGCCGTGCTGCCCGGGATGCGCGAACGCGCATGGGGGCGGATCGTCACTTCGACTTCGTCGGGCGTCGTCTCGCCGATCCCCAACCTCGGGATTTCCAACGCGCTGCGGCTGACGCTGGTCGGCTGGTCCAAGACGCTCGCGGCCGAGGTCGGGCGCGATGGCATCACCGCCAACATCGTCCTTCCGGGCCGCATCGCCACGGGGCGCATCACGTTTCTGGACGAACAGAAGGCCAAGCGCGAAGGCCGCAGCGTCGAGGATGTCTCGGCCGCCTCCACCGCGTCTATTCCCGTCGGGCGCTACGGCAATCCGCAGGAATACGGCGACACGGTCGCATTCATCGCATCCGCCCGCGCATCCTACATCACCGGGTCTGTCATCCGCATCGACGGCGGCCTGATCGCCAGCATCTGAAGAGGGAACAGCAATGACATATGACCAGACCACGATCGAGGCCCTGCGCGGCGTCTCCACCGCCACCCTGACCACGGTGCTGCTGAAGAAGGGTCTGCGCAATGTCTGGATCCGCGGCGCGATGCCGCTGGCCCCCGGCCTGCCGCGCATCGTCGGCCCCGCCTTCACGCTGCGCTTCGTCCCCGCGCGCGAAGATCTGGCGACGCCCGCCAGCTGGGGCTCGCCCATCTCCACCCGCGCGGCGATCGAGGCGATGCCCGAGGGCTGCGTGGTCATCGCAGACGCGATGGGTGTGACGGATGCGGGCATCTTCGGCGACATTCTGTGCGCGCGGATGGTGAAGAAGGGCTGCGGCGCGCTGATCACCGATGGCGTGGTGCGCGACATCACCGGCGTTCTGGGCAGTGGGCTACCCGTCTGGGCGCGCGGCACGGCGGCTCCGGCCTCTGTTGCGGGTCTGACCTTCGTGGGGTGGGAGGAAACCATAGGTTGCGGCGGCGTCTGCATCGTTCCGGGCGACATGATCGTGACAGATCAGGACGGCGCCGTGGTCATCCCGCAAGCCCTGGTCGCCGCCGTTCTGGACGAGGCGGTGGAGCAGGAACGCATGGAAGCATGGATCGTCACAGAGGTGGAGCGCGGCGAGAAGCTGCCCGGCCTATACCCGATGAACGATGATACGAAGGCCCGCTATGCCGCGTGGAAGGCGGAGCAATGACCTTCGGCACCCAAACCAAAGGCGTCTACCCCATCGCGGCGACACCCTTCACGCCCGATGGCGGGGTGGATTGGGACAGTCTCGACCGGCTGACCGATTTCTATCAGGACGCGGGGGCCACGGGGATCACCATCCTCGGCATTCTGGGCGAGGCGCAAAAGCTGGAGCCGGAGGAATCCCGCGAGATTGCGCGGCGCGTCGTCCGGCGGTCACGCGTGCCGGTGGTGGTCGGTGTCTCCAGCCCTGGCTTCGCTGCGATGCGGACGCTGGCGCGCGAAGCGATGGAGGCAGGCGCGGCGGGCGTGATGGTCGCCCCCGCCTCGCATCTGCGCAGCGACGAACAGATCGCCGCCTATTTTTCGCAGGCCGTGGACGCGATCGGCGCCGACGTGCCTTGGGCGCTTCAGGACTATCCGCTGACGCTGTCGGTGATCCTGTCCGTCCCGATGATCACGCGGATCATGGAGGCGCACCCGTCCTGCGTCATGCTCAAGGCCGAGGATTGGCCGGGGCTAGAAAAGATCAGCGCCCTGCGCAAACGTCAGGCCGAGGGACTGCGCGCGTTTTCCATCCTGACCGCGAACGGTGGCATGTTCCTCGACTTCGAGCCGGAGCGGGGGTCCGACGGTGCAATGACCGGATATGCCTTTCCCGACATGCTGGTCGATCTGGACCGGCTTCATCGGAGCGGCGAACGCGGCGCCGCGCATGACCTGTTCGACGCGCATCTGCCCCTGATCCGGTTCGAGCAGCAGCCGGGCGTCGGCCTCGCGATCCGAAAATACGTTCTGATGAAGCGCGGTGCCATCGCCTGCGACATCCAGCGCAAACCCGGCACCGCCCTGACGGCGCAGGGGCGGGCCGAGGTCGATTACCTTCTGGAGCGGTTGGCGCGGCGTGACCCGCGCCCCTGAGGCTACTCGGCGGCGCGCACCTGCTGATCGGGCAGGATGCATCCGCCGGCGATCAGCCCCTCGCGTACCCATGCGCGGTTGAGGCGGCCTTCGCGGATCGCGATGCGGGTGCGTTCCTCGGCGGCGCATTTCTCCTCGGCGGCGATCAGGATCGCTTCGGCATGGGCCAGCGGGATGCACAACACGCCGTCGGCATCGCCCATGATGATGTCGCCGGGTTGCACGACCATGCCGTCGATGGCGATGGGGCAATTGATCTCTCCCGGTCCGGTCTTGTAGGGGCCGCGATGGGTCACACCGGCTGCGAATATCGGCATTGCCCCCTGCCGGATCACGTCGGCATCCCTGATCGCCCCGTCCAAGACGAAGCCTGAGATCCCGCGCGAGGCGGCGTAGTTCATCATCATCTCTCCCATCAGGGAATTCGTCAGATCGCCGCCCGCATCCACGACGATGATGTCGCCTTCGCCCGAGATGTCCATCGCGTGATGGATCATCAGGTTGTCGCCGGGCCGCGTCTTGACCGTGACCGCAACGCCGATCATCGGGCTGCCGTCATGCATGGGCCGCAGCCGCGCCCCCCCCGCCGTCATGCGCGACATCACATCGCTGATATTGGCGACGGGGATCGGGCGGAACCGGTCCAGCAGATCTTGCGAGGCGGCGTCCGACCGCGGGTGAATTGCAAATCCGAACATCTTCTTTCCTTTCAATGCGTGAACGTGATGGAGACGGCGTCCAGCCCCGTCGCCGAAACCTCCAGCCTTTCGACGCGGCCAAGCGGAACGGGGCCGATCCGCGCGCCCGTGATGACGGTGCCGAGCGGATGCCCGCGCCGCCGTGCATGTTCCGCAAGCCAGTCCAACACCGGCAGGGTCGCGGGCAGTCCGGCATGGCGCTGCGGCAGATCCAGAGCGGTGCCGTCCAGCATCAGCGTGGCCTCGAGCGCGGCAAGGTCCAGCCCATTCGGGTCATGCGCGGGCCCGACGACCACCGCCGCATTGCCCTGCAGATCGGCGACCGAAGTGAAAACCGAAATCCCCTTCCGGTCGCGGAAACGGGACGAGATCAACTCCACCGCCAGATGGACCGAAACGATCCCGCCATCGTCCCCAAAGGTGAATGCGGTCTCCACCTCGATTTCGAATCCGTTGGCGGGCACTTGCAGCGTGACGCCCGATGCGTGGAAGGCCGAGGCGGGCAGGAGGGCGCAGCGCGGTTCGCCATCCGGCTTCGGTGCGACCTTCCAGCCGCCGCTGCGCCCGATCCGGCGCAGCGTCGCATCCTGCACGGCATAGGCCTGATCCAGATCCGCCGGTTCCAGCGTGGCTGGCAAGGCGATCAGTGGGCTGTCCGTCTGGCGCGAGTGCACCAGCAGCTCCGCCGTCTGCGAGGCGATGTCGGTCATGCGGGAATTTCCTTTCGACGGCTCCGCTCGCGTTCCTCGGCGGGGCGCGAGTCGAGGAGCTTTTGGGTATAGGGATGCTCGGGCCGCTCGAAGATGTCTTCTGTGCGGCCCGTCTCAACGATGCGCCCGCCCTGCATGACGGCGACGCGGTCGGCAAAGTCCTGCACGACCGGAAGGTCATGGGCGACGAACAGATAGGACAGCCCGTGATCCTGCCGCAGGCGTTTCAGAAGCTGAATGACCTGCGCCTGAACAGAGACGTCCAGCGCGGACACCGCCTCGTCGCAAATGATGATTTCGGGCTGCAGGGCAAGGGCGCGGGCGATGGCGATGCGCTGGCGCTGCCCGCCGGAAAACTGGTGCGGATAGCGATCGGCATGGTCTGGCGACAGGCCCACCTGTTCCAGCAGTTCGGCCACCCTGCCCCGCCACTGCGCGCGGGGCAGCACGCCCTTATGCACGGCCCACGGCTCCGCAATGATCCGGCGCACCGACATGCGCGGGTTGAGCGAGGCCGTCGGGTCTTGAAACACCACCTGGATGTTGCGGCGGATTTTCGACATTGCGCGGTTGTCGCCCGACAGCATCGTCTGGCCGCGATACAGAACCTCGCCCTGCGACGGCGTGGTCAGGCCCAGCAGCGTGTTGACCAGCGTGGATTTGCCCGACC
The DNA here is from genome assembly GCF_004959935.1 of Falsirhodobacter xinxiangensis. Taxonomy (GTDB): domain Bacteria; phylum Pseudomonadota; class Alphaproteobacteria; order Rhodobacterales; family Rhodobacteraceae; genus Falsirhodobacter; species Falsirhodobacter xinxiangensis. Next base: position 62,445 of record NZ_SMYN01000017.1, on the reverse strand, counting down.
CGCTTTCCCCGACGATGCCCAGAACCTCACCCTTAGTCAGCGTCAGGCTCACATCGTTCAGCGCGCGGATTTCCCGGCCCGTCAACGTATGCATTATGCCGGACGTGACGCCATAGAACTTCGAGAGGTTCTTCACCTCCAGCAGCGTCTCGGTCTTTGCGCGGTCCTCTCGCGCGGCGAAACCGTGGCGGCCCGGAACCGCGTCCAAAAGCTGGCGGGTATAGGGGCGTTCGGGCGCGGTAAGCACGCGGGATAGCGCGCCTTGTTCGACCACCTCGCCCCGCCGCATGACGATGACGCGGTCGGCCACCTCGGTCACGACGCCAAGGTCGTGGGTGATCATCAGAATACCCATGCCGGTTTCGGCCTGAAGCGTCTTCAGCAGCTTCAGGATTTCCGCCTGCACCGTCACATCGAGCGCCGAGGTCGGCTCGTCCGCGATCAGGACGTCCGGCTGCATCGCGATGGCGGCGGCGAGCATCACCCGCTGGCGCTGCCCGCCGGAGAATTGGTGCGGGTATTCGTGAAAGCGCCGTTCGGGTTCGGGGATCGCCACGCGGTCCAACAGAGCGACAGCGCGCTTCCGCGCCTCGGTTGGCGGGACGCCGTGGACGATCATGCTTTCGGTGATCTGGCTGCCCACGGAATAGACCGGGTTCAGCGCCGCCAGCGGGTCCTGGAAGATCATAGCGATCCGCTTGCCGTTCACCTGCCGTCGCTCTGCCAAGGTCAGGTTCAGCATGTCCCGCCCGTCGAAGGTGATGCTGCCGGAATGGATCTCCCCCGGCGGCATGTCGATCAGACCCATGATGGCCGAGGCCGACACCGACTTGCCCGATCCGCTTTCGCCAAGGATGGCCAGCGTCTCGCCCCGATCCAGATGCCAGCTGACATTCTGGACGGCATCGACAACGCCAGCACGTGTATGGAATCGGACGCCGAGGTCACGGACTTCGAGAAGATGGCTGCTCATTTCGCCCTCCATTCAAGACGCCAGCGTTGTGCGGGATCGGTCGCGGTGCGGACCCAGTTGGCCAGCAGGTTCGCGGATATCGCCGTGAGCGAAATCGCCACCCCCGGCCAGAACGACAGCCACCAAGCGGATGCGAGGTATCCCCGCCCTTCGGCCACCATCAGGCCCCATGTGACGGCGGGGGCCTGCACCCCGAGGCCGAGGAAGGACAGCGAGCTTTCCGACAGCATCACCGCCGAGAATTCCAGCGTCGCCAGCGTCATCAGTGTCGGGATCACGTTGGGCAGGATGTGGATGAAGATCATCCGCGCATGGGACGCGCCAAGCGCGCGGGCGGCGGTCACGAACTGTCGCTCGCGGATCTCCATCACCTCGGCGCGACAGGTGCGCAGGTAGACGGCAAGGCGGCTGATCGCCAGCACGATCACCACGTTGGACACGGATGGCGACAGCACGAACAGCACGATCAGCGCCAGCAGAAGCGAGGGGAACGACATCAGGATGTCCGCACCGCGCACGATCACGGTTTCGACCCGCCCGCGGCAATAGCCCGCCAGTAGCCCCAACACCGTCCCCGCCACCAAGGATATCAGCACCGCCGACACCGCGATCATCAGCGTGTAGCGGCTGGCGATCACCAGACGCGCCAGAACCGCACGCCCCAGATTGTCGGCTCCGAGGAGGTAGACCCAGCCGCGTTCCCATTCGAACGGGGGGGCATTGCGGCCGCGCAGGTTCATCGTCATCGCACCGTCCGGCAAAAGCGCTGGGCCGAACAAGGCGGCAGCCGTCACCAGCAGCAGGAACAGTGCGCTCACGAATGCGAACTTGTCGCGCCACAGCATCATGAAGCTTTCGGCCACGGCGCTTTCGGGGCGCAGGGGGGCGGTTTGTGTCATATCGCTCATCAGCCGTGCCTCACGCGCGGGTCGAGCATCGAGTAGAGAAGGTCGATGCCGATATTGAGGATGAAGATCGCGATGGCGGTGATCATCACCGCCGCCTGGATCACTGCAAAATCGCGGAACATGATCGCGTCGATCAGCAGCTTGCCGATGCCGGGAAAGCCGAAGATGGTCTCGGCGATCACGGCGCCGTTGATCATTCCGGCGGCCTGATCGCCCGCCACCGTGATGATCGGCAGCATGGCGTTGCGCAGAGCGTGAACGAAAATCACCGCTCGTTCCCGCACCCCCCGCGCCCGTGCCGTCTTGACATAGGGTGAGGCGAAGGCGGCCAGCATAGAAGACCGCACCACCTGCACCAGCACGCCGCAGGGCCGGATGAACAGCACCGCCACCGGCAGAATCCAGTGCCACGGCGTCCCCGTGCCCGAGGTCGGTAGCACCCGCATCCAGACCGAGAACACCAGCACCCCGACGATGGCGATCCAGAAGTTCGGGATGGACGCCCCGGTCAACGAAATCAGGCTGGCGATCCGGTCGAACACCCCGCCCGGATGCCACGCCGCGACCGATCCGGTGACGATCGCGATGGTCAGCGAAATCGTCATCGCCCAGAAGGACAGCAGCAGCGTGGTCGGAAAGGCCGCCAGCACATAGTCGAGCGCTGGCGTGCCGTCCCGTAGCGATTCACCGAAATCGAGCCGCAGCAGGTCCATCAGATAGGCCCCGAACTGCACGATCACCGGCTGATCGAACCCGTGGCGGGCGGCATATTCGTCGCGGATCGCCTGCGGCGTATCGGCGGGCAGGAACAGATCCGCGGGATTGCCCGTCAGCCGCGCAAGGAAGAAGACGAGAACGATTAGCCCGAGCAGTGAAATCGCGCTCTGGATCGTTCGCTGGCGAAGGTAGAACCCCATCGGATCGCCCTTTCCCTAATTGGTGCCGCTGAACTTGATCTTCGACAGTTCCATCATCGTGCTGGTCACGGCATCCGGCTTGAAATCCAGACGCGGCGAGATGCGCATGTAGTTGACCATGTGGAACATCATCACGTCTGGCACGACGCTTTCGCTGCTATAGGCGTTGGCATCCTGAAACAGCTTGGTGCGCTCCTCGCCCTGCGCGGCGTCGGCGGCGTCGATCAGACGGTCGAGTTCGGGATCGCCGAATTCCGACTGCTGGCCGGTGGAATGATACCGGAAATGCATGGTGAAGGTCGCGTCGCCCGAATTGTTGTCGTGCTGTTCCTGGATCAGCATCGGCGGGCGATCTTCGCCATATGGCTTGTTCACCAGCTTCAGCCATTGCGCGCGTTCCATCGTCTGCAGACGCACGTTCAGACCCACGGCCTGCCACATGGCAACCATCGCCTCCATCGCTTCCTGCCCGTTGGGATAGAAGTTGATGCGGGAAATCACGGGGATCTCGATGTCCAGCGGCACGCCGTCGGCGCGGGCTTCCTCCAGCAGCTTCATCGCGCCTTCGGGATCGTATGCCCAAGGCTGCAGATCAGGATTGTAGCCGTTGATGCGCGGCAGATACATCTGCGTCGCCAAAACGTAATCGGCGTTGAATAGACCATCGCGCAGCGCCTCGCGGTCCACGGCCATGTTCATGGCGCGGCGCACGCGGATGTCGTCCAGCGGCGCGGCGAAGCTAAAGCGCAGGCGCGTCGTCTCGCCGTTCTGATAGGCGATGTCGGTTTCGGGGTTCGTCGCATCCTGAATGGCGATGTTCAGGCCGATGTCGGCCTCGCCCACCTCGACCATCGCGGCGCGGATCGTGCTTTCGTCACGGCGCAGATAGGTGGCCTGCGAAACCTCGGGTGCTTCGCCCCAATAGGCATCCTGCCGCACTAGAACCGTCGGATCGTTAGGCCCGCGCGGCGTCACCGTGAAGGGTCCGGTGCCGACGGGGGTGCTGGTCGGGCGGTCCATCTCGGTCTTGGGGGATTCGATGGTCAGAAAACTCATGAACAGTGGCATCAAGGGTTGGGGCTGTTCGGTCGATATATCGATTGTATGGTCATCGACGATCTTCGGCGTCAGGCGGATGTTGGCGAACAGCTTGCCACGGTTCAGACAGTCCAGCGCGGGATTAAACATCCGCTCGATCGAGCGTTCCACCGAAGCCGCGTCGAACGGGCTGCCGTCGGTAAAATTCACGCCTTCGCGCAGCGTGACGCGCCAGACGGTCGGCTCCACCTGCTCCCACGCGGTGGCGAGGCGGGGCTGCGGCTCTCCGGTGACCTCGTCCAGATGCGTCAGCGCTTCGACCACGTTTTCGCGGACGATCAGCCCGACCTCGGACGATGAATTGCAGCTGTCGATATTGTCGAAAGCATAGGGGGTCACGATGGTGATCACCCTGTCGTCCTGCTGCGCGAACGCCGGCATCGAAACGCTTGCCAGCAGCAGTGCGGCAAGATGGAATCCTGCTGTCGGTTTCATCTTCTCTCCTCCCCGAGATCGAATATCCCGGTGGCAGGACGCCAGCGGGTCAAGTGTAGAAATCCGTTGCGGTGACATGCGGGCAGATCCCTCCCAAGACCTTCGCATCCGTATGATTTAGAGTAGCAACGGATTTTCGTTTTTGACCAATACAGAATATCCCCACACCTATTGAATTAATGTATGGATGGGTATGAGCTGGCTTGATCTGCGTCGTCTTGGCTACTTCCGCGCGATCCTTGAAGAAGGATCGCTTTCGGCTGCCGCACGGCGATTGTCGGTGCCGCAACCTGCGCTGTCCTATCACCTGAAAGAGCTTGAAGCCGACTTCGGTGCTCCGCTGGTCACGCGGTCGCGGACGGGGGTCGTCGCGACCGAGGGCGGGCAGCTTCTGCTGGACCACGCGGTCGTTATCCTTGCGCAGGTCGCGCGCGCCGAAGAGGAACTGCGCCGCATACGCGCCCGCGGCACGTTCGACGCGAAGGTGTTGCGGATTTCCGCAATTCCATCGCTGGCCACGGCCCTGACGCCGGAACTGCTGCAACGGTCAAGCGAGCTGCGTTTCCTTTCGGGGCTTTATGTGATCGAGACCAACACCAAGGAAAGCCGCGAGATGTTGCGTTCGGGCGAGATCGATCTGGCCATCGTCATCGCGGATGACGACACGCCGCCCTCGAAATGGCTGGGGGCCGAGAACATGCTTTTCTGCATGTCCGCCGATCACCCCGACACCGCCATCGAACCCGTGACGCTCCTCGAGGCTCTGAGCGAGCCCTTAATGCTGCCAAGGGTCGGCAAGCCTGTTCGGGTTCTTGTTGACAAGCTGGCTGCACAGATCGGAGCGCACGTGCAGGTGGTTCACGAGATCGATGGGCCGAACCCGCGAAAACAGGCGATGATGGCAGGGCTGGGTCGGACGTTCCTGCCATGGATCGCGGTCAGGGACGAGGTGGCCGCGGGTTCCATCCGCGTCCGCGATGTCATCAACCCGCCGCTGTTCCGGCATGTCGCGTTGGAGCATGGCGACCGCCTGCCGCCGGATGAGCTTGGTGCGATTTCCGTATTGCTTCGCGATATTGTCGGTCGAATCATCCGCTAGACGTTTGCCTTGACTGACCTGGCATTATTGTGGGGCTGTTTCGGTTCACCGTATCGTAGCTTGATGGCGGCGCTGACGCAAAGCCAAGCCATTCTACCGGAATGTGTTTTCCTGCCAGACCATTGCAGCGCGTTGCGCTGCACTGCCGACAAATGTCCGCTTTGAGGAAAGCTGCAATGCAGCATCGGCGAGGCACGAGCGTCCGCAAAGGGCCGCCCCCGCTTTGAATCGCCCTTTCGCCCGGATATTTTGATGTTGTCACGCCTCGCTTTCTGCTTTGTTAGACCGAGCTTAGCCACGCTACTACATCGGCCGCATCTGTCACATCCGCGTACTTCTGCTGCATGTCGTAAAGGTTCGCGTCATGCGGCGCCTGCGCGCGGTCGGCGCAGCAGTCGCGCGGCACCAGCACATTGAACCCAGACTGCACCGCATCGACCACCGTCGCCCGGACGCAGCCCGAGGTTGTGGCACCAGTCACCACCAGCGTATCAACCCCCGCCCCCGCCAGAAGTGCTGCCAACGTGGATCCGAAAAACGACGATGCGCCCTTCTTCGTCACGATCGCGTCGCCCGGTTGGATGCCGGTGGCCGCGTCGATCTGGACAAGGCGCGTCCCCTCGATCAGCGCCGCCATCCCCGTGGCCTTCTTCAGCCAAGGCAGCTTGTCCACCTCGCCGGGGTGATAGGCGATGGTGGTGAAGATCACCGGGAAACCCTTGTCCCGCGCAAGGTCGCAAATCTCCTTGGTGCGGGCCATCTGCGCCGCCGCATCGGATGCGGTGGGATATCGCAGGTCGGTGAAGCCGTAGCTGAAATCGACCACGACCACACCCGGACGCGTTCCCCGCGGAACGGCGCGGCCAAAGCCCGCGCCGTCATAGACGGTTTCCTGCGTCATCAGTTGCGGTCCATCTGGATTTCCTTGACCACGATGTCGCCGTCGATCACGACCGCCGCATCGTCGAGGAACAGCGAACAGCCGCGCATCGGGATGTCCAGATGGCAGGCGGTGTCGTTCGGCCCGCCCAGCTCGTTGTTCGGCCCGGTGGAGAACATGACGTTGCCGTAGAAGCTGCGCGGCTCCATGCCCATGCCGCCCTCGAAGGTGCCGGGGACGAAGTTGTGCCATTTCGCGTTGGGGTTCATGCCCCAGCCCACATGGCTCATCCCGAAGCCGCGCTTGTCGTTGAAGGACGCCATGTATTCCTTGACGATCTGCGCCTCCAGCCCGCCGCGGATGTCGGTGATCCAGCCCTTCTCGATCGTATAGGTGATCGGCTCGCGCACCATCAGGTTCTGCGGCAGCAGGATGTCGCCGGGGGCCACGACGATCTGCCCGTCCACGCCGTCGTCATCCCCGCCGGTGAAGACGAAGCCCGACGGCCAGTGGTCCCAGCGGCCGGGCGTGTCGGTGCAGGCATATTCCGCCACCGTTTCATAGGTGTTCAGCTTGTAGGTCACGTTCGTCCCGTGCGGCGAGGTGATACGCATCACCTTGGCACGTTCCAGCATGTCGGCAGCAATGGTGACCTTCTCGCGTAGCTCGGGGTAAGGCAGCATGCGGGCCAGCAGCTCGGGCGGTTCCACCGCCGTCAGGATGCGGGTGCCGGCGGCCTGAATCGCGAACTGTTCGGGGGAGAACAGCAGGAAGATGCAGTCGATCAGCATGTCGCAGTTCTTCAGCGCCTCGACCGCGTCAGGCATCGCGGCCAGACCCGTGACACCCACCGACCATTCGGCCGAGGGCAGCGGCGCGGGAAGGCGCATGTGATACATCTGCGCGCCCAGACGTTGACCCGCCGCCATGAACGCATCGGCATAGGCCAGACGGTCATTGCCTTGGGTCAGCACGACCAGACGTTCGCCATTGCGCACGCCCGACATTTTCAACTGGTGAAGGCAGATTTCGGTAAAGCTGGTGTGATCCATGGTCTACTTCCCTGTTTTGAAATCGGTGACTGCCGCAAGGAAACCTTCAAGGTCATCCCACGGGATCATATGGCCCGCCTTTTCGACGGTCTTTACTTCGATATGCGGGGCGAGGGTCTGGATCTCGGCCACGTCCTCGTCACCGATCACCGGGGCGCCCCCGGCCACGACCAGCCGCATCGGCAGGCTGATCTGCGGCAGGTCGGCATGGATGTCATCGACATGGAATCCGTCGAAAGCCGTCTTGATCGCGCCCCAATGGCAGGTGTGCAGCCATTCGGCGCGCAGGGCGACCTGTTCATCCGTCCATGTCGGGCAGAACTTGCGCATATCGTCGGGGGAACACCCCTTTTGCGCCATGCGGATGGAATCGCCATACCACGGCCATTGCGACGGATAGGCCCGACGCCCCGGACCCGAAACCGGCGGATCGACCAGCAGCAGCCCCGCAAACGGGGCGGGGTTCTTGCGCGCCGCACGGATCGCAATCCGTGCGCCCATGGAATGGCCCAGCACGATCGGGCTGTTCATGGTCTGCGCGATGGCGATCGCATCGTCCGCCATTGCGTCCAGCGAGTAATCCAGATCGCCAGCCTCGCTCAACCCCCGACCGCGCACGTCCAACACATGCACATCATGGGTTTCAGCCAGCCGTTCCGCCACGAACCCCCAAGTAATCGCGGGCGAGGTGATGCCCGGGATCAGCAACAGTTCCGGCCCGTTCCCCGCGTAGTGCAGCAGGTGCTGGCGGATGCCGTTGGCGTGTATGTTATACCCGCGCATCAATAGGCCCCCGACAACAGCGCACCGCCACCCGGCACGCGGGTCGAAAGGTTCAGCGCGTTCAGCATCTGCCACGTCGTTGCAATCGCGGCAGTCACGACAGGCTTGCCCGTCAGCGCCTCGACCGTCTGCACGGCTTGCAGCGACGGCATCTGGACGCAAGCCGACAGCACGATCACATCGGCATCCGCCACATCCATGCTGGCGATGATGCCCGGCAGGTTCGCGGTGTCATGCGCGGCCACCGCAAGGTTGTCCTGAATTTCCAGCGCGCGGCTGTCCACGACCTCGAACCCCTCGGCGGCGATGTAATCGAACACCATCTGCGCCAGCGGCTTCATATAAGGGGCGACGACGGCGATCTTCTTGGCCTTCATCGCGGTTAGCGCCTCGATCAGCGCACCGGCCGAGTTTACGACAGCGCCGTCCGACCCGTTCCCGCGCACGACGCCCGTCAGGCGTTCCTGCGACTGGCGGTGATAGCCAAGGCCCATCGACATGATCGCGACCAGACAGGCATAGCCCATCACGTCCACCTTGGCATCCGAAAGCTCCAACGCGCAACGGTCGGAATTTGCGTCCATCGACGACAGCTCTTCCTTGGTCACATGCTTCATCCGCATGCGGGCCGAATGGAAGGTGAACCGTTCGGGCGCGATCAGCTCCCGCGCCTTCAGCAGCGCAGGGATCTCGGTTTCCATGGTGATGTTGGAGCTCGGGACGATCTGTCCGATGCGAATGCTCATGCTGCAAGCTTTCTGCTGAAATTGCGCGGGTCATAGTCGTAGACCCAGTCGGTGTTGATGCCCGTGGTGCGCGGGTCCTCTTTGGCAAGGCGCGCATATTCCTCGTCGCGTCGGGCCATCTCTTCCTCGGTGGGCAGGTGATAGGTCCGTCCCCGCTCCCGCGCCTCAAGCTGGACACGGGCGGTGCGGGGCTGGCGCTCCGCCTCATAGGCGGCAAGGGCGTCGCCGAGGTCACGGTGCATGGCCAGCGCCTCGGCAAGAACATAGGCGTCCTCGATCGCCATGGCCGCACCTTGGGACAGGAAGGGCAGCATCGGGTGGCACGCATCGCCCAGCAGGGTGACGTTGCCCTTTGACCATGTGTCCATCGGGTCGCGGTCGAACAGGCCCCAGTTGAAGGTTTCGGTCACCCCCTCAAACAGCTTTTGCAGGTCGGGATGCCAGCCTTCGAAATCGCGCAACATCTCGTCTGCCGAGGCGCGGGTGCTCCAGCTTTCGGTAACCCATTCCTGTGCCTCGGTCACGGCGACGATGTTCACCGCCCGACCGCCTTTTACGTAATAGGTGACAACATGCGCCTTCGGGCCCATCCAGAAGGCGCTTTCGGGGGCGACGTAATCCACCACCCCGCCTGTCGGCACCAGCGCGCGGTAACATTGGTGGCCCGTCCAGCGCAGGCCACCTTCACCGAAGAGCTGGCTGCGGACGACCGACCGCACGCCATCCGCGCCGATGATCAGATCCGCATCGATTTGGCTGCCGTCGGCAAAGCTGGCCCGTGCACCCCCGGCGGTCTGTTCGATCCCCGTGCAGCGCATGTTAAAGCGGCAGTTTTCGGACGGCAGGTCTGAAATCAGGATATCCAGCAGGTCCGCGCGGTGGACGTGGATGAAAGGGGCATCGTAATGGGCACGGAATTCTGGACCAAGGTCGATGCGGAAATTCTGCCGCCCGCTTTGCCAGTGACGCCCCGTGACCGCCTTGGGGTAGAAGGCGTTGGCGAACAGTTTATCCGCCAGCCCCAGCCCCACGATGGCCTTGACCGCGTTGGGGGTGATCTGGACGCCCGCGCCCACCTCACCAAAGGCGGGGGCTTGTTCGAAGATCGTAACGTCGAACCCTTTGCGCAGCAGGGCATGGGCGGTTGCGGCGCCGCCGATCCCGCCGCCGATGATTGCGATTTTCATGTGTCGTCCTTTCAGTTACGCCAGTGCAGCAGGCGTTTTTCCAGCCGCCCAAGCACGCCGCGCTCCATAAGCTGCATGGCGATGATGAAGATGATGGCCACCGCCGCCACGTCGCGCATGCGAAGCAGGCGGAAGCTGTTGAAGATTTGCGCGCCGATCCCGTCGGGCTGGCCAATCGCCTCGACCACGACAACCAGTTTCCACGACAGCGCGAAGGAAAAGCGCATTGCGGTCAGCAGCGCGGGCACCAGCTGCGGCGCAAGCACGGCCCACAGGCGGACATGACGCGGCAGGTGATAGATTTGCGCCATCTGGTCCAGATCGTGGTCGCGCGCCTGCACGTTCGACCGCACGATGTTGGCCACGAAGGGCGCAACCGCGATCGTAAGGGCAACGAACCCCGCAGCCTCGCCCGTGCCAAGGGCAAGGATCGCGAAAATGATATAAACCGGGTCCGGCACCGCCAGCGCCAGGGCCAACAGCGGTTGGAAAAACACCTCGACCCGCTTGTTCAGGCCGATGAACAACCCGATGGCCGATCCCGCTAGCGTGGCCGCGACAAAGGCGGACAGAACGCGCCCCAGTGTCAGTAAAAAATTGCTCCAGAACGCGGCCGATCCAAGCTGCGCCTCAATCGCCAGCAGGGTGGATGATATGCCGGGGACCCAAGGGCGAAAGTTCAGCGACATGACGTGCCAGATCGCCAGCATCGAGATAAAGGCGACAAGCGCGGCAACAAGGCGCGGTGGGACGCGCAAGTGTAATGGTGGGGTCATGGCAATATCACGCGACATCGCGTTGCCCCCCAAGGCCCCAGGGTGCCTGTACGCCGGCGATGATCTGCCCTTCGATTTCAGAGATGCGGGGATCGTCGTAGTTTCGCGGGCGGGACAGCGGGACGGTGAAATCCTCGTGCAGGCGGGCGGGGCCGCGCGACAGTATCAGGATCCGGTCGGCAAGAAACACAGCCTCGCGGATGGAATGGGTGACGAAAATCACCGTGACGCCCGTGCGCTGCACGATGCCGGTCAGTTCCTGCCGAAGGGAGCGGGCAGTTACCTCGTCCAACGTCGAAAGCGGCTCGTCCATCAGGATGTAGGACGGATCGACGACCAGCGCCCGCGCGATCGACACGCGCTGCCTCTGTCCGCCGGACAAGCGCATTGGCCAAGCGTCCTTGAACTGGCGGATGTGCAGGATGCCGAGGATCTCGTCAATCTTCGCCTCCCATTCAGCCTTCGGCACGCTGGACGCCGCTAAAGCGATCTCGAGGTTTTGCCGCACGGTCCGCCAAGGCAGCAGCCGGTGCGATTGGAAAACGTAGCCAAGTCGCGGCGCCTTCGACGCGGCGGTGAACAGCTTGGCACCTTCGACCCACACCCGGCCCCGACTGGGCGCGTTGAGGCCGGAGATCACGTTCAGCATCGACGACTTACCGCACCCGGACGGCCCCAAGATCGCGACGAATTCGCCGCGCTTAATGTCAAAATCCAGCTTCCGCACCGCCTCGGATGCGCCATAGGACACGCCAAGGTCTTCGACCCGAAGAACGCTGTCGGTCATGCTTCTTTCCTCCAACGGAAGGTGTATTTTTCAAGCGTGCGGATCAGGCCGTATTCGGCAATCAACACGATGGCCATGAACACGAGGAGCCACAGATGCACCTCGATCATCACCATATATTCCCACGCATGTTCGAACTTGGCCCCGAAGCCGGCCCGCGCCGCGCCGAAAATCTCGGCCACGACGATGACCTTCCATGCCAGCGCATGGGCATTTCGCAGAGCCGAGAAGATGTAGGGCGCGACGAATGGCGCCCAGACGTGTCGCACCTGTGCCAGAAGCCCAAGGTGATAGATGCGCGACATCTCGTCCAGTTCGCGATCGGCGCTGTTCAGCCCGTCGCGCATTCCCATCGCCATATAGGGAAAGGTGATAAAGGCGACGACGAGGACATAGCCTGCCTCGGATCCTTTGAAGATCGCCAGCGCAAGGATGGCTGCGATGGCGCTTGGGGTGCGAAGGGCGGCGATGACATACCAGCCCAGAACCTCGCCCATGAACCGGGAGCGTGACATCACAAATGCCGCGACAAACCCCGCAACGATGCCTAGCGACAGGCCCGCGACCACGCGCGCCATCGTCAGGCCGATGTTCGACCATGTTGCGGGGTCGGACAGGAAATGCGGCAGCGCGGCCAGAACGGCGTGCGGCGGTTCGATGAAGGTCGCTTGCGCCGCCGCCAGATACCACAGCGGGATCAGCAGCAGCATCGACGCGGCAGACCATAGTAGACGTTCGGCCCCACTCACGGACGCGGTCCGATCGTGTCTTCAAGCGAGATCAGCGTGCCGTCCGGCACCTCCTCGATAACCGAGCCGTCTTCGGCCAGCTTGCCTAGGAATTCGAGCGCAGCGGTGCGTTTTTCTTCGGACCAGTCGTTGGTGAAGTAGCCGTAGGTGTTGCCGTTCTCGATCATCTGGTCCAGCACGGCCGGGTCGGTCATGCCAAGCGCCTCTGCAATATAGGGCTTGCGCAGGATTTCGTAGTTGCTGTCTTCCAGCAGCCGGATTGCCTCGTCATAGGCATCGCGGACCGCATAGGCGAGCGCGGGGTTCGCCTGCATCCATTCTTCGTGTGCGACCATGTTGGTGATCCATGGGGCAAAGCCATTGTTATGTTTCGCGTAGTCAGCATGGGCCTGAAGCAGGTAGCGCCCCCCGGTTGCAACCATTGCCTCCGAAACAAAGCCCTCGAAGTTGAAGATCGCCTCAACCTCACTCTGAGCCAGGAGCTGGACCAGCGCGCCTGGCCCGACCTGCGACATCTCGTAATCCTCGAGTACATCAAAGCCATAGATTTCTTGTACGATCAGACGAATGAAGGCGGTGGTGCCGCTGTCGGCACCGAAATGGCCGACTTTGCGGCCTTTCAGATCCTCAGGCGTCCGCGCTTCGGAACTGCCGGGCACTACGATGCCGAGGTAGAGATTTCCAACTGGATAGAAGGCAGAGACGTCAAACCCCTCGGCCCGCGCGATGGCGACACCCAGTAGATCGTTGTCCATCGCGATGTCGGAATTTCCGATCAGAAAGTTCTGGAACAGCCCGTCGCTGGGCAGGTATTCGAATTTACCCTTGAAGCCGTATCTCTCGTCCAGCCCCTCGCCCTCGATGATCATCATTGGAACACCGCCGATGCTGCCGGCGACAGCCTGCATGGTTACGGTGGGAACTTCGGCCCACGCGGCGGGCGTGCAGAAGCACACGGCCAGAAGGCCATGAATCATGTTTCTCATAGGATTTTCCCTGTCGGATTCTTGTTCTGTACAATGAGCCTATGTGACAAAAATAATTAATCAAGCACCTAATTAATACTTTTGTGCTTTTACCGGCCGAAGGTTAGAATGACACGGCAAGATGCCTGAAAAGACGGCACGGGAAGGACACGATGACACGCGCCGATCTAAAGCCTCGAAAACCGGGGCGGCCCGAGGGCCAGAACAATCTATCCGAGGAGATTTTAGATGCCGCCGAGGTGATGTTCGCGGAACAAGGGTTTGCCGGTACCACACTGCGTCAAGTCGCGGACAAGCTCGGCGTAAACCCTGCGATGATCGCTTATTACTTCCAGAACAAAGACAACCTGTTCCGGAGCGTTTTTACTCGCCGCGGGCATGCCATCTCGGCAGCTCGCATGGAGCGGCTCGCAGCACTGTCTGGGCGTTCGTATGATGTGGAGGATCTCGTGAAAGCGTTCATTGAACCTGCTGCGGCTCTCTACGGAAACGTCCAAGGGAGAGCGTTCCTCAAACTGCATGCTCGGCTGCACATGGAACCGGAGGACTTATCTTTTGAACTACGGCGAGCGGTACACAACGAGTCGACGCATGCCTATGCCGGAGCGTTTGGCAGGCTGCTCGCCCTTCCTGACCGTGAGATCTATCAGCGGATGTCCCTCCTTATCGGGGCATATCTGTATGCGTTTTCTGGCACCAGTCGACTTACCGAATTGATGGGAAATGATGACGACCCTATGAGGGAAATGCTGCAAACCACGATTGCCTTCGGCACTGCAGGCATGTTGGCGGGCGGGGGCTTGCGGGAGCGGAAATAGGCTAATCACGCGGCCCGCTGGCGGGAAATCAAGCGGATCGAGGGACGTCCCGCCCGGTCTTGTCAGGATGCGGCGTTGCGTCGTCCCATTGCCGGCTCGATAGCTGGTGAGTTTCTGCGGCAAGTGTCGAGCGACTGCTTTCGGGAGCGCCGCGCCGCGGCATTCCAAGCGCGCGAATGTCCGCAAAGGGCCGGCCCAAGTTAGGTCCTGAAGGATGTTAGAGGGCGACCGGGTCGTCGTGCCGAGCCTTTTAGCCGTCACTTGCAGCTAGAGACCCGGATGCAGTTGCAGTACGCGTCTTGCCTCATAGCAATCAGTACGTCAGCATGCTGCATAGCAGCACGCCGCCCATGAATGCGGGGTATCCGTAAATGCGAAATGGCTTCGTCTGATCACCGTTCCGACGATCAAAACTGCTCGCCCTAACGACCTACAAATCTAAGGGGTGAGCGCTACGGATGGTCTCAGAACTTAGCTCCTAGTGATCTAAGTTTTGCATCGATCCAGTCGCGATCAGCAACTCCGTTCTGTAAATCAGTCATATGCGCCAGCTCTTTTGCGTGCTTTTTCTGGGCCGCCTCAAGTATCGAATTTGCATCGACAAACGGCACCGTGATCACACCATCGCCATCCCCGAGGACGACATCGCCGGGCTCTATCACCATGCTGCCTAGAGCGATCGGCACGTTTAGCTCTCCTGGGCCGTTTTTGTAAGGACCGCGATGAGTCACGCCCGCAGCGAAGACGGGAAAGGACCAAGTCTTCAAAGTATCGAAATCTCGTATCGCGCCGAAGATGACGATGCCACCAAGACGACGCGCGATGGCGTGGGTAATCATCATTTCGCCAAGGATAGAATTGGTCAGATCGCCCCCCGCATCTACGACGATCACATCGCCTGGTTCGGCCACATCCAGCGCCTTATGAACCAAAAGGTTGTCGCCGGGGGCGGCGCGCACAGTCACCGCAGGGCCGCACATGGGCGTGCCGTCATGGATAGGACGGATGCTTGCAGGTGCGGACCAGACCCGCTCCATCACATCGCTGACATTGGCGACGGGGACCGTCCTGAAGCCGTCGATGATATCCGCGTCCACGCATCTTGTGCGTTGCAGCACTCTTGATCCGATCAAAACTCTCTCCCTCGCGATCCGCCATTTCCGGAAAGCTAACGCCGCGCGGGACATAAAGGACAAATCGAATGTAGTGATCGATTTATAACCGGAATTGCTAAATCCCGTCCCAATCATACAGGGTGGCGCCGGTATCGGCCGCAATGCGGCGGATTTCATGGATGAACTTGACCGAGGTTTCCGTCAGCACCGACCTCTCGCGGCGGCACAGGAAGATGTCGCGTCGCAGCTCCGGCCCGATGAGGGGTTTGAATACCACATCAGTCAGCGCCTCGGGCGGGATTGACAGTCGTGGCAGGGCGGCGACCGCGTCGCGACTGCGGATCATCTGCAACGTCGTCAGCGTGTTGCGCACGCGATAGGCGGTCTGGGAAAACGAGATTGCAAGTTCCGGCACCACGTCGATGATTTCGCGGATCTGGGTTTGATAACCCATGTTGAAAATCTCACGTCCGGCAAGATCGGCCCAGTGCAGCGGGCGGTCCAGCTCGGCCAGTGGATCGTCCGAATGGCAGAAAAGGCCGACCAGATCGTAGAACATCGGCGTCGCCTCGATATCCGCGAAGGGCTCGGTGATGCCGCCGAAGCCGAAATCCGCCTCGCCTTCCAGAACCTTGCGGCGCACGCCTTCGGAATGGTCCTCGGTCAGGCTGATGCCGACCTTGGGGTGCAGCATGGAAAATGCCGCAAGCGATTGCGGCATGATGGAACTGGCGATGGACGGTACGGTCGCGATGGCAATGTCGCTTTGCGTGCCGGCCTGCAAGGCGCGCACTTCGGCCAGCGCGGCATCCAGATCGCGGACCATGCGTTCCGCGGTCGGCAAAAGCGCCTCTCCGAACCGGCTGAGCGTCACCTGCCGCGTCGTCCGGTCGAACAGGCTGGCACCGACGCGATCCTCCAGCTGCCGGATGCAGGAGGTGAGCGCCGGCTGCGTCAGATGCACAGACTCGGCGGCGCGGGTAAACGAATTCTCGCGCGCGACGGCGATGAACGCCCGGATCTGGCGCAGTGTGATGGTCTGGGCCGCATTGGTATTCATAAGCAAATCCCCCACCGAAAAGCATCCATAGATTTCCCGAATAAATCAACGTGCCCTTTCAATTTGTGCAGCGTGTCGTACCGCCCGATAGTCGGAGGCGTCGATCCAGGGAGCCCGGTCACGATCGGAGGGATGGACCTCAACGGGGAGAGAGAAATGCGTTTCACCACGACTGCGCTGGCGCTTGCGGCGTCGGCCCTGATGGCATCGCTTGCCGCCGCACAAGACGTGCCGGCAGGGTATCCGGCGGGTTATGCCGACACCATCAAGGCCGCGACGACCGAGGGCAGCCTGCTGATCTACACCAATATGGGCCAGAAGAACTGGCAACTGGTGATCGAAGGCTTCCGCGCCAAATATCCCGGCATCACGGTCGACATCCTCGACGTCGGCTCGCGCGAGTCGATCGAGCGGTATCTGGCGGAAAGCTCCACCGGCGTGGCGACGGCGGACCTGATCGCCACGGCCTCGCAGCCCGGCTGGCTGGACATGCAGGCGCGCGGGCAGATCATGGACTACGCCTCGCCCGAGGCGGGGAACTGGCCCGACTGGTCCAAGCCCTTCCCCGGTCTTTACACCGTGTCCGCCGATCCGCTTGTCTTTGCATGGAGCGCGCTGAACGTCCCCGAGGACCAACGCGCCCACAGCTTTGCCAATTTCGTGGAATTGGCGCAGGAGAACAAGGGCGCGTGGGCGAACCGCGTGACGACATATTCGCCAATCTCGTCGCCCTTCGGCTATGTCGCGCATTACTATTTCGTCAAGCATCACGGCGAGGAAAAGGCCTGGGCCTGGCTCGACGCGCTTGGCGCGCTGCCGCTCCGGATGGAAACGACCGGCGGGCCGCAGATGGAAAAGGTGACCAGCGGCGAATACGTCGTGTCCTACTTCATGTCCGGCATCACCGTCTGGCCCCGCATCGACGAGGCAGGGCGCGGCCAGTTCCTCGACTGGAACTACATCGAGGATGGCCAGCCGATGATGATCCGCGGGATCGGCATTCCCAAAGCCTCGGCCCACCCCGAGGCCGCGAAACTGATGCTGGACTACATCCTGTCCGAAGAAGGCCAGATCGCGTTCGGCAAGGGCGGCCTGACCCCTGCCCGCCCCGGCGTGCAGCCCGGTGACGGCGTGCGTGCCACCTATACCTCGGTGGTCGAGGAAGTGGGCGAAGAGAACATCATCATGCTCGGCTACGACCCCGAGATGATGGAAGGCTATGAGGCGTTCCAGACCCGCCTGCGCCAGTCGCTGGGGCAATGACCGGATGACACTTGCCCTTGATACGCCAAGGCGATCCTCGTTCGGCGAAATCCCGATCCAATACGGGCTTGCGGGGCTGACCGTGCTGCTGGTGGCCGCACCCATGGCCCCCATCATTCTGCAGGCTTTCAGCGACAAGCCGCTTTATGACGACGGCGCGTTCACCTTCGCCAATTTCTCGCGGCTGACGGGATTTCCGGGCTTTTGGCAGATGGCGCTGAACACGCTGCTGTTCGGGCTGATCGCGACATTCATTGCGCAGATCATCGGAACGGCGGCGGCGATCCTGATCGGGCGTACCGACCTGCCCCTGCGCCGTCTGCTGGGCGAGGTGTTCCTCTGGCCGCTGTACGTCTCGTCGCTGATCCTCGCCTTTGCATGGGCGACGATCTACGGGCCTTCGGGATACATCACGCAGCTTGCGATGCTGGCGACGGGCGGGATGCCGTGGGATCTTTATACCCTTTGGGGAATGAGCCTTGTGGCGGGCGTATCGCTTGCGCCGGTGTCGTTCATCTATGGCCAGGCGGCGGCGGCATCGACCGACCCGACCTTCGAGGAAGCGGCGCGCATCGCCGGCGC
This sequence comes from Falsirhodobacter xinxiangensis, assembly GCF_004959935.1. Lineage (GTDB taxonomy): Bacteria > Pseudomonadota > Alphaproteobacteria > Rhodobacterales > Rhodobacteraceae > Falsirhodobacter > Falsirhodobacter xinxiangensis. Next base: position 44,231 of record NZ_SMYN01000017.1, on the reverse strand, counting down.
AGGCCGCATCTCCACGCTGGTGAACGTCACGTTGCCGCTGATGAAGCCGTCGCTGTTCTTCAGCTCCATCCTCATCTTCACCTCGTCGCTGGAAATGCTGTCGATCCCGCTGGTCTTCGGCACGCCGTCGGGGGTCAAGGTCTTCTCGACCTTCCTGTATGAACGCATCGGCAATGCCGCGATCCCGGATTACGGCGTGGCCGCCACCGCCGCGCTGGTTCTGGTGGTCATCATTGTCGGGCTGATCGCGCTGCAAAGCCGCGTGCTGGGGGCGACGCGCAAATACGTGACCATCGGCGGCAAGTCGGTGCGTCCGCGCCCGTTCCCGCTGGGGGCGTTCCGCTGGCCGGTCTTTGCGGTCGTCGCGGCCTATGTGCTGCTGGCGGTCTGCCTGCCGTTGGGCATTCTGGTGCTGCGCGGGTTCGTGACGTTCCTGCATCCGATGGCCCCGCTGGCCGATGTGCTGACGCTGGACAACTTCCGCGTTCTAGCAGAATTTCCATCCTACGTCCGCTCGATCTGGAATTCGCTCTTCATCGCAGGCGTCGGCGGCATCATAGCCACGGTGTTCATCACGCTGGTCGCCATCGTGGTCCACCGGTCCGAGTTCCGGTTCCGCCGCCCGCTGCTGTATGTCGCGCTTATGCCGCGCGCCATTCCGGGGCTGATCGCGGGGATCGGGTTCTTCTACGCGGTCGCGATGATCCCCGGCCTTGCGCCCTTGCGCAGCACGGTCTGGATCCTGATGATCGCCTTTACCATGGCCGCAATCCCGCTCGGCTACGGAGCCATCGCGCCGATGTTGCTGAAGATCGGGCCGGAGCTGGATCAGGCCGCCCGCGTTCAGGGGGCAAGCTGGTGGCGGTCGATCACGCGCGTGGTGCTGCCGCTGCTGAAGCCCGCGATCGTGGCCTGTTTCGCGCTGCTGTTCATCAACTTCTTCAAGGAATACTCGACCGCCGTCTTCCTTTATGCCCCCGGAAGCGAGGTCATCGGCACCACCCTTCTGCAATTCTGGACGCAGGGCCATCTCGGCTATGTCGCCGCTCTTTCCACCGTTCAGGTCGCCATCATCGCCATCTGCATCGCCCTCGCGCGGTCCGTCTTCGGAGTGAAAATCTATGGCTGAGCTTGTCATCGATCATCTGGTCAAACGGTTCGGGGCGTTCACCGCGCTCAAGGACTTCTCGCTGCACGTCCGCGACGGGGAATTCGTCAGCTTCCTCGGGCCGTCGGGCTGCGGCAAATCGACGACGCTGGCCGCCATCGCCGGGTTGGACCGTCCGACCGAAGGGAGCATCCGCATCGGAGAGCGCACGTTCTATGACGGAGCGAAGGGTATCTTTCTGCCGCCCGAGGCGCGGGGCTGCGGGTTGGTGTTCCAAAGCTATGCGCTCTGGCCGCATATGACGGTGGCCAAGAACCTGTCCTTTCCGTTGAAACTGCGCCGCGTGCCGAAGGCCGAACAGACTCGCCGTATCGCCCAAGCGCTGGATCTGGTCGAAATGGGCCCCTATGCCGACCGCTTCCCGCACGAACTTTCGGGCGGCCAGCAGCAGCGCGTCGCATTGGCCCGCACGCTGGTCTACAACCCCGAGATCCTACTGCTGGACGAGCCGCTGTCGAACCTCGACGCGAAACTGCGCGACCGTGCCCGCATCTGGCTGGCGGAACTGCGCGACAAGCTGCGGATGACCACGATCTACGTCACCCACGATCAGGTGGAGGCGCTGTCGCTGTCCGACCGCATCGTCGTGATGAATAAGGGCGAGATTGCCCAGATCGGCACCCCGCAGGAAATCTACGAGAATCCCACGGATGCCTTCGTCGCGGATTTCATCGGCACGACGAACTTCCTGACGGGCGTGGCGGCGGGCAGCGCGGGGCGGATGCATCTGCGATTCCCCGATGGCCAGACGCTCGGCCTGCCTGCAAGCGCCCGCGCGGTGGCGGGCCAGCCCGCGACGCTTGCCCTCCGCCCGAACCAGCTTCTGACGGGCGATGGGCCGGGCACCGTCCTGCGCGCCCGTGTCATGGGGCAGGCCTATATCGGCGGTCGCTGGCAGGTCAGCATCGACATCGGCGGCAATGCGGTCCGACTAGAGGTCGAGGACAGGCTGGAGGCCGACAACCTGACCATCCGCGTGCCGGACGGTGCGGGCGCGGTCTTCCGTGCCTCCGCCGATACGCTGGCCCCCGTGACGGCGGGTGCCGCATGAGGATGCTGCGAAGGTCCAGCCTCACGGTCCCGCTCAGTTCGGATCGCTTCATTGCCAAAGCGCATCTGCGCGGGGCCGACACGATCACGCTGGACCTTGAGGACGGCGTCACCCTGTCGGCCAAGCCCGCCGCCCGCGCTGCGCTGCGCGATGCTGCCGCCTCCGCTGGCCAGCGGGGCGCGGGGGTCGGCATCCGTATCAACCGCCCCCTGCGGATGGCCATCGCCGATCTGGAAGCCGCAGTGATCCCGGGCATCGCCTATATTTCCATCGCCAAGGCGGAAAGCGCGGATCACGTGCGTCTCCTGTCCGAAACGATCCTTGAACTGGAGGAGGAGCGCGGCCTTCCTCCCGGCGGGATCGGTCTGACCGCCGCCGTCGAAAGCGCCGCGGCGCTATATAACGCGCGCGAGATCGCTGCCGCAGATCCGCGCCTGTTCGGCATCGGGCTGGGGGCCGAAGATATTGCCGCCGACTGCCGGATGGAGCCTGCCGCCGATGCGCTGGCGCTGCCGAAGCAGATGATCGTCTTTGCCGCCCGCGCGGCGGGGATCGAACCCTTCGGTTATGTCGGCACCGTCGCCGATTACACCGATCTGGACGGGCTGCGCGAGGCTGTGCGCCGAGGCCGCCGCATGGGCTTTTCCGGCGGCAGCGCGATCCATCCCGACCAAATCCCGGTGCTGAACGAAGAGTTTTCCCCGACACCTGCCGAAATCGACCGCGCCCAAGGCATCGTCGCCGCCAATGAGGATGCCGTCGCGCAAGGGCGCGGCGCCTTTTCCTACGAGGGCAAGATGATCGACCGCCCCGTGCTTGCCCGCGCCCTTGCCACACTCGCCACAGCCAAAGCGATCGCCGCGGCCCATGATCGGGAAAACAAATGCTGACGAAAACCCCTCCCCAAACGACGATCCACAAGCGCGATTTCACCCCCGACGCAGTTGGGCCGCTGTCAGGGGTCCGCGTGTTGGACCTTAGCCGTCTCGTCTCTGGCAACACCGCGACCTTCCTGCTGGCTGATCTGGGGGCCGAGGTCATCAAGATCGAACCGGCTGCAGGCGACACGCTGCGTCACTGGCTGCGGTCGGGCTATTCTACGCACTGGAAGAACCTGTCGCGCAGCAAGAAAAGCCTCGGGCTGGACCTGCGCCGCGCCGGTGCGGTGGATGTGCTGAAACGACTGGTCCCCGAGGCCGATATGCTGGTGGAAAATTTTCGCCCCGGCACGCTGGAGAAGATCGGGCTGTCGCCGGAAAACCTGCTGGCGCTGAACCCTCGCCTCGTTATCGTGCGGATTTCGGGCTGGGGCCAGACCGGCCCCTACCGCAATCGCCCTGGCTTCGGCACGCTAGCAGAGGGCATGACCGGTTTCGCCGCCGCCAACGGCTTTCCGGACCGCGAGCCGGTTTTGCCCCCTGGCCCGCTGGCCGACACGATGGCAGGCTACTGCGCCGCCGTATCCGCGCTGGCGGCGCTGCGTCATGCGCAGATGCCCGACGGCGGCGGTCAGGTGATCGACCAGTCGTTGTTCACCCCGCTGTTCATCAGCCAGGGCCCCCAAGCCGCCAACTACCAGCTGTCGGGTCAGGTGCGCCCGCGCGACAGCAACTCAGCCCAGTATACCGTGCCGCGCGGGCTGTTCCGCACCGGCGACGGCAATTACGTGACGCTGTCGGCGTCGATGGAGCCGATGCCGCAACGCGTGTTCGAGGCGATCGGGAAGGGTCATCTGAACAGCGACCCCAACTACAACACCGCCGCTGCGCGGACCGAACGGAAAGACGAAATCCTCGGTTGGGTTGCCGATTTCATGGCCACCATGACTCAGCCCGAAGCCGTCGCCTTCTTTGAAGCCCGCGACGTGACGGTCGCCCCGATCTACGACATATCGCATATCATGGACGATCCGCATTTTCAGGACACCGAGGTCGTAGTCGATCTGCCCGACCCCGAAATGGGCGAGATCACGATGTTCGGTTTCGCCAACCAGCTCAGCAAGACACCGGCACACTATTACCGCCCCGCCCCCTCCATCGGGCAGGACAATGACGAAGTGCTTTCGCTGATCGGAATGGACAAAGTGGAACGCGCAGCCTTGGAGGAGAGCGGCGCGGTTCATCGCGGCAAGATCTGAAAATACCCCCATGCCGGCGGGGAGGCCGGCAGCAACGGAGGAGGAAACGATGAAACATACTTTGATGACCCTTGCCGCGATAGCGCTGGCCGGTCACGCCCACGCTCAGGTCCCGGACGGCTATCCCGAAACCTATACTGCGATGCTGGAAACGGCACGCGGCGAAGGGCCGCTGCTGGTCTACACCAACATGGAGCCCGTCCAGTGGGAGGGCGCGGTCGAGCTGTTCAACGCCCTGCTGCCCGAAGTGGAGGTGCAATTCCTTGAATTGAACAGTGGCGAGATCGGTGCGCGGTATCAGGCTGAGGTCGCCTCGGGGCAGCCGTCGGCAGATCTGATTGTCACGACCGATATCGCGACATGGGTCAAGATGATGGAGACCGACCAGATCACGCCCTATGCCTCGCCCGAGGCATCGGTCTATCCCGCATGGAGCATGCCGCATCCCGGCCTTTACACCATCGCCGCCGACCCGATGATGCTGATGTGGAACAAGGCGCTGCTGCCCGAGGATATGGTGCCGGACAGCATGGGCCAACTTGCGGAACTGGCAGCGGAAAACCCGCAGGTCTTCAACGGCACGATCACCACCTATGACGCGACGACGCCCTACGGCTACAACGCGCACAGCGCCTTTGTGAAGTTCCACGGCGACAAGGCGTGGGAATGGCTGGACGTGCTGGCCCCGATGACCCGCCCCGACGGCACCGGCCCCATGCTGGAAAAGGTGACCACCGGCGAATACGCGCTGGCCTATTTCATGGGCGCAGGCGTGGCACGGCTGGCGCTGAAAGACCCCGCGCGGGCGGAAATCGTGGGCCTTGCACCGATCAAGGACGGCAACCCCATCGTGCTGCGCGGCGCCGCCGCCCCCAAGACCGCGAATTCGCCCGAAAGCGCCAAGGTTATGCTGGACGTGCTTTTGTCGCGCGACGGGCAGATCAGCCTTGGCAAACGCGCGCGCACGCCGCTGCGCCCCGATGTGACCTCGGCCGATGTCGATGGCGGGCTGACCTATGCCGAAGTCGTCGCCCAGATCGGAGAGGAGAACATGATCCCGATCACCTTCGATGCGGAATTGGCCTCGAACGAGACGTTCGATGCTTTCGTCGCCCGCTATCGTCAGGCTACAGGCCGTTAGGAGCATATCGTGTCCGCACAGACCACAGAGGCACCGAGGGTCGCGACCGGCCACCGCCCCGGCGGGCAGGGAAGCGACCGTCAGGCAAGGGCGATCCAATACGGCCTTGCGCTGGTGACGGTGCTGGTCGTGCTGGGGCCGATCCTGCCGATCCTGTATCAGAGCGTCATCGACCGCCCGATCTATGCCACGGGGCAAGAGCTGACGACCGCTAACTACCGCGCCATCCTGTCGGCTCCGGCCTTCGGCGGGGTGGTGTGGAATTCGCTGACGTTTTCCTTCTGGTCCACGGTGATCTCGCAAGGGCTCGGGGCGGTGCTGGCGCTGCTGATCGGGCGCACGAACCTGCCGCTGGCGCGCATGTTCGGTAGCGTGACGCTTTGGCCGCTGTTCATCTCGGGGCTGGTGTTTGCGTTCGGGTGGTTCGTGGCCTACGGGCCGTCGGGGTTCGTGACGCTGTGGATGCGGACAACCTTCGGAGTGGTGCCATGGAACCTCTATTCCATCTCGGGGATGTCGGTGATCTCGGGCATCTCGTCGATCCCCGTCACGGTGGTGTTCTGCCTTGGGGCGATGGCACTGTCGGACAGCTCGCTTGAAGATGCGGCGCGGACCTGCGGCGCGGGGCCGTGGCGCGTGGTCACGCGCATCACGCTGCCGATGCTGCTGCCCGCCATCGCCTATAGCGGCATCCTGAACTTCCTCGGGGCGCTGGAATCGCTGTCGATCCCGCTGATCATCGGCAAGCCGGTGGGGATCGAGATGTTCATGACCTTCATCTACGCCGAAGGGATCGAGCGTCCGCAGCCCAACTACGGCGTCGTCGGTGCGGCGACTGTGCTGCTGCTGGCGATCATCGCGGTGCTAATTTTGCTGCAGGAAAAGATCGTCGGCAACCCGCGTCGGTTCCAGACTGTCAGCGGCAAGGCAACCGCCGCGCGCATCTTCGATCTGGGCGTCTGGCGCTGGCCCGCCTTTGCGCTGGTCATGGCCTATGTTCTGCTGGGGATTGCGATACCGCTTGGCATGGTGCTGCTGCGCGCCTTCGTCAGCTTCCTGTCGCCGCTGGTGCCGCTGGTGAACCTGCTGACGCTGGCAAACTTTGCCGAGGCGCTGGCCAATCCGTCCAACATCCGGTCGCTGACGAACACGCTGGTTCTGGCGATCGGCGGCGGGTTCCTTGCGACGGTGGCCTATTCGCTGGTGGCGCTGGTGGTGCATAGGTCGACCTTCCGCTGGCGCGGGCCGCTGAAATATATCGCGCTGATGCCGCGCGCCGTGCCGGGGGTCATCGCGGGGCTGGGCGTGTTCTATGCCATGCTGACGGTGCCGGGCCTGTCGGCGCTGAATGGTACGATCTGGATCATCGGGCTGGCCTATCTGTCGCGCTATTTGCCGACGGGGTTCGGCGTGCTGTCGCCGGCGCTGGCGCAGATCGGGCCGGATCTGGACCGTGCCGCGCGGGTGATGGGCGCGACGTGGTGGCAGGCAACGACGGGGATTATCCTGCACCTGCTGCGGCCGGCGATGCTGGGGGCCTATGCGCTGATCTTCGTCGCCTTCCTTAAGGAATACTCCACCGCCGTCTTCCTGTTCGGGCCGGGGACCGAGGTGCTTGGCACATCAATGCTCCGCTATTGGGTCAATGGCGATATCGGGCCGATGGCCGCGCTGTCGGCGGTCCAGATCGGACTGACCGTTTTCTTTATCGCGCTGGCGCAGGGCGTCTTCGGAGTGAGGCTGGTAAAATGAGCGATCTTCCCAAACGTGTCACCATAAACGAGGATGGCCCGCGCGAGGGCATCCAGATCGAGAAGACGCGGGTCCCGACCGCCGACAAGATCGCGTTGATCGACGCGCTGTCGCAGACCGGCCTGGCCGAGATCCAGACGGTGTCCTTCGTCAGCCCTAAGAAGGTGCCGCAATGGAACGACGCCGAGGATGTGGTCGCCGGCCTGACCCTGCGCCCCGGCGTGCGTTATACCAGCCTATACCTGAACGCGCGCGGCCTCGACCGCGCGATAGCGACCGGACGGCTTTCGATTGAGGGGGGGATCAGCCTGTCGGCTTCGTCTGCGTTCCTGTCGCGCAACATGGACATGACGCCCGAACGACAACGAGAGACGCGGCGCGAGATGATTGCGCTGTTCAAGGCCAACAACGTGCCTATCACCAAAGGCAGCGTGAATGCGGCATTCGGGTGCAATTTCCAGGGCGATATCCCGCTGGACCAGCTTCTTGCAACGCTGGAGGACGTGTTCGCCCTTGCAGCTGAGGCTGACGTGACACTGGAAACAATCGGCCTTTCCGACACAATGGGGTGGGCAACGCCGGGACAGGTCACACGCACGGTCGGCACAATCCGGGAGCGGTATCCCAATCAGTCGCTGTCGTTGCACCTGCACGATACCCGCGGCATGGCGATCGCAAATGCACAGGCGGGGCTGGAAATGGGCGTCTCCGATTTCGACACTTCGGTAGGAGGGCTGGGGGGCTGCCCCTTTGCCGCGCATAAAGGGGCAGCCGGAAACCTCTGCACCGAGGATTTCGTCTTCCTATGCGAAGAGGCGGGCATCGAAACAGGCATAGACTTCAACGCGCTGATCGAGGCGTCCGTGCTTGCCGAACGGATTGTCGGACACCCACTTCCCGGTTCTGTGCGCAAGGGGGGAAGTCTGCACACAATTCGGGCGGGCCTTGGACAATAGCAAACGGCAGATCCTGACATCAGTGGCCCTGCCGGTGATGGTGGCTGGGCTTCTGGTGCAGGCGACCGTACCGCTCACGAGGGTTCTGACCACATATTCCGCGCTCGACATCGGACTCGGGCCGCAGACAGTCGGTTTACTCTCGGCTACATTCGCCATCTTGCCCGTGTTCCTGACGATTGGCCTAGGCCGATTTAATGACCGCGGGGGTGCCCGGACCTCCGCAATGGCAGGGGGTATGTGCATCCTCGTGGCGACAGCGATCCTGATGCTGGCGGTCCCGACGTTTTCGGTTCTGATTGTTGCGACATCGATCCTCGGAATCGGGCAGACGCTCGTTCTGGCGGCAATGCAGCTGATGATTTCACGCAGTTCCAGCAGGGTGCATCGTGACAAGATGCTTGGCGACTACATGGTCGCCATATCAATGGGCCAAGCAATCGGCCCGCTTTTCCTAGCATGGGAGGGTAACCGACTTGCCGTGCCCTTTGTTGGTGCGGTGCTTCTGGTGGCGGCGCTTGCGATCCTGTGGCGCGTTGCACCAAGGCCTCGAGGCAGGGCGAAGGCTGCTAAGGTTCCGCTATCCACGATTGCCTCCACGCGCGGGCTTCGATGGCTTATCGTGATCGGAAGCATTTGTGTCGCTTCGCAGGATCTTGTGCTGGCCTTCTTTCCGCTCTTGGGAGAGGAAAGAGGTATTTCGCCGGCCATGATAGGCGCGTTGCTAAGCTTGCGGGCCGCAGCGGCGATGGTTTCACGCCTGTTCTTCAGCCGCGCCGTCAGACGGTTCGGACGAAGCTCGGTCATGACATGGTCTTTGGTTTCGGGTGGAGCGGGCTTAATTTCGCTTGGGCTTCCAGTGCCTGCTTGGGCGATGGCAGTGAGCATGATTGCCGTCGGGTTTGGCATTGGAGTCGCGCTTACCAGCACCATAGCGCTGACACTCATGGTTGCGCCGACATCTGCTCGTGGCACTTCATTGTCATTGCGGCTGACTGCCAATCGCGTGGCGCAATTTTGCCTTCCATTTGTAGCTAGCCTCATCGTGGGTCCATTGGGGTCGGCAGGGGTGCTAGCCGTCTCGGGAATTGCACTTTGGGGTGTCACATCCCTACGCCCTCGCAGCCTTGACCGTCGACGCTAGACTTCCTGCAACAGGATTGAAGCTCTCGGGCTGTCTATAGCCTTATTCTGCAAATACTTGGCGGCACCTGACCGAAGATTTACAGCCTATCATCTGCTCATTTACGTGAACGATGATTAGAGCGCAGAGAAAGTCAGGCTTCCCGCCCTTCTCATCATGATGGCCGCTATATGATGGCATTTCCTACGAGGCACTTATTTGCAACCGCCCTCGCCTTGTCGTTCTCGGTGCCGCCTTCGGAGGAGACAGCGGATCTGTAGGCTGGCGTCGCAGTAGGCTAAACGCATCTCCTCGCTAGCGTGGGCCATCTTCCAATCTCGCCACATCCCATAGGGCCGCCCGACCGGGATCATCAAGACACCGCCAATCAGACGTGCATGAAAAACCTGCTCCCACGTCATCCCTGCGATGAAGCGCTCATTGATGATGCCAGTCGTGGTAAAAAACAGGATCAACGCCAGCGTATCTGCGACATATCCCCATATGGCTCCAGACCGCCTTGTGGTATCTGCCAACCGCTTGCATCCCCGTGATCATCCATATCACGGGACTTAGGTCGGCGTTCCGGTCTGTCCCACGCCAAGACGTTGAACGTGTTTCTCGTGGCACCCCGATCGCCTCGGGGAAGCTTCAAATGCAGCGGCCTCAGTGGGGTGAGCGGCGGCAATGGGCCGCGGCTTTTTAAGACCCGATTTGCACGATAAAATTCGGCCGGAATGACGCTCGGAGCCCAAAGAAGATCCTCACGCATATGAAGTAGATGCATTCACTCTGTCGTAGAGGTTGTGCCAGATTCACTTGCGGGTTATCGCCCGCTGATGGTCGATCCGCCTGGTGTGGAACGTCCCAGACCTCGGGAACGGAGTTCATGGTCAGGAAAGACGATCACAACAGCCGCGGCTCCATCCAATGTGGGGCGTTGTGTTGGCGTGAAAACGGGCCTGATTTAGAGATCCTGCTTGTGACCAGCAGAGATACCGGCCGATGGGTCATTCCGAAAGGCTGGCCGATGCCCGGTAAGACTTTCGCTGAAGCTGCGGAGCAGGAGGCTTGGGAGGAAGCAGGCGTCAAGGGAGTGATACATCCGGTGCCGGTTGGCAGCTACCACTATTCCAAACCCGAGCTGGCAATGGAACTCGAAGTCGTAGTATTCGCGCTCAAATCAACAAAAGCCGCAGCGAAGTTTCCCGAATGCAAACAGCGCAGAAGAACGTGGCTGTCACTTGAGAAAGCCGCCGGCCTTGTCGCTGAACCCGATCTGGCCGCGTTGATCGCAAACTTCGCCTGATTCAGCAGCATCCTCCGGCACAGCGATAAACCAAAGGTCCGCAACGCCCAGCCCGAGAGGCTTTTTTCTGCGCGGTCAGCGACCGTCCGCTTTCGGGACCGCTGCTTCGCAGCATTGGCGCTAGGCGACCGTCCGCTATGGGCCGGGGCCTCCGTCCGCACTTCAGAAGCCCATGGACGACTCGATAGTCCGCTAATGTGCGCTTACGCTGTCTCTGGATTGGTCTGAGGTTTCAGCAGCCTTCAAGGATGTGCCCGATCCCTTCCACCGGGAGGGATGACGTAGCGCCAAGACCAATGTAGAGGTCTAAGTCATGTCGATGATCCACAAAGATAGTGTCAGTTTGGTTATGCCGGTCCATTCGGGGAGAGGCCATGGCGGCCTTCGGTGGTTCGACATCGCGGATGCTTTAAGCGGTGCCGTTCGGCGGATATTTCTTTGGGTCCCCTCGGCAGAGAGGCCGGCCAATGGCTGGCCCGCGCTTTTCATGACGGATGGCAATGCGGTGATCGCCACGGCAATCGACGCAATGCGCGCGCAGGCGCCTTACCCATCGGGCACCAATCTGGGTCAGGGCGTGTTGGTCGGAATCGGCTATCCGACCGATGATGCATTCGATCTAGCGCGCCGATGCTGGGACTTGGTGCCTCCGCCCGGCGCGACATATCCCCCGTTCTGGCCCGACACACCGGACGTGCGCACAGGTGGTGGCGCGGAACTTGCACGATTCATAGCAGAGGATCTCAGGCCTTTCCTGTTGACCGAAGTCCGGCTCGACCCTTCCCGACAGGGGCTTTTCGGACATTCATTCGGCGGCCTGTTCGCACTTTGGCACCTGTTCACAAAGCCGGAAAGCTTTACGCATTTCATCGCTGCCAGCCCCTCGATCATGTGGGAAGGTGGGCTGCTGGCCCACCGCGATGCGTTCGATCCTGCGGGGCGCGCGATCACAGTGCATCTGTCGGCAGGCGAATGGGAGGGCGATCAGCTTGCGCCCTTCCAGCGCGACGCCGAGGATGCGCAGAAGCGTCTTGCAGCCAAGGCGCAGGAACGGACACTGGAGGCAGCACGAGAAATGGCGTCACATCTGGACGCCTTGCCCGGCATCAGCGCCAGTTTCGAGGTCTTTGCAAACGAGACGCATATGTCCGCGCTGCCGGTTGCGGTGAACAGGGCGCTGCATTGCGTCTTTGCCGTGCGGTCATAATCCGGAAGGCAGGATTGTCTGTTTGCCATCCGGCAGCGTCAGGCAGTCGAAGGCGATGCCGAAGGTCTCGCGCAGAGGCTCCGGCGTCAGAACCTCGGACGGAGCGCCAGAGGCGACCAACTCCCCGCCGCGCAGGGCCAACACACGGTCGCAGATCCGCGCGGCGATGGTCAGGTCATGTAGGATCATCACGATGTTGCGCGTCAGGCCAAGGCGGCGCAGCAGGGCGACCAGCTCCGCCTGATGCGGCACGTCGAGGAAGTTCAGCGGCTCGTCCAGCAGGACGGTCCGGCTTTCCTGCGCCAGAACCAGCGCGATCCATGCCCTCTGCCGCTGCCCGCCGGAAAGGCTGTCGACAACGCGTTCCGCGAGATCGGTCAGGCCCACTGCTTCCAGCGCGCGTGTCACGGCGGCATGGTCGGTGGGCGTCATCGGCAGGAATGGCCGTAGCCATGGCGTGCGCCCCCGCGCGACGAGCTGGCGGACGGTCAGGCCCGGCGGCGCGGTGGCACTTTGCGGCAGCATAGCGATGCTGCGGGCGCGGTCTCGCGCGCTGCCGCCGATGGGTTGGCCCATATGCCGGACCGTGCCGCCGTCTGGCGGCAGCAGCCCCGCCAGCGCCCGCAGCAGCGTCGTCTTGCCTGACCCGTTCGCGCCGATAATGCCGGTGATCCCGCCTTCGGGCAGCGCAAAGGTCAGCCCTCTCAGGATCGGCGTGCCGCCCAGCCGGATCGAAAGCGCGCTGATGTCATAGGGCATTGCGGTTCCTCATGCGGCGGACGGTCAGGATCAGGACGGGCGCGCCGATCAGCGCGGTGTAAAGCCCGGTCGGCAGCAGCGCCACCGGCGCCACGCTGCGGGCCAGGATGTCGGCCAGCATCACGAAGGCCGCACCCACCAGCATCGCGCAGACGGGGCTGGGTCGCCCCCGGGCCGCCATGCGCCCGATGGGACCAGCGGCCAACGCGACGAAGCTCATCGGGCCACACAAAGACACCGCCCCCGCCGCCACCAGCGCTGCGCACAGCCCAAGGCCCACCCGCAACGCCCCGACCCGAAGCCCGAGCGAGTGGGCAAGGTCGTCCCCAAGCTCCAGCCGGTCCAGCGCCCGTCCCGCCAGCAAAAGCGGCAGGGTCAGTGGCAGAAGCCACAGCGCGCGCGTCACCTCGGGCCAAGCCGTGCCGCCCAGCGTTCCGCCCAGCCACGTCATCGCGGCCCCCGCATCGGTGTCGCCCATCCGCAGGATCAGCGCCTCGGTCCCCGCTCCGGCGAGGATTGCCAGCGCGAGGCCTTGCAGCACCACCGCCCGCGGCTCGATCCCGCGCTTTGGATGCGCCGCCAGCCAGCCAAGCGCCGCAATCGCGACCAGCCCGCCGCCCCACGCCCCCAGCATCACCGGCACACCGAACCCGAGCGCGGCAACCGCCCCGAACGCCGCCCCTTGGGTCACCCCGATCACATCGGGCGAGGCAAGCGGGTTCCGCAGCAGCGTCTGGAATACCAGTCCCGACAGCCCGAAACAGGCCCCCGCGACCAGTCCGACCACTACGCGCGGAACGCGCAGGCTCCAGACCATGCGGCCTGCGCCCTCGGGGTCCAGCAGCGCAGCGGCCAGTTCCTGCGGCAGAAGCCAGCTTCGCCCCGCCGCCAGCGACAGGGCCGCCAGCGCGACCGTCAGGGCAAAAAACGCGATCCTCATGCCGCCTCTCGCAGCATGCGGCGGACGAGGATCATGAACGCGGGCGCGCCCACCATGGCCAGCACGATGCCCAATTGCAACTCGGCGGGGCGCGCGAACCAGCGCCCCGCCAGATCGGCAAAGACTGCCAGCCCCGCGCCGATGGGACAGGCCAGCAGCACCTGCGCCGCCAGACCGCCCCCGAACCGTCGGGCGATATGCGGCGCGATCAGTCCGATGAAACCAACCGGCCCCGCGATGGCCACGCTAGCCCCCGCCGTCATCGCGACCGCCGCAAGGCCGAGGCCCATCACGCGCCCCACGTTCAGCCCAAGCGCGCTGCCCATTTCCACGCCTAGCATCAACGCCTCGATCGGGCGGGCGGCAAGCAGCGCGATCACGATGCCGATCCCGGCGATGGGGGCCAGCCGCAGCACCGCCGCCATGTCGGACACGGCCAGCGATCCGACCATCCAGAAACGGTAGATGTTCCGCGCCTCGGGGTTCAGCAGCACGATCAGCGCGACCAGCGACAGGCAAAGCGTGCCGAAGGCCGCCCCCGCCAGCGGCAGCCGCAGGGTGCTGTCGCCGCCCCCCGCCAGCAACCGCACCAGCACCGCCGCCAGCGCCGCGCCAAGCAGCGCCAGCCCAGCCACTACCGGCTGCGACACCGCCCCGAACGCATAGAGCCCCAGCACAACCGCCAGCGCCGCCCCCGCATTCACCCCCGTCAGTCCCGGATCGGCGAGGGGGTTGCGCGTCATCGCCTGCATGATCACGCCCGCCACGGCCAGCGCCGCACCTACGACAACGGCGGCGATCACGCGCGGCAGGCGCATCCCCGCCATGATGGCCTGCGCCGGATCGGCTGGATCGTAATCCGTCAGCATCGCCCAAGCCGCGTGCAGCGGATAGTCCAGCGCGCCAAGGCACAACGCCGCCACCGATCCCGCCAGAACGGCAAGCCACAGCAGGGCAAGATGGCGGATGAGGGACAAGGCAGGCTCCGGCGGTTTCGGCCTGATTGCCCACCGCCGCGGCCATCGTCAAGCCGCTTGACCCTGCGATGGGCGACGTCTAGCCCCTTGGGCAGACATATCCGAGGACGCCGATGATCCGCACCCTGACCCTTCTGGCCCTGTCGCTTGCCACGCCCGCGATGGCCGACGAGATCACGATCCGCCACGGTTTCGGCAAAACGCAGGTGGACCCCGACAAGGTGACGCGCATCGTCTCGGTCGGGTATCACGAGCAGGATTTCCTCTATGCGCTTGGGCTGGCACCCGTAGGCGTGCATGAATGGTTCGGCGGCCACCCCTATGCGACATGGCCATGGGCAGAGGCGGCGCGTCACGCGGCAGGCGCGACGCCCGAGGTGCAGAACGGGTTCGAGATCGATGTCGAATGGGTCTGGGGGCTGGAGCCGGACCTGATCCTCGCCACCTTTTCGTCGATGGACGAACGCACTTACGCCCAACTGTCGGACATCGCCCCCGTGATCGGTCCGCCCGGTGCCCACCAGACATGGGGCGGCCCGTGGGAGGACGAGCTGCAGCTGATCGCACAGGCCACCGGACGCGAAGCCGAGGCGGAAACGGTGATCGCCCGCATCGACGGCAAGATCGAGGCCGCCGTCGCCGCTCATCCGGAATTCGCGGGCCTGTCGGGCACCGCCGCCTATTTCGGCAACGGCCAGATCACCGGCTATCGCAGTATGGACGGGGCGAACCGTCTGCTGTCGCGCTTTGGGATCGCCACGCCGCAAGCCTTCGACGACATGGCGGCGGGCGGCGACCGGTTTCAGGTCAGCCCCGAGCGGTTCGACATCTTCGATCTGGACGTGGTGCTGTGGCTGATCGAAACTCCCGCGCGGCAGGCGATGGAGGCGCTGCCCTCGTGGCAGAACACCCGAGCCGCGCAAGAAGGGCGCGCAATCTGGGCGGGCAAGGACATGATGGGCGCGATGAGCTTTCAATCCCCCCTCTCGATCGAATGGGCGCTGGAACCGTTGACGCGCGCGCTCTCGGCCGCCGTGGACGGCAATCCAGCAACGGAATTCGTTCTGTCTCCTTGACTTGAGGACCCTCAGATCACAAAAGCGCGGCAGCCAAGGCAGCGTTTCTGCGCAACCCAGGTCGCCGCCGGCGGCACCCTCCGCCAGATTGCAACGCCGCATGACTTTCGCCGACTGCGGCCCAAGGACACATCATCATGCCCCTCCCGTCCCCCCGCAGCGTCCGCCTTGCGTTGATTCTGGGTGCAACCGCGCTTTCCACCATTCCGGCATTCGCGCAGGATACCCTGCTGCAGCCGATCATTGTCGAGGGAGAGGGTGGGGCCATCTCCGGCGGCGTCGGCTATTCCGTCGGTTCCACCGCGACCGGCCTGAAGTCCGGCGCGCCGATCACCGAAGTGCCGATGACGGTTAATACCATTACACGGCAGGAGCTTATTGACCGCGCGCCTTTGCAGGTGGAGTCCGCGCTGGCCTATACTCCCGGCGTCGTCGCACCGGCTTGGGGCGGTGATGACCGCTACGATCAATTCTCGGTCCGCGGCTTCGATTTGGGCGTAAACGGGCTGTTCCGCGACGGGCTGATCAACAAGTCGCAGAGCTACACCGCGTTCAAGGTCAATCCTTACATGCTGCAGCGCATCGACGTGCTGAAGGGGCCGGCCTCGGTGCCTTACGGCTCGAACGACGTGGCGGGTCTGGTGAACATGATCACCAAGCGCCCGACCTTCGAGCATCTGGGCGAAGCTCGTGTCTCCTACGGCTCGCATGACACGGCAGAGGTGTCGGCGGACTGGGGCGACGTGAACGCGGACAAGACGCTGTCGTGGCGACTGACGGGCCTGAAGCGCGACGGGTCGAACGACGTATCCCCATCCGAAGATGACGCCGACCTGCTGGCGCTTGGCGTGACATGGGCGCCGACGGCGGCGACCTCGATCACGTTCCTTGGTCATTACCAGAAGGACGATCTGACCCCCAGCAACTCGATCCCCGTCGCGGGCGTCGATTACGGGGCGGAGTTCGGGGATCTTCCCTTCTCGTTCCTCGACCAGCAAAGCCCGTGGAACAAGTTCGAAACGGAACAGGCCAGCATCGGCTGGGAGGCGGAGCATGACCTGAACGCCGGCATCACCCTGCGCCAAAACTTCCGCTATGCGCGGCAGACGACCGACTTCCAGCACATGTATTACAGCGGCATGACCGCGACTCCGGGCGTGATGAATTACGCTGCCTTCGCGGGCGATCAGAAGGTCAACTACTGGGCGCTGGATAACCAGGCCGAAATCCGCGGCCGGATCGGCGCGTCCGACCACACCCTGACCGTCGGGGCAGACATGACGCGGCAGCGCAAGGACGGCGCGCTAGGGCTGGATTACTACCCCATCGCGATTGCCGACCCGAGCTATGATTTCGAGATCACCGAACCGCCGCTGTTCGCCAATTCCGACACGAAGACCGATGTAGAGGAGAAGGGCATCTACGTTCAGGATCACATCCGCTTCGGCAACGGGGTGACAGTTACTGCAGGTCTGCGCCGGTCGTGGATCGACAATCAGACGTTCAACCGCCAGCCTTCGGGAACCGGTGTCGCCTATGCGCAGCAGAAGGACACTGCCACCACGGGCATGTTGGGCGCGACATGGGATCTGGGCAACGGCTTCATCCCCTATGCCAGCTATGGCGAAAGCTTCACGACCAACATCGGGCAGACCTTCGGCGGTAGCCAGTTCGAGCCAACGGAAGGCAGCCAGTTCGAGGCAGGTCTGCGCTATGCCCCCGCCGGATCGCAGCTGCAACTGTCGGCTGCGGTCTTCAGCATCGACAAGACAAACGTGCTGACGACGGACCCAATCAATGCCGCCTTCCAAGTTCAGACCGGCAAGGTCCGTCATCAGGGGCTGGAGCTTGAGGCGCGCGGCAACATCACGGATCGCTGGTCGGTCACGGCAGGCTATACCTATATCGACGCCGAAATCCGCAGCTCCAACAGCGGCGATCAAGGCAACGAGCCGGCCATGGTGCCCGATCATATCGCTTCGGTCTGGAGCACTTACGCCTTCGGCGGCGCTGCGGAAGGCTTCACGCTTGGCGGCGGCCTTCGCTACGTGGGCGAGACATGGGCAGAAAGCAGCAACAGCCGTTCGGTGGACTCCTACGTTCTGGCCGATGCCATGGCGCGCTACACTTGGGGCGACAACACGGTCGCGCTGAATGTGAACAACCTGTTCGACAAGGACTATTTCGCCCACTGCAGCTTCGCCGGATGGGGATGCGGCAAAGCGGACGGGCGCGAGGTTGCCCTGACGTTGTCACGCGCGTTCTAAAAAGACGGTGCGGCACGCTAGATATCTGGCGTGCCGCAATCTTTCTCTATTGCGAAATAGACGGTTTATCGCGCAGGCAAAACCAGCGCCTGCGTCGGCGAGATAACCGTGCATGATAGGCGGCGAGGCGGCAGGACACCCTCCCTTTTGCCGAATGCCGGACATGTATCGCATCGGATGGCGCGTTTGTTTCACCTGAAAAGTAATGGCAGGCTTCCTTTGCGCGGCCGATGAACGTCCGCTATCGGAAAGCTGCATCGCGGCACTGGCTGCGGTTCGACCGGCGGCTATGGGCCGCCGTTGGGCTTCGCTCACAGGAGGGTGGGCCAGCCAGGGCGAAGCTCTGAGCCCTCTGTCATCAATCGCCTCCCATGCTAGGGGATCATGATATCGGTCTTGCTGGGTCTGGCCCCATGACACGGGTCGGCAAGTTGGCCGGAGGTTCGCTTCCTCGCCGGTGGCTCTTAATGAGGACGACCTTTCCGCTTCGATAGCGTCGCTCGTGCTCGCTTACCCAATGGCGAACCGGCCCGTTTCTGCTCGACTTAGCGTTGTGCTCGAACTCAAGGCGAGCCTGTCTTTCTTGCATATGCGCGATGGCCTGCGGCCCGATCTGTATCGTTAGGTGAGATTTCGGGGCGGCAAGAACCCACGATTTTCCGAACTTCCGAGCGGTCCTGGCTTCTTTCGCATTGAAGGTTTCGACCTCCGAAGGAATGATGCCACCGAGATCCGGTGAAGCTAGCATCGCAAAGAGCGCGAAGGGGATAAAGAGGTCGTAACCTGTATCGATGCGATGCAACATCCGCAGAGCCTGTATCTTCTCTGTCGAGTCTCCGAGCTGCACACGAAAGTCCACCATCGAACGACTTAGTTCTTCGACTACATCATCGTAGTCCAGTTTACCGATGCCGTTGCGATTGACCCGAAGAGCGCAGAGTGGATCCATGATCCTGCTACCTGAGCCGCGGCTGAACATCGTAATCATCACATGGTCGTCCGGCCGACAATCAAGCAAGAAGCCCCGATGACCAGATCCGATGGGGCGATCGTCATGCGCAGTCGCAGGTGAACCTCTCTCGAAGCGAGCAACTACCAGCTCGCGATAGTCGAACTCCACCCATGTTACTGGAGCAGGAAACCGTATCTCGCCTAGAATGGTCATCGCCGCCACACCAGCCTCGACAGCCCTATCGTTTACGCTGTCACGCAGCGTATCGGCGTAGGACGCAGCGTTATGGTCGAGCAAATACACCTTGGCTTGCTGAAGCGCGGACAATGGACCTGCACCGGTTTTGTTCCGGTCGGGTGCTCATGTTAGGCGGCCCTCTGTTCGAAAGCCACGGGTGATTTCCAGCCCAGGGCTGAGTGTCTTCGCCGCGGGTTGTAGAAGCCATTGATGTATTCGAAGAGAGCGATCTCGACGTCGCGCCGGGTGTGCCAGTCGCGACGCCAGACCAACTCGGCCTTCAGCGACTTGAAGAAACTCTCGACAGCCGAATTGTCGTAGCAGTTTCCCTTGCCGCTCATCGATACGCTGAACCCGTGCCTACGAAGGATCTTTTGGTATCCATGGGCACAGTATTGCGACCCGCGATCGGTGTGGTGAATGCAGCCCGGGGGCGGTTGGCGCAGGGCAACAGCCATGTTCAGCGCCCTGATCGCCAGATCCTGCTTCATGCGGTTGCTGATGGCCCAGCCGATCACCCGGCGGGAATACAGATCGATGATGACGGCCAGATAGACCCATCCTTCGCGCGTCCAGACATAGGTAATGTCGCCCGCCCACTTCTGGTTCAGTCCGCTCGCCACGAAGTCCTGCTGAAGCAGGTTTGGCGCGATGTTGAAGGCATGATCGCTGTCGGTCGTGCGCTTGAACTTCCGGCTGCGAATGATGCGAATGCCGTTTTGGCGCATTGACCTGCCCACTCGGCGCTGGCCAACCCGTAGGCCCAGCTCTTTCAGCTCCTCGGTCATGCGAGGCCTGCCATAGCTGCCCAGGCTCAGCCGATGCTGGTCGCGGATATGGGTCAGGATCACCATATCGCGTCGCTGACGATGCGACGGGGGCCTGCGCCGCCAAGCGCGTAACCCGCGGTCGCTCACACCCATCATCCGGCACAGATGGCTGCAGGAAAGGCTCCCGCGATAGCTGGCAATGAACTGGAACTTCACGGCTTTTGAGCCGCGAAGAACTGAGCTGCCTTTTTTAGCACCTCCCTCTCCTCGCGCAATATACGGTTCTCTTTCCGCAACCGTTCGTTCTCGCGGAGAAGATCACCATCACGCTCCGGTGCTTTCGCCTCATCGGAAATCGCCCGGATCCATTTGCCGAGAGTCGAAAGTCCGACCCCGAGGTCAGACGCAACCTGACGTCGTGTCAGGCCGCTGGTGAGTGCGATGCGAACCGCATCACGCTTGAATTCGTCGCTGTGTGTCGCTGCCATATCCTGTCTCCTCTGAAGAGAGCATCGCTCTCAGAAGACCGGAACGGAACCGGTGCAGGTCCACAAAGTGCCTTCGCGACTGCGCCGCAGCTCGTCGGATCGAACAATACTCCAGACAGGGTCATCCTTGGCGGCGGATCTGCCAGCCAACGATGCACCGAACGTCGAGATGAGATCCCTGTAAAGCATTCCAAAACTTTCGAGTGAGCCGCACATGTGGCGACTATTTATGCGGTGCGCGAGCGACTGCGACCTTATTGTAGCTGCCATCATGACTGCCATTACATTGTGGCACCAGTCGAACGTCGGCTTCCGAGAATGCGGCGATGCAGCATCTTAACCGCCCGACCGGCAGCAATGGGCCGCAGGGCGGGGATGCGAGCCCGCAACAGAGCGCGCTCCACTTCTGCGTTAGGACGCTGCGCTGCGTCGAGCCCATCAGCGACATTCGGACTGACAGCAGCGAATGCAGGTGCAGCGCGAACGGCCAGCCCAAACCGGTCGTTCGAACTGCTCAAATTATGGTCCTGAAATGTGGCAGGACACATCTTGCCGGTGCGTCAATTGATCACGCCACGAACAATCAGTCGGGGGTGGGTTCCGAGGCTAGTTTTCCGGCCACCGATCAATCTCACGCTGGTTCTCGAACACATCAAAAACCGATGCCACGAGGTTGCTCACCCCTAGGCCAAGGTCCCGTTGATGCGCTTGAACAGGGTCTCGAATGCGCCCAGCGTCCCGGCTGAAAGGGCCGCAACCCCTTCCGCCCGCTCGCGTAACAAAATTTCCGCCGGGGCGTTGTGGTCATAGCGCCCCACCCCTTCCGCCCGGGCAATCTGCTGCACGATCGGGTCCGTGCCCGTCAGGTCAGCGGTCTTGATCTTCCTGCCGAACGCCGCGTTGTAGAGTGCAACATAGTCATCCTTCGTGAACAGGTCCTCGATGTCGGCCATCTTGGCATTGGCGACTTCCCCGATGGTTATGATACGCTTCTCTGCAAGGAACCCAGCCTTGGCCAATCCGGTCAGTTTCTGGTGGCCCTCCTTTCGGGAATCCACGACGACGGTGACATCAAGGTGATTGCCCAAGAGGGCGACAAAGGCCGGGATCACGTCTGCGCCACCCAATGGCATGATGGACCAGCGTGGGTCTAATCCTTCACGCCCATCTTCTATCAGGCGGGCAGAAATGGTCTGCATGAACAGGAAGTCGGACGGGCCCTCCACAACAAGGTTGTCCTTGGCGATGAACAGATGCTGAGCAATATCATAGCCGAGCGCAGCTTGAAGCGGGAACAACGTGTCACGATCGGTCGTGAGAACGTCCGATGTCGTCACAGACCCCGTATCGCGACCTTTGTCTTCGACAAGGCGCGCCCGCTCAAGACGATCGGGCTCTATCATGAAAGGCGAATGCGTTGTGTAGATGACTTGGCACCGCTTTGCCAATCGCTCTTCGATGAAGCGCAGGAAATCCTTCTGGGCCTTCGCATGCAAGCCCAGTGCGGGCTCGTCTAGCAAGATGATCACGGGCGTGTCGTCATACTCATACCTGGAAAAGGCGGTCAGGAATGAGAAGAACCACTGGAAACCAGAGGAGCGTTCATCAAAGGGAAGCGAAAGCATGTGTCGGTTGTCATACATCCGAACGTGCATTTCATCATGGACGGCATGTTGTCCGTCAGGCCGCTTTTCGGTCGTCTGCGAAATGTCGATCAACACCCGCAAGTCGGTGTTTGTTGTCCAATACTGAAGCACATCCTGAGAGATTGCGTTGGCGACGTTTTCAAGCTCTCGCTTCCGTGTCTCATAGTCTGGATCCAACAAATAGTCCTGATCGCTGCCCGCCAGCTTAAGTAAAGACAGCGCGGTTTGGTCATCCTCATCAAGTTTTTCCGCGTCAGCCTCAAGAAGCTCGCGTATGCGCACCTTGCCGGGCAGGCGGCTGTAATCAGAGTAGAAGAAGAACTTGGGGACACGAGCGAACAGAAGTTTCCAGACACGAGAGGTGAAGCTGCTTTCCTCAGGAGTCAACTTTACGATCTCGTCTGTGAGCGCCTTGCAGGCGGTCTGAACTTGTTGATCTTCGCCATTCTTCTCCGCCACCAAAGCCAAGGCCTTCGATAGTTCGGTAAATGTTTTGGCCCCGGCGGTTGCAGTCATCACCTTCTTAGGCAAGTCAACACAAGCGATGGCATTTGCGACAGCAGTCTCCTCGCTTGCCTCAAAGTCGTGGATGTATCGGTTGTCATATCTTCTGCTCAGACCAAACGTCCGTGATGTCAGGACGCCTTGCCCAAAGACGGCCTCCACCGCCGCAACGTCTGCATCACTCAGTTCAAACACCACCTGAATGGGCTTGGACTGCTCAAGGTTCTTGCCTTGACGTTTGTGCATCTTTTCCAGCCAAGCCGGGTAGTGCTTGCCAATACTAAAATCGACATTGCCTTGTGCGGGCTTGAGGCGGCGAAGAGCTTCAAGGAACGCGGTCTTGCCGCTCTCGTTCTTGCCGACAAGGCAGGTAATGTCGGGCTGTATCTCAACAAGCGTGGAATCAAGGACGTGTTTGAAATGATCGATTTGAACGGATTTGAGCAACATACGCCGCGCCCTCTAACTTGCCATGATATACAACATAGTGTGCATGGAATGCGCGGGTTTCAAGTATTTAGAGGCTGATGGTGACCCTGGGACAAATCGAACGCCTTCGCATCAGCGCTCCGCCGGATCTTTCAGCGAAGGTCCGCTTCCCGCCTTTCGGAACGGCCCCCGAGGTGGCAATGGCGAGGAGGCTGCAGATGCAGCGAACGGCAGATTCGTCCCATAATCGACACGCGGAGACAGGTTTTTTTCTGCGCGATCAGCGAACGTCCGCTTTCGGCACCGCTGCCGCGCAGCATCGGCGAAGGTCGAATGGCAGCTATGGGCCGGGGGCCTCCCACGGCTCTTCGGGTAAAGCTGTTTGCGCGGGCGCGAGAACGGCCGGCACCAGCTCGATCGTCTGGCCGTAGCAGATAAGGAAAGCCGCGCGGACGGCGCGGCTTGGGTCATTCCAATGGTCAGGCCAGGGGATCGACACGGGCTATGGCCCGCGCTCACCCCTGCCCTGCGGTTTTTTCTGTTAGTTTATTCCGCCCAACATCCCTGTTCGGGCCGGTCAATCGGCAAGCGCCGCGCTATGCGCGTCGGCTCTAACGGGGGGCCGTGTCCTCGCTGCGCTGCGGGCCGCTCCACCCCCCGTTTCCACCCGATTGACAGTCCCGCTCAGGGCCGTGGGTCGGGCTTCGCCCTCTCCACTCTGTCCCGCCGAATACATCCGTATTCCTCAAAACAGATGGCGAGGCGCAGCCCATCGGCGCCGGATACTTTTTAGATCTTCTACTGAGGGTGTCCGCGAAGTCGTTGCCAACATTAACATTATCATTCTACATCTGACGAAGTAGGAAAGAGTATGACACTTCAATCCACTCCGACCGAGCTCGACCTGGCCCGCCGTATGATGGCTGCAAACCGGTTGGGCGCCGCAATTGCAGACTGCCATCCTGACGACGCCTGCGCGATCATGGCTGCAACGCTCTCTGATCTGACGGCCGGCGCACCCATTGCGGCTGTTGTCGATGCCACGGAGGATGCGCAATTCTGGGCTGACATGGCAACGCCGATCGAGATTGAAGCCTATCTTCGGGCTTGTCTGCTGCGGATGGACGATATGGCCGTCGCCCTTGGAGAGTGGAAGCGCATGATGATGGCTTTGTGGCTGTCATTTAGTCCCGAAGATCAGGCTTCGTTTCTGCGCCGGGTGACGCCCGAAGTGTCGGACTAGTCATCGGGTCCTCACTGCCAGGAATAACCGGGCGATTGCGGGCGTGAGCTGCGATGAGCCTGCGGCGCGCGCCGTCGCCGGTCAGCATTTCGATGAACAATGAGCCGTCCAGCAATCTGAACCTCTGTCAAATTCACCTTGTTGGCCCTATTCAAGCGCGCTTACTTTAGCTGAAGTGTTAATTAAGCCGATCGACATTTCCTTTAATAACGCGGCTGCGTGATAAAGTTGGATTTCACGCGTGATGGTCATGAATGCCAACTCCGTTTCAGAATTCGGTGAAATGGCCCCTCCCGGCGGCGCCGGGACCGCGCCCTAGTTCCGACCGGTAAAACCGGCCTCCACCGGAGCCAAAACATCACCCCCTCCCTGCGCGGCCTGCGTTCTGTCTGTCTCTCCGAGCCAGCCATACCGCTGCCGTGCATGGTCGCGTTTAATGCTTTATCTCCGCCCATTCGGGTCACGGTCACTGGTGCGAACGTCCGGTGGGGATCCCGAAAGTGTTTCGGGATCGGATCTTATCTGCGGCCAGGCCAGGGATCGACACGGGCTTGGGCCCGTGCTCAGCCCTGCCCTGCGGTTTGTTCTGTTTGGTATTTCCGCCCAACATCCCTGATCGGGCCGGTCAAAAGACAAGCGCCGCGATGCGTCGTCTCCGTCGGGGGCCGTGTCCTCGCTCCGCTGCGGGCCGCACCACCCCCCGTCTCCGATCCTTTGACAGTCTGTAGATTCGCAGACGGATTTGCCGCTGCCCGCTTGGAAACACACGCTTACACTGCATTTTTCACCAAACATTTTTACCTCGTTCGTCAGGCAATCTTACCGCATTAGGCCCGATTGTCTGGGCGAGGTCGAATGATCAGGGAGGACACGATCAGCGAGCCCGTGCACTCTCCAAGCTGTTAAATGAAACCATGAAAAACATGATGGGACCCACAGGCACGTATGGTTGCTAGGACGCAATTCGAAGTCAGGAAGCCATCTAGGGAATAATTTTTTTCTAAGGGCGGGTGGTATGAGCGCTAGCTGATCTCCGGCTTACGCAAGTGCGCCATACACAGGGTCCTCAGTCTACCAAAAGGTTCGGCACATTGCAGCAGCATCCCACTAGGATGGGTCACGCCAACGATAGGTCCAAACCTAGTTTTGGGTACTCAAGATCAGGCCCATGTAGATGAAACCAAATACAAGCATACAGCCGATCTTTATCACTAACCGACGCTCAAGGGCACGCATCTCTAAGTTAACACCCCCTGACATGGGGCTGCTGACAGCACTTTCCCGGGCAAATGCGACTATCATATCGATCTGCTCCTTGGTGTAATCTTCTGACTCAAGTCTGCGGGCGTATTCGCACAGGTCAATACGCATTGGCTCTGCCATCCTTGGCTCTGTGCACGAATATTACAGCAACACAAAGCGGCAATCCACCTGGATTGTAACACGTCAGCTGTGGTCCCGCTGCTCCCGCGGAACTTAAATCGACGATGAGTCAAAGCCAGTTGATTTCGCTCTGGAAACGGATTTGGACACTAGACTACCTTGGTTGGACGATGATCATCTGCGCCTCGAATACATGTGCGGCGATGTCGGCCGCCTCTCGCAGTATGGCTGCCTCGCTGCGGAGTGGTTTAGGCTCGCGCGACGCCGGAGGGTCGGGTTCCGGCAGGGACACCGCGACATATTCTTCGGCGGACCATAAGGCAGAACTTTCAAAATCTGTGATGAACCGTCGGTCAGAAAAGGGTACATCTTGTGGCACCTTCGAGCTGCGGCGTAGCTCGGCCTTCTCCCGCCCACGTCGTTCTGCTTGGTGCATGTCTGTCACCAACAGGGGCAAGCGTTCTCCAAGCGGCTGGTCGTGCTCTTCGAGGTAACTGCTCAGTCGGTCTTCCAGCCCCCGACTTGTCAGCACTTCGAGCGCCCGCGGCTCCGAACATAGCCAAGTATTTGCGCCGTCGAAAGCGACGTGGTGCTGCTCATCGTCAAGAGAACCTATGGTAGATGGCGCAACGAAGAGCGAGCGCCGCGCAATATCATTTCGGCTCCATGCCTGATTGATCTCATGTATCTGATAGAAGCGAGGTGCCGCGTAGAAAACAAGATTCGAGCCGTCATCAAGCGACAACAGCATTTCATGCTGATCCGAGGTCGATGCTTCGGTGATTGGGAAACGGTAATAGGGGACGTTCAATGTTCCGCCTGTGGCAAGGACAGATCGGTATTCGCGTGCCGCTCGTGTGACCATGCAATGGGATCGTTTAAACTGCAAGAACAGGGGAACGCCCGGCCTGTCGAGCTTCACGTCATAGCCGCCGCCAGCCTTCCCCTCCTCGATCAGGCTAGGGAAGACTGGCGCTGCGGACAGGGCAATCCAGCCAACGAGTTCATTTGTTAGGGCGAACCCATAAGAAAATTCAGAAATTTCAGGCTTCATTTCCCAATCGCAGCTTTTCTGGAAGCCGCCGCCAAAACAAGAGCGGGCCTACTTTGTGGAACGAGTAACTTACCGAAAGATTTTTTTAACGCTTTTCTAGATAAATATTAAAATTCAATATCGTAGTTGTCCTTTCCAAGCTCTCGTTTTTTCAGTTTTGCTTCTTGTTGTGCTTTAGTGAAATCGAGAGTTAAACTCCGCGGCTTGCCAAGAATTCTAAAGACTTCCATGATAGCTTCTGAGTAATTATTTCGAGCTCTAGGCGCAAGAGCTTCGAGTTCTGCAGCAGCGCCTAGCAGGTGCGCCAAAACGGTAAGTGATGGCTGGGGGGGAGTTGCACGCATCGCCTCAGCAGTAGAGCGCAGCCCAGCGGCGTAAGCTAATGCCAAACTTGCAATTTGTTCCGGGGTCATCGAAAAGCTCCTTCGTAAAGCCATAAGGGCTATCTTTAACATTCTAGAGCAGCGCAGCCAGCTAATGCTAGACAGGCCGCAAGCGGTGGGTTCTGCCCGAGCCAGAAAAATCCGAGCTCTGGCACGGCGAACGGCGGGAAGGCCCCCTTATACCGGCCACTCGAACCAGGCACCTAGATTACGAAAGTTGTTGTTCTTTCACGGGGATCAAAGGAGCTGAATGGCAGAAAGCGGGCTGTTATAGCGCTAGCACTATAGCCATGATCAGCTTCTTGCGAAGTGCCAGAACCTCTGGTGACGCGAAAGGATGCCAATTTGATGCGCCGCCTTCTAGTCATCAAAACCAATTCGGCTGACCTCCTTAGCCGCCACCCTAGTAAGTTGCCACTCTCTGCCCTAGCGTGCTCGCAGGGGGGAGCATGCCACGCGAGTCATTCCTGCAGCCGGTCCGCTTGAAGCTCGCGCAGCGCGCAGCCTATCGCTGCGCGTTCCCAGGATGCGACCGTCTTACCATCGGCCCCGGCGAGAAGGCCGACGAAGTCGAGAACACCGGTAAGGCTGCGCATATCTACGCAGCATCCGAATACGGCCCGCGCGGGCAGGGCACGCTGACGCCAGATCAGCTCAAGGCGATCACCAACGGCATCTGGATGTGCGGCCATCATGCCGATTTGATCGATAAGAATACCGGCAGGCGCTACCCCGTCGCAGTACTCAAGAGCTGGAAAGCGCTTCACGAGTACCGCACCGCCTATGAGCATAGCGGGCGCGCGACTGCCTTCGGGTTCGTGCGCTCGATGACGCTTAACGCCACGCCGCTCTTCGCCCCCACGACGATTGCATTCGGCAAAACGACGTTCCTCATCGGGATGAATGAGAGCGGCAAGACCGCGCTGCTTGATTGGCTATCCGTCCTCGACAGCCCTCGCCGCTTGGGGCGCTGGATGACGCCGCATCGGCTCCACTACACCCTCTTGTTCGACGCGCCGGGCGAGCATAAGCTTGAAGTCGAAACCGACAATAACGTGGTACAGTGCGACCTCGACGATCGCCGGGTTGCTTTCAACCATCATCGCATTGCGATCACTGTTCTAGCTAAGCGCCGCGATCATCAAGCTAAAGACGATCTCGCCAATCTGATGAGCCTTTTGCATCTCGACGAGATCAGCGTTCGATCGCTGGCCGCGATGATCGATAGCGACACAATGTACTTGCGCGCAGCGCGGTTTGAGAGGGAGGCTGATGACGATGGCGAGGTGCGCGAAGTTCTGCGTTGCACTCTCCAGAGCGGAGCGGAGATGCCCTTCGGCATTTTGTCCGGCGGTGAACAGGGCCGCGTCATCATGGAGTTCGCGATCGCCCATATGGCCAGCGTCGCCTCGGTCGCGCCCGCGTTGCTAATCGTCGAACGCCCCAATCTCGGGATCGATGACGCCGGATTCGCTGTTTATCTCGATTACTTCTCAAGGGGCGAATGTCGGTTCCAGACCATCGTCACGCAGTTCAAGATCACGGACGACATCAAAGGCCTAGGGTGGCAGGTCTATCAATTGACCGCTCGTACCAACACTACGTCGGGCATAATCGAAGCCGTGCTGCCGATCTGACAGCCGTGCGCCAGCTATCCGGCGATCAGCAGCCAGCCCTCGTCGTGGGCCTCATAGACCTGACCGCGCCCTTCTCCGATGCCGCGCCCCTCCCGTAGGAAGCAGAGCGCGCAGACATTCCCGGCGCCGCCGATCCTGAGGCTTGCATCAATCATGAACTGCAGCGGCGCGAAACTTATCCCGCACAGGTTGCAATTTGCGATATCGCCGCACCAATAGATGCCCTCGTCGCGGCGTGGGACGTCGGCGATTATATCCGCAATTTGCCGCTCGGCGACATGGAGGTCGTTGTTGATGAAGGTTAAGATCGTCTCGGCAAAGCCTTGGTCGACGCGCATGAAGATCTCGACGAGCTTGTCGACTTCTTCGTGATGCTCGTGAACCAGCAGGTTGAGCGAGCGGATCTCGCCCTTCACTGGGACGATCGACGAGCCCTGCACGCGGATGCGTTCGGGCTTCTTGCCGGTCTCGCGGAATACCGAATAGCGCAGCCCAAGATCGGTCATGATGTCCCGATTCATCGTGCGATTCTCGCCGAGGTGGCAGGCGAAGAAATAGTCGAAATCATCGCCGTGAAAATGTTCGGTCATGACTCTATTGAAGTCGGGAGGCGAGCCGTCCCATTCGGGTAGCCCGATGTACCGCTCTGTGACGCCGTCATGTTCGATCTCGAGCCGGAAGGTCGGGACATAGCCGGGAAAGCCGAACGCCGACCCCGCGATCGCGCGAAGAATATCTTCCGGGCTGTAGGCGATTAACTCAATCCGCGCGCTGTCGCCCGTGCGTTCGGCATAGCGGATGAGTTGGGTTACCGTGCCCAGCCACGCTTCATTGAAGAAGAAGATGTTTTCGACCCTAGCGCGTAGTGCTTTCATCTGCGGCGGCGAGTCGGTACGCGCCGAGAAGTGCAGGCGGAAGTCAGACTCGGCACCTTCACCGCGGATTTCCTCGATGATCGTCGCGTCACTTAGCCAGGGATCGACGAAGCGGCCGAAGCGGTGGACGATAATTTCTTCCTGCGCACCCTCCTCGAACCAGCGTCCGCCTTTTTCAGGGTGCGCGATCTCCGCATTATCAGCGCCAATCTCCCGATACGGCACGCCGCCATAGAGGTGCCACACCGCGTTCGAGGCCTCCGCGACACGGTCCTCGAGCTCGCTGAGGTTTGCAATGCTTTCGCGAAATTCGTCAAGCTGGTCCTCGTCAAAATGCCGATCAATCATCGCCATATAATCTTCGAAGCGCAGTTCTCGCTGCGCGAAATAGAGGAACGATCGCTCCCTGAGGCTTGGCGTGGCCCCGCGGCTCTGGATCAGAACGAAATCACTGATGCCGAAACACTGAACACGCCGAGCAATAATGGTGACCGCCTTGCTGGCGGTTGCCGCATCCGGAAAGCCCCACAGGAAGTGCCGGACACCAATTTTTCGTTCGCTAGATGACGCTTCCAGCACCGCTGGCTCAATTGCGGTTGGCGTTCCCGACGTGTCGAGGACGATCTTTCCCGCACTGATTTCATAAGGCGCTGAGGCCGCAAACTCGGCATAGGGCGTTACCAGTTCATGCCATGCCACCGCGAGGAGGATGAGGCGGATGTCGGTATCCTTGATGAAGAAGCGTTCGCGCAGCAGCGGAACATATTTGTAAAGTTCCTGGATCGCCTCGCGCGCCGCTGCATCGGTCCGCTTGATTTCGATAATAGCTAGCTTGCCGGACGCATCGCGCGCGAAGATATCAAGAAAGCCCGAGGCGCCGTGGCCATTGGGAAGGTGGAACTCGATGTCTACCAGAATCAGTCCTGGCTCAATTAAATCGAGATGTGCCGCAAGGTGGTCACGAATACTGGCTTCATTGACTTTCTTGACCATGGCCGCCTCATCACATCGTCTACATCTCGCGCATGATCATCTAAAAGTTACCTTTCGGCAAACGGTCTCATAGCCGCTATTGACACGGGCAAGACAAAGGGCAACTCCGTCCGCCACATCGGAAATAAACCCCTTGCCAGAACTAATTGTCCAAAAACGGTCGTTTTTGTCCTTGTGCCATGCCCCTACTGAGAACAGGTACTTGATCAAGACAAAACCTACGGACAAAACTTAGGTGGTTTTGGGAGGTTTCTGTCCATGCTGATTGGCTACGCCCGCGTCTCGACCAGCGAGCAAAAGTTAGACGGACAGCTCGACGCACTGAATGCTGCAGGTGTCGAACGCATCTTCTCAGATCGGATCAGCGGGTCACGACGCGATCGGCCGGAACTGGACCGCATGCTAGACCAGCTCCGCATGGGGGATGTGGTTGTCGTCACGAAGTACGATCGACTCGCACGGTCGCTGCGTGACCTATTGGAAATCGTAGATGTCATTCAAAGAGCAGGTGCCGAGTTTAGATCGTTGGCAGAAGATATCGACACAACGACGCCCTCGGGCAGATTGGTGTTCCACGTCTTCGCAAGCATCGCGCAGTTCGAACGTGAACGCATATCGGAGAGAACACGCGAAGGCCTCGAGGCAGCCAGAAAGCGCGGCAAAGTCGGAGGGAGACCGCGCTCTCTAAGCCCGGCGCAAGCGGAGGAAGTCAAGCGCATGCGAGATATCGAACTGCGACCGCTGAACGAGGTCGCTGAACTGTTCAAAGTTAGCGTGAAGACAATCCGGAGAATCTGTTGAAATCGTCAGCGATGTAGCGTCAGTCGGCGGACGCGTTGGAAGCCTGGTAGGTCCTAAGCTGCCGTTCGGGCTAGAATGGCGGACCGAAGTTCCCCACCCTGCGGTGCCGCAGGACAACCGTCTCGCGTCAACGCAGGGCAAATTGTAGCCGCACAGTAGAGTCCCTCCCCTTACTGCTTACAGCTGACCTCTATCAGCTTGCGATGGTCGGAAAATCGGTCAACTCTTGGCATAACCGAAGCGCTCGAGCACCTTTTTTATGCCCAACCAGAATTTTGATCACTTGCTAGAAATCGATCGCCCCTTGGCGATCCTCGCAACACACGCTGAGCGCTACTTCGTTGATGACGCAAATACCGCGCTCATCAAAACCCGGCAGTTTGCGGAACGATTGGCAAACTTCATAGCGGAGAATGCCGGAGTAGCCCCCGAAGGCGAGCCGACTTTTTCCGATACGCTAAGAGTCATTCGCCGAGATAGCCTTGTCCCGAACGAAATTCTTGATGTGCTCCACCGCCTTAGGCTGGACGGCAACTCGGCGGTACACGGCTATAAAGGGGAACGTCGTCTCGCCTTCGAGGCTGTCAAACTCTGCCATCGGCTGGGCGTTTGGCTGCGCGCTTCGGTTACCGGAAACCCGAAGCTGACGATGGCATTCGTTCCGCCAAGACTGGCAAGTGACGACTCTGCAGATCTGAAGGCCCAAGTCGAGGAGCTGAAGCAGAAGCTTCGGGAAAAATCGGCAGAGACCGCCCGCATTGCCGAGGTGATCGAGGCCGCTAGAACCGATGTTATCAACGCGGAAGAACGTGCTCGTCTGGCGGAGGAAGAGAGGCAGATCTACGCGGAGCTTGCCGAGGAAGCTGAACAGCGAAGTGGGACGCTTGCTGATCCTGAGAAATCCAAAACCTTCATCCAAGCGGCGTTTGCGTCCGCCAAGGACATGGAATTTGACGAAGCGGATACCCGTATTCTCATCGATGAGCAGCTTCGTGTTGCGGGCTGGGACGTCGACAGCCACGAGCTTCGTTACGGCAAAGGCGTCCGGCCTGAGAAGAACCGGAACATGGCCATTGCAGAATGGCCCACAGCCTCAGGGCCTGCCGACTACGCGCTTTTCTTGGGGAAGAAACTGGTCGGCGTCGTCGAAGCCAAACGGCAGCGACTGAATGTTAGCGCAGCCTTGGATACGCAAGCGACCCGTTACTCTCGGGACATCCAGATGGACGGGAGTTTCGAATCCGCAGGCGGGCCTTGGGGTGCCCACAAGGTTCCGTTCATTTTCGCCACCAACGGGCGTGGGTATTATCCGGCGATCAAAACACAGAGCGGTATCTGGTTCCGCGACAGCCGGATCGACAGTAACGCCGCACGGCCGTTAGAAGGTTGGTTCACCCCTAAGGGGCTTGAAGAGCGGCTCGAGATTGATACAGCCGCCGCGGAAAGTGAACTCGCCGACAAGCCGTTCAATTTTGGTTTCGAGCTGCGCCCCTACCAGAAGCTAGCAATCGCGGCCGTCGAACAGGGTGTCGCTGAGGGCCAGCGCGAGATGCTGGTTGCGATGGCCACGGGGACCGGCAAGACGAAGCTCGCGATCGCGATGATCTATCGTCTTCTGGAGGCCAAGCGCTTTCTTCGGGTCTGCTTTGTCGTTGACCGCAGTGCATTGGGTGAACAAGCCGAAAGCGCTTTCGAGACCACGCGCATGGTGGGGTCGAAAACTTTTGCCGACATCTTCGGCCTGCGAGGGCTCGACGACCAAGACATTGATCGGGACGCCAAGATCCACATCTGCACCGTACAGAGCCTGGTCAAACGAGTGTTGGAGCGTGATCCTGCCGACCGTCCTCCGGTCGATCAATACGATCTGATCCTCATCGACGAGTGTCATCGCGGCTACCTCCTCGACAAGGAGATGAGCGACGCCGAAATGTCCTTCCGGGACCAGAACGACTACGTTTCAAAGTATCGCCGCGTCGTCGAGTATTTCGATGCAGTTAAGGTCGGCCTCACGGCCACACCTGCGCTGCATACATCCGAGATCTTCGGCGACCCCATCTATCGCTATTCTTATCGAGAGGCCGTCATCGACGGTTGGCTGATCGACCACGAACCACCCCACCTGATCACAACTGCCCTCAGCGCGGCAGGCATCACGATCGACGCGGGTGAAGAAATTGATGTGCTGGACCCCCGCACCGGGCAGATCGATACGGCCAAACTGCCGGATCATCTGAATTTTTCCGTGGAGCACTTCAATCGAAAGGTGCGAGCGCCGAAGTTCAACCAGGTGATCGCTGAGGAACTGGCGCGGCGGATCGACATCATATCGCCGAATGCTGGGAAGACGCTTATCTTCGCGACCAACAACGACCACGCCGACGAGGTAGTAAACTGTCTCCGGGACGCCTACCGGGCCGAAGGGCTCGATATCCGCGACGAGATGATCCAGAAGATCACGGGTTCTGTGGACAAACCGCTGAAGCAGATACTGAAATACAAGAACGAGGCCGATCCGCGCATCGTGGTGACGGTCGACCTGCTGACCACCGGGATCGACGTACCCTCCATCTCCAACCTCGTGTTCCTGCGCCGCGTGAATTCGCGCATCCTCTACGACCAGATGATCGGCAGGGCGACCCGTCGCTGCGACGAGATCGGCAAGGAAGCCTTCCAGATTTACGATGCGGTGGACCTTTATCCGAATCTCCAGTCGATGACCGAGATGAAGCCAGTGGTTGTGAACCCGAAGGTGAACTTCGAGGATCTGTTCGAAGGGTTTGAGGGCAGTGATGATGCGGCACATCAGGAAGAAATCCTCGACCAGATCATCGTCAAGCTGGCCCGCAAGCTGAAGCGGATGAACGAGGACATCCGTCAGCAATATGAAGCTCAGACAGGTGAAACTCCGGAAGAGACACTCGATCGGTTCCGTAAGGAAAGGCCAGAGGACGTCCAGCAATGGACGAAGGCTCGTCCTGGCCTTGGGAAGTTCTTCGACTTCGAGGGTGACAAGAATCCGCCTCGGATCATTCCGATCTACAAAGGCGACGACCAGATCATCGACGTCAGCCGTGGCTATGGCGAGGGAGATCGGCCCGACGACTTCATCGACGCCTTCCAAGCCTTCGTCCGTGACAATACCAACCAGATCGATGCCCTGCGCCTCGTGGTGACCCGCCCACGCGATCTGACTCGCAAAAGCCTGCGCGACCTGCGCCTTGCCTTGGACGCGCAGAACTTCACGGAAAACGCGCTGCGCACGGCATGGCGCGACAAGACGAACGACGACATCGCCGCCTCCATCATCGGCTTCATTCGCCAAGCTGCTTTGGGCGACCCGCTGGTGCCCTATGCCGACCGCGTGGCAGCCGCAATCCAGCGGGTTGCAAATGCCCACAAACTGGACGATGTGCAGCGCCGATGGCTGACGCAGATCGGCAAGGAGATGACCAGCAAGGTTGTCATCGATCGCGAAGCCTTCGACAGCCCTCCCTTCTTGCAGCAGGGCGGCTACAAACGCATGAACAAGATCTTCAAGGGTGAGCTTGAGACCATCCTCGACGAGATCCGCACCGAAACTTGGGAGCCCGCCGCATGAGCGCCACGCAGGATATCGTCGCCAAGCTCTGGAACCTCTGCCACGTCCTGCGCGACGATGGCGTGACCTATTCCGAGTACGTGACCGAACTCACCTATCTTCTCTTCCTCAAGATGATGGAAGAGACCGACCAGGAAACACGCCTTCCCGAAGAATACCGTTGGGCCACCGTTACCACCCGCGAGGGGCTGGACCAGCTTACCCATTACAAGCACCTGCTGACTTCCCTCGGCGACCCTGAAGAGAAGGACGCGGAGGGCAAACTCAAGCCGCCGAAGGATCCGCTCGTCCTCGCGATCTTTGAGAACGCCCAGACCCGCCTCCGCAAGCCTGCCAACCTGAAAAGCCTGACTACGGCGATCAACGACCTTAACTGGTTCGACGCACGTGAGGAAGGCTTGGGCGACCTCTACGAGGGCCTGCTGCAAAAGAACGCCGAGGACAAGAAGTCGGGTGCAGGCCAGTACTTCACCCCGCGCCCACTTATCGACAGCATCATCCGCCTTACCAAACCTCAGCTGGGTGAGCGCATTCAGGATCCCGCAGCCGGCACTGGTGGGTTCATCGTCGCCGCGCACCGGGCGATCTACGAGGCTAATGACCAGTTCTTCGGCTTGGCCGACGGCGAAGCCGAAAAGCAGGTCCGCGATTGCTACTCCCTAGCCGAGCTGGTCCCTGATACGCACCGCCTCTGCCTGATGAACCTCATGCTCCACGGCATCGAGGGTGACGCGCAGTCCATGGACACCCTGACCGACGAAGGCGCCAGTCTGCTCAAGGCCGACCTCATCCTCTCTAACCCGCCCTTTGGAACCAAGAAGGGCGGTGGACGTCCGCAGCGGGGCGATTTCTCGACCACTGCGAACACCTCGAACAAGCAGTTGGCCTTTGTCGAACACATCATCCGTGGCCTA
Source organism: Falsirhodobacter xinxiangensis (assembly GCF_004959935.1). Taxonomy (GTDB): domain Bacteria; phylum Pseudomonadota; class Alphaproteobacteria; order Rhodobacterales; family Rhodobacteraceae; genus Falsirhodobacter; species Falsirhodobacter xinxiangensis. Next base: position 8,458 of record NZ_SMYN01000017.1, on the reverse strand, counting down.
GTCCCCGGTGGCCGTGCCGCCGTGGTCATCCCTGATAACGTGCTCTTCGAGCACGGCACGGGCCGCATCTTGCGACAGATGCTGATGAACTGGTGCGACCTGCACACGATCCTGCGCCTGCCCACCGGCATCTTCTACGCTCAGGGCGTCAAGACCAACGTCATCTTCTTCACCCGCAATGGGGACAGGAGCGAGAGTGGCGGGACGAAGGCCGTCTGGGTCTACGACATGCGCGCAGGCGCGCCCTCCTACGGCAAGACACGGCCGCTGCGGGTCGAGGACTTTGCCGCGTTCGAGGCGGCCTTCGGTGATGATCCCTTAGGTAATGCTGAGCGCGAGGATCAGGGCGAGGGAGGGCGTTTTCGCCGCTTCACCCGTGAGGACATTGCCGCACGCGGTGACAACCTCGACATCTCTTGGCTGCGGGCCGAGGAAGAAGCCGAGGACGGCCTGACCGACCCCGACGACATCACGGCGGCAATCCTTGGCCACCTGCGCGAAGCCACCCGCGAGATCGAGGCGCTGGTGCTGGAACTGGAAGGCGGCGACGAGGAAGAGGAAACTGTCGCGGTGGCAGCGGAATGAGTGATCTCCCGGAAATTTGGACGACGGCCCCAATTAAGGATGTTTTCGTCATCAACCCGAAGCACGACCCTAAGATCAACCGGCAGGTGGAGGTCAGCTTCATTCCCATGCCATCGGTTGACGAGCATCTGGGTGCGATCACCGCGCATCGAGTGAAACCGCTTTCTGATGTTTGGAAGGGGTTCACCCACTTTGCGGAAGGCGACGTGATCTTCGCAAAGATCACTCCCTGCATGGAAAACGGAAAGACAGCGATCGCTCGCAACCTGACAAACGGCCTTGCCTGCGGGTCGACGGAGTTTCATGTCCTGCGGCCCACCGAGGTGGTCAGCGCCGAATACATTTGGCGGTACCTGCGGCAAAAGTCATTCCGTGCTGATGCGGAAGGAGCCATGACTGGAGCCGTCGGCCAACGCCGTGTGCCGAAACTATTCTTAGAAGAGCGTGAGCTCCCCATCCCCCCACTCCCCGAGCAACGGCGGATCGTGGCGACGCTGGACCGGCTCTCGACGCGCTCGGCCGCCGCGCGCGACCACCTCGCCCGCACCACCAAACTCGCCACCCGCGCCAAGCAAGCGATTCTAGATGCCGCATTCTCTGGGCATCTCACAGAAAACTGGCGTGATGCGCACAAGTATCACCTTACCAAAACCGTTGTCGGCGATGTGGCTACGATTCTCTCAGGCTACGGCTTTCCGAAGAAGTTCCAAGGTAAGATAGAGGGGCGGTTCCCCTTCGCTAAAGTAAGTGACTTGAGCAATGCCGTGAAAGCCCATCGCGGACGTCTCTCGTATGCTGTAAATTATGTCGATGAAGCCGATCTTAAAGATATGCGCGCACGGCCTGCTTCCGCGGGATCGACAGCATTCGCAAAGATCGGAGAGGCGCTGAAATTGAACCGACGCGCGCTCCTCCAACAAGATACAATACTCGACAACAACTGTATGGCGCTTAGGCCTGACGAGAGCCGAATTTCTAGGGAATTTTTGTTTCTCTTCATGCACACGGTTGACCTCGCTCCTTTTTCGGTCGCGACCACCGTTCCTTCGGTCCGCCGAGGAGATGTAGAAAGGCTCCCGCTCTTGCTGCCGGAGCGCGAAGAACAGGCCGAAATAGTCCGCCGTATCGAAGCCGCATTCGCTCGCATCGACCGGATGACCGATGAGGCCAGCCGCGCCGCCCATCTTCTCGACCGGCTCGACGAGCGCCTGCTGGCCAAGGCCTTCCGCGGAGAACTGGTCCCTCAGGACCCCGAAGACGAACCCGCGGAAGCCCTCCTCACGCGCATACGCCAATCCCGGTCCTCCGCCCCCAATAGAAATGGCACTCGAAGGACAAAAACTTGATGACCGGGATTCGGACATAGGTTAAGGTTCTAATTGTTCCGAGATAGTGCAGTCATCCCGCTCCAGGCGGTTAGATGCGTTTCTCCCAGCAGCGCGCACATCCTAACTGGCTTGGCTTGGAAACTTTGCCGCCTCGCTTAGGAACGCTTCGCGAATGTAAGCTCGGACCAAGCGCCCCTTGGTGGGAAGGGGCGTGACACCATCTTCGTCGAGACGCTTCGCCAGATGCATGGGACGACCGCCGATACGTGCCGCCATCTGACCCAAGGTCTCATACTCCGCTTCGAACCTTACGATACTTCCGATCGTGATGAAGGCTCGTCGATGGTTGGTATCGGGATTCTTCCGATGCACCTGCTCCAGATAACCAGAATCACGAAGCTCACGGATGCTGGACGGCCTAATCTGAAGATGCTCAGCGACTTCTGCAATCGACATGTCCGCTTGGTGCCTCCGCCGCTGCCGGATCGGCGATTCCTCATTATCGATCAGAATGGACCTGATCCCGGTGAGTTCGCGACTCCGGTATACATGCCTGATTTCGCCGTCCTGCACGGCTTTCAACACCTTGGCCATGGAAATGCAGCGGCTTTGGCTGAACTCTGAGATTGGCAGGATCTCCTTGCTCGCGTGATCGACGGGCAAAGCATCGATCTGTTTCAACACCGCCTCCATAGAGGCCTTGGTTACATATCGTAGGGCGGACTTCAGGCGGACGGCCTCGAGCACGCCAGCGTCGATAAGGCTCTTCATCTGCGCCGGGTGCACGCCCAACGCATTTGCCGCGTCCTTGAGATTGCAGAGGCCCGCCCAGAAATCATTTACCGCGCTAATATCATCAGCTTTTACGTCAGAAATCACTGTGGCGCTGGCCGGTCCCGCTCCATGTAAATGTCGTAAGGCAATCTCCATCCTCGCACGAGCAATGCCAGAAACCTGCCGAGCATCTCCGAATGTCATGCGCTTACCTGCAAGGACTTCCCTGCCCAAGATCATTGCACCGGGGCGCAACGGATAGTTTTCGACGATGAACGTACGCAGGACCTGGCGTAGCTCTTCGAGCTTGGGTTCTTCGACCTCCTCTTTCAGCCAAGTGTAGAATTCGCCCATGTCGGTCGAAAAATACGGGCGTTCCGTTCGATACGCCTCCTTGAGCTGCGAAAGTGCTGCCAGCAGTTGAGCCGGGCTCTGCAATGCACTGTATCCTTTATCCAAAGCCGCCCTGCTTTGTGCTGCATCGAGCGTTGCGCTGTTCGAGGCAGACCCGAACAGAAGGGCGGAGCCAAATGTCAGACATCCTCGATGAAGATGTTGCAGCTCCAATGTAGACAACCAATCTGGCAGAGCCTGTCCTTGGATCCGCCGAACCACATAACGTTCGAAAGCTGTCATAGGGTCGAACCCCTCTGCCGCCGCCGCCTCGCGGATCACCCCATGATGACGCTTGATCTGAGCCATAAGATCATAGGTGTCATGCGCATGTCCCGCGTTCGGGAGTCTCAGCAAAGCTGTGCCGTGGTCTAGACAAACACCAATGCTGAGGACCAGCCATTCGATACGCTGGAACGGGCCATAACGAAGACCTGCTGCTTGAGCCTCGTGCACACAGCGGGGGCAGATGCGCGTTACGGCGCGTCGGAACACCCCCGTACTCGCGATCTCCTCCCCGACCTGATATCGACACGGGCTGAGCAATGGCCCGCTCCAACGGATGAGCTGAGCCTCACTCACATCAGCAAGCTTCGCCAGATGTGCCAACTGCTCAGTATGGGCCGAGCAGACATGGGGCCATTGCAGCCCCATATCCGAGCAGAAATCGCGAGGGTTCGTCCCGTGAAGGCGAGCAAGGCGCGACACGAAGGAACTAGGCATCTCCCCGTCGATCAGGGGAAGGCGTAATCCCAACCGCATTATCGAATGTCCTCCAGCACGAGTCGGACGTTGATCCGCTCGAAATCTTCGACAACGAACGGGTTCAGGCCCATGATTGCGCCTGTACGGAGCTTATAGGCACGGCGGAAGTCATCCAGTTCAAGCCGGTCGCCTGGGCCACGAGCGCGGAGGGCATGGCAGATCGCTTGTACAATGATCTCTGCCACAAGACCGAATTCGTAGTCCCCCGCATGCAGCAATCGGCGCGCAAACTCCTCGTTTGCGAGTTCCGGTTGCTGAGATAAGGTGCCGCGCTTGGCATATTGCTGCGTGAGCGAGACAACAGCGCGCACATGCCGCGGCACCGAGAGGCGAGGAATTTCCACGGGATAGATGCGGCGGGCCAGCTGTGGATCCTGATTGATAATCTTTTTCAGATCAGGCGTGCCGGAAAGGATCAGGCTGACCGGCCATGTCCGGTTCTCCATCATCGATTTCAGCGTGTTCACCACTGATTGCCGTTCACGATCCGTCTGAAAGCGCGCCAGATCCTGCGCCTCATCCAGATGGAGGAAGAGCGTTCTCCGCCGATGAAGTTGATCCGCAACCATGCCCCATATCACAGGGGCAGATTTGTCCCGCGCCAACGGGTAGCCGAGAGCATGGAGGATCGCTGTCCCAACGAACTTCATTGTTGCGGGTGATGGCACCAGTTGAGACACGAATTCGCAGATGCCATCATCGCTCACGATCAGGTCTTCGCGCAGGCTGCAAAGGTGTCGGATCAGCGTCGACTTTCCGCTACCTGAGCCACCAACCAATGCAATGCTGCGTACGTTGGTCAGCCTTCCCTGCGCAAGATCGGCGCGGCGCTGCTCGAAGAGGGTCTCAAAGAGCGACTGCAGTTCGCTGAAAGCCTCGTTTGGGATGAAGGCGCCTTGAAGGTCCTGTATGATTTCCCGCGATGCGGAGTCATTGATCATCGCTAAATCTCCAATCAACCTCGTCGCCGCCATCATCTGACGGCAGAGGGGGCTCCTGCGCTCGCGAGGGTTTCAACATGACTGCGTGACCGGGGAGCTTTCGACGATCCGCAACCTCGTCCTGTGCATCACCGAAACGTACCCCGAGGAGAAGGTTACGGTCTGCCCGGTCCAAATCTTCAGCTCTCAGGTTAATTGGGCCCAGCCGAGACCGCGTGCGCGCGGCTTCATCAGTTGCCCGCAGGCCAAGAACTGCATCGTCAACGAGTATCTGTCCGGACCGCGCGGCGGATCGGTTGCTTTGGTAAGCCTCCAGCACCGCCCTCGTCCAGCTGTCCACCGACACGCCGCGCATGTCGGCGCTGGTGCAGGCAAGCACATGCCAGGCACCATCCATCCAGCAGGAGATGTGCCCTAGATCCTCTGGATCGACACGCAGTAGCATATCTTCACCGCCAATACGTTCGAAGTGACGGGCGAGCGTTTCCGAATGATAGCGCAGCTTCATCAGCTGGATACCATGCCTGCCAGACCTCCTCTGAACCTCCAACCCGAGTATCGCGCGAAGCACATGTCGATTTGGCGCAGGCGGCACCGGGTAGATCTTGGCAGCGGCCTCCCAAACCTGAGCGGGACTGTTGTAGTCCAGCCCTTGATGTTCGCGCTGATGGTAATGATCCACGATGTAGCGCACGAAGGCGTCGACAAGATCTTGCGCCGTATGCACGGCATAGGCTTCTGAGGGATAAGCCCCCCTTTCGACCGGATTGGAGAACGTCCTCCCGGTCATGAAGGGCATCATGTTCTGTGCAAAGGTTCGCATCATGCGCTCAATCCGTCCGCGAAGCTTCGGGACGCCTGCGGGCATAACATCGTAGCCTATTCCAAGATCGGCAACGGCTGCCTTGAACTCGGAACTGACGAATGAGCTGCCATTATCAACGACAATCTGCGCGATATGGCCAGACTGGTGCCAGCCGGCACGGCAGCCGAGGGCGCGCGCCATCTCGCTTTTGTCGATGAGTGCCAGCCATAAGGTAGCAAGCGCGTCCGGTGTCGACGCACTATCCGCGAGCTTGATTCCCAAAACGCACCGAGTTGCGCAGTCGATCGCGACACAAAGGAAGTAGCGGCCGAGTGCCATCTCCCTGCGCTGATCTGGTGTCGGCTCGACCCCTGCGGCCTCAAGGACAGAGATGAGATCAACCTTCCACTCGTCCATTTCCACTCGCTCGAGAGGGACTTCGACATCAAGGCCCCGGCCCACTGGGCCATAACGCTCTTTTGCAACGGCAAGACCTTCCCTGGATGCCGTGACCTCGAACCGGCTCAACGTCAAAATTCGCCTGCGGACCGAACTGGCTGACGGCATTCTCAGCGGCGGCAGCCCTTGTATCGACCTGAGGGCATTTTGCCTGCGGACTTCGGCGTGAACATCCTGAACCACATGCGATTGCGACGGTCGGTTCGGGTGGAGATAGTTCGGGAGACAAGACAGGATGACCTGATCCTCATGCGTCCCCAACCGAGCGGCATTGCGCCCCGCGTATCGCGACCTCTTCAACAGCAGGAGGGGATCCTTGTGCCGCTCCCAAATGCGCACCCAAATCAAGAGACTGCGGAGACTTGGTGGTTTGCGATGATTCAGTAAATCTCCCGCCCTGCCGCCAGATCTGTTCGCGCTCCGAGAACTGTGCTCCTGAACACGCAGCTGATACACTGGAAGGAACGCTGCATAGCTCACATCGGTACGACTGACCTCACCGTCTCGTTCAGCGGCAAGAAACACCTCGCAGCAGCAGACCTTCCACATGATAAGATCGCGTTCTGCGGCTGGAAGCGTCGTCAGAACCTGATGCCCGGCAACGGCCCGGCGCCTCGCCTGCCCTTGGCCGAAGTAGCGGTGCTCGATCCAAGCGGTTTCTGACTGCAGGATTGCATTCAATTCGTCAGTGGTAACGTGAAGTTCTTCCGCGCTACCTCCAAGCGGGACGAGACGTCCTCCGGCTTCATCGGCAGCAATGAAGGCGAACACCTGCCCTTTGATGCGTACCGCATCGATTGGACCAACAAGCGGATGGTTCATTTGCCACCTCGCGGATAAAGGAGGGTCTGGCTGCCGATCCTGCGGCCCGGATCGATCCCTGCCTCACCCTCATGGATCGCGCAGATGAGCGCGGCCCAGCCACGGTGCGCGAGACCACTTTCCGCTAGGATGTCCGCAACGGTTTTTGCAGCGGCAAGACCAGCCAGCATTTCGCTGATCGCCTGCCGAGCGTCTGCGTCCACCGTCTGCCGTGCGATGTGCAGCAACTCAGCGTTCCGCACCGCCGCATCATTGAGATCGGCATCGGTCACCAGCAGAAGGTCGTCAGCATAAGCGGGCGACATCCCAATGCGGACGAATGAAAGTTCCTCCTTGAAGCGCAGTCGCTCCACCGAGGGCAAAGGCTTCACAGCAATTGCCAACCTGACCCCTGTTCGCAAGGTGGCGAGAAAATCAGGGGTATGCTGCCGGAGTGCGCCGGTACCACTCACATACTGAATTGCTGGCGGCTGATCCCAGATGTCAGCGAGATCCGGCCGAGCCAGAAAGGTCAGCAGCACCCGCCGTTCAAGGTTGCTTTCATAGATGATTTGGCGCGGGCGCTCCTGTGCCGGCAAATGGGCAAAGAGAAAGCCGCGCGCGCTGGATTTCGATCGCGCTGCGAAGCTGCGGGTCGCCCTGCTACGTCGCGGCGGTTGATAGGGAACTTCGTCATGCATGATGGTTTAGGCCCTGTCGTCGCCGCGCTGACGACGACAGGGAGGCTCCTTTCATGAGGGTGATGAAAACCGGCCCACAGCTAAACTGTGAGATTGACCGACGCTTCCGGTTGGGTCATGATTGGAGACGTAGCGGGTCTCACTCGACTACATCTCGAAAGGCCTTGAGGGTGCCAGCCCTCGGGGCCTTTTAAACTTCTGGATCTAACCCATTCATTCTCCTCCCCTGTAGCGTTCCGGATAGAGCTCTTCCGGCGTCGTCCCGAGAGCATCCGCGATCGCCCGCTCGATCCGTCTGGATCGGTGCTTTCCAAGGCCCACAAGCGACATCGACGAGCCGGATATGCCCAATTCGCGTCCGATCTGCGCCAGCGACGTGCCACGTATGCGTAGCTCCGCCTTCAGTCGTTCATGCTGCTCGAAGGCTGATTTTTGATCTCTGAACATCGGTTCTCGGGCTCTCGCTGATACTTCGGCAGTGACCGTAATCCAAACTCAAAGCCCCAAGACTAGGCTTGGCAAGCCTTTGAATGCGCTACCTTGATCCTCCTTGGGCTTCGCACTTGGTCGGATTCTGGTCGGAAAGATGAGATTCACGACCGAGACTCAGTATGTTGGTGAAAACCAAAATTTTCTCGATAGTCTCCTCCGATGCACCGAACTCGCGATGGGGGAAGACGGTGAAAAACCCGAAGAAGAAGCCAAAGTTCGAATCAGACGGTCGCAAGGAACTGGAGCAGATCCGCTGGCGCCTTGGCCTTACACAGCGCCAGTTTGCCATCGGCGTTGGCCTCAAGCCATCGACCTACGAAGGGTACGAGCGCGGCCTACACAAGTTGCCAAACTCGGTGCTAGTGAGTGCACGGGCCCTAGCAGGGTGCTGAAGAAGGTCGGCATGAGGAACGG
>NZ_SMYN01000016.1 GCF_004959935.1 Falsirhodobacter xinxiangensis | reverse complement strand
GAAATCTGTCCAAGGATCGGGGAGTAGCTCACTTCCGCTTCAGAAAGAATTTTTCAGATTTTTCTTTTTCGCATATTGCGCGCCGATGCGGTCGTGCTTATCCCTATGGAAGGACCAACAGCCACAAGGTATTATCGCGCGCCTCTATGGTGCATTCATGTTCCGAGACTTCGGAAGCGACGCGGTAAGCGTTGGTCATTTCACCTGGAGTGATCCGCTCTGAGACGGGGTGATTCGGCCTTTGGCCCGATCATCTGGTAGCAATCTGGCGAAACGGGCCTGTGAGGGCTCGCCGCCAAGCGGAGGTGAAGAAGCGATGTCGTGGCATCCGATTGCCCTGTCGGGTAATATTTCGCAAAAGCTCCCGAGCGCGGAGCTTGACCCATGGCTGGTGACGATTCTGCTGACGCTGGTCAGCATCTGCGCGCGCCAAAGCCAAAATTTCCCGAGCCATGTCAACTATCGGGAATTTCTCGCAAATTCCAGAAATTTATTTCTGCGCGGCCTTTCGGCTGCGCCGGGAATTTCCGCTTGCGTTTCTCATGTGCTCCATCCCAACCCTAAGAACATCTCGGGCTGTGTGAACAATTCGGGGCTTAAATGGCTGCACGCCGCTATGGCCGCGGGCTGCCCTGCAAATAAAGCTACGCCACCCGATCGGCAAATCGGATGGCGTGGTTCGGACCGGGTCCGCGTTTTGTATCTTTCTTGTATCGGGTCCATCCGGATTCGGCAAGAGGAACTGGTCCCCCTGAAGATTGAGCAGGCGTAGCCCGCAAGGGCGGCCTCATCCGCTAGCAGCGCTCTCGAAGAGCGTGGGGCGGAATGTGGTTCGATATGCGCCTGCAGAGCGTCGGCATGTCACCACCCAGGCAGGCGAAAAGCCGGGCAGGGAATTGGTCAGGCGTGCTGGGAGAAGAGGATCGTATTGGCTTCAAGGCCAATGCATGGACCAGAAACGGAGGCATGAGAATGTCTTTTAATGAACAGCCGAAATGGGAGTCCCTCCCCGGGCGTGGTGATCGCAAGATCGGTCTTTCGTCCCGTTTCAACAACAACGGGGCGCTTGTTCTCGACAACCAGACTTTCCGTTACGAAAGCTGGCTTGAAGCGAAGGTCTTCATTGTGCTGATGCACCGTGAGAACTTCGTGTCCCTCCGCGAGCAGGTCGCATTCGACTGGATCGATCAGAATGGCGAGGAGCACACCCACTACTTCGACGCGGTGGTGGAGTTCGCGCAATGATCCGCTGGGGTATCATGGTCAAGACCTGGGCAAAGCTGGGCGGCGAACATGCCCGCACTGCGCCGCTCATCGCCTATCAGGCACGTGCGCGTGGCTTCGTTACCGATGTGAAGCAGTTCCACGAGTATGACATCGATCCGATCGAGTTGCACAACGCGTGGCTGCTTCATGGCGTGCGTCGCGCGGACCCGGAAGCGGATATGCGTGCAGAGGACGTTGTCGACGCAATGAGCGGCATCGTTTCTCTGTCCGAACTCTCTGATCGTGTCGGCCTTGGGCCGCGCGGCACTCGCGCCGTCGTGCGCCTGATCCGGACCTTCCATCTGAAGCTCGTCCAACACGAAAAGATCGAGCCGCACAGCCTTGTCTTCAAGGCAAAAAGCGTCCGGCGCGGAAGCATCACGATCTACTAGATCCCGTCGCGGCGCCGCCCGCGCCGTGACCCCCCCTCGAAACGTTCTGCCGACCCCGTGCATTTCGCGCGCCGGAGGCGGCTACCCTGAAAGAGAGACGGAAAATGAGCAAGCACAGCACGTTCGACATCGAGCTCGCCCTTCACATCAAGGCTTCCGGCCAGTTCGCGGCGCCGACCGCGCTCGGCGCGGAGTTGCCCGCGCCGGTGTTCGACAAGGGCATGAGTGCCGCCCAGCAGTTGCAAGTCGTGACTGAGGCCTTGGCGCCGGTCGCGGCAACGGGTGCGGCGTTGTCCGCCATCGGCGCCCGCTCCGAAATCCAGCTTCCCGGCGGATCCACGCGGAGCAAGAAAGCACCGGTTGCCGGCGGTTCCGATGAGCCGCCCGAATGGGACATCTTTGGCCTTCCGGAGGTGGTGTCCGACCACGGGCCCGCATTCAGCTCGGCTTTCCTGCTCTCCAGCGAGTTCGACGACTGGGATGGGGTCGATGCACATCTCGAATTCCAGGCCGCTCTTCAGGATTTTGCATCCCGTCGTCCGCATGGCGAAGACGATGATACGGCGCAGCCGAGCGCTCATCATGTGCTTCGCATCGCCAGCAAGAAGCTCTGATCCGGCGATCTGACCGGACCTTTCGGTTCCGGTCAGAGCTCTCTTCCGAATTTCGACCCTCACCCGACCACCCGCGCGCCGGCACTCGCAAGGCCCGGGAGATGGAAAGGCCAGAACGATGACGAAACACTTTTCGCCTATGGGGTCTTCGCGAGCACCCGCGAAAGTTCCCGCTGCCGTAACCGTATCGCAGCTCCTGGGGCTCGATCGCCCTTTTTCGCGATCGGCATTCCTGCAACTCATGCGCGATCTTCGCGATGCGGACCGCGGCGATTTCTCTGCGAACAAGCAAACCGAGCGCACGCCGATGCAAGTGTGGATCGACCAGCATGTCGAAGGCGGAACGGCGGGCTATCACGAGCTTGGCGCAGGCGGTGAACAGACCCCTCCTGTTGCTTGGCGCGATCGCCGGCAGCGTGATCGCGATCTCCGGGCGGCGCGTCGTCAGGTTCATCGCGCAGCCTATGTGACCGCGCTCGTCGAACTGCATGAGGAGGGCCGCGTTGCCTTCTCGGAAAAATCCGTTCAGCGCAACATGGATGCGATCCGCTGGCGCGCGTATCTGAACGTGGAGTCCGCCGGAAAGCCGTGGCCGCAGATGAAGGCGCCGCATCCGCGAACCCTGCTCGCCTGGATGCGCGCACTTCTGGCCATCCGAGACAGGACCTTCCTCATCGGTTTTCGCATCCAGGGGGAATAGCTCTGATGTGCATGCACCAGCCCATGGCGCAATTTTTCGCCACGATGATCGAGCAGGGCGGCGCGTCCGATCTGCCCGCATTGATGCTGTTGCGAAAACGCGGGCCTCGCCAAGGCGACGAGCGGTCATTTGCCGCGGTCGTCTTCGCAGATCCCGAGGACGGCTCGGCTCCGCGCCGCCACGACCTCGCCGCCTAATCGCGCGCCCGCGCGGATGCTGTGTCTGCGCGGGCCAACGATCAGCAAAGGGATTGGCGCCACCCACGGCCGACAGGTCGGCGCAACCGAACCTTCAACCCGCCACACAGGGGACCACTATGAAAATCCAACAAATCAACGGGACAGAGACGGCGCGTCAGCTTCGCCCCGGACTCGATCCCGCGGTGATCGGTATCATGCACGAGGTGATCGACGAGCATTACCTCACGCTTGCGCGCCGCCTCATGCTGAGCGTTTATCCGCATCTGGAGCGTGCCATTTTCGCAGAGAATTGCGAACGCATTCTGGAAGGCGACGTCACGCTTCCTGTTCCTTCCTTGGCCGCGTTCTCCCGCGACGTGCACCGTCCTCCCCGGCAACTCGTGGCGGAGCGCCGCGGATTTATTCCCCTCAGACCCGGACAGCGGGTGCCGCGGCCGGCTGCGAAAATTTCGGCAATGGCTCCGGGACTGCTTCGGTCTGACCCCCGCGCCTCGGGGCGCCCAGGCATAACCCGCTTTTTGCGCTACGCGTCCGCGAGGCCCCGCACCGGGGCCCGCATATCTCTCCAAAAGGATGACCCGAATGAACATGAACTTCACCATCGATCACGCGAGCGGCCCCCGTATTGTTTATGGCAGCCACGACCGCATCACCATCGAGAACATCCATCTTCGCCCCGTCCGCGTGACGGATACCTGTCATATCCTCGAATATGCCGACGGATCCGGGCGTCAACACCAGGTTTCGCACGAAGAGATGAAAACGCTCGCGTCGCAAAAACGCATCATCCTCGAGCGGAACTTCTACCATCCTGAGCATATGCGCCAAGAACTCGCCGATGATGATCGGCGCTCGATTTCGGAGCTGCAGGGCTTTGGGCGGTTGCGTTTCACAAAGCGAGACGCCACGGTCGAGGGGGTGGTGGACGCTTATGAGGCGAAAAAGATCAAGCTGACGGAGGAGTCGATCGCAGCCAATATGGATCTGATCATGGCTTACTCGCAGAAGTATCTGATCGCCACGCAGATCGGTGAAGGCGTCCCGCCGTCGATCAATCCGGCGAAGTTGCCGCATCCGCGCACGATCCTGGGCTGGTATCGCAGCGCGCGGAATCGCGGCAAACACGCCTTGATCGATGCCTTCCATCGCCGCGGAAACCGAGATCAGGGCGTCGCCCCCGAGGTTCGTGCTTTGATGGCTCATACGATCAAGAAGCACTATCTGAACCTCGAGCGCGCGTCGATCAAGACCTGCTATTCCTTCTTTGAGCTGAAGATGAAGGAGCGAAACGAAGCCCGGAAGGCAAAAGGGGAAATCCCGCTGCGGCTTCCGAGCCTCTCGACTTTCAGTCGCGAAATCAATCGTCTCGACCCCTATCAAGTGACGCTCGCCCGCTATGGCGCGGATGTGGCTCGGAAGCATTTTGCTCCGGTTGGCGAAACGCCGATCTACACACGTTTGCTCGAACGCGTCGAAATCGACGAGTTCAAGATCGACCTCATGTCCTTGATGCACGGTAACGAGATGCTCGGCCTCACCGCGGAGGGACTGGCCAGCTTGGGTCTTACCGGCGGCAAGGGGCGTTGGGTGCTGACTGTCGCCATCTGCTGCACGACCCGGTGCATCCTCGGCATGAAACTCTCCCGGACCGCCAAGAAAGAAGCGAGCTTGGCCGTTCTGGAGATGGTCCTCAGCAACAAAGGGGAATGGATCGACCCCGTCGGCACGACCAGCAAGTGGAATATGTTCGGTCTCCCCGAGCACATTGTCACAGATGGCGGGTCGGCCTTCCAGACGTCCGAGTTCCGCTTCGCAGGCGCTGACCTGGGCATTACGGTCACGCGTTCCGTAGCGAAACGCCCCGGAACTGCTGGGACCGCCTCGCCAAGAGTGGCTTGGGTGTCCAGGCGCCCCCGCACATGGATGATATGCGTAAAGTCTTCGGAGTTCGTTTGAAACGAACAGTGTCGAAGACGGGCATCACCGTTCTCGGCGTTCGCTACCATAGCCGGCTCCTGGCCGACTGGATGCTCCGCAACGCCGATAAAGTCGTGGATGTCCGGTGGCACCCGGATGACATCGGCGCCATTTTCTTCCTCATGGGCGGAAAGTGGCAAAAAGTCAGCTCCGTGCAGCAGGATATGGACGGAGTGCGGGCTCAGGACTGGCTCGTCGCCGTCCGCCGTCTCCGCGCCTCGTTCCCGGCTCAGAGCGAGTTCGAACAGGACATGATCAATCAGGCGCTGAAGTCGATCGACGATCGCGTGTCCGACGCAAAAACCACAAGCAACCTGCTGGTTGAAGAATGGTCTGCAGAGCGCGCGCAGCGCGAAGAAGCCCGGCTGTTCATCGGCTTCAAAGCGCGCGGGGGTGAGCGCCCCGTGGCTCCGAGCCCCGATGGCACCTCGGTCGAAGGCCGGGCCTTGTCCTTCGAGCCTGCGTGGCCCGGGATCGGGTCGCAGGAGGATCAGGGGGCGTCGTTCGACATCCCGGACAGCGAGGTGCGCGATCCTGCCGTGATCGCGCCCCCTGCGGACACCGTCCAGTCGGCCGAGGCGACCATCCCGGCATCGCCGCGCAAAACGGAGGCGCCGGCAAATCCGGCTGCGGCACCGGCACCGAAACCGAAAGGCGGATGGACTTTCGACGACGAATAGCGTCGGCGCAGCACAGTTTCTCGCATCACGACCCCGGGCGGAGCGCAAAATCGCGCTTCGCCCCGAGGGCGTGCCGGGGATCGGATTCCGATCGTTTCTCCGGAGCCTGAACCGAACCATCTGGGAGACCTTAAATGTCCAAGCATGACGCATTCAAAGTGGCGCAGATCCTCGCCAAGCTGCGCGCCCGTCACATCACCACGGATCGTGAAGGCGCGCTGCAGGCGCAGATTGATCGTTTGTTCAAGACCGGGGAAGACGGCCGCATCCTGCCGGAGGTGCTGCGCTTCACCAATACCGGAGAAACCCGCGGCGTCGTCGTCGTCGACGGACCGGGCGGCGGCAAATCGACATTGATCGCCCGCGTGCTGAAAAAGCATCCTGTGCTCGCCATGGGGCCGGATGGTCATCCGCACTTTCTCGACGTGATCGTGCCGAGCCCGGCAACGTTCAAAGGCCTCGGTCTCGAAATCCTGCGGCGCACGGATTATCCGACCGGGCGCAGCCGCCGGGATATGTGGGAGATCTGGCACATGGTCCGGGGTCGCATGAGCGATCTGGGCGTGTCGCTTCTTTGGATTGATGAGGCGCACGACCTTTTCTGCGCGGACCGCAAGCTAATCCTGCGCGGCCTGAAGTATCTCATGCAGGGAGATGAAGCGTTCACGCTCATCCTGTCCGGCACCGGCCAGCTGGAAGAAATTCTCCGCTCCGATCCGCAGCTCTGGCGCCGATTTACGCTGATGCATCTTCCGCCGGTGAATGCGTTCACGCAGGGAGACGAGCTGCTAGATCTCGTCGCGAACTACTGCCAGACCGCGGGCCTCGAGCCCTGCATCCATCCCGAACTTCTGCCGCGTTTGGTGCATGCCGGACGTGGCCGCTTCGGGCTGGTGCTCGAGCTCGTCGTCGCCGCAATCGAGCAGGCGCTCGTGGGCGGGCATTCCGCGGTGGACATCGACCACTTCGCGGCGGCTTACGCGCTCAAAGAGGCGTGCTCGTCCGATCGCAACGTTTTTTATGCCCACGACTGGATGCTGATCGATCCGGACAACCCCCATGGGGTGGCCGAGGTCAAGCGCCCGAAGAAATCCCGCAAGAAGTGAGGTCCACGATGAAAAAGATGTCGCCATCGCTCCATCCGCAAGAGACGCACCTGTCCTGGGCCGCAAATCTTGCCGCCGTGCATACACGCGGCCCGCTGCTCCCGTTTCTCGAGGATATGGGCATTGGGGCGCGATCCTTCCTTGCGGGGCATCCCGAAGCCGTGAACCAACTTTGCGAGCTGGTTGGAGAGTCCCGGGGCGCGGTTGCCCGCAACACGCTGCGCGCAGAAGAGCGCGAGCGCTCGCTGCGCGGGGAAAAGGTCTTCGTGGAGTTTACGGCGGGCCGGTTGGTGCGTTTTTGCCCTCAATGCGTCCTCGAAGATCGAACAAGGGGATCGCCTCGGGCGCTGGCGCCGGTGGCGAAGCTCGAGTGGGAGTTCCGGCACGTGCGCGTCTGCCGGGTCCATCAAATTCCCCTGCAAATGCGACAGGGTAGCTACCTTCGCGAGCTTTCCGAGGATGTTCCGGAAACGCAGAAGCAGTTGGAACGGCTGGCGCAGTCGGAGCCGCGTCGCGCGCCTTCGCGCCTCCAGACCTACATCCTTCACCGCCTCGAGCTTGACGAACCGGGGCCTCGTGCCACTTCGCCTTGGCTCGACGGGCAGTCGCTCCAGCAAGGGGTGCGCACAACGGAAATGCTGGGCGCCCTCGTGGCGTTCGGCTCGGACTTCGACTTGAAATCCATGACGGAGGCGGACAGGGACATGGCAGGCGACATCGGGTGGGAATACGCAGACAAGGGCCTTGATGGCGTGCGTGAAGCGCTCGCGTTTGCGCATGCGCGACACGCCGGGTCCGGGCATGAGCATCACCCTACGAAAACGTTCGGCAGCTTCTATGCCTGGCTGGTCGTCAAAGAGGGCATCGGTGCGGGGCGGATCATCGATGACACACGGGACTACATCTTTGACGAGATGGCGATCTATCCGCGCAAGACGGTCCTGAAGAAGACGATCCAGACCCGCGTCCGGCACAGTATCGCCACCTTAGCGGATACCGCGAAGGCGGAGCCATCAGAGGTTGCGGCGGCGTTGATGGAAGCCGGAATGCTTCAGGTCGGCGCTTCGCCCTCGGCGGAATCCGACATGATCACGTTCGACGCCCGCGCATCCGAACGGGTAATTCTCGCATCCCGCGGCGCCATGTTCCTGGAAGATGCCGCGTTCGCTCTGAACGCTACCGCCGCGATGATCGAGCTGCTGGCCAAGACGCGCCATCTCCAGATCGTCGCGGATGATCACGGGATGAAAGCATGGACAGGGAAGGCGGTCCGGCGCGAGGACGTGGAGACAATCGCGGCCCGCTTAGCGGATGTGCCGGTGGCGGACCGCGTGCCCGAGCGCTTCGTCAACCTCGATGAGGTGATCGAGATCACGGGCCGCAAGATGGCGGAAGTGCTGCCCATGGTGGTCTCCGGACAGATCCGCCGGACGGTTCGTATTCCGGGGTCTTGGGGCTTCGAGGGCCTTCAGTTTGATCCGAAGGAACTGGCCTGGATCATCGATCCGAGCCCGGAGGCCATGACCCTGACCGAGGCATACCGCCGCCTTGCAATCCCGCCGCAAATTGGCGCTCGCCTCACATCGGGGAAGGGCGGGGCTCCGCTTCTCGTTACGACCAATCTCGCGCGCAAGCCGTGGATGAAATCCCGGGTGCGCGTGATGCGAAATGATTTCGAGCATTTCGCCGAAAACTACGCGACGTTGCATCATCTGGCCCAGGAGACCGGCCTCCGGCAGAAGCAAATCAAAGATCTGCTGGATGCGCGCGGCGTGCCGCTTGCGGTTGCGCTCGAGGATCTGGGCATCGAGCTTTATCGGCGGGACGATATCCCGGAGGGATGGGCCGCCTGACACGAGGCAAAAAACGAGACGATGCCGCCTTCGGGCGGCATTTTTTTGAACTTTCGAAGGGTGATAATGGTGACTGTAGAGGGTGAATTGAATAATTGAGGCTTTGAGATGTGGTTCGCAAATTATTGATTTTGCGGCACTTTTATATTTGACCTTTCTTTGAAAAGGGTGATTTATGCTGAGACATTCACCCTGTGGATCGCAGCATAAATCACCCTCACCTTGAAGAGCTCGAAATAGAAAAGACCCTTTTAAGGCATTTGCCCTCTCTCTGGCAACAAACCATCAGTTTCCAACCTTCTCAATTCTATATAGACCTTCTTTCGGGAATCCTCCTTCGTTGCTTAGGTCCAGCTCCCATCCCAAGGCCCGGATTGACCCACCCGGCGAGTCCGCCCAGCAAACATAACCCGGCACGAGCCAAGCTTCTCGATCCCAGCCGCCTGCAGTGGACCACCTTGCTCTGCGCGCCCCTCTGAAGATCGCGCTCCATACCCAAGAAACACGGGAACCAGAGCCCGGACCTCGGCGGAACTGGGGGGCGCGGCATTCGTTCACACATCGCATCAGACAAACCGGAGTGCGGCATGACCCATCCAACGTCCGACTGGCTCCGAAAGGAGCTCGACCCGGGGCGATCCGGCGACAAGGTCAATTTTCTGGACCTTGCCGCATCGCCCCTCGGCACCGATGACGAAGCGGCGGGTCGTCCGCCTTCGCCGGAACAACTGGCCGTGACCGCAAGGCACGAGATCGCGGCCCGACCGGACGATCCTTCCGCCGGACGCCCCGCACGCAACCCCGAGACCCGGCAGCGCGACAAGCGGCGCCTCATCGTGCCGATCCTCGGCACGCTCATCCTGATCGCAATCGTTCCCTGGCTCGCAGAGGTGGCATGATGACGGACAATGAAATCGAAGGCAGCCTTCACAAGCTGGAAGGCATGATCGCCGCGCATCGCAAGCTTCTGGCGCAGATCGTGCTGTCCCTGCCCCAGTCGGCGGCGCTGACCGCCGCGCTGGAGGATCGCGGCGTGATGCGCGACGGGCAGGAGGACCCCGGCGCGGTCCCGACCGACGGGCTGGCGCTGGAACTTGCCATCGCCGAAGAGATGAACCGCATCCGCAACATCGTCGAAGTGCAGCGGTTCGCGCAAACGGAGGAATGAGGATGCAGGACGATCGCGACATGACCACCCGCCCGTCCGAAAAGAAGGACCGCGACCCCCGCGCACCGATCGAGAAATCCGGCACGGCGAAACAACCCAAGCATGGCAGGGGCGCGCCGGGTCCGGCCAGCGACGATCCTTCGGAGTAATACGCGACGGAAAATCCTTGCCGCCCCGTTGAACCCGCGAACGATCGATTGGAGCCAGCCTTGCCCGCCAGAGCCACCGCCTTCCTCATCCTCCAGTTGGCGGCCTTTCCCGCGCTGGGCCAGAACCCGGACGCGACCCTGCCCGCCGGGGTCGTCACTCTGTCCCGCGCGCCCGTACCGGTGACGGTCACCTCGACCGGACAGGCCGCCGCGGTTCTGGAGGCCGGTATCCGCCCGCTAGTGGACGGCGTCGTGACAGAGGTGCTTTACGAGCCGGGGCGCGATGTTGCCAAGGGCGATCCGCTGTTCCATATCGACGACGCGACCTATGCTGCGGCCCTGCAATCGGCAGAGGCCGATCTGGAAGGCGCCCGCGCCGCCCTGCCCGCCGCCGAAGCTGCCGCGAACCGGGCCGAACGGCTGGCAGGCACGGGCGTCACGCAGGCCGATCTGGACACCGCGCGCGTCAACCTGCTGCAAGCCCGCGCCGCCATCTCGGTCGCCGAGGCCGCCGTCAGCACCGCACAGATTAACCTTGACCGCACGACGATCCGCAGCCCCGTGAACGGGGTTCCGGGCGTTCCCGCCGTTTCGGTCGGCGATCTGGTGACCTCGGGGCAATCGGATGCCTTGACCACGGTGGTCAGCCTCGACCCGATCTATGTCGATGTCTCGGAAAGCTCGGCGCGCATCCTCGACTTCCGCCGCCGTTTCGCCACCGGCGACATCCAGCCCGGCGAACGGCTGGGCGTCAGCCTGATCCTTGAAAACGGCGAGCAGTATTCCGGCACCGGAACGGTCCAGACGATCTCCTCGACCGTGTCCACGACGACGGGAACACGCAGCACGCGATTTCGGTTCGACAATCCCGACCGGATGATCCTGCCCGGCATGTTCGTCACCGCCGAAGTGACGCTTGGTACGTCGCAAGGGGTGCTGGTCCCGCAGCTTGCCGCGACGCCCCAGCCCGACGGCACCATCGCAGTCTGGACCGTGGACGGCGAAGGGCGATCCGCCCAGACGATGGTGACCCCTGCAGGCACCACACGCAATGCATGGATCGTCACCTCGGGCATCGAGGACGGAACGAAGCTGATCGTCGACAATATCGACACCATGACCGCCGGACGGATGATCGAGGCGCAGGATGTCTCGATCACCGCCGAAGGCATCGTAACGGGCAACTGACGGATGGCGCATTTCTTCATCCACCGACCCGTCTTCGCATGGGTGCTTGCCATCGTGACGATGCTGGCCGGGCTTCTGGGCCTGACCACCCTGCCCATCTCGCAATACCCCGAGGTCGCGCCGCCGACGGTCCGCATCAGCGCGACCTATAGCGGCGCGTCGGCCGAAGCCGTCCAGAACTCCGTCACCACGGTCATCGAGGACGGGCTGACCGGGCTGGAGGGGCTGCTTTACATGACCTCCTCCTCCTCCCCCGGGTCATCCTCGATCAGCCTTGTTTTCGACGAGAATACCGACCCCGATACGGCGCAGGTGCAGGTCCAGAACAAGCTGCAACTCGTCACATCGCAGCTCCCGGGCGCGGTGCAGGATCAGGGTGTGCGGGTGTCGCGGTCCACAAGTTCGATCCTGATGGTCGGCGCGCTTGTGTCGGCTGACAACCGTTACAGCTCGCTGGAGCTGGCGGACATGCTCGAAACCACGGTCGAGGGGCCGGTGCAGCGAACAGAGGGCGTAGGATCGATCAACGTCTTCGGCTCGGGCTATGCCATGCGCGTCTGGCTGGACCCCGACCGGCTGGCGCAGTTCCAGTTGACGCCATCGGACATCACCGCAGCCATCTCGGCGCAGAACATGACCGTCACGGTCGGATCTCTGGGCGCCCAGCCCGCCGCGCCGGGGCAACAGTTCACCACCGAGATCACGGCGCAAAGCCAGCTTCGAACGGTGGACGAGTTTCGGCAGGTGCTGCTGAAGACGGGCGCGGGCGGCGCGGCGGTGCGCCTTGGCGACGTGGCGCGGGTCGAGGTGGGGCAGGAAAGCTACGGCAGCTCCAGCCGTTTCAGCCGCAACAACGCCGCAGGCTTCGGCGTGAACCTTGCTGCCGGGGCGAATGCGGTGGACACCGCCGCCGCGGTGCGCGGCGTTCTGGAAGGGCTGTCCGGCGCCTTCCCCGAAGGCGTTTCGATCGAATATGCCTACGACACCTCGCCTTTCGTGGAGCTGTCGATCTCCAAGGTCCAGCATACGCTGATCGAAGCCATCGTGCTGGTCTTCATCGTGATGTTCGTCTTCCTTCAGAACTGGCGCGCGACGCTGATCCCGACGCTGGCGGTTCCGGTCGTGCTTCTGGGCACGTTCGGGGTGCTGGCGGTGCTGGGATATTCCATCAACACGCTGACGATGTTCGCGATGGTGCTGGCGATCGGTCTGCTGGTGGATGACGCCATCGTGGTCGTCGAGAACGTCGAGCGGGTGATGGAAGAAGAAGGCCTCGGCCCTGTCGAGGCGACCGAGAAATCCATGCACCAGATCACCGGCGCGCTGGTCGGCATCGGGCTGGTGCTGTCGGCGGTGTTCCTGCCGATGGCCTTCTTCGGCGGATCGACGGGGATCATCTATCGCCAGTTCTCGGTCACGATCATCACGGCGATGGTGCTGTCGGTGCTGGTCGCGCTGGTGCTGACGCCGGCGCTGTGCGCGACGATGCTGAAGCCGCGCCATGGCCCCGGCAACCGTGCAGCGCGCTGGTTCAACCGCAATTTCGACCGCGCCACCGGGGCCTATGTCGGCGCGAACCGGCGCATCCTCGGACGGCCCTTCACCGCGTTGGTGGCGCTGGCCGTGGTGATCGGGCTTTGCGCATTGATGTTCACGCGGATCTCCTCGTCCTTCCTGCCGCAAGAGGATCAGGGCGTGCTGATGGTGCAGGTCCGCCTGCCCGAGGCGTCGACCACCGTCCAGACCGACGCGCTGGTCCGGCAGGTCGAGGACTACCTTCTGGATCAAGAGGGCGCGGCGGTGGAAAGCACCTTCGCCGCGCTCGGCTTCGGCTTCGGCGGCAGCGCACAGAACAGCGCGATGATCTTCGCCAAGCTGAAGGATTTCGACGGGCGCGAGGGCGACGACGCCTTGACGGCATCTGCCGTGGCGCAACGGGCGAATATCGCTTTTTCCGGTAACCGCGCGGGGCAGGTCTTTTTCCTGCAACCGCCAGCGATTTCGGGCATGGGCAACAGCGCGGGCTTCACGATGTATCTGCTGGACCAATCCGGCCGCGGGCAGACCGCATTGCGCGAGGCTGCCGATGCGCTGGTGGCATCTGCGGGCGAGGATGGGCGCGCCACTGGCCTGCGCGGGAACGAGGATCAGGACAAGACCGCCCTCCGCCTCGATATCGACACCCAGAAGGCCGAGAGTTTCGGGCTGACCCTGTCCGAGGTGAACGCGATGCTCGCGACCATCTTTTCGGGCACCGACGTCAACGATTTCCAGATGGGGGCGGAATTGCGTCCGGTGATCGTGCAGGGCGACGCACAGTTCAGGATGCAGCCGGGCGACATCTTCCGCTGGCAATCCCGCAATGGCGAGGGCGAGATGGTCCCTTTCTCGTCCTTCACGACGCTGGCCTGGGAATCGGTTCCCGCTTCGTTGGACCGCTATGGCGGCACGGCGGCGCTGGCGCTGGAAGGTGCGCCGGGTGCGGGGGTCAGCTCCGGTCAGGCAATGGACGCGATGGAGGAGTTGGCGGCGGACCTGCCCGGCGGCTATGGCGTTGCGTGGACGGGGCTGTCCTATCAGGAACGGCTCTCGGGCTCTCAGGCGCCATTCCTCTATGCGGTGTCGGTGCTGGTGGTCTTCCTGTGCCTTGCCGCGCTTTACGAAAGCTGGTCGATCCCGCTGTCGGTGATGCTGGCGGTTCCCGTAGGCATCCTCGGGGCGCTGGCGGCCGCGCTCCTGACGGGGCAGTCGAACGACGTGTATTTCAAGGTCGGACTGCTGACGACCATCGGGCTTGCGGCCAAGAACGCCATCCTGATCGTGGAATTCGCGGTCGATCTGCAACGCGAGGGGCGAAGCCTTCTGGAGGCCACGCTGGAGGCCGCACGCCTGCGTCTGCGCCCGATCCTGATGACTTCCTTCGCGTTCATCCTTGGCGTTCTGCCACTGGCGACCGCAACCGGCGCAGGTGCCGGGGCGCAAAACGCCATCGGGATCGGGGTCCTCGGCGGGATGATTGCCGCGACAGCGTTGGGCATTTTCCTCGTTCCGGCCTTCTTCGTGATGATCCGGCGTCTCTTCGCGCGGCGGGTGTAGACCGCGACGCAAGAGGGCTTGCCAGCGACGATCTGCCTCACTAACGTGTAATCGATTGCATAGCGGCATCGCCGCAACGCGGTCGCATCCGGCAGGGAGGCCGGATCACGGGGGAGGAGCGCGATGCCGGCACCGGACGAGCATCCCCTTCGTGAGGAGAAAGCGAGGGGAAACATGAACGAAGTCTCATCCAGCCGCCGGAACCTTCTGAAATCGTCGCTGGTCGCCGGGGCCGGCTTTGCCGCCTTCGGCGCCGGTCGCGCCGCCGCGCAGGACACCGCAGCCGAAGGCCCGCTGCGCGGAAACCTTCGCCATTCGGTTGCGCGCTGGACGTTCAAGGATCTGTCGGTCGAACAGCTTTGCGCCGCGGTCAAGGATATCGGATTTTCCGCCATCGACCTCGTCGGTTCCGAAGATTGGCCGACCCTGAAGGCGCATGGCATCGACAGCTCGATGTGCAACGGGGCCGAGATCAGCCTTGAGGAAGGCTTCGCCGCGACCGAGTTCCATGACGAGCTGGTCGAGCGTTACACCCGCCACATCGATCTGGTCGCCGATGCCGGATATCGCAACCTGATCTGCTTCTCTGGCAATCGCAACGGCATGGACCCCGAGGATGGGCTCCGGAATGCCGAGGAGGGTCTGAAACGCATCCTTGGCCATGCCGAAGATCGCGGCGTCACGCTGGTGATGGAACTGCTGAACAGCAAGGTGAACCACCCCGATTACCTGTGCGATCATTCCGCATGGGGCGTCGATCTGTGCAAACGGCTCGGATCGCAGAATTTCGGTCTGCTGTACGACATCTATCACATGCAGATCATGGAAGGCGACATCATCGCCACCATCCGCGAAAACCACCAGTATTTCGCGCATTACCACACCGCCGGCGTCCCCGGACGGCACGAGATCGGCGACGATCAGGAGTTGAACTATCCCGCCATCTGCCGCGCGATCGTGGAAACCGGCTTTGGCGGCTACATCGCGCAGGAGTTCACGCCCGAGGCCCCCGACCCCATCGCCTCGCTGCGCGACGCGGTCCGCATCTGCGACGTCTGAAACCAATCACATCCACCTAGGGAGAAGAACCCATGGCAGACAACCACTACGACGCGATCGTCGTCGGGTCGGGCATCAGCGGCGGCTGGGCCGCGAAGGAACTGGCCGAAAAGGGCCTAAA
This sequence comes from Falsirhodobacter xinxiangensis, assembly GCF_004959935.1. Lineage (GTDB taxonomy): Bacteria > Pseudomonadota > Alphaproteobacteria > Rhodobacterales > Rhodobacteraceae > Falsirhodobacter > Falsirhodobacter xinxiangensis. The sequence continues at coordinate 64,554 of NZ_SMYN01000016.1, read as the reverse complement.
GGTCCTGATGCTGGAGCGCGGCCGCAATATCGAGCACATCAAGGACTATGTGAACGCGCAGAAGGAAATCTGGCACTTCCCGCATCACAACCGCCCGACGCAAGAAATGAAGGCCGCCTACCCGGTCCTCAAGCGCGACTATCCGCTGGCGGAAAACACCCTTGGCATGTGGGCGAACGAGGAAGAATGCCCCTATACCGAAACCAAGCGTTTCGACTGGTTCCGCGGCTATCACGTCGGTGGTCGCTCGCTGCTGTGGGGCCGTCAAAGCTACCGTCTGGGCGATACCGACTTCGAGGCGAACGCCAAGGAGGGCATCGCGACCGACTGGCCGATCCGCTATGCCGACATCGCGCCGTGGTATGACTATGTCGAGAAGTTCGCGGGGATTTCCGGCACGCAAGAGGGGCTGGACATCCTGCCGGACGGGCAGTTCCTGCCGCCGGTTCCGCTGAACATCGTCGAAAAGGACGTGGCGGCCCGGATCAAGGAAGCCTTCGGCGGCACGCGCCACATGATCCATTCGCGCACCGCGAACATCACGCAGCCGATGCCGGAACAGAAGCGCGTGGCTTGCCAGTATCGCAACAAATGCGTTCTGGGCTGTCCCTATGGCGCGTATTTTTCGACCCAGTCGGCCACCCTGCCCGCCGCGATGGCGACCGGCAACCTGACGCTGCGCCCCTTCTCGATCGTGAAGGAAGTGCTGTATGACAAGGACCGCAAACGCGCCCGCGGGGTCGAGATCATCGACGCCGAAAACGGCCAGACCTATGAGTTCACGGCCAATGTCATCTTCCTGAACGCATCGGCCTTCAACTCCACCTGGGTGCTGATGAACTCGGCCACCGATGTGTGGGAAGGCGGCCTTGGATCGTCCTCGGGCGAGCTGGGCCACAACGTCATGGACCACCATTTCCGCGTCGGCGCGTCCGGCACGGTCGAAGGCTATGACGACAAATACTATTTCGGTCGCCGCCCCTGCGGTTTCTATATCCCGCGTTTCCGCAACGTCGGCAACGATACCCGCGACTATACCCGCGGCTTCGGCTATCAGGGGTCCGCAAGCCGCACCGGCTGGTCGCGCGAGATTGCCGAGCTGAACATCGGCGCCGACCTGAAGGACGCGCTGACCGTGCCGGGCGACTGGACCATCGGCATGACCGGCTTTGGCGAGATGCTGCCCTATCACGACAACACCATCAGCCTTGACCCGACCAAGACCGACAAATGGGGTCTGCCGGTTCTGGCGATGGACGTGTCGATCCGCGAGAATGAACTTGCCATGCGCAAGGACATGGGCGCCGACGCAGCCGAGATGCTGGAGGCGGCAGGCGTCAAGAACGTCAGGATCAACAACAACGACTATGCCCCCGGCATGGGCATCCACGAAATGGGCACGGCACGCATGGGCCGTGATCCCAAGACCTCGGTCCTCAACCAGCACAACCAGGTCTGGGACGCGCCGAACGTCTATGTGACCGATGGGGCTGCGATGACCTCGGCGGCCTGTGTCAACCCGTCGCTGACCTATATGGCGCTGACGGCGCGGGCGGCGGACCATGCGGTGCGCGCACTCAAGGCAGGAGACATCTGATGGAACGTCGCGACCTTCTGAAAATGATCGCAGCCGCCACCGGCATGTCGATGATCGGCGGCGCGGCCTTTGCCTATGGCAAGGTGCCGCTGCAGGAACCCGCGAACGACTTCACCGAAGCCGATGTCGCGAAACTGGACGAGCTGGCGGAGACGATCATCCCGCAAACCTCGACCCCCGGTGCGAAAGAGGCGGGCGTCGGCCTGTTCATGGCCCAGTTCGTGACCGACTGCTATTCCCCCGAGGAACAGGCGATCTTCCGCGAAGGGCTGGCCGCGCTGGATGCGGATGGCGACTTCATGGCGCTGACGCCCGAGGCGCGCAAGGAAATGCTGATCGCGCTGGACGCCGAGGCGAAGGAGCAAGCGGGCCGCGTTGCACTGGACGGGCAATCGTCCGGCCAGACCAAGGCGCATTACTTCACGATGATGAAGCAGCTGACCCTGTTCAGCTTCTTCACTTCGGAAGTCGGGGCGACCAAGGTGCTGCGCTATGTCGCCGTGCCGGGCCGCTATGACGGCGAGCTGCCCTACGAGCAGGGCACCCCCGCCTGGGCGACCTGAAACCATTCGCCGGCGCGTCCCCCCGCGCCGGCTTTTTTCTGGGAGGAAAGATGAAACACGCATTGACCATCGCGGCCTGCCTGCTGGCCGTCCCTGCCTTCGCGCAGGACCAGACCGAACGCCAGCGCGAAGCGGCCAAGACCGAAGTGTGGGAGCCCGTCCCCGCCACCGTCGCCACCCCCGAGGGCGCGGCCCCGTCCGATGCCATCGTGCTGTTCGACGGCACCTCGCTTGACGCATGGGAGGCCGAGGAGGGCGGCGAGGCGCCGTGGACCGTGGCCGATGGCGCGATGACCGTCGTGTCGGGGTCCAAGGGCATCCGCACCAAGGAAAGCTTTTGTGACGTGCAGCTTCACGTCGAATGGCGCAGCCCGACCGATATCGAAGGGTTCGACAGCCAGGATCGCGGTAACAGCGGCGTCTTCCTGCACGAGATTTACGAGATCCAGGTGCTCGACAGCTCCGACAACCCGACCTATCCCAACGGTCAGGCGGCGTCGATCTACAAGCAGGCGATCCCGCTGGTAAACGCATCGCGCGCGCCCGGCGAATGGCAGGAATACGACATCATCTGGAAATCGCCGCGCTTTTCCGAAGGCGGCGGGCTGGAAAGCCCCGCGCGCGTGACGGTGCTGCACAATGGCGTTCTGGTGCAGGATGACGTCGTGCTGTCGGGCAAGACCGAATATATCGGCGCGCCGTCCTATCCCGTTCACGACTGCGCCCCGATCTATCTGCAGGACCACGATTCCGAGGTCAGCTTCCGCAACATCTGGGTGCGGAAACTCTGAACGAAAGGCGCGGAGGTTTCCCTCCGCGCCCATCCGTCACTCGCTCAGGAAAGCCACGATCGACGCGCGCTCTTCCTCGGTCAGGTAATCGAAGGGCGGCATCATCTCGCCACCTTTTTCGATCTTCTCCGCGATCTCCTCCGGCTTCAGCCGGTCCTTGACGTCGGTCAGGGCCGGAAAGTCTGCGCCCATGCCCTCGCGTTCGGCACCATGACAGGCCGAGCAGTTGGTCGCGTAAAGGTCGGCCCCCGTGTCCTGCGCAAAGGCAGGAGCGGCGGCAAGGAACAGGGCGGTGGTGAAGGTGGCTTTCAGCATTTGCTACCTCTTGGTCTTAGCGGGTTGCGCCTTCCGGCAGGTTTTCGGTCAGATAGGCAGCGCCCGTCTGAACGACAGCGACGGCGTCCTTGGGCAGGTCATGCTCGATGATATACCATGTAACGCCAGCTTCCTCGGCCGCGGGCAGGATCGCGTCCCAGTCCAGAACGCCCTCGCCCAGCGCGGCAAAGCCCTTCTCGTCCTCGGCCTCGCCCTCGGGGGCGTTGTCCTTGGCGTGGATGGCGAACACTCGGCCATCGAAGCGGGCCAGATATTCAGCCGGATCGAAACCCGCGCGAGCGACCCAAGCGAGGTCCAGCTCGGCCTCGACCTCGGGACCGGCGGCGTCCAGCATGATTTCAAGCGCGGTCTTGCCGTCGAAATCGACAATCTCGAACGCGTGGTTGTGATAGGCCAGCGTCATCCCCTCGGCCTCGATCTTCTCCGAGATCTGGCCGAGTTCTTCGCCCAGCGCCTGCCAGCCGGCGGCATCCGTGGGGCGGTCTTCTTCCTGCAGATACGGGACGGTGATGTAGCTGTTGCCGATCGCCTTGTTGAACTCGATCACGCTGTCCAGATCGCTGCGCAGATCCGCAAGCTGGGCATGGGTGGAGATCGCCTCGATCCCGTGCTTGTCCAGAAGGCCCTTCAGCTCCTCGGCCGAGACTTTCTGGGTGCCGACGGTTTCGACCGCGGTGATGCCGGCTTCCTGCACGGCGGCCAGCTGTTCTTCCAGCGTGCCGAAATCGCGCAGCGTATACAACTGAACCGCGATCGGCAGCTCGCCCGTCTGGGCGAAGGCCGGCATCGCGACCGAGGCAAAGAGTGCCGCAACGGCAGCGTTCTTCAACGAAATCTTCATGGTATCCTCCCCATCGAACCTGTGGGTGATGGCAAATGTAATCGTTTTCATCTTCAAGGCAAACGGTTACATCGCGCGATGATGGATTTTTGCCGACCTGCAGAAAGGCGTTCGTTGCGGAATAATATTCTATTGCACACGAATGTTTTCGCTCTTTCACAGAATGTTTTCCGCAGGCATTCTGCGCGCGAACATAGGACCGCGACATGACCAAAATCATCCCCCTTCTCGGCATTGCCATGCTTGCAGCCGTTCCCGCCATCGCGCAGGACGATGCAAGCTGCCGCACGATCCGCAGCTTCGATCCCGGCTGGACCGACATCACCGCCACCAACGCGGTCGCATCCGTGGTGCTGGACGCGCTGGGCTATGATCTTCAGATCTCTACCCTTTCGGTGCCGGTCGGGTATGCTGCGCTGAAGGACGACCAGATCGACGCTTTCCTCGGCAACTGGATGCCCGCGCAATCCGCCTTCATCGCCGATCTTGAGGGCAAGATCGACACGCTGGGCCGCAACCTCGAAGGTGCGAAGTTCACGCTGGCCGTCCCGGCGGAAACCGCCGCGCTCGGCATCGCCTCGCTGGCCGACCTGGACGCCCATGCCGATGCGTTCGGGCGCAAGATCTATGGGATCGAGCCGGGCGCTCCAGCCAACCAGAACATCCTGAAGATCATCGAGGCGGACGATTATGGCCTTGGCGATTGGGAAATCGTGGAATCGAGCGAACAGGCGATGCTGGCCGAAGTGCAGCGCCAGACCCGCAGCGGCACGCCGGTCGTGTTCCTTGCATGGGCGCCGCATCCGATGAACAACCAGATCGACATCGAATACCTTGAAGGCGCCGATGCCTATTTCGGACCGAACTTCGGCGGGGCCGAAGTGAATACCATCGCCCGCAAGGAATGGGTCGCCGCCTGCCCCAACGCCGCCGCCGCGTTCAAAGGCCTCGTATTCGATCTGCCGCTGGAAAACGAACTGATGGGCAAAATCCTCGAAGGCGAAGATGCGCAGGCCGCCGCGACCAAATGGATCGAGGCGAACCCCGAACGTCTGGACGCATGGCTTGCAGGTGTCACGACGCTGGACGGCCAGCCCGGTCTCGAAGCCGTGAAGGCCGAACTCGACCTCTGACCCTTGCGGCGGGAATGTTAGCGCGCTAATTAATTTGCACGCTAACATTCTCAGGCCCGCAATGAACGATGATGCCCATCTGATCGACGCGCTTTTGCGCGTGATGCGCGAATTGCGCCGCCAGTTCGACGCAAGCGCGCAAGAGGTCGGCCTGACCATGTCGCGCGCCCGCGTCCTTGCTGCCATCGCCAAGATGGAGGGGATCACGCAGGCCGGTCTGGCGAACGAGATGGGGCTGGAGCCGCCAACGCTCAAACGCCAGATCGACGCGCTGGAAACCGACGGCTTCATCACCCGCCGCGCGCTGGACGGCGATGCCCGCAAACGCGCGCTGCACCTGACCGACAAGGCCCGCAGCGCCCGCGTCACGCGACTCGTCGATGACACCCGCGCCGAGATCCTCGACGGTCTTTCGCCCGAAAACAAAAGCCGGATGCAGACCTCTCTGGAACGCATCGCGGAAAACATCGCAAGGCTGAACCACAGATGACAGCCGCCCCCGCCGCATTCCCCGTCCACCGCGCGCTGCCCTATTTCGCCGCCGCAACCGTGTTGGCTTTGTCGCAAGGGCTGGCGCAGGGGTTCGTCTCGACCAACCTGCCGCAATTCGCGGGCGATCTGGGCAGCACCACGACCGAGGCAAGCTGGCTGATGGCGGCCTATATGGTGCCACGCGCCTCGCTTCCGATCATGCTGGTCAAGATCCGCACCCAGTATGGATTGCGCCGCTTTGCCGAGATCGGGGTCGCGCTTTACGTGATCGTCGCCTTCATCTCGGTCTGGGTCGAGGATCTTCGGTCGGCCATCGTCGTGCAGTTCCTGTCGGGCGTCGCCTCGGCCCCGCTGTCCACGCTGGCCTTCCTTTACATGATCGAGCCGCTGTCGCCGCAGTGGAAGATGCGGCTGGGCCTGCCGATGGCGCTGCTGTTCCTGATGAACGCGCCGTCGCTGGCGCGGGTCATCTCGCCCGCCCTGATCGGGGATGGCGGGCTGACCGCGGTGCATCTGACCGCGCTTGGCATGGCGATGTGTTCTGTCGCGCTGGTGTTCCTGCTGCCGCTGCGCCCGGTGCCGCATCAGAAGGTGATACAGAAGCTGGACTTCGTCAGCTTCGCCCTGATCGCCATGGGGTTCGGCGGGATCACGGTAGGGTTCCTGATGGGACCGATCCACTGGTGGACGGATGCGGATTGGATCGGGCTGCTGCTGGCAGGTTCCGTCCTGTCCCTGGCGCTTGCCGTCGCGATCGAGCTGAGGCGGGAGACGCCGCTGGTGGACATCCGCTGGATCTGCTCGCCCGCCATCCTGCACCTTGCGGTGACGCTGTTCCTGTTCCGACTCGTGCTGTCCGAACAAAGCACCGGCGCGCCGCGGCTGTTTCAGGCGCTGGGCATGGGTCCGCAGCAACTCGTCCCGCTGTTTGTGGTGATCTGCGTCGCCTGCGTCATGGGCGCGCTGGCCTGCATCGCGTGGATGAAACCGCAGCGATTGCCGATGATGCACCTGTGTGCCCTGATCTTGATCGCGGCAGGGGCCTTCATGGACGCCCATTCCAGCATCGACACCCGCCCCGAACAGATGATCGTCAGCCAGGCGCTGATCGGGTTCGCCGGGATGCTGTTCATGCCGCCCGCGATGGTCGCCGGGCTGACCGCCGCGCTGGCCAGGGGGCCGAACTATCTTCTGTCCTTCATCATCGTCTTCCTGTCCACGCAAAGCCTTGGCGGCGTCGTCGGCTCGGGCCTGTTCACGACGCTGGTGAACCACCGGCAGGCATTGCATCTTCAGATCCTGAACGAACAGGTCTTGCCGACCGATCCCGCCACCATGTCGGCCATCGCCGCCCGGGCCGCCGCGATGGCACCGCAGATCGGCGACGGGGCCATGCGGCGTGCGCAGGCCATGGCGCAGATCGCGCAGGATACGTCGAACCAGGCTTACGTCCTTGCCTATAACGACGCCTATTTCATCACTTTCCTGATCGCCTGCGCGGCGGCGGCGGCTTTGCTTCTGCACCTGCTGCGCGACTGGCTTGCCGCCCGGATGAACGGCGCCCCCACCACTCCTGCCCCCGAGGCCGCGAAATGAACAAGTCCCTTATCCTGCCCACGGCCATCGCCATCGTGATCGGAATTGCCGGCGTTCTGCTTCTGCTGTTCGCATGGCACCTGCCGCCCTTTTCGAACAGCGCCCCCACGACCGAGAACGCCTATGTCCGGGGCCGCGTCACCACCCTGTCGCCGCAGCTTTCGGGCTATCTGATCGCGGTGGAGGCGGCGGATTTCCAGAAGGTGTCCGAAGGCGACGTGATCGCACGGATCGACGACCGCCCCTACCGCCAGAAACTGGCACAGGCCGAGGCGGGCCTCGCCTCCGCACGCGCCGCGCTGGAGGTTGCGCGCCAGAACGAACAGTCCGCGCAGGCAAGCGAGCGTGCCTCCACCGCCGCGCTGGAGGCAAGCCGCGTCGCGTTGACCACGGCGCAGTCCAACAGCGCCCGCACGCAGGAACTTCGCTCGCGCGGGGTGGCGGCGGATACCGCGCAGGAACAGGCGGCGCTGTCGCTGCAACAGGCCAGCGCCAATGTCGCACAGGCCGAGGTGCAGGTCGAAGTGCAGCACGAGGCCATCAACTCCGCCCATGCCCAGGCGACCGCCGCCGAAGCGCAGATCGCCAATGCCGAGGCGACGGTCGAACTTGCGCGCATCGACCTGGACAACACGGTGATCCACGCCCCTGCGGATGGCAGCCTCGGGCAGGTTTCGGCCCGCGTCGGGCAATATGTGACCGCCGGGACGGGTCTGGTGTCGCATGTCGGCAGCGACGTCTGGGTGATCGCGAATTTCAAGGAGACCAGCCTGCACGGGATGCGCCTTGGGCAGCCGGTCCGTTTTGCAGTCGATGCGATGGGCGGACGGGTGTTCACCGGCCGGGTCGAAGGCTTCTCGCCCGCCACCGCATCGGAGTTCAGCCTGCTGGCCGCGACCAACGCGACCGGGAACTTCACCAAGATCACCCAGCGTCTTCCGGTGCGTATCTCGATCGACGAGGGGCAGGAATTATCGGAATACCTTGCGCCCGGCCTGTCGGTCGTTGCCACCGTAGATACCTCGCAACCCGGAAACGACCCCGGCAGATGAACAAATCACCAACTTGTGCGTTGCCCATATGGAGGACATGCACATGTGGGAAGAACCTGTCGTCATATCGATGGGAAAGGACCAGCCAAATCGCTCGGTCCAGACCTCGATAGAGGCCCTGCGCGTCTTGGACGGGTGGTGGCAAAAAGTTGACGGACCTGCGTTCCAGAATGCCATAAATGTCTGCATCGCGGCCATCCGGAATGAAACCAGCGACGAGAATGCGCGTGCGGCCTTCGTGTCCGCGCTTTCCGAAGGCGGCGTAGTCCTGCTTCCGGTCGAATAGCCGGCGACATCCCTTGGCGGGCAAAACACGGCAAGCCTTCGTCCCAGCGTCATAAAACCGCGCTACAAGGGGACAAGGAAACAAGAGCAGCCGTCGGACATGATCAGCATCGCGTTCCCTCAGGGATCCGTCGCCGCCCGCCTGCCACAGGGCTTTCGAACCGAACTGCCGCCCCGCCCCCGGGCCGCGCCCCGCCTCGCCCCCGCGCGACATTATCGCGCGCTGTTCCTGTCGGATCTGCACCTGGGCGCAAGAGCCTGCCAAGTCGACATGTTGCTCGACTTCCTGCGTTCGGTGACGGCGGAACGGGTCTATCTGGTGGGGGATGCCTTCGACTTCTGCCGCTATCGTCAGCCGCACTGGACGCCGACACATGACGCGGTGGTCGATGCTCTGTTGCAGCTTGGCACGCGGCTGACCCGGCTGCCGGGCAATCACGACCGTCAAAGCGCCGAAACCGGCCCGGCAAGGCAGATCGCCATCGGCCCGGATATGCTGGTCCACCGGACCGCGACGGGGCATCGCTATCTTGTCCTGCATGGCGATTGCGCGGAATCGCGGATCGGGCGTTCCACCGTCGTCGCACGGATGGGCAGCTACATCGATTATCGCGCGCAGACGTTGGACGAAGCATTGCTGCGGCGCGGCCTGTCGGGCCGCGCGCATCGGGCGATCCGCTGGGGCGACACATTGATCAGCCGCAACGTGACCATGCGCGGGCGGCTGGCCCGGATGGCCCGCGCGGGTGGCTTCGACGGCATCATTTGCGGCCACCTGCACGAACCTTTGCTGCAACGCGACCACGGGCTGACCTATGCCAACTGTGGAGACTGGATGCAAAGCATGACCGCCGTGGCCGAAGAAAGCGACGGCGCGCTGGCGCTGATCGACTGGCGGGGGCGCAGCGTCTCGCGTTTGACGGTCTCGCCGATGGCAGAGCTGCTGCCCGCATGACCATTCTGGTGCTGATCCTGTTCGCGGTGCATCTGCTGTCGCTTGGTCTGGCGGGATGGCGGCTGACGCGCCGCCCCGCCCCATTGACAGAGGTGCAGCCCGTCTGCCTTCTGGTGCCCGTTCGGGGGCTGGACGCCACCGCCGACGAAACCCTCCCCGCCTTTCTGCGTCAGGATCACCCGCATCACCGCGTCCTGTTCTGCGTCGAGGATGCGGATGATCCGGTGATCCCGCTGATCCACGCGCTGCTGGACGCCCATCCGGGCCGGGGCGCGTTGCTTGTCGGTCGCGATCCGATCTCACACAACCCCAAGCTCAACAATCTGGTCAAAGGCTGGGGGGCGGATGACAGCGACTGGGTTGCGATGGTGGACAGCAACGCCTTGGTGCCGGACGATTACCTGTCGCAGCTTCTTGCGGTCTGGGATGGCCGCACGGGGCTGGTGACCTCTCCGGCGGTGGGGATCATGCCGGCCGGGGTCTGGGGCCGGGTGGAGGCTGCGTTTCTGAACACGCATCAGGCGCGCTGGCAATTCGCGGCCGATCTGTTCGGTGCGGGTTTTGCCCAAGGCAAGACGCTGTTCTGGAACCGCAGCCTGCTGGACCGCGCCGGGGGCCTTCCTGCGCTGGGCCGCGAACTGGCCGAGGATGTGGCTTCGACGAAGCTGGTGCGGGCGCGGGGGCTATCGGTGCGGCTGGTCGCGCGGCCGGTGTTCCAGCCGATGGGGCGCCGCGACTTCGCCGCCGTCTGGGACAGGCAACTGCGCTGGGCGCGCATCCGCAGGCTGGGCTTTCCGCTGCTGTTCGTGCCGGAACTGATCTTGGGCGGGCTGTTGCCGCTTGGCCTGCTAGGCGTCGTCGCGCCCGCGCTTTTGCCGCTGGGCGTCGCGCTATGGTATGGTGCGGAATGGGCATTGGCGCGGGCAAACGGCTGGCCGGCGGGTGGACGCGATGTGGGCGCGTTGATGCTGCGCGATGCGCTGATGCCCGCGCTCTGGCTCTGGTCCTGGAAAAGCCGGATCATCGCATGGCGCGGCAACGTTCTGGTGCAGGCCCCCGGCTGATGTTCGGCAGCGAAGAGGTTCTGGCACTGCTTCAGGCGCACGGCCTTGCGATCGTGGCGTTTCTGTCGCTGCTTGAAGGCCCCATCGTCAGCGTGATCGCGGGGTATCTGGGCAAGCTGGGCTATTTCACCTTCGGCACTCTGGTTCCGGTTCTGGTCGCGGGCGATCTGCTTGGGGATATCGGCTTCTATGCCATGGGCCGATACGGGTATCATCGGATTCCCGACTGGCTGCTGCGGCGTCTTGGGCTGCGCAAAGGGTCGATGCGCGCCCTGCGCGGGCAGTTCGCGCGCCGTGGCGGGCGCATTCTGACGTTGGGCAAGCTGACCCATGCCGCAGGCGCCGCCGTGCTGGTGTCCGCCGGGGCGGCGCGGATGCCGGTCCTGCCCTTCCTGTTCTACAATACCCTCGCCACCGTGCCCAAGGTCGCGGTCTTCGTTGCCATCGGCGCTTTCTTCGGTCAGGCGCACGAGGCGATTTCGGTCTGGATCGGACGCACGACGCTGGGCCTTCTGGCGATCCTTGTCATAGCAGTGGGAGCATGGGTTTGGCTGGCACGCAGGTCACGGTAAGCTGCATCATCCCGGCATTCAACGAGGCGGCGCGCATCGGGGGCGTCCTGTCGATCGCGCTCGGCCACCCCGCATTGGCCGAGGTGATCGTGGTCGACGATGGATCGCAGGACGGCACTGCGGACATTGCCGCGCAGGCCGGGGCGCGCGTCATCCGCATGACCGCGAACGGCGGCAAGGCGGCCGCCGTCTTCCGCGCGGCCGAGGAAGCGCGCGGAACCCATGTGCTGATGCTGGATGCGGACCTCTTGGGGCTTGCGGCGGACGACATATCCCGGCTGGTAGCTCCGGTCATGCGCGGCGAATGCGACGTCACGATCAGCCTGCGCGGCAACAGCCCCGCGATCTGGCGGGCGATGGGCGTCGACTACATCTCGGGCGAGCGTGTCATGCCGGTCGAGGACCTGCGCCGCCCCGCCCCCATCGCCGGTTTCGGGCTGGAGGTCTGGCTGAACCGGGGCTGGCGGCTGGCGCGGCGCAAGGTCCGCATCGTGTCCTGTCCGAACCTGTCCAGTCCGGCGAAGGCGGCGAAGAAGGGGCTGCTTCCGGGTCTTCTGGCCGATGTCGGGATGCTGCGCGACATCTTCCGCACCGCCAGCCTGCCAGAGGTGCTTCGCCAGCTTGCCTTCTTCATGCGGGCCAGCCGCGATTGACAGCGGGAAGGTCCGTTCGGATACTCGGGCGTCAGGGAGGATATCGCATGGACCTCGATCCGAAGACCGACCTCAAGCTTTCAAGAACCTTGGACGTGCCACGGACGATTGTCTGGGACTGCTGGACCAGGCCCGAACATATCCCGCATTTCTTCGTCCCCCGCCCACACTCCGTCACGGAATGCGAGATCGACCTGCGGGTTGGCGGCAGGTTCAACACGACCTTTCTGGTCGAAGGGGCCGAGATGCGGAACGAAGGCGTCTTCCTCGACATCGATGAGGGGCGCAGGCTGGTCTTCACCGACACCTATACCGAAGGGTGGAAGCCGAAGCCCGACCCGTTCATGACCGCGATCCTGCTGCTGGGCGATACGCCAGACGGGGGCACGGAATATACCGCCATCGCCCGCCACCGATCTGCCGAAGCGCGGAAAACGCACGAGGATATGGGCTTCCACGAGGGTTGGGGCACCGTGGTCAATCAGTTGGAGGCCTATGCCAAGCGCCTGGTTGCACCCAAGCGCGGGGCCGGATAGGAAGCGCCATACCGGTCGCAGCCTACCCGGTCATCAAAACAAGGGTTCCAGAATGAAGACTACACTCGTCTGCTCCGGCGGACTCGATTCCGTTTCGCTTGCCCATATCCTTGCGCAAGACGGCAAGCTGGCACGGCTCGTCACCTTCGATTACGGCCAGCGCCACCGCAAGGAAGTGGATTTCGCCGCCCGCACGGCAACGCGGCTTGGCGTTCCGCATCACATGGTCGATCTGATCCCCCTGGGCGCGGCCTTGCACGGATCGGCCCTGACCGATGCCGTGGACGTGCCCGACGGCCATTACGCAGAAGAAACGATGCGCGTCACCGTCGTGCCCAACCGCAACGCGATCATGCTGACCATCGCCTTCGGCATCGCGGCGGCCAATGGCGATGATACGGTTGCGGCAGCGGTGCATGGCGGCGATCACTTCATCTATCCCGATTGCCGCCCCGCCTTCACTGATGCCTTCCAGATGATGCAGAACGCCGCGCTGGACGGATACGCCGATATCGCGCTGCATGTTCCCTTCGTGCACCTGACCAAGGCGGATATCGTGCGTCAGGGCGCGCGCGCGGGCACGCCGTTCGCGGAAACGTGGTCCTGCTACAAAGGCGATGCGGCGCATTGCGGTCGCTGCGGCACCTGCGTCGAACGGCAGGAGGCTTTCGATCTTGCAGGCGTCGCCGACCCCACCCCCTATGCCGATCCGACCTTCTGGCGCGAGGCCGTGGCAAATGTATAGGATCACCAAGGAATTCCATTTCTCCGCCTCGCATCGGCTGGATCACCTGCCATCCGACCACCAATGCGCGCGTCTGCATGGGCATAACTACATCGTCATCGTGGAACTGGCGGCAGCGGATCTCAACGCCGACGGCTTCGTGCGCGACTATCACGAGCTTGCGGAGTTGAAACATTACATCGACACCGAATTCGACCACCGCCACCTGAACGACCATATCGCCCTGCCGACTGCCGAAAGCCTGGCACGGCATTTCCACGACTGGCGCCGCGCGCGCTGGCCGGAAACCTCGGCGGTTCGGGTGTCGGAGACGCCGAAGACATGGGCGGAGTATCGGCCATGACCCTGCGCATCGCGGAAATCTTCGGCCCCACCATTCAGGGCGAAGGCGCGCTGATCGGCCAGCCCACCGTTTTCATCCGCGCGGGCGGCTGCGATTACAGGTGCAGCTGGTGCGACAGCCTGCATGCGGTGGACAGCGCCCACCGTCATGAATGGGCCGTCATGACGCCAGACGCGATCATGGCCGAGGTGTCGCGCCTGTCGGGCGGCGAGCCACTGACGGTTTCGATCTCGGGCGGAAATCCGGCGATTCAGGATTTCGCACCGATCATCGCGCTGGGCCATGCTGCGGGCTTCACCTTCGCCTGCGAGACCCAAGGGTCGATCCCGCGCGACTGGTTCGCGGATCTGTCGCTGCTGGTCCTGTCGCCGAAGCCCCCCTCCAGCGGGCAGAGGGTGGACTGGGACGCCTTCGATGCCTGCGTCGCAGCGGCCCGGAACGCCGTGATGAAGATCGTGATCTTCGACGAGGTCGATCTTGCCTGGGCGCGCGAGGCCGCGGCCCGTCATCCGCAGCTCCCGCTCTACCTTCAGCCGGGGAACCCGGAGACCGATCCGTCCCTGCCGGTCGATCCGCAACGTCTGGCCGACAGGATGCTGTGGCTGGTGGACCGGACCGTCGGCGCGGGCTGGCTCGTCCCGCGCATTCTGCCCCAGCTTCACGTGCTGATCTGGGGCAACAGGCGCGGGGTCTAGGGCATCACCTTGTCCGGGGTCGCGGGCAGATCGCGCACCCGCACCCCGCAGGCGTTGTAGATCGCGTTCAGAACCGCCCCGCCCGCGCCGCAGATGCCAAGCTCGCCGATGCCCTTGGCCTGCATGGGTCCGGCGAAGCCGTCGCGGTCGGGCAGGAACACCACGTCCTGCTCCGGCACGTCGGCATGGCTGGGAAGGTGATAGCCGGCAAGGTCGCGGTTCACGATATGCCCGGTGCGAGGGTCATGCTCCACTCCCTCGGTCAGGGCCATACCGATGCCGAAGGTCATGCCGCCAAGGCATTGCGACCGCGCGGTCTTTTCGTTCAGGATGCGCCCGCAGGCGAAAACGCCCAGCATCCGCCGCACCCGCACCTCGCCGGTATGGCGGCTGACGGCGACCTCGGCGAAATGCGCGCCCCAGGTGGCCTGCCGCGCCTGTTTCTCGGCATCGCCCGGCTCCACATGACCTTCGGCCACCAGCACCTCGCCCGCCAGCAGTTCGCGCAGTTCGCGCGTGTCGTTGCGGAAACTGGCGCGCCCGTCCTGCAGCCGCAATTCCGCGTCGGTGCAGCCCATGCGTTCGGCGATCCGGGCGCGAATATCCTCGCAGGCCAGATAGACCGAGGTGCCCGAGGATGCCGCGCCGAACGATCCGCCCGACCCCGCAGCGGGGGGGAAGTCGGTATCGCCCAGATGCACCTCGACCAAATCGACGGGCAGGCCCAGCATCTCGGCGGCAATCTGGCGAAGGATGGTATAGGTGCCAGTGCCAATGTCCGTCATGTCGGTTTCGACCTTGGCGCCATCTTCGGTCAGCGTGACGCGGGCGCGGCTTTCGATCAGCATGTTGACGCGAACCGCGGCGGCCATGCCCATGCCGATGAACCATTCGCCCTCGAGCCGTTCCTTCGGCGCCCGGCGCTGGTTCCATCCGAACCGATGCGCCCCTTCGCGAAGGCAATCGCCAAGGCGGTTCACCGAATAGGGGCGGCCCGTTCCCGGTTCGCGGTCGGGGATGTTCCGCAGGCGCAACTCCACCGGGTCGATCCCGGCGGCTTCGGCCAGCTCGTCCAGCGCCGCCTCGAATACCGTGACGCCGATCGCCTCGCCCGGTGCGCGGACCGATCCGGCACAGGACCGATGCACCCGCGCGATCCGATGCGCGATCCGCCGATGCGCTGCCTGATAGGTGAAGGGCGTTGCCTGCGTGACGGGTTCCGAAAACGGGCTGTCCGGCAGGTTCGACACCAGCGCCTCATGCCCGATCCCGGTCAGAACCCCATCGGCGCCCGCCGCCAGAAGCACGCGCTGGCGGCTTTCGGACCGGCGATGGGTGATGTCGAATTCCTGCATCCGGGTCAGCGCGACGGATACCGGCACTCCCAACTCCTTGGCCGCGATTGCCGCTGCCACGGCCTCGGGCGCGATGCCAAGCTTCGATCCGAACCCGCCGCCGACATAGGGCGCCAGAAGCCGCACCTGCTCCGGCCCGACCCCAAGCGCGTCGGCCAACTGCTTGCGGTCGCTGGCCAGCATCTGAAGCGCGGCGCGGACCGTCACGCGGTCCCCGTCCCATTCGGCAATCGCGGCGTGGGGTTCCATCGCCACCGCCATCAGCGTCGGCGTGGTATAGGTGCAGTCGACGCTGAACGCGGCATCGCGGATCGCCGCATCCAGATCGCCCTGCGCCTTCTGTTTCGCATCAGGCACCTCGGGGGTGACCGTATCGGGATCGGTGGGGGCAGGTTCTTCCTCATAGGTGATCCGCAGCGCCTTTGCGGCGTGGCGCGCCTGCTCGAACCCTTCGGCGACCACCAGCGCGATGGGCTGGCCGTGGTAATCCACGACATCCGGCCCCGCCTTCGGCCCCTTTCCCGCCATGCCCTGCGCCGGGTATCGCACCATGCGCGGATCGGTGATGACGGTCATCACCCCCGGCAGAGCCAGCGCTGCCTGACGGTCGATACCCACAACGCGCCCCTTGGTGATCGTCGCGCGCACGAGGACGCCATGCGCCATCCCAGAAGGCCGCGCCTCGGACGCATAGGTCGCAAGGCCCGAAACCTTCAGCGGCCCCTCCAGCCGATCCACCGGCTTGCCCAGAACGCCCTGCGCCATGCTGTCGAGGCGGTTGTCATTGTCCGGGTGGTCGATCTTGCGGTGACGGGTCATTGCGGGTCCTCCATCCGGCAGGCATCGGCAAGTGTGGCGGCCAGCACGCGCCGTGCCATCGGCAGCTTGAAGGCGTTGTCCTCTTGCGGCTGTGCGCCCGAGAGGACCAGATCGGCCGCGCGGTCGAAAAGCGCAGGCGATGGGGGCTGACCTTGCAGCGCGTCTTCGGCGGCTGAAACGCGCCATGGCATCGGGGCAAGACCGCCGAAGGCCAGCGCGGCATCGGCGATCACCCCGCCCTCCATACGCACCACCGCCGCGACCGAGACCAGCGCGAAGGCATATGAGGCACGGTCGCGCACCTTGCGATACCGATGCTCGCCCCCTTTGGGCGCGGGCAGCAGGACCGCGGTGATCAGATCGCCTCGGTCCAGCGCCGTCTCCATATGCGGCGTGTCGCCCGGCAGGCGATAGAATTCGGTGATCGGAATACGGCGGGTGCCGCTCGCGCCCTCGACTTCGACCACCGCGTCCAGCGCCATCATTGCCACCGCCATGTCGCTCGGATGCGCGGCGATGCACTGGTCGCTGACCCCAAGAACGGCGTTCATCCTGTTCACCCCGCCGATGGCAGAGCAGCCCGCCCCCGGCTCGCGTTTGTTGCAGGGCATCGCGGTGTCATAGAAATACGGGCAGCGCGTGCGTTGCAGCAGGTTGCCGCCCGTGGTCGCCATGTTGCGAAGCTGCCCGCTGGCCCCTGCCAGAAGCGCTCGCGACAATACGGGATAGCTTTGGCGCACGCGGTGATCGGCAGCCAGATCGCTGTTGCGCACCAGCGCCCCGATCCGCAGCCCCTCGCCCTCCGGCTCGATCCGGTCCAGATCGAGGCGCGAGATATCGACCACACGCCCCGGCACCGCGATCTCGTGCTTCATCAGGTCCAGAAGGTTCGTGCCGCCCGCGATGAAGGTCGCGCCGCTGGCCACCGCATCGGCGACCGAGGTGGCGCGGGAATACTGGAACTCCCTCATCCCTGAACCTCCATGATCGCATCGACGATGTTGGGATAGCAGGCGCAGCGGCACAGGTTGCCGGACATGCGCTCGCGGATCTCCTCGGGGCTGGGGCGCACGGGGGCGTTCAGGTCCTCGGTCGCGTGCGAGGGCCAGCCCGCCGCGATCTCGTCCATCATGGCGGTGGCGGAACAGATCTGGCCAGGGGTGCAATATCCGCATTGGAACCCGTCATGCGCGATGAAGGCCGATTGCAGCGGCGACAATGCGCCCGGCTCGCCCAGCCCTTCGATCGTGGTGATCTCGGCCCCGTCGCACATGCAGGCCAGCGTCAGGCAAGCGTTCACCCGCCGCCCGTCCACCAGCACGGTGCAGGCGCCGCATTGGCCGTGATCGCACCCCTTCTTGGTGCCTGTCAGCCCCAGATGATGCCGCAACGCGTCCAGAAGCGTCACGCGCGCATCGGCGTCCAGCCGGTGGACACGCCCGTTGATGAAAAGCTCGGTTTGCATGGGAACTCCGCGATGGCTTGCGTTGGGCTTGCTGCGGGGTGAACGTGCAAGATGGCTGAGGCGTTCCAGCGAAAGGCGGACAAGCGATGCTGACGGCGGGGATACTTCTGGCGGCGGGGCACGGGAAACGGTTCGGCGCGGACAAGCTGTCGGCGCCGCTTTTCGGACATCCGCTGGCGGAATACGCGGCATCGGCCTTGCGCATGGCGCAGGTAGGGCGGCGGTTCTGCGTCGGGCGCGCGATGGACGGGTTCGATCATGTCCATGCGCAGGGCGCGCAATCCGAAAGCCTTCGCGCCGGTATCCGCGCCGCACGTCAGGCGAGCGCGGCACGGGCGGTGATCGTGCTGGCGGACATGCCGCTCGTGACGGCGGGGCTGATCGACAGCATCGTCGTAGCCTGCCCGGCAGGCGGCGCGGCGGCGGCAATCGACGGCCGCCCGATGCCCCCGGCCTGTTTCGACGCCGCGCTTTTTTCGCAGCTGGAGGCGGCGCGGGGCGACGAGGGCGCACGCGGGCTGCTTGCCGGATTGCCCCCCGAATGCCGCATCCCCGCCCCCGGCCTTTTGCTGGACATCGACACCCGCGAAGACCTGCTGCGTCTGGCGCAGACGCACCGACTTGCGGGCGATGGATCGGTCAGGCTGGAACGAGTGCCCTGAACCGCGCGGTTGCCGGGTCGGCGTCATATTGCGCCGCAAGCGCCGGAGCCCGCGCCGCCAGATCGGTCACAGCGGCGATGATCGCATCCGCCTGCGCGTCGCTGTGAAGATAGCTGAAGTTCAGCCGCACCCAGCCGGGTTTCGCCAACTCCTCGCCCGCCGCGATCCGCGCTGCCAGCGTCGCGGATTGCGCGGCATCGATCCCCATCAGCCGGTGCGCATAGGGGCCGGCACAAGCGCAACCGCCCCGCGCCTGCACGCCGTGAACATCGCTGAGCATCCGGGTGAACAACTGCTGATGGACCAGCCCGCCTTTCCCATCCTGCACCTGGAACGAAAAGATCGGCAGCGCCTCCATCTGCGGCTTCTGCCCCAGAAGCCGCAAGCCCGGCACGCCGGACCAAGCTGCCAGCGCGCGATCCCGCAGCGCAGCCTCGCGCGCCATGATCGCCGGCGCGCCGACGGCATCCTTGACCAGCATCACCAGCGCCGCGCGGATGTCGCCGACGACATTGGGCGTTCCGGCCTCCTCGCGCGCCGTGATGCGGCTGCTATATCGGTGACCCTGCGGCGACACGAACGCGACCGACCCGCCCCCCGGCAGGGTCGGCGTGTCACGCCGCACGATGCTGTCGCGCACGATCATGACGCCCGACGCGCCCGGCCCGCCCGGAAACTTGTGCGCCGAAAAGACCACTGCATCCTTGGCCGCATCGCCCCGGCCCATATCGATCTCGATATAGGGTGCGCCGCCCGCATAGTCCCAGACCGCAAGCGCCCCCGCTGCCTTCAGCCGCCGCGTGACGGTATCCGCGTCGCTCAGGATGCCGGTGACGTTGGACGCGGCAGAGAACGTGCCGACAATCGTATCTGCCCCCTTCGCGCATGCCAGCGAGCGGTCCAGATCTTCCAGATCGACCCCGCCCGAGGGCGCTTCGGCAATCTCCACCACCTCGGCCCCCGTCTCGCGCCAGGGCAGGATGTTCGAGTGATGCTCGTATGGGCCGCAGAGCACGACGACCTTGCGCCCCTCCCGCACATTCTCGGCCAGCCGCAGAAGGCCGACGATGCGGTTGATCCCTGCGGTCGCGCCCGACCCGGTAAAGACGGTATGGCAATCGGTTCCCGCACCCGCAAGCCGCGCGATGGTGGCGCGTGCCTCCTCGCGCATCCGGGTCATGGTCATGCCGCAAAAGGACGCTTCGGTGTGGCTGTTGGCATAGAAGGGCAGCACCTGCTCGGCCACGAACCCCTCCACCTGCCGCAACGCACGGCCGGACGCGACGTAGTCGGCATAAAGCAACTGGCGCGGCCCGAAAGGCGTCTCGAACCGGAGACCTTCGCCGATCAGCCCGGCACGCAGATGATCTAGGATGTCGCGGCGTTCCAGCCCCGTTCTGAAATCCGAAATCGCGCTCATCATTGCCTCCTGCTGGTTCAGGCGATCATAGCCTGCGCCGAGTGGCAAATTTTCCCATCTTTGACCCGTGGGCGGGCAATTTACGTGTCTTTGATAGGGGAATGGTGAGATTTTGCGATCAAAACTCTATCGGGCGGTTCTCGGCGATCGTTTCCATCGAAAAGTAGGAGGTCACGGCATCCAGCTCCAGCTTCTCGATCAGCCTTTGATAGATGCGGTCATAGCTTTTCATGTCGGTCGTCACGATCTTCAGCATGTAATCGTAATCGCCGCCGATCCGGTGGAACTCGGTTATGTCCGGGATCGAAAGCACATGCGCGCGGAACAGCTTCAGCCAGTCGGCGGAGTGCTTGCGCGTGCGGATCATCGCGAACACGACAAGGCCGTGGTTCAATGCCTCTCGGTCGATCCGCACGGTCTGACCAATCAGGATGCCACGTTCCTGAAGATTGCGGATGCGCCGCCAGCAGGCGTTCTGCGACAGGCCGACCTTTTCGGCCAGGTCGCGCTGCGTCTGGGCCGCGTCGCGCTGCAATTCCATCAGGATGCGGGCGTCGATCCGGTCCAGCATGGTCAGAACAGGTTCGCAGGCAATTTGAAATAGCTTTTGCCGTCCGCATCGGGTTCCAGCCGACCGCCACGCAGATTGAACTGCAACGCATGCAGCATGCGCGCGGGCAGTTTCAGCGTGGCATCGCGCGCCTCGCGCCGGGCGATGAAATCCTCGCGCGGGGTGCCGCCGCCAAGGTGCAGGTTCCCGGCCCGCTGCTGTGCGACGGTGCTTTCCCATGCCGGTTCCGCGCGGTCCTTGGTGCCGTAATCATGGCCGATGAACAGCCGCGTTTCGTCGGGCAGCGCAAGGATCGCCGTCAGGCTGTCGTAAAGATCCGAAGCCGAACCGCCCGGAAAATCGGCGCGCGACGTGCCCGCATCCGGCTGCATGAACGTGTCGTGCACGAAGGCGGCGTCCCCCATGACGAAGCTGATCGACCCCAGCGTATGGCCCGGCGACAGCATGACCCGCACCTCCAGATCGCCCAGCGCGAAGGTCTCGCCATCCTCCAGCAGCCGGTCGAAATCGGCGGCCGGATCGAAGGCGCCGGGCAGGTTGTAGAACCCTTCCCACAGATCGGCGATTTGTCGCAGCTTGGCGCCCGACCACAGTGGCGCGCCCGTCCGTTCGCGCAGCCATGACCCCGCCGAAAGATGGTCTGCATGGGGATGCGTGTCGAGGATCAGCTTGAGGTCCACATCATGCTCTTGCACCAGCCGCAGCGCCCATTCCGCCGATGCGGTCGTCGTGCGGCAGGAGGCGGTGTCGAAATCCAGCACGATGTCGATCAGCGCCGCCGCCCTCGTGGCCGGATCGATGGCCAGATACTGGCACGACCCCGTCGCGGGGTCGTGGAAGCCCACCACTTCGGGCGATCCCGCCCCCCGCGACGCGCTCAGCTTCGTCAACATCCCGCTTCTCCTGTCGATCCATCGGCAAAAGCGGCGTAGCATGGCACGGGCAGCCGGTTCAACCGACGTCATATGTCCGGAGAAACCTTCCATTCCCGCAGCTTGTAGACGGTGCCGGGACGCGGGCGCGGCTTGTCGGCCCCTTCGCGCATCCGGCGTTTGAAGGAATGGATCGGGGTCGCGCGGTCGTCGATCCGCACCTCGACCACGGATGGGCCGTCATGGGCGAAGGCGGCATCCAGCGCGGGGCCGATCTGGTCGGGCGTATCGACGGTGAAGCCCTTCAGGCCAAGCGCCTCGGCGGCGGCAGCGAAACCGGGGCGGGTCGTGTCGGTTTCCAGCATGGCCGATTGCACGTTCTTGAAGAAAATCTCTTGCCACAGCTGAATCCAGCCAAGCCGCCCGTTGTTCAGCACCACGTTCACGACGCGCTGACGGAACTGCGCCTGAGTGGCCAATTCCCCCACGGTGTAGGAGAATGCGCCGTCCCCCGCCACGGTCACGATCCGCGTGCCGGGCCGCGTTTCTGCCGCGCCGATGGCACCGGGCACGGAATATCCCAATCCCCCTTGCCCGCGCGCGAACAAAAACTGCCGCCCCGGCACCTTCGCAGGGATATATCCCGCGATCCATCCGGCCGAGAAGGAAGCGTCGGACACCACGATATCATCCTCGCCCAAGCGGCGTGCCAGTTCCGCCATGACGCGCGGAGGCTGGATCGGCACGCTTTCGGACGCGACCTCCTCGGCCTTCTGCCGCTCGCCCGTCGCCTTCACCTCGGCGATGCGGGCGGCCCAGTCCGGGCGTTCCGGCTGGGGCCCAAGCGCCTTGTGCAACGCCAGGACGATCTCGCGCACATCGCCCAGAAGCGGGACGGTCGGGCGGAAGGTGCGGCCATGTTCCAGCGGGTCGCAGTCGATGGTGATGCTCGCCTGATCCGGTTTCGGCAAGGTCCAGTTCATGCCGGTGTTCTGGCTGACCTTGGACCCGCACCAGATGATCAGGTCCGCCTCCTGCACCAGCTCGATCGCGGCCCATGACCCCAGCGGATTCAGCACCCCGGCGGCATAGTCGCGGGTTTCCGGCACTGACCCCTTGCCCGACAGCGAGGTGACGACCAGCCCGCCAAGCCGGTCCGCGAAATCCGTGACCACCTGCGCCGCGTCCGATCCGTGAACGCCGCCGCCGCAGACCAGAGCGGGCCGCTTCGCCCGCCGGATCAACGCCGCCGCCTGTGCAATGCCGTCCGCAGGCGCGGTCGAACGCAGATAGGGCATCCGCACCGTGCGGTCATCGACCAAAGGCGGGGGACTGATCCCGTCCCAATCCGCGTCGAAGATGTCATGCGGGATGATGACCGCGACAGGGCCGGGGCGGGGCGAGGTCGCCACCCGGAACGCCGTCCGCAGGATATCCGGCAGGGCAGTCACCGACGGCACCAGCCACGACTCCTTGGTGCAGGTCTTGAAGAAGGAAAGCTGGTCGAACCCCTGGCTGGCGATGCCCTTGTCGCGCAGTTGCAGCCAGTCCAGCGGCACCTCGCCCACGATGCCGATCATCGGGATCGACGCGTTCATCGCCTCCAGAAATCCGGCGGGCAGCAGGTTCGCCCCCGGCCCCACGGTCACGTCGCAGACGCCTGGCTTGCCCGTCAGCCGCGCATAGGCGTCGGCAGCATAGGCGGCGTTCCTTTCATCCCGCATCAGCACATGCCGGATGCGGTTCGACCGGCGCGAGATACCGTCATGCAGGGCCGTCGTCTGCCCCCCCGGCATACCGAACACCGCGTCCACTCCCGATTGCGCCAGCATCTCGGCCACCAGATCGCCCATGTGAGGCATCGTCATCTCCTTGGAAATCGGGCCGGGCGCGTCCCCGGCCCTTCTTGGTCAGGGTTTCACTTTGCCCGCCGCCCATGCGGCCAGCAGATCCTCGTAAACGACCGTCTCGCCCTGCGGCTTCTCGTTCTCCAGCTTGCGTTGGGGGGCGAGGTTGCCGTCGGCTTCGGCGCGGGCATACCATTCCTCGGCCGAGGTCTTGGGGTTCATCTTCGGCCCGCAGACCTTCTGCACATCGGCCCGCTCCAGCCGCTCCATCACGCGGTCCTGCGCTTCGGCAAGGTTGTCCAGCGCCTGCTGCACCGTGGTTTCCCCCGAAATCGCGGTCGAAATGTTGGACCACCACAGTTGCGACAGTTTCGGATAATCCGGCACGTTCACCCCCGTCGGCGTCCATGCCACGCGGGCGGGCGAGCGGTAGAACTCGATCAGCCCGCCCAACTGCGGCGCGCGTTCGGTGAAGCTTTCATGCCGCACGGTGCTGTCGCGGATGAAGGTCAGCCCGACATGGGATTTCTTCACGTCCACGGTCTTGGAGGTGACGAACTGCGCATAGAGCCACGCCGCCTTGCGCCGATCCTCGGGAGTGTTCTGAAGCAGCAGCCACGAACCGGCATCCTGATAGCCCAGCTTCATCCCGTCATGCCAATAGGCACCGTGGGGGGACGGAGCGACGCGCCATTTGGGCGACCCGTCCTCGTTCACGACCGGCACACCTTCCTTGGCGAAGTCGGCCACGAATGCGGTATACCAGAAGGCCTGCTGCGCGATCACGCCGCTGGCCGTCACGGGGCTGTATTCATAGAAGGTCATGCCCTGCGCCTCGGGCGGGGCGTAATCCTTCAGCCAGCGGATCGAGGTGTCCAAGGCATAGACCGCCGCCGGCCCGTTGATATCGCCGCCCCGGTCCACAGACGATCCGGTCGGATGGCAGTTTTCGACCCGGATGCCCCATTCATCGACCGGCAACCCGTTCGGCAGCCCCCGGTCGCCCGACCCGGCCATCGAAAACCACGCATCCGTGTATCGCCAGCCCAGCGAGGCATCCTTCTTGCCGTAATCCATGTGGCCCCAGACCTTCTGGCCGTCGATCTCGCCCGCATGGTTGGTGAAGAAGTCCGAGATATCCTCATAGGCCGACCAGTTCACCGGCACGCCAAGGTCATAGCCATAGCGTTCCTTGAACGCCGCCTTCAGGTCCTCGCGGCTGAACAGATCGTGCCGGAACCAATACAGGTTCGCGAATTGCTGATCGGGCAGCATATAAAGCTTGCCGTCCGGTGCGGTGGTGAAGGACTTGCCCATGAAATCGTCGATATCCAGCGTGGGCGAAGTCACATCCGCCCCCTCGCCCGCCATGTATCCGGTCAGATCCACCGTCCAGCCATAGCGGTAATGCGTGCCGATCAGGTCGCTGTCGTTGACATAGGCGTCATAGACGTTCTGCCCGGATTGAAGCTGGGTCTGCAGCTTCTCGATCACGTCGCCTTCCTGCAGCAGATCATGGGTGACGGTGATGCCGGTGATTTCCTGAAACGCCTTGGTCAAGGTCTGGGATTCATAGCTGTGGGTCGGGATCGCCTCGGACACCACGTTGATGGTCATGCCCGCGAAAGGCTTCGCGGCGTTCTGGAACCACGTCATCTCCTCGACCTGCTGATCGCGGGTCAGGGTGGATGGCTGGAATTCGCTGTCCACCCATTTGTCGATGGCGGCAGCGTCCTGCGCATGGGCCATGAAGGCGAACAGGCTGGCGCTTGCCGCAAGAAGGGCGAGCTTGGTCGGTCTCATCTTCTTCTCCTCCCGTTGATGGCCAGCCCCTCCCAAGGCATGACCTTTCCTTGCCCGGTCCCTTGGGGGGGCCGGGAAAATCCACCGCGATGGGTCGCGTCAGCCGAACCGCAGGATCAGCGCACCAAGGGCCACCGACAAAGCCAGCGGCAGCCAGAACGTCTCGATATCCGTGGCCCAGACGAAGCCCAGATGCAGGAACGCGGCCATCAGCAGCGACAGGAACAGCCGGTCCCCCCGCGTCGTCGGCATCGGCAGCAGCCCTTTGCGTTCCACCGTCGGCCAAAGGATCTGCAACGCGGTCATCACCACCAGCATCGCCGCGATCACGGCAAAGAAGATCGCGGTCGGCGTCGTCCAGGCCATCCATTCCAGATCGATCATCACACCCGTCCCAGGGCAAAGCCCTTTGCGATATAGTTGCGCACGAACCAGATTACCGCGACGCCCGGCAGGATCGTCAGCACCCCCGCCGCCGCCAGCAGCCCCCAATCCATCCCGGACGAGGATGCCGTCCGCGTCATCGTCGCCACCAGCGGCCGCGCATCGACCGAGGTGAGCGTGCGCGCCAGCAGCAGCTCGATCCACGAGAACATGAAGCAGAAGAACGCCGTCACCCCGATCCCCGATGCGATCAGCGGCATGAAGATCGTCACGAAGAACCGCGGCAAGGAATAGCCGTCGATCAGCGCCGTCTCGTCGATCTCGCGCGGGATGCCGGACATGAAGCCCTCCAAGATCCACACCGCCAGCGGCACGACGAACAGCGTATGCGCCAGCGCCACGGCCCAGGGCGTGTCGAACAGCCCGACCGCCGAATACAGCTGAAAGAACGGCAGCAGGAACACCGCGGGCGGGGCCATGCGGTTGCTGAACAGCCAGAAGAACACGTGCTTGTCGCCCAGAAAGCGATAACGCGAGAAGGCATAGGCCGCAGGCAGCGCCACCGCGAGCGAGATCGCGGTGTTCAGGCAGACATAGGCAAGCTGGTTCAGAAAGCTCATATACCACGTCGGATCGGTGAAGATCGTGCGATAGTTGTCGAAGGTCGGCTCCACCGGCAGGAAGTCGGACCGGCCCATGACGTTGCCCGGCGTCATCAGCGACATCCGCACGATCCAGTAAACCGGCAGCGCCTGAAAGATCAGATAAGCGCCCAGTACGCAGGCGGCGACGAGGCGGCGCGTCGGAAAGGCGGCGCGGGCCGGAGCGTCCGTGGCCAGACGGGTCTCGATCACGGTCATGGCTCCCCCTCGTTCATCTTGAGGATCGTGTAGAAGACATAGGAAAACAGCAGGATCGCAAGGAAGTAGATCAGCGAGAACGCCGCCGCCGGGCCAAGGTCGAACTGCCCCACCGCCATGTTCACCAGCCGCACGGAAAGGAATGTCGTGCTGGACCCCGGCCCACCGCCGGTGACGACGAACGGCTCGGTATAGATCATGAAGCTGTCCATGAACCGCAGCAGGATCGCGATGGTCAGAACGCCGCGCAGCTTTGGCAGTTCGATATGCCGGAACACGGCCCAGCGCGACGCGCCGTCGATGCGAGCGGCCTGATAATAGGGTTCGGGGATCGAGCACAGGCCCGCAAAGGCCAGCAGGATCACCAGCGGCGTCCAGTGCCACGTGTCCATCAAAAGCAGCGTGATCCACGCCGAAACCGCACTGGAGGTATAGTTGTAGTCGATCCCGATCGCGTTGATGCCACGTCCCAGAAGCCCGATGTCGGGGCGGGCATAGACCTGCCAAATCGTGCCGACGACGTTGAACGGCACCAGAAGCGGAATCGCGATCAGGATGATCGCCAGCGACGATTTCCAGCCCACCCGAGGCAGCAGAAGCGCGATGGCGATGCCCAGCGGGATCTGGATCGCCAGCACCAGCGCCGAAAACGCGACCTGCCGCAGGAACGAGGCCTGGATCGTCGGATCGCGCAGCACCTCGCGGAACCATTCGACGCCGATGAACACCCGCTGCCCCGGCCCGAAGATGTCCTGAAGCGAATAATTCACCACCGTCATCAGCGGGATCACCGCGTTGAAGGCGACCAGTGCAAAGACCGGCACCACCAGAAGCCATGCGCGGTTGTCGTCAAGCTTGTGCATCGGCCAGATCCCCCACAAGGCGGTCGCCCGCGAAAACCAGCGTCGAGCCGGGGCGGAACGCCACCGGAAAACGCCCCTGCGGCGCGGGCACCCCTTCGGCCAGCCGCATCTTCAGCCGCGCACCGCCCAAGGCCACATCGGCGATGCGGTAATGGCCGCGATCCTCCAACCCGACCATCTCGCCCTCCACCCCGGTTGCGGCATCGGCGGGCTGCAATGCCTGCGGACGCAGGCCAAGGCTCAGGCCCTCCTGCCCTGCCAGCCGCCGCAGCCCCGGCGCGGAAAGGCGGCCCCCGTCGAAACGGATCTCGCCCTCCTCGATGCGGCAGGGCAGGAAGTTCATGCCGGGCGATCCGATGAAACGCCCGACGAAAGCATGGGCCGGTCGCTCATACAGCTCCTCCGGCGTTCCGGCCTGCACGACCTCGCCATCGGACATGACCACCACCTGATCGGCGAAGGTCAGCGCCTCGGACTGGTCATGCGTGACATAGACCAAGGTCAGCTTCAGCGTCTCGTGCACCAGTTTCAGCTTGCGGCGCAGGTCGAACTTCACCTGCGGGTCGATCACCGTCAGCGGCTCGTCGAACAGGATCGCGGCGACGTCCTCGCGCACCAGCCCCCGGCCAAGCGAGATTTTCTGCTTTTCCGCCGCGCCAAGCCGCGAGGCGCGACGTTTGAGCAGCGGGCCAAGGTCCAGCATCTCGGCCACTTCCGCCACGCGGCGGGTGATGGCGGCAGGCGCGACCTTTCGGTTGCGCAGCGGAAAGGCAAGGTTTTCCTGCACCGTCATCGTGTCATACAGCACGGGAAACTGGAACACCTGGGCAATGTTGCGCTCCTCGGGGCGCAGGTCGGTCACGTCGCGCCCGTCGAACAGGATGCGCCCCGCCGTGGGCCGGATCAGCCCCGATATGATGTTCAGCATCGACGACTTGCCGCAGCCCGAGGGGCCAAGCAGCGCATAGGCGCCTCCGTCCCGCCAGACGTGGTCGATCCCCTTCAGTGCCAGCCTGGATGGGTCCGACAGATCGCCGTCATAGGAATGGCGCAGGCCGGAAATGGTGATCTCAGCCATGCCGCGCCCCCTGTGCAGGGGCCAGAAGCGTGCCATCCTCGGCAAAGAAATAAAGGTCCGCCGGATCGGCGAAACCGGTGAAGGGCGCACCGATCGGCAGGCCATGCACCCCGTCCAGCCGCGCGATCCACGGCTGCCCGCCCGCGCGGAAATGGGCGAAGGTGGATGATCCGTCCACCTCGGCCAGCAGCGTCTCGCCCTCCAGCCGGATGGGGCCGGGGGTGCGGGTGATCCGGTGGGGTTGCAGCCCGACGCGGCAGCCGGCAAGCCCCGCAGGCGCATGATCCGGCAGCGGCATGGACAGATCGCCCAAGTGCAGCCGTCCCTGTTCGACATGGCCCGCGACAACGTTCATCGGCGGCTCGGAGAAAATCTCGGCCACCGTCACCGAGGCGGGATTGCGGTAGACCTCGTGCGCGGGGCCGGTCTGGAGCACACGGCCTTCATGCAGGACGATGGTGGTGCCGCCCATCTGCAGCGCCTCCTCGGGTTCGGTCGTGGCATAGACGACCGTCTGCCCGTCATGGAACAGCCCGCGCAATTCCTCGCGCAGCCCTTCGCGCAGCTTGTAGTCGAGGTTCACCAGCGGCTCGTCGAACAGCATCAGCGCGGCATCTTTGGCCAGCGCGCGGGCGATGGCCAGCCGCTGCTGCTGCCCGCCCGAAAGCTGCGCCGGAAGACGGTCCAGCAGCGGCTCGATCCGCACGCGCCGGGCGACGTCGGCCACGCGGCGTGCGATCTCGTCCCGCGCCAGCCCCTTGCGGCGCAACGGGGCGGCGATGTTGTCGCGCACCGAAAACGCCGGATAATTGACGAACTGCTGATAGACGAAGGCCACGCTGCGCTTGGACAGCGGCAGTTGCGTCAGATCCTGCCCGTCCTGCGTCAGCGCCCCGGTCGTGGGCCGATCCAGCCCCGCCAGAACCCGCAGAAGCGAGGTCTTGCCCGCATGAGTCCGGCCCAGCAGCACGTTGATGCCCGGCGACAGGGTCAGCTCGATCCCCTCCAGATGCATCGCGCCATCGACGCTGCGGCCAAGGTTCTCCAGCCGGATCATGCCTGCGCTCCCGCAAAACAGGACGGCGTCGCCTCGCTCGCGGGCATCCATGCCGCCGACAATTCGCGCGACATGCGCAGGTATCGGCCATATTGCCGTTCAAGCCGGGGGGTGCGTTCGGCTTTCGGATGATAGGCGCGGCAGGGGCGCGTCATCGCCGCGACCGCCGCCGGAATGTCATCGGCCATGCCCGCCGCCACCGCGCCGCAGATCGCCGCGCCCTTGGCCCCGAACTCCGACCCTTCGGCCACGGTCAAAGGCAGGCCGACCGCGTCGCAGAACATCTGCGACCAAACATCGCTTTTCGACGGTCCGCCCGCCAGCAACGCCGTGCGCGGATGCGCCGAATCCCGCCCGCCCAGCAGGGTGTCGATATCGGCGCGATGGGCGAAGACGATCCCCTCGAACACCGCGCGCAGCACGTCGCCAAGGTTCGATCCCGCCGTCAGCCCGAACAACGCACCGGGCGCCCCTTCCGGCCCGCCGAACAGATATGGCAGGAACATCGCATCGCTCTCGCGTCCCTCGCCCGCCGCGACCAGTTCGCTGCACACCTCATAGATCGACCGCCCCGCCGCCTGCGCCCTGTCCGCCTCGGCCGCGAGCATCGTCCGGCACAACCATTCAAGGTTCGAAGCCGAGGTCGGCGTCGCGATGGTCGAAAGGTAATGCCCCGGCGCACCGGGATAGGGGCATTGCAGCGTCGGTATCGGGTCGAGGCAGGGCGCGGGATGCAGCGTCGAATTGATGCTGAACGTCCCCGCCACAATGCCAAGCTGGTCACTGCGCGTCATCCCCGAGGCGAGCGAGCAGCCGACCACGTCATAGACGCCGCGCGCCACCGGCGTTCCCCGTCGCAGCCCCGTCAGCCGCGCAGCCTCGGCGGTCAGGTGGCCCACCACCTCGCCCGCCGGGCCGATGGGTGACAGCTTGGGCAGCCACGCGCCCAGACCCGCCGCTCGCAGCGCGTCGCTGGCATAGGTCCCGCGTTCCAGATCCATCAGCCCCGCGCAGCCCGCATCGGTCAGGTCGGTCGATATCTCGCCGCTCAGCTTCCAGGTCAGGTAATCCTTGCAGTTCATCACATGCGCGGTGCGGGCCAGCACCTCTGGCTCGTGCTGCTGGAACCATGCCAGCAGGACCGAGGTCTGCCCCGGCCAGACGCCCTGGCTGACGGCCAGTGACAATTCCTCGGCCACACCCGTCCGCTGCCATTCCGCGATCAGCGGCAGCGCGCGGCTGTCGGTGGAGCCGAGCGCGGGCCGCGCGGGACGGCCATCGCCGCCCAGAAGGAAAGCACCTGCGCCATAGCCCGAGGCGGTCACCGCCGCCACATCGGCCGGATTGATCCCGGTGCGGTCCAGCATGGTGCGGATCGCCTGTGCCGCGATGGCCCAAAGCCGGTCCGGGTCGCGTTCGGTCCAGCCGGGTTCTGGGAATGACATGGGGTTGGGCTGGTGTTCGCATCCGATCTCGCGCCCGGCGGCGTCGAAGGCGGCAACCTTCACCATTGTGCCGCCGGCATCCACGCCGATAAGCAACTTGGCCATCGTATTCTCCTCCCTTGCAGGTCGGACCGCCCTCCCAAGCGGTTGCTCCGACCTGTAATGACATGAAGATGAACCCGCAAAGGTATCGGGCTGTCAACAGCTTTCTCAGGCGCAGCTCATGTAGTAGTCATCACTACAATACAGTAGTTGTAATTATATGTTCATGGGCGTAGCCTGCCGCAAAACCAGAGGGGGAACGGGATGAGACAGCGAAGCGAACTGATCGCCGCCATCCGCGAGGGCCGCATGGATGGCCGCGTCCTGATCATCGGCGGTGGAATCAACGGCGTAGGCGTTCTGCGGGATCTGGCGGCACAGGGTGTGCCCGCGCTTTTGGCCGAACGCGCGGATTTCGCTTCTGGCACAAGTTCGGCACCCTCGCGCCTGATACATGGCGGGCTGCGCTATCTGGAGACCGGCGAATTCGCCCTGGTGCGCGAATCGGTCGAGGAGCGAAACCACCTTCTTCTGAACGCGCCGCATCAGGTTCGCCCCATCCCGGTCTGGATTCCGGTGCTGAGCCATACCGGTGGCGCCTTCGCCGCGCTGCTGCGCTTTTTGCACCTGAAACGCACGCCGGGGGCCAAGGGGGCGCTGGCGGTTCGGCTGGGCCTGTGGGTGTTCGACCGCTTCGGCAAGGTCCAGCGCACGATGCCGCTCCATCGCCCGATCCCGATGACCGAGGCGCGGCGGCGCTTTCCGCTGCTGGCCCCGCGGGTCAAGGCGGTGCTGGAATATTACGACGCCCGCATCTCCTCGCCCGAACGGCTGGTGATGGAGATTGCCGCCGATGCCGAAGCCGATTGCCCGGACACCGCCGCCGTCACCTATCTGGAGGTGACAGGCCGCGACGGCGCGCATCTGCTTCTGACCGACCGGATGAGCGGCGAGGTGCTGCGCGTTGCGCCGTCGTTGGTGGTGAACTGCGCCGGGGCATGGATCGACCCCGCCCATCGCAGCATCGGCATCGACCAGCGGCTGACGGGCGGCACCAAGGGATCGCATCTGGTGCTGGACCGTCCCGACCTGGCCGCCCAGCTGGGCGATGCGATGCTGTATTTCGAGACGTCGGATTTCCGCGCCTGCCTCGCCTATCGGCTGGATGGCGGCAAGGTCATCCTCGGCACGACAGACCTGCGCTGCGACATCCCCGACGCCGCCACCTGCGACGAGGGCGAGATCGACTATCTGTTCCGCGTGCTGGAGGAAGTGCTGCCCGGCGCGGCGCCGAGGCGCGAGGACATCGTCTTCACCTTCGCCGGCGTGCGCCCCCTGCCCTACAGCCCGGACGGCGTCACGGGCGCGATCAGCCGCGACCACAGCCTGCGCACGTTCGAGGCCGAGGGCGACCGCCCCTTCGCCGTCATCGCGCTGATCGGTGGCAAATGGACGACCTATCGCGCCTGCGCCGCGCAGATCGCGGATCAGGTATTGGCCCGCATCGGCATCGCCCGCCAAAGCGGCACGCTTGGTCTGCGGATCGGCGGCGGCAAGGACTTCCCGCCATCCGGCAACATCCCGCAGCACCTTCTGCACCGCTATGGCACGACGGCGCAGGCGATGCTGGAAAGCTTCGACGGACCACCCCGACCGATCCCCGAAGCCCCGGGGTACGCCGAGCAGGAGATCCTGTGGCTGTGCCGGAACGAACGGGTCATGCGCCTTGACGATCTGGTGCTGCGCCGTACACTCCTTGCCTTCGAAGGGCTTGCAAGTGCCGATGCCGTCAAGGCTTTCGCCCGGCTGGCCGCCATGGCGCTGGACTGGTCTGAGGAACGCGAGGCGGACGAGGTGGCGCGCACGCTGTCGCTGCTGCATCGGCGCCACCACGTCGCGGTCGCGCCGCAGGAATTGAGGGACGATGAAGACCGACGCGCAGGATGAGGATCAGGGGGAACAGACCCTCGTCCGCGAAGGACCGCCCCTCTGGTCGCAACTGCGCGACGCGCTGATCCGGCGCATCGCGGATGGCGGGATGGCCCCGCACAGCCGCCTGCCGTCAGAGGCGGAGCTTTGCACCACCTTCGGCGTGTCCCGCACCGTGGTGCGCGAGGCGCTGAACCAGCTTGTGATGGACGGG
Source organism: Falsirhodobacter xinxiangensis (assembly GCF_004959935.1). GTDB lineage: Bacteria > Pseudomonadota > Alphaproteobacteria > Rhodobacterales > Rhodobacteraceae > Falsirhodobacter > Falsirhodobacter xinxiangensis. The sequence continues at coordinate 31,619 of NZ_SMYN01000016.1, read as the reverse complement.
CGCGTCTACAAGGCCCAAGGCAAGGGATCGTTCGTCGCCGACCTGCGCGAGACGCAGGATTTCGTCGGCAGCAACATTTCGTTCAGCCGGGACTTTCTGGGCCGCGACGATGCGGTGATGCGCATCGTTCTGTCGCAGCGCCTGCGCGCCCCGTCGGAACGCGAGGCGGAACTGCTGCGCCTTGCCCCCGAGGATCGGGTGGTGGAATTCGACCGGCTGCTTCTGGTGAACGGATTGCCGCGCATGGTCGTCCACACCCAGCTTCGCGCCACCGACGTGCCGGGGTTCGAAGAGCTTCACATGCACAACAAATCGCTTTACGAAACGCTCGGCCAGCATTTCAACCTTCAGATCCGCGAATCCGAACGCTGGATCGAAGCGACCTCGGCCAAGGGCGAGATCGCGGCCTTGCTGCGCGTGCCGGAGGGAACCCCGATCCTTGGGATCGAATCCCTGTCGCGGGATGCGGCGGACCAGCCGATCGAACGATACATGGCCTATTTTCGTTCAGACCAGTCGCGGCTGCACTTCCGCATTAGCTAGGCTGGCCCCGCAGCCATGCCGCATCAGATTGTCCTGCATCCCTGATGCAAGGAGCGGGAATGGGCATTGCAACCGGGCTTGGGCTTCTGCGGTCGCTGGCCATCTATCACGGCAACCCGTTCCGGGCGGCGGCGCAGCGGCGGTTCCTGTCGCAATTCGTGCGGCCCGGCGATCTTGCCTTCGACATCGGTGCCCATGTCGGCAGCCGCAGCCGCCTTTTGTCGCGGCTGGGCGCGCGGGTGGTCGCGCTGGAGCCGCAGCCCCATTGCGCCGCCGTCATTGCGCGACTCCTGCCGCAGGTGGCGTTGGTGGAAAAGGCGGCGGGGCGGGCCGAAGGGCGCACGACCCTGCATATCTCGCGCCGCCATCCGACGGTGTCGAGCGTAAGCGCCGGCTGGATCGACGATGTGGCGCAGACCGACGGCTTTCGCCATGTCCGGTGGGATCAGCGGATCGAGGTAGATGTGACCACTCTGGACAGATTGATCGCCGAACACGGCATCCCCGCCTTTTGCAAGATCGACGTCGAGGGGGCCGAGGTCGACATTCTTGCCGGGCTGAGCCACCCGATCCCCACGCTTTCGCTGGAATACCTGCCCGAGACGCCGGACCGGGCCCGCGCCGCGCTGGCCGAGCTGATGCGCAACGGCGACTATTGCTTCAACTTCGTCCAAGGCGAAGGGCATGGTTTAGCCGGCCCCTGGATGGACGCGCCGAGCCTTTTGTCCGGGCTTCGGCGACAGGGCGACATCTATGCCCGGCTTGTCTGACCGTCGAATGCCTCTCGCGCCGCTTCGATCCGCTCAAGATTGGTTTCGGCCCAAAGCCAGACGCCACAGAACGCCTCGGCCAGCGTCCCGCCCAGATCGGTCAGCCGATAATCCACGCGAGGCGGAATGACGGGATGCACCGTCCGCACCATCAAGCCGTCGCGTTCCATCTGGCGCAGGGTCTGGGTCAGCATCTTCTGGCTGATCCCCTCGACCGCGCGACCGATGGCGGAAAAGCGCATCTCGCCCTGTTCGGTCAACGTCTCAAGGATGAGCATCGTCCATTTGTCGGCCACCCGCCCGATCAGTTCGCTGACCAGACGGTTCACTCGCGGATCGATCTCCGACAACAGGGGTGAGTCCATGACACTCTCCAAACGGTGCGTATAAATCTTTCTGGTGCCTTCTTTCCCGAAGAAAGCACATCGTCAATATGTGCGAGACCCAACGGAAAAGGAACAGCCCATGAAGACCTCTGGAAACACGATCCTGCTGACGGGCGGCACCTCGGGCATCGGGCGGGCGCTGGCGGAACGCTTTCACGCGGATGGCAATACAGTCATCGTGACGGGCCGCCGCCAGCCGCTTCTGGACCAGATGGCGGCGCAGGGGATGATTGCCCACGCGCTGGACATGACCGATGCCGCCGCGATCCGGGACTTTGCCGCGCGGATCACGACAGAACATCCCGCGTTGAACGTCGTGCTGCACAATGCCGGCATCATGCTGGCAGAGGATGTCGCCGCCGACTTCCTGCAAACCGCCGAAGATACGGTCGCAACGAACCTGCTGGGCCCGATCCGCCTGACCGCCGCGCTGATGCCGCATCTGCTGGCACAGCCCGCCGCGACGCTTCTGACCGTATCCTCGGGTCTGGCCTTCGTGCCGCTGACCCGGACGCCGACCTATTCCGCGACCAAGGCGGCGATCCATTCGTGGTCCCAATCTCTGCGGCACCAGCTTCGCGACACCTCGGTCGAGGTGCTGGAGATCGCGCCCCCCGCCGTCCAGACCGATCTGATGCCGGGCCACGCAACCGATCCGAATGCAATGCCGCTGGCAGAATTCATCGACGAGGTGATACAGATCCTGTCGCAAGACCCCATCCCGCCGCTGGTCGGGGTCGAGCGGCTTGGCTTCCTGTCGCAGGCCGAGGCGGAGGGGCGTTACGACGCGGCCTTCGCGGCGCTGAACCCATAACTGTTCAGAAACATCGCCACCGCGCCATCCACGCAGGCGTCGATCTCGGCAGGGCGCGGCACCGTCCGCGCCTTGCCGAACAGCCGCTTGCGCCACAGCCCTGCGGTGCAAAGCTCGGCGAACTGATGCGCGGCCAGCGCCACATCCGGCACCCGCATCCGCCCTGCCGTCACCTCGCGCTCCAGAAACCTCCGGACCGCGCCATGCGCCCGCTCGGCCCCGCTGTCATAGAACCGCGCGCCAAGCTCGGGCATCCGTTCGGTCGTCGCGATGATGATGCGCTGCGCGCGGATCACCTGATCGGAGCAGATGATCTCGGCAATCCGCCGTCCATACCGCGCCAGCTTCTCCGCAGTCGGGCCTTCGGCCTCCAGGATCGCTTCGATTCCAAGGAACAGACGGTCGCGTTCCTGCTCGATCAGCGCTTCGAACAGATCCTCCTTGCCCGCAAAATAGACATAGACCGTGCCTTTCGACACGCCCGCCGCGCGGCAGATGTCGTTCATGCTGGCGGCGTCGAACCCACGCTCCATGAAGACGCGCATCGCACCGTCTAGTATCTGGTCGCGTTTCGCCGGGTCCTGCCCAGCCTTGTGCCGTTTCTTTTCCATACCACCCAGATAATCGAACCGATGGGTTCGATGAAGTCTTGTTCTTCGCCGGGCAAGGGACTATTTGTCGCACCGAACCGATCGGTTCGATCCAAAGGATTCCCGCCGTGAAAAAGATCGTCCTCGCCGCCCTCGCCATCGTCATCCTCGGCGCCGCCGCATACGAAGGGACGCAGTATTGGCGCATCGGCCGTTTCATGGTGAAGACCGACGACGCCTATGTGCAAGCCGACATCACCATGATCAGCAGCCGCGTGCAGGGCTATGCCGCCGAGGTTCCGGCCCGCACGAACGACCATGTGAAAGCGGGCGATCTGCTAGTGCGGCTGGACGACGGTGATTACCGCATCGCGCTGGACACGGCGCAAAGCCGGTTCGACACCGCGGGTCAGACGCTGGCCCGGATCGACGCGCAGATCGCCGCCGGACAGGCCGCCATCGCCAGCGCCGAAGCCGATCGCGACGCCGCCGAAGCGACCCTGCGCGCCGCCCGGTCGAACGCCGACCGTGTCCGCAGCCTTGCCGCCAGCCGGGTCGCGGCGCAAAGCCAGCTGGATACCGCGACCGAAAGCCTCGACACCGCGACCGCCAATGTCGCCAAGGCCCGCGCCGCCGTCGCCAGTGCCGAGGCGCAGCTTGGCGTGCTGCATGCCCAGCGCGCGGAAACCGAAGGTTCGCGCCACGAATTGGAACTGGCGGTGAAACAGGCGCAGCGCGATCTGGACCTGACTGTCCTGCGCGCCCCTGCCGATGGCATCGTCGCCAACATGACGCTGGAGCCGGGCGATCTGGTCAGCCCCGGCGGCCGTCTTGCCGCGCTGGTGCCCGATGCCGGGCTTTATATCGAGGCGAACTTCAAGGAAACGCAGATGCCGGAGATCGCCCCCGGCGCGCGTGTCCACATCACGTTCGACGCCATCCCGGACCGCGAATTCGAAGGCACCGTCGCCTCTGCCGCACCTGCTACCGGGGCCGTCTTTTCGCTGCTGCCCGCCGAAAACGCGACCGGCAACTTCACCAAGATCGTCCAGCGCGTGCCCGTCCGCATCGCCATCCCGCCCGAGGTTGCGCAGACGGGCCATCTGCGCGCGGGCCTGTCCGCCATCGTCTCCGTCGACAGCCGGGGCTGACGCCATGGAAGCCGAGCTGACGCCCCGCCGCGTCTTCGCCTTCCTGATCATGGTGTTCGGGATGTTCATGGCCATCCTCGACATCCAGATCGTATCGGCATCGCTGCCCGACATTCAGGCGGGCCTCGGTGCCAGCCCGGACGAGATCAGCTGGGTCCAGACTTCCTATCTGATCGCCGAGGTCATCATGATCCCGCTGTCGGGCTTCCTTGCGCGGGTCATGTCCACGCGGTTCCTGTTCGCCGCCTCCGCCGCCGGGTTCACGGCCGCCAGCCTTCTGTGCGCCACCGCCACCAATATCGAACAGATGATCCTGTGGCGGGCGCTGCAAGGGTTCCTTGGCGGTGGGATGATCCCTTCGGTCTTCGCCGCCGCTTTCACGATCTTTCCGCCGTCGAAACGGGCGGTCGTCTCGCCCATGATCGGGCTTGTCGCGACGCTGGCCCCCACGGTCGGCCCCACGGTGGGCGGGTATCTCAGCCACGCCTTCTCGTGGCACTGGCTGTTTTTGGTGAACGTCATCCCCGGCATCGGCGTCGCCATCGGCGCATGGATGCTGATCGACTTCGACAAGCCCGACTGGAAACTGTTCCGCCGTTTCGACTGGTGGGGGCTTCTGGCGCTTGCGGCGTTTCTTGGCGGCATGGAATTCGTGTTCGAGGAAGGCCCGTCGAACGACTGGTTTCAGGATCAGCTCGTTGCGTGGATGTGTGCCGTGATGGTCGCGGGCGGCATCGTCACCTTCTGGCGCGCCCTGACCCGGGACGAGCCGATCGTGGATCTGACCGCGTTCCTGAACGCCAACTTCTCTATCGGGTCGGTGTTCAGCTTCGTCATGGGCATCGGGCTTTACGGGCTGACATACCTTTATCCGCTCTATCTGGCGCAGATCCGGGGCTATGACAGCCTGATGATCGGCGAGACGGTGTTCGTGTCGGGCCTTGCGATGTTCTGCACCGCCCCGCTCGCGGGTTTTCTGTCGGGACGGATGGATCTGCGGGTGATGCTGCTGATCGGTTTCATGGGCTTTGCCACCTCGACATGGATGCTGACCGGGCTGACCGCCGATTGGGATTTTTCCGAACTGCTGGTGCCGCAGATCCTGCGGGGCATGTCCCTGATGCTGTGCATGGTGCCGATCAACAACCTTGCCCTTGGCACCTTGCCGCCCGCCAAGATGAAGGGGGCGTCGGGCCTCTACAACCTGATGCGGAACCTTGGCGGGGCGATGGGGCTGGCGATCATCAACACCGTTCTGTCCGACCGGCAGGACCTGCACTATGCCCGCCTTGCCGAAAGGGTCAGCTGGACGCGGGACGAGGCGCTCCGCCAACTGGACCTGATGGCGCAGAACCTTTCGGCGGCAGGGCTGGACGGCCCGACCGCCGCGCTGGCACAGATGGCCCTGCGATTGCGCGGTCAGGCGGCGGTCATGTCCTTCATCGACGTGTTCGTGCTGATTTCCTGCCTGTTCGGAGGCCTTGCCCTGACCGCGCTGCTGATGAAGAAACCGAAATCCGCACCGCCCGCCGACGCCCATTGACGCTGCGCGGAGGATCGTTGCAGTCCTCGCGCAGACGCGCGATGACATATTGACGCACCCTGCCCTTCTGGGTGAAATGGCCGCCAGAGTGACGCGCCGCTTGAACACCGAACCCGATCGCGAATAAGGCGAGAAGGTCTGAAACACCAAATCCCATTGCATATGGGAAGGAATTTCGGACGCAATCGTCAGATCCGGGTTCAATTTCACCCGCAGGTGGCGCCGTTGGCGGACCTGTATGTTTACAGGATTGCACGGCTCCTTACAAATCCGCGAAACCAAGGATGGACCGAGACCGGGTGAGAGCCTTGTCTCGCCAATATCCTGTGTTCAACGGCGATGCAGGCGGGCCGGCACGAACAGCCGGAACGACAAAGTGTCAGCAACTGCCGTCACGATGGATTCTTTCGCCGACAGGACGCGACCGAATCCGAAACGCATTGTCATGGTCTGTCACAGCCACAGCATTGGCGGCATAGAACGGCACGTCCTCTCCTTGTCCGCCGGATTGACGGCGGCAGGCCATCGGATTGCGTTTGCCGGGCCGAAGGACGGCTGGCTTGGCCGCGCAATGGAGGCCGAAGGTCACGAAGGCATCGACATCCCGATGCATGGGATGCTCGATCCGATTTCGGCGTGGCGGCTTCGCCGGTTTGCACGAAGGTGGAATGCCGACATCCTGCATGGTCACGCCCAGCGTGGCGCGCGATATGCGCATTGGGCAGCGGACGGACGGCTTGCGATGATCGCAACCGCCCATTCCACGAATGCGTGGGTCCGGTTCAAACACGACCATCAGATCATTGCCGTATCGAACGCCGTCCGGCATTTTCTGCTGACCAAGGGCTTTGAGCAGGAAAACGTCACGGCAATTCATCTGGGTGTCCCCGACCTCGGATTGGCCGCAGCGCCGGCGCCGGGGCCGATCGCCTTGGCTCGTCCGCTGATGCTGGGTATGCTGGCAAGGCTGGAGCCAGTGAAGGGGCATGATCTGGCGTTGAAGGCGATCAATATTCTGCGGCACGTCCTGCCGGTGCGGTTGACCTTCATCGGACCGACCGACACCGAATGGGCGCGGAAGATGAAAGCGCTCACAAACGAAATGGGCCTCATGGACCACGTGATCTTTCAGGGAGAGACCGCCGATATCAAAGGCGTATTCGACCGGCTGGACGTCATGCTGGCCCCTTCGCGCCGCGAGGCGTTGAGCTTGTCGCTGATCGAGGCTGCAGCTTCGGGACGACCCAGCATCGGCACGAATGTCGGGGGCATACCCGAAGTGGTGGAGGACGACATCTCCGGCATTCTCGTCCCTGCGGAAGATCCGGAGGCCTTGGCTGCGGCCATCCTGAAGATAGGCCGCGACGATGCGATGCGCCTGCGGATGGGCCGCGCCGCACGAGAGGTTTTCGAAGGGCGCTTCACGCCCGAACGCATGATCACCGAAACCGAGCGCGCCTATGATCGCGCGATCCGGCAATGGCAAGAAAGACGATGAGCGGCATCTCCATCCTCATGTATCATCAGGTCGGCAGCTTTTCCGACATAAGGACCCACCGCGCGTCCTATTGCGACATCGGGCGCTTTCGCGCGCAAATGCGGGCGCTGCACCTTTTGCGCATTCCGGTGATCTCCATGTCCGACGCGGCCCGTGCGCTTCGGGGCGAAAGCCCCATGCCGCATCGGGCCGTGGTCCTGACCTTCGACGACGGGTGTCGGAATTTCCGCGACAACGCATTGCCCGTGCTTGAGCAATACGGATTCCCGTCGATCGTCTATGCCATTGCCGGTCTGGTCGGCGGGACCGCGGATTGGCTCGCCGAATCCGGCCACGAGACGCCGCCGCTGATGACTTGGGACGAATTGCGCGACATCAGCCGAAGGGGCGTCGAAATCGGCAGCCATTCGCTCCACCACATCCATCTGGCCGAGCATGACGCAAACGTGCAGGCCGAGCAGATGGTGCAGAGCAAGGCGCTTCTGGAACACGAACTGGGCCTACCCGTGCCGCACATGTGCTATCCCTATGGATCGCATGATCTTTTGACACTCGAAGCCGCGGAAACTGCGGGGTATTCGACAGGCGTGACATGCCAGCGCGGTGCGGCGACTGCCAAATTCGATCGCCTTGCCCTGCCGCGCAAGGCAATATCTTTCGGCGACGATACATTCGGCTTTCTGTGGAAGCTGTTCATGAAGGACGCCGCGAAGGGACAACCGGTCGCCCGGCCCCGAGGCAACGTGTCGCTGTCTTGAAACATCGCCTCGGAGCGCGAGCCGCAGTCGCGACCGAACACCCGTGACGGCAGCGACGTCGATTGCGCGCCGCGGTGTTTTTGATGGCGTCCAGCAGAACAAGAAACGCTGACCCCCTTGGCATGCGGCCCGGCCATAGGTCGGCTGGCGTTTGGAAGTCGAGGACGAAGGCGCCGGATTTCGTCTTTCAGACGAGCTGGAAGCCCTTCCAAAGTGGATCGGCATGATCCACGAAGATGGTGTTGTGCCCGATGATCCGCGCCCAGGCACCGATGCTGGGCCGGATGCCGGTGAATGGCCCGACCTTGACGATCTCCTCGACCCTGCCATCGAAATCGGTACCGATCATGCTTTCGTTGCGATAGGCGTCGCCAAGACCGAGCCGCCCTTTGCCGAACAACTGTGCCATCCGCGCCGAGGTTCCGGTCCCACCGGGAGAGCGGTCGATCGCCCTTTCGCCATAGAAGACCGCCCCGCGGCCGTCGCCACCCGATCGCGGCGCATCGCACCAGATTGCATGATGCACGCCCCGGATCGCGACGTCCTCGGGGTGGACCGGATCGATCGCTTCGGCCAATGCCCGGCGCAGACGCTGGCTCAGCGAGATGATCTCGGACACGCCCACGTCCAGCCCGCGCCAGTTCTCCTGCGGCTCCACCACGGCATAGAAGTTGCCGCCATAGGCGATGTCGACGGTCAGTGGCCCAAGCCCCTCCACCTCGACCGTCACGTCCGAAGCGTGAAGGTAGCTTGCGACGTTGAACAGCCGCACGGATTTCACGCGCCCGCCCTCCATGTCATAGGTGACGTCAACCCGACCGGCAGGCGTTTCAAGCGACAGCCGCCCGGGCACCTTCGGCACGACCAGCCCTTCCTCCAGCAGCACGGTGGAAAGGCCGATGGTGCCCGCGCCGCACATGGGAAGACAGCCGCTGACCTCGATGAACAGGATCGCCGCGTCGCAATCGTCGCGATGGGGCGGATAGATGATCGCCCCCGACATCACGTCATGGCCACGCGGCTCGAACATCAGGGCGGTGCGCATCCAGTCGTGATCGCGCATGAAGATCGCGCGGCGCTCGGCAATGGGCAGATGCGGCAGGATCGGCCCGCCACCTGCCACGACGCGCACGGGATTGCCGCAGGCGTGGCTGTCGATGCAGAAGAAAGTCTTTCTCATGTCCGTTTCCTTTGCAGGATGCCCCGTGTCACCCGGTCCAGCAGCAGCGCGACCGCGACGATGGCCAGCCCGGCGCGCAGGCCAAGGCCCATTTCCATCCGCGTCAGCCCGCGCGTCACCTCGGCCCCAAGGCCGCCCGCGCCGACAAGGCCCGCCAGAACCACCATCGCCAGCGACAGAAGGATGCACTGGTTCAGCCCCACCAGCAGCGTGGGCGTCGCCGCCGGAATCTCGATCTTGGTCAGGATCGCGCGGGGCGGCGCGCCGATGGCCGCGCCCAGTTCCTTCAGATCTTTTGGCACACCCTTGAAGGCCATCGTTGTCAGCCGCAGCATCGGTGGCACGCCATAGACGATGGTGGCGATGATGGCAGGCACGCGGCCAAGGCTGAAGATCATCACCGCCGGGATCAGATAGACCCATGGCGGCACCGTCTGCATGATGTCGAGGATCGGGCGCAGCACAGCCTCGATCCGTGGGCGGCGCGCGGCGAGGATGCCCAGCGGAAAGGCGATCAGCACCGCGACGAAGACCGCGACCGTGACAAGCGCAACGGTTTGCATCTGCGCGGGGTCGAACTTCCTGCCCGAAGAACACGTCTATCTGTATGAAACCTGCGTCGTGAACGGCGACTTCGTCAAAGGCCGCCGCATCATGTCGGCGATGCTGCCGCTGATGACCGTGCTGGAACAGGGCGGCAAGTTCATCCAATGCATCAAGCATGGCACCACGATGGCCGGCGTTCCCACCGGACCGATGCGCCCCCCGCTGAAGGGGCTGAACAAGGATGAAAAGCGCGAACTGGAACAGGTGATCGCCGTCCTGAAAACCACCATCGCGGCCATCAAGGCGGGGAACTGACATGACCGATCTTCTGACCCAATCCGAATACGAAGCCTTGGCCGCATCCATCTCGCTGCCCTCCAGCGCTTATATCGACGGCGGCTTCCGGCCCGCGAAGTCGGGCAAGACCTTCACGACGGCGAACCCCGCCACGGGCGCGCCACTGACCGAGATCGCCGCCTGCGGTGCCGAAGATGTCGATTTCGCCGTGCAAAAGGCGCGCGACGCGTTCGAGGATGGCCGTTGGTCGCGTCTTTCCCCCGGTGCGCGCAAGGAGGTGCTGCTGAAGCTGGCCAAGCTGATGGAGCGCAACGCGCATGAGCTTGCGGTTCTGGAAAGCATCGACAGCGGCAAGCCGATCTTCGACGTCGCCACGATCGACCTGCCCGAGACGATCCACACCCTGAAATGGCACGCGGAACTGATCGACAAGATCTATGATCAGGTTGCACCTTCGTCCGACGATCACATCGCGCTGGTCGTGCGCGAGGCGGTGGGCGTCGTCGGGCTGGTGCTGCCGTGGAACTTCCCGTTGCTGATGCTGGCATGGAAAATTGCACCGGCGCTGGCGGCAGGCAATTCCATCGTGCTCAAACCGGCCGCCGAGACGACGCTGACCGCGCTGCGCGTGGCCGAGCTTGCCACCGAGGCGGGCCTGCCGGCGGGCGTTCTGAACATCGTCACCGGATCGGGCGCCAATGTCGGCGAGCCGCTGGGCCGTCATCCCGACGTGGACATGGTCTCCTTCACCGGATCGACGGCGACGGGCCGGAGGTTCCTGACCTATTCCGCCGAATCCAACCTCAAGGAAGTCGTGCTTGAGCTGGGCGGCAAGAACCCCTGCATCGTGCTGGACGATGCCGAGGATCTGGACACCGTCGCCGCCCATGTCGTCCAGGGCGCGTTCTGGAACATGGGCGAGAACTGTTCGGCCGCATCGCGCCTGATCGTCCAGAAAGGCATCAAGGACAAGCTTCTGGACCGCGTGAAGGCCCATGCCCGCGAATGGAACATGGGCGAGCCGCTGGACCCTTCGGTCCGCGTCGGCGCGCTGGTGTCGAAATCGCATTACGACAAGGTCGCCTCCTATCTGGAGATCGCGAAGACCGCGACCGTCCATATGGGCGGCACCGCCAATGGCACCCATGTGGAGCCGACCATCGTCGAGGTTCCATCGAACGATCACCAACTGGCGCGCGAGGAAATCTTCGGCCCCGTCCTGACCGTGATCGAGGTCGCCAGCTTCGAGGAAGCGATCCGCACCGCCAACGACACCGAATACGGCCTTGCCGCGTCGATCTTCACCGCGAATGCCAAACGCGCCATCCGCGGCGCGCGGATGCTGCGGGCGGGCACTGTCACGGTGAACTCGTTCGGGGAAGGCGACATCTCCACGCCCTTCGGCGGCTACAAACAGTCGGGCTTCGGCGGGCGGGACAATTCGATCCACGCGCATGATCAATATACGCAGCTCAAGACCATCTGGATCGACCTGAACGATTCCGAACCGGCCAGCATCGACTGACGATCCGGGCCGGGCGAACCCCGGCCCTTTTCCCACCTGAGGTTACGATGTCCCGGACCATCCGCGCGAAACGCCTGCAGAAGCTTGCCGGCCCCGCCGCGTGGGAGGCGATCCTGCCCCCCCGCACCGCCATGCCCCCGCTTGAAACCGCCACCCGCGCCGACTTCGCCATCATCGGCGGCGGCTTCGCCGGGCTTTCCGCAGCCCGCCGCTTGTTGGAGCTGGCACCCCACGCCAGGATCGCGGTCATCGATGCGGGCCAGATCGCCCAAGGTTCGGCGGGCCGAAACTCGGGCTTCATGATCGATCTGCCGCACGAGTTGACCTCCGAGGATTACGCGGGCGAAAATTCCAGTTCGGACAGCGAACTGATCCGCATGAACCGCCACGCCATCGCCTTCGCAGCAGCGGCGGTTGACGAATACGGCATCCCGTCCGGCTATTTCCGCCGCGACGGCAAGGTGAACGGCGCCGCCAGCACCGCGGCGCATGACCGCAATACCGCCTATGCCAAGCATTTGGACAAGCTTGGCGAGGGTAACGAGATTCTCGATGCGCAAGGCATGAAGGAATTGACCGGGTCGTCGCATTACCGTTCGGGGCTGTTCACCCCCGGCACGGTGATGATCCAGCCCGCCGGATATATCCGCGGGCTGCTGGCAGGTCTGTCCCCGCGCATCGCCGTCCATGAGAACAGCCCGGTCACCGAACTGGTCCGGCTGGATGACGGCTGGTCCGTCCGCACGGCCAAGGGCCGGATCGACGCGGGTACGGTCATCCTTGCCAATAACGGGCATCTGGAAAGCTTCGGCTTCGGCGCGGGCCGGTTGCTGCACATCTTCCTGTTCGCCACCATGACCGAGGAACTGGACCCTGCCCGCATCGGCGGCACGGGCAACTGGGGCGTCACCCCGTCCGACCCGATGGGCACGACGATGCGCCGCATCTCGACCCCGCAGGGCGGCAACCGCATCGTGACCCGCACTATGGCCAAGATGCTGCCGGAAATGGTCACGACCCCCGGCCACATGCGCCGCGCCACCGCCATGATGCGCGAGAAGTTCGACACCCGCTTTCCGCAGCTTGCCGGAGCGGCGATGCAATATGCCTGGGCGGGGCATCTGTGCCTGTCGAACAACAACGTCTCCATCGCCGGACGGCTGGACGACGGGCTTTACGCCGCTGCCGTCTGCAACGGCCTTGGCACCACGCGCAGCACGCTGGCAGGCATCGCCGCCGCCGAGGCAGCGCTGGGCCATGCAACCGACGTCACCCACTTCTTCGCCGCACAGGCCCCGCCGACCAAGCTTCCTCCCGCACCCCTTGCCAAACTTGGCGCGAACATATTCATTCGGTGGAAGGAATGGCGCGCACATAACGAATGACAGCCAAGGGCAAGGACATCTTCAAGGACCGCATACGTCCCCGGTCGGTCGACATGGTCAACCGCCCCCCCAAACGGCGGCACCTGCCCTCGCTCGGGTCCTTCGCCACATTCGAGGTGGCCGCCAAACATCTGAGCTTCACGCTTGCGGCAAGCGAGCTTCATGTCACCCAAGCCGCGATCAGCCAGCATATCCGCGGCCTTGAGAAATCGCTGAACTGCCAGCTTTTCCTGCGCAAGCACAACAGCATGGAGTTGACCGCCGAAGGGCGGCTTCTGCTTCAGGCCGTCACCCACGGGCTCGACCGGCTCAGCGATGCGATCGCGCAGGTCGGACAAGGCGGGGACGAACGGACGATCACCCTGTCGGGGACCTATGCCGGGATGTCGAACTTCGTGAAGCCGCTGGTCGATGCGTATCGCGCCGACCATCCGCACATCCAGTTCACGCTTCTCGCCTCGGACGAAAACGACCACCTTCAGGATTTCGAGGAGGTCGACATCGCCATCGTCTGCGGGAACGAGCGGTCCGAGATCGGCGACCATCTGACGCCCCTGTTCTCGGAAATCGTCGATCCCGTCTGCTCGCCAGACTATCTGGCCGCCCATGGCCCTTTCGACGGCCCCAAGGATCTGCTGCGCGCCGATATCATGGAACTGCACCGCTTCCACTGGAGCTCCGAAGCCATCGGCTGGTATCCCCTGCGCTGGTCGGACTGGTTCCACCACCATGCCGGAGAGATCGATGCCCCGGTACCCGCCTTCATGACCAACAGCTATGGCATGCTGGTGCAATCGGCGATTGCCGGGCAAGGGGTGATCCTTGGCTGGCGGCACCACGTCTACAAGCCGCTGGAAGACGGGCAGCTTGTCAGGATCTTCGATCTGCCGTTGAATTCAGGCCGCAACTATTACCTGAAGCTGAAGCCCCGCGCGCGGCAGAAGCCGCATATCACGGCCTTCGTCGATTATCTGAAGGCCGCGATCGACGCCATCCCGATGCTGCACGACTAGCGCAGCACCTTGTTCTTGGTTTCCGGCGCAAGCAGGATCGACAGAACCAACCCCAAAGCCGGCAGCACCGACATGATGATCATCGCCGCCGAGGCCCCCATCGTCTCCAGCAGCAGCGGCAGGGCATAGACCGCGGCCGCCGCCGAAATCCGCGAAACCGCCGCCGAGAAACCGACCCCCGTCGCACGAAGCCGCGTGTCGAAAATCTCGGGGGGATAGACAAACTGGATGTTGTTGGCCGCAGGCGCGACGAACATGTAGGTGCCGAACAGCGCGACCACCACCCAAAGCGGCGCGGTGGGGAACAGCCCGATGGCCAGCAGCACCGCGAACATTACCGCAAATGTCCAGATCACGAAGCCGCGCCGCGACAGGATGGCCAGAAGCACGACGCCGAAGACGGCGCCCAGAATCTGCACCACGTTCAGCGATAGATCCACCATCAGCCCATCCTCGATCCCCAGCCCGACGAAGACCGGGGTGATGAAGGTGAAGATGGCGAAGAACGGTCCGACCTGACAGAACCAGAACAGCCCGGAATAGATGTGCTGCCAGCGATCCTTGTGGCTGAAGACCTCGCGCAGCGTTGCGTTGCTTTGCTGCGTCGCCATCGAGGGCAGATCGAACTCCGGCCCGAAATGGCGGTCGACGATCTCGCGCGCCTCGGCGATGCGGCCCTGCGCCTTCAGCCACATCGGGCTTTCCGGCAAGCGCAGGCGGATCAGGAACACGGCAAGCGCGGGGATCGCGCTGCTGGCCAGCAGGAGCCGCCAGTCCGATCCGTCATAGATCGACCCGACAAGGAAGGCGATCGTGAACCCCGCCTGCCACGCGACCGAGATCATGCCCAGCAGCATCCCCCTGCCCTTGCGACGCGAAAACTCGGCCAGGACCGAGCTGCCGACGGCATATTCGACGCCGATGGCAAGGCCCAGCGCAAGGCGTAACGCGACCAGCTGCCAGACCCCGGTGACGAAAAGCTGCAGGATCGACAGGATGACGAAGGAAAACAGGTTCCACGCAAAGACAGGCCTGCGCCCGTAACGGTCGGCAAGGTTGCCGAAGATCAACCCGCCCACGAACACCCCGATCAAGGCGCTGGATGCGATGAGCCCTTGGCTCAGCGCCGAAAGCGCAACTCCCCCTGCGCGATGGCCAGGGCCGGGCCGACGATGCCCAACACATAGCCATCCAGCGCCGCCCCACCCAGGACAGCAGCGGCGGCCAGCAGATGAATCGCCCGGAACGGCGCCCCGTCCAGGCTGTTCCCATCCTGACTGGCGAATGAAACCATGAACCCCTCCCCGTGATTCCCGCTTCAGCATTCCGGCAGGTTCACCGCGATGCCGCCTTGCGACGTTTCCTTGTATTTCAGGCTCATGTCGCGCCCGGTCTCCAGCATCACGCGGATGCAGTTGTCCAGCGGCATGAAATGCGTGCCGTCCCCCCGCAGCGCGAGACTGGCCGCCGACACCGCCTTGATCGCGCCAAGCGCGTTGCGTTCGATGCACGGCACCTGCACCAGCCCTGCCGCCGGGTCGCAGGTCATTCCCAGATGATGTTCCAGCGCGATTTCGGCGGCATTCTCGACCTGTTCGTTCGTGCCGCCCAGCGCGGCACAAAGCCCCGCCGCCGCCATCGCCGCGGCCGATCCGACCTCGCCCTGACAGCCGACCTCGGCCCCCGAGATCGAGGCGTTGTGCTTGATGATCCCGCCCACGGCGGCGGACACGAGGATCAGATCGCGCAGCCCCTCGCGGCTGGCACCGACGCAATGGTCAAGGTAATATCGGATGACCGCAGGCACCACGCCCGCCGCCCCGTTCGTCGGCGCGGTCACGACGCGCCCGCCAGCCGCGTTTTCCTCGTTGACGGCCATGGCATAGACGCTCATCCAGTCGTTGGCCTGATGCGGCTGGGCAAGATTGCGGCCCCGTTCGGCGACAAGCTGTTCGTGGATCGCCCGCGCACGGCGGCGCACCTTCAACCCGCCGGGCAGGATGCCGTCTTGCGACAGCCCGCGATCCATGCAGCCTTCCATCACCGACCACAGCCGGTCCAGCCCCGCATCCAGATCCGCGCGCCCTTCGTTCGCGCTTTTCATCTGGGCGACGGTCTTGCCCGACGCCGCGCCCATCGCCAGCATCTCGCGGGCCGAAGCGAAGGGATACGGCACCTCGCGCATCCCCTTGAGCGCGGTCCCGGCCTGCATTTCGGCCTCGGTCAGAACGAAACCGCCACCGACCGAATAATAAGTCTGGCGGTGATAGGTGTTCCCCGCCGCGTCGAAGGCCCGCAGCACCATGCCATTGGCGTGCAAGGGAAGCGGGGCGTCATAGTCGAAGACCAGATCGGTCGCGGGGTCGAAACGCAGCGCATCCAGCCCCTCGGGGCGGACGATCCCGCTGTCACGCACCTCCGCCTCGATGCTTTCGGCGCGGTCCGGGTCCAGCGTTTCCGGCATCAGACCGCAAAAGCCAAGGATCACCGCCCGATCCGTCGCATGGCCCTTGCCGGTGAAGGCCAGAGAGCCATGCAGTGTCGCGCCAAGGGCGTGCAGCTTGCCCGCCCCCGGGATCTTCTCCACCCCTCCGCGCAGATCGTCCAGGAATCGCGCGGCAGCGACCATCGGCCCCATCGTATGCGATGACGAAGGGCCGATGCCGATCTTGTAGATGTCGAAGACCGACAGGAACATTTCAGGCCCCGTAGATCGGGAATGCGTCGCACAGCTTGCGAACCTCGGCCCGGACTTCGGCTTCGACCGCCTCGTCGCCATTCGCGTCGATCACACGCAGGATCAGCTCGCCGATCTTGCGGAACTCGGCCTCGCCGAAGCCGCGCGTCGTGCCGGCCGAGGTGCCAAGCCGGATGCCGGAGGTCACGAACGGCTTCTCGGGATCGTTGGGGATCGAGTTCTTGTTGCAGGTCAGCCGCGCCCGTTCCAGCGCGATTTCCGTGGCCTTGCCCGTCACGCCCTTCGGCCGCAGATCGACCAGAACCATGTGGCAGTCCGTCCCGCCCGACACGATGCCCAGACCGCCCGCGATCAGCACTTCGGACAAGGCGCGGGCGTTGGCGATGACCTGCCGGCCGTAATCCTTGAACTCGGGCTGAAGCGCCTCGCCGAAGGCCACGGCTTTGGCGGCGATCACATGCATCAGCGGGCCACCCTGATTGCCGGGGAACACGGCGCTGTTGATCTTTTTCGCCAGCGCCTCGTCATTGGTCAGGATCACGCCGCCGCGCGGGCCGCGCAGGGTCTTGTGCGTGGTCGAGGTGGTCACATGCGCGTGGGGCACAGGGTTCGGGTAATGCCCGCCCGCGACCAGGCCCGCGTAATGGGCCATGTCCACCATCAGAAAGGCGCCCACCTCGTCCGCGATCCTGCGGAAACCGGCAAAGTCGATCTGGCGCGGATAGGCCGAAGCGCCCGCGACGATCAGCTTCGGCTTCGTTTCCAGCGCCTTTTGCCGCACCTTTTCCATGTCGATCAGGTGGGTTTCGGCGTCCACCTCATAGGAGACCACGTCGAACCATTTCCCCGACATGGTAACGGGCGATCCATGCGTCAGATGCCCGCCATGCGCGAGGCTCAGCCCCATGATCCGGTCGCCCGGTTGCAGCAGCGCAAGGAACACCGCCTGATTGGCTTGCGCGCCCGAATGCGGCTGGACGTTGGCATATTCCGCGCCGAACAGCTTCTTGAGCCGATCGATCGCCACCTCCTCGACCTTGTCCACGAATTCGCAGCCGCCGTAATAGCGTTTGCCGGGATAGCCTTCGGCGTATTTGTTGGTCAGCACCGACCCCTGCGCCGCCATCACGCTGGCCGAGACGATGTTCTCGGATGCGATCAGTTCGATCTGGTTCTTCTGGCGGTGCAGCTCCTCGGCGATGGCATTCGCGATCACGGCATCCGAGATGCCGGCTTTGGGCAGACGGTCGAACATGTATATCCCTTTCAGGCGGCTTCGGCCGCAAGCTCGCGGCAGCCGGTTTCGAACAGGTGCAGAAGATGCGGGGCAAAGCTGTGCCAGACGTCCATACGGAAACGGTCCGGCGCATCGCGCCACAGGATGACGGTCGCACCGTCGCAGACGGTCCGGCGGCCCTCGCCCACCGGGATGCTGTCGATGTCGCGCGCGCAGCCCAAGGTCAGCAGTTCCGCGGCGCGCGGCCCTTCGATCAGCAGCGTGATCTCGCGCCCCGACACATCGGTCAGACTGTGCGGATGACCCTCATAGATGGCGGCGCAGGCGGCGACGATGGGCACGATATCGTCCGCGTGCAGCATCCATTCATCGGGACCAAGGCAGATCGCGCCCGCATTGCGCTGGCCAATCCGCGTCGGCAGCGTCATGCCGAGCGCCGCGTCCAGCGCCGACAGATCACCCCGGGCGCGCAGGGAAAGCCGGCCCATCGGTGCGGCCAGACTGACCGTGGCCGCCGTGCTCGTCGCAAGGACGCCAGGCACGAAAGAGGAAACAGCTTTGTTCATCTCATCCTCACAGCTTCAAGCGGGCGTTTTCGGGATCGACGAAGACGGCCCCGGTAATCTTGGCGGCGATGGTGCGGTCGGGCATGGGGATGTGGACGGTCTGGCCCATCCGGTCATGCCCGCCTTCGACCAGCGCCAGCGCGATGGGCTGGCCCACGGCGTCCGACAGATACGAGGACGTCACATGCCCCACCATCTTCATAGGGATCGGCTGGTCCGGATCGAAGACGATCTGCGCCCCCTCCTCCAGCCGCGAGCGGTCCTCGGTCAGCAGGCCGACCAATTGCTTGCGCCCCTTGGCCACCAGATCGGGACGGGCCATGCCGCGCTTGCCGACGAAATCGGGTTTCTTCGCGCCGATGGCCCAGGACATGCCCGCATCATGCGGCGTGACCGTGCCGTCCGTATCCTGACCGACGATGATATAGCCCTTTTCCGCGCGCAGAACGTGCATGGTTTCCGTGCCATAGGCGGTGATGCCGTATTGCTGGCCCGCCTTCCACAGCACCTCCCACAATGCGCGGCCCATCGGCGCGGGGACATTGACTTCGAACCCGATCTCACCGGTGAAGCTGACGCGGAACAGGCGCGCGGGCATTCCGGCCACGGTGCATTCCACGCAGGACATATGCGGGAACGCCTCGTCCGTCAGGTCCACGCCCTCGACCAACGGGGCCAGCAGCTTGGCCGCGTGCGGCCCGTTCAGCGCGATGGTGGACCATTGTTCCGTCACCGAGGTCAGCCAGACGTTCAGGTCCGGCCATTCGGTCTGGAGGTAATCCTCCATCATGTTCAGAACCCGCGCCGCGCCGCCCGTGGTGGTGGTCACGTGGAAACGGTCCTGCGACATGCGCCCGATCACGCCGTCGTCGCGGATATACCCATCCTCGCCCAGCAGCAGACCGTAGCGGCAGCGGCCCGGCTTCAGACCCGCCCAGGGGTTGGTATACATGCGGTTCATGAACTCGGTCGCGTCCGGCCCCACGACTTCGATCTTGCCGAGGGTCGAGGCGTCGAAGATCCCCACCCCCGCGCGCACCGACCTGCATTCGCGCAGGACGGCGGCGTCCATCGTCTCGCCTGTTTTCGGGAAATACCACGCGCGGCGCCACTGGCCGACCGGCTCGAACACCGCGCCATTCTCGGCGGCCCAGCTGTCGATCTGCGTCTTGCGCGTCACCTCGAAATGCGTCCCGCGATGGTACCCGGCGAATGCCCCGAAGCTGGTCGGCGTATAGGGCGGGCGGAAGGTCGTCAGCCCCACCTCGGGCTGGCGGCGGTTCAGCGCGTCGGCGGCGATGTTCAGCCCGTTGATGTTGGACAGTTTGCCCTGATCGGTCGCCATGCCGTTGGTGGTATAGCGTTTGACATGCTCGATGGACGACATCCCCTCGCGCACGGCAAGCCGCAGATCCTTGGCGGTGACGTCGTTCTGGTAATCGACGAAGGCTTTGGCACGTCCGGCGTTCAGGTCGGTGGGCAGTTCCACCTGCGACACACCGCTGCCCGTGCGGTCATGCTCGACCGTCGGCGCGGTGCCGCCAAACGCCGCAGCGCCCGCGCGCAGCGCGGCCTCGATCCCCCAAGCGCCCGCACTCGCGCCGACGATCACGCAATCCTCGGGCGTCGCGGCGGGCAGGAACGTCGTTCGGCCCGCATCCCATGTCAGCTTGCCTTGGGTGTGGGAAAACAGATGCAGCGACGGCGTCCAACCGCCCGACATCAGCAGCGCGTCGCAGGCGATCTCGACCCTCGCGCCGACCTTTCCGGGACTGGTCGGGTTCACGCGCACCGACCTGATCCGCAGCCGCCCCGAGGTCGCCGTGACGGTGTGCGACAGCTTCACCGGAATGCCCAGCAACTTCGCCTCGGCCAGCAGATCGTCCCGCACCGTGCCGCGCAGATCGACGATGGCCTGCACCTTCGCGCCCGCCTTTTGCAGATCGAAGGCCGCATACCACGCGCTGTCATGGCTGGTGACGACGACAGGCATCTTGCCGACCAGCACACCGTAACGGTTCAAATAGGTCTGCGCCGAACCCGCCAGCATGACGCCCGGACGGTCGTTGCCGTTGAACACCAGCGGCTTTTCCAGCGCGCCTTGCGCCAAAATCACCTGCTTCGCCCGCACCCGCCACAGCCGTTCGCGAGGCGTATCGGCGGGCAGCGTCGGCAGGTGGTCCGTCAAGCGCTCGCACAGCCCGACCATGTTCTGGTGGTAATAGGCGATGGCGGTCGTCCGCGTCATCACCTTGACGCCCGCCGCCTTCAATGCCGCCAGTTCCGATGCCAGCCAGTCCCACGCGGGCACACCGTCGATCACCGCCTGCGGTTCCGACAAAAGCGTCCCGCCCGCCTCGGCATTCTCGTCCACCAGCACGACGCGTTGGCCCGCAGCCGCCTTTGCCGCCGCGATGCCCGCAGGCCCTGCCCCCACGATCAGCACATCGCAATGCAGGTTGCGCGAGGCATAGGTGTCGGGGTCTTCCTCGGTCGGGGAAACGCCCAGACCTGCCGCCGCGCGGATGAACGGCTCATAGACCTTGTGCCAGAAATTCTTCGGCCACATGAAGGTCTTGTAGTAGAACCCCGCCGAAAACATCATGTAGGCGGCATCGTTCACCGCGCCGATGTCGAATTTCAGGCTGGGATACTTGTTCTGCGAATTGGTCTGCAGGCCCTGCCAGATTTCCTGCACGGTGGCGCGGGTGTTCGGCTCGTAACGTCCCGGTCCGCGGCGGGTGCCGATCAGCGCGTTCGGCTCCTCGGACCCCGCGGCGACGGGGCCGCGCGGACGGTGATACTTGAACGAACGGCCCATCAGATGCACGCCATTCGCCAGCAGCGCGGAGGCAACGGTATCGCCCTTTCCGCCACGAAACGTCTTGCCGTCGAAGGTGAATTCGACCGGCTGCGACAGGTCCACCCGACCTTTTCCCGGAACGCGCGTCATTTCAGGCTCTCCAGATCCGGGCGTGGCTCGCCCGCCTTGTAGGTGGTCAGGAACTTGTCGGTCACGGTGTCGCGCACGGCGTTGAAATACCGCGCGCAGCCATGCAGGTGGCGCCAGCGTTCATAATGCGGCCCCTTGGGGTTCCGGCGGATGAACATGAAGGTTTCCCACTGCTCATCGGTCTGGGCCGAAGGGTCCAAGGGACGCACGATATGCGCCTCTCCGGCATAGGTGAATTCGGCCTCGGGCAGGGTCTCGTCGCAATAGGGACAATGGATCAGCAGCATGGGAACCTCAATGCGCGACGGCGGCGGCGGCGGCTTCGTCGATCAGGCGGCCCGTGCGGAACCGCTCCATCGTGAAGGGGGCGTTGATGGGGTGCGGTTCGTCCTTGGCGATGGTCCAAGCGAATGTGTGGGCAGCACCCGGCGTCGCCTTGAACCCGCCCGTGCCCCAACCGCAGTTGACATACAGACCGCCGACGGGAGTTTTGGAGATGATGGCCGAACGGTCCGGCGTCACGTCCACGATCCCGCCCCATTTGCGCAGCATCCGCATGCGGTTGAAAATCGGGAACACCTCGGTGATCGCCGCGATGGTATGCTCGATCAGCGGCAGGCCCCCGCGCTGGCTGTAGCTGGTGTATTGGTCGGTGCCCGAACCGATCACCAATTCGCCCTTGTCGGACTGGCTGATATAGGCATGGACCGCATTCGACATCACGACGCAGGGGAAGATCGGCTTCACCGGTTCGGACACCAGCGCCTGCAGCGGATAGCTTTCAAGCGGCAGGTTGACCCCCGCCGTCTGCATCACGACCGAAGTGTGGCCGGCGGCGGACACCCCGACCTTCCTGGCCTTGATGAACCCCTTCGAAGTCTCCACCCCCGCGACCGACCCGTCGGGATTGCGGCGAATGGCAGTGACGGCGCAGTTCTGGATGATGTCGACGCCCCGAGCCGCCGCGCCGCGGGCATAGCCCCACGCCACAGCATCGTGCCGCGCCGTCCCCGCGCGTTCCTGAAGCGCACCGCCCATGACGGGATACCGCGCATCGCGAGAGGTGTTCAGGCAGGGAACGAATTCCTTGCATTCCTCGGTCGTCAGCCAGCGATTGTCGACGCCGTTCAGCCGGTTGGAATGGATATGCCGCTTGAAGCTCTGGACGTCATGCACCGTATGGGCCAGCATCAGGCAGCCCCGGCGCGAATACATGACGTTGTAGTTCAGCTCCTGGCTCAGGTTCTCCCACAGATCGACCGAGTGATCGAACAGCCGCGCGCTTTCGTCGTAAAGATAGTTCGACCGGATGATGGTCGTGTTCCGGCCCGTGTTCCCACCGCCCAGCCAGCCCTTGTCGATCACCGCGACATTGGTGATGCCATGCTGGCTGGAAAGGTAGTAGGCCGCACCCAGACCATGCCCGCCCGCGCCAACGATGATCACATCATACTCAGCTTTCGGCTGGCTGTCGGGCCATTGCTTCGACCAGTTCTTATGGCCGCTAAGGCTATGTTTCAAAAGCGATAATGCGCTGAATCTGGACATGTGCAACCGCCGGTTCGAGAGGACTGGACGGAAATGTAAAAGTTTGATGTTATGCCTGAAGGGACTTTTGCGCCACGTCGTTTGAAAGTTTGCGTCATGACGATCTCATCGCCCAACACCAGAAAACGCCTGCGCGTCGGCTTCCTTCTGGCCGACCGCTTCACCCTTTCCGCCTTTGCCAACTTCGTCGACGTGCTGCGGCTGGCGGCGGACGATGCCGACAAATCGCGCCCCATCCTGTGCGACTGGGCCGTGCTGTCGGACGACATGGCGCCCATCCGGTCAAGCTGCGGGGTCAAGGTGCAGCCCGACACGCGCCTGCGCCACGCAGGCGATTACGACTACCTCGTCGTCGTCGGAGGGCTGATCGACGATCAGGTCGCGCTCAGCGCCGAGATGCTGGCCTATCTACGCGCTTCGGCGCTTCGGGGCATGTCGCTGGTTGGTCTTTGCACAGGGGTGTTCATCCTTCAGCAGGCGGACCTGCTCCGGGGCTATCGCTGCTGCGTAAGCTGGTTCCACCATCAGGATTTCGTTGACAGGTTCGAAAACGAGATGCCGGTGGGCGATCAGCTTTTCGTGGTGGATCGCAACCGGCTGACCTGTTCGGGCAGCCACGGGGCCGCGCATTTGTCGGCCTATCTGATCCAGAAGCATATCGGCCGCCCTGCCGCGATCAAGAGCCTGAACATCATGATGATCGACGACGCACTCAGCGGCGAGCGTCCGCAGCCCGGTGCCCAGATCACCGCGACAATCACGGATGCCGTCGTGAAACGCGCGATCCTTCGGATGCAGCAGAATATCGAGGCCCCGAAATCCATCGACGAACTGGCGAATGAGCTTGGCATCGGTCGCCGCACCCTGGAGCGTCGTTTCGACGCGGCGTTGAAGCAATCGCCCCTGCGCATCTATACCGGGCTGCGGATCGACCGGGCGATGCAGCGCCTGCGCTCGACGACCGATTCGACGACGGACATCGCCCTCGCCTGCGGCTTCTGCGACGCGGGGCATCTGGCGCGGACCATGAAAACGGAACGGGGCGTCACGCCCACCGCGTATCGTCAGGCCTATTTGCGCCCCGACTTGGCTATGGCCTGACTTTCATGCGAAAGACGCTTTGACCACCGGCATCGCCCGGCGAACCAAGAGGCACCATGACCGCGACGATAACCATGCTGGCTGGAATGCCTGTCCTGTTCGTGATGGCCGCAGAGGCGGAATACGGCCCTGCACTGCGTGCGCGGATCACCCCGCTCATGACCGGCGTCGGCCCGGTCGAAGGGGCGGTGGCCTTGGCGGCAGCTTTGGCCGGGATGCCGAAACGCCCGCGATTGGTGGTTTCCTTGGGATCTGCCGGCTCGCGCACCCTGATGCAGGCGGAAGTCTATCAGGTCTCCGGCGTCGCCTACCGGGACATGGATGCCTCGCCCTTGGGATTCGCGCGGGGGCACACGCCGTTTCTGGATCTGCCGGCCCGCATCGATCTGCCATACCGCATACCCGGGCTGCCGACCGCCAGCCTCTCCACCGGTGCCAATATCGTCAGCGGTGCGGCCTATGACCAGATCACCGAGGACATGGTGGATATGGAGACCTTCGCCCACCTGCGCGCTGCCGCGCTGTTCGGCGTTCCGCTGATCGGGCTGCGCGGCATCTCGGACGGCGCCGACGATTTGCGCCAGCTGACGGATTGGACGCAATACCTGCACGTGATCGACGAGCGGCTTGCCACGGCAGTCGATGCGCTGGGCACCGCGATCGAAAGCGACGCGCTCGATCTCCAAGACGCGTGACTTCCCACGCCGCCGCGACCGCCGCTTCCAATGATGGCAACAGGCGGGTGGTCATTCTGCCCACTTGCCCACACATCCCGTTTTGCCCACATTCCGTTCAGGCAAATGACGAGCGGCACGATGGCACATCCCACAGAAGAAGATCAGACCCCGCCCAAATCGCTGCGGCAACGGGCCGTCTGGTTGGCGATCTTCTGTTTCGTCGGCCTCTCGGTGCTCGCCTCGATCATCATGGCACTCAGGATGATGTCACTGTAAACAATGGTCGCCATGACTTGCAAAGGTGATCTTGAACTGAAGCTTATTCCGGGCATCTGAGCCGATAAGCCAAGATAGTCGCAGCCGGCAAATTGCAGGGAACATAACCCCCATACTGCTCCCCCGTAAGGAACCTGCACCGGTTCCGTTCGCGTCAGACGGTCATGTTGGGCGGCCTTCTGTTCGAAGGCTTAGGGTGATTTCCATCCGACTGCCGAGTGTTTCAGAAGCCGTTGATGTATTGGAATCTGGCGATCTCGACGTCACGCCGGACGTGCCAGTCGCGGCGCCAGACCACTTCAGCCTTCAGCGATTTCAAGAAGCTTTCGACGGCGGAATTATCAGAGCAATTGTGGGTGAGCAGTCTTTTCTGGTCGAGCGACGAGCAGATGAAGCGACTCGAGCCGTTCTTGACGATTTTCAACGTCAACGTCCCGGTGCCGGCGAAATACTGGAACAGGAAGGCCAACCCCGCCGGACCGATCAAACAGGACAATACGCGGCTGGTCTCCATCCGCTCGGCCGGGGTGGTGCCGGTTGCTTCGGGCGGTTCGGGTTCGACCAGCAGTTCGGGATCGACGAAAACCTCCTCGCCCTTCTTCGGCATCATCATGCGATTGACCAGCGGCACGGCGATGAACAGGTTGTAGGCCGCGAAGATCGTCCGGTCCGTCGGGATGATGCCGATGATCTGCTTGAACGGATGCCCCGACGTTGCGATGGCCAGCGGCACCGACCCGGCAAGGCCGCCATGCCAGACGATGAACCCGGAATATGCAGAGGTGACCAGCAACCGGTAATCCACCCGCACCTTGCGGGCGATCGCCTTGTCGAACAGCACGCCCACCACCAGCCCGAAGCCCCAGTTGATCCAGCTTGCCGTCAGCGACACTAAGCTGACCAGAAGGATCGCGGAACCCGGCGATTCCGCCAAACGCTCCAGCACGCGGCGCACCAGCGGGGTCGCGGCATCATGTAGCCCGTCACCAACACCAGCAGCATCTGCATCGCAAAGGGCAGAAGCTCCCAGAACCCCGCACCCCGCATCCCGACCACGGCCACGGGGCTGTGCCCTTAGATGCCCATTGCCGCCGCCATGATGACGAGCGTCAGGATGACGACGAAGATATAGGGGTCGGGCAGCCAGCATCGACCAGCCGCACAAGCGGGCGCGAGATGAAGTTGAGCATGTATCCTCCTCGATATCCTAGGAAACCACGGTGCTGCCAAAGACCGGACATATCTGGAAAAAACGCCCACCATCCCTTGCCGGGTTGAGGGTGGGCGGCATCTCCTGTAGGCAGTGCCGCTTCATCCGCGCTTTCGTCACCGGCCCGCTTTTGCGGGATCGATGCCTCGCGCGCCAAAAAAAGGACGGATTTTTGACCGATAAACCCGCGGTCCCGATCGACCCCGCTTCGCCCGATGCGATCCCTGCACCGGAAGGGGCGACCCAGATCATCGACACCGAATACGAGATCGGGCAGGACAATATCAGCTATCGCCGCCGCTTCGTGTTTGAGCTGGACATCCACAACGTCGTCTTCAGCGTCTCGGCGATCGGTGTGGTCGCCTTCACCCTGCTGACGCTGATGTTCCAGAACACGCTGGGACCGTTGTTCGCGGACCTGCGCGACTTCATGACCGGAAGCCTCGACTGGTTCTTCATGATCACCGCCAACATCTTCGTGCTGCTTTGCCTTGCGCTGATCGTGCTGCCGCTGGGCCGCATTCGTCTGGGCGGGCCGGATGCGACGCCGGATTACAGCTTCCTGTCGTGGCTTTCGATGCTGTTCGCGGCGGGGATGGGCATCGGGCTGATGTTCTATGGCGTGGCCGAGCCGATGGGCAATTACACGGCCGCTTTCGACGGGCCGGTGATCGGCGCGGACGGTGTGCGGACCGACTGGGCACCGCTGGACGGATTTGCGGGTGATGCCGAGGGCGCGCGGCGGCTGGCCATGGCGGCCACCATCTTCCACTGGGCGCTGCACCCGTGGTCGATCTATGCCATCGTCGCGCTTTCGCTGGCGCTGTTCGCCTTCAACAAGGGGCTGCCGCTGACCCTGCGCTCGGTCTTCTATCCGATCTTCGGCGAAAAGGTCTGGGGCTGGCCGGGGCATGTCATCGACATCCTTGCCGTCTTCGCGACGATCTTCGGCCTTTCCACATCGCTCGGCTTCGGCGCGCAGCAAGCGAGCGCGGGCCTGCATTTCCTGTTCGGCTTTTCGGACAGCCTTGGCGCGATGATATTCCTGATCATCGTCATCACGGGGATCGCAACGGCTTCGGTCGTTGCAGGCATGGACAAGGGCGTGAAGCTGCTGTCCGAGATCAACATGGCGCTGGCGGTTCTGCTGCTGGTGTTCATCATCGCAGTCGGCCCGACGCTCCAGATCGCTACCGGCTTCTTCAAGAACCTGCTTGCCTATGCCGAATATCTGCCGGCGCTGTCCAATCCCTTCGGGCGTGACGACGACAACTTCCGTCAGGGCTGGACGGCCTTCTACTGGGCGTGGTGGATCAGCTGGTCGCCTTTCGTCGGCATGTTCATCGCCCGCGTCAGCCGCGGTCGCACGGTGCGGCAATTCCTGATCGCCGTCCTGCTGATCCCGTCGGTCGTGTCGACCCTGTGGATGACATCGCTGGGCGGCACTGCGATCAGCCAGGTCGTGAACGAGGGTCTGACTTCGGTGCAGGATGCCGCGCTGGAGCTGCAACTGTTCGAGATGCTCGCCCATCTGCCGCTGTCGTGGCTGACCTCGTTGATCGGGATCGTGCTGGTGATCGTGTTCTTCGTCACCTCGTCCGACTCCGGCTCGCTGGTGATCGACACGATCAGCGCGGGCGGCAAGATGAACGCCCCGGTGCCGCAACGGGTCTTCTGGGCGACGTTCGAGGGATTGGTCGCCATCGCGCTTCTGCTGGGCGGGGGATTGGCGGCGCTTCAGGCGATGGCCGTCTCGACGGGCTTTCCATTCGCGCTCGTGCTGCTCGTCTCCTGCTTTGCGCTGGTGAAGGGATTGGTGGCCGAGCCGCGGTGACCGCCCTACCTTGACATTCCCCGCTCGCGCCGCCGTGATGCGCCGCAATCATAGGCAACAGCGGGGACAGTCATGGACAATCTTGAAGCGTTTCTGGGAACCATAGGGGGGATCGTCTGGGGTCCCTTCATGCTGATCCCGCTTTTGCTCGGCACCGGCATCTACCTGACGGCGCGGCTGGGCGGGATCCAGTTCCTGCGGCTAGGCGCGGCGCTGCGGCTTGGCCTCATCAAGCGCAAGGATGACGATGCCGAGGGTGACATCTCGCAGTTCCAGGCGCTGACGACGGCGATGGCGGCGACGGTCGGCACCGGCAACATCGTCGGCGTCGCGACTGCAATCGGTATCGGTGGGCCGGGTGCGCTGTTCTGGATGTGGGTGACCGCGCTGCTGGGCATGGCGTCCAAATATTCCGAAGCCTTCCTCGGCGTGCGCTTTCGCACCACCGACACGGCGGGCGAAAAATCGGGCGGGCCGCAGTATTATCTGGAGCGCGGCATTCCCGGCGCCTTTGGTAACTTCCTTGCGCTGGCCTTCGCGATCTTCGCCTTCTGCGCGTCCTTCGGCATCGGCAACATGACGCAGGGCAACTCCATCGCGTCGAACCTCGAACGCAGCTTTGCGGTGCCCACATGGGCCACGGGCGCGGTTCTGGCGGGGATGACGCTGCTGGTGCTGGTCGGCGGGATCAAATCCATCGGAAAGGTCACGGCGGGCTTCGTTCCGGCGATGATCCTGTTCTATGTGCTGGGCGCACTGTATATCCTTGGCGCCAACATCACCGCGGTTCCCGCCGCCCTTGCCGAGGTGTTCGGGCAAGCCTTCACCGGCACCTCCGCCGCAGGGGGCTTCGTCGGGTCCACCATCATGATCGCGGTGCAGTTCGGCGTGGCGCGGGGCATCTTCTCCAACGAATCCGGCATGGGGTCCGCGGCCATCGCCGCCGCCTCGGCGCAGACGACGCATCCGGTGCGGCAGGGTCTGGTGTCGATGACGCAGACCTTCATCGACACGATCATCGTGGTCAGCTGCACCGGCCTCGTGATCGTCACCACCGGCGTCTGGAAGCAAACCGATCCCGCAACGGGCGAGCAGATCTCGGCCGCGATCATGACGGGCGAGGCGTTCACCCACGGGCTGCCCGGTCAGTGGGGCCACTGGATCGTGACCGTCGGGCTGGTGCTGTTCGCCTATTCCACCATCCTCGGCTGGGCCTATTACGGCGAGCGGAACGTGGAGCGGCTGTTCGGCCGCAGCCTTGTGATGCCGTTCCGCGTCCTGTTCTCGCTGGTCGTGTTCTTCGGCTGCACCGTGCAGCTTGGCGTCGTGTGGAACTTCTCGGACGTGATGAACGGGCTGATGGCGATCCCGAACCTGATCGGCCTGCTGATCCTGTCGGGACTGATCGCGCGGGAAACCCGCCACTATCTTCGCCACGATCCGAAGCTGGAAGCCAGCCGGGCCGAGATCGAGGCCTTCATGCAGGGCCAGCCGGGATGGCAGGAGTGGAAGGACAGCGAGCGTTCGATCCACCACTGAACACGAAGGGCCCCCGAGGGGCCCTTTTTTATTGACCCTCCGGCCCGTGTCGCTACTTTCAGGCCCGAGGCGTGTGCTGCGTGCGCCCAGGGCTTTTTCCTGATTACGGAGACCGAACCAACCTTTTTCGAAGGGAACGCAGAGCCATGTCCAACGCCAAACGGGGCAATCCCACCTTTCGCCGCTTTCTGGACAGCGAGGCGTCGGGCGGCCTCCTCCTGATGGGGGTCGCCGCGCTGGCGATCCTGACGGCAAATTCGCCGCTGGCACCGTCCTATTTTTCGGCGCTTCACGCCTATATCGGGCCGCTCAGCCTGTCGCACGGGATCAACGACGCGCTGATGGCGGTGTTCTTCCTGATGGTAGGGCTGGAGATCAAGCGCGAGATGACGGACGGGCAATTGTCCACATGGCCGCGCCGCATCTTGCCGGGGGTCGCGGCCATCGGCGGCATGGCGATCCCTGCGCTGATCTATGTGGCGTTCAACATGGGCAATCCGGCGGCGCTGCGCGGTTGGGCGATTCCGTCGGCGACAGACATCGCTTTTGCGCTCGGGGTCTTGTCGCTCTTGGGGCCTCGGGTTCCGGCCTCGCTCAAGGTGTTTCTGGCAGCGCTTGCGATCATCGACGATCTGGGCGCGGTCATCGTGATCGCGCTGTTCTAAACTGCCGATCTGTCGCTGCCCGATCTCATGGGCGCCGTGGTCGTGATCCTTCTGCTTGTGGCGCTGAACCTGCGGCGGGTGGGAAATCTTTCACCCTATCTTCTGCTGGGCCTCGTCCTGTGGGTGCTGGTGCTGCGTTCGGGCATCCATGCGACGCTGGCCGGAGTGATCCTTGCGCTGACCATTCCGATCAAGCTTACGCCCTCGGCCCCCGAGGCATCGCCGAAGGAGTCGCCCCTGCACCGGCTGGAGCACGCGCTGCACAAGCCGGTCGCCTTTCTGGTCGTGCCGATTTTCGGCTTCGCCAATGCAGGCGTATCCTTTGCCGGCGTGACCCTCGCTGTGCTGACCGAGCCGTTGACGCTGGGCGTCGCGGCGGGCCTCGTGCTGGGCAAGCTGGTCGGCGTCTTTGGCGCTGTGGTTCTGATGGTTCGGACCGGGCTGGCCGACCTGCCGGCGGCGGCAAGCTGGGCGCAGGTGCTCGGCGTGTCGCTGCTCTGCGGGATCGGCTTCACCATGAGCCTGTTCATCGGCCTTCTGGCCTTCGACGATCCCGCGATGCAGGACCGCGTGAAGTTCGGCATCCTTGCCGGGTCGCTGATCGCCGGAACCGCCGGATACGCCATCCTGCGCGCCAGCCGCCGGGAGCGGCTGCCGGGCGCGCAGAGCCGCGCTTGACAGGTGAACGGTTCGAGGTCGATACGTCATTAGCGCCGCTCTGGATGACGATCTTGCCCACACCGCACTAACGCCGGTCGCAAAGTTGGATAGGACATTTTCGACGTTCGCTGAAGCGCCGCGGCAACCCTCACTTCGACGAATTTGCGGGACTCGGGGTGGGGCCTTCCGTCGTCATGAATCGCTTCGGATTGCCTTTCGCGGGCAATCGTCATGTCGATCTTTGCGGAGATAGGTTGTGTGCCGCAGCTGCTGAATGGCTAGGTCGAGCGGGGAGGTAGACAGCGACGTCCCGGCCGATCTGCCGAGCAGATGAATGCGCCCGAGCGGGGGAACCGCCAACTGCGCCCCCACCTCAGATCAAGCGCGAAGGCGCGCTGCCGCTTCGCGTCAATAAAGAGATACTCGCGTGAACGCCGTGGGGAAGCTTTTTGGGACAGCGCATCACCGATGATGGGCGTCGCTGCACGTCGCAATGTAAGGCGCGGTCCGTTGAGGGAAGCCGAACAATCGCTGGAAGAAGCCGGAATCCTCCGGGAGAAGCGCGAGGTTGAGGTGTTCGTTCGGATGGTCGGCCGTAGGGAGGCCGCCGAAATCCATGAAGTCAGTGAGCTACTCCCCGATCCTTGGACAGATTT
>NZ_SMYN01000015.1 GCF_004959935.1 Falsirhodobacter xinxiangensis | reverse complement strand
TCTCCGCTGCGGTGAAGCGGTATCTACGGATACACACCAACACTCGCAAGAGGAAAAATGAAATTTTTGCTGGAAAAGTAATTTTCCAAACGAAAACAATCACTTGCTTTCGAGGCCTTTTCAGCGCGCCACGCGCGTTGCGCGGCTGGATGACCATGCCATCCAACCGCACGATCATCACGAACCAATGAATACTGGGGACTCTAACGAAGAATCGGGCGGCGAGCTTAGAAAATGAGCTTCAGAAGGCCAATGACGACCAGAAGTCCGATCAGGAAAATGATGCCGATGGTTCCGCCGATGAACTTGAACATGAGTGCCTCCTTTTGCGCGGGATGAACGCCCCGCAGGCCCCTTCGTTCCCTTCAGCGAAGCGAAGGAGGGCCATCCGCCCGATCCGCCACACCCATGCGAAGCCCCGCGCCGATGCGATGTGCCAGTGCCGACCATGCGGCGGCCACTTCGACAGGCAGGCGGGCATGCAGCGCGGTTTCGAACAGGGCGAGCCAGCGGGGGAAGTGGTCGGGTCTTACGTCGCCCGCTCGGCGATGCGCCATCATCGGGCTGCCCTCATAGCCGCGATCATAAAGGATCGCATTGCGCCAGAACGCGGCGATCCTGCCTTCATGCGCAGTCCAGTCCGTCACATGCGCCGCGAAAATCGGCCCCAGCACGGCATCGGAACGCACCCGCGCATAGAAATCCGCGACGACAATGTCGATCTGGTCCGAGGTGACTGGAAAACGCGGGGGCATCATACCCAAGAAGATATGAGCGCGGCCAAGAAAGTGAAAGGGCGGCCCGAAGGCCGCCCGCTCAATCTTCGTCGCCGCCTATCTGACGCAGCACCTCGCCGCGCCCGCGCAGCCGAAGCACCAGCGGCACGATCAATGCCAGCGCGGCGATGGTCAACATCACCGCCGCGATCGGCGATTGCAGAAGCGTCATAGGATCGCCCTGGCTGATCGACAGCGCGCGGCGCAATTGCTGTTCCGCGAGCGGGCCAAGGATCAGGCCTACGACAATCGGCGCGATGGGATAGCCGAAGATCCGCATCAGATACCCGATCACTCCGAAAGCCAGCAGCATCCCCAATTCGAACACCGATGGGTTCGCCCCGATGGTCCCAAGCGTCGCGAACAGAAGAATGCCCGCATAGAGCCACGGCTTCGGCACGGTCAGCAGTTTCACCCACAGCCCGATCAGCGGCAGGTTCAACACCAGCAGCATGAAGTTTGCGATCAGCAGCGATGCGATCAGTGACCAGACCAGAGTCGGGTTCGTCGCAAACAGCAGGGGCCCCGGTTGCAGCCCGAACTGCTGGAACCCCGCCAGCATGATCGCCGCCGTTGCCGAGGTCGGCAGGCCGAGCGTCAGCAGCGGCACGAGCGTTCCCGCCGCCGAGGCATTGTTCGCCGCTTCCGGCCCGGCCACGCCTTCGATGGCGCCGTTGCCGAACTCCTCGGGGTGCTTCGACAGCTTCTTCTCCGTCGCATAGGACAGGAAGGTGCCGATCTCGGCCCCGCCTGCGGGCATCGCGCCAATGGGAAAGCCAAGGAAGGTCCCGCGCAGCCACGGCTTCCACGACCGCGC
Organism: Falsirhodobacter xinxiangensis; assembly: GCF_004959935.1. GTDB lineage: Bacteria > Pseudomonadota > Alphaproteobacteria > Rhodobacterales > Rhodobacteraceae > Falsirhodobacter > Falsirhodobacter xinxiangensis. The sequence continues at coordinate 84,153 of NZ_SMYN01000015.1, read as the reverse complement.
CCAGTCGGATCTGCTCATCCAGACCGAACCCTTCACCGCCGTCACTTCATCCGCAGGGCCGGGGCCCTTGGCGGCGATGGCCAGCGCCTCGCCGATGGCGAACATGGCGACGGCCAGCGTCGTGACCTCCACCCCGTCCAGCAGTTCCGGCACGCCGAAGGACAAGCGCGCCTGACCCGTCAACTGGTCGATCCCGATGCAGGCCAGCGCCAGCCCAAGGAACAGCGAGGTCAGACCCCGCAGCGCCGAATCCCCAAGCGCGGCCGAAACCGTTACGAAGGCCAGCACCATCAGCGCGAAGTTTTCACGCGGCCCCATCTTCAGCGCAAGCTGGACGACATAGGGCGCAAGGAAGGCCAGAAGCAGCGTCGCGATCAGACCCGCAACGAAAGACCCGATGGCGGCTGTGGCCAGCGCCGGACCGCCCCTGCCACGCCGGGCCATCTTGTTGCCTTCAAGCGCGGTGATAATCGACGCGCTTTCCCCAGGCGTGTTCAGCAGGATCGAGGTCGTCGATCCGCCATACATCCCACCGTAATAGATACCCGCGAACATGATGAGCGAGCCGGCTGGGTCCAGCCGATAGGTCACCGGCAGCAAAAGCGCCACCGTCAGCGCCGGGCCGATGCCCGGCAGAACGCCGACCGCCGTGCCAAGCGTCACGCCGATCAGCGCATACAGCAGAAGCATCGGGTCGGACGCCGCCGCCAACCCTTGCATCAGGAAATCGATGCTTCCCATTCACGCCCCCGGAAAGAACAGCCGTTCCAGCGGGCCAGCCGGCAGATGCAGCATCAGAAGCTGCGAGAACAGGGCCCAGACGAGGAAGGCAAAGATGATGCCGACGGCCAGATTGACCGCCAGATTGCGCTTGCCGAAGGCCCGCGCGGTGAATGCGAACAGGATCGCAGTGGCAAGTGAGAACCCCGCCACATGCAGCAGCATCATCTGCCCGGCAAGCCCGGCGACGATCCAGACCACGGGCGCGATCTTCTGCGGCTCCCGTTCCGGAAAGTCGCCGCGCCATGCCGCGAACGCAGTCCATACGGCCAGCAGCATGAGCCCGACCCCGACCACGCGCGGGATGGTTCCCGGCCCGACGCCGGAATAGCCGCCCAGATCGGCAAGCCGCGCCGAATCCCACAGCATGACGCCACCCACGACGACAAGAAAAGCTGCGACGAGAAGCGCCGCCCAGTCGGGGCGACGCTCTCCTTCGTGGCGGGATGCGCTCATTTCACCAGGCCGATGTCTTTCAGGATCGCCTCGGTCGCGGCGGTATCCTCGGCCAATTGCGCATCGAACGCGTCACCGGCCAGATAGGTGTCGGTCCATCCCTTGTCGGCCAGCTGCTTCTGCCAGCCTTCGGATTTCACCAGCGTCTCGATATCGGCGGTGATCGCAGCCTTCTGCTCGTCCGAAATGTCCGGCCCCGCCGCGACCATGCGCCAGTTCTGAAGGTTCACGTCCAGCCCGCTTTCGATCAGCGTCGGCGCGTCCACACCCTCGATCCGCTCGGGCGAGGACACCGCCAGCAGGCGCAGCGTGCCCGCCTCGACCTGTGCCTGGAACTCGCCCAGGGACGAAATCCCCGCCGTGACCTGATTGCCAAGAATCGCGGCCAGCGCCTCGCCCCCGCCGGAATAGGCGATGTAGTTGATCCGCGTCGGGTCCACGCCCGCCGCCTTTGCGATCAGGCCCGCGCCGATATGGTCGGTGCCGCCCGCGGAACCGCCCGCCCAGCTGACCGAACCGGGATCGGCCTTCAGCTTCTCGACCAACTGGTCGATCGTCTCAATGTCAGACGCGGCCGGAACCACGATCGCCTCATATTCTCCCGTCAGCCGCGCGATGGGCGTGACGTCCGCCAGAGAGACCGGCGAATGGTTGGTCAGGATCGCCCCGACCATGACATAACCGCCCACGATCAACGCGTTCGGATTGCCCTTGTTCTGGCTGGCGAATTGCGACAGCCCGATGGTTCCGCCCGCGCCCGGCACGTTCTGCACCTGAACGGAATCGGAAATGCCCTCCTCCTGAAGCACCGCCTGCATGGTGCGCGCGGTCTGGTCCCAGCCACCGCCCGGGTTGGCGGGCGCGATGATGGTGTAATCGGCAGCAAAAGCCGGAACGGCGCTGGCGAGCAACGCGGCGAGCACGAAACGTTTCATATTGATCCTCCCCATGGGTCCGCGGACCCCGCACAGGGGAATGGCCGACCGCCTCCCAGCGATCGACAGGCTCCCCCCTTTTGGCCCGGATGCCGCCTCCGAGGCATCCCTTGCTTTCATCACAGCACATAAAGCTGTCATGAAGCTGTCGTATCGCCATTTTTCTACTCGCCGGACAAAACACGCGCCCATTGCGCCAGCAACCGCCGTCTTTTTGCCTGATCCAGATAAACCAGAAGTCCGGGGCTGACCGGGACGGGGCGAAGCTGATCGCCCAGCGCCGCCTGCATCGCGCGCGCGGAATTCTTGTCCGACACCTCCAGCGACACGGCGGGCAGGCGCAGCCGTTCGGCAAGGATCGTTTGCCCTTCGCGCGACATGAAGAAGGACAGGAACCGCGCCCCAAGCTCTGGCGCGTGCGCCGCGCGCGGCACCAGCGCCACGCGCGAGACGACAACCGTGTAATCGCGTGGCAGGACCATTCCCAGATCAGGATGCGTCCGCACCCAATCGGCGGCATAGGAGCCGAGGATGTTGTATCCAAAGATCAGCCGCCCATCCGCCACCCGTTCCAGTATCTCCTCGCTGGTGGCGAACTGGCGAAGGCCCGCCAAGCCCATCTGCCGGATCGTCGCCCATATGTCGGGAAAATGGTCCTGATCGCGCGCGAGCAGCAGAAAACCGACCGCCGAGCGGGAGATGTCATAAGTGCCGATCCGCCCCCGCACCTGATCGGGGTGATAACGAAGGTATCGCACCAGCTCACTCCGGCTGTCCGGCGGCGGGCCAATGAGACTGGGCTTGTGATAGACCAGCACTGCAGGCTCGAACGTCATGGCATAGGCCATGTCACGCCAATTCGCCCAATCCGGCCACTCTGCGCTTTCGGGAACCGTGACCGGGCGGGCATATCCGTCATTCGCCAGCTTCACCTGCTGATCCATTGCCGATGAAAACGCAAAATCGGCCGTCGGGCCGCCCGCATCGGTCTCGGCGCGGATACGCGCATCGATCTCGCCGGTCAGCAGGTCGTGATAGACAACCGCCACGCCGGGATTGCGCGACTGGAACCCTTCGATCAAAGGTTGCGCCAGACGTTCATCCAGCGAGGAATAGATGACCAACTGCTCCGCCCCCTCGCCCACCGAGTCGAAGCGGGTGGCATCGGCAAGGACCGGCCCGGCCATGAACAGCAGAAGAAGCATCGCACGCATGGACGAAAGATGCACCCTGCCGCGCGCGGCCTCAATGCCGTTTCGCTTGAGGCATGCGCCCGCTACCGCTAACTTGCCCTGAATTTCCGGGGCAGGTTCCATTGCGCATCCTTCTTGTCGAAGACACCAAACCGCTGGCCGAGGCGTTGGCAAGCCTGCTTGCCGGGGCGGGCTATGCCGTGGACGTAGTCCATGACGGCGCCTCCGGCGAGGCGCTGGCGGCAAGCGAGAGTTTCGATCTGGTGATCCTCGATCTGAACCTGCCGCAGATGGACGGCCTTGCGATGCTGCGGGCGATGCGGGCGCGCGGCAACCAAGCGGCGGTGATGATCCTGACCGCACGCGGCGCGCCGGAGGACCGGGTGCGCGGGCTCGACCTCGGCGCCGACGATTACATGGCCAAACCCTTCGACATCGGCGAATTCGAGGCGCGCGTCCGCTCGCTCCTGCGCCGCCATGCGGGCCTGCGGTCCTCGCGGCTGGAGATCGGCAGCATCACGCTGGACCTGACGACCCGCCAATTCGCCACCGATGCGGGCGTTCTTGACCTTCCAGCCCGCGAAAGAGCTTTGCTGGAGTTGTTGTTCATGCGGGCAGGCAAGGTCGTCCCCAAGGAGGCGATCATCCAGTCGCTCACCTCGCTGGATGACAGCCTGTCGGACAATGCGATCGAACAATATGTCAGCCGTCTGCGCCGCCGGGTGCAGCCGCACGGCGTCAATCTGCGGACCGCGCGCGGCATTGGCTATTACATCGAAAAGCCCCCCGCGTGAGGAATGGGTATTCGCTGCGCCGCCGCCTTCTGGCATGGCTGCTGGTGTCCACCGCGATCTTTGGGCTGGCCGTGCTGGGCGATACATGGCGCGAGGCGATCCGCACAGCCAACAGCATATCGGACCGCATCCTTGGCGGATCGGCCCTTGCCATCGCCGAACGTGTGACGGTCACCACCGACGGCCAGCTGGACGTGGACATCCCCTATTCCGCGCTGGAGATGCTGACCTCGCCAGCCGAAGACCGGGTTTTCTATCGCGTCGATGGGCCGGACGGCTTCCTGACCGGCTATGACACCCTGCCCCGCGCCGCGCCGGAAGATTTCATCGACACCGAATTTGCGGGCGACAACTTCCGTGTGACGACCCTTTCCGTTCAGGCGGCAACCGGGGCCGGAACGCTGCCCTTCTCGGTCACTGTCGCGGAATCCACGCTCGCGCGGCGGGAATTGGCACGGTCGATCCTGTTGCGGTCGGCGGCGCGGCTTTCGTTGATGACGCTCTGCATCGCGGGGATCGTCTGGATTGCGGTCACGGTGGCGCTGCGCCCCCTGACCCGACTGGAGCGAGCCATCGGCGCCCGTTCGCCGGACGATCTGCGACCGCTGGCCGAAGACACCCCGCGCGAGGTCGAGGGGCTGGTCACCGCGGTCAATGGTTTCATGCGGCGGCTTGGCACGACCCTGGGCGCGCTGCGGAACTTCACCGGCAATGCCAGCCATCAGCTTCGGACGCCGCTGGCCGTGGTCCGGATGGAGCTTGAACTGGCCGCGCGTGCCTCGGGCGATCCGCAGGTGCGCGCGGCCGCCTCACGCGGCGATGCCGCCGTTGCCCGCGCCGAACGAATCTTGGCGCAGTTGCTTCTGCTGGCGCGGGTCGATGCCACCAGCGCCAGCGCGCCGGTCATCGATATCGCCCAGCTTGCGCGCCGCCTGACGGGCGATCTGGTGCCCGAAGCCGCGGCACGCGGCGCCGATCTGGGATTCGAGGGCGACCCTGCGCGCATCCACGCCCAGCCCGTGCTCATCGAGGAGGCGCTGCGGAATCTGATCGACAACGCCCTTCACTACGCCGGACCCGAGGCGGAGATCACCGTGCGCGTCACCGCGGGGCAGCAGGTCGCGCTGGCGGTCGAAGACAACGGCCCCGGCATCGCACCGGAACGCCGATCCGAGCTGACATCGCGTTTTGCCCGCGCCGGCACCGGCGAAGGCTTCGGTCTTGGCCTTGCCATCGTGGCCGAGATCGCCGCGCTGTTCGAAGGCCGGGCCGAACTGTCCGAACGGCCCGGCGGCGGCCTGCGCGTGACGCTATTCTTCCCGCCGGCCTAGCGGAACCGCCGCCGCGCATCGACCGCCAGCCCGGTCCCGACGCTGCCCAGCATATCGCCGCTCGCCATGTGCGCATCCGGCAGCGCCGCCGCCACGGCCCCGCGCAACACCGGCAAACGGCTTGAGCCGCCCGTCAGGAACACCGTCGTAATATCGGATTCCGCCAGCCCCGCCTGCACCAGAACGGACCCGATCATATCGCGCACGCGCGCGACCGGCGCATCGACGGCCTGTTCGAACCTGCCCCGCGTCACGACAGGGTTCGGCGCGCCCGCAATCTCGCGCAGCGCCAGCCGCGTCGACTCGCTCTCGGACAGCGCGATCTTGGCGCTTTCGGCTTCCATCGCCAGCGCATGGCCCGCGCGAGCTTCGATGACGCGGATCATCCGATCCAGCAGGTCCGGGCTGTCGGCATCGCGGCGCAGCGCCTTCAGGTCCGACATCGTGCGCGGCGCATAAAGCATGTTGATCCGGTGCCATGTCGCCAGATCCAGCCAGAAATGCCGGGGCATGTTGCCCTGCCCCTGCCGCGTCGTGCTGCCGAACCCCAGATGCGGCATGACTTCGGCCAGCGACAGCAGCCGGTCGAAATCGGTGCCGCCGACGCGGATACCGTCATTGGCAAGGATATCCGCCTGCCGATCCGCCGCCCGAGCACGTTCGGGCGACACGCGAACGATGGAGAAGTCCGAGGTGCCGCCGCCGATGTCAAAGATCAGCACCAGCTCCTCCTGCGTCACCGACTGCTCGTAATGCAAAGCGGCGGCGATGGGTTCGAACTGGAACGCGACCTCGCGAAAACCCGCAGCCAGCGCGATTTCCTCCAGCACGGCCTGCGCCGCGCGGTCGCCTTCGGCATCGCCATCGACGAAATGGACAGGACGGCCCAGAACGACACGGTCGATCCCCCCCGTCGCCGCATCGGCCTCCGCCTTCAGATGCCCGATGAAACGCGCCACCACGTCGCGGAACGACAGCGCCTGCCTGCCCACCCGTGTCTTCTCGTGGATCAGCGACGAGCCGAGCGTGCTTTTCAGTCCGCGCATCAACCGCCCGTCATCGCCCTCGACATAGGCGCGGATGGCCGCACGCCCGAACTGGGGCGGTCCGCCATCGGTTTCCCAGAACACGGCGCTGGGCAGGGTCGGCTCCCCTGCTTCAAGCGGGATCAGTCGCGCGCTGTCGTCATCTGCAATGGCGACCGTCGAATTCGAGGTGCCGAAATCGATCCCGCAATATCGGGGTTGCATCGCATCTCTCCATCATGGGCGGGGGATGCGGAGTAAAAGGCGCGCGCCGGGAAGTAAACCCCGGCGCGCGCTGGTTTTCAGAAGTCCTGAAGCAGGGCTTCGGGGATGTTCTGATAGCTGACCGGACGCAGGAAGCGGCGGATCGACATGGTGCCGACCGAGGTCGCGCCGAAGTTGGTGGACGCGGGGTAAGGCCCGCCATGCACCATCGAATCCACAACCTCGACGCCGGTGGGGAAGCCGTTGGCGAGCACGCGGCCCGACTTGCGCTCCAACACCGGCAGCAGTTTGGCCGCTGCGCCGTGGTCGGCATCGTCCAGATGCAGCGTCGTGGTCAGCTGACCCTGCAGACCCTTGGCCAGTTGCACCATGTCCTCGACCGAGTCCACGCGCACGACCAGACCCAGCGGGCCGAAGACTTCTTCGCCCAGCGTGTGATCTTCAAGGAACGCATCCGCCGTCGTCTCGTAAAGGTTCGGGCTGGCCTGACGACCTTCGCTGGTGGTCGAAACCACCGGCTTGACCGAATTGCGCGTCTCGAACCGCTCCTGCCCCTCACGATAGGCCGATGCGATGCCGTCGGTCAGCATGGTCTGCGGTGCGACCTTTTCCAGCGCCGCCTTGGTGGCCGATACGAAGGTATCCGCCGCGTCGCCTTTCACCACCACAGCGATGCCGGGATTGGTGCAGAACTGGCCCGCGCCCATGGTCAGCGATCCGGCCCAGCCAGTGCCCAGCGCCTCGCCGCGCGCCTTGGCGGCTTCGGGCAGCACGAACATCGGGTTGACCGAGCCAAGCTCGCCGAAGAACGGGATCGGCTCGGGGCGGCTGGCGCACAGATCGAACAGCGCGCGGCCTCCGGCCAGCGATCCGGTGAAGCCAACCGCCTTGATGTGCGGATCGGTGACCAGCGCCTCGCCGACCTTGCGGTTGCCGCCCTGGATCAGGCTGAACGTGCCCTTCGGCATGCCGGTCTTTTCGATCGCAGCCAGAACGGCCTCGGCCACGATCTCGCCGGTGCCGGGATGTGCCGAGTGGCCCTTGACCACGACCGGGCAGCCCGCGGCCAATGCCGCCGCCGTGTCGCCGCCCGCAGTCGAAAACGCCAGCGGGAAGTTCGACGCGCCGAACACCGCGACAGGCCCGATCGGGCGCTGCATCAGCCGGATTTCCGGGCGCGGCGCGGGCTGACGGTCCGGCTGGGCCGCATCGACGCGGCGGTCGAGGTATTCGCCGTCGCGGATGTGCTGCGCGAACAGGCGCAGCTGGCCGGTGGTGCGGCCCCGCTCGCCGTTCAGACGTGCTTCGGGCAGGCCGGTCTCCTGCGTGCCGATCTCGGTAATCTGGGCGGCGCGGGCTTCGATCTCGTCGGCGATGGCATCAAGGAACGCCGCCCGCTGTTCGCGCGTGGTGTAGCCATAGGTCCAGAAGGCGTCCTCGGCCGCCGCACAGGCGCGGGCCACCAGATCGACGGTGCCGGTCGAAAACGTGTGCGACGGCCCATGCGCCGGAGACGACGCGAAGGTCGCATCGCCGGAAACCCACTCCCCGGCAATCAGGTGCTTGCCATGCGGCGTAAAGGTCATGATTTATCCTCTGGTTCTTTTAATCGCAGGATGCGGAATCATCATACATGCCGGCCCGAAACCGTCAACCGCAGCCTTTTTCTGTCGCACAAGTTGCAGAACTTGACTTACAACCCTATCCGGGTTCTCCTGAAATATACGCAGATACCGCAGGCCTGAACATGCAGACCCACGAAAACACTCCCGTCAAGTCCGGAACGCTGGTCTCGCAGGTGAGCGAGACGCTTCGCCAGACGATTCTGTCCGGAGAGTTGAAGCCGGGCGACAAACTGCCCAGCGAGGCCCGCCTGACCGAAGCGCATGGAGTCAGCCGGACGGTGATCCGCGAGGCCGTCGCCGCCCTGCGTGCCGACGGCCTGGTCGAGGCGCGACAGGGCGCCGGTGTCTTCGTGCTGGAGCCGCCGCGCGCCGAGGTGCTGCCGTTCCAGAACCTCGACTATGCCCGCATCTCGTCGGTGATCGAACTTCTGGAACTCCGGACGGCGGTCGAGGTGGAAGCCGCCGCCCTTGCCGCCCTTCGCCGCTCGCCGCAGCAGGAGGAGGGGATCATCACCTGCCATCATGCGGTGCTTGAGTGCCTGCAAAGCGGCCAGCCAACGGTCGAGGCCGATTTCGCGCTGCACATCGCCATTGCCGACGCGTCCAACAATCCGCGCTTCGGGGAATTCCTGTCGATGGTGGGGCGCGGCGTCATCCCCCGCGCGGCGCTTCAGGGGCGGGACGAAAGCTCGGACGATTATATCGCGCAACTTCACGGCGAACACAGCCGCATCGTCGAGGCGATCTCGAACGGTGACGAAGATGGCGCACGCGATGCGATGCGGCGCCATCTGAAGGGAAGCCAGTCCCGCTACCGTGCCGTGTTGCGCGGCGACGTCACGCGGCGCTAGGGGCGCGGCGCCAGATCGCCAGAAGCACCAGCGCGACCCCCGGCGGCACGGCAAAGTCCCATCCGACCAGCCCGTGTCCGACCGCGCCCGCGACGCCCCCGACCACGAAGGCAACCACCAGCTGCACGAACAGCCACAGCTTGGCAGTGTCCTGTCTGATCCCGGATCGCGGCGCAAAGACGCGATAGGCGCCTCGCCCAAGCTCGATCCCAAGATCGGTGATGAGGCCGGTCGCGTGGCTCGTCCTGATCCGCGCGCCGGAAATCCGGGTGATGGTCGCGTTCTGAAGCCCCATGACGAAGGCCACGAGACAAAGACCCACGTAATCGGCAACATGCGGGGGCAGTTCCTCGACCAGCGCAATGGAGGCCAGAAGCACGCCCTGCACCCCAAGCGGCAGGGCATAGCAGATCCGCAGGCGGTTGACCTGCCCCCAGGCGATCAGCCCCGCCGAAAGCGCCGCGCCCATAGTAAAGAACCCCACGACCGCCAAACTCTGCAGGATCACGACGACGTTCTGAAGCACCATGCCCCCTGCAATCATCGAAAGATGCCCGGTCATGTGCGAGGTATATTGCGAGAGAAGAATGAAACCGCCAGCATTCAGGCTGCCCGCAATGGCAGCCAGAAGAATTCCCAGCAGCCGGTCCGTCTCACGCGAACGGTGATGGGCGGCGGCAAGTCGGGCGAGCCGGACGGGTCTGGTTCGATGTGCGGCGAACATCATGGCCTCCTTCGCGGAATTTCACCTCCCTGCGAAAAAGGTGACACAGCCGGAACGATAGACAACCGTCCCGGCTTAGCCTTTGGCGCGATTTCGCTGCACTTGCACAGCGGTGGGTAGGAATCCGCCTAACTCGCCGAATTCTCACGCAGTTCTGACGCAATCCTGATCGCGAACGGGAACATCCTTTCGCATTTGCGTCATCCGACTCAGCGCGCGGCCGTCCAGCCCTTGTAGGTCGCGATGTTGTCGGCGGTAATCAACTCCGGTTCCAGCAGCACCGTCGGCTCGGCGGGGATATTGCCCTGAAGCGCCTCGTATCCCATCTCCAGCGCCTCGCCCGCCATGACATACGGATCTTGCGAGGCTGAGGCCTTGATGAGACCCGATCCGGATTTCAGCGCCTCCTCGATGTCTGGCGCCCCGTCGACGGCGGTGATGATGAACTCGCTGCGACCAAGCTGCTGCGCGGCAAGCTGCGCGCCGATGGCCGTCGGATCGTTGATCGCGAAGACCGCGTCGATCTTGTCGAAACGGGTCAGAAGCCCTTGCATCACCGCAAGGCCGCCCTCGCGCGAGCCTTGGCCGTTCTGGTCGTCCGACAGAACGTTGATGCCATCGGCAGCGTCGAACACCTCCTTGCAGCCGGCAACGCGGTCGATGATCGACGAGGAGGCCGGGCCGTTGATGATGACCACGTCGCCCGTGCCGCCAAGCTGGTCCAAGATGTATTGGCAAGCCTTGCGCCCGGCATCGACGTTGTCGGTCATCACCGTCACATCCGCGCCGGGGGCCGACACGTCGAAGGCGGCCACGATCACGCCCGCTGCCTTGGCCCGTGCGACCGCAGGGGCGATGGCCTGCGCGTCCACCGCGTTCAGCATGATGATCTGCGTGCCTGCGGCGATGAAGCTGTCGATCTGGCTGACCTGCTTGTTCAGGTCATAATCGGCGGAAACCGCGGTGACCTGCACATCGGGGTTGATCTCCTTGGCGCGAGCTTCGATCCCCTTGATCGTCGCGACGAAGAACGGATTGCCCAGAAGGCCGACCGAGATGCCGATGCTCTCCAGCGTCTTCTCTTGTGCTTGTGCGCCCGTCGCCATGATCGCGGCCACGGTTGCCAACAGTATCTTACGCATTCTTACCTCCCAGTGATGCGATTACGTCCGGGCCCCGCCCGACAGGCGGTAGCGGTCCAGCGCCACAGCGGCGATGATGACCAAACCCTTGATGATGAATTGCCAGATGTCGGAAACGCCGGTCAGGATCAGGCCGTTGGACAGCACGGCGATGATTAGGCCGCCGATCAGCGTGCCCCAGATCGATCCGACACCACCGACAAAACTGGTGCCGCCAAGGATGACGGCGGCGATGGCATCCAGTTCATAGGCCTGCCCAAGCTGCAATCCGTTGGCCGCATACAGCCGTGCCGCTGACATGACGCCTCCAAGGCCCGCCATCAGCCCCGACATGGAATAGACGAACAGCAGCACGAGCGACACCTTGATCCCCGTCAGGCGCGCCGCCTCCTGATTGCCGCCCACGGCATAGATCCACGTCCCCAGCACCGTCCGGCGCAGGATGAACCAACTGGCAAGGATGACGGCCAGCGCGATGATCGCAAGGATGGGAATCCCGAACACGGTCCCGTTTCCGATCACCGCGAAGGGCAGATCGGCGTTGAAGACCGTCGTATCCTCGCCCAACAGCCGGGCCACCCCCCGCACGGCAGTCAGCGCGCCCAAGGTCACAATGAACGGCGGCAGCCCCAGATAGGCCACCATCAGCCCGTTGACGATCCCGAAGGCCAGCCCGATCAGCAGCCCGATCGGCACGCCCAGCCACCCCATCCCCGGCCAAAGCGAGGCGATCACCGCGCCCATCGCCGCCGTGGCAAGAATGGAGCCGACCGACAGGTCGATCCCCCCGGTCAGGATCACGAAGGTCATCCCCGCCGCCAGCACGATGTTGATCGACGCCTGCTGCGTGACGATGGACAGGTTGTTCACCGACAGGAACCGCCCGGTCAGCAATTCGAACCCAATGGCCAGCAGGATCAGCACCGGCAGCATCCCTGCCGCGCGGATCAGCGTCCGCACCCGTTCCGCATTCTGCATCGTCTCTCCCTTCATGCAGCGACAGGCCCCACCGACAGCGCCATGATCGCCTCCTGCTCCACCGGGGCGCGGACCTCTCCGGCGATCCGCCCCTCGCGCATCACCAGCACCCGGTCCGCAACTCCCACGATCTCGGGCAATTCGGACGAGATCATCACCACCGCCATGCCCCGTTTCGCCAAATCGTCGATCAGGCGATAGATTTCCGATTTCGCGCCGACATCCACACCGCGCGTCGGCTCGTCCAGGATGATGACCTTCGGCTCCAGCTCCAGCAGACGCGCCAAAAGCACCTTCTGCTGGTTGCCGCCCGACAATGCGCCGACCGTGATCGCCGCGTTCGGTGCCTTGATCGCCAGCCCCTTCAGCGACCGCGCCGCCCGCTCCGCTGCCCGCCCGAAATCGCGCAAACCGCTTTTGGCGTCACGCTCCAGCACACACATGCTGACATTGTCCGAAATGCTCATGTCCAGAAAAAGCCCCAGGCCCTTCCGATCCTCGGTCAGATAGACGATCCCGGCATCCAGCGCCTCGCGCGGGGTCTTCGGGGTCACGTCCTGGCCCAGCATCGTCACGCGCCCCGAAGTCCTGGCATCCGCGCCATAGATCAGCCGCGCCAGTTCCGTCCGTCCCGATCCGACCAGCCCAGCGATGCCCAGAACCTCGCCGCGATGCACGGTCAGGCTGCAATCGGACACCAACCGCCCGTCGCTCATCCCCTCGACAGTCATGACGATATCCCGCGGGGCGTCGTGCGGAACGTGGTCCTTCTTGTAGAAACTGGACAGATCGCGCCCAACCATCATCGCGACCAGCTTCGCCGCGCTCAACTCGTCGCGGTCCAGCGTGCCGACGTAAGATCCGTCGCGCAGGACCGAACAACGGTCCGACAGGCGATAGATCTCCTCCATCCGATGGCTGATATAGATGACGGCGATCCCATCCGCCTTCATGCGGGCGATCACCTCGAACAGCTTCTCGGTCTCGCGGCTGGAAAGCGAGGTCGTCGGCTCGTCCATGACGATGATGCGGGCGTTGGTGGACAAAGCGCGCGCGATTTCGACCAGTTGCCGTTCGCCCAAGGAAAGCGAGCCGACCTGCGTCGTGGGCGAAAAGGACACGCCCAGCTGCCGCAGCAGCGGCTCCGTCTCCTCGCGCATGGCGCGACGGTCCACCACGCCGCGGCTGGCGCGTTCGTTTCCAAGGAACACGTTCTCGGCCACGGTCAGGTTCGGGGCCAGCGACAGTTCCTGATAGATGACGGCTATGCCGAAATCCTTGGATGTCTTGGGATTCCCGAACGGCATCGGCTGGCCGTTCACCCGCACCTCGCCCCCCGGATCGGGAACATAGGCGCCCGACAGGATCTTCATCAGCGTGGACTTGCCCGCGCCGTTTTCCCCCATCAGCGCATGGACTTCACCGGGATGAACGGTCAGCGACACACCCCGCAGGGCACGCACCGGACCAAAGGTCTTGGCGATGCCCTGCATTTCCAGAACCGGAGCCATCCCACCTCCCACTCACCGGGGCCTCCACACCCCGGAAACAAACGTAAGGGAAGGATGACAAATGTTCCAGCGTCAGGCAAGTGTCAGTTTTGTCGGAAACGCCACGCCAACACGCTCCGCCGCCCGAGCCAGCTTTGCCGCCAACTCGTCCGAGATCGCGACGCCTTCCTGCAAAGCGCGGCGGCGCTTGCGCGAGGCGGAATCGCCCGGCACCCGAACCGCCGAAACACCCGGCGCGGGCGGATTGGTGCGGCAGGCATTGGCGGTGAATTCGGATTGTTCGGTAAAGGCGTCCAACCCGGCAAAAGCGGCAGGGTCAATCACCTGAAGGAACGCCGCCTGCGCCAGAACCCCCGGCTTGGCATCGGCCCGCCCCTTGCCCGACAGCCCCTGCCCCAACAGATCAACCATCAGCGCTAGGCCAAATCCCTTGTGCCCCTTTTCTGCCCCGCCCAGCGGCATGAGCGACCCTTTCCGATCCGTCACCTCCGACGGATCGTCGGTCGGCACACCCTGCGCGGTCAGTGCCCATTTGTCGGGGAACCGCTCGCCCTTCTTGGCAAGCTGCTGCGTCATGGTCGTGGTGGTGATCGAGGATGACACATCGACGAGGATCGGATCGGACCGGGTCGGGACTCCCACGGCCAGCGGATTCGGCGTCAAAAGCGGAACGGTCCCGCCAAAGGGCGCCATCCGCGCCGCGCCGGGGTTCGACACGCTCAACTGCGCGATCAGCCCCCGGTCGGTCGCCCGCCGGAGATAGGTCGCCAGCGCGCAGGTGTGATGGCAGTTGCGGATCGCGGCGGTCACGACGCCATATTGCGGCGCGCGCTCGAACGCCTGCTCGAATGCCTCGGTCAAAAGCCACGCGCCGGGAAGCAGCTTGCCATCCCAGACGAAGGTGGCGCCATGATCCGAAACGACGTCATAGCTGCCGGACTTCGCCATCAACCCGCCGTCAAGTTCGTCCAGATACCACGAGACAAGGCTGGTCCCGTGCGTCTCATGGCCGATCATGTCGCCTTCGACAAGGATTTCGGCGGTCGCGCGGGCCTTGTCGTCCTCCAGCCCGGCAGCGGCCAACATGGCGCGCGCGAATTCGGTCAGCTCGATCCGGTCGATCAGCGGCATCGTCATCTCCTTGGAAAAAAGGCGCCCCGCGAAGGGGCGCCCGGCAGATTACTTGAACTTGATCTGCGCCAGCTGCAGCTCCGAGTTCGCTGCGATCGTCGGCTTGAAGTCCAGACGCGGCGAGACGCGGGTAAAGCCGACCATGTGGAACATCGGCACGTTGGCGATGATGTCGCGCTCGGCCACGCGGAACACCTCGGCCCATTTGGCTGCCCGGTCGTCGCCCGCCGCGATGGTCGCGTCGGCGATCATCTTGTCCAGCTCGGGGTTGATGACCATCGACTGGATGCCTTCGGACGCATATTTCACATAGGCGGTGAAGACCGGGTCGCCCGTCGCGTTGTCATGCATCGCTTCGGTCAGGGTCGGCACGCCATCCTGGTTGAAGGGCCGCACGAAGTAAGTGTTGTGGATGGAAATGTCGCTCATCTGAAGTTTGACGTTCAGACCGACATCCTGCCACATGGCCATCATGGCTTCCATCGTCTCGGTCCCGTTGGGGAACAGGCCGTTACGACCGACGATCAGGATCTCGGTATCGACCGGAACGCCGTCCGCCTTGGCTTCCTCGACCAGTTCGGTCGCGCGTTCGGGATCGAAGGGCCAGGGCTCCATTTCCTTGTTATAACCGATGGTGGTCGGCACGACGAGCTGGCTGGCGATCTGCGATTCCTCGGGCAGCAGGGTGCCGATGAAGGCTTCCTTGTCGATGGCAAGGTTCAGCGCCTCGCGGATGCGGACGTCGTCCAGCGGCGCGGTGCGCGTGTCGATCCGCATATAGGTGGTTTCCGAGTTCGGATAGGCGAAGTCGGTTTCCGGGTTGGTCGCGTCCTGCATGGCGATCTGCGGCACGATGTCGGCCTCGCCCGTATCGACCATCGCGGCGGCCACCGCGCTGTCGGTCCGCCAGACATAGGTGGCCTGTTCGACCTCCGGCTGCTCGCCCCAGTAATCGGCGTTGCGCTTCAGCGTGATCGACTGGCCAACGTTCCAGTTGTCGAAGACATAGGGGCCGGTGCCCACGGGCGCGCGCGTCAACTCGCCCTCGGGCGTTGCGCTGGCCGAGGCGATGGGCATCACGGTCATCAAAAGCGGAAGGATCGGCGAGGGCGGGTTCGAGGTGATGTTGATCGTGTGATCGTCCGGCGCCTCGACCGAGAATTCCATGCCGCCGAAATACTTGCCGCCGACTTCGCAGGTCAGGTTCGGGTTCTTGTTGCGGTCCAGCGTGAATTCCACGTCCTTGGCGGTGAAATCGGTGCCGTCATGCCATTTCACGCCCTCGCGCAGCTTGAACTGCCAGGTGTCGTCGTCGATCTGGGTCCATTCGGTGGCAAGGCGCGGCTTCAACCCGCCATTGACATAGTCGAATTCGACCATCATCTCGTTGACGTTTTCCGACACCACGCGGCCGACGTTCTGACGCGCGGCCATGCACGGGTCCACAAGGTCCACGTTCTGGGCCAGCACGATGGTGATGTTCTTGTCCTGCGCGAAGGCAGGCAAGGCAATCGCGGATGCCAGCAGTGCTGCACCCATCGTCTTGTAATGTTTCATCAGTTTTCCTCCCTAATTGGCCGTTCCGGCGGTCGCGGGTGGCCAGCCCCGCGACCTGTTTCTTGGTCAGCGCCCGTTGGCCTGCCGCCATTCGGCGAACAGTTCCAGGTTCCGCTCGTCCGTCGCGGGATAGAGGCCGATGATCGTCGCGCCATCCTTGACGCGTTCGACCACGAAATCCTCGTATGCCGTCATCTCCACCGCCTCATCCGCAATCTCGTCCGCGATCTCGGCGGGGATGATGATGACGCTGTCATCGTCGCCCACCACGATATCGCCCGGGAACACCGCCACATCGCCGCAGCCGATCGGCACGTTCAGGTCGATCGCCTCGTGCAGCGTCAGGTTCGTCGGGCTGGATGGGCGGCTGTGATAGGCGGGGATGTCCAGCTCTCCGATCACCATGGAATCGCGGAAACCGCCATCCGTGACGACCCCCGCCCCCCCACGCGCCATCAGCCGCGTGATCAGGATATCGCCTGCGGAAGCCGCCCGCGCGTCCTTGCGGCTGTCCATCACCAGCACGGCGCCTTCGGGGCATTCCTCGATCGCGACGCGCTGCGGATGCTTGGGATCGCGGAAGATCGTCATCGGGTTGCGATCCTCCCGCGCGGGCATGTAGCGCAGGGTATAGGCGGGGCCGACCATGTTGCGGCCCTTGCGCGCAACGGGGCGCACGTCCTGAATGGTCTGGTTGCGCAGACCGCGTTTATACAGCGCCGAGCACAGCGTGGCGACCGACACGCCCATCAGCTTTTCGCGGGTTTCGGGTTTCATCGCGGGCACCTATCAGTTGATGACGGGATCGGGGGTCTTGCCGCCGAACTCGGTTTTCAGGAAATCGAAATCGCAGCCCTTGTCGGCCTGCTCGATATGTTTCGAGAACATGTAGCCGTAGCCGCGTTCGAACTTGCGCTCGGGCGCAGCCCACGCGGCGCGGCGGGCTTCGATCTCATCCTTGGCGACCTGCATGTTCAGGCTGCGGTTCGGGATGTCCAACTCTACCATGTCGCCTGTCTTCAACAGCGCCAGCGGCCCGCCCACGAACGCCTCGGGCGAGACGTGCAGCACGCAAGCGCCGAAGCTGGTGCCCGACATGCGCGCGTCAGAAATCCGGACCATGTCGCGCAGGCCAAGCTTCAACAGCGCCTTCGGCATCGGGATCATCCCCCATTCCGGCATCCCCGGACCACCCTGCGGCCCCGCACCGCGCAGCACCAGAACCGTGTCGGGCGTCATCGGATAATCGGGATCGTCAATGATCTTCTTCAGATCGGGATAGCTGTCGGCCACCAGCGCCGGGCCGACATGCTTATGGAATTTCGGATCGCAAGCGGCGGGCTTGATCACCGCGCCATCCGGGCAAAGGTTGCCCTTCAGCACCGCAAGCGAGCCCTCGTGATAGACGGGGTTCGACAGCGGACGGATGACGTCTTCGTTCCAGATCTTCGTCTGATCCAACCCTTCGACCTGCGGACGCCCCGTCACGTTGATCGCCGTCGGGTCCAGCTTGTCGCCCAACTGCTTCATCAGCGCCCGCAACCCGCCCGCGTAATAGAAGTCTTCCATCAGATAGGTCGTGCCCGACGGCCGGATATTCGCCAGCACCGGCGTCGTGCGCCCGATCCGGTCCAGATCGTCCAGTTCCAGCGGGATACCGGCACGGCGGGCCATGGCGATCAGGTGGATGATGGCGTTGGTCGAACAGCCCGTCGCCATCGCCACCGTGACGGCGTTCTCGACCGCCGCCGGCGTGATGATCTTCTCGGGCGTCAGGTCTTCCCAGACCATCTCCACGATGCGCCGCCCACACTGGGTGCTCATGCGCTGATGGCTGGCATCCGCCGCAGGGATGGACGACGCACCGGGCAGCGTCAGCCCCATCGCGTCGGCAATCGCCGTCATGGTCGAGGCCGTGCCCATCGTCATGCAGTGGCCGTAAGACCGCGCAATGCCGCCTTCGATCCCCGTCCATTCCTCCTTGGAGATCGTGCCGGCGCGGCGTTCATCCCAATATTTGAACCCATCCGTGCCGGAACCCAGATACTTGCCGGCATAATTGCCGCGCAGCATTGGCCCCGCAGGCAGATACACGAAAGGAATCCCCATGCTGCACGCGCCCATGACCAACCCCGGCGTGGTCTTGTCGCAGCCGCCCATCAGCACCGCGCCATCGACGGGGTGCGAGCGCAGAAGCTCCTCCGTCTCCATCGCCAGCATGTTGCGGTAAAGCATGGTCGTCGGCTTGACGAAGTTTTCCGACAGCGACAGCGCGGGCAGTTCCATCGGGAAGCCGCCCGATTGCAGGATGCCGCGCTTCACCCATTCGACGCGGTCCTTGAAGTGCATGTGGCAGGGCTGCGCGTCCGACCATGTGTTGATGATCGCGATGATCGGGCGGCCCTCCCAGTCCACCGGATCGTAACCCATCTGCATCGTGCGGGAGCGGTGCCCGAAGGACCGTTGATCGTCAGGCACCATCCAGCGGGCCGAGCGCAATTCGGCATAGGTCTTCATATCAGGCAATTCCCCCGTGTCGGCGGCAGGCGCCGCCCTCCTCCAGAAAATTGATATATTAGTATCGCATCTATTTCAATATCCTGTTGTGCCTTTCTGACCGTGCGCGTATTTTCATCACGAAGGAGAGAGCGATGAACACCCTGCTTCCGAACGGACTTGCACCGATGGACCTCTCCCCAAGCGGCGGGGGCACGGTGCAGCGCGTCTATGACAGCCTTCGCCAGCGAATCATCACGTTGGAACTGCCGCCAGAGACCACTCTTTCGCGAACCGAGTTGACGCAGACCTACGACGTCAGCCAGACCCCCATCCGCGAGGCGCTTCAACGGCTTCAGCAGGACGGGCTTGTGCGGATCTACCCGCAGTCCCGCACTCTGGTGACGCGGATCGAGGTGCCGCAGATCTATGAGGCGCATTTCCTTCGCGTCGCGCTGGAGACGGAGGTGGTTCGCGGGCTGGCGCAATACGGCAGCGACGATGTGGCGGTGCGTGCCGCCTCGATCATCCGCATGCAGGAAGCGATCGCAGACGATGCGGCGCAGCTTCGCATGTTCCAGGAATTGGACGAGCTGTTCCATCAGACGCTGTTCATCGGGCTTGGGCGGATCGGGCTGCACCAGCTGATCCGCGCGCGCTCGGGCCATCTGGAGCGTCTGCGCCGCCTGCACCTGCCCGAGGCGGGCAAGATCCGCGACATCCTTGCCGGGCATCACGAGATCGTCCGCGCGATACAGGATCGCAACCCCGACCGGGCCGAAGCCGCGATGCGCGAACATCTGTCGCGCACCGTGTCCAAGGTGGAAGAACTGCGAAGGGAATATCCGCAGTTCTTTGCATGATCAGATGACCGGGGTCAGCAGCGGCTTCCCGGCAAAGAAGGCGCCGAGGTTGTCCAGCGCCAACTGGTGCATCGCATCGCGCGTTTCCTCGGTCCCGCTGGCGTGGTGGGGATAGAGGGTGACGTTCGGCAGGGCGATCAGTTCGGGGTCGGGCGCGGGTTCGTTCATGAACACGTCAAGGCCCGCCGAAGCGATCCGCCCTTCCTTCAGCGCAGCGATCAGCGCCTTCTCATCCACCACAGTGCCGCGCGCGATGTTGACGAAACTGCCTTGCGGCCCAAGCGCAGACAGCACATCAGCCGACACGATATGCGCCGTGCCAGAACCACCCGACGCCGCCACGACAAGGATGTCCGCCCAATCGGCCAACCCTTCGGCAGTGTCGAAGAAGCGGTAGGGAACGTCCTTCTGCGTGCGCCCGAAATATCCGATCTCCAGCCCCACGGCTTCCAGACGTTTGGCGATGGCGCCGCCGATACGGCCAAGGCCGACGATCCCCGCCCGTTTTCCGGCGGTCGAGGTGGTCAGCCCCATCATCCCTTTTTGCGCCCATTCGCCCGAACGCACATAGGCGTCGCCGCGCACGAGTTGCCGCCGCGTTGCCAGAACCAAAAGCAGCGCCATATCCGCCACATCCTCGACCAGCGCGACCGAGGTGTTGGTCAGCCGGATGCCCCGGTTCGCAATCGCATCGACATCCATCGGCTCGTAGCCGGCAGAGGTGACGGCGATCATCTCCAGCGCCGGGGCAAGGTCGAGGAAAGCCTGATCGACATGCAGATGCCCGTTGGCATACATCGCGCGGCAAATCGGCCCGGCCTCGGCAAGCAGCGCCTTCTTGTCCTTGGCCAGATCATAGCGGTGGAGGGTATAGTCGCGCTCCAGCGCTTCCATCTGACGGCGGCGCGGCTCGAAAGCCAGAAGAACATCGGGTTTCATGCGGGAAGGGCTTCCTTGCGTTCGGCGCGGCGGCGGGCCTGCACTTCAGGGTCCGGATCGAGGCTCGCGGCCAGAAGCGCGCGGGTATAGGGCTGGGCCGGGTTTTCAAAGACCTGACGCACGGGCCCTTCCTCGACGATCTGGCCGGATTTCATGACGATCACGCGGTCGGCGAAATCCTTCACCACCGGCAGGTCATGCGCGATGAACAGATAGGACAGGTCGAACTCGCGCCGCAGCCCTTCCAGCAGCGCGATCACCTGTGCCTGAATGGACACGTCAAGCGCCGATACCGCCTCGTCGCAGATGATCAGCTTCGGCTCCATCGCCAGCGCCCGCGCGATGGCGATCCGCTGCCGCTGCCCGCCCGAGAATTGGTGGGGATAGCGCTGCGCCATCTCGCGGCTCAGGCCCACCTTCACCAGCAGCTCGCCCACCCGTTCCTTCCACTGCGCACGGGGCAGAATGTCGGGATGGATCACCCAAGCCTCCGAGATCAGCTGGAACACCGTCATGCGCGGGTTCAGCGATTGGGTCGGGTCCTGAAACACCATCTGGATGTCGCGGCGCAGCCCGTAAAGCTCTCGTGCACCCATCGTCACGAGGTCTTTTCCATTATAAAGCGCGCGGCCCCCATCCGGTTCTTCAAGCCGCAGGATGGCGCGGGCCAGCGTCGATTTTCCGGACCCGCTTTCGCCCACCACCGCGACCGTCTCACCCGGCATGATGTTGAAACTCGCGCCTTTCAGCGCCTTGAACGCGCCATAGGACAGCTGAAGGTTTTCCACCTGCAACAGCGGCTGGGCAGAGCGGTCGCGTTCTTCGGGCATCGCGCCCTTACCAGGCGCGGCGTCGATCAGCTTTTTCGTATAGGGGTGCTTGGGGTTGCGATAGACCTCTGCCGCGCCGCCTTCCTCGACGATGCGGCCGCCGTTCATCACCACCACGCGGTCGGCGATTTCAGCCACGACGCCAAGGTCATGGGTGATCAGCAGAAGACCCATCCCCGTCTCGTGCTGCAACTCCTCCATCAGCGCGAGGATCTGCGCCTGAACCGTCACGTCCAGCGCGGTGGTCGGCTCGTCCGCGATCAGGATGTCCGGCTTGCAGGCCATCGCCATCGCGATCATCAGACGCTGCCGCTGCCCGCCCGAGAACTGGTGCGGATATTTGCCCATCGCCACTTCCGGCTCGGGCAGGCCCACGCGCTTCAACAGCGCCAGCGCGCGGGACTGCGCTTCGGCCTTGGCGGTGCCGTGGGTGGTCATGATCTCGGCGATCTGCCAACCGACGGTATAGACCGGATTCAGGTGCGCCAGCGGGTCCTGAAAGATCATCGCAATGCGCTTGCCGTTGATCTGGCGGCGCTGTTCGGCCGTCATCTTCAGCATGTCCTTGCCGTCCAGCAGGATCTGCCCCGAGGTGATCTTGCCCGGCGGCATGTCGATCAGGTTCATTACCGCCGAGGCGGACACCGACTTCCCCGACCCGGATTCGCCAAGGATCGCCAGCGTCTCGCCCCGGTCCAGATGCCAGGTCACGCCTTGCACGGCTTTGACGGTGCCCGCGGCGGTGTGGAATTCCACCGACAGGTCGCGCACTTCCAGCAGATGATCAGCCATTCTTGCGACCTCCCATTTCAAGGCGCCAGCGTTGCGTCGGGTCCAGCGCGATGCGCATCCAGTTCGACAGCAGGTTCAGCGACAGCGTGGTCAGAATGATCGCCAGACCCGGCCAGAACGACAGCCACCACGCATTCGTCAGATAGGGACGCCCCTGCGACACCATCAGGCCCCAGGTGATATCCGGTGCCTGAATGCCGATCCCAAGGAAGGACAGCGAGCTTTCGGCCAGCATCACGAAGGCGAAATCCAGCGTCGCGATGGTCAGCAGCGTCGGCAGCACCACCGGCAGGATGTGGCGGAACACGATGCGGCGGTCGGATGCGCCCATGACCTTGGCGGCCTGCACGAACATCCGCTCGCGCACTTCCAGCACCTCGGCCCGCGCGGTCCGCAGATAGATCGGGATGCGCGTGATCGCCAGAACGATGACGATGTTCACCACCGACGGCTCCAGAATGTAAAGCACGATCACCGCCAGCAGCAGCGACGGGAAGGACATGATCACGTCGCCCAGACGCGGGATCATCTGCGCCGCACGGCCGCGCGAATACCCCGCGATCAGGCCCAGCGCGGTGCCGATCAGCATCGAGAAGAAGACTGCCCCCGCCGCCACGAAGATCGTGTTCTGCGCCGCGACCACGATGCGCGGCAGCAGCGGACGGCCCAGCGCATCGGCGCCAAGGATCATCGCCCAGCCCGCTTCCAGATCGAACGGCGCGGCATTGCGCCCACGCAGGTTCTGCTTCGTCGCAAGCGTTTCCAGCAGCAGCGGCCCGAACACCGCGCACAGCACCACGATCAGCAGGAAGACCGCCGCGAAGAACGCGAACTTGTCGGCCCAGAGCAGTTTCAGGAATGTCGTCAGGCGGCCCTTCGGCGGCTCGCCGGCGGATTTGAGTGTTTCCGTCATGCTCATCGCTCAATACCGGATGCGCGGATCGAGCAGCGCATAGGCCAGGTCGATCAGCAGGTTCATGATGAAGATCGCAAGGGCCGAAACCATGATTGCCGCCAGCACCACCGCGAAATCACGCTGCAGGATGCTGTCGATCATCAGCTTGCCGATGCCCGGGAAGCCGAAGATCGTCTCGACCACCACGGCACCGTTCAGGATGCCCGCCGCCTGATCGCCGATCACGGTGATCACCGGCAGCATCCCGTTCCGCAGACCATGCACGAAAATGATCGGGCGCGAGCGGACGCCCTTGGCCTTCGCCGTCTTCACATAGGGCGAGGACAGCGCCGTGATCATAGACCCACGCACGACCTGCAGGATCAGACCGAACGGCCGGATGAACAGCACCGCAACCGGCAGGACCCAATGCCACGGCGTCCCCGTCCCCGACGTCGGCAGCCAATGCAGGTTCACCGCGAAGATCACGATGGCGACGATGGCGATCCAGAAATCCGGCGCGGACGCCCCGATGAGCGAGAAGAATGTGGTGATCCGGTCGAACACCCCGCCGACGTTGAACGCCGCAAGCGATCCGATGACGATGGCGGCGATCGTCACCAGCGTCATGGTGATCGCAGCAAGGCTAAGCGTCCACGAAAAGCCTTGAAGCACCACGTCGATCGCGGGCCGCGCCTCGCGGATCGACTGGCCGAAATCCAGTCGGGCCAGATCCGCGACATAGCGCCCGAACTGCACGATCAGCGGATCGTTGAACCCGTTCAACTCGCGGAACTGGTCCCGCATCTCCTGGCTGGCATCGATGGGCAGATAGAGATCCGTAGGATCGCCTGTCAGCCGCGACAGAAAGAATACCAGAATAACAAGCCCTACGAGCGATACCGCGCTCGCAATGGCTCGTTTTCCTATGAATTGCTTCATGGGCAGACCCCTCCTCTGGGCCATCGCTGGATGAAGCAGCCTCCTCCGCCACCTCGAATCGCACGATCATCATCTGAAATATTAGTATGCAAAGATGACATGGGAAGCATTTTCTTTCGCGCGCCGTATCCGCCCTTTCCGACTTGCGTCGTTTTACAGGTATACTAGTATGACTGACGAATCGAGGGGGAACGCATGGAAGAAGGGCTTCGACATCGCCGACCGCGCCGCCTGAGTGCGATGACCCCCGCCGCGCTGTCGCGGGCAGAACAACCCCGCACCGCCACACTGATCTACCGCGAGCTTTACGACGACATCGTCGCGATGCGCCGCGCCCCGAACGATCCGCTTCCCGAACGCGACCTGCTCGGCCACTTCGGCGTAAGCCGCACGCCGCTGCGCGAGGCACTTCTGCGGCTGGCGGATGAGGGGCTGGTGATGATCTATCCGCAGGTCGGCACCTTCGTCGCGCGCATTCCGATGCGGGTTCTCTATGAAAGCATCATGATTCGCCGCTCGCTTGAAATGGCGATGACCGAGGATGCCGCCCGCCGCGCCGACGCCGCATTCATAGGCCGGCTGGATGCGAACCTGGCCGCGCTGGATGAAGCGCGCGCGGATGGAAACCTCGACGATTTCCACCGCACCGACAGCGGCTTTCACCGCATGATTCAAGAAGCGTCGCAGCGGCGGACTATCATGGCGACGGTCGATGCGGTGAAGGCCCAGATCGATCGCTACCGCCTGACGACGCTGCCGCAGGCCGGGCGGCTTCTGCGCGTGATCGAGGAACATCGCGCCATCCGCGACGGGCTTGCCGCGCGCAACCCTGCTGCGGCAGGCACGGCAATGGGCAGCCATATCGGCCAGATGCTGACCGAGATCGAAAGCGCGGGCATCGGCCATCCCGAATATTTTCTGGACGACCGCGAGGAGGAAGACCCCAGATGAATCCATTCGATCTGACAGGCCGGGTGGCCGTCGTGACGGGTGCCAATACCGGCATCGGCCAAGGCATCGCCGCGGCACTGGCCGCCGCCGGGGCCGACATCGTGACCGTGGGCCGTTCGCCCACCGATGCGACGCAAGCGATGCTGCAAGGCGTTCGCCATCACGACATCCGCGCCGATCTGTCTTCGGCCACGCCGACGGCGGGGATCATCGACGAGGTCGTGGCGAAGATGGGCCGCATCGACATCCTCGTGAACAATGCGGGCATCATCCGCCGCGCCGATGCGGTGGATTACGCCGAGGCGGATTGGGACGCGGTCATCGACACCAACCTCAAATCGCTGTTCTTCCTGTCGCAGGCGGCGGGCCGGGCGATGATCGCGCAAGGGTCGGGCAAGATCATCAACGTCGCATCCCTGCTGTCATTTCAGGGCGGCATCCGCGTCCCGGCCTATACCGCGGCGAAAAGCGGCGTGGCGGGGCTGACGCGGCTGCTGGCCTGCGAATGGGCGTCCAAGGGCGTCAATGTGAACGCAATCGCCCCGGGATATATCGAAACGAACAATACCGCTGCCCTGCGCGAAGATGCAAAACGCAACGCGGACATCCTTGGCCGCATCCCGGCGGGGCGTTGGGGGCAGCCCTCGGACATGGGCGGCGCGGCGGTGTTCCTTGCATCTTCCGCGTCCGATTACGTGAACGGCGTGGTGCTGCCGGTCGATGGGGGATGGCTCGCCCGCTGACTGCACAACTGGGAGGGGAGGCCCGGCGATGCAATACGAATTCAACTTCGCAGCCCTTGCGCCCTATTGGGGAAGTTTCCTCTCGGGGGCTTGGGTGACGATCCAGCTGACCGTGGCATCGGTCGCGCTGGGCATGGTGATCGGGGTGCTGTGCGCCATCGCGCGCCGCTCGGCCTTCCGCAGCCTGCGGACGGCGGCAGGCATCTATATCGAGACGGTGCGCAACACGCCGTTCATCGTGCAGATTTTCTTCATCTTCTTCGGCCTGTCCTCGGTCGGGCTGAGGATGCCCATCCTCTGGGCCGCGATCTTCGCGCTGGTCATCAACGTCGGCGCCTATACCGCTGAAATCGTCCGCGCCGGGATGGACGCCATCCCGCACGGCCAGATCGAGGCCGCCGAGGCGCTGGGCCTGACCAAATTCCAGATCTATCGCGACATCATCATCATGCCCGCGATCGAAAAGGTTTACCCCGCGCTGACCAGCCAGTTCGTGCTGATGATGCTGACCACCTCCATCGCCTCGCAAATCTCGGCCGAGGAGTTGACGGGTGTTGCCAACAACATCCAGTCCAACACGTTCCGGTCGTTCGAGACGTATATCGTGGTCGGGCTGCTTTACATCGGCATCACGTTCCTGATGCGGGCCGCGTTCTGGGGCATCGGGCAGATCGCCTTCCCCCGCCGCCGCAAACTGGGAGAGGCGTGATGGACGGGTTCGGAACGGGCCATCTGGTCTATCTGCTGAACGGGCTTCTGTGGACGGTGGTGCTGTCGGTGCTGGCGCTTCTGCTGGGTGGGATCGCAGGATTTGGCGTCATGCTGGCGCGCATATCGCAACGGCGATGGCTGCGCCGCGTCTCGATGGGTTACGTCCAGATCGTGCAGGGCACGCCGCTGCTGATCCAGATGTTCCTGATGTATTTCGGCCTTGGCGTCGCGGGCGTTCAGGTTCCCGCGCTGCTGGCCGCGGCGCTCGCGATGATGATCTACTCCTCGGCCTATCTGGGCGAGATCTGGCGCGGCTGCGTCCAGTCCATCGGCAAGACCCAGTTCGAGGCGGCGGAGACGCTGGCCCTGACCCGCTGGCAATCGCTGATCGACGTGATCCTGCCGCAGGCCGCACGCATCGCGACGCCCCCGACCGTCGGCTTCGTGGTGCAGCTGGTCAAGAACACCTCGCTTGCCTCGGTCGTCGGATTTCTGGAGCTGACGCGCTCGGCCCAGGTCATCAACAACTCGCTTTTCCAGCCCTTCCTCGTCTTCGGGATCGCGGCGGCGCTGTATTTCGCCGTCTGCTACCCGCTGTCGCTGTGGAGCCGCACCCTTGAAAGGAAGCTGAATGCCGGCCGCCGTCAAGCTTGAGAATGTCGTCAAACGCTTCGGCGCGCTGGAGGTGCTGAAGGGCATATCCTTCGACATCGAACCGGGACAGGTCGTGGCCCTGATCGGGGCGTCGGGGTCGGGCAAATCCACCGCCCTGCGCTGCATCAACCGGCTGGAGCAGATTCAGGGCGGCAGCATCCACGTCTGCGGCCACCGGGTCGAGGACCCCACGCTGGACCCGCGCGCCCTGCGGCAGGACGTGGGCATGGTGTTCCAGTCCTATAACCTGTTCCCGCACATGACCGTCGGGCAGAACGTGATCCTCGCGCTGAAACGCGTCAAGAAGATGCCCAAGGCCGAGGCGATGCGGATCGCGGAACGGGTGCTGAAACAGGTGGGGCTGGCCGAGAAGATCGACAGCTACCCCGAACAGCTTTCGGGCGGCCAGCAACAGCGCGTCGCCATCGCCCGCAGCCTTGCCATGTCGCCCAAGGTCATGCTGTTCGACGAGGTGACATCCGCGCTGGACCCGAAACTGACGGGCGAAGTGCTGCGCGTAATGGAGGATCTGGCCAAAGGCGGCATGACGATGGTCGTCGTCACGCACGAGATGGCCTTCGCCCGCCGCGCCGCCGACAAGGTGATCTTCATGCATCACGGCCATGTCCACGAGGTTGGCGGGCCCAACATCCTGACGAACCCCGGAACCGCCGAACTGCGCGAGTTTCTGGAACATGATCTTTAAACCTGGGGAGGAAGAAAGATGAAACTGACCACACTGACCGCCGTATTCGCGCTGATGGCGGGGGCGGCCCATGCCGACCTGCAGCAGATCAAGGACGCGGGCAAGATCCGCATCGCCGTCGCGATGGGCATTCCGCAATACTCTTATATCGACGGGTCCATGCAGCCGACCGGGTCGGATGTCGAAACCGCCAAGCTGATCGCCGAAGACCTTGGCGTCGATCTGGAACTGGTGGAGATCACCAATGCCGCCCGCGTTCCGACGATCCAGACCGGCAAGGCCGACATCGTCGTCTCGGCCCTTGGCATCACCGATGAACGCAAGCAGGCGATCGACTTCTCGGTCCCCTATGCAACGCTCGCCATCGTGGTCGCCGCCCCCGAGGATGTGGAGATCGCCAGCTATGATGATCTGACCGGGCAGCGCATCGGCGTGACCCGCGCGACCACCAACGATCAGGATCTGACGGCCAACACCTCGGGCGCGGAAATCCTGCGCTTCGAAGATGACGCGACTCTGATCACCGCCGCCGTTTCCGGCCAGATCGACATCCTGTCCAGCCAGTCCGCCGTCATCGGCGGCATCAACGCCAAACGCGGCGGCACCCCGATGGAGATCAAGTTCGTCCAGAAGGAGACCAACCTTGGCATCGGCATCCCCAAGAACAACCCAGAGCTGACGGCCTGGCTGAACGAATGGGTCGCGACCAATTTCGAGGACGGCACCATCCGCACCCTGTTCACCCAGTTCCATAACCGCGATCTGCCGGACGATCTGACCTCGCGCTGAACCATCCGTCCGGGCGGCCGTCGCCCGGACCCACCCACGAGGGACATGACAATGAAAGCCGCCTTCTATACCGGCCACCGCAATTTCGAGATCCGCGACATCCCCCGCCAACCGCCAAAGGCCGGCGAGGTGGAGGTGCGCGTCGCATATAACGGCATCTGCGGCACCGACATGCACGCCTGGCACGGGGCGATGGATGCGCGGATCGGGCATAACCGCGTGCTGGGACACGAGATGTCCGGCACCGTCGCTTCGGTCGGCGAAGGCGTGGACCTGCCGATCGGCGCGGCGGTGGCGATCCGCCCGCTGGCCCCCTGCGGCGATTGCCCGGCCTGCGAAGGGGGCCTTGCGCATATCTGTCACCGGCTGAAGTTCCTCGGCCTCGATACAGATGGCGCGCTTCAGGAATACTGGTCTGTGCCCGCCTATGCCGTCCACCGCCTGCCCGACGGCGCGTCGCTGGAACATGCCGCCCTGACCGAACCCGTCGCCGTCGCCTGCCATGACGTGCGGCGTGGGCGCGTGGCGGTGGGCGAGGATGTGCTAGTGATCGGCGGCGGTCCCATCGGCATCCTTATCGCGATGGTCGCCCGCCATGCAGGCGCCAAGGTCATCCTGTCCGAGGTGAATCCGCACCGTTTGAGTGTCGCCGCCGAACTCGGTTTCGCGACGCTGAACCCGCGCGAGGTCGATCCGGTGGCGCATGTTACCGCCGCGACAGGCGGCAAAGGCGCGGATGTCGTCTTCGAGGTGTCCGGCACTCAGGCTGGCACCGACCTGATGACAGATGTCGCCGCCAGCCGGGGGCGCATCGTCATGGTCGCCATCCATACCACCCGCCCGCAGATCGACATGTTCCGCTTCTTCTGGCGAGAGTTGGAACTGATCGGTGCCCGCGTCTATGAACCCGAGGATTTCGACGCCGCGATCGACCTGATTGCGCGAGGCGTGATCGATGCGAAGACGATGATCACCGGTATCCGCCCGCTGGAGGAGGTCGCGACCGCCTTTGCCGAACTGGACGGCGATGCCCGCGCGATGAAGACGCTGGTCAGCCTCGCATGAGGTTCGCATCCATCGGCGAATGCATGCTGGAACTGTCGGATCAGCGCGACAGCCGCTGGACGATGGGATTCGCCGGTGATGCGCTGAACACCGCATGGTATGTGCGCGCCCTGCTGCCCGAGGCGGAGGTCCACTTCGTCTCGGCCTTCGGCGACGACGCCTTTTCGGACCAGCAGCGCGATTTCCTGCGCCGGGCGGGCATCGGCACCGCCAGCAGTCCGACCATCCCCGGCGCGCGCCCCGGCCTTTACGCCATCGCGCTGGATGGGGGCGAACGGTCCTTCACCTATTGGCGATCGGATTCCGCCGCCCGCCGCCTCGCAAGCGATCCCGCCGCGCTGGACCGAAGCCTTGCGGGCTGCGACATCGCCTATTTCACCGGGATCACGCTTGCCATTCTGGCAGAACCGGACCGCGAGGTTCTTTTCGCCGCGCTGGAAAATGCGCGGGCGAATGGCGCACGGATCGCCTTCGATCCCAACCACCGCCTGCGGCTCTGGCCTGACGATGCCAGCGCCCGACTGGCATATGCCCGCGCCTTCGCGCTGGCGGACATCGCCCTGCCCACATTCGAGGATCTGGCCGAAGCAACACCCGACGCCGCCGCCCGCCGTCTGCACGGCGCCGGAGTGGCCGAGATCGTGGTGAAATGCGGCGCCGCGCCCGCCTACCTCCTGACCGGCCAAGGCCACGCCGAAATTCCTGCCACGCAGGTGGAGACAATCGACACGACCGGCGCGGGGGACAGCTTCTGCGGTGGCTATCTTGCGGGCCGCCTCGCAGGGCTTTCCCCACAGGAAAGCGCGCGGCAGGCCCACCGCGTCGCCGCGCAGGTCGTGGCACGCCACGGTGCGCTGATCGATCTGCAGTAATCCGATCCGCCTTCAACGGCGCGCTGTTTGCATGCGGAACCACGGCAGTCATCGGCCCGTCTCGGAAATGCGAAGCTAGGCGGAAGCAATCATCCCCGGCGATTCAATACGCCCGAAGCGGTTGGTAGCCTGTCGATGAACGATCTGCCGCGCGCTGGAGGAACTGGGCATCACCCCGAACAAACCCTTAATCGAATGCCGCCGAGTCACCGCGGCGAGCGCATGGGCGGCGTCGCTGGTCTCAATCTTGGGACGTGCCGCGGCGCGTAGCGGTATCGCTTTACAGACGAACCAGAGATCGCACCTCGGGATGGTGAAATCTGCCCGGACCTGTCCACGCGGCCGGCGACAGCACCCCTTTGCCCAATGCGAAAACGGCCCAGCTATCGCAGGGCCGTCCCGTCCACGTCCACTGGGATGCCGGGGCTTAGTGCCCAAGCTTCCCCTTCACGGTGCCGGCAGCGTCCTGAACCGCGCCCTTGGCCTTCTGCGCCTTGCCTTCGGCCTGAAGCTGCTTGTCGTTGGTCGCCTTGCCGACAGCGTCCTTCGCGCCGCCCGTCAGCTTGTTTCCTGCCGCTTTCAGCTTGTCAGTCGTCGAACCTATCGTGACCTCCTACATGCACGAGCCTATGCCGGATCATCGCAAAACAGGGGGCGTCGGTTCCGCCGATCACGGGAATGTTGGTGCGGCAGAAGCCTTTCTGAACGCCCCCCTGCGGGCGTGATGCGGGGCGGGCAGCGGGATGGGGCGATCGGATTTGAACGCCTCTTCCAGCAGACCCTCGAAGGTGCTGACGGCGAAATCAGCGCCGATGGCCCGCGCTTCCTCCAGCTTTTCATCCCTGACCGCAAAGGCGCCGCGCACTTCGGGATCGGATTTCGCCTCCGCCTCGTCCGCCATGGCCCAGACGGCGACGCCGACACGCAGATGCGGTGCGACCTGCTTGATACGCCGGATGTGCAGAAGCGACGCGCGGCTGGGCGACGGGTCGGTGAAGCTCAGCACGACGCAATCGTATTCCTCGGCGTGGATGGCGCGGAAGCGTTCGCGCAGAAGATCGCCATGGGGGATCTGCCTTGCGAATGCCCCTTCGGCCAGCATGGTCTGCATCAGCATCGAGGCGGAGATGTCATCCAGATCGGTGCGTCCCCCGGCGCAAAGGACACGGACCCCCTGCCCCGGTCGATCCTCGTCCTCCTCCTCGGCTTCGGCGACGTCGGCCAGATCTTCGACCATCGCCTTTGCCACATGCACCAGCCGGTCATGCTGATCCTGCGCAAGCACGCCGCGCTGCACATCATACTGCGCGATCAGCAGGGCCGGGATGCCGACGTCGCGATAATATTCGCCGATATAGGCCTCCTCCAGCGCTTCATGCGCACGGCTCGTCGCCTCGACGGCATCCCCTGCCAGAAGCCGTTGATACAGGCGCGAATGGGGTGCCAGCACAGGCTCATCCCCGAACAGGATGTCGAACAGCGCGAACTGCGGCAAGTGCTTACCCAGCACCACAAGGCAGACCGTCAGCGGTGTCGAGATGATGAGGCCAAGCGGCCCCCAAAGCCACGTCCAGAAGATCGCCGACACGATGATCGCAAGCGGGCTGACCCCCGTGCGCGATCCGTAAAGCCAGGGCTCTATGATATTGCTGGTCACAAGCTCGATCGCGGCGAACAGCGCAAGCGTCCAGAGCACCGCCGACCAATCGGGCGACACGGCAAAGGCAAGGAACAGCGGAAACGCGGCGGAAAGGATCGTGCCGATATAGGGCACGAACCGCAGCACGAGCGTCAGCAACCCCCAAAGCAGCGCGTTCGGCACACCGATCAGCCAAAGCCCCAGGCCGACCGGAACCGCATAGATCACGTTGACCATCAGCAGGATCAGCAAGTAGCGCCCGACCCGCCCGCCCGCCTCCTGCATCACCTGCGTCGTGCGGTGCAGATCGTCCGACCCGATCAGCTTGATGAAACGGTCTCGGATTTCGGCACGTTCCAGCAGCATGAAGACGACGATGACCACCACGAGGCCCGTGGTGGCGATCGGGCTGACCAGCGGCAGGATAAGCGAGCTGACCATTCCGATGATGCTTTGCCGTTCGATCACTTCGACCTGCATCGGGTCCTGCCCCCCGGCCAGATCGTCCGCAGCCCCCGCGCCGATCTCTGCATTGATCGCCGCCAGCATGTTCGAAAACCGCCGCACGAGGCCGGTTTCGCTGCTGGCCTCGCGGATCGCGTCGACCTTGGCGATGATGTTCGCCTGAAACTCCGGCAGGCTGGCGCTCAGGCTGGAAAGCTGGCTGGCAACCACCAGAACGAAAAGCGCGACGGCGACGAAGGCACCGGTGGTTACGATCAGAACCGCGGGAAGGTTCGGCAGGCCCATTTTGCGCAGCGCATTCGCCAACGGCGAAAGCGCGAAGGTCAGCAGCATCGCGATGGCCAGCGGCAGGATGATGCTTTGCGCGAAATAGATGATCGCGACCACCGCCGCGATGGTCGCCAAAGTCGGCAGGTTGATCCGCCGTGAGGTCGCGGCGGATCGCGAAGGCAATGGTGAGCCGGGGAATGCGCCTTTGATCCGGGTCGGGTCCGTCATCGCGGGCCAAGTCCTTCCTGTTTTCGCATCCCATCGCCGCCCGATGTGCGTCCTTCGCGACAGAGCTAGCGCCGCGTTGCGGGTTTTCGCGCGATCCCGCCGAAAAATCTGCGGCCTGCGCGGGATCGCCCTACAGGATCAACGCCGCGACCCATGCGAACAGCACCATCCCGATATTGGCGTGGAAGAAGGTCGGGATCACGCTGTCCTTGATGTGATCGTGCTGCCCGTCCGCATTCAGGCCCGAAGTGGCGCCAAGCGTGATCGTGGAGGCGGGCGATCCCGCATCGCCCAAGGCCGCCGCCGCCCCCAGCAACGCCACCGTCGCCAGCGGCGAAAAGCCGAGCGTCAGCGCCAGCGGGACATAAATAGGCGCAAGGATCGGCACCGAGGCGAAGGAGTCGCCGAAGCCGATGGTGATGAACAGGCCGACCAGCAGCATGATCGCCGCACCAAGCGCCTTGTTGTTGCCGATGAATTCCGCCGAGGCCCCGACAAGCGGCTGCACCTCTCCGGTGGCGCTCAGAACGCCGGCATAGCCGGAGGCGATGGTGATGATGACCGCGACCTGCGCCATCATCCGCAGCCCTTCGGTGAAGACATCGTCCTGATCCCGCCAGCGGAAGATCCCCGCAAAGCTGAGGATGACGAAGCCGACCATTGCCCCGATCAGAAGCGAGTCGAACTGCAACTGGCAGACAAGCGCGGCGATCAGGGCGACGACGGTGGCGGCAAGCTGCGTGAATGTCAGGGTGACGGGCGGCGTATCCCGCGTCTCCGTCTCGACCAAGGCATAGTCGCGGGGCTTGCGATAGGTGATGAAGATGGCGACGAGCATCCCAGCCACGATGCCCATCACTGGCAGCAACATCGCCTTGGGTGCCATGTCGGCGGTCACGGAAAGCCCGAGGCTGCCCCCGACCTCGTTCAGGTTGGTCAGCAGGATGTCGTTCAGAAAGATCGCACCGAAGCCGGTCGGAAGCAGCAGATAGCTGGAGCTGATCGCACAGGCCAGAACGCAGGCGATGGCCCGGCGGTCGATCCGCAGCCGGTTCATGACGCCCAGTAGCGGGGGGATCAGCACGGGGATGAAGGCGATATGGACCGGAACCACGTTCTGCGACATCACCGAAGCTGCGCAAAGGATCAGAAGCAAGCTCCATTTCACGCCGCGATTGGTTCTGCCCTCGTCCGCGCCCAGCCTGCCCGAGATCTTCGCCGCCAGCAGTTCCAGCAAGCCGCTGCGCGCCAGCGCCACCGCGAAAGCCCCGATCATGACATAGGTGATCCCCACCTGCGATCCGATCAGCATGTTATCGTTCAGCGCCGCGATCGTATCGGTCATCGACATTCCGGCCTGAAGCCCGCCCAGAATGGCCGAAGCAACAAGCGCGATGGCAACCGGCACGCGCAGCAGGCACAGCGCCATCATCACGACGATGGACACCACGATGGCGTTCAAATGCACGCCCGCCAGCACCGAGGCGACATGGATCGCGGCGAACATGGCAAGCACCGGGATGACGCGCTTGCGGCGAAACCCTTCGGCACCGCGTGAGGGATCGATGGACAGATAGGACATGTGGCTCTCGCAGCAGTTCCGGCGCAAACCCCGGCGGCCACGCGATACGTCGTGCGGGCATGACTTTTCAAGATGCCGGGCGCCCCTTTCGCGCATCATCCGGCGGGGCGGAGAACCAATTTCTCCAAACCGGCATCCGGGCGGCGGATCGGACTTCTTTCCCGGCAAAATACGTGAAAACTTATCATGGACGAAATGACGGCCTGATCGGTAGCGTTCAATGGCACCGCAACCGGGATGCACGTGGTCTGTAAACTCAGTCTTCTGGACAAAAGCCCTGTCGCACCGGGACGAAGCGCAACTGACGCCCTTCAGGCAACGATCGCGCCGGCACGCGCCGCCGATGGTCTTGGGTATCATCGCTTCTGGCTGGCCTAACATCACGGATCAACCACGCTTGGCGGTGACACATATGCTGCGGGTCGAGCGGCGTTCTGCTGCAACATTACGGCGCGCTCAAGGTGGCCGGAGTGTTCGGCGTGCTGGCCTCGGTCGCACCTGGACGGGTCGATCTGGGCATCGGCAAATCGCCGGGCGGTCTGGTGGGAGGTGAAATCCAGCCGACGCCGCCGCGATCCTGCCCCCATCCTTCCGGCCCGTCATCATGCCCGCACCTTCGGCACCATCCCCGGGATCATCATCTTGGCGATCTTGGTTTCAGTCCTTGGCAATCCGCGTCGGGGCTGGGGCGTCTTTGCGGAATGTTTCTTCGCCGAAACCGTGCTGGTCGGGCTTGGCCGGACCCTGCTGTTGACAACGCTTGGGGGCGCTGGTCGGCTTCACCATTATGCCCGCGGCGCACTGCGAACCCTACCGCCGATCGCTTGCCGAGAAGTGCTGGTCAAGCTGGGCATCCTGCGCCTCCATGCCGCGGCACCCGCCATCTCCGTCGCCGCCAATGCGTACCCCGCGACAGCCCGGACCAAACGTGACGGCGGGCGGGTAGAAGCGCACGGAATCTTCAAATCCTCCGGCGATCGGCCGTGCTGCGCGATGTTACCACGACCGACCTTGGCCTTCCAAGCCGCGCGCGAGGGCAAGACGCGACTGGTCAGCACGCTTTCCGGCGGCTTCCCCGAAACCGCCGAGATCGCCGTCGCCACGAAAAAGGATGTCGGCATCGCCGATGCGATCACCGCCGCGCTGAATGCCCAGATCGCCAACGGCAACTATGCCAAGGCGTTGGAGAAATGGAGTCTGACCGCAGAAGGGCTGACGGCATCGCGGACCAACCCGCCGGGCCTGCCCGCCAAGTGACGCGGCTCGCGATCGTCAAAGATCACAGATCCGAAATATAATCAGCCGACACGTAGCCCGTTACGGCGGGCGTCGATGCAAGGGAGACCTGGCACCAGAGTTGGCCGACTTCGGTCACGCAGCGGTGCCGCCGGAGGCGCGTCCCATCGGGAAGGCCCATAAGGATCTTGTAGTTCAGTCCGGGGCCCGCCCGAAGTTTCAGAAGATCGTCCGGCCCGGCACCCTTGACCACGGTGCCGCCGCCCATCCCGCAACTGGCGACGATCATCAAAGCGGCAAGCGCGGCAAAAGGTGTTCGCATTGTCTGACCCAAATCGTTTTGCATCCGTTACGGCAAACACGGGCCAAGTTCCAGTAGAGCCGGGCGCCGCAATACCCATGATCCCGGTCTTGGAGCCTGTTCGGGGGCGCATGGGAAAAAAGATGCGCCCGTTCTTTCGAACGAGCGCATCGACCCTATGAAATGCAAAACGCGCAAGAACTCGCAAGAATGACTTTTTGAAAGCCGGGATCAGGGTGCGGGCATCACGGCGATATCGATCAGATCGCCGTCCACACCCTCGATCGTGCCGGATTCCGTCGCGGTGCCGGTTTCCAGATCGACGGTATAGAGCTTGCCCAACGCCACCAGCCAGGCCGTGTTCGTGCCATCGGCGGTGGTCTGGATGTCGAAGGCGGGGGTGGTGTCGTTCAGATCGATACCCAGCTTGCCAACGGCCGCCAGCGTGCCGTCATTGGGCTTCGTCTGCCGGATCAGCGCGCCGATGGTGGTGTCGATATCATACATCGCCGTCGCCTCGGGCTTGCCATAGGCGTTGGTGTAGGCCGCAGCCGCGATCATCGGCGTCTCGCCCGCATGCATGTCGGCCGCCTCGAAGGCCAGCGAGCCATCGACCGTCACCCCGCCGGTGTCCACGTCCACCCGGTGATTGGTCGTGCCGGTCATCAGGCGCAGGCGATCGGCCATCGGGTTGAAGTCCACGATGACCGGCCCGTCGCCCATCGGCAGCGGCGTGTTCATCGTGGAAAGCGGTGTCGCGGCGCCCGTGGCGGGATCGATGGTCACGATCTCGTTCGTGCGCGTCACGCCGACCAGAGTATTGTTCGACGGGCGCAGATCGATGCCGACCAGCGGCCCCGCGCCCGAAACCGCCATCATCGTCACTTCGGACGGGGTGTCGGTATCGAACGAAACCAAGGTGCCGTCACCGACCAGACCGATCACCGGTGCAGCATGGGCTGCCGGGGCGGCAAGCGCCAGCAGCGCGGCGGTCCGATAAAAAGCTTTCATCCAAATTCCTCCGGTTCAAGGGACGTGCTTTCGCAGTCCTCGCCCCAAGGACACGCGAGAGGCGAGCAACGGATGCAGACCAGGCAAATTTTTTTCACCGATGCATCCCGCGGGCCGTGCCATGTGTCCTTGGGGCGACTGAACCCGTGCGTGGACTTTGCAATGCGCTTCGTGCGACGTTCGGAATATCGGCCGGACCGCACGGGGAACGCATGACGACAAACCAGACCGAGGCTTGCGAGATGACGAGCGCCATTGCCGCTTGTGCCAGAGGCGAACAGACAGGCCTGCACCGCGTGATCGAACTGGAGGGCGGGCGCCTGATGGGCATCGCAAAGCGGATGCTGCAAAGGCGCGATCTGGCCGAGGAAGCCGTGCAGGACGCTCTGGTGCAGATATGGCGCAAGGCCTCCCAGTTCCGTGCGGGCGAGGGATCGGCGCGCGGATGGGTCTTTGCGATCCTTCGCAACCGTTGTCTGAACATCCTGCGCGATGGCGGTCGTCTTTCGACGTTGGACGATGCGGCATTGCTGGCGATCCAGGACGGGCGGCAGGCCGCGGCGCTGGAAAGCTTCGACGCGCTGGATGAAATGGCGCTGAAGGACTGCCTCGCGGAACTGGAGCCTGCGCCGCGCCGCGCCATCCTTCTCGCCTATGTCGGCGGCTACAGCCATGGAGAGATCGCGGCCCTGCAGTCCATACCTCTGGGAACCTGCAAATCCTGGATCAAACGCGGCCTCGATGCCCTGCGCCGGTGCCTTTCATGAGCCGTGAACAAGAAGCCGAAGCCTTCGTCCTTGGACTGATGGACGATACCGAAGCCAGCCGGGCGGAAGCGGCGCTCGCGACCGACCCCGAATGGGCGCGGGCCGTCGGTCAGGCGCGGGATCGTTTCCTGCCGCTGGACATGACCGCCGTACCCGCACCCGTGCCTGCCGATCTGTGGGAAAGGATCGCCCCCGAGCTGCAGATGGCGAAACCGAAGGCCGCGAACCTGCCATCGGCGCCGCGTTTGCGCCGTCTGTTGCCCGCCAGCATCGCCGCCGCCATCGCGCTGGCCGTCGGCATCGGAATCGGCAGCCAGACGCTGCGCCCGGAGCCGGTGGTCATCGCCGTGCTGATGGACGATAGCGGCGCCGCCCGTGCCGTGGTCGAGGATTACGGCTCCGAATCCGCGCGCGTGCGGTTCGTCAGCGATGTCGCGGTGCCGGACGGGCAGCAGATGCAGGTCTGGACGCTGCCGTCGCCCGAACGGGGCCCCGTCTCGCTCGGGCTGCTGAAGGAGGATCGCGCCGAGCATCTGTCGCCGCCCGAACTGCCGACGCCCGCCGACGGTCAGCTTTACGAGATCACGCTGGAGCCTCTAGGCGGCTCTCCGACCGGGCGGCCGACCGGGCCGATCCTCGCCAAAGGCTTTGCGGCACGGCAGAACGACATCTGAACAGGTCGCCCGACATCCCGCCGGGCGCTCACTTCGGCTTCCTTGCCCGCCGTGCCGCATCCGCCAACTTGCGTTTGCGCGATTTTATCATGTTGATCTGCCGGTATTTTTCGACACCCGTGACTTCCTTGCCGACCCAGTCCGGCAGCACGAAACTCGCGCTCTCATCCGGCAGTTCCACCTCGGCCAGCAGCACACCTGACAAGAGCCCGTGAAATTCGTCCACGACCCATTCGTGATCGCCCATGGCGATATGATGGCGCGTCTTTTCGATGACCTCTCCCTTGCAATGCTGTTCCAAAAGGATCAGCCCATCGGAGGTCGGGATCGCATATTCGAACTCGTCCCGCGCCAGTCCCTTGCGCGGACCCTTCACCGTCAGCGTCGCCACGTCGTCATAGAACCGGATGCGGATCTTCCGCCCGTCATAGAAGGCGAGAATGCCATCCCGAAGCCGCACCGATCTGACGACCACCGCCCGCCACGAGGCATCTGCGAGCAAGAACTTGCGCTCGATTTCAATCGGCATCTGGCACCTGCGCACTGCGCATCTTTTCACACACTGCCTTCTGCCCCGCTTTTGCAAGAAGGGCAACGGCTCTCCCCGCCGCGAACCGCTGCGGCGGGGAGGCGCTTCGGATCAGCCCTTGCGGCGCAGCTTCAGCCCGCCCAGCAGGGCAAGTCCACCGCCCAGCAGCGCGATCGGCAGCGGAACCGGAACCGGCGCGGGGGCTTCGACCCCATTCGCCGCCGCGATCACATCATGGACCGAGGTGTTGGCGATGTAGTCCCCGGTCGGGGTGTGGCCGATCAGGCGCGCGAAATCCGGGTCCGAACCGAGGATCGCATCGGAAAACAGGTCCGACCCTGCGCCATGCGCCCAAAGCAGCGTATTCTCGCGCGTGTGGGTGCCGTGATGCCATTGAACGCCCGGCAGGTTGCCCGCGCCGTTGTTCTGGATGCCCTCGAACGCGATGGTGTCAGAGTTCGGGCCCATCGGCATCCCGTTGCCATGGTCGGTCAGGACGATCAGCAGCGTCTCGTCCCAGTTCGAATTGGCATTGACCCAGTCATAGGCGGCGGTGACGGATTTGTTGAAATCCACCTGTTCTTCGATGATGCGGTCGGTCTGGTTGGCATGGGCCGCCCAGTCCACGGCACCGCCTTCGATCATGACGAAGAAACCGTCCTCGTCACGGCCAAGATGGTTCAGCGCGCCCTTGGTCATCGTCTCCAGCGTGGGGACGTCCTGATTGTACGCGATGCCCGAGGCATTCGCGGCATCCGCGGCATCCGCGCCGAAGACGTCTTCGCTGCGGGCCTGTTGCAGCGTGTCGCCCGATTTGAACACACCCAGCAGCGGGCCGTCCACGGTCTTGCTGCCATCCGCCAGCGCCTCGAAATCGGCGCGCTCTTGGATCAGCTGCATCGAGGCGGCATCGCCCGTCACGTCGTCCCACACGCTTTTCGCGATGTAGCCACCGCCGGTGCCGGTCTCGTTCGCGAAGGCGCCTTCGGTCTTCAACTGGCCGTTGCTGTCATAGAACGGATGGCCGCCGCCCATGACCAGATTCATGTTGCCGGACTGGATCATCTCGCGGCTGATCTCGCCATAGTTGTTGCGCGAGATGTTTTCGGCGGCGAACCCGGCGGGGGTCGCATGGCTCAGCGGAACGGAGGACACGACGCCAACGGCCTTGCCCTGATCCTTCAGCTTGTCGGTGATCGACGGCAGCGGGCGGCCGAAGTTGTCATAGGCGATGGCGTTGTTATAGGTCGCCTTGCCGGTCGAAAGGGCGGTCGCGGCGGCGGCGCTGTCGGTCGCGCCCTGCTTGATGTAGTCGTATCCGGCGAATTTCTCGCCATTGTCCACCGGGGTCGCGTCCCAGGCCTTGCCGGGCTCGTAGCTGACTTCGGGCGTGTTCGAGTTGGTCGGCGTGTTGGACGTGTTCAGCGGCAGCGTGGTCATGCCCAGCTTGACGTCGAAGCCGTCATAGGTCTGGCGGCCCTTCTCGCCGTGCTGCCAATAGCTGGCCATGTCCCAGGTGCCCCACGAGGCGCCGTCCGAGACCAGCAGGATGGTGTTCTTCACGCTCGCAGCCTCGGCGGCAAGCGGGGCGGTCAGGGCGATGGCCGAAGCCGCCGCCAGCAAAGACTGTTGAAGTTTCATGGAAATCCTCTCGATCGCGAAACCGTGAGGCGATTGCTAGGCCGGATTTATGACGTAAAGTTGCCGCAATCGTTAACATTCCGTGAACTCTCGATCGCGGTCGTTCAGCCGGGGGGCATCACGCGGGGATTGCACCGGCTGCCCGCATCATGCAATCACGGCATGTCATGATGCACCTCGCGCGCCTTCTTCTGATCGTCTCGCTTTGCTTCGCGCTTGCGCCGATGCGCGGCGGGGGCATGGCATATGCGCAAGGCGGTTGTGCCAGCCAAGCCACCAGGATCGACATCTGCACAGCGCCCGGCACACCCGCCGCACCTGCACAGCCGCACAGCAAATCCTGCATCAGCTGCGCGTTGAACCCCGTGGCATCACTCCTGCCGCCGCAGCCGCGCGAGATGTCCGCGCTGCCGCCCCTCTCTCCGGTCGTTCCGAAGGCGCAGACCGCCGCCACGGACCGATGGCGTCCCCCACGCGCCTGAGCGTGACGAGCATACCATCGAAGACGATTTGCAGCACGATCCCGCGTGATTGTGCGAACGGAGATATGACATGACCCAACAGAACAGACTTCTCATCCCCGCCCTGCGGCCCCTTTACTCCAGCGCCGCGCCGCTGGCGGAAACCTGGCTGCGCGTGATCGCCGGCTTTGCGCTGGCCATGCATGGATGGCCCAAGATTCAGGACCCGATGCGCGCCGTCGGCATGGTCGAAAGCATCGGCTTCCATCCGGGCTGGCTCTGGTCACCTGCGCTGGCGGCGGGCGAATTCTTCGGCGGCCTCTTGCTGATGTTCGGCCTGCTGACCCGTTTTGCGGCAGGGGCGACGACGGTGATCCTGCTGGTGACGGTGTATTTCCATTGGGTCCTGAAGGCCGAAGGATATTCGGGTGCCGAACTTTCGCTGATCTGGTCGGGGGTGACGCTGTTCTTCGTCGCCCGCGGCGGCGGCAGGTTCTCGGTCGATCGGCTGATCGGACGCGAGATCTGACGACACGAAGGGGAGGCGAACGCCTCCCCTGACATATGTCTGTCGCAGCCATGGGCGAGGATGCACCTGTATGTAGAGTGACGAGGACATCCGATGCGCAGAACGCTCATCCTGACCATCCCGGTTGCGG
Organism: Falsirhodobacter xinxiangensis; assembly: GCF_004959935.1. Classification (GTDB taxonomy): domain Bacteria; phylum Pseudomonadota; class Alphaproteobacteria; order Rhodobacterales; family Rhodobacteraceae; genus Falsirhodobacter; species Falsirhodobacter xinxiangensis. The sequence continues at coordinate 42,184 of NZ_SMYN01000015.1, read as the reverse complement.
CCCTTGCCGGAACCGTGCAAGCCGAGACGATCCGTTTCGCCACCTTCAACGCCTCGCTGAACCGCGGGACCGAGGGGAAGCTTGCGGCGGATCTTGCCACCGGCGCCGACCGTCAGGCGCAGGCCGTGGCCGAAATCATCCAGCGCGTGAACCCCGACGTGCTGCTGATCAACGAATTCGACTATGCCCCCGGCAACGACCGGCTGTTCGCCGACAACTACCTTGCCAAGGCGCAAAACGTGTCCGGTCAGGGCGGCACCGCCGGGCTCGACTATCGCTACAGCTTCATCGCACCGTCCAACACCGGCATTCCCAGCGGGTTCGACCTGAACAACGACGGAACGGTCGGCGGCGGCGACGACGCGCTCGGCTTCGGGCAGTTTGCTGGGCAATACGGTATGGCCGTCTTTTCGAAACACGAGCTGGACGTCGATGCGATCCGCAGCTTCCAGAATTTCCTGTGGAAGGACATGCCCGGCAATGCGATGCCGGAAGGCTTCTATGATGCCGAGGAGCAGGCGATCCTGCGCCTGTCGTCGAAAAGCCATTGGGACGTGCCGGTCAAGATCGACGGTCAGACCGTTCACCTCATCGCCAGTCACCCGACCCCACCGACCTTCGACGGACCCGAGGATCGCAACGGTCGCCGCAACCATGACGAGATCCGCCTGATCTCGGATTATGTCGGCGGCGCGGATTACATGACCGACGATCAGGGCCGCACGGGCGGATTGGCCGCAGGCAAGGCATTCGTCATCGCGGGCGATCTGAACGCCGATCCGTTCGACGGCGACAGCTACGACAAGGCCATCCGCCAACTGCTGGAGAACCCGCGCGTGAATGCCGGCGATGTGCCGTCCAGTGCTGGCGGCGCGGCGGCGTCGGACCGTCAGGGCAATGCCAACGCGGGCCATGGCGGCGACCCCGCACAGGACACCGCCGATTTCGCCGATACGGCCCCCGGCAACCTGCGCGCCGACTATGTCCTGCCCTCGGCGGGGCTGAAGATTTCGGACAGCGGCGTGTTCTGGCCCCTGCCGGAAGACCCGCTCTTTTCGCTGGTGGGGGATTACGATCCCTCGCTGCCGGGGGGCTTTCCATCCTCGGATCACCGGCTGGTCTGGACGGATATCGAGGTCGCCCCTGTCCCGCTTCCGGGCGCGGCATGGCTGCTGGGCGCGGGACTCGGGGCGATGGCCCTGCTGCGCCGCCGGAAATAAGAGCAGAACGGCGGAAGCTGCCTGATGACGGCTCTCGCCATTCGGCAAAGTTCGACGAAACCCATTCTCCCCTCGCGCGTTTGCCTTTGAGTTGCAGACGGGGGCCCGGATCATGTCGGAAATCGAACTGAAGCTCGCAATCGCGCCCGGGGCGGGCGACGCGCTCGCGGATTCGGGCATGTTGCCGGGGGCGCCCTTGCGCCGGATGCAGCGCGCCGTCTATTTCGATACGCCTGATCACCTGCTGGCGGCACATGGGGTCTCGCTGCGCATCCGCGAAACCGACGGCAAGCGCATCCAGACCACCAAACACGCGCCCGCCCGCGCGGCAGGGCTGTTCGATCGCGGCGAATGGGAAAAGCTGGTCGAGACGGATCACCCGGTGCTGGACGACGTGACACCCGTTCGTGCGATCCTTGGCGACCGGACCGAGGATTTGATCCGGGTTTTCGATGTGGAGATCGACCGCCGCGTCTGGACGCTGCACCGCGACGGCGCGGAAATCGAAGTTGCGCTCGACGGCGGTGATGTTCGCATCGCGGACAGGCAGACGCCGATCCATGAATGCGAGCTGGAGTTGAAATCCGGCCCCGCCGAGGCGCTTTTCGTGCTGGCAAGGCAAATTGCAGATGTGATCCCGGTCAGGATCGGCGTTCTGTCCAAATCCGCGCGGGGCTACATGCTGCTTGCGCCGATGCCGGACAGCCACAAGGCCGACCCCATCGCGCTGACCGAGGATGCGACAGCCGCCGACGCCTTCCAACAGATCGCGGCATCCTGTCTGCGGCAGTTCCGCCTGAACGAAGACCTGTTGCTGACCACGCGCGGGGCAGAGGCGCTTCATCAGACACGGGTGGCGCTGCGCCGGTTGCGGTCGGCGTTTTCGATCTTTCGCCCGATGCTGGGCGATGAAGGCCGCCCCATCGCCAACGAGCTGCGCTGGCTGGCAGGCGAGCTTGGCCCCGCGCGCGATCTCGACGTGATCCTGCACCGCGCCTCCGGCGGGCCGCTGGAGGATCGCCTGCGGCGCGAACGGGAGGACGCCCATGATCGCGCGGCAAAGGCGCTTGGATCGGACCGGGCGGCGCGGCTGATGATCGACCTGTCGGAATGGCTGGCAGTCGGCCCTTGGCTTCGCGACGAGGCCCGTGCCAAGGATCGCGACGAACCAGCCGAAGATTTCGCGGCAACCGCGCTGGCCCGCTTTCGCCGCAAGGTCCGAAAGGATGGCGCGAATATCACCAAGATCGACGACGAGACCCGACACGAGGTCCGCAAGGACGCCAAGAAGCTGCGCTATGCCGTCGATTTCTTCGCCCCCCTGTTCGCCAAGCGAAAATCGCGCAAGAAATTCGTCGGCGCGTTGAAGGATCTTCAGGAACAGCTGGGCACGCTCAACGACATGGCGACCGCGCCGCAACTGCTGGCGGATCTGGGGATCGCAAGCGATCCGGCGGCGCCGAGCCTGCTGGGACATGCCCGCCGCAAACCCCTGCTGCGCGCGGCGGCGGCGGCCTATGACGATCTGGTGGAGGCCAAGCGCTTCTGGGCGTGAATCGCCCGGCAAGCGGCGCAAGAGCGGGATTCTCCGGAAAACTCGCGCGGGATAAAACTGTTCTCCCCGCCCCGAACATTATAGAAAGACAGGTCGTTCTATTTCGCCGCCAATCTGGCTAGCTTCTGGTCAAATCCTCCAGCGAGAGAGAAACCCAGATGCCGACCGAATTCATCAGCGTGACCTTCCCCAACGCCTCGAACGAGCTTGCCCCCGAAGTCGAGCCGAAGATCGATCCGGCATTCCTGGTGCGCTATGCCCGCGCGCTGGACGATTACGGCTTCAACTATACGCTGATCCCATATCATTCGTCCTCTTTCGATCCGTTCACCATCGGCGCGACGATCCTCGCCAATACCAAGAACATCAGCATCATCGTCGCGCTGCGGCCCAACACGGTCTATCCCACCGTCGCGGCAAAGGCGCTTGCCACGCTGGACCAGTTGAGCGGCGGGCGCGTCGTCGTCCACTTCATCGCGGGCGGCAGCGACGAGGAACAGGCCCGCGAAGGCGATTTTTCGACCAAGGAAGAACGCTATGCCCGGACCGAGGAATATATCCGCATCCTGCGCCGCGCATGGGAATCGTCGGAACCCTTCGATTTCGACGGCGTGCATTACAGCTTCCGCGGCTTTTCCAACAAGGTGCGGCCAACCAAGGGAACGATCCCGATTTCGGTCGGGGGATCGTCGGACGAAGCCTATCGCGTGGGCGGGGCGCTGGCCGACATCTTCGGGCTGTGGGGCGAGCCGCTGAAGGAAACGCGCGAGCAGATCGAACGCATCCATGCCGAAGCCGCCAAGGCAGGCCGCAAGGACCGCCCCCGCATCTGGGTCACCTTCCGCCCGATCGTGGCCGAGACGGACGATCTTGCGTGGAAGAAGGCGCATAACATCCTCGATCTGCTGACGGCGAACCGCGCCAAGGGTCTGGGCCGCTTTGCCCCGGGCGCCGATGCGCCGAAGAACGTCGGCTCGCAGCGCCTGCTGGAGATCGCAAAGCGCGGCGATGTGCAGGATCGCGCGCTGTGGTATCCGACCGTGACGGCGACGAATGCGGGCGGTGCGTCCACGGCGCTGGTCGGATCGCCGGAAACCATCGCGGCCTCGCTTCTGGATTACGTCGATCTTGGCGCGGACCTCATCTCGATCCGGGGTTACGACAACTACAACGACGCCGTGGATTACGGGCGCTATATCCTGCCGCTGGTCCGCAAGGAGCTTGCCGCGCGCGAAGCCGCGAAACAGGCCGTCGCCTGATGATCGCCGACAAGAAGCCCCTCGCCGCCGCCGCCAGCGCCGGTGGGTTGGTCCCCGCCGCCACGCTGGCCCGGATCGCCGCCGCCGCCCCCGAGGCCGACCGGACCGGCAGCTTCCCATGGGAAGGGTTGCGCGCGCTGCACGAGGCGGGCCTGCTGGAAGCCACGGTTTCCACGGAAAACGGGGGGCATGGCGCCGATCTGGCAACCGCCGCCCGGATACTGGCCGAAATCGGCCGGGCCGATCCTTCGGTCGCGCTGATTGCGTCGATGAACCTGTTCAACCACCTGACGCAGGCGCAACGTTCCACCTGGCCCACCGATGTCTATCGTGCCCTGCTGGAACAGGCGCGCCGGCAGCCGGTGCTGATCAACGCCGCGCGCGGCGAGCCCGATCTCGGCTCCCCATCGCGCGGGGGGCTGCCCAGCACCATCGCGCGCCGCATGGCGGATGGCTGGCGCATCAGCGGCCGCAAGCGTTTCGTCACCGGATCGGAGGGGCTGACGCATTTCCTCGTCTGGGCCGCGACGGACGAGCCGGAGCAGCGCGTCGGCACGTTCATCGTCACCACCGACACGCCCGGAATCGAGATCGTCCGCAACTGGGACAGCCTCGGGATGCGGGCAACCTCCTCGCATGACGTGGTGTTCCGCGACGTGGCCGTGGCGGCGGATCATGTCATCAACATCGGCCCCGCCGGGCGGGCGGAACAGGACAACCGCGCCCATGCCGCGATGACGCTGGGCCTGACCGCCATCTATCTTGGCGTGGCCGAGGCGGCGCAGGACGTCTTTGCCGAATTCGCCAGAACCCGCATCCCCGCCAACCTTGGCCGCCCGATCGCGACCACCGACCGCATCATCACGGCGGCGGGCGAGATCGCCCTGCTGACAGGCAGCGCCCGCGACATCATCTTCGACGCGCTGGATCATCATCAGGACAGCCCCGAGACGCTGATGCGCGCCCGCCTGATCGCGGGGCGCAACATCCAGGAGGCGGTGCAGATCGCCGTCCGCACGCTGGGCAACCCGGCCCTGTCGGCGGATCTGGGGCTGGAGCGTCATTTCCGCAACGTGCAGGCCACGCTGGTCCACGCCCCGCAGGAGGACGTCGCGATCTCCATTCTGGGCCGGGCCGCGCTTGCCTGATCGGAACGGTCTGGCGCGGGGTTCAAAAATGCGCGCCAGCCCCCTACACATGAAACACGCGGCAGTCCAAGAGGTCGATACATGCGCTACATCATCATCGGGGCGGGGGCCGTCGGGCTTGCACTGTCGGCAGAGTTCGAACGGGCCGGCATCGACTATCTTTTGATCGGGCGCGGCGCGCAGCTTGAAAAGCTGAAGGCGGACGGCCTGATCTACGAACGCCCCACCGGCACGCAGACCCTGCGGCTGGACCTGTCGGACCGCGCCGATCTGCGCGCAGACGATATCCTGCTGCTGACCGTCAAGACGCAGGATGCCGAGGCCGCCATTTCCTTCTGGGCGGACCAGCCGGTGGAAGGTGGCGAGCGCGGCGCGGATCTGCCGCTGGTGACATTGCAGAACGGGCTGGAAACCGAACGCGCGGCGCTGCGCCGTTTCGCGCGCGTCTATGCTGCCAGCATCCTCGTCCCCGCGGTCTATGTCGAAACCGGCAAGGTCAGTGTGTTTTCAGGACCGCAGCTTGCCTCGGTCGTCGTCGGACGCTTCCCCTCGGGCCGCGATGCGACATCGGCCCGGATCGTCGCCGACCTGACCCGCGCCAATTCGCTGGCCGAGGAACGTAACGACATCCGGCGCTGGAAGGCCGCCAAGCTGCTGCACAACGTCAAGAACGTGCTGGAACTGTTCGCGGGCGATGCGGCGACCGTCGAACTGACCGCCCGCCGCATCGCGGACGAGGCGCGGCAGGTTTTGATCGCCGCAGGCCACGACCCCGCGCGACCGGACGAGCGGCTGGTGGATATCACGGACTGGAAGCTGATGCGCCCGCAGAGCAAGGCGCGCACCGGCCAGTCCACATGGCAAAGCTTCACCCGCGGCGCCCGCAGCGAAGTCGATTACCTGAACGGCGAAGTCGCCCTGCTGGGCGCGCTGCATGGCGTGCCGACCCCGTGGAACCGCGCAGCGCAGCGCCTTGCAGCCGAGCTTGCGGCGGCGGGCGGCGCACCGGGCAGCATCGCCATCGCGCGGCTGATCGAACTCGCCGGGCCGGATGCGGCCCTGCGGGCGGCATCATGAAGGCACCCGTCTCCGACAAGATCCTTGCCGTCGCCAGCGGGCTGTTCTTCCGCGAAGGCATCCGCACCGTCGGCATCGACCGGATCATCCAGGAGGCCGACATCGCCAAGGCGACCTTCTACCGTCACTTCCCATCGAAGGAAGATCTGGTCCTCGCCTATCTGAACGACCGCCATGCCCGCGTGATGGAGGGGCTGGAGGAGGTTCTGGCCGCCTGTCCCGACGCACGGCGCCGGATCGAGGTGATCTTCGCGCGTCTGCACGAAAAGGCCGAGAACCCCGAATTCCGCGGATGCGCCTTCGCGCTGGCGGTGGCGGAACACGGCTCGTCCGATCGCATCGTGGGGCTGGCGCGGATGCACAAACAGGCCGTCGCCGATCTTCTGCGCAGGATCGTCGGCGATCCGGCCATTGGCGGCCATCTTGCGCTGCTTTACGACGGGGCTTTGGCCCGGCGGGCAGTCACCGGCAACGCGCAGCCGATGCTGGACGCCCGGAACTCCGCACTTTTCCTTCTCGACGCAGCGCAGGCTCAGGTGATTTGACATGGCACATATCGACTACTTCTTCGGGATCGGCTCTCCTTGGGCTTACGTGGGACTGGACGCCTTTGCCGCGCTGGCAACCCAGCATGGCGCCAGCGTGGAGCCGCATGTCATCCCGCTGATCGAGGAAAACGGCGGCATCTATTCCCGCAACCGCCCCGCCGCCCGCCGCGACTACTGGACCGAGGATCTGAAACGCTGGGCGCATCTGCGCGGGATCGAGCTGTCCTTCGACCGCGCCGCACTGTCCGATCCGACCCCGGCGGGCCGCCTCATCGTCGCCGCATGGCTGGACGGTCAGGACTGGCTGGGCGTGGCCCGCGCGCTGCACCGCGCCTTCTGGTCCAAGGCACAGGACATCGGCGCGGCGGATGTGCGCATCGCGGTGGTGACAGAGGCCGGGTTCGACGGAGCGGCGCTGGAGTCCCGCGCGGCGCAGGATGACGTGACCGCCCGCCTTGCCCAAAGCCGCGAAACCGCAACGGCTGCCGGCGTGTTCGGCATCCCCACCTATCGCCATAACGGCCAGCTTTTCTGGGGACAGGACAGCCTGCCCTTCCTCGACCGCCATCTGCGCGGCGAAAAGCTGACTGCGTGAAAGGACCGCATATGACGCTCGAACTCCCCGGCCCGCTGGTTTCGACCGAATGGCTTGCCGACCACCTGTCATCGCCGGAACTGGTGCTGCTGGATGCAACCTTCGCCATGCCCGGCGCGACACCCACCGCGCCCGAGATTTTTGCAGCCAGCCACATCCCCGGCGCGCGCTTCTTCGACATCGACCATATCGCCGATCCGAACAGCCCCCTGCCGCACATGCTCCCCTCGCCCGAGGATTTCGCAACCGTGGCGGAAGGGCTGGGCATCCATGACGGCGCGCCGGTCGTGATCTATGACGCCACCGGCCTCATGTCCGCCCCGCGTGCATGGTGGACCCTGCGCGTCTTCGGGCATGAGAACGTCGCGATCCTGAATGGCGGTTTTCGCAAATGGAAGGCCGAAGGCCGGGCCGAGACGACCGAACCCGCGCCACCCAAGAAGGCGACGTTCACCCCGCGCTTCCGCCCTGAACTGGTCCGCAGCCGCGAAGACGTTCTGACGAACCTCGACACTGCCGCCGCGCAGGTGATCGACGCCCGCGCCGCCGACAGGTTCGAGGGGACCGTGCCCGAACCGCGCCCGGGCATCCGGTCGGGCCATATCCCGGGCAGCCTGAACCTGCCCTTCGGCAAGCTGTCGGACCCGGCGACCGGAGAGGTCCTGCCGCCCGAAGCCCTTGCCGAACGCTTCCGCGATGCCGGGCTCGATCCGCACAAGCCGGTCATCACCTCTTGCGGGTCGGGCGTGACGGCGGGCGTGCTCGCCTTCACGCTGTCGCTGCTTGGCCGCGACGATGTGGCGGTCTATGACGGCTCGTGGAGCGAGTGGGGCCGCGAAGGCGACACCCCCGTCGCAACCGGGAAAGCATAAGGTCAGGATGTCGAAAGAAGCATTGTTCACCGCCCTGTCGCTGGAATTCGGCTGCAGGTTCTCCACCTCGGTCGCGCTGCGCGACCAGCACGGCAAGGGCGAGACGTGGCACCCCACCGTCGCGCCCGATGCCGTCGTGCATCCCGAAACCACCGAGGAAGTCGCCTCCATCATGCGCCAATGCGCGGCGGCGGGTGTTCCTGTCATCGCCTTCGGCGCGGGCACCTCGCTGGAGGCGCAGCTTGCCGCGCTGAAGGGCGGCGTTTCGGTCGATCTGTCGCGCATGGACCGCGTGCTGCGCGTCAGCCCCGACGATCTGGACTGCACCGTCCAAGCCGGCGTCACGCGCGAGGCGCTGAACATCCACCTGCGCGATCAGGGCCTGTTCTTCCCCATCGACCCCGGCGCCAATGCCAGCATCGGCGGCATGGCCGCGACCCGCGCCTCCGGCACCAACGCCGTGCGCTACGGCACGATGCGCGAGGTCGTCCTGTCGCTGAAGGTCGTGCTGCCCAGCGGAGAGATCATCACGACCGCCTCGCGCGCACGCAAAAGCGCGGCGGGCTATGACCTGACGCGCCTGTTCATCGGATCGGAAGGCACACTCGGCATCATCACCGAGGTGACGCTGCGCCTGTTCGGCATCCCGCAGGCCGTCTCGGCCGCGGTGTGCAGCTTCGCCACGGTCGAGGACGCGGTCCGCGCCGCGACGATGGTGACGCAGTTCGGCATCCCGGTCGCGCGGATGGAGCTGATGGATGCAGGGCTGATCCGCATGGTCAACGACCGCTTCGGCCTGTCGCTGCCCGTCGCCGATACGCTGGCGTTCGAATTCCACGGCTCGGATGCCGGAGTGGCCGAACAGTCCGAACAGGTGGCCGAGATCGTCGCCGATTGCGGCGGCACGGGGTTCGAGGCGGCGACCAATGCCGAGGAACGAAACCGCCTGTGGAAGGCACGCCACAACGCCTTCTATGCCGTGGTCGGCCAGCGCGAAGGCGCCAAGGGCTGGTCGTCGGACGTCTGCGTGCCAGTGTCGGAACTGTCGGGCGCGATCCGCAACGCGCGCGAACTGCTGAAGGACTGCCCCGCCCCCGCCGCGATCCTTGGCCATGTGGGCGACGGCAACTTCCACGTCGTCTTCGCGCTGGACGCGGATAACCCCAAGGAGATCGCGGCCATCAAACGGGTGAATGCCGGGATGGTCGAACATGCAATCTCGGTCGGGGGAACCTGCACGGGCGAACATGGCGTCGGCACGGGCAAGATGGACTACCTGCGACTTGAGCACGATGCGGGCGCGCTGGCCGTGATGCGCGCGCTGAAAGCCGCGATCGATCCGCAGGACCTTCTGAACCCCGGCAAGATCATCCCCGCCTGACCCAAAGGGCAAGCCATTTTCCGGCTTGCCCCCATCCTTATCGCGCCTTAGTAGCGTTATGTCATAACATTACCAAGGACGCGCCATGCTTCCCGTCACAGTGCTCTCCGGCTTCCTCGGCGCAGGAAAGACCACGCTTCTGAATCACGTGTTGAACAATCGCGATGGCCGCCGCGTCGCCGTGATCGTCAACGACATGTCCGAGGTGAACATCGACGCCGACCTCGTCCGCGAAGGCGCAAGCCTTTCCCGGTCCGAGGAAAAACTGGTCGAGATGACGAATGGCTGCATCTGCTGCACCCTGCGCGACGACCTTTTGACCGAGGTGCGCCGGCTGGCCGAGGAAGGCCGCTTCGACTACCTGCTGATCGAATCCACCGGCATTGCCGAACCGCTGCCCGTCGCCGCCACCTTCGACTTCCGCGATGCCGACGGGCAAAGCCTGTCCGACCTTGCACGGCTGGACACGATGGTCACGGTTGTCGATGCCGCGAACCTGACGCGCGACTTCTCCAGCCATGACTTCATCGCGGATCGGGGCGAAAGCCTTGGCCCCGACGATCAACGCACGCTGGTGGACCTGCTGACCGACCAGATCGAATTTGCCGACGTGATCGTGCTGAACAAGGCCACCGCCGCCGGCCCGCAGCGTCTGGACGAGGCACGCAAGATCATCCGCGCCCTGAACCCCGACGCCCGACTGATCGAAACCGATTTCGCACGTGTCGACCCGGATGCGATCTTCGACACCGGCCTGTTCGATCTGGACCGCGCCCATATGCACCCGATGTGGGCCAAGGAACTCTACGGCTTCGCGGACCACGTGCCGGAGACCGAGGAATACGGCATCTCCTCCTTCGTCTATCGCGCGCGGCGGCCCTTCGATCCGGCGCAGGTCCACCGGGTGCTGAACGCCGACCTGCCGGGCGTCATCCGCGCCAAGGGTCATCTGTGGATCGCGACCCGCCCCGGCTGGGTGGTCGAATTCAGCCTTGCCGGGGCGGTATCCTCCCTGTCCCCCTTGGGCGGCTGGTGGGCCAGCATCCCGCGCGATCGCTGGCCGGACCACCCCGACGCCATCGCGGAACTGGCCACCCGCTGGCAGGACCCTTGGGGCGACCGGCGGCAAGAACTGGTCTTCATCGGCGCCGGTATGGACCGCGACGCGATCACCGCCGCGCTGGATGCCGCGCTCATCCCCGGCGATGCCTTCACCCCCGACGCTTGGGCAAACCTGCCCGATCCCTTCCCCGCATGGCGCCGCGCATGAGGAACCTGCGCACCACGCTGGCCCGCCGCGCCCACCCCGATCCGATGCGCCGCTACGACGCGCTGCCCCCGGACCTGCGCGCATGGCTTCAGGATGCCGCCCTGCCGTGGAGCGCGACCTCCGCTCTGCGGCTCTGGACTCGCGCGCTGGCCGTCTCGCCCGCCGACCCCGCCCGTTTCCTTGCCGCAGCAGAGGCGCGATCCATCGCCCGCGACGCAGCCCGGATCTGGGGCAAGGACCACCCTTCGATTTCAAACAGGAGCACTACATGACCTTCCGCTGGCTTCTTTCCGCAGCCGCCCTTGCCGCCTCTCCCGCGCTTGCCGATGACACGCACACCGCCTTTCGCGTCTTCGTCGCCGATCACGGCGATGCCGGGATCACCGCCTTCGATCTGGAGGGCGACGGCCGCTGGACCTTCCCTACGGTCGGGCAGGCGAAGCTGTATCCGGCAGCGAATGGCGCGGCCCTCGTCGCGGTGCAGTCGGATGACGAGACCGTATCTTTCCTGAACAGCGGCATCACCCTGACCTCGCATGGCGATCATTCCGACATCTCGGTCGCGGACCCTTCGGCCATCGACGGCACCCTGACCGGCCCGCGCCCCTTCCACGTCGTGAACCATGACGGGCAGACCGTCATCAACTTCGACCAAGGCGGCTACGCTGCGATCCTGCCGCAATCCGCGCTGGCGACCGGCAAGGTCGAGCCGACCGAGTTCCGGCAGTCCCGCGCCCATCACGGCTTCGTCACGCCCTTCGACGGCGTGACCCTGTCCACCGTTGCCTCCGACGCGACCGACGGCCCCCGGCTGGGCCTTCAGGCCTTCGATGCGAAAGGCGATCCGATGGGCGAAGTCGCGACCTGCACCGGCATCCATGGCGAGGCGTTTTCGGGCAGCTTCCTTGCCGCGGGCTGCAACGAAGGCGTGCTGACCGTTCAGGAATCCGGCGACGGCCCGCGCTTTGCGATGCTGCCCTATCCGGCCGACTTCCCCGAAGGCAAGACAGGCACGCTGCTGGGCTCGACCTCGATCCAGATGTTCCTCGGCAATTTCGGGGCCGATGGCCTCGTGGTCATCGACCCGGTGGACGAGCCGCATTTCCGCCATGTGAAACTGCCCTTCCGCCGCGTCGATTTCGCGCTGGACCCGGCACGCCCCGGCGCGGCCTATATCCTGACCGAAGACGGCAGCCTGCACCGCCTGAACATGCTGGACGCCCGGATCGAGGACAGCGCCAAGGTCACCGGCCCCTATTCGATGGAAGGGCACTGGAACGATGCCCGCCCGCGTCTTGCCGTGGCGGGGGGCAGCATTCTCGTGACCGATCCGGCCAAGGGTGCGGTGCAGGTGGTCGATGCCGAGACGCTGGATGTGGCGCGCGCGGTCGAGATCGGCGGCCAGCCCTATAACATCGCGGTCGTCGGCGGCAGCGGTCTGAGCCACTGACCAACACCCGGCGCGGGTCATCGGCCCGCGCCAAACGTCTCTCTGTGATTTTCCGCGAACCAATCGCGAAGACGGCGGTTCCTTTAACCGGGCCGTCAGGCAATCGCCTCACAGGAGACAGACCATGACCCATACAGATCACACAGCCGATTTGGGCGAACCCAGGGCCGACGACATCGGCAGGGCTGCGCGCCACGAATATCAGGACGCCAAGGACCGGCTTTCGCATCAGGCGGACAAGCTGCGGCGCGAAGGCGGGCAGAACATCCGCGCGCTGGTGACGGACGAGCTTGACCGCCGCCGGACCGGCTTCGGCTCGGAAATCCGCAATCTGGCCGACACGCTGCGCCATGCCGCGGACGAGCAGGAGGAGAAGGCTGAAATCGGGGCCGGGACCGCGCCTTCCTCGCTGCTGCGTCAGGGGGCGGGCGTTCTGGAAAGCCTCGGCGACGGGTTGGAAAAGCGTTCGGTCGAAGATATCGCGCGTTCGGTATCCGATTATGCCCGCGCCAATCCGGCAATCTTCATCGGGGGCTGCGTTCTGGCCGGGATCGCCGTGGGGCGGCTGGTCACTGCGTCGAGCACCCGTCCACAATACGGCACCTACACCGCGCCGCAAACGCGCGAGCCGGGCGTGGAGCCGCCGATCTATGGCACGCCATCCACCACCGCGCGCGACGCATCCGGCCGTCCGCTCACAGGGGCGTTCGATGGCAATTCATGACCAGCACGAAACGCGCAGCCTGCCCGCCCTGCTGGGTGATCTGATCCGCGATCTCTCAGACCTAATCCGAAGCGAAAGCCGGTTGGTGCGCGCCGAAATCAACGAAAGCAGCCGACGCCTTGCCACCGGGGCCGAAATGCTGGCAGCAGGCGCGATCATCATGTTGCTGGCCGCGATCGTTCTGCTTCAGGCGCTGGTCATCGCGCTCGCCTTCTGGCTCGGCCCCCTCTGGGCGGCAGTTGCGGTGGGTGGGGTGCTCTTCGTCATCGGCGGGCTCTTGATGGTCAAAGGCCGCACGAACCTTTCGCTTCAGACCCTCGTGCCCGAGCGTACCGTCGATCAGACGGCACGCGACGCCAAACTTGCAAAGGAGACTCTCAGATGAGCGACAATCCCGACCGGATAGAAGCCGAGGTCGAAGCAAACCGCGCCAAGGTCGAACACACGCTGGACGCGCTGAAGGACCGGCTTTCATTCGAAGGCGTCGTGAATGACGCAACCCGTTTCATCGGCATCCGCGATGCCCGAGGAACGCTGGAATCCGCAGGACGCGAGGTGAACGCAAACCCGGTCGCGTTCGGCCTGATAGGTCTTGGCCTCGCACTTCTGGCGACCGGGGCGACCCGCCGCAGCGACGGGTATCGCCCGCAGCATGACCTGTCCCGCAGCTATGCCCGTTACGATGACGGGCCGGGGCTTGCCAGCCGCGTCCGCGACGGCGCTTCGCAATATGGCGGGCAGATCCGCGATACCGCGTCCGAATACACGGACATGGCCCGGGAAAAGCTGCACGATGCGCAACACGCACTGCATTCGGGATATGAACGCGCCCGGCATCGCAGTTCGGATCTTACGCACCGCGCGGGCCGCCAGATCGAAGATCATCCGCTGTTGATCGGCATGCTTGCCGCGGGGGTCGGCGCGGTCATCGCCGCCGCGATGCCACGCTCCGACGTCGAGGATCGCTGGATCGGCCCCGGCGCCGAACATCTGCGCGACGAAGCGAGGCACGTAGCCGCCGATGCGGGCGGAAGGGCCAAAGCTGCCGCCCGCGCGGGCTACGCCGCAGCCGTCGATACGGCCCGCGAGGAAGGGCTTGTCCCCGAAGGCGGTCGCACACTGGCGGAAAAGGTCGAACACGTGGCGCAGGCCGCCATGGGCGAGGCAAAGGATACCTTCGCCCACAAGTCATGAACCCATAGGGCGTGCCCTCGCCTGTCAGGGGCCCGCCCGATCCGCGACGAAATCGATGAGGGCACGGATGCGGCTGGCCAGATGCGGATGACCGGGAAAGACGGCGTGGATCACCTCCGGCTCGGGCGGGCAGCAGTCGGCCAGAACCTCGACCAACCGGCCCGCAGCCAGATCCTCCGCCACCGCCCGTTCGCCCGTCTTCATCAGGCCGAGCCCGGCAAGGCAGACATGGCGCAGGACCGTCCCGTCGCTGCCCCGGAACGTCGCACGCACGGGTTGGCGCAGCGGCCCCGCGAACTCCCACTCGCTTGGCAGGAAGTTATAGAGCAGACAGTCATGCGCCTGAAGATCGGCGGGAGTTTCCGGCACGCCCCGCCGCGCCAGATAGTCCGGTGCCGCCACCACGATCCGCCGCATGGTCGCAATCCGCCGCGCCTTCAACGTCGAAGACAAAAGCCGCCCCGACCGGATCGCCAGATCCGTCCGCTCCTGCCAAAGATCGATCACCCCGTCATCCAGCGTAAGATCCAGCTCCACCTCGGGGAAGGCGCGCAGGAAATCGGGCACCAGCGGCAGGATCACCGCAGCGCCGAATCCAACGGTCGAACTGACGCGAAGCGGCCCGCGCGGCACGTCCCGGCGCGCAAGCCGCCCCTCCAGATCGGCCAGCCGGTCCACCAGTTCGCGCGCCTCGGCCAAATAGGCCTCGCCTTCGGGGGTCGGGGTCAGGCTTCGGGTGGACCTGACCAGAAGCCGCACGCGCAACCGCTCCTCCAACCGCGACACCAGCCGGCTGACGGCCGAAGGGGTCATCCCAAGCTGCCGCGCCGCCGCTGAAAAGCTGCCAGCCGCGACCGCGCGCACGAAGACCTCCATCTCTCCGAACCGATTGTCCATAGGCCACCTGTGATTTTGCGGAACAAGCAATATGCAGATTGCCGCCATTATCGTCGCATCCGCAAGATGCGATATGGGCGGGGTTACAAGATCGGACCCCCTCCATGCCACTTGCCCTCATCGCTCTTACGATCGCGGCCTATGCGATCGGCACGACAGAATTCGTGATCGTCGGCCTTTTGCCGACGGTTGCCTCGGACCTTCAGATCACCCTTCCACTGGCGGGGCTGATCGTCAGCATCTATGCGCTTGGCGTCACCTTCGGCGCACCGGTGCTGACCGCCCTGACCGGACGGATCGAACGCAAACCGCTGCTGCTGGGCCTGATGGCCCTGTTCATCCTCGGCAATGCCGTCGCGGCGCTTGCCCCCGGCTATCACGCGCTGCTGGCGGGGCGGGTGCTGTCCGCCTTCGCCCATGGCGTGTTCTTTTCCGTCGGGGCGACCATCGCCGCCGATCTGGTGCCCAAGGACCGCCGCGCTTCGGCCATCGCCATGATGTTCATGGGCCTGACCGTCGCCATCGTCACCGGCGTCCCGCTGGGAACGCTGATCGGCCAGACCTTCGGCTGGCGCGCGACATTCGCCGCGGTGGCGGGCCTTGGCGTCATCGCCCTGCTGGCCATCGCCGCGCTGCTGCCTGGCCGGCTGCCCAAAGCCCCGCCCGCCAGCCTGAAGGATCAGCTTCGCGTGCTCGGCTCTGGCCGCCTGCTGCTGGTCTTCGCGATGACCGCGCTGGGCTATGGCGGCACCTTCGTCGCCTTCACCTTCCTTGCACCGATCCTTCAGCAGGTCACCGGCTTTTCGGAGAACGCGGTCAGCCTGATCCTCGTGCTCTATGGCCTTGCCATCGCCGCCGGGAACGTCGCGGGCGGGCGGCTGGCGAATGCCGATCCGGTTCGCGCGCTGACGGTGCTGTTCGCGCTTCAGGCCGCCGTGCTCGTCGTCTTCGGCTTCACCGCACCTTCGGCTTGGCTGGTCATCCCGACCCTCGCCGCGCTCGGGTTCCTGCAATTTGCCAATGTGCCGGGCCTGCAGCTTTACGTCGTGCAGATGGCGCGAGAACACCGCCCCGCTGCCGTCGATGTCGCCTCGGCCCTGAACATCGCGGCCTTCAACCTTGGCATTGCCTTGGGCGCGTGGCTGGGCGGTATCGTCGCGGATGGCCCCGGCCTGACGGCCACACCCTTCGTCGGCGCGATCCTTGTCGCGGTCGCCACCGGCCTTACCATGCTCAGCGGCGCGCTCGACCGCCGCGCAGCCCCCCTTGCCGCCTGAAAGGAACGACCATGCAATATGTCAACGCAAACGGCGCGAAGATTCCGGCCCTCGGCTTCGGAACCTACCGCATGTCCGACGCCGAGGTGATGAACACCGTCCCCCATGCGCTGCAACTGGGCTTCCGCCATGTCGATACCGCCCAGATCTATGGCAACGAAGCGGCGGTGGGCGAGGCGATCGCCGCATCCGGCGTTGCGCGGGACGACATCTTCCTGACCACCAAGGTCTGGGTGGACAAATACCGCCACGACGCCTTCCTCGCCTCGGTCGATGAAAGCCTTGCCAAGCTGAAGACGGACCATGTGGACCTGCTGCTGCTGCACTGGCCGAACAGCGACGTGCCGCTGGCCGAACAGATCGGCGCGCTGAACGCGGTGCGACAGGCTGGCAAGGTTCGCCACATCGGCGTGTCGAACTTCAACACCGCCTTGCTGCGCGAGGCCGTGCGCCTGTCGGATGCACCCATCGTCACCAATCAGGTCGAATACCACCCGTGGCTGGACCAGACCCCGCTGCTGACCGCCGCGCGCGAGGCGGGCGTTTCCCTGACCGCCTACTACGCTATGGCCGACGGCAAGGTCTTTGCCGAGCCGGTGCTGAAGGAGATCGCCGCCGCCCATGGCAAGACCGTTGCGCAGATCGTCCTGCGCTGGATCGTGCAACAGGACGGGCTGATCGCTTTGTCGAAGACGGCAACCCAATCGCGGGTGGCCGAAAACCTCGACATCTTCGGCTTCGATCTTTCGGCGGACGACATGGCCGCGATCCACGGTCTTGCCCGCCCGGACGGCCGCATCGTCAACCCCGCGGGCCTTGCCCCCAAGTGGGATTGAGCAGGTCCACCCGTTCCGAAAGCCCCCGCGTCACGCTGCCATCGGCAGGCAGCAGCGGGATCAGGCAGGCCTGAAGCGCGTGATACAGGTCCGACTTGCCTGAAAACACCCTCTCGACGGGCCGCATCTGCTCGTCGAGTTCGGGGAACCAGCCGCCATCCGCCGGGTCGATGAAATGCGCGGCGACGGTATCCCAGATGCGGCGATACCATTCCTCGAAGACCGGATCGCCCGTCACCTCGGCCAGCACGGCGGCAGCCCCGATCCCTTCGGCGCAGGGCCACCAGAACCGATCCGTCCGCGCGGGCCGGTCTTGCCAATCCAGCGTGTAATAAAACCCGCCCGTCTCCGCCGCCCAGCCGATCCGCACGGTGTTCAGAAACAGCGCCCGCGCCGCTTCCAGCACCCACCCCTGCCCCGAAAGCTGGCCAAGCTGCACCAGCAGTCGGCTCCATTCCAGCGCATGACCGGGGGTGGTGCCAGCGGGGCGGAACATCGGGTCCCCGGCGTAATCGCGGTCCACGGTCCAATCCTCGTGGAAATGTTCGGCCACGCGCCAGCCCTCGGCGCGGGCAAGGCGGTCGATCACCAATTCCGCGATCCGTTCGGCGCGGGTCAGAAACGCCCGCTCGCCCGTCGCCTCGAAAGCCGCCATCAGCGCCTCGGTCAGGTGCATGTTGGAGTTCTGGCCGCGATAGCCGCCCATCCCGGACCAGTCGCGCCCGAACTCCTCCCGCGAGGCTCCGGCCTCCTCGTCCCAGAACCGATCCGTCAGAACCTGCGCGACATCGGCCAACAGCCCGTCCGCGTCCGGGTGGCCCACCACCTTGGCCGAACTTGCCGCCAGCAGCACGAAGGCATGGCCGTAAGCCTGCTTCGTGTCATTCCCATCCGGGCTCCAGACATAGCCTCCATGAACCGCGTCCCGATGCCCGTTCAGCAGGAACGCCATGCCATGATCCACCATCCGGTCCGATCCGGGATGACCCAGCAGATGCCCCGCCGCGTGGCAATGCACCATGCGCGCGGTGTCGTGGATCTGGCGCGGCCCGCCTTCCGTCGTCAGGGGGCGGAACCCGCCGCGCACATCCATCGTGCGCGTCCCATGCAGATCCAGCAGATGCCGCGCCTGTTCCAAAAGCCACAGCCGATGCGCCTGACGCGCGACAAGACGCGGCCCATCCGTTCCGATCCACATGCCCTCACCCTCCCTATTGCGGGGCAAGCGCCCCCAGATCCGCCCGGAACCGTCCCCGAAGCCCCGACGCGCCAAAGTCGATCTCGGTGCGTCCCGCACCATCTAAACCCGCCCGGATCAGCCGCGATCCGAAGCCCCGCGACGATGGCGGCGTCACCACTGGCCCGCCGCTCTCGATCCAGTCCAGCACCACATCCGGCCCATCGACCATCCAGCGCAGATCCACGCGCCCGCCCGGCACCGACAATGCGCCGTATTTCAGCGCGTTCGTCGCCAGTTCGTGCAACAGCATGGAAATCGATGGCGCCGCCGCCGCGCTCAGCGCCAGATGCGGACCATCCGCGCGGATGCGGTCATCCCCACCCAGCCATGTCCCGGCGCGCAGCAGCGAATGCAGATCCGTCTCGGACCAGCGCTCCTCGGCCAGCGCGGCATAGGCCGAGGCGATCGCGCCCAGCCGCTGGTTGAACAGTTGCTGCCGTTCCGCCTCGTTCGGAAAGGTCTGGCGCGCGATGGCAGACACCATGGCGAAAGTGTTCTTCAGCCGGTGGCTCAGCTCCAAATTCATCAGATGGCGTTCTTCACGCGCCTGGCTTTGGGCGATGGCCGCCTGCATCCGGTCGCCCACGCTGCGGATGAACCCGATGTCGTCGGCGGTCAGCGGGCGCGGCGTGTCGTAATGCACGAAACTGACCAAGGAAAAGCGCCCAAGCTGAAACACCGGAACGTTGATCAGCACCCGTATGCCGATATCCAGAAGCGCCTGCGCATTCCGGCGGGTGCGCGGGTCAAGCTCCACATCCTCGACGATGACGGTGCGCCCTTGGGTCAGATCGTCGATGAAGGTCCCGTAGTCGCGGAACCGGTGCAGCCCCGCCAGCGACACGACGCCACCGCGCAGCCACTCGGGCTGCATCATCACCGTCTCCGTCTCGGGCGAGACGATGCCGAAGCCCGCGCGCGACGGCGACAGGACCCGCGCCATCGCCTCGGACCCAAGGCGCACCATGTCGCCCACATCCTCGGCATCGCGCAGCCTGTCGCCCAGATCGACCAGAGCCAGCGCCCGCTGCGCGGCCATCGCGCTTTCCTCGACCAGCTGGCGATCGCGCCGCCGCGCCTCGATCTGCAGGATCACCTGCCGGGCCAACGCCTCCAGCCCCGCCGCCTGCGACGCGGTCAGCCCGTCGCGCGCCACCGTGTCGATCACGCAAAGGCTGCCCAGCACCGCCCCGCTGGACGATACCAGCGGCGCCCCGGCATAGAAACGGATATGCGGCTCCCCCGTCACCAGCGTATTCGCCGCCGTCCGGGCATCCAGCGTCAGATCGGGAATGACCAGAAGTTCGGTTCCACCAAGCGCATGGGCACAGACCGATTGATTGATCGGCGTCTCATGCGGGGCAAAGCCGATGCGGGCCTTGAACCACTGCCTTTCGCGATGAACAAGGCTGATCAGCGCCACCGGCACGTCGCACAGCGCGCGAGCGACCGTGACGAGCGTGTCGAATTCCGGTTCCGCCGGGGTATCCATGATCCCAAGGGAATCCAGTTCGCAAAGTCGCTCGCTTTCGTTCATGCTTCGCCTTGTGCAGCGCAACTGCTGTATGCCGAGTTTTAAGGGCCTTGGAGGGCGCGTCAAGTCGGGCCGCCCTGCTCTGCCGCGTGATGCATCAGGTTCCGAAGCACGTCGCGCACGTGGTCGTCGGCGGCGACGTAGAAGACCTGCCGCGCCTCGCGCCGGCCCGCGACCAGACGCGCGGCGCGCAGCAGGCGCAGGTGATGGCTGACCAGCGATTGCGAGGCGCCCGTGGCCGCCGCGATGGCCCCCACCGACTGCGGCGCGTCCAGACAGGCCAGCAGGATGCGCAGCCGGGTCGGATCGCCCATCAGGCGGAATATCCCCGCCATCACTTCCACATCATCCACGCGCGTGCCGTCCCAGCGGACAATGATCGTCCCGGCCCGTCCAGTCGATCTCGATGGTGGAATGGGACAGCGCGAACCGTTCCGCCAGCAGATGCTTCACCTCCGCCACCACCCCCGCCGGGTCGGCGCCGTCGGTCAGCGTGACGCTCATCGTCGCGGCGGAGCTGCCCGAGGAAATCGACCATGTATGCACATGGCTCACCTCGCGCACGCCCGGCAGCGACAGAACCTCCGCCCGCACCGCCTCGGGGGCCGCACCGCCCGGCGCACCTTCCATCAGGATGTGCAGCGAATTCCCAAGCAGCCCCCAGGCACTGCGCAGGATCAACGCGGACAGCAGCACCGACAGGATCGGATCGATCGGCGTCCAGCCGGTGAAATGGATCATCACCGCCGCCCCGATCGCCGCGACCGAGCCCAGAAGGTCCCCCAGCACATGCAGCATCGCCCCGCGGATGTTGACGTGATCGCGCTGCCCCCGGCTCAGCATCCAGAACACCGCGCAGTTCACGACAAGGCCCAGCGCCGCCACGGCCGCCATCGGCCCGGCCAGAACCGGCCCCGGATCAGCCAGCCGCACCGCCGCCTCATAGACGATCCACACGGTCAGCAGGATCAGCGCAACCGCGTTGAACAGCGCCGCCAGAACCTCGGTCCGCAGGTATCCAAAGCTGCGCCGTTCGTCCTGCGCGCGCCGTCCCAGCCGGAACCCCAGCCATGCCAGCGCCAGCGCCAGCGCATCCGTCGCCATATGCCCCGCATCCGCGATCAACGCCAGCGACCCCGACAAGAGCCCGCCCGCGATCTCGGCAAACATGAAACCGAAGGTCAGCAGGAACCCCGCCAGAACCACCTTTTCGTTCCGGGCGGTCACATCCGGCGCGTGATGATGATGGTCGTGGTCATGATCGTGCATGGCATCCCTCCGCGAATGACATGAACATCTGTTCATACGTTGGATTCGTCAAGCTGGAACAAATCCCCCTCCCGGATGTTCAAACGCCGCCAGACAAGGAGCACCCTCATGAAACAATCCGCCACACCCAAATCCGAACCCGCTCCGGTCCGTCAGGCAGACCACGATTGCGGCTGGCAGCGCGAGACGCGCGGCGGCAGCGATCAGGCCGATGGCGGCAAACAGGGCGTCTGCGGCTAACCCATCGCGACCAGCACGATCTCTCCCGGCCAGTCGCGACGCAGCCGGTCCGCCGCCGCCCATGCGCGCAGCCCGGACCGGCAGGCGAACACGACCCGCCGCCCATCCGCACGCACCTCGCGCACGGCCCAAGGGACGAAGGGCACCGGCTCCTCGTCCCGCAACTCCACCGCCAGATCATCCTCGCGCACATCCTGCGCCGCGATGAACCGAAAGCCCCCCTGCTCCACCGCCCCGTCGAAGCGGAACGCCGACGGACGCAGCCCGTCGAACCGCAGCAGCATCCCAAGCGGCGTGCGGTCGCCCAGCAGCACCGTCAGCGCCATCTGCGCCTGCGCCGCGCCGATCATCCCCACCATCGGCCCCATGACGCCCAAGGTCGCGCAAGTCCCCGCCCGCTCCGGCAATTCCGGGAACACCGCCCGGACCGAGGGCGCCCCCCCGCAGAACCCGCCCACGAACCCCTCCGCCCGCAGGACCGAGGCCGAGATCAGCGCCCGCCCCGCCGCCAGACACGCATCCGACAGCACATAGGTCGCGGCGAAACTGTCGGCGCAGTCCAGCACCAGATCCGCCGCCGAAACCAGCCCATCGGCATTCGTCGGGTCGAGCCGACAGCTGCGTGCCTCCACGACCACCTCCGGGTTCAGCGCCGCCATCTCCAGCGCCGCCGCCTCCACCTTGGGCATCCCCGGATAACGACCATAGATCGGCTGGCGGTGCAGGTTCGACACTTCCACCCGGTCGGGGTCCACCAGCACGATATGCCCCACCCCCGCCGCCACCAGATATTGCAGCACCGGCACGCCCAGCCCACCCGCGCCCACGACCAGCACCCGCGCCGCCGCCAGCCGCGCCTGCCCTTCGGCGCCGATCATCACCTCTTGCCGCGCATATCTCATCCCGTCACCCTCAGCCATTCGCGCATCCTCCCCTCGGGGTCCGGGTGCAGCGTGATATCCGTCACCGCCGAGGCGACATCCGCCCCCGCCGCAAACGCCTCCAACGCCCGCGCGGGCGTCAGGCCGCCAATGGCGCATAACGGCACATCCACGCGGCGCTTCCACTCGGTCAGCCGCTCCACCCCCTGCCGTTCCCACTTCATCTTCTTCAGGATCGTCGGCCAGACCGGGCCGAGTGCGACATAATCCGCCCCCGCCGCCAGCGCCCGATCCAACTCCGCCCCATCATGCGTGGAGATGCCGACCCGCAGCCCCGCCGCCCGGATCACGCCCAGATCGGCATCGTCCAGATCCTCCTGCCCCAGATGCACCCAGTCGCAGCCCGCCCCGATCGCCAACCGCCAATGGTCGTTCACCACAAGGATCGCCCCATGATCCCGGCACAGGTCGCGCGCCCGGACGATCTCGGCCCGCAACGCCTCCTCGGGCCGGTCCTTCATCCGCAACTGCACCATCCGCACACCCAAAGGCAGCGCCCGCGCAACCCAATCCGCGCTGTCGAAAATCGGATAGAACCGTGGCAGCTTCACAAAAACGCCCTCCCCAGCACGGGGGTCGAGGCGACAGCCATATCCGTCCGCTCCATCGGGTCGGCCAGCCATGCCGCCCGCCCCGCGCGAACCGCACCGGCCATCGCGCCCGCCATCGCCGCCGGATCGCCCGCCCGCGCCACGGCGCTGTTCACCAGCACGGCGTCATATCCCATCTCCATCGCCGCCGCGGCATGGCTCGGCAGCCCGATCCCGGCATCGACCACCAGCGGCACGCCCGGAAACGCCGCCCGCAACGCCCGCAAACCGAACGGATTGTTCAGCCCCATCCCCGACCCGATGGGCGCGCCCCAAGGCATCAGCACCTCGCAACCCGCCTCCAGCAAACGCTCGCAGACGATCAGATCCTCGGTGCAATAGGGAAACACCCGAAACCCCTCGGCGCTCAGTATACGCGCCGCCTCGACCAGCCCGAACACATCGGGCTGAAGCGTGTCGGCATGGCCGATCACCTCCAGCTTGATCCAGTCGGTGCCGAACACCTCGCGCGCCATCTGGGCGGTCGTCACCGCCTCGCGCACGCCATGACAGCCGGCAGTGTTCGGCAAAAGCCGCACGCCCAGATCCTGCACCAGCGCCCAGAAATCCTGCCCGCCCCCCGCCTCGCGCCGAAGCGAGACAGTGGCCACCCCCGCCCCCGACACCCGAAACGCCCGCGCCAGCACGGCGGGCGAGGGATAGCCCGCCGTCCCCAGCATCAGCGCGCTCCCCAACTCCTCGCCATAGAAAACCGCCATCCGATCAGCCCCCCTGCATCGGGGCCAACGCCTCGACCGCGTCCCCTTCGGACAACGCGATCTCCCGCCCCGCCGCTGGCACGAACACGCCGTTCACGGCGGTGGCAAAGCGCCCGACGATCCCCACCTCCTCCAACGCCCCGGCCAGCGTGGTCGCAACCACCTCGCGCGGCGTGCCGTTGACGATGATCCTCATTCCATGACCTCCGGTTCGATCCCCAGCAAAAGATGATCCGCCACCAACCGCGCCATCGCGGGCGCCAGCAAAAAGCCGTGGCGATAAAGCCCGTTGACATGCAGCACCTCGCCCACCCGGCGAACGCGCGGCAGGTTGTCGGCAAAGGCGGGCCGCGCGTCCGCGCCCAGTTCCAGCACCTCCGCCTCGGCCAGCGCCGGATGCAGCGCGAACGCGGCGGACAGCAATTCCAGCACCGCGCGCACCGTCGGCGGCCCCCGCCCGTCGCTTTCGACGCTGGTCGCGCCCAGAAGGTAAACACCCTCCCCCCGCGGCACGAGGTAAAGCGGCATCCGCGGATGCAGCAGCCGCACAGGACGCGAGATCGCGACGTCCGGGCAGCGGATCAGCACCGTCTCTCCCCGCACCCCGCGCAGATCCGGCAGCGCATCCCGCGCAGACAGGCCCCGGCAATCGATCACCCGCCCCTCGGCCCGGCGCGTGAACTCCGCCCCCGCCGCCAACACCGCAAGCGCCTCGCGCGGGGCCAGATGCGCCTCGCCGGCAAAGAAAAGCCCCCGCCGCTGCGGCAGCGCAGGCTCAATCTCCGCCACATCCACCTCGCGATGCCCGCCGCTGCGCCGCGCGAACCGCGCCAGCGCCGCCGCATCCCGCTGCGGAGACACCACCAGCGTTCCCCGCCGATGCACCCGCACGCCCTGCGCCTGCCACCAATCCGCCGCCTCGCGCCCCAGCCGGACGACCGGCTCCTCGGCGCTCTCGCCCTCGCAATCGGGGGCGAGCATCCCGCCCGCCCACCACGAACAGGCCTCCGGCCCCGGCGCCGCGCCCATCACGGCAACCTCCGCCCCCCGCGCCCGCAATTCGCGGGCGACGCACAGCCCCGCGACACCCGCGCCGATCACCGTCACACGCATTCCGGCACCGGCCAAAGCGCGTGGAAATGATGGACCGGCCCGTGCCCGCCGCCGATCCCCAGCCCATCGGCCGCAAGGATCGCCCCATGCAGCCAACGATGCGCCAGCCCCACCGCGTCGCGCACCGCCATCCCCCGCGCCAGCCCCGCCGCAATGGCCGAGGACAGCGAACACCCCGTCCCATGCGTGTTCCGCGTGACAATGCGCGGCGCCGCAAACCGCGCCACCCCTTCCGCCCCGACCAGCAGATCGGTGCAGACCGCCCCCTCCGCATGGCCACCCTTCATCAGCACATATCGCGGGCCAAGCGCCAACAGCGCCCGCCCCTGCCGGACCCGCTCCTCCTCGCCCTGCGCTTCGGGCATATCCAACAGCCGCGCGGCTTCCGGCAGGTTCGGCGTCAGCACCGTCGCCAGCGGCAGCAGCCGCATCAGCGCCGCCACCCCATCGGCGCCCACCAAGGCGTCCCCCGATTTCGCAATCATCACCGGGTCCAGAACCACCGGCGCCCCGCAGCCCCGCAGCCCCTCGGCCACAGCCGCAATCGCGCCCGGCCCGCCAACCATCCCGATCTTCACCGCATCGACGCGAATATCGGCCATCACCGCCGCAACCTGCGCCCCGATCACCGCAGGCGGCACCGCATGGATCGCCGTCACCCCGCGCGTATTCTGCGCCGTCACAGCAGTCACCGCCGTCGCGCCATAGACGCCCAGCGCCGAGACCGCCTTCAGATCCGCCTGAATTCCCGCACCGCCGCCGCTGTCGGACCCGGCGATCGCAAGCACAACCTTCGTCATCTTCCCTCCTCGGTCGGACCGGGGGCGACGACGAAAGACAAGACGGCCGCGCCGGGAAAAGCGCCGCCTATCCGTTCCCTCCGCCGGCATGACCCGGATCAGGTTCGATGGGTTGGCGCATCGCCTCTCAGCCCCTCGCAGGGCACCCCAACGGATAATCAAGACAAAGCCTATCCGCGCGCCCTTCCCCCGTCCAGCCCGGATTTGCAGCCTTGCCCCGGCCCCGCACGACACTAGCTGCCAAGCAGCCCTCAGGAAAAACCCATTGCCCGACACCGCCCGCGCCCTCTGGTTCCCCCGCGCCCAAGAAGCTGAGCTTCGCGCGGAAACCCTGCCCCCCACGCCCCCCGGCCAGACCCGCATCCGCGCCTTGTTCGGCGGCATCAGCCGGGGAACCGAGGCGATGGTCTTCTCAGGACGCGTCCCGCCAAGCGAGTACGACCGGATGCGCGGCCCGAACCAGGGCGGCAGCTTTCCCTTCCCCGTCAAATACGGCTACGCCACCGTCGGCCTTGCCGGAGACATCCCCGTCTTCTGCCTCCACCCCCACCAGACCCAGTTCGACGCGCCCGAGGCATACCCCCTCCCCCCCGGCCTGCCCCCCGAACGCGCCATCCTCGCGGCCAACATGGAAACCGCGCTGAACATCGTCTGGGATGCCGGGATCGCCCCCGGCGACCGGGTGAACATCTTCGGCGCAGGCACGGTCGGCCTTCTGACGGCATGGATCGCCGCGCGCATCCCCGGCACGGACCTGCGCCTGACCGACCCCAACCCCGCCCGCGCCACCCCGGCCCGCGCGCTGAACATCCCCTTCGGCCCGCCCCAACCCGGATCTGACATCGCCATCAACGCCAGCGCCTCGGCGGACGCGCTCGCCACCGCCATCGACCACGCCGCCCCCGACAGCCTCATCGTCGAGGCAAGCTGGCACCCCGCCCCCGTCACCATCCCCCTTGGCGGCGCGTTCCACGCGAACCGCCTGCGCATCGCCGGATCGCAGGTCGGAAACCTGCCGCCAACCCGCCGCCCCAGCTGGACCCACACCCGCCGGATGCAAAAGGCGCTCGACCTCCTGCGCGACCCCGCGCTCGACGCCCTCATCACCGGCGAGACCGCTTTCGACGACCTGCCCGCCCGCTACGGCGAAATCCTCTCCGCGCCGGACACCATCTGCCACCGCATCCGCTACTAGGAGCCCGCCATGTTCGCCATCGAGGTCCGCGATCACATCATGATCGCCCATTCCCTGCCCCGCCCGGTCTTCGGCCCGGCCCAGGGGATGCACGGCGCGACCTTCGTCGTCGATGCCGCCTTCTTCGCCCGAGAGCTGGACGAGGACGGCCTCGCCATCGACATCGGCCTCGCCACCACCGAACTGAAGGAAGCCCTCGCCCCCCTCAACTACAAGAACCTTGACGAGGTACTGCCGGGCAAGATCACCACCACCGAATTCCTTGCCAAGCACATCTTCGACCAACTGGCCGCCCGCGCAGAGCGCATCGGCCCGAACATCGCCCGCATCCGCGTGACGCTACACGAATCCCACGCCGCCCGCGGCTGGTACGAGGCCGACCTGTGAAGCTCACCTTCGCCTATCCCGGCGATCTGGACCTGCCCACGGGCGGCTACGCCTATGACCGCCGCCTGATCGCGGAACTGCGCAAGCTGGGCTGGCAGGTGGACCTGCTGCCGCTCGGCGAAGGCTTTCCGAACCCCTCGCCGGACACCCGCAGCAAAGCCGAAGCCGCGCTGGACGCCCTGCCCCAAGGCAGCCGTATCCTGATCGACGGCCTCGCCTATGGCGTGCTGGACGCATGGGCCGCCCGCTCGACGCTGGACATCACCGCGCTGGTCCATCACCCGCTGGCGCTGGAAGGCGGCCTGCCGCCGGAAACCGAAACCGCCCTGCGCCAATCCGAAACCCGCGCCCTCGCAGCCGCCGCCCGCGTCATCGTCACCTCGCCCCAAACCGCGCGCGACCTTGCCGCCCAGTTCGGCATCCCCAACGCCACCGTCGCCCTGCCCGGCACCGACCCGGCCCCGATGGCCACGGGCAGCACCCCGCCGCTGATCCTGTCCATCGGCACGCTGATCCCGCGAAAGGGGCACGACATCCTGCTGGACGCGCTCGAAACCCTAAACGACCTCGACTGGACCTGCATCATCGCCGGATCGCGCAGCCTCGACCCCGCCACCGCCGCCGCGCTCGAATCCCGCGCCACCCCGCGCGTCACCTTCATGGGCGAGGTCGCAGACCCGCGCGCCCTTATGGCCCGCGCGAACATCTTCGCCCTTGCCAGCAAATACGAAGGCTACGGCATGGTCTTTGCCGAGGCGATGTCCCAAGGCCTGCCCATCGTTGCCTGCCGCGCGGGCGCGATCCCCGATGTCGTGCCGGAACGCGCGGGCATCCTCGTGCCGCCAAACGACGCCTCGGCCTTCGCCGCTGCCCTGCGCCTTCTGCTGACCGATCCCGCCACCCGCTGCCGCCTCGCCTCCGGCGCGGCCCGCACACCCCTGCCCCGCTGGACCGAAACCGCCCGCATCGTCGCCGAGGCGCTGGCATGAGCTTCACCGCCGCATGGCTGACCCTGCGCGAGCCTGCCGACCACGCCGCCCGCGATCCCGCCCTGCTGGACGCCTTCCGCGCAAGGATCACGCCCGCCACCCGCATCCTCGACATCGGCTGCGGCACCGGATCGACCCTGCGCGCGGTGAACCGCCCCGCCCGCTGGACCCTCGCCGACCGCGATCCCGCCTTGCTGACCGAAGCTGCACAGAACCACCCCCAGGCCGAAACCCTGCGGATCGACCTCGCCGACCTCTCCACGCTTCCCACCGCCGATCTGGTCACGGCCTCTGCCCTGTTCGACCTCTGCTCGCCCGCCTTCATTACGGATTTCGTTGCCCATCTTGGCAGACGCACCGGCCTCTATGCCGCGCTGAATTATGACGGGATGATGGAATGGTCCGACCCGCACCCACAGGACGGTGCCGTGGTCGCCGCCTTCAACCGTCATCAGCGGCGCGACAAGGGTTTCGGCCCCGCCGCTGGGCCAGAGGCGGCGCAAATCCTTGCCGCACGCTGCGAAGGGATGGGGCTTCGCGCCACCCTCGCCCCCAGCCCGTGGCTGCTCCAGCCCGGCCCGCTCCACACCGCCTTCGTCACGGGCGTCGCAGAGGCCGCCGCTGCAACCGGCATCGATACGCAAGACTGGCTCGCCGCGCGTCTCGCCTCTCGGGGGTCATGTCGCGTGGGGCATCTCGATCTTCTGGCACTGCCGGACGGCTGAGGGCAGGCGCAGCACGCAATCGAACAGAACGTCGCTGCCCATGTCGTAAACCTCGGTCACGGGGCGGCGCGCCTGCGACAGCCGCTCCACCGGGGGCAGGCTGATCCCCGATGGTCCGGCCCCGATGATCAGCGGCGCAACTGCCACATGCAGCCGGTCCAGCAGGTCGGCCTCGACGAATCGCGCGATGGTCCGCGCCCCGCCCTCGATCAGCACACGGCACAGCCCCCGCGCGGCCAATGCGTCCAGTATTGCGCCCGGACAAAGCCCCTTGGGCCCCCGCGGCAGGCGGATCGTTCCGGCAAACCGCACCGGCACGTCATCGGCCTGCACCACGATCACCTCGGTTCCGCCATCCTCCAGCATCTGCGCGTCGGCGGGCATCACACCGTTGCAGTCGATCACCACGCGTACCGGGTCCGGCCCCTCGGCCAGCCGCACCGACAGGCGCGGATCGTCGGACAGCACGGTCCCGATCCCCACCACCACGGCATCCACCAGCGCGCGACACCGATGCAGATGAACCAGCCCGCCCTGCCCCGACACGTCGCGCGCGTCCCCGGACACGGTCGCGATCCGCCCGTCCAGCGATTGACCGACCTGCGCCAGACAGAACCGGCCCCGCGCACCGGCGATTGGCCCATAAAGCGCCATCGTCGCCGCCGAGGCGCGATGCGCCGGCCCACCGCCGTCCCGCATATCCAGAAGGTCACGCCAGCCGCCCTGCGTCACAGTAACCCTCTGCACCTCGTATGCTTCCTTCCCCAAAGCCCGGCACCCGCACGGAACCAGAATCCACCTAGCCCCGCCCCCATCCCGGTCAAGCGGCAGGTCGCCTTCGCA
Organism: Falsirhodobacter xinxiangensis; assembly: GCF_004959935.1. Taxonomy (GTDB): domain Bacteria; phylum Pseudomonadota; class Alphaproteobacteria; order Rhodobacterales; family Rhodobacteraceae; genus Falsirhodobacter; species Falsirhodobacter xinxiangensis. Next base: position 12,296 of record NZ_SMYN01000015.1, on the reverse strand, counting down.
TCACGGGATGACGCACCCCGCACAGCGCGCCGCCCCGCCCGGCGCGATGCTGACCCCAAAGCGAGAGGCCAGAATGAACGCTCAGCCCAAGCCCCCTGCCGACAACGGCCGCTTCGTCAGCCGCGGCGCGGCCCATCTGTCGATCCGCGCCGTCGATGCGCCGCGCGACTTCCACTTCCTGCTTCTGCGCGGGATGACGATGCTGGCCTTCTCATCGGCGGTCGAACCGCTGCGCATCGCCAACCAGCTGACGGGCCGGTGCCTCTATCGCTGGTTCCTGCAATCCGAGGATGGCCAGCCCGTCCGCTGTTCCAACGGCATCGCGATCCCGGTGGACAGCGCCATTGCCACCGTCCCGCGCGAGGATACGGCCTTCATCTGCTCGGGTGTGGACGGATACCTTGCCGCATCGCCCCGCGCGCTGGCATGGCTGCGCGACCATGCCCGCCACGGCGGCACGGTCGGCGGCCTCTGCACCGGGGCGTTCAGCCTCGCCCGCGCGGGCCTTCTGGAAAGATCAGGCTTCACCATCCATTGGGAGGTCCACCCCACCTTCACCGAACACTTCCCCGACCTCGCCATTGCCGATGCGCTCTATGTCCAGCACAAGCGCGTGCTGACCTGCGGCGGCGGCAACGCGGCAGTGGACATGATGACTGCGCTGATCGCCGCCGACCACGGCGCGGCGTTGGCGCAGATGGTCTCCGACATGTGCCTGCACGGTCGCTCCCGCATCGCCGACGACCGCCAGCGCGTCTCGCTTGCCGCCACCTATCAGACGCGGCACCCGGTGCTTCTGCGCATCATCCGCCAGATGGTCGAGGAACGGGCCGACGAATTCTCGCTCGCCGGCATCCTCGATGCCGAAAAAATCTCGCGCCGTCAGGTGGAACGCCTGTTCAACGACCATATCGGCACCTCGCCCGCGAAATTCCTGCGCCGCATCCGGCTGGACCGCGCGCATGGCCTGATGTCCGAAACCGACATGACCCTGACCGAGATCGCCTTCGCCTCCGGCTTCAACTCCCTCGCCGCCTTCCGCAAGGCATGGAGCGCGCGTCACGGCGCCTTGCCCCGCTATCGCCACAGAACCTAGCGCGGCACCCGCGTCAGATCGTCCAGCCACACCTTCGCCACCCCGTCCGAAGGCGCACGCCAATCCCCGCGCGGCGACAGCGCCCCGCCGGCAGACACCTTCGGCCCGTTCGGCAGCGCGGACCGCTTGAACTGCGCCGTCTGGAAGAACCGCCACAGGAACCCTTCCAGCCATTTGCAGATGGTCGCCAGATCGTATTCGTTCTTCTTGCCCTCGGGGAATCCCGCAGGCCAATTGCCCGCCGCACGGTCCCGCCACGCATGCCAGGCCAGAAACGCCAACTTCGACGGCGTGAACCCATAGCGCATGATGTGGAACAAAAAGAAATCGTGCAGCTCATACGGCCCGATCTTCGCCTCGGTCCCCTGCAAGACCTCGCCCGGCACCAGTTCCGGCGAAATCTCCGTCTCCAGAATGCGCCGCAGAACCTCTGCCGCGCCCGCGTCCACCTGCGTATCGGCCGTCCAGCGGATCAGATACTGGATCAGCGTCTTCGGCACCCCGGCATTCACGCCGTAATGGCTCATGTGATCGCCTACGCCATAGGTGCACCAGCCCAGCGCCAGCTCCGACAGATCGCCCGTCCCGATCACGAAGCCGTCCCGCTGGTTCGCCAACCGGAACAGGTAATCGGTCCGCAGTCCGGCCTGCACATTCTCGAACGCGATGTCATATACCGGCTCGCCATCCGCAAAGGGATGCCCCATATCGGTCAGCATCTGCCGCGCGGCGGGGCGAATGTCGATCTCCTCGGCGCTGATGCCCAGCGCGCGCATCAGCGCCCAGGCATTGCCCTTCGTCTCATCTCCCGTCGCGAATCCGGGCATGGTGAAGCCAAGGATGTTCGTGCGCGGCAGCCCCAGAAGGTCCATCACCTTCGCCGCCACGATCAACGCATGTGTGCTGTCCAGCCCGCCCGAAATCCCGATGACCAGATTCTTCACCGGCGTCGATTCGAACCGCCGCCGCAGCCCGTCCACCTGGATCGAGAACGCCTCGTAACAATCCTGATCCCGCATCGCCTCGCGGTTCGGCACATAGGGGAAGCGCCGCAGGGACCGCCGCAGATCCTCCGCCCCGCCCACCGGATGCCCGAACCCCACCACCCGGTATCCGCCGACGCCCTCGGCCGCATCCGCAAACGTCCCCGTCCGCATCCGCTCGGACAATATCCGCCCCACATCCACATCGGCGATGCAAAGCTGCGGCTCCAGCGCGAAACGCGGCGATTCCGCCAGCAGCTCGCCCAACTCGTGGATCGCCCCCTGCCCGTCCCAGGCCAGATCGGTCGTGCTTTCCCCCGACCCGGCCGCGGAATAGGCATAGGCCGCGACTGCCCGCATCGACTGGCTGGCACACAGCAGATGCCGGTCCGACGCCTTGCCGATGGTGATGTTGGACGCCGAAAGATTCGCCAGCACCACCGCCCCCGCAAGCGCCGCCTTGGTCGAGGGCGGCTCCGGCGACCAGAAATCCTCGCAGATCTCGGCATGGAACACGAAACCGGGCAGCACCTCCGACCGGAACAGCAGGTCCACGCCGAACGGCACCTCCTGCCCCGCCACACGGATCGTCCCGCCCCGCTGCCCCCGCCCATGCGCGAACCAGCGTTTCTCGTAATACTCGCGGTAATTCGGCAGGAACGACTTCGGCACCACGCCCAGCACCCTGCCGCCCGCCACCGCCACCGCGCAGTTGAAGATCCGCCCCCCGTCCCGCAGCGGCGCGCCGATCAGCACCGCCGCCTCGCTCGCCGCCGCGATCACCCCCACCGCATCCTCGACCGCATCCAGCAGCGCCGCCTGCATATGCAGATCGTCGATGGCATAGGAGGACAGGCACAATTCCGGACAGACCAGCAGATCGACCTTCTCGCGCGCCGCCGCCGCCATCCGCTCCAGCACGGCATCGCGGTTGAACGCCACATCGGCGGGCCGCACGGCAGGCGTGCAGGTCGCCACGCGCACGAATCCGTGGCGGTGGATGGACTGGAACGGCAGATCGCGACTCACGGGGGCATCTCCTTGCAGCCAGCCGCAAATTAGCCCCCACCGCCGCCAGCACAAGCCCCGCAAGCCTGTTGCGCGAAACGCCCGCCCTCCCTTACGCTTCTTAGCGTAGGCCCGCGCGTGGAGGCGCGGCGCCCGGGGGATATCACATGCAGATATTGCTGGCGCTTTCGCGCCTGATCGATTCCGTCAACACATTCATAGGGAAATCCGTCTCGTGGCTGCTTCTGGCGGCCATCCTCATCAGCGCCGTGAACGCGGTGATGCGAAAGGCCTTCTCCATCAGTTCCAACGCCTGGCTGGAGGCGCAGTGGTATCTGTTCTCCGCCGCCTTCCTGCTGGCTGCGGCCTATACCCTGCTGCGGAACGAACATGTGCGGGTGGACCTCGTCTTCGGCACCCTGTCCCGCCGCAAGCAGCTTCTCGTCGAAATCTTCGGCACGATCCTGTTTCTCATGCCCTTCTGCCTCGTGACGATCTGGCTGTCATGGCCGATCGCGATGGACAAGCTCGCCTCGGGCGAGGTGTCGAACAACACCGGCGGGCTCGTGCAATGGCCGGCATGGCTGCTCATCCCCATCGGCTTCACGCTTCTGGCGCTGCAAGGGCTGTCCGAGCTGATCAAGCGCATCGCCATCCTTGGCGGTCTGATCCCCGACCCCGTGGCCGAGGCGGATGCCGAAGCCGCCGCGCTGGTGGAGTAACCCCATGTCCTTCATCGCAGAAAACCTCGCCCCGATCATGTTCGCCTCGCTGATCGTGGTGCTTCTGATCGGCTATCCGGTCGCCTTCGCGCTGGCCTTCGTCGGCTTCGTCTTCGGCTTCATCGGGATCGAGATGGGCCTCCTGCCGATCAACCTGTTTCAGGCGATCCCCGACCGCATCTTCGGCCAGATGTCGAACGAGACGTTGCTCGCCATCCCCTTCTTCACCTTCATGGGCCTGATCCTCGAACGATCCGGCATGGCCGAGGCGCTGCTGGACACGATCGGCCAACTGTTCGGCCCGATCCGCGGCGGCATCGCCTATGCGGTCATCTTCGTCGGTGCGATCCTTGCGGCCACCACCGGGGTCGTCGCGGCCTCTGTCATCTCCATGGGTCTGATTTCATTGCCGATCATGCTGCGATACGGCTATGACCGGCGCATCGCGGCAGGCACCATCGCGGCCTCGGGAACGCTGGCGCAGATCATTCCGCCCAGCCTCGTGCTCATCATTCTCGCCGACCAGTTGGGCCGGTCGGTGGGCGACATGTATAAAGGCGCACTGGTTCCTGGCCTGATGCTGGTGGGCGCCTATGCCGCCTATATCGCCATCACCTCCATCATCGCACCGAACAAGGTCCCCGCCCTGCCACCCGAGGCGCGCACCCTGCGCGGCTGGAAGCTGCTGGGCCGGGTCCTCACCTCGCTCATTCCGCCGCTGATCCTGATCTTCCTCGTGCTGGGGACGATCTTCTTCGGCATCGCCACCCCGACCGAAGGGGGCGCAATGGGCGCGGTGGGCGCGCTGGTCCTTGCGGCCATGAACGGCAAACTGACCCTGCCACTGCTGCGCGACTCGCTCTACTCCACCGTGCGGCTGTCGGCCTTCGTTCTGTTCATCCTTCTGGGCGCGCGGGTCTTTTCGCTGACCTTTTATGGCATCAACGGCCATGTCTGGGTCGAACATCTGATGACCTCGGTTCCGGGGGGCGAGATCGGCTTCCTGATCCTTGCCAACCTGCTGGTCTTCTTCCTCGCCTTCTTCCTCGACTATTTCGAGCTGGCCTTCATCATCATCCCCCTGCTGGCCCCGGTGGCCGACAGCCTCGGGATCGATCTGATCTGGTTCGGGGTGATGCTGGCGATCAACATGCAGACCTCGTTCATGCATCCGCCCTTCGGCTTCTCGCTGTTCTTCCTGCGATCCGTGGCCCCAAGCCGCGCCTACAAGGACCGGGTGACGGGCCGCACGATCCAGCCGGTGACCTCGGGGCAGATCTATATGGGGGCGATCCCCTTTCTGGTGATCCAGCTTGCGATGGTGGCGATCGTCGTCGCCTTCCCCGGCCTTGTCACGCATTACCGGTCCGGCATCGTCGCGGCGGACCCGGACAGCATCCAGATCAACGTCCCGATGCCGGGAACCGACGGCTTCGCGATGCCCTCTGTCCCCACCTTCGGCGCGCCCCCTGCGCCGGGCGGGGCCCCTGCCCTGCCCCCGCCGCCCAGCTTCGGCACACCCGCAAACTGATTTTCACGGAGGAGAACCACATGAAGTCCATAGACCGTCGCCGTTTCCTGTCCCGAAGCGCCCTTGCCGGGGCCGCCACCGCATTGGCGGCTCCGGCGGTGGCGCAAAGCCAGCCGGAAGTCCGCTGGCGCCTGACCTCGGGCTTTCCCAACAACCTCGACACGATCTATGGCGGCGCGACCGTCATGGCCGAGGCGCTGTCCGCCATGACCGGCGGCCGTTTCCAGATTCAGGTCTTTCAAGCCGGCGAGCTTGTTCCCGGCCCGCAAGCCATCGACGCCGTGCAGGCCGGCACGGTCGAGATCGCCCATACCTGCGGATACTATTTCACCGGCAAGAACCCTACCTTCGCCATCGGCTCGGCCATTCCCTTCGGCCTCAATTCCCGGCTGCAGAATGCGTGGCTCTATCATGGCGGTGGCAACGAAGCCTATGACGAGTTCTTGTCCGCCTATAACATGATCGGCAAACCCGGCGGCGGCACCGGCGCGCAGATGGGCGGCTGGTATCGCAAGGAAATCAACAGCTTGGCCGATCTTTCGGGTTTGAAAATGCGCATCGCAGGCGTCGCGGGCGAGGTCATGTCGCGCCTTGGCGTCGTGCCGCAGCAACTTCCGGGCGGCGACATCTATCCGGCGCTGGAACGCGGGACGATCGACGCCGCGGAATGGGTCGGCCCCTATGACGACGAACGGCTCGGCTTCTATCAGATCGCGCCCTATTACTATTATCCCGCGTTCTGGGAAGGCGGTCTGACGATCCACTTCTTCATCAACCGCCAGCAGCATGACGCCCTTCCTGAAGAGTTCAAGGCGGCGCTGGACACGGCCTGCAAGGCCGCGAACATCAACATGCAGGCGCTTTACGATGTGAAGAACAAGGACGCGATCCGGTCGCTGGTTGGCAAAGGGGCGCAACTCCGCCCCCTGCCGATGGATGTGATGCAAGCCGCCTACAAGGCGACGTTCGAGCTTTACGCCGAATACAGCGAACGCGTGCCGGAGTGGGCCGCGATCTATCCGGGCTGGAAGAAATTCCGCGACGAGGGGTTCGAATGGTTCCGCGTCGCCGAATACAGCTATGAAAGCTATGCCTATGCAGCGCAAGCGGCGGGGCAATAGCCGGAAACCGCGCCCCTCAACCTCCCCCGCTCAGGGGGAGGCATCGGCCCGCGGGCAAACGCTTCGCGCTTGCGGCGCCTGCATGTTCACGTTTCGGCCCGAGGCTGACGGTTTCGCGGCGAAACCTCATGCCGGACCCAGCAGCCTCTCCAGTTCCAACATCGCGGCTTCGACCAGATCCGCGCTGACCCGGTCGCCGTCCAGCCGGATGAACCAACCGTTGGAATCGACACCCGATGTCAGGGTTATTTGCGTCGCAAGCCGTGCCTTGCGCCCGCGAGAGACGGATTTCGGTCGCCCTCCCCTTTCGGGCCGCGGTGCCGCCGATTGAAGGCCCGCGATCCCGTCATCGATGATCTGCATCTCCTCCTCGGGGCTTTCGGGCGTGCGGTCTGCCAAGGCTTCGCGCAGCGCGGCCTCATGCCCATCGCGCAGGGCGGCGGCGATCTTCAGCCCGTCCTTTTCACGCAAGGCGCCGGGAAAAGTCAGCATGTCGCCCAGTTCTTCGAAGACCAGCGCGAAGGAGCGGACCTTGGACCTTTTGGCCTTGGAGGCCGACACGAACAGCGCATCCACCGCGGCTTCGACATTCGGAAACGCGCCTTGCTTTGCGGCGATGACGGCGATGCGCCCGCGCTCGAAATGGCTCAGGTTGGCGCGGACCTCGTTTTCCTCGACCATGGCGGCAAAGGTTCCGCCCATTGCCTCGGGGTCGCGGACAATGGCTTTGATGGTCAGGTATTTTTCCTGACCGCTAAGCGCGAGGAGGTTCTGGACTGCGCGGAGGCGCCGATAGCCGGACAGAAGACCGTAGCGCTTGCCGGGCCCCTCCATCTCGAACACCTCGACCGGGAGGCGCATGCCCTGCGCGGCAATGGAAAGCTGCAACTCGGTCAGCTCGTCACTGTCCAGCGCGATGCGATCGCGAACGATGGCGTCGGGTTCGATATCCGTCAGCGGGATTTCCCGCAGCATCAGACCGCGGCGGTCGGCATCCCGGTGGCGTTCGGCATCGACGCGGTCCTTGGCGGCCTCCGCACGCTCGACGGGTGGGCGCGGATCATGCGCGCTGGCGGCCTCGGCTGCGACCTGGCTGATGGGCGCGACCAGCGGCATGCGGGAGGTTTCGCGGCGAAACTCCTCCTCGAACCGCGTGAGATCATCGGCGGACGGCGCTTCGAGCTTCCTGCGTTTAGCCATTCTCCGCCTCCTTCTCGGCCAGTTTCATATCGCGCCACCAGGTTCCCAGAAGCACGCGTTTCACCTCGGCCCATGTCTGATCGAAGGTTTCGCGCCCCCGGACATAGGTGTCGCGGTTGAAGTCACGATAATCGGTTTCGTAGATTCCCGAAACCTGCTCGCCGGCCTGACCGACCATGGCGGTGATCTCCTGCCGATAGGTGGTCATGAAATCCCCGAAATAGGCCTGGACCACATTCGCCAGATCCGTCTGCTGGGCAGGATCGAACCGGGTGATCAGCGCCCGCACGGCATCCCATTCGAACCGCATCTCGGGCAGTCCGTCGGCGCGGCGGGCACGGTTTTCACCTTCTTCGATCGAAGCGAAGGTGGAGTAGATCATGTCGAAGAAGCGTCCGGTCGAGTCGAATTCGAGGAAGGACGCGCCCAGCGGCACGAGCAGGATATCTGCCGCCGAAAGGGCGTTGATGGTCAGATAGCCAAGGGCAGGGGCCGTGTCCAAAAGGACGATATCGTATTCGTCAAGGATGCCAGCATCGGACAATGCATTCCCCAGACTGTCCCAGAGCGGCCAGTTTCGAAGCTGCATCCGCCAGACCGGCACCTGAAATTCGGCCCAGTAGAGGTTCAGCTGAGCACCGATCAGGTCGATGTTCGGCCAATGGGTTTTCTGGATCAGGTTTCGCGGCGAAACCTTCAGCGCCTCGGTCAAGGTTTCGTCGAAGGGCAGGGGGGGCTGGCCCGCAGCCTCGCGCACTTTGTTTTCAGCCTGAAGATGCATGGCGAAATCGCGGGCCAGCATGGGGAAGGCGGTCTGCCATTCGTCGGTGACCTGACCGCCCATGATCGAGGTCATCGAGCCCTGGCTGTCGAGGTCGATGACAAGGACGCGGTATCCGTCAAGTGCCGCCGACATGGCAAGGTGGGCAGCGGTCGAAGTCTTGCCGACGCCGCCCTTGAAGTTCGCAACTGCGACGACCTTCGCCGGAAGCCCTTCGGGACGCCACGCCTTGTATTCGCGCCAGCCTGCACCCTCGGTTGCGAAATGATCGCGAAGGATAAGGATTTCGTCCAGTGTGAACCATTTCGCGCCACCTTCGCCGGTGCCCTGCGGCAGGTCCGGATGCGATTTGAGGACACGGCGGAGATGGGCCGGAGCGATGGGGATGAGGTATTTGCACACTTCCCAAGTGGAGAAACGGCGAAGGCGCTTCTTGCCGTCCGGGGCATAGCCGCGCTTGGCCAGATCGTCGCGCCCCCGTGCCGCGAAAGCCGCGGCCTTGGCGAATCGCGACGTATCTATAGGTTGGGCGAGGCGGGCGGCCTCCTCCTCTGGGTCGATGCCGAAATAGGGCGGAAGATCTGATTTGCTGCTCATCCTGCGCTCTCTTGTACGCGATTTATCCAGATATTCGTCGTTCAGTCGCACATCCGAAGCCAGATGTGAATCGCCAAGACCCCTTTCCAAGGAAATATCGAAAAAAGCAGCAACCTGAAGTTTCGAATCTTTGGATATTTTAGAATCTTTGGAGCCAGCAAGTCTATGTTTAGAAACATGAATTCTTGCCAAAGGTGCCCGTGTTCGGGATGTGGGGTGACCGAATACGGGGTGAAAGGTGCCCGGATACGGGATGAAGGGTGCTGATTCTGCCGAAAAGCGAATCGGAAGGGGGTTTTCCTTGGTTTTTTTGGGGATGGTGAAGGTGGCGATTGGGTTGTCCACAGGGCCCGTCCCGTAAACGGATACCTTTCGCGGAACCTCTGCGTCAAAGGTGCCCGGATACGGGATGGGTGGAAAGGTGCCGGAAGGGCGCTTGTGGGTGGGTGCCTTTGGGTTTAGCCTCGGGGGCAGAGAGTCGCGAAGACTCCGGAGCAGTGATGAGGCAGGCGGATGAACGACATCCCCAGGGACCAGTTGACCGGAGCGTTGCGGCGCGGGGCGGTCAAGAAGCATGTGGCGGCGATCCATGTATCAGGCAAGCTGTCGTTGTTGCAGCGGCGGTTGTCGAACGTGCTGCTGCTGAATGCCTATGACACGCTGGTGACGCAGCAGGTGCACCGGATCGATGCGCGCACGCTGTGCCTGATGATCGGATACAATTCGAACGATATGGACACGCTGAAGGCGGCGCTGCGCGGGCTGGCCGAGACGGTGGCCGAGTGGGACATGCTGGACGAGGAGGGGCGGCAGGAATGGGGTGTGTCCTCGCTGCTGTCCTATGCCAAGCTGAAGGGCGGGGTTTGCGAATATGGGTATTCGCCGGCGCTGGCGTCGAAGCTGAACGATCCGAAGGTCTTTGCGCTGATCAACCTGAACATCCAGCGGCGCTTCACCTCGGGGCATGCGCTGGCGCTGTATGAGAACTGTTATCGCTTCGTGCGGACGGGCAGCACCGGGTGGTGGTCGCTGGATATATTCCGGCGGTTGATGGGCGTGAACGACAGCGCCTATTACGAGGTGTTCAAGCATCTGAATGCCAAGATCATCAAGCCCGCGGTGGAGGAGGTCAACCGGTCCTCGAACATCGTGATCGAGCCGGAGACGCGGAAGATGGGCCGGACGGTGACCGATATCCGGTTCCTGATCCGCGAGAACCCGCAGCTTGCGATTCTGGATCTGGATGACGGGGAAGGGACCCGGCGCTCGCCCGTTTATGAGCGGTTGCGCCGTCTGGGTGCGGCGGACCGGCTGGCGCGGCAGTGGATCGCCGAACATGGGGAAGGGCATGTCGATGCCAAGCTGGATCATGTGGAAGGGCAGGGGGGTATCAGGAACCCCGTCGGCTATTTGACGGCGGCGCTGCGGGTGCCGGAACCTGCGGTGCTGTCGCCGCGCGCGCAACAGCTGAGCCGGATACAGGAGCTGGTGTCGAGCCGGACGCCGACGCAGCGCGACGCCGACCGGCGGCTGTTCCTGTCGATGCTGTCGGGCGCGGCGCGCGACGATTTCGAGCGGCACGGCTGGATGAGTGCGCTGAACGCGGAAGCGGTTCGGCTGTTCTGGGAGGAGTTGCACCCCGGTGCCTTCGACTGACCTCTTGCAGCCGCGCGCCGGAGGCCCCATTTTCAAGGACGTTCCAAGGAGTAGCCCCATGTTCTCGATCCCCGGCAAGCAGGCGGTCAGCATCACCCCGGCGGCGGCGCGGCAGATCGCGCGGCTGATGACGAAGCAGAACTCTGCCGGTCTTCGGATCGGCGTAAAGAAGGGCGGCTGCGCCGGGATGGAATACACCATGGACTATGTGTCCGAGGTGAACCCGATGGACGAGACGGTCGAGCAAGATGGCGCGCGGGTGATGATCGCCCCCATGGCGCAGATGTTCCTGTTCGGGACCGAGATCGACTACGAGACCTCGCTTCTGGAATCGGGGTTCAAATTCCGCAATCCGAATGTGGCCGAGGCATGCGGCTGTGGGGAATCCATCAAGTTCAAGGACATGTGACGGCTTCCCTGCCACGTCCGTCTCGCGTAACCTCCGCCCGTTCAATGGAGGTTGTGGATGCGTAAGCTGGCGGCGGGAAACTGGAAGATGAACGGCCTTGCGGCCGATCTGGCCGAGATCGAGGCCATTGCGGCCGGGGCGCCCGAAGGGTGCGAAGTGCTGATCTGCCCGCCTGCGACACTGCTTGCGCGCGCCGCTGCGTTCGGTCTGGCGGTGGGCGGGCAGGATTGCCATGCGAAGGGGGCGGGCGCGCATACGGGTGATCTGTCCGCCGCGATGCTTGCCGATGCCGGGGCGGAATATGTCATCGTCGGCCATTCGGAACGGCGCGCGGATCATGGCGAGACCAGTGAAGAAGTGGCCGCGAAGGCGCAGGCCGCCCAAGGCGCAGGGCTGACCGCCATCGTCTGCGTGGGCGAGACCGAGGCGGAACGCGACGCGGGTCGCACGCTGGACGTGGTTGGCGCGCAGATCGCCGCGTCTGTCGCCGGGCTCGATCCCGCGCGGCTGGTCGTCGCTTATGAGCCGGTCTGGGCCATCGGCACAGGCCGCACGCCAACGCTGGAGGAAATCGCCGAAGTTCATGGCTTCCTACGCGCGCGGGTGGACGTTCCGCTTTTGTATGGCGGTTCGGTCAAGCCGGGCAACGCCGCCGAGATATTTGCCGTGCCGGACGTCAACGGCGCGCTGGTGGGCGGCGCAAGCCTGAAGTCGGCCGACTTCCTTGCGATTGCGAAGGCGTTGGCAGCGGCTTGAACTTCGCCCCCGGCGTGATATTCAGCGCCTCTGCGGATGGGTGGCCGAGCGGTTTAAGGCTCCAGTCTTGAAAACTGGCGTAGGGGTGACTCTACCGTGGGTTCGAATCCCACCCCATCCGCCAGATAAGACTCTCCCTCTTCTGCGGCATCTAATGCCATGAAGATGCGGGTCAATTTCGGTGTTCGAAAGCCTCGTCTGTTGTGGTAGACGAGAGGGCTGTCGAAACATAACTTCAGAAGGAGCTTTCGCTCCTGCAAGTTGCCGCCCAGCCACGCGTTTTCCGGATCATAGATATATTTTGCGGTGTGTTCGAACAGGTCCGCGTTCGCTGCAGGGCGAGAACGTGTCCTGTCCAGCTTAGCAAGCGACAGCGCGTGTTCATGCCGCGTCTGGATGAGCTTAGGGTCCAGACTCATTGAGTTTCAGAGCCAGA
>NZ_SMYN01000014.1 GCF_004959935.1 Falsirhodobacter xinxiangensis | reverse complement strand
CGGTTTCGTCCGTTCAAACTTTGCCTTTGCCATGGCGAGTGGGCCTCGGGATTGGGGGGCCCACGCTCGGACCCAGTTTTACACCGCGCGGGATGTATCCAGCGGGGCGGGGAAAATCAAGCCTAGTTGGCCACCGGACGCGGCGGGGCGCCCGATTGTGCGGCAGGCCCGGTCGGGGCGGCGCTGGTGATGCCGAACCATTCGGGATTTTCCTGGAACCACTCCTCGATCTTCTTGACCGCGTAGTAGGACAGAACCTCCATCTGATCCTCGGCGGACCGGGTGTATCCGGTGCCGATGAAGCCGGCACCGCCGTCTTCCCAGACCGTGATCTGCTTGCCCGTCGCGTTCAGCTTCTTCTGCGCGGCATCGTCCCAGACGTTCGCCGTGACGACCAGAACCGACCGGGGCGCGGCCAGAATCGGAATGCCGGGCGGGGCCAGCGCATAGCCGTCGACGCTGACGCCGATATTATACATCTTGCTGCCGGAATAGCGCCCGAACCGATCCTTGACCGCCTTGTTCATCGCCGCTTCCCACTGTTCGGGCGTGGCGGTGCGCGAGATCGGAACCTTTTCGGCCTTGTCGGCCACGGCGATGTTCAACCCCAAACGGAAATTGCCCATGTCCACCGGCGGGTCTTCCAGATCGCGCGTCCCGCAGGCGGCCAGCGCGAGGCCGAGACAGAGGGCAATCGTCTTCTTCATCGGAGGGTCCTTTTCATCGGTCCCCCCCGACATAGCCCGCGCAGCCCGCGCGGGCAACGCGCCTCAACCGAAGCGATTGTCGCGGGGGAAGCCGCGCGGCGCCATCCGGCCGACGCCCGCCCGCGCACCCTGCCATTCGGTCAGGTCCGTCTCGCGCCGGTTGCGCCCGCCTTCAAGCTGCCACGCGATGCCCTCGGCCAGCGCGAAGGTGATCGCGTCCGACAGTCCGCCGTCCTTGTATTTCTGAAGCCGCACACCCTTGCCCTTGCCCATCTCGGGCAGTTCGGACAGCGCGAAGACCAGCATCTTGCGATTGTCGCCCACGACCGCGACGTGATCGCCCGTCGCCTTGCGGACCAACGCGGTGCGCACGCCTTCCTTGACCGTCAACACCGCCTTGCCCGCGCGGGTCTGGGCCACGGCTTCCTCGGACGGCAGCAGGAACCCATCGCCCGCCGTGGACGCCACCAGCCACTTCTCGCCCGGCCGCCAGATGACCAGATCGGTGATCTCGGCCTCGTTCGGCAGGTCCACCATCAGGCGCACGGGTTCGCCCATTCCCCGTCCGCCGGGAAGGTTCGCCCCTATCAGCGTGTAGAATCGCCCGTTGGACCCGACCAGCACGATCCTATCCGTCGTCTCCGCATGGAAGATGAAGCGCGGCCCGTCGCCATCCTTGAACTTCACATCCTGATCCAGCGCGACATGACCCTTCATCGCGCGAATCCAGCCCATTTTCGAGCAGATGACCGTGATCGGCTCGCGCTCGATCATCGCTTCGAAGGGCACGTCCTCGACCTCGCCCGCCTCGGCGAACTGACTGCGGCGGGCGCCCAGCGCGGTCGCCTTGCCGAAGGACTTCTGGATCGCGGCCAGTTCCTTGCCGATGGTCTTCCACTGCTTTGCCGGGGTCGCCAGCAGGCCGATCAGTTCCTCGCGCTCCAGCCGAAGGGCGTCGCGCTCGGAAATCAGTTCCAGCTCCTCCAGCCGCCGCAAGGACCGTAGCCGCAGGTTCAGGATCGCCTCGGCCTGCACCTCCGACAACGCGCCGACACCTTCGGGCGGCGAGATGTAATCCGCCTCGGACGTGGCCTTGGGGCGCTTCACGTCCCAATCCTCGGCCATCAGCGCCCGCTTGGGGGCCTCGTCGTAACGGATGATGTCGATCACCCGGTCAAGGTTCAGGAACGCGGTGATCAGACCGTCCAGCACTTCAAGCTGGTGGTCGATCTTCTCCATCCGATGTTCGCTGCGTCGAACGAGAACCTCGCGCCGATGGTCCAGGAACGCCCGCAGCACCTCGCGCAGGGAACAGACCTTCGGCGTCCGCCCGTCGATCAGCACGTTCATGTTCAGGCTGAACCGCGTTTCAAGATCCGAGTTCTTGAACAGCATCCCCATCAGCATGTCCGGCTCGACCGTCCGCGCGCGGGGCTCCAGCACGATGCGGATGTCATCGGCGGATTCGTCGCGCACATCGGCCAGCAGCGGGATCTTGCGGGTCTGGATCAGTTCCGCCAGCCGTTCGATCAGCTTGGATTTCTGGACCTGATACGGGATCTCGGTGACGACGATCTGCCAGTTGCCGCGACCGAGATCCTCCTTCTCCCATTTCGCGCGCACGCGGAACGCGCCGCGACCCGTGCGATAGGCTTCGAGGATCGTGCCCTTCGGCTCCACGATGATGCCGCCGGTGGGGAAATCCGGGCCGGGGACCAGCTCGACGATCTGCTCGTCCGTCGCCTCCGGTTCCTTGATCATCAACTGGCAGGCGTCGATCAGCTCGTGCAGGTTATGGGGCGGGATGTTGGTCGCCATCCCCACCGCGATGCCGCTGGACCCGTTCGCCAGAAGGTTCGGAAACGCGGCGGGCATGACCACCGGCTCTTCCAGCGTGCCGTCATAGTTGGGACGGAAATCGACCGCATTCTCGGCCAACCCTTCCATCAGCGTTTCCGCGATCGCGGTCAGCCGCGCCTCGGTGTAACGCGAGGCCGCAGGATTGTCGCCGTCGATGTTGCCGAAGTTGCCCTGCCCGTCCACCAGCGGATAGCGGACGTTGAAATCCTGCGCCAGACGCGCCATCGCGTCATAGATCGCGCTGTCGCCATGGGGGTGATAGTTGCCCATCACGTCGCCCGAAATCTTGGCCGATTTCCGGAAGCCGCCGGTGGGCGACAGCCGCAGCTCTCGCATCGCGTAAAGGATGCGCCGATGCACCGGCTTCAACCCGTCCCGCGCATCCGGCAGCGCCCGGTGCATGATCGTGGAAAGGGCATAGGTCAGGTAACGCTCGCCAATGGCGCGCGACAGCGGCTCGAAGGTCAGGGCGGGTTCGTCATCGGCATCGGTCATCCGCGCTGAATATGCCGTGACGCGCCAGCGGTCCAGCCCTGCATGTGGCAGGGAACCTTTTCACGCGGATGTCATTGCAGATGTGATATGATGCAGGGGTCGCTTGTCCCTTGCCAGGGGGTTGTAATGATTCGACTAACTCTGATCCTTTGTTCAGCGATTTTTCTGGTCTTTGTGATCGGGGGCCGCGATCACGGCCAGACCCGCGCCGGGCTGGTGCCGCGCGAAGCACCGGTGGCCGTCGCCGCCGCAACGCCCGCCCCCGAGCCGCAACGCGCGCTGATCACGAACGAGCCGCGTCTGCTTCAGGTCCGGGCCGAGCGTGAGATCGTTCCCGAACCCGTCGCCGCCGCCAAGACGCCCGATCTGTCGCAGATGATGCCTGTCGTCTATGTCAACGCCACTTCGGTCAATGTCCGCCAGGGCCCGTCCACGCAGGATGCGATCGTCGGCAAGCTGGACCGGGGCGATGCCGCGCTGGTCGTCTGGACCGACGATACCGGCTGGTCGCGCATCCGGATCGAGGGTGACGGCGTCGAAGGCTATGTCGCCAGCCGCTTTCTGACCGGGATGCCGTCCTATTGAATCCCGCGCCCCGGCCCGCTAGCCAAGGCGGGCGGAGGTGGTGATGAAATCTGTCCTGATGACCGGCTGTTCCTCGGGGATCGGCCATGACGCGGCGCATGGGCTGAAGGCACGCGGCTGGCGTGTCTTCGCCACCTGCCGGGCCGAAGCCGACTGCGAACGATTGCGGGCCGAGGGGCTGGAAAGCTTCGTGCTGGATTACGACAGCCCCGACAGCATCGCCGCCGCGCTGGCCGAGGCGCTGTCGCGCACGGGCGGCACGCTGGATGCGCTTTACAACAACGGTGCCTTCGCCTGTCCCGGCGCGGTCGAGGATTTGCCCCGCGACGCCCTCCGCGCGATCTTCGAGACGAACCTGTTCGGCTACCACGATCTGACGCGCCGGGTGATTCCGGTGATGCGGGCGCAGGGGCATGGGCGGATCGTGAACTGTTCCTCGGTTCTGGGGCTGGTGGGCGTCAAATGGCGCGGGGCCTACTCGGCCACCAAATTCGCGATGGAGGGGCTGACCGACGTGCTGCGGCTTGAAATGCAGGGCACCGGGATCGAGGTGATCCTGATCGAACCCGGCCCCATCGCGTCCGACCTGCGCCGCAAGGCCATCCCGCATTTCGAACGCTGGATCGACTGGAAGAATTCCGCCCGCGCCGACGAATACAGGGGCCTGCTGCATCGCCTGTATGAAGCGCGCGACAAGGACCGCTGGGAGCTTCCCGCCGCCGCCGTGACCGAAAAGCTGGCCCATGCGCTGGAAAGCCCGCGCCCCAAGGCCCGCTACTATGTTACCAAGCCGACATGGGCGATGGTCTTCGCGCGCCGCCTGCTGACGACGCGGGGGCTGGACCGGGTGCTGAAGGGGGCCTGACATGGACACGCTTTTCATCATCGGCTGCATCGCGGTGCTGGTCGTGCTGGTCATCCTGATGGTGGGCATCGGCAGCTTCGCCAAGGGCGGCGAGTTCCACCGCAAGCACGCCAACCGCATCATGCGATACCGCGTGGCGGCGCAGGCGGTCGCGGTCATCATCATCGTGCTGTTCGCCTGGCTGGCGCGCGGCTGATGGTGGTTCTGTCCAAAATCTATACCCGCACCGGCGATGACGGCACGACCGCGCTGGGCGATGGCACCCGCGTTGCAAAGACCGACCCGCGGGTCGAAGCCTATGGCACCGTGGACGAAACCAACGCGGCGGTCGGGATGGCACGGCTGCACGCAGACGCAGAGATGGACGCGGCATTGGCCCGCATCCAGAACGACCTGTTCGATCTTGGCGCCGATCTCTGCCGCCCCGGCATGGATCGCGACGCCGAGGCGCCCTACCCGCCGCTGCGCATCATCCCGGTCCAGACCAAACGGCTGGAGGCGGAGATCGACGCGATGAATGCGAACCTGCCCGCACTCCGCAGCTTCGTCCTTCCCGGAGGGTCGGCACTGGCGGCGAATCTGCATCTGTGCCGCACTGTCTGCCGCCGGGCCGAACGACTTGCGACATTGGTCGCAGACGCCAACCCCGAGGCCGTCCGCTACCTCAATCGGTTGTCGGACTGGTTCTTCGTGGCCAGCCGCGCCGCGAATGACCGCGACGTTCTGTGGGTGCCCGGCCTGACGCGGGGTGACTGACGCCGCGTTTGCAGATAGCGTCGCATTTGGTCTGTTTCGCCAGTTTGCCGCCCGCTATCAACAGGAACGGATCGCCAAAAGAACCCGCACGCACGGGGCACGACAAGGAGAGTGTTGATGAAAGTCTTGGTCCCGGTTAAGCGGGTGATCGACTACAACGTGAAGGTTCGCGTCAAGGCGGACGGGTCCGGTGTCGATCTTGCGAATGTGAAGATGTCGATGAACCCGTTCGACGAGATCGCGGTCGAAGAAGCGATCCGGCTGAAGGAGAAGGGCGCGGCGTCCGAGGTCGTGGTGGTTTCCATCGGCGTGAAGCAGGCGCAGGAGACGCTGCGGACGGCGCTGGCGATGGGCGCGGACCGCGCGATCCTGATCGAGGCTGCGGCGGATGTGACGACCGACATCGAACCCCTGGCGGTGGCGAAGCTGCTGGCGGCCGTGGTCAAGGATGAACAGCCGGGGCTGGTGATCGCGGGCAAGCAGGCGATCGACAACGACATGAACGCGACGGGGCAGATGCTTTCGGCGCTTTTGGGCTGGAGCCAGGCGACCTTCGCATCGAAGCTGGAGGTCGAGGGCGATCACGCGCAGGTCACGCGCGAGGTCGATGGCGGGATGCAGACCATCCGCGTCAAGATGCCGACCATCGTCACGGTGGATCTGCGCCTGAACGAGCCGCGCTATGCGTCCCTGCCGAACATCATGAAGGCCAAGAAGAAGCCGTTGGAGGAGAAGACCCCCACCGATTACGGCGTTGACGTGACGCCCCGCTTGACGGTGGTGAAGACGGTCGAACCCGCGGGTCGCAGCGCCGGGATCAAGGTCGGCTCGGTGGACGAGCTGGTGTCGAAACTGAAAGAGGCGGGGGTGCTCTGATGGCTGTTCTGGTTCTGGGCGAGGTCACGAGCGGCGAGCTGATGCTGGACGCGACGGCCAAGGCGGTGACGGCGGCAAAGGCCTTGGGCGATGTGACGGTGCTTTGCGCCGGGGCGCATGCGTCGGCGGCGGGGGCCGAGGCGGCCAAAATCGCGGGCGTCGCGCGTGTGCTGGTGGCCGAGGATGCGACGCTGGGCCACCGTCTGGCCGAACCCACGGCGGCGCTGATCGCCGGGCTGGCAGGGGATTACACCCACATCCTCGCCCCGGCGACGACGGATGCCAAGAACGTCATGCCGCGCGTGGCGGCTTTGCTGGACGTGATGGTGATCTCGGACGTGTCGGGGATCGTCGATGCGGACACGTTCGAGCGGCCCGTCTATGCCGGCAACGCGATCCAGACGGTGAAATCCTCGGACGCGAAGAAGGTGCTGACGGTGCGGACCACCGCCTTCGAGGCGGCGGGTTCGGGCGGTTCCGCCCCGGTCGAGCCCGTGTCCGCCGCCGCCGATCCGGGCCTGTCATCCTGGGTCGAGGACAAGGTCGCGGCCTCCGACCGGCCCGAGCTGACCTCGGCCGGGATCGTGGTCTCGGGCGGGCGCGGCATCGGATCGGAGGAGAACTTCGCCATCGTCGAGNCCGGGATCGTGGTCTCGGGCGGGCGCGGCATCGGATCGGAGGAGAACTTCGCCATCGTCGAGGCGCTGGCCGACAAGCTGGGCGCCGCCGTCGGCGCGTCCCGCGCGGCGGTGGATGCGGGCTATGCCCCCAACGACTGGCAGGTCGGGCAGACCGGCAAGGTCGTCGCGCCGAAGCTCTACATCGCGCTCGGCATCTCGGGGGCGATCCAGCACCTTGCGGGCATGAAGGACAGCCGCGTCATCGTTGCCATCAACAAGGACGAGGACGCCCCCATCTTCCAGGTCGCAGATTACGGGCTCGTCGGCGATCTGTTCACACTCGTGCCGGAGTTGACCGGGAAGGTGTGATCGAAGGGCGCCTCAGGGCGCCCTTTGTGCAAGATGCGGCAGCAGCGCCCGCGCGATCTGTGCGGGCGCTGTGCCAGAGACAGGCAAAGTCACCACCGGACAGCCAAGCCCGGCCGCGTCCTCCACTCCAAGGCGCTCGCTCGGGTCGTCCAGATGCAGCAGCACGGCTTGCGGCAGGCGGTGCGCCACCTCGCCCATCGCCTCGCGCCATCTGCGACGCACATCCGCCGTCACCTCGGCCAGCCGCTCCTCGCAGGTCGCGGCAAGAGTCCGGACAAGGTGATGGGTGAAGTGGATGCCCGTGAAGTCCACCTCGGGGAACAGCGACGTAATCAGCGGCGTCGGCGCAACGAAGCGGTCGTTGCGGCGCGGATGCACCAGATAAAAGGCATTCGACAGGTTCCGCAGCGGCGACAGCACCAGCACCACCGTCTCCGCCTTGGCCGCAAGGCGCAGGTCCGCCTGGAGCAGCGCGTCCGGCCCCGCGTGGCGAAGGCCGAGGTCGAGCACCGGGCAGCCCGCCATCGCAGCAAGCGTCCGCGCGCAAGGCCCGCCGCCGATCATCGCGTGGAACCGCCCCTGCGGGCACAGCGGGGCGGGGGCAGGCTGGATCATTGCAAGACCTTTCGGGCATCTGGACGCCGATCCTCCGGGCTTGGAATTTAGGAATGGCTAAAGCTGCAATTCATCGCAAATGCCGTGCAATCCATTTGCGTTCATGGCCGTCTGCGCTACCTTCGCAGCCGCAGCATTTCGCGGGGGCGCAAGATGAGGATAAGCACGGTCGGGATCGTTGGCGCCGGTCAGATGGGCAGCGGCATCGCCCATGTCTTCGCGCTTGCCGGCTATGACGTGACGATCACGGACATCAGGCAGGAGGCGTTGGACGCGGCGCTGGATGCCATCGGGCACAACCTCGATCGGCAGGTAAACAAGGAAAAGATCGCCCCAAAGGACAAGCAGGCGGCGCTGTCGCGTATCCGCACTACCACCGCTCTGGCCGATCTGGGCCAGACCGATCTGGTGATCGAGGCCGCGACCGAACGCGAGGAAGTGAAAGCTGCGATCTTCGAACAGCTGGTGCCGCATCTGGCGCCGCATACGATCCTGACCTCGAACACCTCGTCCATTTCGATCACCCGCCTGGCCGCGCGCACGGATCGGCCCGAGAAGTTCATGGGGTTCCATTTCATGAACCCCGTTCCCGTGATGCAGCTGGTGGAACTGATCCGGGGCATCGCGACCGATGACGAGACGTTCGACGCGCTGCGGCAGGTCGTCGAATCGCTGGGCAAGACCGCAGCCAGCGCGGCGGATTACCCTGCCTTCATCGTGAACCGCATCCTGATCCCGATGATCAACGAAGCCGTCTATGCGCTGTATGAAGGGGTCGGTTCGGTCGCCGCCATCGACGAATCCATGCGTCTGGGCGCGAACCACCCGATGGGACCGCTGGAGCTGGCCGACTTCATCGGGCTGGACACCTGCCTTGCGATCATGAACGTGCTGAACGAGGGCTTGGGCGATACGAAATACCGCCCCTGCCCGCTTCTGGTGAAGTATGTCGAGGCGGGCTGGCTGGGGCGCAAGACCAAGCGCGGCTTCTATGACTATCGCGGCGATACGCCGGTGCCCTCGCGCTAGAAGTCCTCGCCGAAGCGGTCCGCGACCAGTGCTTCAAGCGCATCGGCCAGCGCGGCGGCCTGCTGGCCGCTCGTCTCGATCTCGATGCTGGTGCCGCGCGATCCGGCCAGCATCAGAAGGCCCATGATCGAATCGCCCGACACTTCCATCCCGTCCTTGCGGACGTTCACATCGGCATCGAACTCCTCGACCACCTCCACGAACTTGGCCGAGGCGCGCGCATGCAGCCCCTTTTCGTTCACGATCCGCAGCGTTCGCTTCAATTCCCGCCCCCGAGGTCGAGGCTGTTGATGTATTTGCGCCCGGCATCCAGCGCCAGCGCAACCGCGTCCGGCACCGGAAGCTCCCGCGATTTCGCCAGCTTGATCAGCATGGGCAGGTTCGCACCATAGACGATGCGGCGGTCGCGCCCGATGCAGGCGGGCAGCGAAAGGTTCGAAGGCGATCCGCCGAACATGTCGGTCACGACCACCACGCCCTGCCCGCGATCGACGGCATGGGCGGCGGCGCTGATCTCGGCCTGTTTGGCGATACGGTCGTGATCGTCCTCGATCGCGATGGCGGCCATCGCCTCCTGCTTGCCGACGACATGTTCGACCGCGGAGAGATACTCCCGCGCCAGCCCGCCATGCGCCACGATCACGATCCCGATCAAGCCTTCATCCCGATTGCGTTGGGGCCTGGGGGGCCACCCTGCGTTCAAGTTCACGATGTCGTTTTGACACCGGCCAGCCTTGCTGCGCAAGCACATTGCCCAACATTTCTGCAAGTGCGACCGATCTGTGCTGCCCACCTGTGCATCCGAAGCCTATGGTCAGATGGGCTTTTCCCTCATCCAACTGAGCCGGAAGCAGGAACAGGACAAGGTCGCGCACCTTGTCGAAGAAGGGTGCAAGCCGTTCATCCGCTGCAATATATTCCGCAACCGCAGCATCGCGCCCGTCCATCTCGCGCAGGGCCGGAACCCAGTGCGGATTGTTCAGGAAACGGCAGTCGAAAATCATGTCTACGCCGCGTGGAACGCCACGCTTGTAGGAAAAAGATTGGATGGAAACCGACATCCGCGCATGGCTGCCCCTGTCATACCAACGCGCAATCTCGGCTTTCAGGTCGTGCGGCGACATCTCCGTCGTGTCGATCAGATTGTCGGCACGCACACGGACTGGGGCCAGCAGGTCGATCTCGCGCGCGATTCCCTCGGTCGGGGTCGCGGCGAGGGGGTGACGGCGGCGCGTCTGGTTATAGCGGCGGGACAGTTCCTCGACCCCGCAATCGACGTAAAGCACATCCAGCGACACCGCCGGGTTGCGCGTCAGCCGGTCGATCAATTCGATCAGCGCGGTCGCGTTGAAGTCGCGGTTGCGGATGTCGAGGCCAAGCGCGATCGGGCCCACGGGCGGCCCGTCGATCAATCGCGGCACGAGGCTGAGCGGGAGGTTGTCGATCACCTCATAGCCCAGATCCTCCAGCGCGTTGATCGCGGTGGATCGCCCGGCCCCCGAAGGCCCGGTGACGAGCACAAGCTCGTGCCCCTCGGATGGCGTGTGGTCGTTCAACTGTATCGTCCGGCTTTCAGGTATTGCAGGATCGCGGCGGGAAGGTGTGGTGCATCCTGCCCCAGCACAAGGGGCAAGGGCAAGCCATGCACGAAGCTGTGACGCATCGGAGGCAGGCGGGTGTCTTCGATTTGCGACAGGTCCACCGCCAGAACCAGCCTTGCAGTGCAGGGGTCCGCGTTCAGGATGCCGACGCCGCGCGCCTCGATCAGCCCCCGGATCGCATCCGGCGCGCTGGCGATCAGGGATTCGCCTTCACGCAGGATCATCACCCTGTCATCGGCGACAAGCTGCGCGCCAAAGGCCATGAGCTGCAAAGCCAGCGCGGATTTTCCCGCCCCCGATGGCCCGGTGATCAGCACGCCGCGCCCCGAAAGGGCAACCGCCGTGCCGTGGACAATCATACCGGCAGGCCCACGACGAACCGCGCGCCCATCGGCTCCGATCCGGGATCGGCCTCGGTCGGGCGGATGTTCTCGGCCCAGATGACACCGCCATGCGCCTCCACGATCTGCTTGGAAATCGCAAGGCCAAGGCCGGAATGGTTGCCGAACTGCCCCGCCGGGCGTTCGGAATAGAACCGTTTGAAGATGCGGGCCAGCGCCGTGTCGGGAATGCCCGGCCCGGTATCCTCGACCACGACCAGCACGCGGTTGTCGCGCTTGCGCGCCCACAGGCGGACCGAATCGCCCGGTTCGGAAAACGAGATGGCGTTCGAGATGAGGTTGACGAAGACCTGCGCAAGCCGCGCCTCCAGCCCGCTGATGACGATGGGCGCGGACGGCAGGTCCGACACGAACCGCACGCCCGCCCCCTCGGCCTGACGCCCCATGTGGTCTGCAAGGCGGCGAAGCGTCTTCACGAGGTCGAACTCCTCCTCCTCCTCCTTCACCAGTTCCGAATCGAGCCGCGAGGCGTTGGAGATGTCGGTCACCAGCCGGTCCAGCCGCTGCACGTCGTGGTCGATGATTTCCAGCAGCGTCTCGCGCTGATCCTCGCGCACGATCCGCAGCGTGTCGATGGCCGACCGCAGCGAGGCGAGCGGGTTCTTGATCTCATGCGCGACATCGGCGGCGAATTGTTCGTTCGCGTCGATCCGGTCGTAAAGCGCGGACACCATCCCCCGCATGGCCGAGGACAGCCGCCCGATCTCGTCGGGTCGGGCGGCGAGGTCGGGAATGGAGAACCGCGCGGCCATGCGCGGCGGCGCCGTCTCGCGCCCCGATTCCGCAGCATCGGCCAGATCGGTCAACGGCCGCGCGATCATCGAGGCAAGCGTCAGGCTCAGCCCCACCGACAAAAGGAACGCCGCAAGAAAGATCTGCAAAAGCCGTTCGCGGTCCTGCGCCACCAGCGCGTCGATCTCGGCCAGTGGCAATCGCAGTTCCACCCTGCCGCCGCCCGGCACATCGGCGGATTGCCTGATCCAACCCGGATCGCCGCCCGGACGCCATCCCAGCCACGACCGGGCCGGCACCTCACCCTCGCGCCGTGCCAGCAGCTTGCCGTCGCGCGACGTGATGGTGACGGCCAGCCCCGGCTCCACCAGATCCAGCGCATCGGCAACGGTTCCGGCTTCCAGAAAGGCGGCGAGAATCCGTGCCTCGGTCCCAAGCGAATGGCTGCGCTGGTCCACCAGCGCGCCGCGCACCGGCGACAGCAGCAGCGCCGCGACCAGCATCGCCCCCAACGAGGCGAGGTTGAAGAAGATGATCCGCCGTGCCAGCGGCGATCGGCCCAGCACCAGCCAGCGATGCCTCCGCGTCTCCTCGCGGCGCCCGGGCAAAGGCCCGCGAAGGGCTGCATCGTGGAAGGAGGGCGCCATGGGCTATTCTTCGTTATATCGGTAACCGATACCGTAAAGCGTCTCGATCGCCGAAAACTCGGGGTCCGCCGTCCGCATTTTCTTGCGCAGACGTTTGATATGGCTGTCGATCGTGCGGTCGTCCACATAGACCTGATCGTCATAGGCCACGTCCATCAACTGGTCGCGGCTTTTCACGAATCCGGGGCGCTGGGCCAGCGCCTGAAGCAGCAGGAACTCGGTCACCGTCAGCGACACGTCCTGCCCCTTCCAGTTGACCGCATGGCGCAGGCTGTCCATCCGCAGATGCCCCCGCTCGATCAACTGGCCATCCTCGGTCGGGACGCTCTCGCCCGCCGTCACAGCCTCGCGGCGCAGGATCACGCGGATGCGTTCGACCAGCAGACGCTGCGAGAAGGGCTTCTTCACGTAATCGTCCGCGCCCATGCGAAGGCCCAGAATCTCGTCGATCTCGTCATCCTTCGACGTCAGGAAGATCACCGGCATCGACGTTCGCATCCGCAGCCGTTGCAGCAGATCCATCCCGTCCATTCGGGGCATCTTTATATCCAGGACGGCCAGATCCGGCAGGCGCTTGGCGAAGGCTTCAAGCGCGGACTGGCCATCGGCGTAGGTTTCAACCTCGAACCCTTCCGCTTCTAATGTCATGGCGACGGAGGTGAGGATGTTTCGGTCATCGTCCACAAGGGCGATCCGTGACATGAAATGCTTTCTGCTGCTTCCCGGCCTTGCCGGAGTGTCGAACATCATCCTGTATCCACTCTTCAAATCAACTGCAAACTGCGAATCGCGCCGATGGCTCAATCTCCATCAGCTGTGAAAAAGACAAAGATTCGCCTAATTCCGGCAGCGTTTTGCCATGGTTGCGCTAAAGCTTAAATGGTTGCGCTAACGTCCTGAAAGCGCACTGTTCCCAAGCCAAATCCACATGTTATAGGAAAGATGTCACGCATCTTAACGGAGTGTGACCGGTGTCCCGTCGGCCCGGATACCGAACTTCGGTTGGAAATGTCGCGATCGGCGGCATCGGGAGCTTGCAGATGACCATTGGACGCGTGAATCCGGCGCAGAAGCTGGAGGATCAGGGCATTACAGGACTGGGAACGGTCCATTACAACCTTATCGAACCAGCATTGATGAACGCTGCGGTCACCCGCGGCGAGGGACAGATCGGCAAAGGCGGTGCCTTCCTGACGACGACCGGCGTCTATACCGGCCGTTCGCCCAAGGACAAGCATGTGGTGCGCACGCCGGGTGTCGAAGGCAACATCTGGTGGGAAAACAACACCGCGATGGAGCCGGAGGCCTTCGACCGCCTCTATTCCGACATGCTGGAGCATATGAAGGGCCGGGAGTATTTCGTCCAGGACCTCTATGCCGGTGCCGATGCGACCCACCGTCTGGACGTTCGCGTCGTGACCGAACTTGCGTGGCATGGCCTGTTCATCCGCCACCTGCTGCGCCGCCCCGAGCGCGCCGAGCTTGATTCGTTTGCCCCCGATTTCACGATCATCAACTGCCCGTCGTTCAAGGCGGACCCCGCCAAGCACGGCTGCCGGTCCGAAACCGTCATCGCCCTCAACTTCGAGCGCAAGCTGATCCTGATCGCCAATACCGAATACGCGGGCGAGAACAAGAAGTCGGTCTTCACGCTGCTGAACTACATCCTGCCCGAAAAAGGCGTGATGCCGATGCATTGCTCGGCCAACCACGCGGTCGGCAACCCGGTCGACACCGCCGTGTTCTTCGGCCTGTCGGGCACCGGCAAGACCACGCTTTCGGCGGACCCGTCGCGCATCCTGATCGGCGATGACGAACATGGCTGGTCGGATCGCGGCACCTTCAACTTCGAAGGCGGCTGCTATGCGAAAACGATCAACCTGTCGGCCGAGGCCGAGCCGGAGATCTTCGCGACCACGTCGCGCTTCGGCACCGTGATCGAGAACATGGTCTTCGATCCCGAAACGCTGGATCTGGACTTCGACGACGACAGCCTGACGGCCAACATGCGTTGCGCCTATCCGCTGGAGGCGATCTCGAACGCGTCGGATACCGGGCTTGGCGGCTTCCCCAAGAACATCATCATGCTGACCTGCGACGCCTTCGGGGTTCTGCCCCCGATCGCCAAGCTGACCCCGGCACAGGCGATGTATCACTTCCTGTCCGGCTTCACCTCCAAGGTTGCCGGGACCGAGCGTGGCGTGACCGAGCCGCAGCCGACCTTCTCGACTTGCTTCGGCGCACCCTTCATGCCGCGCCGCCCCGAGGTCTATGGCAAGCTGCTGCAACAGAAAATCGCCAAGCATGGCGCATCCTGCTGGCTGGTGAATACCGGCTGGACCGGCGGCGCCTATGGCACGGGCAAGCGTATGCCGATCAAGGCGACCCGCGCGCTGCTGACCGCTGCGCTGGACGGCACGCTGGACGCGGCGCAGTTCCGCAAGGACCCGAACTTCGGGTTCGAGGTTCCGGTCGCCGTGCCGGGCGTCGATGCCAAGCTTCTGGACCCGCGTTCGACCTGGACGGATGCAGCGGCCTATGATGCGCAGGCTGCGAAACTGGTGTCGATGTTCGCCGACAACTTCGCCCAATACGTCCCGCATATCGATGCGGACGTCAAAGCGGCGGCGATCGGATAAACGGGCGGCCCAAACGGGCCGCCTTTCTTACATCACGGCCTGACGCAGCAGGTTCAGGCCCGTGATGATCAGCAGCACCTGCGTCCACCAGCGGAAGCGGTCCTGATCCAGACTGTCCTGCAACCGATACCCCATGAACATCCCGATGAAGGCCGGCACCACAAGCGCCGCCGAGAAGTTCAGCGTATCCCCGCGCAAAAGCCCGGTCTGCAAATGCGCTGCCAGAAGCGCCGTCGATCCGATGAAGAAGATCACCCCCTGCACACGGACATTCTCGGTCTTTTCGGTTCCGATGGACAAAAGATAGACCAAGAGCGGCGGCCCCCAGATCCCGGATACGCCGCCGTAAAGCCCGCCGATCACGCCCAGCACCCATTCGGCGCGGTTCCGATGCTCCAGCCGCAGCGCCAGCTTCCGGCCCGCCAGTTGCAGCGCCGCAAAGATCGTGATCGGCAGGCCCAGCATCACGAGGAACACGCTTTGCGGTATCTTGTCCGCGAATTGGGCCGAAACGCCGATGAACAGGATCGTCCCGATGACGAAGCGTCGGAACTTCCACGCCGAGGCCAGCGCCGCGCCCCAGCCATCGCGCATCATCTGATGGATGTTGGTCACTGCCACCGGCAGGATAAGCCCCGCCAAAGCGTATTGCGGCGGCAGGAAGGCGGAGAAGGCCGACATCATCACCAGTGGCATCGCAAAGCCGATGGCACCCTTCACGAAGCCCGCAACCAGCGTCACCCCGAAGGCGACAAGGAACGAAGCCATCGGCAAGCCCAGGATTTCGACCATTTCATTCTCCCTTTCCGCCCGGCCCTCCTTGGCCCGTGACAGCGTGGGATGCAACCTCGCGCGTCAACAGATCGACCAGCCGCGCCCGCGCCTCGGGCAGTGGGTGGCGGATGTCCATGCCGTCCAGCGCACGGATCAGGAAATGAGCGCAGAGCGTCAGGCCCGCCGCCATCTCGGCCCGGCTGGCACCGCCCTGCCCAAGCAGAATCGGCGGCAAGGGCAGCAAACGCGGTGCCCAGTCCCCCGCGGCATCCCGGCTGACCGCACGCCCGGTGCGCGGACTGACAAAGGCCAGATCCTCGCGCGATCCGGTCAGCGCACAGCGCCCCAGCTCCAGCGCGAAGCCCATCTCCTCCAGCATCGCCATCTCCCACCGCAGATAGGCCTCGCCCCAACCATCGCTGCCCAGATCGTCCAGCAGGGTGATGGTCCGCGACCAAAGCGCGGGATGCGCCTCGCGTTCGGGGAGACACAGGTGCAGCATGGCGCAGACGGCGTTGAGGCCCGTCAGGCCAAGACGGCTGTCCAGCACCGCGCGGGCGCGCAGCGGCTCGACCGCGAAGGTGCCAAGCTGATCGCCCAGCCTCGCACGCCACGTAACGTCAAGTTGCGTCCCAGGTTGCAGTGTCGCGGCCATCTTGCGCGATGCACCGCCATGCACGACGCCGGAATGGCGGCCGTGGTCCTTGGTGAACACTTCGATGATCGCGGCGCTTTCGCCATGCCGTCGCATGGACAGAAGCGCACCCTCGTCCCGCCATTCCATCGGGCAAGCCTAGTCGGAAAGCCCCGGCTCGTCCAACAGCGTGCGGCCTTGGCGATCCTCGACCTCGATCACCCACAGATCGGGGTCGAAGCCGCGCTGTCGGGCGATGGCGGCATCGACATCGCCCTCCGCCCCCTTGGCCAAAGTCATCCATGCACGGTTGCCGGTCATCAGATCGAAACTGCGCTGATATGCCTGCGCCCGCCCGTCCAGCGTCGCCAGCTTCACCAGCACCGCCCCCGCCGTCGCGTCGCCTTTTGCGGTGATGAACGCCGGAATGTCCGCCAGCCGAAGCCGCGCCAGATAGGCGCGGACCCAGAAATCGGCGGTCAGCCTTGTCAAGAATTGCCGTCCTTGAAGTCCAGACCCATCTCGGAATACCGTTCCGGCTCTTCCAGCCAGTTCGGGCGGACCTTCACCTGCAGGAACAGATGGACGGTCCGGCCAAGGAATTCGGAAATCTCGGCGCGGGCGGCCTGGCCGATGGATTTGATCGTCTCGCCCTTGTTGCCCAGCACGATGCCCTTGTGCCCGTCGCGCGCAACATAGACCACCTGATCGATGCGGGTCGATCCGTCGGGACGGTCCTCCCACTTCTCGGTCTCGACGGTCAGCTGATAGGGCAGTTCCTCGTGCAGACGCAGGGTCAGCTTCTCGCGCGTCATCTCGGCGGCGATCATGCGCATGGGCAGATCGGCGATCTGATCCTCGGGATAGAACCACTCGCCCTCGGGCAACTGCCCCGCCAGCCATTCGCGCAGCTTGTCCACGCCATAGCCACGCTCGGCCGAGATCATGAAGGTTTCGGCAAACGGAAACGCCTCGTTCATCTTCTGCGTCAGCGCCAGCAGCGTCTCGGCCTTCACGCGGTCGATCTTGTTGATCGCCAGCGCCACCTTCACCTTGCCAGGAACACGGTCCTTCAGCGCCTCGATGATCGCCTCGGTCCCTTCGGTCAACCCGCGATGCGCCTCGATCAGCAACACGATCACGTCAGCATCGGCGGCCCCGCCCCAAGCGGCGGCAACCATCGCGCGGTCCAGACGGCGGCGCGGGCGGAACAGGCCGGGCGTGTCCACGAAGACGATCTGGGCATCGCCCTCCATCGCGACGCCGCGGATGCGGGCACGGGTGGTCTGCACCTTGTGCGTGACGATGGACACCTTGGCCCCCACCATGCGGTTCAACAGGGTGGACTTGCCGGCGTTCGGTTCCCCGATCAGTGCGACGAAACCTGCGCGTGTCATGCGTTCTTCTCCATCCGCGCCAGAAGCGCCCTTGCCGCGGCCTGTTCGGCGGCACGTTTGGTATTGGCCTGCGCCGTTTCGGTCTCACCCGTCTCCAGCCGCACCTCTACGTCGAAGACCGGCTGGTGGTCGGGACCGGACCGCCCAAGTTCGACATAGCGCGGCGGCGGCAAAGCGCGAGCCTGCGCCCATTCCTGAAGCGAGGTCTTGGGATCGCGCGCATCCTTCTCGACGCGCCCGACCCGGTCGCCCCAAAGCCGCAGCACCATCGCCCGCGCCACTTCGAATCCCGCATCGACATAGACGGCGGCGATCAGAGCCTCCATCGCGTCGCCCAACAGCGCCTCCTTGCGGCGCCCGCCCGACATCATCTCGGACCGGCCCAGCTTGAGCGCGTCGCCGAGGCCGATCTCGCGCGCGATCTCGGCGCAGGTTTCCTTGCGGACAAGGGCGTTGAACCGGGGGGCAAGCTGGCCTTCGCTGGCCCGTTCATCGGCGGACAGAAGCGCCTCGGACATGACCAGCCCAAGCACCCGGTCGCCCAGAAACTCAAGCCGCTGGTTGTCGGGCCGCTGCGGACCCGAGATCGAGGCATGCGTCACCGCCCGGATCAGCAATTCGGGGTTTTTGAAGCGATGCCCGAGCGTGCCGGACAGCGCGATGAGATCGGCAGAGAGTTTCAATCGACAGCCTTGAAGAAGCGGTCCGCGCGCCACGTCCAGAAATACAGCATCGACCGGCCAGCGGAGGAGAACATGATCCGGTCGGCCCGCCCGATCAGGTATTCGGCAGGCACCATGCCCACACCGCCCACGGCCTGGCTGAAACGGCTGTCCTGCGAATTGTCGCGGTTGTCGCCCATGAAGAAGTAATGCCCCGGCGGCACGGTGAACACGTCGGTGTTGTCGGCAAAGCCGTTCTGGTCGATGTTCAGCACGTCATGCGCAACGCCGTTCGGCAGCGTTTCGGTAAACCGCGACGATGTGCAAAGCCCGCCCTCGCCCACCGGGCCATTCTCGCAGCGCGGATACTGACCCATCGGGCCTTGGCGTTCGTAGGTTTCCTCGAACACGCCATTGGCTTCCTGCGGCACTTCCTGCCCGTTCAGGATCACGCGACCGCCCCGCATCTGCACCGTGTCGCCCGGAAGGCCGATCAGCCGCTTGATGAAATCCGCGCCCGACACCGGATGACGGAACACCACCACGTCGCCCCGCTCCGGCTCGGACGCCAGAAGACGGCCCGAGAAGGGGCACATCGAGAAGGGGCAGGAATACTGCGAATAGCCATAGGCCATCTTGTTGACGAACAGGAAATCGCCGATCAGCAGCGTGTCCTTCATCGACCCCGAGGGAATCCAGAACGGCTGGAAGAACAGCGTTCGGAAGACGCCCGCAATCAGCAGGGCATAGACGACCGTCTTGACCGTCTCCAGAATGCCGCCCTCGGCCTTTGCTTTCTTGCGTGTGAACATGTCGTCCCGCCCGTTGATGATCGCCGCTTCATGCGCAAGGCGGGCGTCCGAGTCAAGTTTCGCTGCCGTGATCGCGGATCGGCCGTGCCTCGATCACCACGAAAGCCTGTGCCCAGGGGTGATCGTCGGTCAACGTGACATGCACGATCGCCTCGTGCCCCGCCGGGGTCATTTCGGCCAAACGCTGCGCGGCCCAGCCTGTCACCGCCATGACCGGCTGCCCCGTCGGCAGGTTAGACACCGCCATGTCCTTCCACGCGATGCCCATCCGCAGCCCGGTGCCCAGCGCCTTGGAACAAGCCTCCTTCGCCGCCCAGCGTTTCGCATAGGTGCCCGCGACGTCGGCGCGGTTCTCGGCCCGGCGCTGTTCCAGATCGGTGAAGACGCGGTTGCGGAAACGATCGCCGAACCGTTCCAGCGTGCGCTCGATCCGTTCGATATTCGCGAGGTCGGTTCCAATGCCAAGGATCATCTGCGCGCCATCCCCACCACGATCAGCACCGCGCCGATCAGGATCAATTCGAACGCAAGGATGAAGCCCAGCGTTACCAGCACCGTCTCCTCCAGCCCCAGAAGCACCACAAGCCCGAACAACAGCGACAGCCCGCCCGAGACGACCACCAGCCAGCGCAGTCGGTGGCCCAGCCGAATGCCCATCGCCAGCCGGAACAGCCCCGACAGCGCGCAGATCACGCCCACCACGACCGTCAGCGCGACCATCCCGTCCAGCGGGCGCGCGATCAGCAGGATGCCCAGCACCAGCGGGAACAGCCCCCACAGCCCTTCGGACATCAACCTGCCCGCGCGAAAGGCGTGGAACATCTGAAGCGCACCGATGACCAGAAAGGCCCAGCCGGTGAACAGCACCACGCTGAGCGAGGCCGGCATCGGGAACGCCAGCGCCACGATCCCGAGGATCAGCGAGGCAGAGCCCAGCGCGACGAGCGAAAGCTGCATGCGTGTCTCCTCAGGCGCGGGCGGCGTCCATGCGGCGGCGCATTTCTTCGATGGCGGGGCCAAGCCCGCGGAAGATGGATTCGGCGATCAGGAAATGGCCGATGTTCAGCTCCATCACCTGCGGGAATTCGGCGATCTCGGCCACGGTGTCATAGCTGATGCCGTGGCCCGCATGGACCTCCAGCCCCAGCGAATGGGCGAAAGCCGCGCCTTCGCGCAGGGCGGCCAGTTCCGCTGCAGCGTCGGGGGAACGGTCGGCGACCAGTTCGCAGTAGTGCCCCGTATGCAGTTCCACCACGGCGGCACCGATGCGGTGCGACGCCTCGATCTGCGCGGGATCGTGGCCGATGAACATGGACACGCGCGCGCCCGCCTCGCGCAGCGGCGCGATGAAATCGGCCAGCCGCGCCTCGTCACCCGCAACGTCCAACCCGCCCTCGGTCGTGCGCTCCTCGCGCTTTTCGGGCACGAGGCAGACGGCGTGGGGCTTGTGGCGCAGCGCGATGGCCTGCATCTCCGCCGTCGCCGCCATCTCGAAATTCAGCGGAATGCCGATCCCGGCCATCAGCGTCTCGATGTCCTCGTCGCGGATGTGGCGGCGGTCTTCGCGCAGGTGGGCGGTGATCCCGTCGGCGCCCGCCGCCTCGGCCAGCAGGGCCGCGCGCAGCGGGTCCGGCCAGCTTGATCCGCGCGCATTCCGAACCGTGGCCACATGGTCGATGTTCACACCAAGCCGCATTCTGCCGCCCCCCAGATCGTTTTCCGCCACGATGTTAAGCCCTTCCGCCACCAGCGTCATCCCCGCCGCGTATGTCCCGGGCGCGGCGCAATGCCTCGCTTCTGTCGCGAAGCCGCGCGCTCCGCAAGCCGCGATAGGCACGAACGAGCGACAAAACAATGATGTAGCTGGCAAGGCCCGCGACAAGCCCGATCGCCGTGCCCCCGACCAGATAGGGAAGGTAGATGCGGTGGAAGAATCGCGACAGGCTGACCCACCGCATCTCATGCTCGCCGAAGATGGCGTTCACGTTGTGGAGGATCTCGGACGCCGCCGCGCCGAAGGCCGACAGGATCTGCCACGCAGGCAGCCCTCCGCCGATACCCAGCATGTGCTGGCCCAGCGACACGCCCGCGACGGCGAAGAACGGAATCGTCACCGGATTTGCGATCAGCGAGCCTACGAGGGCTGCAAATATGTTGCCCCGGATCAGCCAGGCAAGCGCGACGGCGATGACGTAGTCGTGAAAGATATACGGGCCGAAACAGGCGAAGACCCCGGCGAAGGCACCGCGCGCGACCCGTCGCGGATCGTCGGGAATGCGCATCACCCGGTGCGTCAGGTATTGCAGCGCGCGTCCCCAACCCGCGCGGGGCCAGAGCATCTCGGTGATCCTGCGCCACCGGGTCTGTTTGTCGCGCCGTTTGAAAACCAAGCCACTGCTCCTTCAGTCAAGCAGTAGGGGGCGGGGGGCGATGGATCAACCCTTGCGCCGCAGCGCGTCGGCCTGAAGGCGCAGCTTCTGCCGTTTCTCGAACCTTTCCCGCGCCTTGGAGGCGCGCAGCTTCTGATAGGCGCGCACCAAGGGGATTGTCAGGTAATAAAGGATGCCGCTGACGATGATCCCCGGAAGGATGCCGCCGATCATATAGGGGAAGTAGATCGTGCGGAAAAACGCAGCAAGGCTTTCCCAATGCATCGCCTGCCCGGTGAAGGGCGCGATCGCATTGTCCCAAAGTTCCGTTCCCGCGTTGGCGAAGGCCGCGGCGATCGACCCCAGATCCATCGGATCGGTGATGCCAAGGATGCGGTGCCCCAGTTCCACCGAGGTGATGGCGATGATCGGCGTCGTCAGCGGATTGCCGACGAAGGTGCCCAGCAGCGCGGCAAGGATATTGCCGCGCATCGCCCAAGCAATCAGCGCGGCGCCAATGAAGTGGAAGCCGAAGAACGGCGTGAAGCTGATGAACGATCCGGCGAAGAAGCCGCGCGCGATGCGGTGCGGCTCGTCCGGCAGGCGGCGCATCCGATGCATGACATATTGCGTCGCGCGGCGAAAACCGCCGGTGGGATAGACCATCTCGCGCGCCCAGCCCGCAAGGCTTCGGCGCTCGCGCCGCTTGAACACCATTTAAACACCCGTCATGGCTTGCGGCCAAGGTCGCGATGCCGTGCGATCTGGGCCACCTGGCTTTCCGCCTCAAGCGCGGTCATGGCAAGATGCAGATGTTCCACATCCCGCACGTCGATATCGACCAGCAAGCGATAGAAGTCGGGCTTGCGGTCGGTGAATTGCATGTCCGAGATATTGGCCTTCTGCTCTCCGATCAAGGTGCAGACGCGGCCCAGGACACCGGCATCGTTGGCGATGGTCAGATCGAGGCTGACGGTATTGACCGGCGCATGCCGCCCCGGCTGCCAATGCAGGTCCACCCAACGCGAGGGTTGATCCTCCATCTCCTCCAGCGCGGGGCAGTCGATGGCGTGGATGACCACCCCCTGCCCGCGATAGGTGATGCCGACGATGCGTTCGCCCGGCACCGGCTGGCAGCATTGCGCGCGGCGGAAGGTCTGGTCGGGCGGCAGGCCAAGGACCGGGCGCTGGATCACCTCATCCGCCGGGCCTTGGGCAAATTCGGGATAGAGCGTCTCGACCACCTTGCGGGCGGTGACCTCGGCGCTGCCGACGCGGGCCAGAAGCTCCTCGCCCTCGGTCAGACCGAGCATCTTGGCGGCGGTCCGCAGCGCCTTGTCGGAATATTTGCGCCCGACCTGATCGAAGGCGGACCGCACCAGTTCCTGCCCCAGCCGGATGAAGCGGCCCCGGTCTTCCTCGCGCAAGGACCGCCGGATCGCGGCCTTGGCGCGGCCCGTGGTCACGATGTCGATCCAGCTTGCCTGCGGGCGTTGGCCCTCGGCGGTGATGATCTCGATCGACTGGCCGTTGCGCAGACGGGTCCAGAGCGGCACGCGAATGCCGTCGATCTTGGCCGAAACGCAGGAGTTGCCGATGCGCGTGTGGATGGCGAAGGCGAAATCAAGCGGCGTTGCGCCTTTCGGCAACTGGATCACGTCGCCCTTGGGGGTGAAGCAGAACACCTGATCGGTGTACATCTCCAGCTTCACGTTCTCCATGAAGGCGTCGTGGTCGTCCTCGTCCAGCCGTTCGGTCAGGGACGCGATCCATTTGGCCGGATCGACGGCGAAGGGGTTCTTGGTGCGCACACCCTCACGATATGCCCAATGGGCGGCAACCCCGGCCTCGTTCACCTCGTGCATCTGGCGCGTGCGGACCTGCACCTCCACCCGTTTGCCGTCGCGGCCCGACACCGTGGTGTGGATCGATCGATAGCCGTTCGATTTCGGTTGGCTGATGTAGTCCTTGAACCGCCCCGGCACGGCACGCCAGCGGTGATGGATCACCCCAAGGATGCGGTAGCAATCCGCCTCGTGTTCGCAGATCACGCGGAAGCCATAGATGTCGGACAGGCGCGAGAAGGCCAGATCCTTCTCCTGCATCTTGCGCCAGATGCTGTAGGGCTTCTTCGCGCGGCCATAGACGTCGGCGTCGATCTCGGCCTTGTCCAGTTCCGAACGGATGTCGTTGGTGATGCGGTGGACCACATCGCCGGTTTCGCGCTGAAGCGTGATGAAACGGCGGATGATGGAATTGCGCGCCTCGGGATTCAGGACGCGGAAGGCCAGATCCTCCAGCTCCTCGCGCATCCACTGCATACCCATGCGCCCGGCCAGAGGCGCGAAAATCTCCATCGTCTCGCGCGCCTTCTGCGCCTGCTTTTCCGGGCGCATCGACTTGATCGTGCGCATGTTGTGCAGACGGTCGGCCAGCTTGACCAGGATCACCCGCAAGTCCTTGGACATCGCCATGAACAGCTTGCGGAAGTTGTCGGCCTGTTTGGACTGGGCGGACGACAATTCGAGGTTCGTCAGCTTGGTGACGCCATCCACCAGCTCGGCGATGTTCACGCCGAACAGGCGTTCGATCTCGGCATAGGTGGATTTGGTGTCTTCGATCGTGTCGTGCAGCAGCGCGGTCACGATGGTCGCATCGTCTAGCCGCTGTTCGGTCAGAATGGCGGCGACGGCGACGGGATGGGTGAAATACGGCTCGCCCGACTGACGGAACTGCCCGTCATGCATCTTCATGCCGTAGGCATAGGCCCGGCGGATCAGATCGGCATTCGTCTTGGGATTGTAATTGCGGACGAGGGCGATCAGGTCTTCGAGATCGATCATTCCCCCGCCGCTTTCCTGAACAGGATCAGTTCTGGCCTTGCGCTTCCATCAGGGCGCGCAGCAGTTTTTCTTCCGACATGTCGTCCTGCATCGGGCGATCGACTTCGCCATTGCCCATCAGCAGCGCCATTTCGTCTTCTTCCGGCTCGTCCACCTCGATCTGGGTCTGGTGGCTTTCGATCATCCGCTCGCGCAGGTGATCGGCGCTTTGGGTTTCCTCGGCGATTTCGCGCAGGGACACGACGGGGTTCTTGTCGTTGTCGCGGTCGATCGTCAGTGCGGCACCCGACTGGATCTCGCGCGCACGATGGGCGGCAAGCATCACCAGTTCGAACCGGTTCGGAACCTTGTCAACGCAATCTTCGACCGTTACGCGGGCCATCGGTCTCTCCATCTGTGTCGGGCGGGGGCGTGGAACTGCCTATTTAAGCCTTGCGGTAGATGTTGACAAGTGCGGATTCCCCGGCCCTACAGCCGGCGCACCGCGTCGCGATCCGCCTGCGGCAGATCGGCCAGCATCGCGGAAACGCTTTTCTTCAGAGCTGGATGCACCCAATCCGGAGCGACCTCGGCAAGCGGGACCAGCACGAAGGCACGGTCCTGAAGGCGCGGGTGCGGCAGGATCAGCTGATTCGGCGCTTCGACGGCTTGCCGGGTCGGCGGAAGGCCGCGCCATTGATCCCAGGTTGCAACGTCCGGAAGCACACTACCCCCGAACGCGAGAAGATCGAGATCGACGGACCTTGCACCCCATCGCGCCTGCCGCTCCCTGCCGAAATCTGCCTCAATCCTGTGCAGGATCGCCAGAAGATCGGCAGGCCCGATACCGCCGTCCAACTGCAGCGAAAACGCCGCGTTCACATAGTCCGGCCCCGCCCCGGCTGGGAAGCAAGGCGTTGAATATAGTGAGCTTTTGTTAACCATGCCGATACCCGGACGCGCGACCGCCGCCATCGCGGCCCGGATCGTCCCCGCAAGATCCAGCCCTCCGAACGGCTGATTCCCGCCGACGGCCACCAATGCCTCGTTTCTTTCTTCCATGGCGACCCCTCGTCATGTTGTGTAGCAGGGCGCTACGGTTATTTAGCGACGTGGTCCCATCCCATTGTTGTCGCAAGACGGATTACGAGTGGACGGGTTTTTTCGGAACAGTGCATAGGGGACACGAACTATGTTCTACAAGGACGAACGGCTTGCGCTGTTCATAGATGGATCGAACCTCTATGCCGCCGCGAAGGCGCTGGGCTTCGACATCGACTACAAGCTGCTGCGGCAGGAATTCATGCGGCGGGGCAAACTGCTCCGCGCCTTCTATTACACCGCCCTGCTGGAGAACGAGGAATATTCCCCGATCCGCCCGCTGGTGGACTGGCTGCATTACAACGGCTTCACCATGGTCACCAAACCGGCCAAGGAATACACCGACAGCCAGGGCCGCCGTAAGGTCAAGGGCAACATGGACATCGAATTGACGGTGGACGCGATGGAGCTTGCGCCGCGCGTGGATCACATCGTCATCTTCTCGGGCGATGGGGATTTCCGGCCGCTGGTCGAAAGCCTTCAGCGTCAGGGCGTGCGCGTGTCCATCGTCTCGACCATCCGCAGCCAGCCGCCGATGATCGCGGACGAGCTGCGCCGTCAGGCCGACAACTTCATCGAACTGGACGAGCTTCGTGACGTGATCGGCCGCCCCCCGCGCGAGCCGAGAGTGGACCGCGAAGAACCTGTCGAGGACGTTCGTTGACCTGAGCGGGCGCAGACCTTACCTCTGGGGCGCAACATTGAAGGCCGCACCGATGTCCCTGCCCCCGCTGACCCTTTACCTTGCCGCCCCGCGCGGATTCTGCGCGGGCGTGGACCGGGCCATCAAGATCGTCGAAATGGCGATCCGCAAATGGGGCGCGCCGGTCTATGTCCGGCACGAGATCGTGCATAACAAATACGTCGTGGACGGGCTGCGTGACCAGGGCGCGATCTTCGTCGAGGAACTGGACGAGGTTCCAGGCGACCGCCCGGTGATCTTTTCCGCGCATGGAGTGCCCAAAGCCGTCCCGGCCGAGGCGGCGCGGCGCGAGATGGTCTTCGTCGATGCCACCTGCCCGCTGGTGTCCAAGGTCCATATCGAGGCGGAACGCCATCACGAAGACGGCCTCCAGATGGTGATGATCGGCCATGCGGGCCATCCCGAAACCATCGGCACCATGGGACAATTACCCGAAGGCGAGGTGCTGCTGGTCGAAACCGCCGATGATGTGGCCGGGCTGGACGTGCGCGACCCCGAACGGCTGGCCTATATCACCCAGACCACCCTGTCGGTCGATGACACCATCGGCATCGTCGAGGCGCTGCGCGCCCGTTTTCCGGCCATCGTCGGGCCGCACAAGGAAGACATCTGCTATGCCACCACCAACCGGCAGATGTCGGTCAAGGCCATCGCAGGCAAGATCGACGCGCTTCTGGTGATCGGCGCGCCCAACTCGTCGAACTCCAAACGGCTGGTCGAGGTTGGCCGCTCTGCCGGTTGCGCCTATGCTCAGCTGGTCCAGCGCGCCACCGACATCGACTGGCGCGCGCTGGAGGGGATTCGCAGCGTCGGCATCACCGCTGGCGCCTCGGCCCCCGAAGTGCTGGTGAACGAGGTGATCGACGCCTTCCGGGCCCGCTGGGACACCACGGTGGAGCTTGTCGAAACCGCGAAAGAGCGCGTTGAGTTCAAAGTTCCGCGAGTGCTGCGCGAGGCACCGTAAGACAGGGTTTGACATCTTCGCGACTCGGTGAAACGCTGAGCTTTCTACGGAGGTGCCGACCATGCTGCTGCTGACTGCCACGATCACCGTTCTTGCCGTTCTGGCGCTGTCTTTCCGCCCCGAACCGGCCAAGGTCCGCGTGGCCGCGCGCCGCCGCTGACAGCTTGCGCGGGCGCCCCGCATGGG
Source organism: Falsirhodobacter xinxiangensis (assembly GCF_004959935.1). GTDB lineage: Bacteria > Pseudomonadota > Alphaproteobacteria > Rhodobacterales > Rhodobacteraceae > Falsirhodobacter > Falsirhodobacter xinxiangensis. Next base: position 59,841 of record NZ_SMYN01000014.1, on the reverse strand, counting down.
ATAGCCCGCTGCCATGCCAGAGCTTTACGCCTATACCGACGGTGCTTGCAGCGGAAACCCCGGCCCGGGTGGCTGGGGCGTTCTGATGCTGGCGAAAGAGGGTGACGCCATCCTCAAGGAGCGCACGCTGAACGGCGGAGAGGCGCTGACCACCAACAACCGCATGGAGCTGATGGCCGCGATTTCCGCGCTTGAGGCGCTGACGCGCGAAAGCACCATCATCGTTGTCACCGACAGCGCCTATGTGAAGAACGGCGTCACTGGCTGGATTCACGGCTGGAAACGCAACGGCTGGAAGACCGCCGACCGCAAGCCCGTGAAGAACGCCGACCTGTGGGAACGCCTCGACACCGCGCAGCAGCGCCACAAGGTCGAATGGCGCTGGATCAAGGGCCATGCCGGACATGCGGAGAACGAACGTGCGGACGAGCTGGCTCGCGAAGGTATGGCCCCGTTCAAGAAAGCCCGCGCCTGAGCTTTCGCCGACCGAGGCGTTCATGGACGTCATGAGCCCCTACGATCACGCGAACTGTAGCGATCCGAGGAAGTTGAAGGTCTTGGCCTCGCATCCCTGCGAGTGGTCCGAACGATTCCGTCGGAACTTCGACCATGTGATCGAAAACCGCACCGTGACGGCAGAGGATTACGATAAATATACGGCTATCGAACTGGAGGATGACGAGGCGCTTTACCGCTATCTTCGTGCCGTCCACGCCTTCCTCTGTGCGGATGGTTCCTATCCTGACATCGACTTGGCCGATTACGCCTGAGGTCAGCCCAGCCGTTCGGGCAGCACGATGCCACGCAGCAGTTCCTCGGGCGGCATCGGGCGCTTGCCCTCGCGCTGAGCCAGCGTGACTTCGACCGCGCCGGTGCCACAAGCGATGGTCAACCCGTCCAGCACCTGTCCCGATGCGCCATGGCCCGAGACGACCCGGCTGCCCAGAAGTTTCAACCGCTCCCCTCCCGCCATGCACCACGCGCCGGGAAAGGGCGACAGGCCGCGGATCTGGCGGTCCACCACCTCGGCCGGCTGCGTCCAGTCGATCCGCGCCTCGGCCTTGTCGATCTTGGCGGCATAGGTCACGCCATCTTCCGGCTGCGTCAACGGAGGCGGCATCGTCGCCAGAGCCTCAAGGATCATCGCGGCACCCATCGTGGACAAACGGTCGTGCAATTCGCCGGTGGTTTCCTCCGCCCCGATCGCCGTCGCACGCGCCAAACGAACGGGTCCGGTGTCCAGCCCCGCCTCCATCTGCATAATGCAGATGCCGGTGTCCGCATCGCCCGACAGGATCGCGCGGTGAATCGGCGCAGCCCCGCGCCAGCGCGGCAGCAAGGACGCATGGATGTTCAGACAGCCTAGACGCGGCGCGTCCAGCACCGCCTGCGGCAGAATCAGGCCATAGGCCACCACCACCGCCACATCCGCGCCCAAGGCGGCGAACTCCGCCTGCGCTTCGCCGCCCTTCAGGCTGACCGGATGACGCACGGGAATGCCCAAGGCCTCGGCCCGCGCCTGCACGGGCGAAGGGCGGTCCTTCTTGCCCCGCCCCGCAGGACGTGGCGGCTGAGAATAGGCGCAGACGACCTCGTGCTCTGCCGCCAGCGCATTCAACACCGGCACCGAGAAGTCGGGCGTGCCCATGAACACCACCCGCATCAGCGCCGCTTCCCCGCCTTGGCGATCAGCATCTTGCGCTTCAGCGGCGACAGGCGATCGAAATACATCTTGCCCGCCAGATGGTCGATCTGGTGCTGAACCGAGGTCGCCCACAGGCCGACGAAATCGCGATCTTCCATCACGCCATCCGCGTTCAGGAACCGGACCGTCACCGCCCGCGGGCGCGAGATCACGGCCGACACGCCGGGCAGGTTCGGGCTCGCCTCCTCATGCTCGCGGAACTGGCCCGAGGCGTGAAGAACCTCGGGGTTCGCCAGCAGGATCGCCTTGCCGCGTTCGGTGGAACAATCCACCACCGCCAGACGCTGCATGACGCCGATCTGCGGCCCGGCCAGACCATATCCCGGCATCGCATCCATCGTCTCGACCATGTCGGCCCAGATGGCGCGGACAGCATCGGTAATCTCGGCCACATCGGCGGCCTTGGACCGCAACCGCTGGTCGGGAAAGGGAACGAAAGGCCGGATCATGCCTTCTCGCGCGCGATTTCGCGTTTCAGCTTTTCCATCTTGCGCGTGATCATCTGCCGCTTCAGCGGGCCCAGATAGTCGATGAACAGCTTACCATCCAGATGGTCGATCTCGTGCTGCACGCAGGTCGCCCAGAGGCCCGTCATCTCCTCCTCCTGCACCGCGCCGTCCAGATCGGTCCAGCGGACGCGCACGACAGCGGGGCGCTGCACCTCGGCATATTGGTCGGGGATGGACAGGCAGCCTTCTTCATAGGTGCTCAGATCATCCGATTTCCAGACGATCTCGGGGTTCACCAGCACCATAGGGCGCGGCTCCGCCTCGGGGTCCTTGGTGCAATCCATGGTGATGATCCGCAGCATGACGCCGATCTGCGGGCCGGCAAGGCCGACGCCGGGCGCGTGATACATCGTCTCCAGCATGTCGCGACCAAGCTCGCGTATCTCGTCCGTGATCTGATCGACGGGGGCGCATGGCTTCTTCAGCCGCGGATCGGGATGGATCAGGATGGGGCGTATCATGCAACCGATTTAAGCCAAGCCCTTGCGCCGCGCAATCGCCTTCCGGTCCCTGCGCGAAGCGGCTAGGCTGCCGGCGACACACCGGAGACTGCCATGAATTTCGACGAACGGATCGACCGCATCGGCACCCATTGCGACAAATGGGACATGATGGAAACCCTGTTTGACGTGCCAAGGGGCAAAGGGCTTGCCATGTGGGTCGCCGATATGGAGTTCCGGCCCCCGGCCTCCGTACAGCGCGCGCTGGAGGAGATGGTCGCGCATGGCGTCTATGGCTATTTCGGCGACGATGCCGATTATCTGGCCGCGATCTGCTGGTGGATGAAGAACCGCCACGGATGGGAGGTGGACCCGAAGGCGATCTTCACCACCCATGGCATCGTCAACGGCGTCGCGTTGGCGATCGAGGCGTTCAGCGAAGTGGGCGACGGCGTCGTGCTGACCACGCCCGTCTATCACGCCTTTGCCCGCATCACCAAGGCGGCGGGGCGCGAGGTGGTCGAATGCCAGCTTGCCCTGAACGGCGGGCGATACGAGATGGACTTCGACGCCTGGGACGCACAGATGACGGGGCGCGAGGCGATCTTCATCCTCTGCTCGCCCCACAATCCGGGCGGGCGGGTCTGGACCCAAAGCGAGCTGCGCGGCGTTGCCGATTTCTGCAAACGGCACGACCTGATCCTGATCTCGGACGAGATCCATCACGATCTGGTCTTGCCGGGCGCGACGCATATCGCCATGCCGCTGGCCGCACCCGACATCGAGGACCGTCTGGTGATGATGACGGCCACGACCAAGACCTTCAACCTCGCGGGCGGCCATATCGGCAACGTCATCGTTCCCGACCCCGACTTGCGCCGCAAGTTCCGCGCGCGCATTCAGGCGCAGGGCATCTCGCCCAACAGCTTTGCCGTGGCGATGGCGACCGCCGCCTATACGCCCGAAGGGGCGGAATGGGTGGATGCGCTGATGGCCTATCTGGATCGCAACCGCCGCCTGTTCGACGAAACCATCGCGTCGATCCCGGGCCTCGTGTCGATGCCGCTGGAGGCGACCTATCTGGCCTGGGTGGATTTCTCGGGCACGGGTCTGACGCTGCAACAGATGCTGGACCGGGTCGAACGGCAGGCGGGGATCGCCACCAGCTATGGCAACATCTTCGGCAAGGGCGGAGAGACATATCTGCGGTTCAACATCGGCGCCCCCCGCGCGCAGATCGAGGATGCCTGCGCGCGGCTGCGCGATGTCTTTTCCGACCTTCAGTAACGCGGAAGCAGCATGGAGGGCGCCTCGCCCTCCCTTTCGAAATCGACGGGCGCATGATCCAGAACCACGGTAAAGGTCTTGAATTCGCAGATCAGCTCGTCGCCCTCGATCACCGAGGCGACGATCAGGCAGTGGCCCAGATGCCGCGCCCCGTCATACAGATCGACCAGCCCGCGCATATGCGCCGTGCGCGAGGCGTCCAGCGCAACGCCATCCGACCACAGCCGAAGGACCGGAAGCACCGTTTCGCCCTGTTGCAGATGCAGGCGCGAGTTGCGCCGACGCCCGCGCGCCATGGCCGCATGAAGTCCGTCGCGCACCTCTCGGGGCAGGAATTCCAGCATCGAAGCCTCCTCTCGATCCTTACAACTGTCGTCCGTCAAACGGAAAAATCAAGCCGAGTCGATGCCGCACCCGTGATTTTCAGCCAAGGGTTGCACGATGGCTGATGCGGCAATCCGCTGGGGGGTCTGCACAACCGTCCGCGCCCCTGCCGAACAGGTGCTGGCCGTCGTCGCGCATCACCTTTCCATCGGCGCGGCGCATGTCTGGGTGCATTTCGACGATCCCGAAGATCCGGCCTTCGAGCGTCTGGCGCGCATCCCCGATGTCACTCCGATCCGCTGCGATGCGCGCTGGTGGGGGCGCATCCGGCCCGAGCGGCACCAGAACCGCCAGTCGCGCAACATCCTGCGCCTGTATCGGCAAGCGCCCCTGCCGTGGATCGCACATCTGGACGTGGACGAATTCATCGTCGGCAATGTGGGACGTGCCCTTGCGACCGATGCCGACATGGTCCGCATCCGCCCGTGGGAAGCACTGCACGACCCCGCCCTGCCGGACGACATCTTCACCGCCCGCCATTTCCGCGCCGCCGCCGTCAAGGCGCGCCGTCTGGCCTTCGGGCAGCATGCAGACCTGTTCCCCTCGGGCATGGTCAGCCATCAGCACGGCAAGGCGATCTTCCGCACCGGACGGGGGCTGGAGCCGCGCATTCACGGCGCGTTCAGGGATGGCCAGCGGGTCGAAGGCATCGACTTCAGCGAAAGCCTCGCCCTGCTGCACTTCCATGCCGAGGACCCGGCCCGCTGGGCGGACCGTCTTCACTTCCGCCTGACGCGGGGGGCTTATGCGGGAAACGCCGCCCTGCGCGATCACCTTCTTTCGCTGGACGAAAGCGGCATCCTTGCCTTCCATGCCGAAACCCATATGCCGCCCCCCGAGCGGATGGCCGAACTCCTCCGCCTCGGGCTGCTGCAGGAGGCGGACCTGACCCTGCGCCGAAAAGTTGAAGAGCTATGCGAACGACAGACGATCTGAACGCCGCCCTGCCCCATATCCTTGCCGCGCCGAAGGATGCCGCCCCCGTCACCTGCCTGTGCTTTCGCCCCGGCTATGGGCTGCGGACGTTTCCGGGCAGCCTGACGCTGACCAGGGATGGCGGCATACCGGGCGAGCGTTGGACCAAGGCGCCATGGCTGAAGCTGGCGGACGGATCGCCCGATCCGCGCATTCAGGTGTCGATCCTGCCGAAACGGGTGATGGACCTGGTCTGCGAGGGCGGCTTGCACCCCGGCGATCCGGTCATCGCAGATCTGGATGTGACCGAGGCGAACATGCCGGTCGGAACCCTGCTGCAACTCGGCAGCGCGGTGGTGCGGGTGTCGGACGCCTTCAACGACGGCTGCGTCAAATGGAAGGTGCGCTATGGCGCGGATGCCAAGAACTGGATCGTGCAGGACCCGAGCCTGCGGCTGCGCGGCATCCTGTGTTCCATCGAACAGGACGGCGAGGTGGCCTTGGGCGATACGATCCGCAAGCTCTAGGCGACCAGCGCCTCGGCTTTCTTGAGGTCCACGCTGACCAACTGGCTGACGCCCTGTTCGACCATGGTGACGCCGAACAGCCGGTCCATCCGCGCCATCGTCACCGCATGGTGGGTGATGATCAGGAACCGGGTTTCCGTCCGCCGGGTCATCTCGTCCAGCAGGTCGCAGAACCGCGTCACGTTGGCATCGTCCAAGGGCGCGTCCACCTCGTCCAGCACGCAGATGGGCGCGGGGTTGGCAAGGAATACGGCAAAGATCAGTGCCATCGCCGTCAGCGTCTGTTCGCCCCCCGACAGCAGCGACAGGGTGGACAGCTTCTTGCCCGGCGGCTGGCAAAGGATCTCCAGCCCGGCATCCAGCGGATCATCGGATTCCACCAGCGTCAGCCGCGCCTCGCCGCCGCCGAACAGATGGGTGAACAGGGTGGCAAAGCTGGCATTCACCTGCTCGAACGCCGCCAGAAGCCGTTCGCGGCCTTCGCGGTTCAGCCCTTGGATGCCGGCGCGCAGCTTTTTCACCGCCTCCTCCAGATCGGCTTTTTCGGCGGCGAGCGTTCCGTGCTCCTCTGCCACCGCCTTGGCGTCTTCTTCGGCGCGCAGGTTGACGGCACCAAGCTGGTCACGGGAGCGGCGCAGGCGATGGACCTCGGCCTCCAGCGCCTCGGCATCATGGGTCGGCTCGCCGCCCAAGGATTTCAGCAGCGCATCGGGGGCAAGGTCCATCTCCTCGCGGATGCGGGCCTCGGCGGTCGCAGCGGCCTCGCGAGTGGCTTCCAGCCGGGTTTCGGCGCGGGCGCGGGATTCGCGCGCCTCACCGGCCAGACGTTCGGTGTCACGCTCGGCCATCTGCGCCTCGCGGGCGGCCGTCTCGGCGGCGGACAAGGCGGCGGTGGCGGCCTCTCGACGAGCCTCGGCGGTTTCGATCGCTTCGGTCAGGTCCTCGCGGCTGGCGGCGATCTCCTCGGGCTGGGCCAGCGCGTCCTCCAGCTCCTGCTCGCTGGCGGCGCGGCGTTCGGCAAGCTCGGCGCTGCGACGTTCGGCATTGTCGAGCCGTCCTTGCCAGTTGGCCAGATCCTTCGCGACCTCCTGCCGCCTGCGCGCCCGCGCCTCGCCCTCGCGGCGCAACTCGTCATGGGCGGATCGGCGGGACATCATGGTGATCCGCGCCGCTTCGACGGCGAAGCGCAGCGTTTCGATCCCGGCGCGCGCCTCGTCCAGATCTGGCAGGTCGGCGGCGGCGCGTTCGGCCTCGGCCAGCCGCGCGCGGGCCTCCATCGCCTCGTCGCCATGGCGGCGGGTGGCAAGGCGCGCGGTCTCCAGACGGCCCGCGGCGATTGAACGGTCGGCTTCGGCGCGGGACGCGGCGCGGCTGGCATCGGCGACGCGAGCATCGGCATGGCGGCGGGCCTCGCGTGCGGCCTGATCCGCCTGCGCAAGACCCGCCAGTTGCGATTGCAGCGCCTCATGTGCGGTGCGGGCGGCAGCGGCCTTTTCCGCCGCCTGATCGTGATCGCGGCGCAGCTGGGCCAGCCGGTTCATCTGCTTCAGCCGCAGCGCCGCCGCCGAGGGCGCATCCTCGGCCCCCGCGCGGAACCCGTCCCACCGCCAAAGATCGCCCTCGACACTGACCAGACGCTGGCCGGGACGCAAGCGGGGCTGCAGCGCCGCGCCACGGTCGCGCGCCACGATCCCGATCCGTCCGATGCGCCGCGCCAGAACCTCGGGCACCGTCACGCGGTCTGCCAGAGGCTCGGCCCCATCCGGCACGTCATCGGCCATCCCCGGCAGCAGCGCCCAACCGGAAGGCTCGTCGCCGACTTCGGGGGCGCGCAGATCGTCGGCCAAGGCCGCCCCCAGTGCCGCCTCGTATCCCGGCTGCACCTGCACCCGGTCCAGCAACTGCGCACCGCCCGAAGCATCGCGGTCCACCAGCCGCTGAAGCGCACCCAGTTCGGCCCCCAGAGCACTCGCCTCGCCATCGGCGGCGGCGCGGGCGGCGCGGGCCTCGGCTTCGGCGATCTGTGCGGCGGCGCGGGCATCCTCTGCCAAGGCCAGCGTTTCCTCGGCAGCCTCCGCCGTCTCGCGCGCGTCCATCAGCGCCTCCTCGGCGGCCTCGTGGGCGGCGGCGGCTGTTTCCTGCGCGTCGGTCGCGGCTTCGACGGCGTCGGCGGCGCGCATCGCCTCCCCCTCGGCACGGGTCAGGGTGGCGCGGGTGTCCGACAGAAGTCGTTGCGCCGATTGATGACGGGCGGCAAGGCGGGCGACGTCCTCGGTCCGTTCGGCTTGGCTTTGCTCCCGCTCGGTCAGGATCGCGGCGGCCTCGCGCGCGGCCTCGGCGGCTTCGGCCACCGCATCGTCATGACCGTCATGGGCGGCGGCAAGGTCTTCGGTTTCGTCCTGCAACCGCGCGATGGTGTCGGCGGCGTCGCGGTTCAGGCCGGATTCGCGTTCCATGTCGCGCGAAAGCTGTTCGATCCGCTGGCGCAGGGTCTGGATCGTGGCAAGCGCTCGCGCCTCCTGATCGGCCAGCGCTGCGTGCTGCACCATCAGCCTTTGCAGGATCGCGGCGGCAATGGCCTCCTCCTCGCGCAGTGGCGGCAGCGCGGCGTCGGCGGCGGCCCGTGCATCCGCTGCGGCAAGGGCGGCGGCTTCGGCCTGCCCGGCAGAGGTTCCGGCAGCGCGCAGGGTCCGGTCTGCCGCATCGCGCGCCAGATCCGCCTCGCGCCAGCGCCGCCACAAAAGCGATCCTTCGGCCCGGCGCAACTCCTCGCCGATCTCGCGGTAACGGGCGGCTTGGCGCGCCTGCCGCGACAGGGTGGCAAGCTGCACGGCCAGCGCCTCGACCACGTCATCCACGCGGGCAAGGTTCGTCTCGGTCGCCGCCAGCCGCAGTTCCGCCTCGTGCCGCCGCTGATAGAGGCCGGAGATGCCCGCCGCCTCCTCCAGAATCCGCCGCCGTGCCTTGGGCTTGGCGTTGATCAGCTCCGATATCTGCCCCTGCCGCACCAGCGCCGGGGAATGTGCCCCGGTCGAGGCATCGGCGAACAGCATCTGCACGTCGCGCGCCCGCACCTCTTTGGTGTTCGCCTTATAGGCGGACCCGGCATCGCGGGTGATGCGGCGGACGATCTCGATCTGGTCCTGATCGTTGAACCCGGCGGGGGCCACGCGGTCGGCATTGTCGATGATCAGCGCCACCTCGGCGAAGTTCCTTGCCCCGCGCGTGGCGGTGCCGGCAAAGATCACATCCTCCATCCCGCCGCCGCGCATTGCGGTCGGACGGTTCTCGCCCATGACCCAACGCAGCGCCTCCAGAAGGTTCGACTTGCCGCAGCCGTTCGGGCCGACCACGCCCGTCAACCCCTCGTGGATGACAAGATCCGTGGGGTCGACGAAGCTTTTGAAGCCGTTGAGGCGCAGACGGTTGAAACGCAAATGGATGATTCCGCTTTTTGGCGCCATTGTCCGGCACCGCGCACCTCGCGTCAACCTGCCGCCCCACCATGTTGCGGAGCCGCCTGAAAGCCCCCCAACATATGCCCAATTCCGCCGGGCAGCGGTTGGCGATACGATCCGTGCCACAAACGGAGCCAGGTATGATCCACGCCCTTCTTCTGCTGCTCGCCTGCCAGCTTGTCGGCGAGGTGACATCCCGCGCACTGGGCCTGCCCCTGCCGGGACCGGTGCTGGGGATGCTGCTGATGCTGGGGATACTGGTCACGGTCCCGAAGGCGTCGGCGCTGATGCGGCCCGTTGCGGGGTTCATCCTGGCTAATCTTTCGCTGTTGTTCGTGCCTGCGGGCGTGGGGGTCGTGGCCTATCTTGGCGTCTTGCGCCAGGACGGGCTGGCGATCCTGCTGGCGGTCGCGCTGTCCACAGTCGCGGCCATCGTCGTCGGCGCGCTGGCCTTCACCGCCGTCGCGCGGATGACCGGGAACAGCGAATGACCGACATCTGGAGCTATCTGACGCAAGGGCCGCTTCTGTGGCTGACACTGACGCTCGCGGCATTCGCGGTAGCCGATGCGATCTCGCGCGCGGCGGGGCGCAGTCCGCTGGCCAACCCGGTGATGCTGTCGGTGGTGGTCCTCGGCACGCTTCTATGGGCCAGCAGCACCCCCTATCCCGTGTATTTCGAGGGTGCGCAGTTCGTGCATTTCCTGCTGGGTCCGGCGACGGTCGCGCTGGCGCTGCCGATCCGGGACAACCTGCGCCATGTGGGGCGCGCGGCACTGCCGCTGGCTGCGGCGCTGATCGCGGGATCGGCCACGGCGGCGGTGACTGCCGTGGGCATCGGCTGGGCGATGGGGCTGGATGGGGAAATACTCGCCTCGCTGGCACCGAAATCGGCGACGGCCCCGGTCGCCATCGGGATTTCCGAAACAATCGGAGGCCTTCCGACGTTGACCGCAGTGCTTGTGCTGTTGACGGGGATGATCGGAGCGATCACGGTCACGCCCATGATGAACGGGCTGGGCATTACCGACTGGCGCGCTCGTGGCTTTGCCGTGGGCGTCGCCGCGCATGGCATCGGCACCGCCCGGGCGTTTCAGGTCAATCCGGTGGCAGGCGCCTTCGCGGGCCTCGGGATGGGGCTGAATGCCATCGCCACCGCTTTTATCGCCCCTTGGGCATTGGGACTTTTCGAATGAAGCAAGGACCGCTGAACCTGATCACCGATGTCGCCGGGCTGCGCGTGGGCAATGCGCATGACCCTGCGCTGCGATCGGGCAGCACCGTGCTTGTGGGCGAACGTCCCTTCACCGCCGCCGTCAGCGTAATGGGCGGCGCGCCGGGCACGCGCGAGACGGATCTGCTGGCCCCGGACCGGCTGGTGCAGCAGGTCGATGCGCTGGTGCTGTCGGGCGGGTCGGCTTTCGGGCTGGACGCCTGTTCGGGCGTGGCGGACGGGCTGCGCGCGATGGGGCGCGGCTTTGCCGTCGGCGATGCGCGGGTGCCGATCGTGCCGGGGGCAATCCTGTTCGATCTGCTGAACGGTGGCGACAAGGCATGGGCGAAGAACCCCTACCACGCGCTGGGCAACGAGGCACTGAAAGCCGCGACGGCAGATTTCGATCTGGGCACTGCCGGCGCAGGGTTCGGCGCGATGACGGGCACGTGGAAGGGCGGGCTTGGCTCGGCTTCGGTCGTGCTGAAGAACGGCGTCACGGTGGGTGCGCTGGTGGCGGTGAACGCGCTTGGCTCGGTCACAGCGGGGGAATCGCGGCGGTTCTGGGCCGCCCCATGGGAGATCGACGCCGAATTCGGCTCGGTCGGCCTGCCCGGCGTGCTGGTGGCCGAGGATGAGCCCACGCCCACCAAACGTCTGGGCGAGGCGACGACCATCGCCATCGTCGCGACCGACGCTGCCTTGTCACAAGCGCAGGCGCAGCGCATGGCGGTGGCGGCCCATGACGGGATCGCACGGGCCATCGTGCCGTCGCATACCCAGTTCGACGGCGATCTGGTCTTTGCCGCCTCCACCGGCGTGCACCAGATCGAGGATACGTTCCTGCTGGGCCATGCCGCCGCCTGCTGTCTTGCCCGCGCCATCGCCCGCGCGGTCTATGAAGCGCGCCCCATGCCGGGCGATCTGCAAGCCTCGTGGCGGGACGTGCTGGCTACCAGCGACTGAGCGCGTCTTCGTCCGCATCGCGGGCGGCGACCCATTCCTCGCCATCCGCGCCGATCTCCTTCTTCCAGAAGGGCGCGCGGGATTTGAGGTAGTCCATCAGAAATTCCGCCGCCTGAAACGCCTCGGCCCGGTGGCGGGCTGCTGTCGCGACCATCATGATCGGCTCGCCCGGGGGAAGGCGGCCATGGCGGTGGATCACCAGCGCGCCGTCCAGCGACCAACGGGCCGTCGCCTCGGCAACAATGGCGCCGATCGCGCGTTCGGTCATGCCGGGGTAATGTTCGATCTCCATCGCGACCAGCCCGCCCGGATCGCGCACCAGCCCGGTGAAGGTGACCACCGCACCCGAGGGCAGACCCGCAGCGAAGGCCGCCCCCTCCGCCCCGAAGTCGAAGGGCGCGGATTGGACGCGGACGGTCATCCGCCGGTCATGGGGGGAAAGAACGCAACCTCGCGCACCCCGGCCAGCGGCGCGTCGAAATCGGCCAGATCCTGATCCAGCGCCACGCGCAGCGCGGAAAGGTCGGCAAAGGCCAGCGCATAGCGATCTTCGCGCGCGACGAGTTCGGCCACCAGATCGCGCGGTGTGGCGGCGCTCGTCTCGACCCTCTCGCGTGGGAGGCCGATGCGTTCACGGACCCATGCGAAATACAGCACGTCGATCATTTGTCGTCCCGCAGGAAGGGCATCGACTTGCGGAAATAATCGAAGCCGGTGATCGCCGTCAGCACCGCCGCGATCCAGATCAGCACCAGCCCGATATGCGTGGCGGTGGTGGCGCAGCCGCGCGTGCCGCAGCTTCGAATCGGGTCAGCCTCGCCCACCGCGACCAGCGCGGCGTATTGCTCGGTCGTCATGCCGCTGCGGGCGATGCCTTCCAGATGCTCCAGCCCGGTGCCAAGGAACAGGACCGCAATGGCGACCATCTGCATCGTCGTCTTGTATTTCGCCAGCTTCGTCACATGCAAAAGCCCGGCCCGCGCCCCAAGGAATTCGCGCAGGCCCGACACGAACACCTCGCGGAACAGGATCACGGTGACGGGCAGGATCAGCCAAGGGTTCATCCCGGAATATCCGGTGATGATGACCAGCGCGATGATGACCATCGCCTTGTCGGCAATCGGGTCCATCATGCGGCCGAAGTTCGATTCCTGCTTCCACGCCCGGGCAAGATAGCCGTCGAACCAATCGGTGATCGCCGCACTGACGAACAGCGCCAGCGCCGCCCAGTCCGCCCAGGGGCGATGGAAATACAGGAACATCAGCGCAACGCCCGGCGCGGCCAGCAAGCGAAGGACGGTCAGGACGTTGGGCAGGTTCCATGTCATGGGGAAGGCATACTCCCTGCGTTTGCGAGTGGGAAGGGCTCAGCGCTTGTCATGGAAGAAATCGTGGATGTTCTGCGCCATCGCAGCGGAAATCCCGTCCACCGCCGACAGGTCCGAAAGCCCCGCCCGCGCGACCGCCTTGGCCGATCCGAAATGCGCCAGCAGCGCGCGTTTGCGCGTGGCGCCGACGCCGGGAATGTCGTCCAGCGGCGTGGCCGACACCGCCTTGGCCCGTTTCGCGCGATGCGCGCCGATGGCCCAGCGGTGCGCCTCGTCCCGTAGGCGCTGGACGAAATAGAGCACCGGGTCGTTGTGGCGCAGCGCGAAGGGGCGGCTGCCGGGGCGGTGGAATTCCTCCTTGCCCGCATCGCGGTCGATGCCTTTGGCGACGCCGATCATGGCGATGTCGTCAACGCCCATCTCGGTCATGATCTGATGCACCGCACTGACCTGCCCCGCGCCACCGTCGATCAGCAGAAGATCCGGCCACGCTTCGGATTCGCGGTTCGGGTCTTCCTTCAGCAGCCGTTCGAAGCGGCGGGTCAGCACCTCTTTCATCATGCCGAAGTCGTCGCTGTTCGCGCCCGCATCGCTGCGGATGTTGAACTTGCGATACTGGCTTTTCAAAAACCCCTCGGCCCCGGCCACGATCATTCCGCCCACCGCATTGGTGCCCTGGATGTGCGAGTTGTCATAGACCTCGATCCGGCGCGGGGGGGCGTCCAGATCGAACGCCTCGGCCAGACCTTCCAGCAGCTTGGTCTGGGTCGCGCTTTCGGACATGCGGCGGGCAAGGCTTTCGCGGGCGTTGCGGGCGGCGTTTTCGACCAGCCCTGCCTTTTCCCCACGCTGCGGGATGCCGACGACCACCTTGCGCCCCGCCCGCTGCGACAGCGCCTGCTGCACGAGGTCCGGGTTGTCCACCGGCGTGTTCAGCAGGACCATGCGCGGCGGTTCCTTGTCGTCGTAGAACTGGGTAAGGAACGCCTCCATCACCTCGGGCGCGTCGGCCCCGGCGATCTTGGGATAGAAGTCGCGGTTCCCCCAACTCTGGTTCGCGCGGATGAAGAAGACCTGTACGCAGGCTTGCCCCCCTTCCATATGCAGCGCGATCACATCCGCCTCGGCCACGCCCTTGGGGTTGATCGACTGGCCCGACTGCACCTGCGTCAGCGCCTTGATCCGGTCACGCAGGGCGGCGGCGCGTTCGAACTCCATCTCCTCGGACGCCGCCGCCATTTCGCGCGCCAGATCGGCCTGCACGCGGGTGGTGCGGCCTTTCAGGAACTGCACCGCGTCATCGACCAGCCCGGCATATTCCGCTTCGGACACCTTGCCGACGCAGGGGGCGGCGCAGCGTTTGATCTGATACAGCAGGCAAGGGCGCGTCCGGCTTTCGAACATCGGATCGGAACAGGTGCGCAGCAGGAACACGCGCTGCAACTGGTTCAGCGTGCGGTTCACCGCCCCCGCACTGGCGAAGGGGCCGAAATAACTGCCGGGGTCCGACCGCTTGCCGCGATGCTTGCGGATCATCGGGAAGGGATGCCCCCCCGCGATCAGGATGTTCGGAAAGGACTTGTCGTCGCGCAGCAGCACGTTGTAGCGCGGCTTCAGCTGCTTGATGAGGTTCTGCTCCAGCAGCAACGCCTCGGTTTCCGTGCGCGTGGTCAGGAACATCATGCTGGCGGTTTCGCGGATCATCCGCGCGATGCGCCCGGAATGCCCCGAGGGGCGCGCATAGTTCGAGACCCGCATCTTCAGGTTGCGGGCCTTGCCGACATACAAAACCTGCGATTGCGCATCCAGCATCCGATAGACGCCGGGCGAGCCGTCCAGCGTCCGCAGGTATTGCTGGATCACCTGATGTCCGGTGGCGGTTTCGGTCACGTCGTCGATTCCCGGCATGCGCTGCAATGATAAGCCAAGGGGGGCAAGAGGAAAGGCATCCACCGTTTCTGGGGATAACTCTGGGCAAAAAACCGGGCGAACCGGGATTCCTCTTTGTTTTCGGCTTGGTTCGTCGATCTGCCCGTTTTTTGGGCAGAACCATAAACATTTGTTAACGGGGCAGATTTTTCTTCGACACCGCGAAATACCCTTGTTTTGCAGGGGTTTCGGATGAAATGATGACGGGTATGCGACAAAGGGGACAACCTCAGCCCCGGCCGATCACGTCGGGGGTTTTCCACCCCAGATGCTGCCCGCCATCGACGCAAAGAAGCTGCCCCGTCACGGCGGGCGCATTCAGGAAATAATCCAGCGCCGCCACGATGTCGCCCTCGTCCGCGCCGCGGCCCAGAACGGTTCCGGCGCGTTGGCGGGCGAAATGATCCTCGGACTGCCGCGCGCCGATCAGCGTCGGGCCGGGTCCGATGGCATTCACCCGGATGCGCGGCGCCAGCGCCTGCGCCGAGGTCTGCGTCAGTGTCCACAGCCCCAGCTTGGAGATGGTATAGGTCATGAACTCCGGCGTCAGCTTCCGCACCCGCTGGTCGATCATGTTGACGATCAGCCCGGTCGCCAGCGGCTCGCCGTCGCTGCTTGTCCCGGGGGCTTGCGCGGCGAAGGCCTGGGTCAGCACGAAGGGCGCGCGCAGGTTGGCGGCCATGTGCCTGTCCCACCCGGCGCGCGTGGCGGTGGTCAGGTTGTCGTAGTCGAAGATCGACGCGTTGTTGACCAGCACCGAAAGCTGCCCGACCACCGCCACGGCGCGCGGAACCAAGGACTGCGCCTGATCCTCGTCCAGCAGATCGGCCTGAATTGCCTCGGCCCGCCGCCCCATCGCGCGGATCTCGGCCGCGACCTCGGCGGCGGCGTCGGCTGATCCCGCGTAATGCACCGCCACATCATGCCCGCGCGCCGCCAGATGCAGCGCCATCGCACGGCCCAGCCGCTTTCCCGCCCCGGTGACAAGCGCCGCCATCGCTACCTCCGGCATCCGCAGGTGCCGCCGATGATGTGCCGCCCGCATTTGCGGCACACCCCTTGCTTGGGACGTTTGCGCAGCACGC
The DNA here is from genome assembly GCF_004959935.1 of Falsirhodobacter xinxiangensis. Taxonomy (GTDB): domain Bacteria; phylum Pseudomonadota; class Alphaproteobacteria; order Rhodobacterales; family Rhodobacteraceae; genus Falsirhodobacter; species Falsirhodobacter xinxiangensis. The sequence goes on along the minus strand of NZ_SMYN01000014.1, from coordinate 44,096 downwards.
CGAACATCGCCAGCGCCACCATGACGGCAAGGAAGATGATTGCGATCTTCACCAGCATCCTACAGCCCCAGCCTCGACCACAGCGCCCGTTCCTCGACCTGCGCCAGCGCCTCCATCCCGAAACGGGACAGAAGACCGCGCTTCTGGCCATAGGGGACCAGACGCACATCCTTGCCGTAAAGCTCCTTCATGCGGGGGACCAGATGGCCGACCCCATCCGCCAGCCCGACATCCACCGCCTGACGCCCGACCCAGATGTCGGCGTTGAACAGGTCGGCATCCGCCAGCTTCGCCCCGCGCCGGGCCTTCACATGGTCGATGAAGGCGCGGTGGATCGGGGCCTGAATCGCCTTCAGCCGTTCCACATCCTCGTCCTTTTCCGGCAGGAACGGATCGGCGAGGCTTTTAGAACGACCCGCCGTATGCACCCGCCGTTCGATCCCCAGCTTCTCCATGAAACCGGGAAAGCCGAAGCTGGCGAAGATCACCCCGATGGACCCGACGATGGAGCTTTCGTCCACATAGATATCGTCCCCCGCGCAGGCGAGCCAATAGCCGCCCGAGGCCGCCGCGTCTTCGACGAAGACATGGACGCGCAGGTTCTTCTCGTCCGCCAGCCGCCGGATGCGGGCGGCGATCAGGCTGGACTGCACCGGCGATCCGCCGGGCGAATTCACCACCACGGCCACTGCGGCGGGCTTGCCGCGCCCGAAGGCCTTTTCGATCACCGGGGCCATGCCGGCATCGGACAGGCCGCGCCGGCCGCTGCCGATGGCGCCTTGCAGCCGGATCACCGGCACCAGCGGTTTCTTCTTCGTGAACGGAATTTTCATCATGGGAACGAATGTAGAATGCCGCCCCATCCCCCACAAGAAGCATTGCCCCGCGATCACGGCTCTGCGACGAAGTGGCATGATAGATCGGCTGGAAATGTTCATCGCCCTTGCGCGCGAGCGTCACTTCGGCCGCGCCGCCGAAGCCATCGGCGTGACGCAGCCCAGCCTGTCCTCGGCCATCCGCCAGCTGGAGGATCAGCTTGGCGTGCAGCTGGTGTTCCGCGGATCGCGGTTCCAGGGCCTGACCCCGGAAGGCGAGCGGGTGCTGGACTGGGCCCGCCGCATCGTCGGCGACGCCCGCGCGATGCGCGAGGAGATGCGGGCGGCGAAATCGGGCCTGTCGGGCACGCTGCGGATCGGCGTCATCCCCACCGCCCTGCCGATGGTGGCCGACCTGACCGTGCCCTTCACCGCGCGGCATCCCAACGTGCGGATCTCGGTCCTGTCGCGGACGGCGACCGACATCCTTTCCGGGGTTGAATCGCTCGAACTGGATGCCGGGATCACCTATCTGGACGAGGCGGCAGGGCGGCTGACGCGGCTGCCTTTATATGTCGAAACCTATCGCATGCTGTGCCGCGCCGATGCGCCGCTGGCGGGGCGCGCGGCGATCCGTTGGTCCGACCTGCGCGACCAGCCGCTGTGCCTTCTGACCGGCGACATGCAGAACCGCCGCATCGTGGACCGCCATCTGGCCGAGGCCGGTGGCGCCCCCCTTCCGGCGGTGGAGGCGAATTCGACCATCGTGCTGACCAGCCATGTGAAGACGGGCCGCTGGGTCAGCATCGTCCCGGCGCGGCTGGCCGATTTCTTCCTGCCCGATGCCGACCTCGTCTCCATCCCCATCCTGCCCGAAGTCGGCCATCCTGTCGGGCTGATCGCCCTGCACCGCGAACCGCACACACCCATATTGTCGGCCCTGCTGGACGTGGCTGGTCGATAGGCGCTGCCTATCACCTGACGGGTCATCCACATTGATTTCCCTATTGTTCCAGCGCAAACTCTGCCCCAGCGAGGCCGGGGAGGGGTTAGCCAGATGCAAGACGTTGCCGTGCGGGTCGGAGAGATTCTTGCCGAACATGACGGCATGGAAGGGCCGCTGCTGCCGATCTTCCATGCCGTGCAGGAGGCGTTCGGCCATGTCCCGCAAGAGGCGCTGCCGATCATCGCCAAGGGGCTGAACCTGTCCCGTGCCGAGGTGCATGGCGTCATGAGCTTCTATCACGATTTCCGAACCGAACGCGCGGGCCGCCATGTGGTCAAGCTGTGCCGGGCCGAGGCGTGCCAGGCGCGCGGCGCGGATGCGCTGGCCGATCACGCACGCGAACGGCTCGGCTGCGACTGGAACGCCACGACCGTCGATGGCAACGTGACGCTGGAGCCTGTCTTCTGCCTTGGCCTTTGCGCCTGCGGCCCTGCCGCGCTGGTGGACGGGCGCGTGGTCGGGCGGCTGGACGAAGCGCGTTTCGATGCGCTGGTCGAGGAGATGCGGGCATGAGGATCTTCGTCCCCCTCGACGCCGCTGCCAAGGCGCTTGGCGCCGACGAGGTCGCCCGCACCATCGCCTACGAGGCGACGCGCCGTGGCATCGACGTGCAGATCACCCGCAACGGCAGCCGCGGCATGGTCTGGCTGGAACCGCTGGTCGAGGTGGAAACGCCCGAGGGCCGCGTCGCCTATGGCCCCTTTGACGCATCGGATGCGGGCGCGCTTCTGGACGGCACGCTGCCATCGCTGGGCCGGACCGACGATCTGGACTGGATGCGCCGCCAGACGCGCCTGACCTTTGCCCGCTGCGGCGTGATCGATCCGTTGTCGATGGCGGAATACGAGGCGCATGGCGGGCTGGCCGGTTTGCGCCGCGCGCTTGGGATGACCGGGGCCGAGATCGTGGCCGAGGTCACGGAATCCGGCCTGCGCGGGCGGGGCGGCGCGGGCTTTCCCACCGGCATCAAATGGAAGACCGTCCATGACGCCCCCGGCCCGCAGAAATACATCGTCTGCAATGCGGACGAAGGCGACAGCGGCACCTTCGCGGACCGCATGATCTTCGAGGGCGACCCCTTCACGGTGATCGAGGGCATGGTGATCGCCGGCATCGCGGTGGGGGCGACGAAGGGCTATATCTATTCGCGGTCGGAATATCCCGATGCGAACGAGGTGATGGGCAAGGCGATCCGCATCGCCAAGACCGAAGGGCTGCTGGGCGACGTTCTGGGCAGTGGCCACCGTTTCGATCTTGAGCTGCGCATCGGCGCCGGGGCCTATGTCTGCGGCGAAGAAACGGCGCTGCTGAACTCGCTGGAGGGCAAGCGCGGCGTGGTGCGGGCGAAGCCGCCGCTGCCCGCATTGCAGGGGTTCATGGGGCGGCCGACGGTCGTGAACAACGTGATCTCGCTCGCGACGATCCCGGTCGTCATGGAAAAGGGCGCGGCGTTCTACAAGGAGTTCGGGCTTGGCCGGTCGCGCGGGACGATCCCGCTGCAGATCGCGGGGAATGTCGCACGTGGCGGCCTGTTCGAGACGGCGTTCGGCATGACCCTCGGGACCATCATCGACGATCTGGCGGGAGGCACCGCCTCCGGCCGTCCGGTGAAGGCAGTGCAGGTCGGCGGCCCCTTGGGGGCCTACTTCCCCCGTGCGTTGTTCGACACCCCCTTCGGATACGAGGATTTCGCGGGCAAGGACGGGCTGATCGGCCATGCGGGGATCGTGGTGTTCGACGATGCCGCCGACATGCTCAAGATGGCCCGTTTCGCGATGGAGTTCTGCGCCATCGAATCCTGCGGCAAATGCACCCCCTGCCGGATCGGTGCGGTGCGCGGTGCAGAGACCATCGACCGGATCGGACGCGGCGATGCCTCGGCGATCCCGCTGCTGGAAGACCTGTGCAACACCATGAAGGCCGGATCGCTTTGCGCGCTGGGCGGCTTCACCCCCTATCCGGTGATGTCGGCCCTGCACCATTTCCCCGACGACTTTACCGCCACCCACAAGGAGGCAGCGGAATGAAGGACTTCATCATCCCCGACCGCGACTTCGGCACCCCTGCGTCGAAATCGAAGAACATGGTCACGCTGACCATCGACGGGTTCGAGGTCACGGTGCCGGAAGGCACCAGCATCATGCGCGCCGCCGCGGAAATCGGGATCACGGTGCCGAAGCTGTGCGCCTCGGACAACATGGACGCCTGGGGCTCCTGCCGCTTGTGTCTGGTGGAGATCGAGGGGCGGAACGGCACCCCGGCCTCCTGCACCACCCCAGTCGCGGCAGGCATCAACGTCACCACCCAGAACGCCAAGCTGAAGCAACTGCGGCGCGGGGTGATGGAGCTTTACATCTCGGACCACCCGCTCGATTGCCTGACCTGCTCGGCCAATGGCGATTGCGAGTTGCAGGACATGGCCGGTGCCGTCGGCCTGCGCGACGTGCGGTACGAGGCGGTCGAGACGCATTTCCGCCCGCGCGAGAATGGCGAGGCAGACCCCGCCTATATCCCGAAAGACGACAGCAACCCCTATTTCACCTATGACCCCGCGAAATGCATCGTCTGCAACCGCTGCGTCCGCGCGTGCGAGGAGGTGCAGGGCACCTTCGCCCTGACCATCGAGGGGCGCGGCTTCGACAGCCGCGTCTCGGCGGGGATGGCGGGGGATGACTTCCTGTCCTCGGACTGCGTGTCCTGCGGCGCTTGCGTGCAGGCCTGCCCCACCGCGACTCTGCAGGAAAAGTCGATCATAGAGATCGGCACGCCCGAACGCTCGGTCATAACCACCTGCGCCTATTGCGGCGTCGGCTGTTCGTTCAAGGCCGAGATGCGCGGCGACGAGTTGGTCCGCATGGTCCCCTACAAACACGGCAAGGCGAACCGGGGGCATAGCTGCGTCAAGGGGCGGTTCGCCTATGGCTATGCCTCGCACAAGGACCGCATCCTGAACCCGATGATCCGCGATTCCATCAACGATCCGTGGAAGGAAGTGTCGTGGGAGGAGGCGATGAGCTTCGCCGCGAACCGGATGAAGGCCATTCAGGCCGAACACGGGCGGCATTCGATCGGGGTGATCACCTCGTCGCGCTGCACGAACGAGGAAACCTATCTGGTCCAGAAGCTGACCCGTCAGGTCTTCCGCAACAACAACACCGACACCTGCGCGCGGGTGTGTCATTCGCCCACCGGATACGGGCTGGGGCAGACCTTTGGCACCAGCGCGGGGACGCAGGATTTCGACAGCGTCGAGGAAACCGATGTCGTGATGATCATCGGCGCGAACCCGACCGACGGGCATCCCGTCTTTGCCAGCCGTCTGAAGAAACGCCTGCGCCAGGGGGCGAAGCTGATCGTCATCGACCCGCGCCGCACGGACATCGTCGAAAGCCCCCACGTCAAGGCGCAGCACCACCTGCCGCTGAAGCCCGGCACCAACGTCGCGATGGTGTCCGCCATCGCGCATGTGATCGTGACCGAGGGGCTGATGGACGAGGAGTTCATCCGCACCCGCTGCGACTGGGACGAGTTCCAGGACTATGCCGAGTTCATCGCCCGCCCGAACCATTCGCCCGAGGCGGTGGAGCTGCTGACCGGCGTTCCGGCGGCGGATGTTCGCGCGGCGGCGCGGCTGTTCGCCAAGGGCGGCAATGGCGCGATCTATTACGGGCTGGGGGTGACGGAACACAGCCAAGGGTCCACGACCGTCATCGGCATTGCCAACCTTGCCATGCTGACCGGCAACATCGGTCGCCCGGGCGTGGGGGTGAACCCCCTGCGCGGGCAGAACAACGTGCAGGGGTCCTGCGATATGGGATCGTTCCCGCACGAACTGCCGGGCTATCGGCACGTCAAGAACGCCGAGGCACGTGCGATCTATGAGCATGTCTGGGGCGTGCAGATCGACGACGAGCCGGGCCTGCGCATCCCCAACATGCTGGACGCGGCGGTGGAGGGCACGTTCCGTGGCCTTTATTGCCAAGGCGAGGACATCCTGCAATCCGATCCCGACACCAAACACGTCGCGGCGGGGCTCGCGGCGATGGATTGCGTGATCGTCCATGACCTGTTCCTGAACGAGACGGCGAATTATGCGCATGTGTTCTTCCCCGGATCGTCATTCCTGGAAAAGGACGGCACCTTCACCAATGCCGAACGCCGGATCAACCGCGTGCGCAAGGTCATGGCGCCGAAGAATGGCTATGCCGATTGGGAGGTGACGCAGCTGTTCGCGCAGGCGATGGGTGCGGAATGGCACTACACCCATCCGTCGCAGATCATGGACGAGATCGCGCTGACCACGCCCAGTTTCGCAGGCGTCACCTATGAACGGCTGGAGGAGTTGGGCTCGGTCCAGTGGCCGTGCAACGACGCTGCGCCGGAGGGCACGCCGATGATGCATATCGACAGCTTCGTGCGCGGCAAGGGCAAGTTCATCAACACCGAATACGTGGCGACGGACGAAAAGACCGGCCCGCGCTTCCCGCTGCTGCTGACCACGGGGCGCATCCTGTCGCATTACAACGTCGGCGCGCAGACGCGGCGGACGGCGAACACCGCATGGCATCCCGAGGACCGGCTGGAGGTCCATCCCCACGACGCCGAGGTTCGCGGCATCAAGGATGGCGACTGGGTGCGGCTCGCCTCGCGCTCGGGCGACACCACGCTGCGGGCGCTCTTGACGGATCGCGTCTCGCCGGGTGTGGTCTACACCACCTTCCACCACCCGACGACGCAGGCGAACGTGATCACGACGGACTTCTCCGACTGGGCGACGAACTGCCCCGAATACAAGGTGACGGCGGTGCAGATCACCCCGTCCAACGGCCCGACCGACTGGCAGGAGGGATATGAGGCGCAGAGCGTCATGTCCCGCCGCATCCTGCCCGCAGCCGAATGAAGCCCTACCGCCCCCTGCCCCGCACCGCCCATCCCGGCGGTCCGGGCGCGCGTCAGCTGGCCGAGGAGGTGGCCGTCGCGATCAGCTACAACGGGTCCACGCAGGCGGTGATGATGGCCTCGCCCGCCGATCTGGTGGATTTCGCCTATGGGTTTTCCTTGACCGAAGGGATCGCCTCGGTGGCCGAGATCGAAAGCGTGACGCCGGTGGAGACCCCGCGCGGGATCGATCTGCAAATTTGGCTGGTGCCGGAGGCGGCGGCGCGACAGACCTCGCGGCGCCGTTCGATGATGGGTCCGGTGGGCTGCGGGTTGTGCGGCATCGACTCGCTGGAGGAAGCCCTGCGCGATGCGCCTGCGGTCAGGGCCGACCTGCGGCTGACGCCGTCGCAGGTGATGGAGGCCATTGCCGCCCTGCCCGCGCATCAGCCGTTCCATGACGCCACCCGCGCGGTTCATGCCGCCGGGTTCTGGACGCCGGACGGCATTACGGTGCGCGAGGATGTGGGCCGCCACAACGCGCTGGACAAGCTGGCGGGCGCGATGCGGGGCCGCGATCCGACCGGCGCGCTGGTGATGACCAGCCGCGTGTCGATCGACCTTGTGCAGAAAGCCGCCCGCATCGGCGCGCCGGTGCTGATCGCCGTGTCCGCCCCGACCGCCCACGCCGTGCAGATGGCCCAGGATGCGGGCATCACCCTCATCGCCCTCGCCCGCCCCGACCGTTTCGAGATTTTCACCCACCCCCACCGTATCGAGAAGGCCCGCGATGTCGCCTGACAAGTTGATCCACATGGCCAACCAGATCGCGTTGTTCATGGAGTCCAAGCCGCATGACGAGGGCGTCGCCGGTGTGGCAGGCCATATCAACGACTATTGGGAGCCGCGGATGCGCCGCCAGTTCTTTGCCATGATCGCGGCCGGGGGCGAGGGTTTCCGCCCGCTGGTGATCGAGGCGGCCCCGCAGGTTCGCCCCGCTCCTTGACCGTTCGTTGCCGAAAAGCTAGGCCAGACGCAATCTTTTGAAAAGGAGCGTCCCCTTGGCCAACCCGTCCATCCTTATCCTGCCGGGCGACGGCATCGGTCCCGAAGTCATGGCCGAGGTCCGCAAGATCATCGACTGGCTGGGCACGCGCGGCATCGCCTTCGACGTGCAGGAGGGGCTGATCGGCGGCGCATCCTATGACGCATTCGGCGTGCCCCTGTCGGACGAGACGTTGACGCGTGCACAGGCGGTGGACGCGGTGCTGCTGGGCGCGGTGGGCAGCCCGAAATACGACGGCGTGGAATATTCCAAACGCCCCGAGGCGGGCCTGCTGCGCATCCGCAAGGAGATGGACCTTTACGCCAACCTTCGCCCCGCGCAGTGCTTCGAGGCGCTTGCCGACTTCTCGTCGCTGAAGCGCGATGTGGTGTCGGGCCTCGACATCGTCATCGTGCGCGAGCTGACTTCGGGTGTCTATTTCGGAGAGCCGCGTGGGATCATCGACGACAACGAGGGCGGCCGCATCGGCATCAACACCCAACGTTACACCACCAACGAGATCCGCCGTATCGCCCGTTCCGCCTTCGAGATGGCCCGCCGCCGGAATGGCCGCGTCTGTTCGATGGAAAAGGCCAACGTCATGGAATCGGGCGTGCTGTGGCGCGAGGAAGTGACCAAGATCGGCGCCGAGGAATACCCGGACGTCGCCCTGTCGCACATGTATGCCGATAACGGGCTGATGCAGCTCGTCCGCAATCCGAAACAGTTCGACGTGATCGTGACCGACAACCTGTTCGGCGACCTCCTGTCCGACGCGGCGGCGATGCTGACCGGCTCGCTTGGGATGCTGCCTTCGGCGTCCTTGGGCGCCCCGATGGCCAATGGCCGACCCAAAGCGTTGTATGAGCCGGTCCACGGCTCCGCCCCCGACATTGCGGGGCAAGGCAAGGCGAACCCGATCGCGACGATCCTCAGCTTTGCCATGGCGCTGCGCTACTCCTTCGACCTCGGAGGCGAGGCGGACCGCCTGGAGCGCGCCGTCGAGCGGGTTCTGGCTGACGGCCTGCGCACCGCCGACCTCATGGGCCCCGAAGGCGGCAGCCCCATCTCGACCGCCGAAATGGGTGATGCGATCATCGCCGCATTGGACGCATCCCTCTGATTGGTCCTGCGGGTCCGCCTAGCGCAGACCCGCAGCCAGAACCGCATCGCTATCGGCGTATTTCATCACAAAAAAATGCCGATCACCGACATCGGTTCCCCTCCCGACGAGCGCCTTGGGACCCTAAAAGCAGCCGGAGCCTCGCAATCCTCAAAATGCCCCTTGCCAACCGCCAAGCTTCGGTTTAACCCCCCGCACACGGTCGGAGCGTAGCGCAGCCTGGTAGCGCACCTGCTTCGGGAGCAGGGGGTCGGAGGTTCGAATCCTCTCGCTCCGACCAAATAGAAATTGTGGATTGCCACGGTAATCTTCCTTTCTGGCCACATTTCTTCCTTTGTGGCACCCAGAACGCCTAGCTCCAAACTTCAGTCTAAAAAGTCTGCGCAGTTGCGGCTGCGAGCCAGGCTGTGTTGAAGCTTTGAGAACAGCTCCGAGTTTCCACTCGCGTGAAGTTGATGCGGGAGACAAAAATCCGTCCTAACGTGCGTAAGCTCGGGAAGTGCAATGCTTATCGTGATCATTCCCCGATCGCAGAGCTGTGAAACAAGTTTTCAAGGCGGGGAATAGCCTTCTGCGTGGCGCAGTCAGACCGAACGGATCGGCGCGCGACGACGCAGGGCCTTCTTCGGGACCGATCTTCCCGCCGCCTCGTCGCGGATCGAAGGGGCGGTGTCCGAACTCGGACTGCATCCTGCGTCCGCCGGACGGGTGATTCTTTCGCCTCACACGTTCTTCGACGGGTCAGTTTTTGACCCGGACCTGTCGTGATCCACCAAAAATTAAGCATTCGATGCACGGGCGGCAATCCAGGCCCGTTCTGGTTGACGTCGCGGGAACCGACGCCCAACATCGAAGGACAAGCAGGCGACAACGGCGTTCCTTGCACCTTCCCCCCCCCGACATCCGAGCAACGGCGCTCGATAGCATGGTCAACCCTGCTGTCGCAGCGCCTTTTTTTCGTTCCCGATCAAGGACAGGCATAATGACCCAGACTTTGGTGGCGACATGAGCTTTCTTCCCCCCACACCGCCGGACGGCTTCCGGATCGGTGCGATCGCATTGGTCGGGGCCGGACCAGGCGCGGCAGATCTTTTGACCCTGCGCGCGGTGGACCGTTTGAAAAATGCCGATGTGGTGTTCTACGATCGGCTTGTCGATCCGGAGGTCTTGGCACTGACCGGAGCGCGCAAGATGTTCGTCGGCAAGACGGTCGGCGCGAACGAATGGCCGCAGCACCGCATCGATCGCGTGATCGTCGCCGCAGCGCTGGAAGGTCTGCGCGTCGTGCGGCTGAAGTCGGGCGATCCATCCGTGTTCGGGCGCGCCTGCGAGGAACTTGAGGCCGCCCGTCGCGCCGGCATTCCCGTCGAGATCATCCCCGGCATCACCGCCGCCAGCGCCGCCGCGGCAAGCCTTGGCCGCGCGTTGACCGAACGTGGCCAAACGGAACGCCTGATCCTTGCCACCGCCACCTGCAAACCGGGTGACACCGCCTGTGTGGGCGCGGGGTTCGTCCCCGGCACGACCTTGGCGCTGTATATGGCGATGCACAGGCTGTCCTCGGTCGAGGCGGATCTGCTGGCGACCGGCGCCCCCGAGGATTGCGTGGTCGAGTTCGTGCAGCAGGCCGGGACCTATGCGGAGCGCTTCGTGACGACCACACTGCGCGGCATGGCAGCGGCCGCCACCGGCCTGTCGAACCCCGCCGTCATACTCGTCCGCTGGCCAAAGACCGCCTGCACCCCAACACGCGCCCCTGCATTGGCCGCATTGGCCTGACCCCCAGAAACGGAGCCCCACCAATGGCCCTAGCCGTGTCCCCGTCCAGCCGTGCGCTGGCCCTGTCGACGTTCGCCTTCACCATCTGCTTTGCCGTCTGGACGATCTTCGCCATCATCGGCCTGCAAATACGCGAGCTTCTACAGCTTTCGGACACCCAGTTCGGACTGCTCGTCGGTATGCCCGTGCTGACCGGATCGCTTATCCGCGTCGTCTTAGGCATCTGGACCGACCGTCTGGGCGGGCGCACCGTGTTCACGTTGACCATGCTGGCGGCGGCAGTGGCGACGTTCCTGCTGACCTACGCCACGACCTACACGCAATTTCTGGTGGCGGCGCTTGGCGTCGGTCTTGCTGGCGGCACCTTTGCGGTCGGCGTCGCCTATGTCTCGCGCTTTTTCCCGGCGGAACGGCAGGGCACGGCTTTGGGCATCTTCGGCGTCGGCAACGTCGGCGCAGCGATCACGAAATTCGGCGCGCCGTTCCTGATGATCGCCTTCGGCTGGCAGGGCGCGGCGCAGATCTATGCCGCTGTTCTGGCCATTACGGCGATCCTGTTCTGGCTGCTGTCCGAGGATGACCCGGTTCGCGCCGCCGCCCCGCGCAGCCTAAAGGCCGAATTCGCCGTCATGGCCGACATCCGCGTGCTTCGCTTCGCCCTTTACTACTTCTTCGTGTTCGGCGGCTTCGTCGCGCTGGCGCTGTGGCTGCCGCGTTACCTGATCGGCGTCTACCAGTTCGATGTGGCGACGGCGGGGATGATCGGCGCCGCCTATTCGCTGCCCGGATCGGTGTTCCGCGCTTGGGGCGGCTCGCTTTCCGACAAATACGGGGCGCGGGCGGTGCTTTACTGGACCTTCGGCGTGTCGGCCGTCGCCACGCTTCTGCTGGCCCTGCCCTTCGGCTTCGGCCCCGAGGCATTCATCGCCATCGTCTTCGTGCTGGGCCTGTTCATGGCCTTGGGCAAGGCCGCCGTCTACAAGCACATCCCCGTCTATTACCCGCAGAATGTCGGCGCTGTCGGCGGGATGGTCGGCATGGTCGGCGGGCTTGGCGGCTTCTTCCTGCCGCTGCTGTTCGGCTGGCTGCGCGACGTGACGGGCGACTGGTCCAGCTGCTTCGCCGCGCTGTTCGCCATCGTGATCGTCAGCCTGTTCTGGATGCAATCCGCCATCCGCCGTCTTCCCGACGCCCAACCCGCATGACCCCGCAAGGAAACCCCATGACCCAGCGACTTGTCATCATCGGAGCCGGAATGGCCTCGGGCCGCATGATCGAACACCTGCTCGATTACGCACCCGACGCCTGGCACATCACCCTGTTCAACGCGGAGCCGCGCGGCAACTACAACCGCCTGATGCTGTCTCCCGTCCTCTCGGGCGAAAAGACGTATGAGGAGATCGTCACCCATGACGACGCTTTCTATGCCGACCGCCGGATCGACTGCCGCTTCGGCGAATCCGTCACCCGCATCGACCGCGAGGCGAAGCTGGTCCATTCGGCGAACGGCGCGACCCCTTACGACAAGCTGGTGATCGCCACCGGCTCGGCCCCGTTCATCATCCCGGTGGCCGGCAAGGATCTGGCGGGCGTCGTCAGCTATCGCGATCTGGAGGATACGAACGCGATGATCGCGGCATCGCGCCCCGGTGCAAAGGCGGTCGTCATCGGCGGCGGCCTTCTGGGGCTGGAGGCGGCGGCAGGCATGGCCGCGCGCGGCGCGGATGTGACGGTGATCCACCTGATGGGCCACCTGATGGAGCGCCAGCTAGACCCCGCCGCCGGATACCTTCTGCAGAAGGATCTGGAACGGCGCGGCATCCGCGTCCATTGCAAGGGCGCGACCAAGGCGATCCTTGGCACGGACAAGGTCGAGGCCGTGCTGCTGGAGGACGGCACCGTCTATGGTGCCGACCTTGTCTGCATGGCCGTCGGCATCCGCCCCGAGACGCGTCTTGCCACCGACGCGCATCTGGAGGTGAACCGCGGCGTCGTGGTGGACGCGCAGATGACGACATCCGACCCGTCGATCTTTGCCCTTGGCGAATGCGTGGAATTCGACCGCCAGCTTTTCGGCCTCGTCGCGCCGCTGTATGATCAAGCCAAGGTTCTGGCGGCGGTGCTGAATGACGGCGTCGCGGCCTTCTGCCCCGTCCAGACGGCGACCAAGCTGAAGGTCACCGGCTGCGATCTGTTCAGCGCCGGCGACTTCGCTGATGGTCCCGATCGCGAGGAGATCGTGTTCCGCGACCCCTCGCGCGGGATCTACAAGCGGCTGGTGATCGAGGATGACCGTCTGATCGGCGCGGTGATGTATGGCGACACTGCCGACGGCAACTGGTTCTTCCAGCAGATCAAGGACGGCACCGACATCTCGGAAAACCGCGAGACGTTGATCTTCGGCCCTGCATTCCAGGGGGGTGTCCAATCGGACCCTCTTGCAGCCGTTGCAGCATTGCCGCCTGAGGCGGAGATTTGCGGCTGCAACGGCATATGCAAAGGGCAGATCGTCGAGGCGATCAACGGCGGTGCCACCGATCTGGGCAAGGTGCGCGCCTGCACCAAGGCCAGCGCCTCCTGCGGCACCTGCACGGGGCTGGTCGAACAGGTTCTGGCGCTGACGCTGGGCGATGCCTTCGCCAAGCCCGCAGCGCAATCCATCTGCGCCTGCACCGACCTGACACATGAGGAGGTCCGCCGTCTGATCAAAGGGCAGGAACTGAAATCCATGCCCGCCGTCATGCAGGAGCTGGGCTGGAAGACGTCCTGTGGCTGCCCCACCTGCCGTCCCGCGCTGAACTTCTATCTGCTGGCCGACTGGCCGCTGGATTATCAGGACGACCGCCAAAGCCGCTTCGTGAACGAACGCCTGCACGCCAATATCCAGAAAGACGGCACGTTCAGCGTGGTTCCCCGCATGTGGGGCGGCGTGACCAACGCCGCCGAGTTGCGCGCGATTGCCGATGCCGCCGACAAATACGACGTGCCGATGGTCAAGGTCACAGGCGGGCAGCGCATCGACCTTCTGGGCGTAAAGAAGGAAGACTTGCCGTCCATGTGGGCCGATCTGAACGCGGCGGGGCTGGTGTCGGGCCACGCCTATTCCAAAGGTCTGCGGACGGTGAAGACCTGCGTCGGCTCCGAATTCTGCCGCTTCGGCACGCAGGATTCGACGGGGCTGGGGATCAAGCTGGAAAAACGCCTTTGGGGTTCGTGGACACCGCACAAGGTCAAGCTGGGCGTTTCCGGCTGTCCACGCAACTGCGCCGAGGCGACCTGCAAGGACGTCGGCATCGTCTGCGTGGACTCGGGCTATCAGATCGGCGTCGGCGGCGCCGCTGGGATGGACCTGAAGGAAACCGAACGCCTTGTCGCCGTGGAAACCGAGGCCGAGGCCATCGAGATCACCGTCGCCTTCGTCCAGCTTTACCGCGAGAACGGCAAGTATCTGGACCGCCCCTATAAATGGCTGAAGAAGGTCGGCCTCGACTGGGTGCGCGATCAGGTGACGGACCCCGAAATCCGCGCGGCGCTGATCGAGCGGTTCGATCTGTCGCAACGGGTCTATCAAAAAGACCCCTGGGCCGAACGCGCCGCCCCCGAGGAGGCCCGCCGTTTCCACCCCGTCGCCACCCTTTCGCAAGAGGCCGCAGAATGACGCTCTGGATCGACATTGCCGCGCTGGACGACATCCCCCCGCGCGGCGCCCGCACCATCCGCACGCCCGAAGGCTGCGTCGCCGTGTTCCGCACCTTCGACGATCGCGTCTTTGCGCTGGATGACCGCTGTCCGCACAAGGGCGGGCCGCTGTCGGACGGGATCGTGCATGGCCACGCCGTGACCTGCCCCTTGCACGCATGGGTGTTCGATCTGGAAACCGGATTGGCCCAAGGTGCGGACGAAGGCTCGGTCGCCACATACCCTGCGCGGGTGGACGGGGGCCGGGTGCTGATCGACGCGGAACGGCTGACCCGGCGGCGCGTGGCATGATCCGGTCCACATGCCCCTATTGCGGGGTCGGCTGCGGGGTGCTGCTGTCGCCCGCGGGCGACGGTCTTGTCGTGCGCGGCGATCCCGACCATCCGGCAAACCATGGGCGGCTGTGTTCCAAAGGCACGGCATTGGGCGAGACGGTGGGCCGCGCGGGGCGTCTGACGCAACCGATGATCCACGGCGCGCCCTCGGACTGGGAAACGGCGCTGGACCTGATCGCCACGCGCTTCCGTAACACCATCGCCAAGCACGGGCCGGATTCCGTCGCGCTGTATCTGTCGGGCCAGATGCTGACCGAGGATTACTATGTCGCCAACAAGCTGATGAAAGGGTTCATCGGCAGTGCGAACGTGGATACGAATTCGCGGCTGTGCATGGCCTCGACCGTGGCGGGGCATGTGCGCGCCTTCGGCACCGACACCGTCCCCGGCACTTACGAGGATCTGGACAGCGCCGATCTGGTGGTGCTTGTCGGCTCGAACCTTGCATGGTGCCACCCGATCCTGTGGCAGCGGATCGAGGCCGCCCGCGCGGCCCGTGGCACCAAGGTCGTCGTGATCGACCCCCGCCGATCCGTCACCGCCGATGCTGCCGATCTGCACCTGCCCATCGCCCTCGGCGCGGATGTGGCGTTGTTCAATCGCCTGCTGGTCGAAATCGCGGATCGCGGGCTGGTCACGGGCAATGCGAATGGCATGGAGGATGCCATCGCCGCCGCCCGCGCCGATACGGGCGACACCTGCATCGCGCCCGCCGATCTGGCGCGGTTCCTCGATCTGTGGTGCGGGACCGAGCGCGTCGTCACCGTGTTCTCGCAAGGGGTGAACCAATCCACCTCGGGCACCGACAAGGTGAACGCGATCCTGAACTGCCACATCGCCACGAACCGCATCGGGCGGATCGGGATGGGCCCGTTCAGCGTGACCGGCCAGCCCAACGCCATGGGCGGGCGCGAGGTCGGCGGTCTTGCCAACCAGCTTGCCTGCCATCTGGCGCTGGAAAACCCCGATCACCGCGCTGCGGTCGCGGGCTTCTGGAACGCCCCGCGCATGGCCGAAAAGGCCGGGCTGAAGGCCGTCGATCTGTTCCGCGCCGTGGGCGACGGGCGCGTCAAGGCGCTGTGGATCATCCACACCAACCCCGCCGTTACCCTGCCCGAGGCCGACGCCGTCCGCGCCGCCATCGCCGGATGCGATTTCGTCGCCGTCAGCGACATCACCGGCGCCACCGACACCGCGCGGCTGGCCCATGTCCTGCTGCCCGCCGCCGCTTGGGCCGAGAAATCCGGAACCGTCACCAATTCCGACCGCACCATCAGCCGCCAGCGCGCGGTTCTTTCTGCCTACGGCCAGTCGCGCCCCGATTGGTGGATGCTGGCCGAGGTCGCAAAACGCATGGGCTTCCAGGGCTTCGACTGGACAGGCCCCGCCGCGATCTTTCGCGAACACGCCGCGTTGTCGGGCATTGCGGCGCGGGACTTCGACATCTCGGGCAAGGCCGAAGTCACAGACGCAGAATACGACGCGATGCCGCCCTTTCGGTGGCCGTTCACCGCCACCCGCCAAGGGGGTCGTTTCTTTGCCGATGGGCGCTATTTCACCCCTGACGGCAGGGCGCGGATGGTCCCCGTCACCAGCCGCGTCCCTGCCGCGGCCCTGACGCCCGAACGTCCGTTCCGCCTGAACACCGGCCGCATACGCGACCAATGGCACACCATGACCCGCACAAGCCGCGCGCCGCGTCTGAACCGCCATCTGGGGGAACCTTTCGTCGAGGTCCATCCTGCGGATGCACTCCGCCTTGGCCTGCCGGCATTCTCTTTGGCAAGGGTCGCATCGCGGTGCGGAAGCGCGATCCTGCGCGTGATCGTCACCGACCGCTCCAGGCCCGGCCAGATCTTCGCCCCGATGCACTGGACGGGCGAAACCGCCCCCTCGGGCCAGATCGACGCCGTCATCGCAGCCAACACCGATCCGCTGTCCGGTCAGCCAGAATCGAAGTCCGCGGCCGTTTCGCTGGCCCACTGGCCTGCGCGCTGGTTCGCCTTTGCGGCCTCGGCCGAACCTCTCAAACCCGACTGCGCCTATTGGGCAAGCCGCACCACCGAAACCGGCCATGTCGCCGAATTGGCCGCATTGAAGGCTCCCGAGGACATCGATGGTTTTGCTCGGGACCTGTTCGGCCTGCCGCAGGCCGACATCGTCCGCGTCGAGGACGCCGCCCGCAATCTTGTGTCCTTGTGCTTCGTCCAGTCGGGCAGGGTTGCGGCGCTCCTGTTCTCGGGGAACACGCCGATTTCCCTGAACCGCGATGCGATCGCGGCGCGTATTGGAACGCCGGCCCAAGCAACGTCGCTCGCCCCGAAAGCAGGTGCGGATCAATTGGCCAACGGACCGGTGGTCTGCGCGTGCACGGGAGTCGGTCGGGATACGATTTGTCGAGCGATCAGCGCGGGCGCCTGCGATGTCGCACAGATCGGCAGGGCGACGGGCGCGGGCACGAACTGCGGTGCCTGTCGGCCAGAGATTTCCGCGCTGCTGATGATGTTGGACAGCAGTGATGTCGCCGCCCAATGAGTTATCGCACAAAGGTGCGCAAACAGGATGCTCCGTAGATCGGACAGGCTTTGTGTCTGAGCGCAGGGCCAGTAAACCGCTCCGGGTTTGCCGAAGGCCGATTAGGGTCAGTTACGCGGCCACGGCGTCAGTTTCCAGAGTTGCATAGAAGTTCGCCTCTGCCTCGGCTGCAATCACCGCGATGGCCGATTGGTGCAACGACGAGGTGCCCTACCCTTTCGACACCGGCGCGGGCAGCATCGTCTCGCTTCCAGGCAATGCCGAGCTTTCTGACCGCGAGATCATCCATCTGCGTTAGAACCGGCAGGAGGAATACGGAAGCGCCTTCGGCGCGAAGCTGCGGAGACCGGAACGGGCCGCCTATCGGTGCTGAAAGTATCCCCTTGGATCATGGGACCACCCTTCCGCATGGCGCTGTTCGGACGGGTTTGGACGGGCTGAGCGAGGGCTTCGCCACCATCCCGCAGATCGTCGCGGCGACTCGGGAGCTGTGAAGGGCCGCAGATGACACGACCAGCGGCGGCATCGTGCTGCTTGCCCTGACGGTGTCCTGATGGAGCAGCTGGACGCAACGATCCTTGTCGCGGCCATTCCGGCCATCGCCGCCGATTTCGGGGTGGAGCCGCCGCGGGTCAACCTTGCCGTCTCTCTCTATCTGGTGACGCTGGGCGCGACGATCCCCGCCAGCAGTTGGCTGGCCGACCATTTCGGCGCCACGCGCTTGTTCCTCTGGGCGATCGTCGAAATCCTTCTGAACTCGGTCGGGGCGGGCATGTCCATGCGCGTCGTCAGCCATGAGATGCGCTTTGCCCGCGACGCCGCCGACCGCATCGCTTTCATGGAGGCGGGCGAGGTTCATCGAATACGACATTCCCGCTGCAATCATGGCCAAGGGACCGGAAAGCTGCGCCAAGCAATTCCTGACGCAGGGGCATTGAATGGACATCTCGCGTCTTCTCGATGTCTTCTTCAACCTTTCGGTCGCAGTGGATTACTTTCCCACGTTGCTGAGGGGCGCGTGGATCACTGTCTTACTGGCTTTCGTCGTGGTCGTCTCCGGGCTGGCGGCAGGCCTCGCGCGGGCATTGATCCGGCTGGCCTCGCCGCGCTGGATCGTGGAGATACTGCGCCTTTGGGTAGGCTGCATACGGGCGCTGCCGCCGTTGGCCCTGCTGTTGCTGAGGTATTTCGGACTACCCAGCCTTGGCGCGAACCTTTCTGCAACATGGGTGCTGGGGTTGGTACCGACTGCGATCCTCGCCGCTTTTGCTGAAGATATTTTTGGAGCGGGCATCACCGCGATCCCCAAGGGCCCGGCAGAAGCGTCGCGTTCCACCGGCATGACCCAAGCCCAGACCCTGCATTACGTCATCCTGCCTCAAGCGATTGACCAACCGCGCGATAGGGATCACCAGAAACACCGCTCTCGGGGACCGCCATCGGCATGCCCGAACTGCTGAACGAGGCGCAGACCGCACAAGCATTTTCCGGCAACGCAACGCCGCTGATCATCGCGGCGATCGGATACATGATCATCTTCATTCCGCTGACGACGCTGGCGAGCCGCATCGAACGCCGCATGGCCTTGGGGGCGCAAGGCATGAGCACGCTTATCGATCAGGTCTTCAGCATCGACATCATGATGGAGGCCTTGCCGTTCCTGCTGAAAGGCTTCCTGATTACGGTCCTGCCGACGTCCGTGCTTAATCCTTTGGGGATCGCGACGGGGTTGGGCCTCGCGCTTGCGCCGGGCGCTCGGAACGGGTTCGTCCGCGCTGCGGTGCGGACATGGGTCCACACAATCCGCGCTCTGCCGCCCTTGGTTCTGATCATCGTGATCTATTCGGCGCTGCCATTTCTTGGCATCCGGTTGCCTGCATTTCCATGCGTGATCGTGGCCTTGGCGCTAAACAATTCGGCCTACTACTGTGAAATCCTGCGGGCGGAGATTGGCGCGGTGCCGAAAGGGCAGATGGAAGCGGCGCGGTCCATGGGCCTGACGGAAGCTGGTGCCTTGCGTCATGTGGTCCTGCCGCAAGCTTTCCGGATCGTGCTGCCCGACCGAGCTTCCAACATGATCGAGGTGGTAAAGGGCACGTCACTTGCCTCGATCATCGCCGTTGCGGAATTGCTTTACATGGCAGGCGTTGCACGTTCCGTAACGTTCAACACATCGCCGATCACGCTGGCCGCGCTGCTTTACTTGGTGATCCTGCTTCCGGCTGTTCGTCTTTCCGGCAGGTTGGCGAGGCCGGTGGCATAAGTTTCGCCAACTTTGAGGCCTGTCACCGGCACTTTCACTGACGACTTCAAGCGTGACGCAATGGCGCAGATGACGGAACGGGGCTCCGCAGCGAAGGAGGCTCGGTGCGGGCACGCACTCCCTCCTTGATTGGAAGCTCAAGTTCGCGAAGGCGGTGGCGGGCGACAGGGAGAAGGATGCCGAAATCCGGCGGCTGAAGCCTGAACTGCGCCGGGTGCCGGCCTGCGCCACCGCGGCCCGCTCTCGATTTGCCCCGGCGCTGGTTTCGAACGCTGTGAAGGCCGGAAAGCGTGGTCATCCGGAGACGTTCTCGGAGCGCCCGATCCAGACCTGTCTTGACGTTGGAACGATGAGGGGCGCTCGGTGGACTGTTTTCACCCCTGAACGGGCGAAGCTCCGGGACGGTTCGGCTACGGATGCGACAAACGGTTGGATTGGTCGCCTGCCTGATCGAGATGGCAGGGTTGGACTGGCCGGTTCCGGACTATCCCAGCCGACAGGGCGACAGCCCGTCGCAAGCGGAACTCCTGGCGCAAATCCCTGAGGATGGAAAGATCGGTTCGATTACGGCTGACTGTGCCTACGACACGATGCACTGTCATAACCCATTCATCGATCAGGGAGCCGAAGCACGCAAACCCATCCGTCGGAACGGCGCCTGGAAAGAGGACGGCCCGGCCGCCCGCGTCTGCAAAGCCATATTGCACGAGACGCGACGCCTTGGCGCGCGCCGACTGGAAGCATTCGGTCGGCCACCATGTCCGAAGCCGCGTCGAGGCGCGGATGAACTGCCTCAACGGATCGACAGATCGCAGAAATCCAGATCCGCATCGTCAGTATGAAGAGATACAACGCTCCCGACAGCAATCACGTGTGATTTTCGTGCCCGTCCGCAACGAACTCCGAGCGACGATGCCGCCCTAAACCGGGCAGAGGTCAGTCATGCTACTAATGGCGGGACTAAGCGGATGGTTGAAATATTGTGCATGTCTTCCATGACCGCCTTAGGGAACGAGGTGTAGGCGCGCACTGGCGGCCGCCTCCACCGCCGCCTCCGTGTAAAGAAGGGGATGATACCGCCCATAAGTCCAGTCGTCCTGAAGATCGCTGTAATGCCCACTCTCGGGATCGCCCGACTGTCCCGGCGTGTTGACGAAACGGCTGGCATCCCAATCGCCCACATCGATCAGCATCCGCACCGACGGTCCCATCAGGACGCTGAAATCGTCCGCCCGATATCCCGCGTAATTCAGGCTGGAGGAGGAACCACCGCGCATGATTGGTGCGCAGGACCATTCCTTTGGGGCGATTCTGTGCAGCGGATGGCGCAAGGTCAGGCGGTGGATTTCCCCCCAGAACCATTTCGCCGGATCACCACCCATAAGGGCAACGCAATCGGTCCATGCCGCATCGAGCGTTGCCGCCAGCGAGGGAAGGGAATGCCCGTCGAGCCAGTCCATCAACGACGCCGGATCGAAAGGCCCGAGCAGGGCGATCGCATCGCCGCTGGCCCCCGCCGCGGTGGCGATCGCCTGCCCCAGATGACGCGAAAGCAGGACTTCCAGATAGGCGGCAGCGGCACTTTCAACGGCAAGCACGCCGTCGAAGTCGGACACCAACGCAGCGACGCGCGCGGGCGCTGGCTGCGCGCCAATCCACGCGGCAAGCCGACGCGCCACATCAGAGTGGCAGCTCAGTTGCAGGGCCGCACAATCGTCCAAAGTGACAGAGGCATTTGCAGCCAATGCGTCATTCAGGAAATCGTGACGGCTACGGTCGAGCCACTCGTATCCGGGGATCGGTCCGGTCCACTCGCTGGGCAGGTTCATGGCATTCGCAGTCGCGATGAAGCCGCGCGGGGGATCAATCTCCAATGGGCCGTGGGTCGGGTCATGCAGGCCAAGCCATTCGTGCGATCCATCCCCTGGCACCGGAAGCAGCCCGTCCCCTTCTACGCGCTGCGGCCATGCGCCAGAGGGCTTCCACACGATCGTCCCGCCTGCATCGGCGTAGATATGATTGACCGAAGGGCACCCCCACCCTCTCAACGCCTCGATATAGGCATCCTTCGTCGTCGCGCGCATCACGGACAGGCTGGCCATGTAGGGTGCGGTGCCCGGCCCAGTCCAGACCGTGCGCAAGGCAAAGGCGAAGCCATCCTGTTGGTGAACCAATGGGCCATGGCAGGTAAATCGCAGCGTGATCTGCTGATCCGGATGACCCCTGACGGGCACGGATTCTTGCAGCACCTCCATGCGATGCCACGCATCCTTGTGGAAATAAAGGTCGGGGTCGGTCGGATCGGTGCGATAGCAGCACAGATCCTCCTGATCGTGTCCGAAGATCGTCAGGCCGAAAGCGGCCGTGCCGTTATGGCCCATGGAGATGCCGGGCACCATCGGCTCTCCCGCGCCGATCACGTCAAGACCCGGCATGGTCAGATGCACGATATAGCGCACCGAGGGCAGCGTATGGGTCCGATGCGGATCGAGGCAGAGGATCGGACGCCCCGATTGCGTGCGCGATCCGGAGATCGCCCAGTTGTTGGACCCCTCGCCCGATGCGACGCGGTCGATCTCGCCAAATGGGGTCGGCTCGGTCCACAGGCTTGCGTCCTTCAGGGGAGCGGCCAGCCGTTCGGGCGTGAAGCTGACCGGGCTGACGCCCAGCAGGAAGTCCCGCAGCACCCGGTCGGAGAAGATCGACAGATCCAGTCCTTCGGGGATGTCCGGGACGACCACCGGCGACAGCTGCTTGCGCAGAATGTCCAACGCGGCGCCTTTCTCCGCTCCGGCCAGCGCCATGACGCGGGCGCGCAGCACTTCCGACGTGACATTTCGTGTCAGGGAGTGGCTGCGGATGCGCACTACATCCTCTGCCTGCCATGGCGAGGGGGAGCAGCCCAAAAGGGCGAATTCCGGCGGCATCTCCGCTCGTCCGGCCAGCACCTCGCCCACATATGCGTTGATCCCTGCCACGAATGCGGCGCATATCTCCCGCGCGTCGGGAGCATACGCGGCCCACTCGGCCTCCATATCACCGCGATAGAGCAGCAAGCGCGAGGCCCGGTCCTGCTCCAGATAGCCCGGCCCGAAATCCCCCGCCAACAACCCAAGGCCGCGCTTGCGGGCGACATCGATCTGCCAAAGCCGGTCGCGCGCCGCATTCCATCCTTGGGCAAAGAACAGATCGTCTCTGTTCTCCGCGCGTATATGGGCGATGCCCCACGGATCGATGCGAATCTGAACCGGTGCGTGCAGCCCCTCCAGGCGGTGCGTCGCCTCGGCTGTCATCAGGTCAGCTCAAGAAACAGGCCGGCGTGGAAACGCGCCCGCTGAGGCAGGCTTTCCTCGAAGATGTGCTCGCCCAATGTATGCAGCCCCGCACCGCGCACCCCGGTGGAATCGAGCGTGGGGATACCAAGCGCGCCGGTGAAGTTACCGTCCGACCCGCCGCCCGACGGGTGATGCGACAGGGCAAATCCGCAGCGCTGCGCGATGTCCGCCGCCCGGTCGAACAGAGCCAGATCCTGCGGTTGACCGGGGCTCCAGACCGGGCGGGTCACGCCCCGCGTCACGATCAGCTCGACGCCGCCGTCGCTGCCCGAAAGCTCCAGCATCGCCGCGATGCCACCTTCCAGATCGGCATCGGTCTTCGCCATCGACAGCACCTCCGCAAGGCAGGAGGAGGACACGCAGTTCACCCACTGGCCCGCATGGATGACGCCGACGGAAAAGGTGCAATCCTCGGTCGTCATCGCCTCGATCTTCGGGATGGCGCGGGCCATCCTCGCGATGGCCGACCGGCCCTCCTTCAACGCCCAACCGGCATGGGACGGCACGCCGCGCGTCTCGAGGTTGAACCGCGCAATGGCATAGCGACCGATGACGCAGGCCTCGTCCTCCAGCGCGGGTTCCGGCACGATGACGTAGCGGTTCAGAAGCGCCTCCTGCTCGATCAGATCGCGGGTGGCAGGGGTGCCGATCTCCTCGTCCGGCGTCAGAAGGAAGGTCACC
This sequence comes from Falsirhodobacter xinxiangensis, assembly GCF_004959935.1. Taxonomy (GTDB): domain Bacteria; phylum Pseudomonadota; class Alphaproteobacteria; order Rhodobacterales; family Rhodobacteraceae; genus Falsirhodobacter; species Falsirhodobacter xinxiangensis. Next base: position 20,602 of record NZ_SMYN01000014.1, on the reverse strand, counting down.
GGCAAGTTGGTGCGCCCGCCCGCCCGCATGATCTGGCGCATGGCCTCCAGCGCGGCGAAGTTGCCGCCCTTCATGTCCTGGATGCCGGGGCCGTAGATCTTGCCGTCCTCGCGCCGCCACGGGTTCGCATTCAGCGTGCCGACCGGGTGCACCGTGTCCAGATGCCCCGAGACGAGGATGCCCGGCTTGCCCTGATCGGGATGAGGAAAGCGCGCGCGCAGGGACGGCCCGCACCCCATCCGCCCCGGTATCACCTCCACCGTCGCGCCTGCCGCCGCTGCGTCATAGGCGACGACGTCCACCATCCGCGCCACGGCGGCAGCATCGAAGGTTGGGCTTTCGGTTTCGATCCACGGGCGCAGACGGCGGATCATGTCCTCGGTATCGAAGGGGATATCGGCGAAGGTCATCAGGCGGCAGTCCTTTCAAGCGGCATGCGGCGCTCGACCAGCCGTGCATAGATGGAGGCGCCGATGGGCAGCACCTCGGGGTCGAGCGTGAAGGCGGGGTTGTGCAGCGCGGCTTGCCCGCCATGCATGACGTTGATGTAGGCGCCGGGAATCGCGGCGGCCATGTCGGCGAAATCCTCGGACCCCATGAACTGCGGGCCTTCGCCATCCACGTTCTCTGCGCCCAGAACGTCGGCGGCGGCGGCGATATAGGCGTCCGACAGGTCGGCATCGTTGACCAGCACGTCGAAGACGTTGCGAATGTCCACGTCGATGGCGATGCCGTGTCCGGCGGCAAGCCCCGCGCAAAGCGCACGCATCCGCTCTGCCACCAGATCCATGACCGCCTGATCGAAATAGCGCACCGTGCCGGTGATCACGGCAGTTTCGGGAATGATGTTGTAGGCCGACCCCGTGTGGAACTGGGTACAGGACAGAACGCAGGCTTTGACGGGATCGACGTTGCGCGACACGATCGTCTGAAGCTGGCCCACCAGGTCCGCCCCGATCACCAGCGCGTCCTTGGACCGGTCCGGCTGCGCCGCATGGCTGCCTTTGCCATTGATGGTGATGTCGAAAAAGGACGCACCGGCCATCATCGGCCCCTTGCGGATGCGGGCCTGCCCGATCTGCGACAGGGGCTGATTGTGCATGCCGTAAACCTCGTCGACGGGAAACCGCTCGAACAGCCCCTCGGCGATCATGCGGCGCGCGCCGCCCAGACCCTCCTCGGCGGGCTGGAAGATGAAGACCGCGGTGCCGTCGAAGTCCCGCGTCGCCGCAAGGTATTGCGCGGCGGACAGCAGCATCGTGGTATGCCCGTCATGCCCGCAGGCATGCATCGTGTTCGCCGTCCGCGAGGCATAGCCGAGGCCCGTCACCTCCTGGATCGGCAGCGCATCCATGTCGGCGCGTAACCCGATGCGGCGGTTCCCCTGCCCCTTGCCCCGCAGGATGCCAACCACGCCGGTTCCGCCGATCCCGGCATGAACCTCGTCGAAGCCCCAGTCGCGCAGATGCCCTTCGACGATGGCGGAGGTGCGCGTTTCCTCGAAGCCGATCTCGGGGTTGGCGTGCAGATCCTCGAACACGGCGCGCATCTGCGGCGCCTTTTCCGCGATGAAGTCAATCAGTCCCATTCCACCCTCCTCAGGCGACCAGCGGCTTGCGCGCTGCGAAATCCCAGAAACGTCCCGGTGCGGCGGCGATCAGCGCGCGCGTGTATTCGTGCTGCGGATCGTGCAGGACTCGCCCCGCCGGACCCTGCTCCACCACCGCGCCGCGCTGCATCACCAGCACATCGTCGCAAATCTGCGCCGCGACGCGCAGATCGTGGGTGATGAAGACGATGGCGATGCCGGTCTGACGCTGCAATTCGTCCAGCAGGTCCAGCACCTGCGCCTGCACCGAGACGTCGAGCGCGGACACCGCTTCGTCCGCGACCAGCACGTCGGGGCGCAGCATCACGGCGCGGGCGATGGCGATGCGTTGGCGCTGCCCGCCCGAGAATTGATGCGGATAGCGGCGCAGCGCATCCTCGGGCAAGGAGATAACCCCCAGAAGCCGCTTCGCCTCTGCAATCGCCTCGGCATACGGCACGCCGTAGTTCAGCGGGCCCTCGGTCAGCGATTGCGCAATGGTCCAGCGCGGATTGAGCGAGCGGTAGGGGTCCTGAAACACCACCTGCAGCTTGCGGCGGCGGGGTTTCATCTGCGAAGACGACAGGTGTGCGATGTCGTCGCCGTCCAGCAGGATCTGCCCCTCGGTCGGCTCGATCAGGCGCATGATGGACCGGGCGACGGTGGTTTTTCCGGACCCGCTTTCGCCGACGATGCCGAGCGTCCGTCCGGGTTTCAGATCGAAGCCGACATCGTAGGAGGCCCGCACCTCGGATTTGCGTCCTAACAGCGAGCCGCTGCGATACGTCTTGCCCAAACCCTTGGCGACCAGCACCGGCGCCGCCACGGCGTCAGGGCGGGACACACGCGGGACAAGGCTGGGAACAGCGGACAGCAGGGCCTGCGCATAGTCGTGCCGGGGCTGTTCCAGCACCTGCCGTATCGTTCCGGTCTCAAGGATTTCGCCATGCCGCATGACGCAGACACGGTCGGCGATTTCCGCCACGACGCCCATGTCATGCGTGATGAACAGGACCGCCGTGCCGTGCCGCGCCTGAAGTTCGGCGATCAGCGACAGGATCTGCTTTTGCGTCGTCACGTCCAGCGCGGTCGTCGGCTCGTCGGCGATCAGCAGCGACGGCTCGAGGATCAGCGCCATCGCGATCATGATGCGCTGGCGCTGCCCGCCTGAAAGCTGGTGCGGATAGCTTTCGAATATCCGCTCCACGTCGGGCAGATGCACCTGCTTCATGATGTCGATCACGCGGGCGCGCTTCTCGGCGGCGCCAAGGCTCGTGTGCAGATCGAGCACCTCGGTGATCTGTGCGCCGACCTTCATCACCGGGTTCAGCGCCGTCATCGGCTCCTGAAAGATCATGGCGAGATCCTTCGCCCGCCGCTGCTTCATCTGCCCCGGCGAAAGCGCCAGAAGATCCTGCCCGTTCAGCCGGATCTGCCCCGAGATCACCGCCAGCGCATCCTTGGGCAGCAACCCCATCGTCGACAGCGAAGTAACGGACTTGCCCGAGCCGGATTCGCCCACGAGGCATACCGTCTCGCCCCGCCGGATGTCGAAGCTGACGCCCTTCAGAACCGGCGGCAGGCCCGCGCGTCCGGCGATGCCGACCACCAGATCGCGGATTTCCAGCACGGTGGGCGCGGCGGAAAAATCGTTGTCGCGGAGTTTCATGTCATGCCTCGCGTTTCTTCATGCGCGGGTCCAGCCCGTCGCGGGCGGCGTCGCCGATCAAGTTGATGGACAGCACGCAGATCGTCAGCAGAAGGCCGGGCCAGAGGATGATCCCGGGTGTGATGCGGAAGAACTGCCGCCCCTCGGCCATGATGTTGCCCCAGGTCGGGATTTCGGTGCTGATGCCCGCACCAAGGAAGGACAGCAGCGCCTCGGTAAGGATTGCGGATGCGATGATGTAGGTGCCCTGAACGATCATCGGTGCCATGGTGTTGGGCAGCAGATGCCGGAACAGGATCTTGGCGGTGGACGACCCGAGCGCGGTCGCCGCCTCCACATAGGGCTCCTCTCGCACGGTCAGAACGACCGACCGGACCAGACGGACGACGCGCGGGATTTCGGGGATGGTGATCGCCATGACGACCGAGCCGATGGACGGCCCGTTCAGCGCCACCAGCGCGATGGCGATCAGGATCGACGGCATCGCCATCAGCGCATCCATCGCCCGCATGATCACCGCATCGGCGGCGCGGAAATACCCCGCCAGCAATCCGATCAGAATGCCGAGGCCCAGCGCGACAACCGCTGCGCAAACCCCGATCATCAGCGAGATGCGCCCCCCGAGGATCATGCGCGAGAACAGGTCGCGCCCATAGCCGTCGGTCCCCAGAAGATGCGCCTCGGACGGAGGCTTCAGCCGCATCAGCGGGTCCATCGCCAACGGATCATGCGTGGCGATCCACGGCGAGAACACGGTCAGCCCGATCACGGCCAACAGCATGAATGCGGCAATGAACGGCCCGAGCCCCGTGGATCTGGGCGAGATGCCGGACAGAAGGCGCAACAGGAACGGCTTGTCCGCCGCGGAACGATCAATGGCCATCAGTAGCGGATCCTCGGATCGAACAGGGAATAGGACATGTCGATCGCTAGGTTGATCAGCACGTAAAGTGTCGCGGTCAGCAGGATCAGCGCCTGGATCACCGGATAGTCGCGGGCCAGCACTGCATCCACGGTCAAGCGGCCGATGCCGGGGATGTTGAAGATCGTCTCGGTCACCACCACGCCCGAGATCAGCAGCGCGAAACCCGCGCCGACGATTGTGACGATGGGCACCGCGGCATTCTTCAGGGCATGGACGAACAGCAGACGCTGCTCTCCCACACCTTTGGCACGGGCGGTCCGGATGTAATCCTCGTTCAGCACGTCCAGCATCGCGGCCCGCGTCATCCGTGCGATCAGCGCGATATAGATCGAGGCCAGCGTCAACGCGGGCAGGATCGCCCGTTCGAGGAATGGTCCCAGCCCGTCCGCGATCGGCTTGAACCCCTGCGGCGGCAGCCAGCCCAGCTGGACCGAAAAGATCAGCAGCAGCACATAGCCAACCAGAAACACCGGCACCGAGAAGCCAAGGACAGAAAAGGACATCACGAGGTAGTCGATCCAGCTGCGATGCCGCCACGCCGCGATCACGCCCATCGGGATCGCGACGAAAATGGCGATGATGATCGTCATGAGCGCGAGCGAGATGGACGGCCCCACGCGCTGTGCGACCAGATCCAGCACCGGCACCCCCGAGATGAGCGAATTGCCGAAATCCCCGCCCAGAATACCGGTGATCCACGATGCGTATTGCGTGAGCAGCGGCTCGTTCAGTCCCATCGCGTCGCGGATGGCGGCAAGGGTTTCGGGGGTCGCGTTGTCGCCCGCGATGATCGCCGCCGGATCGCCGGGCGTGAGGCGCAGCATCAGGAAGACGAAGACGGACACAAGAAACAGGACCGGCAGCACCGACAGGACCCGTTTCAGAAGATAGATGAACATGGCATGGCTCCGCAGGACCGTATTTCAGGCGGCCATGCGCCCCGAAGGGCGCATGAGGCGAAGATCACTCCTCGGTTTTCGACATACCCCAGAACACCGGCACAGAGGTCGGCTGCATGTCGGTCAGCACCGTGCGGCGCGCCTGCGGAAAGTTGTATTCGCCAAGCGGCACATAGCTGACGGTTTCCATCGCATGGGCCTGAATCTTGTCGGTCACTGCCTTCTGATCCTCGGGCGTGCTGGCGGCGATGAATTCCTTCTTCAGCGCCTCGACTTCGGGATCGTCCGGCCAGCCGAACCACGCCTGATCCCCACGACCGTTCAGCATGACGCTGATCACAGGGTTGGAGATTTCCGAGATTTCCCAGTTGGTGAAGAACATGTTCCAGCCACCTTCGGCCGGAGCAGCCTGCGAGGCGCGCCGCGTGACCAGCGTCTGCCAGTCCATCGGCTGCATGTCGACGTTGAAGCCTGCCGCACGAAGCTGCTGCGCTGCGACGACGGGCTGTGCGCGCAGGGTCGGCCCGTCCGTCGGCTGCATGAGCACGACCGGGGTGCCGTCATACCCAGCCTCGGCCAGCAGAGCCTTCGCCCCCTCGGGATCGCCCGCGGCGGTCAGGGTGTCGGTTCCAGTCGTGGTCTCGAACCGCGTGCCGCAGCCAAAGATCGCACCGCAGACCTTGTAATAGGCCGGATCGCCCATCAGCGCGGCCAGAACAGGCTCCTGCGACATCGCCATAAGTGCCGCCTTGCGAATCTGCGGGTTGTCGAAAGGCGGATACTTGAAGTTCATCCGGCCCATCGTCTGAAACCCGAACGGGGACCGCTGTTCGACCGTGACAGTATCGTCGCCTTCCAGCAGCGGGATCAGATCGACCGGCATGGACTCGATCAGGTCGATGTCACCAGATTGGAGCGCGTTCACCGCCGTCATGCTGTCGGACATGGTGACCCAACGCACCTTGTCCACGTTCACGACCTTGCCGCCCGCATAGCCCGAAGCCGGCTCGTCCCGCGGAACGTAATCCTCGTTCTTGGCATAGGTCACGCCGACGCCGGGCTGGAACTCCTCGGGGACGAACCGGAACGGGCCGGAGCCGATATGCTCGGCGATCGACTGCTCCACCGGCGTCTCTGCAATGCGCTTCGGCATGATGAAGGGCGGAACGGCCGACGGTTTGCCGATGGTCGCGAGGAAGGCGCCGAAAGGCTCGCGCAGGGTCCAGACGACGGTCTTCTCATCGCTTGCCGTGACGGATTCGGTCACATCCATCAAAAGCTGACCACCCGTGTCGCGCTTGCCCCAGCGCGTCAGCGAGGCGACTACATCCTCCGCTGTGACCGGTGCGCCGTCATGAAAGGCAAGCCCGTCGCGCAAGGTGAACGTATAGGTCAGCAGATCGTCCGAAACGGTGAAATCGGCCATCTGCGGCTTGATCTCGCCATTCGCATCCTCGGCCACCAGCACGTCATAGATCATATAGGCATGATCGCGGGTGATGTGGGCGGTGGTGATCACCGGATCGAGCACGCGCAGATCCGAATGCATGACCGCAGTCACGGTGGTTTCTGCCAGCGCCCCGCCCGCGGTCAGCGCCAGCACCGAGGCGACGAGTCCGCGCTTGAACGAAAGCATCACGGAATTATTCATCTGATGTCTTCTCTCTCTGTGGGTTGGGCTCATTGGTTGTCGGCATGTCCGAAGGCCGGGCCCATAGGCCGGACACGCATTTCCCGCCGCAGCTTCGTCCAGGGCAGCGACGAGGGGCAGAGCGGCATGGCGCCGGGAGCGGTCGCCACGAGGATGGTTTCCGCAATCGGCTCGAAATCGGCGCGGAAATGCACCGAGCTCTTGTTCACGAGGATCGCCTGATCCTCCGGGTCGATGCCGACCATGCGGTAGAAGTTCCGGTCCGCCATCTGCGCGACGTGGCTGGTGACGACGACACTCGTGCCGCCGATCGATAGGGCCGCAGATGGCCCCATGTCGATATGCGTGCCGCCGTAATAGGGACCGGTTGCATGAACCTTTCCGTCCGACAGTGCCGCGACGACCGCGTCCACCTCGTACGCTTCGTCCCCCGCAACTCCCGAACGCCCGCCCAGCGCGATCCGGATCTGGGCGCCGATCCCAGCCGCATGAGCAGCGCGCGCAGCTTCGGGGTCGTGGAAATTGCCCAGCGCCGCGCCTTGCGCCCCGCAGGCCACAAGCGCCCGAAGCATACCTGTCGTGTCGGAGGAGCCGCCCGCGCCGGGATTGTCCTGCGTGTCGGCGATGATCACGGGGCGGCCTGCATCCTGCGCCAGCCGCATCGCAAGCCGCACGGCATCCTCCGGCGCATGCGCCTCTCCGTTGAAGTCGCGCTCGCAACCCAGCAGCGCAGCCTCCATCGCGTCGGCATGGGCCTCGACCGAGTCCGCATCCGGGCCATAGGCAAATACGGCGGGTCCGCAGCCATCGAAATCTGCTGCCGGAAACCCCATGAAGATGGAAGCGGTGGCCACGCCCTCGGGCAAGACATGCGTGGCCGCATAAAGCTCTTTTGCAGGCTCCATGCCGGTATACTGCCAGCTGATCGGGATCAGGTAATCGATCCGACGCATCGCCTTTGCCCAGCGCCGCCCAGAGCGCACCATCCCGTCCAGCGCCTCCGCCGCGCGGCTGCCGGTTTCGGCCATGTCCACATGCGGATAGGTTCGGAACCCGACCATGATGTCACTGAGTTCGAACATGCGCGGGGTGATGTTGCCGTGCAGGTCGAGCGAACAGGCCAGCGGCACATCTGGATAAAGGCGGCGGATGCGTTCCAACAACTCGCCCTCGCCGTCGTCGACATGTTCCGCGATCATTGCGCCGTGAAGATCCAGATAGATGGCGTCGAACGGCCCTGCGTCCGCCAGCCCCTGCAGGATTTCGGACGCGATCGCCTCATAGGCAGTTGCGGTCACAGGAGCCGATGGAATTGCCCCCGCCCACAGGATCGGCACCGCGTCCCAACCTGCGCGTTCCGCAAAATCGAAGGCACCTGCCATCCCGAGATTTACGCCGCGGATCGCCTCTCTCAGCGCGGCCCCCCGGGTCATGGGGATATAACCGCCTCCCTGTTCGAAGGCGCGAATGTCTGCGGGTGCAGAGGCGAAGCTGTTACTTTCGTGAAGAAATCCGGCGAATGCGACGCGCAAGTATCATCCCGTCCCTGTTGTTGCCATGGCGATCTATAATGATCTTGCGTATCGTTGAGCGATACTTGTATATCGAAATGAAAGACGAGCCGTTTGGCGCTGTCAATGAATTTCGTAGCTTGAAAAGAGGTTGTCGCCGTGTTTCGCGAATTGATCGGCGTTTCGACATTCGACACCGATGAAGCTGAAAAATTCCGCGACGATGCTCTTTTCGTGCGGGCGGCGGCACGCGCTGTGGCGATTCTTTCCGCCTTTGAAATGGCGACCAAGCCGCTTTCCTTAAAAGAAATCTCCGATCTGTCAGGCGTGGACAAAAGCGCGGCGCAACGGATGGTTCATACCCTGCAGGCGCTCGGGATGATCGTCCGCGATACGCAGGGACGAGGCTATCTGCCGGGCATGCGCATCCTGACGATGGCACACTCTTACCTGCGTCTGAATCCCGACCTTCAGAAGGCCGCGCCGATTCTTTTGGAACTCCGCCGCCGCACGCGCGAACGTGTGGACATGTCGCTTTGGGACGACACGCGGCTGATCTATGCCCTGCGCATGCCCTCCAAGCACGAAATCTTCACCGCGACGCTGACTGGGAACACCGTGCCTTTGTATTGCACGGCGGGCGGACTCGCTGTGTTATCACGACTGCCGGATGACGAGGTCCGCTCCATTTTCGAGCGGTCGGACACAAGGCCATTCACGACCGAGACGATGACGACACTTGATCAGGTGATGACCGCCGTGAACGAAGCGCGGCGGCGCGGCCACGCCATCGCCGTTGCGCAGTTGCTTCGGCATGAGATCGCCATGGGCGTGCCCGTGCTTGACGCGGCGGGGCGTCCCATCGGCGCAATCCACCTCGCAGGTTCGATGGACGATCACTCTGCGGACCAATTCTCGGCGCAGTTCGGATCGTTGTTGCAGCAGGCAGGAGAGACTCTGTCGGCATCTCGCTAACCAAGAGAGTCCCTCGGCACGTGTAGATCGGATGGCGCGGGAAACATCGTGCGCGAGATCGGCCCCGAATTGACCCGAGGAGTCAAGACAGAACAAAGCCGACGCTTCGAAGGGTTTCATCAGCAAGATGGGAAGGTTCGATGTGAAATCGGAAGACCGACCCCTCAATTCGCATCTGTTGCCGGGGAAAGAAGGGTGATCAACGGGAGGGAAAAAGTTGTAGATTTCCAAGGACCTTGTCCCACGGCACCCTATTCTGTCGGCTAAGAACATCAGAAAGGTGGCGCTTGGAAGCACTCGGGTCGATGTAGGCAATTTGATTTCGAAGCAGCATCGAGCGTGGCTGTGTCAAGGCACCGGGCGGAAAGCCGTTATATTGCGGCGCAGCACGGCGGCTGCGGCTCGTTTTGAAAAGCGGATGTTGGGCGCATCACGGGGATTCCCCGCGCGCTAAACCGTTTAAGGGTGGGGGCTGGTTGACAGGACGCGGCATCGCACCCCGGAAAGCAATCGTTGCTCATGGCCCAGCGATCACCGCCTTTACCTCGCCTGACCGGTGGAAACCAGCCGTGTACCGCGGCCCATCCGGCAACGACGCTTTCGGTGCTGAGGTCTCGGATATAGACCCTCGCTGATCGGTGTGACGGTGACGCCGAACCGTGCGAATTCAATGTCGAAACGCGCGGCTCTCAGATCGCCAAGATCAAAAGTCCAGCTCTAGTCCAAGATCGGCGATCGTTTCTTCGTAAGCGCCTGTGTCGGAATGCATGACCCCGCCTCGCAGCACAGCATCGCCGCCAAGGTCATAGCCGGCCCCGATGCCCAGAAACTCGTGATGACCGCCCACATTGCCGGCGGACTCGTGCAGCCCATCCCTGCGGGCAAACAAGGTCAGCTCGATCGCATCGAAAGAGTAGTCGGCTGAAAGCCCGCTCGACCGGTTCAAGCCCATGGCGCCGTCCTGAAAGTCGGAATGGAACGCTTTGACTGACCAGCCCGCCACCTCGAAGGCGGCATATGCGATCCATTGGCTGCCGCCATAGGCGTCGTTGTTCCCCTCGGCATCGCCGTTGTCGAGATAGGCAAGACCAACCTTATAGTCGTCGCCCGACACGGCCGTTGCGACGGAATACGTCACATCTCGCCTGAAGGCCCGCTCTGCACCATCGACCTCCTCCGTCTCGTCGCGGGGGCCGCTGCCATCGGTTACTCCAAAATGGACTTCGAAACGGTCCGTCGCATAACCATAGACCACACCCGGCCCCTGATCGAGCGTATCCGCGCCGTCACCGTTGATGTAAGGGATGTCATGCGGATCATCGAGGCCGGTGAACCCGATACGGGACAGGTTGCCGAACGCCTCTTCTGCGGCGGAATCCACATCGCCCATCTTCAATTCGCCGAATGCGCCCGAAATCCAGACATGCCCGGCCTTGTCGTCATCGGAGGCGCCGAAGGCTCCGCCTTGTTCCGCCCCCTCGGCGTCATGCGCGCGAAAGGTCGCGCCGAATTCAAGGCCGTCATCTGTTTCCCCCGACAAGGTGAAGCGCAGGCGCAGACGCTGGGAGAATTGCATATCGGCGCCGTCATACACGACGCCCATGCGCGCATCCCCAGACAGCTCCACCTCGGCATAGGCGAGGCTTGGGATGGCTGCGCCGATCACGGCGGCGGACAGCAGATACTTCATCGTTTTTCCTTGGGGTTAAGAGAGCGTGGCCTGCAAATGCGCGAGGATCGCCGGCGGTGTATGCCGCCTGTCGGGAAACGTGCTCGCGATGCCGATATGGCGGGCGACCGAGATGGCGCGCAGCAAGTCGGTGTTGGCGGGGACGGCATGAAGCGTGGCGTATCCGGCAACGAACGCCGCCGCCTGATGCGACAGGCTTGCGGGATTCCACCCGTGCCGGATTGCGTGTTCATCCAGATGGGCGAGGAAATTGCCGGTATCCACCGCCGGGTCGCCATTCGCGTAAAGGTCCAGATCCAGAAGCCACACACGGGCGCCGTCGATCAGCACCTGGTCGGGATAGAAATCGCGGTGGATCGTCGCTACCTCTCTGTCTGCCGCAAGCATCCGGGCGATCAACGCTTCGACGACACCGCTCGCCTCGGGCATTCGGGCGACGGCTTTGCGCAGCACCTCCGCCTCGTCCTCGGGGGTCCATTCCCGCTCGGCCCGGACACCCGAGCGGTGCAGTCGGGCCAGCGACCGGCCAGTCGCATGAAACGGCTCGCAAGGCCCTTTGGGTCCGATCATCTCGGTCAGGAGCGAACCGGGGACAAGATCCTGCAGCCAGAGGTTCAGCGGATCCACGCGGCCCAGCAGGCTCGGAACTCCGGTATCGCCGGTGCCGTCCAGCCCCGCCTGTCGCAGTCTGGTGTGCAAGGCGGGTGTGCGCAGGTCCGCGCCCTTGATCCGCAGCTTGCCCACCATTGCCGCGGTGTCGGTGTCATAGCGGAACAGTGCGCGCTTGCCGGGTTTCGAACGGATCATCGCCGCCGTTCTGATCGGCTGCCCGGAAAGCCGCGCGACGATCTTGGGATCGGCTGCCTGTTCCACGATGTCGGGCGCGGTCAGTATCTGCTCGACCCGGTCCAGAACACGGCGGGCAAGCTCCGGCCAATCCGGCCTGCGATTGCGGAACCCTTCGGTCGCAAGGGCGGCAAGCGCGGCGGCATGATGCGCCGCAACGCCTGCGGGCAAGGGGCCGTAGCCCTGCAGGAAGGCATGGTGCCCGGGCGCTCCATCATGGTCCAGCCGCGCGAGGAAACTGCCCAAGTCCCGGGCAGGATCACCCATGCCAGCCTCATCCCAATCGACGAAAGCAATATCATCCGCGACCATCACCTGATCGGCACTGAAATCGCCATGGCACGGCACGGACGGCCCGTCCCGCAACGATTGGTCCAGCAGTTTCGACAGGCGGCGGATCTGCGGCGCAAGATCGGGCAAAAGCACCGCCAGATCCTTCAAAGCCGCAGGGGGACGGACCGGCTTCAGGATCGGAAGATCGGCATGGCTGCGATGAAGGGCGGCCAGTTTTGCGCCGATCCGGTGAAAGACCTCGGGGGACTGTTCGGCGCTGGAGCCTGCCAGCCATTCGGTGCGGATCACATGGTGCCGCTCGTCCACCGACAGGACGGCGGGGCCGCCCATGGATGCGCCGAATGCGGCTCCAAGACGGGCGCGATCCCACGTCGCCTTGGACATCGCCTTTATCATCGTGTCGCCCTGGCGCAGAACGATCCGGCGTTCGGGTTTGAACCGGAGTGGTGTGGCACCGGAAAGATCGAACCGTTTGCGCAATGCGGTGATGCGGCGGTCTGCCTCGACAGGCATCACGATCAGCGCAAGATCGGGAATGAACTGCGAAAGGGCGGCGCGGCGCGGGCTCATTTCGTCCTCGGCGAATCTTTCGCGGGTCAGGGCGCGGAGGATGACGAAACCCTCGTCGGTGCGAAAGGTCGCCATACAGCTGACACCGGGCTTATAGCGCAGATGCACGGGGGCCGCAGCCTTGCCCAACAGGGCCGACACGGCTTCGGCATCCAGCACCAGCGCAAGGGCGGGCAGCGCGGGATCGCGTGCCACGATCTCTGCATCAGCCTGCATCGCGCAGCCCTCCGCCCTGTTGCAGCCGCCAAAGTGCTGCATATTTCCCGCCCCTGGCCAGCAGGTCGGCATGGGTGCCGTCCTCGGCCAGCTTGCCGTCATGCAGCAGGATGATCCTGTCCATCCGCGCCGCCAGCGACAGGTTATGCGTGACCAGCAGTGTCGTGCGCCCTTCGGCCAGCGCGTCTATGGCATCGGCCACGGCATCCTCGCTGGCGCTGTCCAATCCGGCGGTCGGCTCGTCCATCATCAGGATCGGGGACTGCCGCAGCGCCGCCCGCGCGATCGCCAGCCGCTGCCGCTGACCCGCCGAGAAGTTCGCGCCCCGTTCGGAAACCACCGTGTCATACCCATCCGGCAATGACGCGATGAAGCCATGGGCGTCCGCCAGGCGCGCGGCGGCTTCGATCTCGGCCCGCGTGACCTCGCCCGCGCCAAGGGCGATGTTCTCTGCGATGGTGGTCGAAAACAGCAGCGGCTCCTGCGCAACGAAGCTGATCTGGCTGCGAAGCGAGGCCAGCGTGACAGCGCCGATGTCGGTGCCATCCACGGTGATCGCGCCCGAGGACGGATCGCGCAGACGAAGCAGCAGCGTCAGCAGCGTCGATTTGCCGATCCCCGACGGCCCCGTGACCGCGACGCGCTGGCCTGCGGGGATGGTCAGGTCCAGACCCGACAGCACCCGCGCCTCGCCATATCCGAACTGCACGTCGTGAAACGCGATCTCGCCCTTGAAGGCGGGCGCGGCCACGGCACCCTCGCGGTTGCGGACGGTCGGCACCTGATCCAGCAGATCGAACACACGTTCGCCCGCCGCCGTCGCTTTGGCCAAGCGGCCCGAATATTTTGCGTATTCGCGCACCGGGCGGAAGGTGTTCTTGAGGTAGGTCAGAAAGACCAGCAGCTCTCCGGGGGTCAGACGCCCCGAGATCACCGCATGTGCCCCGAACCACAGGATCGCGGCGGTGGCGAGGCCGACCATCGCATCCACCATCCGCTCCAACGCCGCGGACAGCCTGCCCGAGCGCACGCCGTCCGTCAGGCTGCGCTCGTTCGCGCCCGAGAACATGCGGCTGACCGCGCCCTCCAGCCCAAGCGCCTGAATGGCGCGCATACCGGCCAGCGCCTCGCCCGCAGTGGCGGCGATTGCGCCCTCGCGCTTGCGCTGGGCGCGGCTGGCCCGACCGATCCTTGCGCTGACGCGGCGTGTCGCCAGCCACAACAGCGGCAGCGGTACCAGTGCCACCAGCGCCAGCCGCCAGTCCAGCCACAGCATCACGCCGATCATCCCCGCCAGCACCAGCACGTTGCCCAGCAATGGCAGCGTGGCCGTGACCGCCGTGTCCTTCAGCATCCCGACATCGCCGACCAGCCGCAGGGTGATGTCACCTGCCCGCGATTTCTCGTGGAAGTCCGCCGAAAGGCGCTGCACATGGGCGAACAGGTCGGACCGCACGCGCGTCAGCACCCGCCCGCCGACCAGCGAAAACACCGTCGTCGCGATGAACTGGAAGACCGCCCGCAGGGCCGTGATGGCAACCAGTGCCCCCGCGCAAAGGGCGATGACGGTGGTGGCGTCGGTCGGCGTGCCGACGCGCAGCACGGAATCCACCACGAATTTCAGCGGCCACGGCTCCAGCAGTTTCATGGCGGTGGCGGCGATCAGGGCGGTCATGCCGCCGGTCAAAACCAACCCCTCGCCCCGCATATAGGGGCGGAAACGGTGCAGGAGGGTCATGCCGCCAGCTCCAGCACCTTTTGCGCCACGCGGTCCCAGGTGTGATGCGCCATGACATGCGCCCGCGCGGCCCGGCCAAGGTCGGCCCGCAGCGCCGCATCCCCCGCCAGCCGTTCCAGCACATCGGCCAGTGCCTGCGGATCGTCCGGCTCGCACATCACACCGTGGCCTTGCAGCAGATCTTCCAGATCGCCGACCCGGCTGGCGACGATGGGCAGCGCCGCGCCCATGTAGTCGAACAGCTTCAAGGGCGAGAAATAGAACGGCTGGGACGCCGAATAGGGCGCAACAGCGACATCCAGCCGCGCCAAATGCTGCGCCAGATCCGAATGGGGAACCATCCCCGTCACCTCGGCGCCGATGGCGGTCAGCCGGGGGGCCAGACGTTCGCGGTCCGGCCCGTCGCCGATGATCAGCAGGTGCGCAGGGATCCGCGTTTGCAGGATCGCCACCGCATCCAGCAACACGCCGATGTCATGCCAGGGGCGCAGGGACCCAAGGAAGCCAACGGTGAACGGCCCCGGCACATGCGGCAGCGCCTGTCGGGCGGGGTCGATGGCGTTGGGGATCACCTCGACGCGTTTTGCGCCATGGCCACGGGCATATTCGGCAACGGCAGCGCTGACCGCGACCACCGCGGTGGCGGCGGACAGGCTGCGCCGTGCCGTGTCATTCGCCTGTGCCGGATGGGTCAAGGTGCGGTGGCGGGACTGCTCCTCGATCAGCGGGGCGTTGATCTCCAGCACCGAGGGGATCGCATGCGCCGCAGCAAATTCGGTTGCCGCATGGGCATAGAGCGCATGGCGTTCATAGATCAGATCGAATGGCCCCTCATCGGCAAGCACGTCTGCCAATGTTCGGTTCGCGGCCAGAAGTGCATCCGTTCGTTCGGCGCCGCTGCCAGTGACCGGAATGGAGACCACGCGGACGGGCATCGGCGTTCCTTCGGTCCGCGGAGAGATCAGCGTGACCTCTGCGCCAAGGGCAAGAAACGCCCGGACCATGGATTGAACGTGGATGGATGCGCCCTTGGTGCCGAAGACCGGGATGCCGGGGTCCATCGAGACATAGGCGATACGCATCACGCGGCCCCCCGCATGGCCCGCAACCCGTCGAACAGGTCGCGCAGCGCGGCGGCGCTGTGGGTGACGTCATAATCGGCCTCGATCCGCGCGCGGGCGGCGCGGGATTGGCGGTCGCGCAGGGCGGGGTCTTTCAGCAGCCGGGCGATGGATTCGGCGAGCGATGCGGCGTCGCCCTCACCCGCCAGCAAGCCGGTGGTGCCGTCGACCAGTTCCGGGATGCCGGTCACGGGGGTGGCGACGACGGGGCAGCCGAGGGCCATCGCCTCCAGCAGCACGGTCGGCATGCCGTCACGGTTGCCGTCATCGCCGACGATGCAGGGACACGCCAGCATCGCAGCGCCGCGCATCGCCGCGATCACGTCGGATTGCGGCATGGGTCCGGCCAACGTGACGTGATCCAGCCCCGACGCCTCGATCTGCGCGGCAAGTTCGGCCTGCATCTCGCCCCCACCGATAATGCGGGTGGGCGGAGTGCAGCCTTCGGACTGCAGGATGCGCAGCGCCTCGATCAGAATGTGGAAGCCCTTTTTTTCGACCAACCGGCCCACGGCGACGATCTCGGTCGCATCCTCGCGGGGCGCTTGCCACTGGAAGCCCGCAAGGTCCATGCCATTGTAGATGCGCGTCACGTCCCGCCCGAAACGGTCCGCCAGATAGCTGCGGTTGAAATCGGACACCGTGACGACGGCGCCCGCATCCGCGATCTTCAGCGCAAGGTTCCTGTTCTCGGCATAGTCCATGAAGATGTCCTTGGCATGCAGGGTCATCGACCATGTGATCCCCGCCAGCCGGGCCGCGATCCGCGCCACGGTCGAAGCGACGGTGCCGAAATGCGCATGCAGATGCGTCACGCCCCGGTCGCGGCATTCGACTGCCAGACGCACAGCCTGAATGACGTCCCGTCCCGACGCTTCGGGAAATTCCGTCAGCCGTTGCCAGGCGTTCGGCAAGGTCTGCGCGGCGGCAAGCTGCGGCCAGCTTTCGTCGATGCCCTTGATCCGGTCGGGGATGCGGGTCACCGGGGCGCGCACACGAGAGATGATGTTCTGGAAATGCGTCTCCTCGACCGAGCGAAGTGCGAAGATTTCCAGTTTCGCCCCGGCCGCTTCGTGGGCGAGGATTTCGTTCACCACGAAGGTTTCCGAAAAGCGGGGATAGCGTTTGACGACGTAACCGATGGTCATGCGACGACCTCCAGCACCGATTGGTTCAGCAGAAGCGCGGCGCGGGATTGCATCCGGTCAAGGCCGCCCATGTCCAGCATCGACTGGCCAAGCCCCGCGCTTGGCGGCGGGCCGGCCATCCATTTCGACAGCGTGGCGGGGGTCAGGTGGTCCGGCAGGATCATCCCGATCGCCCCCTTGGCCGCCAGCCGTTCGGCGCGCAAAAGCTGCTCCAGCCGCGGTTTGGTGCGCGGCACGATCAGCGTGGGGCGGCGCAGGGACAGCGCCTCGGTCACGGTGTTGTAGCCACCCATCGCGATGATCCGCGCGGCCCCCTGCATCAGCGGCAGGGGTTCGGGCAGGAAATCCACCAGTTCCATATCCGGCCGCGCCGCAACGCGGGCCTCGATATAGGTGCGGGCGGCGGCGGGCATCTGCGTGCCCGTCAGGATGATGCCGCGATGGCCGGCGGGCAGTGTCGAATCCGCAAAGGCGCGGCACAGCGCGGCCCCGTCGCGGCCCCCGCCCACTGCGCAAAGGATATAGGGGTCGGCTGGCGCATCGACCGGGGCCGCGCCATACAGCCGCGCGCGCTGGTCCAGATATCCCAGGAAATGTGCCTTGGCCGCGAATTCGTCACCGAACGCATATTCGCTGACCAGATCGAAGAATGCAGGATCGCCATAGATCCAGACCTCGTCGAACCAATCGCGGAGCGCCGCGAAATTGCGGCGCAGCAGCCATTGAGCGCGGACGGTTTCAGCTGTGTCGATCACGTCGCGCAGGCCCAGCACGATCTTGGCACGGCCCCGTTTGCGAAGGGCGGCCAGTGGGCGGTCAAGCTCCGACTGCGCCCCCCTCGGCACGTTGTCCACGATCACAAGATCGGGGTCATAGGCCAGAAGCGCGCCCTTGATCGTATCGGACCGCAGCCGCGCCAGATCGCGCAGGTCCAGCCCGAGGCTGCGGGCGTGATAGCTGCCGTCGCTGCGCTTGCCATAGGCAGGCAGGGTCAGCACATCGACGCCTTCGGGCAGGTTGAAGGCGCCCGCCTCCTGCATGCCCGCGATCATCAGAACGTCCGGCGCCGGGTCCATCCGTTTGAGCGCGCCGGCCAGCAGCATGTTGCGGCGCAAATGCCCGAACCCCAACGTGTCGTGCGAATACAATACGACCCGTTTCTGGCGGGTGGAACCTGCGGTGTCGAAGGCCTGATGCCTCATCTTTTCGCTCCCCGAAGCTTGTTGATTTCGAAGCTAACGGCCCAGCGGAGGGGTTATTCCATCGGACCTTGCCGCAATGTGACATTTTTGCGAACGGGCCGGATGCAGGTGCGGCATCGGCCTGCCTTTCAAATGAAGTCGAATGCGCAAGGCTTCAAATTAGAAGTTTACGAGACTGTCACATCCGGGCTGGAGGCCGCCGACAATCCGCCTATCCTGCA
The DNA here is from genome assembly GCF_004959935.1 of Falsirhodobacter xinxiangensis. GTDB lineage: Bacteria > Pseudomonadota > Alphaproteobacteria > Rhodobacterales > Rhodobacteraceae > Falsirhodobacter > Falsirhodobacter xinxiangensis. Next base: position 2,338 of record NZ_SMYN01000014.1, on the reverse strand, counting down.
CAAAACGGGGGCGATCATGAAAATCCGCAGCAAGCTTCTGGCCAGCCATGGCATCCTTGCGCTTTGCGTGACGGTGATCTGCAGCTTCATCCTCGTCGCGCTGGAGACGACCGACCGGAACCGACGTCTGCTGGAGGAAAGCTACGAACATCTGCGTCAGCTGAACGAACTGAACTCGGATACCAACCGCATGTCGGAACAGATCGCGGAACTGTTCAGCGTCGGGCTCTCGGGGCAGCAGGAAGTGGGCGAGGTATCCTCGGGACTGCTGGCACGGCTGAGCGATCTGGAGGATAGCCTGCGCGATGAGATCGCCAACGCTCGCAGTGAATCCCAAAGGCGGCGCGAGGAGGAGATGCTGCGCTGGATCGGCGATATAAAGATCCGGAGTGCGGAACTGGGAGGGGTCGCGAACCGGGTGGCCGTCCTTCTTGCGAGCGGCGAGATCGACGAGGCGCGCACCCTCTATGCCGAACGTGTCGAAGATGGGCTGGACGACGAGATTTCGGGAATGATGCGTGCGGCGACCGCGGCGGACGAACGTCGGGTTCTGGACGCCATCGATCGCTGGGACCGCCAGACCGAACTGCTGCGCTTTCTGGCGATCAGCGCGGTCGTGGTCGGCACCGCACTGGCGGTGGGAAATGCGTTGGTGATGGACAGGGTCGTCTCGCGGCCCATCGCGTCGCTGGCGGACGCGGTGGACGATCTTGCAAGCGGGCGCGTGGGGCGGGCCAAGCGCAGCCGCGGGGGCGACGAGCTGGGCCATCTGGCCGAGCGGTTCGACGAAATGGCAGAACAGATCGGCAAGCAGCAGACCGAACTGCGCGCCAATCGCGATCTGCTTGCGCTGGAGGTGGCCGAGCGCACCGCCAGCCTCAGCCGCCGCACCGCGGAACTGGAGGCCGCGAACGCGCGCCTGACCCGGATCAACGAAACGCGCACCCAGTTCTTTGCCGATGTCAGCCATGAATTGCGCACGCCGCTGACCGTGATCCGTGGTCAGGCCGAGGTGGCACTGCGCCAGCCGCAGGCAAGCGTGGCCGATTTCCGCGGGACCATGGATCAGATCGTGCGGCGCGTCGGACAGATGTCGCGGCTGGTCGACGATCTTCTTTTCCTCGCGCGGTCCGAGGCTGGGGTCATCGACTTTTCCTTCCGCGAGACGATGATGCAGGAAGTGCTGGCCGAGGTCATCCTGGATGGCGGCCCCCTCACGCGCGAGCGGGACGTGACGATCAGCCTGCACCAACCATCGGAGCCGGTGATGCTTCACGCCGATCCCGACCGCATCCGCCAGACTGTCGTCATCGTTCTGGACAATGCGCTGAGCCACGCGCCCGAAGCCAGTGCCGTAACGCTCGACCTGCGCGAGGTGGACGGGAATGCCGTCCTGACCGTCAGCGATCAGGGCGAAGGTTTTTCCCCCGAGGACGGCGACCGGGTGTTCGAGCGGTTCTATCGCGGCAAGACCAGCGCAGCGCGCCGCGGCGCAGGTCTGGGCCTGCCCATCGCAAGGTGGATCGTGGAACAGCATGGCGGGCAGATCGCGATTGGCAAGGCGCCGGCTGGTGCCCGGGTCGAGATCACACTGCCTGTCGTCAAAGGAGCCGCAACTTGGATATCCTGATCGTCGAGGATGACGCCGGCATCGCCGAGTTTCTGAAGAAAGGGCTGGAGGTCGAAGGGTATACCCCCCACCGCGTGTCAAGCTTCGTCGAGATGCGGGCCGCCATGGCGGATCGCGCCTGGCCGCTGGTCATCCTCGACCGCATGTTGCCCGACGGCGAAGGAGCCGAGATTTGCGCCGACCTGCGCAGCAAGGATGCGGGCGTCCTGATCCTCATGCTTACCGCGCGTGACACGCTGGAGGAGAAGCTGGAAGGGCTGCGCGCGGGTGCCGATGACTACATCACGAAACCCTTTGCCTTCGAGGAGCTGTTGGCCCGCATCGAGACGCTGCTGCGTCGCACCGGCGCCCGTCAGGAAGAGATCACGATCGGCGATCTGACACTTGATCTGTCGCACAAGAGCGCCCGTCGCGCAGGCCGCGACCTCGGGCTGACCCCCACCGAATTCGCGTTGCTCCGGTTTCTGGCCGAGCGGCCGGGGACCATCGTCAACCGGATGGAGATCCTGTCTGGCGTGTGGGGAAAAAGCTTCGATCCCAACACCAATCTGGTAGAGGTCTATATCGCCTATTTGCGAAAGAAAGTGGATGGCCACTCCAAGATACGTCTGATCCGCAATGTCCGAGGCTTCGGATACGTGATCGAAATGTCCTAGAGGCGAAAAGCAGCTTTCGCTGTCAACGGCGGCGCGAAAGTCGGCCACGGCG
>NZ_SMYN01000013.1 GCF_004959935.1 Falsirhodobacter xinxiangensis | reverse complement strand
CTTCAGCTGATTTGGGCAACAGAGCCCATGGACGCCCACAGCATTCTTTTGGCGTCGACCAGACGGTTCTTCATGCCTTCTCGATGCTGGTGGTTGTGGCGCTGATCGGGACGACGGATCTGGGGCAGGGGATGTGGGCCTTGGGGCTGGCCGATCTGCTGATCCAAGGCTTTGCCCACGAGCGCCGCGAAGCCTTCGGCCCTTGAGCCAGCTTCCGGCGCTCGTGCGCAGCCGATCACGCGACCGCTTCGGCCAGACGGCGGGACGGTTGCGGCGCCGACAGGCCGGATGGGATCGCGTCCAGCAGCGTGCGGGTATAGGCCTCGCGCGGGCGGTCGAAGATTTCGGATACAGGGCCGTGTTCCACGATCCGGCCCCGGTGCATGACCGACACGCTGTGGGCAAGCTGCCGGACCAGCGCCAGATCGTGCGAGACGAAAACATAGGTCAGCCCGAGATTCGCCTGAAGGTCCAGCAGCACGCCGACGATATCGGCCTGCACGCTGACATCCAGCGCCGAGGTCGGCTCGTCCAGCACGATCACGTCGGGCTTCAGCACCAGCGCCCGCGCGATGGCCACACGCTGCCGCTGCCCGCCCGACAGCGCGGCGGGTTTGCGCGCCAGCAGATGCTCGCCCAGACCGACATTGGCCAGCGCCTCGCGCACGCGGTCCGCGCGGTCCTTGGGTGTGGCGATGCCGAAACGGTCCAGCGGTTCGCGGATCAGGGTCTCGACCTTCCATGTCGGGTCCAGCGAGGTGAAGGGGTTCTGGTAGACCAGTTGCAGATGCCGCCACGCCTCGCGCAGCGTTTCGGGCGCGCGGCCGGACAGCGGGGTGCCCGCCACCGTGATGCCGCCCGCATCAGGCTGGTCGAGGCCCAGAAGCAGGCGGATCGTGGTCGTCTTGCCCGAGCCGGATTCGCCCACAAGCGCATGGGTCGTTCCCGCGGGCACGGCGAAGGACACATTGTCCACGGCGGTCAGGTTGCGCCCATCGACCGAAAAGGTCTTGGTCACGTTCGACACCTCGATCTTCGGGGCTGCCCGTTTCAGGCGGGCAAATCCCGGATCGCGCAGCGCGGCATAGCGGTCGGGGTTCAGCGCGGGCACGTCGGCGTGAAGCTTGCGCGCATAGGCCGAGGCGGGCGAGGCGAAGACCCGCGCCGTCGGTCCGGCCTCCTGCACCTCGCCGCCTTTCAGCACCAGTATCGCGTCCGTCCTTTCGGCCGCGATGGCAAGATCGTGGGTGATCAGCAGCAGCCCGATGTCCAGTTCCTGCCGAAGCTTGGACAGCAGATCGAGGATGCGTTTCTGGATCGTCACGTCCAGCGCCGAGGTCGGCTCGTCCGCCACCAGCAGGGCGGGGCGGGGCAGCACGGCCAGCCCGATCAGCACACGCTGAAGCATCCCGCCCGAAAGCTGATGGGGATAGGAGTCGTAGACCCGCTGCGGATTGTCCAGCCCGACCTGCGCAAAGGTGTCGAGGATGATCGCCCGGCGAATGCGCGGATCGCGTTCGTCCAGAAGGGCCGCCGCTTCTTCGGCCTGCGCGCCGATGGTGCGCACCGGGTTCAGGGCGTTGCCGGGGTCCTGCGGCACGAAGCCGATGGCCTTGCCGCGCAGCGGGCGGAAGCGGCGCTCGGGCAGGGACAGGATCTCTTGCCCCTGAAACGCGACGCGGCCCGTGGCGCGGCCCTGCGCGGGCAACAGTCGCAGCACCGCCCGCGCGATGGTGGATTTGCCCGACCCGGATTCGCCGATCAGCGCGATGCTCTTTCCCCGGCCAAGTTCGAAGCCCACGTCGCGCACGACCTCGTTCGGGCCATAGGCGACCGACAGGCCGTCCACGCGCAGAAGGGGAGGTGTCAGTCCGTCTTGCGAAGCCATCTGCTGATCCTGTTGAGAGAGAGAACGGTGACGACGGTGACCAGCGCGGGCGCATAGACCAGCCATGGCCATTTCAGGTAATCCTTGCCGATGGAGATCAGCAGCCCCCAATCCGAAGCCGGGGGCGGGTCGCCATAGCCAAGGAACGCCAGCCCCGCGATCACGAGGATCGACTGGCCGAAGCGCAGCACCGCCAGCGGCAGGACCGAACGCGAGGCGTTGGGCAGCACATGGCGGGTCAGGATATGCCAGCGCGACCCGCCCGACAGGAACGACGCCTCGACGAAGGTGGCGGAACGGGTCTTGATCACCTCGGACCGCATGACGCGGGCAAAGACGGCAACGGCAGAGATGCCGGTCGCGATGGCGGCATTCGTGGTGCTGAACCCAAGGGCGGTCACGATGATCACGGCCAGCAGGAAGTTCGGGATCGCCAGCAGCACATCGACCAGGCGCGCCAGGATCGTGTCCACCCAGCCGCCCAGAAACCCCGACAGCAGCCCGATCAGCCCGCCAAGGACCAGCGCGATGACCACCGCGATCACCGCGCTGGAGACGGAGGATGCCGTGCCGTGGATCACACGCGCCAGAAGATCGCGGCCGAGATGGTCCGTGCCGAACCAATGCGCGGCGCTTGGGCCTTGCAGCTTGTCGGCGGGGATGCCGATGGCGGGATCGAAACCGGTGAACAGGCCCGGCGCCAGCGACCAGCCGACGATGACCGCAAGCACCAGCAGCGACAGGATCACGCCCAGCGGCGCCGGAAGCGCGACGCGAGGGGTTCGGGTAACGGAGATCATCATGCGTTCGCCCTCGGAAGCTCGTCCGCCGTCGTGACGCGCCGGGGGGCGGTCCCCACCAGCTTCACGCGCGGGTCAAGCAGCGGGTAGATCAGGTCGGCGATCAGGTTGATGACCGCGAAGACCACGGCCGCCAGCGACACGATCGCCTGCAGCACCGGCAGGTCCTGCGTGACGACCGACCGCTGGATCAGGCTGCCCACGCCCGTGCGGCCAAAGACGGTTTCGGTGATCAGCGTATTGCCCAGCACCTCGCCCACCATCAGTGCGATCACGGTCACGACCGGCAGCGAGGATGGCTTCAGCAGATGGCGGAAAAACAGCTTGGACTGGCGCAGGCCGCGTGCGCGGGCGACCGCGGCATAATCCTGCGATGCCTCGTGGTCGAGGTTGGCCATCAGCACCTCGGCGATCTGGGCCGAGATCGGGATTCCAAGCGCGACAGCGGCGAAGAAGGTGGCCCAGAAGCTGTTCGGGTCGATCACCATGAAAAGCCCAAGCTGGAAGCCGAAGATGTGGATCAGCAGCAGGCCGATCACGAAGCTGGGCACCGACAGGAACAGCGAAGGCAGCGCGCGCAGGGCCGCCCCGCCAAAGCGGTGGGGCAGGAACCGCGCGCCATAGGCGATCCCCATTGCCAGAACCAGCGCCACGGCAAGCGCCCCGCCCGCCAGCCGCAGGGTCGAAGGCAGCACCTCGGCGATCAGGTCCGACACCGGGCGGCTGGATCGGAGCGAGACACCAAGATCACCTGTGACGAACCCCGACAGCGAATGCCAAAGCTGCACCGGGATCGGCTTGTCCAGCCCTTGGGCCGCCACGATCTGCGCGATCTCAGCCTCGGTGAAGCCGTTCTGGGGGTCGCGCAGGACGTTGGTCACCGGATCGCCGGGCAGGATGCTGACCACGATGAAGGTGAACACATAGGTCAGAAGCACGACCACCACGGCCTGCAAAAGACGCTTGGCGGCATAGTTCATATAAGCGCCCTGCATCAGGCGCTGCCCTTGGTCGCGCGGTAATAGCTGGCATAGGCGACCCCGTTATACACGACGTCCTTCACCTCGGGCGATTGGACATAGATGCGCTGGACCATCTGGGTGCGGGGGATGAAATATCCCTGCTCCAGCACATAGGCCTGCAATTCGTCCAGAAGCGGCGTGCGGACCTCGTGCGTGGCGGCGCTGGCGATCTTGTCGCGCAGATCGTTGATGCGCGGATCGCTTTGGCCAAGGTTGAACCAGTTCTCGCCCTTGTTGGCATCGGTCAGGATGCTGGCGACGGTGCCCGCGTCGATGAAGCTGCGCGTCACCTCGTATGCCGGAACGCCCGCGCCCGCGAAGCGCACCCGCTCGCCGAAGGTCACCACGTCATAGGCGCGGATCACGACGCGCCAGCCAATGCGGCCAAGCTGCTGCGCAAGCAGCTCGTCGATGGCGCGCGAGGTGGTGAGGTAGGGGTTGGAATGCAGGACCAACTCCAGCGTCACGCCGTCCTTGGCGCGGAAGCCGTCCGCGCCCTTGGCCCAGCCCGCCTCGTCCAGCAGCGCCTCGGCGCGGGCCGGGTCATGGGCCAGCAACGCGCTGTGATCCGTGGCGCCCGGAACGTTGCTTTGCATGAAGCTGGTCGCCGGCAACCAGTCGGGGGTATAGACGGTGTCGATGATCTCCTGCCGGTCGATCGCGACCTGAAGCGCCTGACGCACCTTCACGTCGTTCAGCGGCGCTTCTTGCGTGTTGATCGCCCAGCCGTTCACGAAGCCCAGATAGCGCGGCGTCGCGGTGGTGAAGCCTTCGTCCCGAAGCGAGGTCAGCTCTTGCGGCGAAGCGTTATAGGCGATGTCCGCCTGACCTGCCTGCACCGCCGCCACGCGCAGCGACTGTTCCGCCACCAGCTTGTAGGTGATCGAGTCGAGGAAGGCCGGCCCGGTGTGACCCACGGCGGCAGGGCCCCAGTTGTAATCCTCGCGCCGGACCAGCTTGACGAAGTCGCCCTCCTTCCAGCTGTCCACGACATAGGGGCCGCTGGCGATGGTCTTGCCCAGATCGGCCTGATCGGTCGCGGGCGAGGCGATGGTCGACGGCGCGATCAGGATGGAGCCGTGATAGCCCAGCGTCGGGATGAACCCCAGCGTCGGGGCCTTGAAGACCACCTTGACCGTCAGCGGATCGACCGCCTCGGAATGGTCATAGGTCTTGGGGAACAGGCCGACGGGGTTGATGCCATCCTCGGTCCGGCCCGCATACCAGATGTCGAGGTTCGCAACCACCGCCGCCGCATCCAAAGGCGAGCCGTCCGAGAAGGTGACACCGGGCTTCAGCTTCAGAGTGAATTCGGTCGCGGTCTCGTTCTGCTCCCACGATTCTGCCAGCCACGGGGTCGCGGCGCCGTCGCCATCGACATAGACCAGTTTGTCCGTCACATGGCCCCAGATATGCCCCTGAAAGCTGGAGATGGAGCTGTTGTTCGGGATCCAGGTCGGCCCCAGCGAGTCGATCAGGAACACGAGATCCCCGCCCGCACCCGAAGCCCCTTGGGCAAACAGCGAGGTGCCGGTCAGCGAAGCAAGGGTCAGCGCGGCCGAACCGGCCAGAAGACGGCGGCGCGAGAGGTGAAACTGCGGGATGCGGTGGGTCATCGGGGAGGGTCCTGCGGTTGAATTTCGGAGAGGGCCCGTCGCCGTCCCGCAATGGGGCGCGCACGCGGGCAGGGCGTTCGAAGCCGGCTCCGGAACCGGCGCTGCAAGCAGCTTTTTCTTAGGGAAATGGATAGACCGACCTGTCCGTCTTGTCTATTTTCTAGCTTGGGCGGGATGAGGAAACTTGTTCCCCATCCGCCCCGGATCGACAGCGGGATTTTCCTCTCCCACCCGTTCGAAACTCATCCTCGCGGAAGAATCTTCTCGTGCGGCACCGCAGCCGGGGCGTCGCCGTCCAGCCGTTCGACCGAAACCAGTGCCAGTTGTCCCGCGCAGCCTTGGCTGAGCGGCGATGCGCCGCAATCGGAGGTCACGGCATTGGGATTGCCGTTGATGCAGGTGCGCCCAAGACCCGGCAGGTCGGTGGGCGCATACCACGCGCCGGTGGCAAGCTGAATCACGCCCGCGCGGATCGCCTCCGAGGGCTGCGCCACGGCCAGCACCGCGCCGCGCCCGTTCCAGATGCGGATCGCATCGCCCGCCGCCACGCCCAGCCTTGCGGCATCGTCGGGGTTCAGGCGCGCGACCTCGCGGCCCGCCAGTTTGGACCCGCGGCTTGCGACCCCGAAATCGAGCTGGCTGTGCAGACGCCCGGCGGGTTGGTTGGCGACCAACTGGAACGGGTGCCGGGCGGCCAGCGGCGCCCCAAGCCATTCGGCGGGCGGCAGCCACGCCGGATGACCGGGCAGGCCCGCCGCCGCAACGCGGTCGGAAAAGATCTCGATCCGGCCCGAGGGCGTTCGGAGGGGGTGGGCCTCGGGGTCGGCGTGGAAGCGGTGGATCGCTCCGCCCGTACGGTTCACCGGCAGCGGCAGGATCGCCCCTTGCCGGAAGTCGTCGAAATCCGGTGCGGGCAGGCCGCGTGCCGCCAAGGCCGCCTGCGTCGGTGCATAGATGCGGCGCAGCCAGCCTTCGGCATCCAGCCCTTCGGTGAAGGCGGCGGCGCAGCCGATCCGTTCGGCCAGCGCGGTCAGGGTGGCATAGTCGTCGCGCGCCTCGCCCCGGGCCTGCGCCAGCGGCTCCATCGCGACGAGGAAGGGATCGTTGCCGCCCGCGCCGATATCCTCGCGCTCGGCGGTGACGGTGGCGGGAAAGACGATGTCGGCATGGCGCGTCGTCGCGGTTCCGACGCTGTCATGGACGATGATCGTGTCGGGACGTGCGAAGGCCTCTGCCAGCCGGGTCAGGTCCTGATGGTGGTGGAACGGGTTGCCCCCCGCCCAATAGACCAGCCGTATGTCGGCATAGCGCCGCGCCTCGCCCTTGTAGGTATAGGCGCCGCCGGGGTTCAGCAGCAGTTCCGCGATCCGCGCACAGGGAATGAAATCGCCCACCCGGTTCGGACCCTGCGGCAGCGTCGGCAGCGGCACATCCAGAGGCGGTTTGCCGACATTGCCGATCGAGCCGAGCCCATACAGGAACCCGCCGCCCGGCTTGCCGCCTTCGCCCAGCATCGTGGCCAGCGTCAGCGCCATCCAGACGGGCTGTTCGCCGTTCTGCGCCCTTTGCAGCGAATAGGTGACGTTGATCAGCGTCCGCGACCGTGCCGCCCGGTCTGCCAGCGCGGCGATATCCGCGGCCGGGATGCCGCAGATGTCGGCGGCCCAGTCCGGCGTCCTCGCCACCCCGTCCGTCTCGCCGGTCAGATAGGCGAGGAAGCGGTCGTAGCCGGTGGTGTAGCGGTCCAGATAGGCGCGGTCCGCCTGGCCGGTCGAATGCAGGTGATGGGCCATCCCCAGCATCAGCGCGACATCGGTTCCGGGACGGGGCGCAAGATGGACGAGGCCGGGCAGCGTCTGGATGTCGTCGGCGATGGGGCTGATCGACACGAAGCCCGCACCCCGCGCCGCCGCGCGCTCCAGCGCGTCGCGCATCGAATGCTGCGAATTGCCGCCACTGCTGACGGCGGTGTTGCGCAGCGGCACGCCGCCGAAGGCGATCAGAAGCTCGGTGTCTTCGGCCAACTCGTTCAGATAGGGGTGGTCGCGGTTCAGCCTCATCGCATCGCCCCAGACCATCGACAGGATCACCGACCCGGCGGCCGAGGAATAGGTGTCGACACTGGCGACATATCCGCCGAACGCGGTGTTGAGGAAACGGTGCAGCTGGCTTTGCGCATGGTGGAACCGCCCCGCCGAGGCCCAGCCATAGGAGCCGCCGAAGACCTTCGCCCCGGGCAGCGGGCCGGTTTCCGGCAGCGTGCCCGCGCCCAGACGGCGCAATTCCCGCGCGGCAAGGTCCAGCGCGTGGTCCCAGTCCAGTTCGATGTATTCGTCGCTGCCGCGCCTGCGGTCGGGGCCGGGGCCATCCTCCAGCCAGCCCTTGCGCACCAGCGGGCGGCTCAGCCGCGCCGGATGCGCCAGTGCGGCGGGGATGTTGCGCAGCAGGGCCGACGGTTCTGGATCGCCGTCGAACGGTTCGATCTCCAGCACGCCGGGCGCGGTGGTGCGGGCGCGAAAGGCACCCCAATGGCTGCTATGCTGGCGAAACTGCGCCATTCAGGCCGCCCTCGCATCGCGGACCGGGCGTGCGGCGGCGGCCAGCTGGTCGGTTCCGCGCCGAAGCCGCGCCAGCAGCGCGGGCGACGTCGGCACCCCATCCGTGAAATCGGCGGCGCTGGCGTAGACGCCCGTTGGCATGACCGCCGCTTCGAAGAAGGCGAAAAGCGGGCGCAGCTGATGCTCGATCACCAGCGCGTGCCGGTCGCCGCCGCCCGTCGCTGTCAGCAGGATCGGCTTGCCAAGCAGGTCCGCCGGTTCGATCAGATCGATGAAATGCTTGAACATCCCGCCATAGCTTCCCTTGTAGACCGGGCTGCCGAACACCAGCGCATCTGCGGCAAGGATGGAATCGAAGGCGCGGCGGGCATCGCCCGTCAGATCGCCCGCATGGCCCGCCGTTCCAAGCTGCGGTTGCAGATCGCCCAGATCGAAGACCTGCGCCTGCCCGCCCGCGCTTTCGGCGGCCTGCGTTGCGGCCATCGCCACGAGCGCCCGAGTTTTAGAGGTGTTTCCGAAGCTTCCGGCGAAGCCTGCGATCCGAAGGGGCATGATGCAATCCTGTTTGACCGTGACGCAGCAGCTTTATCGTCGCCCCGACCATGCGGCCATTCCAAACGCCGCATGCCGCCGAGAACGACAGGCCTGTCTCCACCCTCTGCCCGAGAAGAACCTCCCCCTCATCGCGCGCAGTGGTCCACGAGCGCGTCGATCTCGGCCTCGGTGTTGTAGTAATGCGGCGAGGCGCGGACGACCTCCGGCAATCCGCGCGCCACCGCATCCAGCAAGGTGCTGGACGGGGCCGAGACGCTGACGTTGATCCCGGCTTCGGCAAGGCGGGCCTTCACGGCGGCAGGGTCGCGTCCGGCGATGGAGAAGGTGACGATGGATGCCGCCCCGAGGTCGTGCAGCGTCGCGCCGGGAATGGCCCCCAACATCGTCCGCAACCGGCCCGACAACTGGCGGCAGCGGGTTTCGATGTCCTCCATCCCCACCGCCAGCGCATAATCGACCGCGGCGCCAAGGCCCAGCTGGGCGGCATAGTTGTTCTCCCACGTCTCGAACCGGCGGGCATCGGGTCGCAGGGTATATCGGTCCGGGGCGGTCCAGGGCGCGCCGAAATGGTCGATCATCGCCGGATGCAGGTTTTCAAGGAACGCCCGCCGCACATACAGAAAGCCCGTGCCGCGCGGCCCGCGCAGGAACTTCCGCCCCGTGGCCGAAAGCATGTCGCAGCCAAGCGCCCCGACATCGACGCGCATCTGGCCCACCGCCTGACACGCATCCAGAAGATAGGGTATGCCGTGCCGCCGCGCGATCTGCCCGACCGCAGCCGCAGGGTTGATCAGACCGCCATTTGTGGGAACCCAGGTGATCGCGATCAGCCGCACGCGCGGGTCGATCATCCGCTCCAGCGCCGCGGGGTCCAGTGCGCCTTGGGCATCGTCGGGGATCACCTCGACCACCGCGCCGCTGCGGGCGGCGACCTGCAGCAGCGCGACATAGTTCGCGGCATATTCCGCGCGCGCCGTCAGAATGCGGTCGCCCGGGCGGAAGGTCTGGGCGTAGAAACCCATCTGCCATGCCGCAGTGGCGTTTTCAGTCAGCGCGATCTCGTCTGGGCTGGCCCCGATCAGCCGCGCGACGCTGGCATAGACGGCGCGGTGACGCTCGCCAGCCTCGTTCGCCGCCTCGTATCCGCCGATCTGCGCCTCGCGGTGCAGATGGTCCACCATCGTGTCCAGCACGGCGCGCGGCATCAATCCCGCACCGGCATTGTTCAGATGGATGCGGCAGTTTGCGCCGGGCGTCTCGTCGCGGATACTGGGCAGGTCGATCATCCGGTTCCTCGCTTTGGGGGCAGAATGGCGGTGCCTGCGGGCAAGCGCAACCATGGGACCTTTTGTCCCTTGCCCGGGGCAGGGCAGTTCGGGCAAGGATGCGGCGTGCGTGAACATCCGTCCCTCCGCGTTCTGGGTCTTGCATTCCTGACCCTGCTGACCCTCGCCTTTGCGAGCGGCAGCTTCGCGCGCGCCGCACCCCAAGCCTCCGAACGGACGTTGGAGGTGTTGCAACTGATGGGCATGGATGTGGGCGATCTGTGCGACGAAGACAGCCCGCAGCACGTGCATCTGGCCGAATGTTCGCTGTGCCATCTGGTGGCGGGCGCGGACCTGCCGGATGCGGCCCTGACCTTGATCGAGATGGATCGGCGCATCGTCGCGACCATCGTTCTGCCGCGCATGGATCGGGCTGCGGCCCACCCGCGCGACCCGGCGACGCCCCCTCGCGGTCCGCCCTTCCTGGCCTGACGCAGCACGCCAGGCGCCCGGTTTCCCTTCGGTGCGATCCGCACGATCGAAACCTTCCCGAAGGCCCGCCGAATTTGCCGGAACCGTTCTCTTGGCCGTGCCCCGCCGCGCGCAGTCTTGCGCCAACGAATGCCATGACGGATGCCGGGTGCCCTTCGCGCCCATGGGTCCGCGCATATGGGACCGACCATGACATGACAGCCACCGCCCGATCCTCAGCCCTCTATCGCGCCGTCTGGCGCTGGCATTTCTATGCCGGGCTCATCGTTCTGCCTTTCGTCATCCTGATTGCGGTGACGGGGGCGATCTATCTTTTCAAGGACGAGATCAACGACGCCGCCTATGGCGATCTGCGCCTTGTCCCCGCGCAGGAGGTTCCGGCGCTGCCCCCGTCGGCGATCACGGCCGCCGCGCTTGGAATGCATCCCGGGGTGCTGCGCGGCTATTCCCCGCCCGCCACCCGGGACAGGGCGGCGCAGGTCAAGATCGCCGGCGAGGATGGGCTGAAGGACACCGTCTATGTCGATCCCTATACCGGGGTGGTGATCGGCACGGCATGGGACAGCGGTGTTTCCGGATCGACCGCGATGTGGGTGGTGCGAAAGCTGCACAGCCTTGAATATGCCGGCTGGATCGGCAACCGCATCATCGAGGCGGTGGCGGGCTGGATGGTGCTGCTGGTCGCCACCGGCATCTACCTCTGGCTGCCGCGCGGGCGCAATGTCGGCACCTTCCGACCGCGCAAGGGGGCCAAGGGTCGGCCATGGTGGCGGGATCTGCATGCCGCGACGGGCATCTATGTCGCCGGCTTCATCGTATTTCTGGCGATGACGGGGCTGCCGTGGTCCGGGGTCTGGGGCAAGCAGTTCTATGATCTGTCCTATGCCGCAGGTCTGGGGATGCCGGACGGGTATTGGAACGACGTGCCGCTTTCGACCGTGCCGATGGCCGAGGCGCTGGACCGCGCCCCGTGGATCGCCGAGCATCAGCCGATGCCGATGTCCCAACCCACTGGCGGCATCCCCGCCGCGCTGGACGACGTCGTCCGCAAGGTCGAGGCGCTTGGCATCCACCCCGGTTACGATCTGGCCATTCCGGGCGATGCGACGGGGGTGTTCACGGCCTCGGTCTATCCCGACGACATCGCGCAGGAACGGGTGATCCATCTGGACCAGTATTCCGGCGAGGTGCTGTTCGACATGGACCTGTCCGGCCTTGGCACGCTGGGCCGTCTGGCGGAATGGGGGGTCAGCATCCACATGGGGCAGGCCTTCGGGCTGGCAAACCAGATCGTGCTGCTGATCGCCTGCGCCGCGATGGTGCTGATGTGCGTCTCGGGTGCGGTGATCTGGTGGAAACGTCGGCCTGCCGGATCGCTGGGCGCGCCTGCGGTTCCCGCCGATTGGACCATTCCCCGCGGCATCCTGATCATCGCGGTGCTGCTGGGCATCTTCTTTCCGCTCGTGGGGTTTTCGATGCTGGCGATCGCCGCGATCGAGCTTGGCCTGACAGCGACCCGCCGTCTGCGGACGGCCTGAATCAAAGGAAATCCGATGAAGACCATATTCGCTGCCGTTGCGCTGTCGCTCGTGGCCCTGCCGTCCGTGGCGCAGGATATCGAAGTGCGCGAGGCTTTTGCCCGCGCGACCCTGCCCAATGCCCCCGTCGCGGGCGGGTATCTGACCGTTGCGAACCACGGCGACCGCGACGACCGCCTGACCGGCGCTCGCGCCGATTTCGCGGGCGAGGCGCAGATCCACGAGATGACCCATTCGGGCGACGTGATGCGGATGCGCGAATTGCCGGATGGGGTCGCGATCCCGGCAGGGCAGGAGGTGCATCTGTCCACCGGCAGCAACCATCTGATGTTCATGCGGCTGAACAGGGGCCTCGTCCAGGGCGACACGGTCACTGTGACGCTGACCTTCGAGAAGGCGGGCGATATCGACGTCCCCTTCATCGTCGGCCCGATCAACGCGCGCAGCTTCGACGATGACGGCAGCGGGCGGACGGCCCCTGCCGATCATGGCGGGCATTCGCACTGATGGCTCCCGCGATCAAAACCGCCATCGGCGCGGTCTTCGCCGCCGCGATCATCGCCGTGGTCTGGATGTTCGTTCTGCCCATCTTTGCCCGCGAGGGCTTCGTGATGGGCCGCGGCGATTACGCGCTGACGACCACCGCGAACGAGCCTTTCACCCAGACGACGCTGGAAGGCGCGCCGTCGGCAGTGTTCTTCGGCTTCACTCATTGCCCCGACATCTGCCCGACAACGCTGGGCGATATCAGCCTGTGGCAGGACGAGCTGGGGGCCGAGGCTGCCGACCTGCGGGTGTTCTTCATCACCGTCGATCCCGAGCGCGACACGCTGGCGCTGCTGGACCAATATGTCTCGTGGTTGCCGGGGGCAGTGGGTGTCTCCGGTCCCGAGGACCAGATCCGCCGCACCGAGAAAGCCTTCGCCGCCGCCTCGCAGAAGGAATGGCTGGAGGACGGCGATTACACCATGGCGCACACGTCCAAGGTGCTGCTGTTCGACCGGGGCGGGGATTTCGTCGATGCGATCTCCTATCAGGAGGACCCGGCCAGCGCGGTGGCCAAGCTGCGCCGCGCGATGGACGCAGGCTGATCCGGGGGCGCGCGTCCGGATTGCCGATGCGGAGCGGGCGCGATACTGAAGGTCAGCGTCACCAGAAGGAAACGACATGGCACCCCGGCCCTCAAGGACCGACCGTTCGGACCGCGGTTTCGTCGGGGTCGGGCTGTATCGTCCCAAGCACAGCCACAACATCGGGCAGGTCCTGCGCGCGGCGGACAACCACCGCGCCAGCTTCGTATCGATCGAGGGTGGGCGGACCGAGGATATCCGCAGCGCCGCCAACACCTTCGACACGCAGCTGTCGATGCCCGTCTATATGGTCGACGATCTTCTGGCCCATCGCCCCTTCGGCACGCAGATCGTGGTCATCGATCTGATCGACGGGGCCGAGGATCTGCGCAGCTTCATCCACCCGCCTCGTGCCCTGTATCTTTTCGGGCCGGAGGATGGATCGCTTGGCATCGCCCATACCAGCCGCGCGCAGCATGTGGTGCAGATCCCGACGAATGACTGCATGAACCTGGCCGCTTCGGTGAACGTCGTGCTGTATGACCGGATGTTGAAGGAACACCTTGGGATGACGCATGCCCGCGAGGCCGCGGCGGCAAGGGCGCGGGCGGCGGAACGCAAACGGGGTGGGCTCGCCCCCTGACCTCGGGAAATCCCGTTAGCGCTCACGAAAGACTGGACGGGCCGCGTGTCGCCGCGCATCCTGCCGCCGGATCGGGAAGAGGACGCCTCGCGGCACGCGGGCGCCGATCCAGCACATGGCAAGAGGAGACAAGATGACCGATTTTTTCGCAGGCATTCCGCAGGTTCGCTACGAAGGCCCGGACAGCACGAACGACTTCGCCTTTCGCCATTACAACCCGGACGAGGTGGTGCTGGGCAAGCCGCTGAAGGATCATCTGCGTTTTGCCGTCGCGTGGTGGCACAGCTTTGCATGGGAGGGCGGCGATCCCTTCGGCGGCCAGACGTTCGAGCGTCCCTGGCACCCGCAGGACGACATGAGCCGCGCCAAGATGAAGGCCGACACCGCGTTCCGGATGTATGAGATCCTGAACGTTCCCTTCTATTGCTGGCACGATGCCGACATCCGCCCCGATCAGGGCAGCTTCGCCGGAAACCTGCGGACGCTGGAGGAGATCACCGATTACATGGCCGAAAAGCAGGCGGAGACCGGGGTGCGCTGCCTCTGGGGCACCGCCAACATGTTCAGCCACCGCCGCTGGATGTCGGGCGCCGCCACGAATCCCGATCCCGACGTCTTCGCCTTTGCCGCCGCCACGGTGAAATCCTGCATGGACGCGACGCAGAAGCTGGACGGGGCAAATTACGTCCTCTGGGGCGGGCGCGAGGGGTATGAGACGCTGCTGAACACCGACATGAAGCAGGAGCTGGACCATATGGGCCGCTTCCTGTCGATGGTGGTCGATTACAAGCACAAGATCGGCTTCAAGGGCACGATCCTGGTCGAGCCGAAACCGCAGGAGCCGTCCAAGCACCAATACGATTACGATGCTGCGACCTGCTTCGGCTTCCTGCAGAAATACGGGCTGGAGAAGGAGGTGAAGCTGAACCTCGAACAGGGCCACGCTATCCTGGCAGGTCACAGTTTCGAGCATGAGCTGGCGACGGCGGCGGCGCTTGGCGTCTTGGGGTCCATCGACATGAACCGCAACGATTACCAGACTGGCTGGGACACCGACCAGTTCCCCAACAACGTCCCCGAGGTGGCGCTGGCCTATTACGAGGTGCTGCGCGCGGGCGGCTTCACCACGGGCGGCACGAATTTCGACGCCAAGGTGCGGCGACAGAGCCTCGACCCCGAGGATCTGATCCTTGCCCATGTGGGGGCGATGGACGTCTGCGCCCAGGGTCTGAAGGCGGCGGCGCGGATGATCGAGGACGGCGCGCTGGAAGACGCCCGCCGCGCCCGCTATGCCGGGTGGGAGACGCCAGAGGCGCAGGCGATGCTGGGATCGACGCTGGAGGACGTGGCGGACCGGGTGCTGCAGGGCGACATCAATCCCCGGCCCCGATCCGGGCGGCAGGAGCGGCTGGAAAATATCTGGAACCGCGTTCTGGGCTGACGGCAGGATTTACCTTCCGGACGACACGACCCGATCCCCGCCATAGCGCGGGGATTTCGTTTTGCAACCTCCTTGGCGTTGCGCTACAGGCAACGCCTCGTTCCACTAATCGCACTGTCCCTGTCGTCACGCAGATTTCATAATCGGCCAAAAAAGACAGACCCCCAACAGGAGGAAACGGATGCCCAAATCCCGGGCCCTTGGCGCGGATACGTTCGTGCTGCATGGCATCGTGCTTGCCATCGTCATCGTCGCCGAAGCGATCGGCGTGCTGCGTATCCCGATCGGCATCGCCGCGATCGTTCTTCTGCCGATGCTTTACGCATTCGCGATGGGCATTGCGATCAACCCCAACATCACCCGTGCGACGCAACGATACCTGACGCCCCGCGTGCAGAAATTCGCGGGCGGCATGATCACCATCGCGATCACGCCCTTCGTTGCGAAATTCGGCACCACGGTCGGCCCGCAGATCGACGCGATCATCGAAGCCGGTCCTGCGCTGATCCTGCAAGAGATCGGCAACCTCGGCACCATCGTCATCGCCTTCCCGGTCGCGGTTTATCTGCTGGGCATGGGGCGCGAGACGGTCGGCGCGGTCTATTCCATCGACCGCGAGCCGAACCTTGCGCTGATC
This sequence comes from Falsirhodobacter xinxiangensis, assembly GCF_004959935.1. Classification (GTDB taxonomy): domain Bacteria; phylum Pseudomonadota; class Alphaproteobacteria; order Rhodobacterales; family Rhodobacteraceae; genus Falsirhodobacter; species Falsirhodobacter xinxiangensis. Next base: position 72,141 of record NZ_SMYN01000013.1, on the reverse strand, counting down.
GCGGAAAAATACGGGCTGGATTCGCCGGAAGGCGCGGGCGTCATGGGTGTCTATGCCACCGGCACGCTAATCGGGACGTTCATCTTCGCCATCATGCCGACGCTGATCCATGCGACGGGCATGTTCGACATCCGCGCGCTGGCCATGTCCTGCGGCGTGGGGTCCGGCTCGATGCTGGCGGCCTGCACCGGCGCGCTGACCACTGCGGTGCCCGAGCAGAAGGACCTGATCCTTGGCCTTGCTGGCGCATCGAACGTGCTGACCTATGCCACGGGGCTGTATGTCGGGCTGTTCATCGCCCTGCCGCTGACGCAATGGCTGTTCCGCAAGGCGCGGCCGGAACTGTATTGAGGGGACGATCATGGCAAACACCGAAAACCTGACCCTCGAGATCGAGAGCGTCGACGAGCGCAAGGCCAATGTGGGCGAAACCGCGCTGCTCTTGCTGATCGCCTGCGTGATCGGAACCATCGCCAACTATGTCGCGACCGGCGTCGGCGCGCTGGAGGCGTTTCCCGGCATGGCGATCCTGTTCGCCTGTTCCGTGGCAGGGCTGCTGATGGCGCGTTTCGTGCCGCTGGCGCTGCCCTCGGTCGCGTGGGTGTCGCTGTTCGCGATCGTCATCACCATCCCCGGTTTCCCCGGATCGGCATGGGTGGTCGAACAGGCGACGAAGATCAACTTCCTGTCGCTGGCAACCCCGGCGCTGGCCTATGGCGGGCTTGCCCTGTCGGCCAAGGAGTTCGCCATCGCGCGCAAGTCCGGCTGGAAGATCGTGATCGTCGCCATCTGCGTCATGCTTGGCACCTATCTCGGCTCGGTCGTCATCGCCGATCTGACGCTGCGGCTGTTCTCGTGATCCCCGCGCCCCATATCGCCGAGGCGGTCGCGTGGCGGCGGCAGATCCATCGCAACCCGGAACTTGGATTTGCCGAACATGACACCGCCGCCTTCATCGCCGCGAAGCTGGGCGAATGGGGTTATGACGTGGCGACGGGCGTGGGCCGCACCGGGGTCGTCGGGTCGATGACCAAGGGCACGGGCAACCGCGCCATCGGCATCCGCGCCGATATCGACGCGCTGCCGATCACCGAGGCTTCGGGGGTCGAATGGTCCTCGCAGCAGCCGGGGCGTGCGCATTCCTGCGGGCATGACGGGCATATCGCCGTTGCGCTCGCCGCTGCGCGCGCGCTGGCCGGGGCGGAGTTCGACGGAACCTTGCGGTTCATCTTCCAACCCGCCGAAGAAAACGAGGGCGGCGGTCGCGAGATGGTCGCCGACGGGCTGTTCACCCGGTTCCCGGTCGATGCCATCTATGCCATGCACAACTGGCCCGGATTGCCGCCGGGAACGCTGGTCGCCCGCGACCGAGAGATGATGGCCGCCTTCGGCACGTTCGAGGTCGCGCTGACCGGGCGCGGTGCGCATGGCGCGATGCCGCACGAAGGGGCCGACACGCTTCTGGCGGCCTCGCATATCGTCACCGCGCTGCAATCCATCGCGGCGCGCAATGTCAGCCCGCTGCGGTCCTCGGTCGTGTCGGTCACGCAGGTTCATGGCGGCGATGCGTGGAACGTGCTGCCCGAGACGGCGGTGATCCGCGGCACGACCCGTTGGTTCGACCCCGAGATCGGCGACCTGATCGAGGCGCGGATGGGCGCCATCGTCACCTCCGTCGCCGCCGCTTTCGACTGCACGGCGGATCTGCGATACGAGCGGCGCTATCCGTCCACGCTGAACACGCCGGAGAACGCCGCGATCGTGCGCCGTCTTGGCGCCGAGGCGGGGCTGGAGGTGGTGGACACCGATCCCAGCATGGCAGCCGAGGATTTCGCCTTCATGCTGGACCATGTGCCGGGCTGCTATTTCTGGGTGGGCGCAGCCAAGGAGGGCACCAATCCCGGCCTCCATTCGCCGCGGTTCGACTTCAACGACGCCATCCTCGGACCCGCCGCCGCCTTCTGGGTCCGGCTGGCGCAGGCCGAACTGGGCGGCGCTTGACAGGGTCTGCCGGGGGCGCTCATCGTGAGGCGATGATGACCTTCGACCGCCGCGACATCCGCATCTATCTGGCCGTGCATCGCCACGGCTCGATCCGTGCGGCGGCGGATCACCTGGGGGTCGCGCCCTCTGCCGTGTCGCGCCAGATCGCGGAAATGGAAAGCCAGATCGGCGTCGCGCTTCTGGACCGCACATCGCGCGGGGTCAGCCTGACCGATGCGGGGCGGCTGGTGCTGGAACACATGCGCCACGTGGTCGAGGAAGCGGGATACCTGACCGAACAGCTTGCCGACCTGCGCGGCATCCAGCAGCGCAACGTCCGCATCCATTGCGGCGAAGGCTTCCTTGCCGATTTCATGCAGAACGGTCTTGGCGGCTTTCTGGAACGCAGCCCGCATGTGCGATACGAGCTGCTGGTCGGATCGACGGATGCCGTCGTGGCGGCGCTGGCGAACGGCGAAAGCGACATCGGCATCGCCTATAACCCGCCGGCAACGGGGGCGGTGCGTTCGATCGCCTCGGCCCGCCATCCGCTTTGCGTGGTGATGCCGCCCGGCCATCCGCTGGCGGCGATGAAGGTGGTGCGGCTGGCCGATTGCGCCCCCTATCCCGCGGCGCTTCTGCCCAAGGGGCATGGCACGACCGACCTGCTGATGCGCGTGGCCGCCGATGGCGGGATCGCGCTTCGGGCACGGCTGATGACGACCTCCATCGACGCGCTGCGGCGGTTCGTGACGGCGGGGCTGGGGCTGGCCTTTCTGCCCCGCGCCTCGGTCGCGATGGAGGAGGCGGTCGAACTGCGCGAGCTGGCCGATGGCGCCCTGTCGGGCGCGTCGGCGCATCTGATGGTGCGGGCGCGGCGCAGGCTTCCCGCCTCGGTCGAGCAGTTGGCGCGGCATCTGGAAGGCGCGATGGCCAGTTTCGCGCCGCGTTGCTGACAGCGCAACGCGACGTTCCCCGCATGCCCGCTAGCACCGGGCAAAGGCGTGGATGATCCTGAAGGGATCGACAGGAAGGAACGCAATGACAAAAGATATCACGGTGGGCGTCGTCGGACTGGGCGCGATGGGACTGGGCATGGCTGCATCCGCCGCCCGCGCGGGGTTCCGCACGCTGGGCTATGACCTCACGCCCGCCCGGGCCGATCTGGCGCGCGAGGCGGGGGTGGAGCCGGTCGCGACGCTGGACGAGGTTTTTGCCGCCGACCGTATCGTCTTCTCGCTGCCCACGGCGCAGGACGTGGCCGGGGTGGTCGAACGGATGGCCACCGCGCTGGAGGGCCGCGCGCGCGTCGTCATCATCGACACCTCGACGTCCGAGCCGCAGGTGACGCGGGCGCTGGCGGAACGGCTGGCGGCGATGGGGCACGGGTTTCTGGACGCGCCGGTTTCGGGTGGTCCGGCAGGGGCGGCGAAGGGTGCGCTGACCATGATGATCGGCGGCACGCCCGAGGATCTGGCCGATGCGCAGCCGGTGATCGACGCGCTGTCGGCCAAGGCGATCCATGTGGGCGAATCCGGCGCGGGCAATGTGGCGAAACTGGTCAACAACCTGCTGTGCGCCGCGCATATGGTCACCACCGCCGAAGGGCTGCGTCTGGCCGAAGCGGCGGGCATTTCCGCCCAGTCCACGCTGAACGTGCTGAACGCGGCATCTGGGCGGTCGATGCTGTCCGAGGTGCATTTCCCGACCTGGGTAATGAACGAAGGCTTCGACAGCGGCTTCACCATGGCGCTGATGCAGAAGGACGTGCGGCTGGCGCGCAAGCTGGCCAAGGATACCGGAACCGACATACCGCTGACGGAAAAGGCGGCGCAGCTTTGGGCGGACGCTCCCTTCGGACCCGCCGAGGATTTTACCCGTATGGGCGATTTCCGCAGGAAAGGACACTGACATGCTGACCATCGACGCCGAGGCGCAATCCGCACGCATTCTTGAGCTTTACCGCGACATCTTCCCGGGCGCAGAGATCGGCAGCTTCATCGGGGGCGAGATCGTGGCCGGGTCGGGCGCCACGCTGGATCTGACGGACCCCGCCTCGGGGCAGGTCTTCGCCAGCTTTGCCGATGCGGGTGCCGCGCAGATCGACGCCGCCATGGACGCCGCCGAGGCCGCGCAGCGCGAATGGATCGCGATGCCTGCCGCCCAGCGGGGCCGCATCATGTGGGCCATCGCGGGCCAGATCCGCGCCCATGCCCCGATCATCGCCGAAATCGAAAGCCGCTCCGCAGGCCGCCCGATCCGCGATATCCGCGGCGAGGCGCTGCGCGTGGCCGAGATGTTCGAATATTACGCGGGCTGGTGCGACAAGATTTACGGCAACACCATTCCGGTTCCGTCCAGCCACTTCAATTACACAAGGCAGGAACCGATCGGTGTCGTGATGCAGATCACCCCGTGGAACGCGCCGCTGTTCACCGGCGGCTGGCAGATCGCCCCGGCCATCTGCGCCGGGAACGGCGTCGTCATCAAACCGTCGGAACTGACTCCGCTGTCCACGCTGATCCTTGGCCGGATGTGCGAGCTGGGCGGCGCGCCGCGCGGGCTGGTCAACGTCATCGCCGGGGCAGGGCCGACGGCGGGTCAGGCGGGCGTCACGCATCCGAAGACCGGGCTTGTTGTCTTCGTCGGATCGGCGCAGGCGGGGTCGGCCATCGCGGCGGCGGCGGCGAAGAACACGGTCCCTTGCGTTCTGGAACTGGGCGGCAAGTCGGCGAATATCGTGTTCCCGGATGCGGACATCGACCGCGCGATCATCGGCGCGCAGGCCGCGATCTTTGCGGGCGCGGGGCAAAGCTGCGTCGCGGGCTCGCGTCTGCTGGTCCATGCCTCGGTGCGCGACCGTTTCGTTTCGGCCTATGCCGAGGCGGCGAACCGGATCGCCATCGGCCATCCCTTTGACGAGGCCACCCATGTCGGCCCGATCAACAACCGCCGCCAATGGGAAAAGATCGGCCAGATGGTCGAGGCTGGCGTGGCCGAAGGCGCCCGGATCGCAGCAGGCGGCGCCCGACCCAAGGCGCTGGATGCAACGGGCGGCTTCTATTACGCGCCGACGATCCTTGATGACGTCACCCCCGATATGTCCGTCGCGCGCGAAGAAATCTTCGGCCCCGTCGTGTCGGTCCTGACCTTCGAGACCGAGGCCGAGGCCATCGCCTTGGCCAATGACAACCCATACGGCCTTGCCGGGGCGGTCTGGACCGCCGATGTGGGCCGCGCGCACCGGATGGCGGCAGCCGTCCGCGCGGGGACGTTCTGGGTGAACTCCTACAAGACGATCAACGTCTGCTCGCCCTTCGGCGGCTTCGGGCGGTCGGGCTATGGCCGGTCCTCGGGGGCCGAGGCGCTGATGGCCTATACCCAGACCAAGAGCGTCTGGGTCGAGACGGCGGAAAACCCGCCGGTCGCCTTCGGCTACGCCCCGGGCTGAAACGTCGCTCTCTCCCCCGACCTTGGGGGAGAGAGCCTCTTGCCACGGCAGCGCATGGCGTTCTATGCGTAGGGCAGCAATCAGGACGCGGTGCGATCCCGCGTGGCTCTTCCGGCCGCCGATCCGCCGGACCATCGACCCGAATGCCGGGGCTTTCCATATGATACCTTCAACAAGCTATGCCCGTCAGTGGACGGGTAACGTGCGGGGCGATCTGCTTGCGGGCGTGGTCGTCGCGCTGGCGCTGATCCCCGAGGCGATTGCCTTTTCCCTTATCGCTGGGGTGGACCCGAAGGTGGGTCTTTATGCGTCCTTCGCCATCGCGGTGGTGACGGCCATCGCGGGGGGGCGGCCGGCGATGATCTCGGCCTCGACCGCGGCGACGGCGGTGCTGATGGTCACGCTGGTGCGCGATCACGGGCTGCAATACCTGCTGGCGGCGTCGATCCTTGCCGGGGTGATCCAGATCGGCATCGGCGCGGCACGGCTGGGGCGGATGATGCGGTTCGTCTCGCGCTCGGTGATGACCGGCTTCGTGAACTCGCTGGCGATCCTGATGACGTTGTCGCAACTGCCCGAGCTTTGGGGCGTTGCGCCGCTGACATATCCGGTGGTGGCGGTGGGGGTGGCGATCATCCTGCTGTTCCCGCGCATCACCACGGCCATTCCGGCGCCGCTGATCTGCGTGCTGGTGCTGACGTTGGGCGCGCAGGCACTTGGGCTCGACCTGCGGACGGTGGGCGACAAGGGTGCGCTTCCGGACACGCTGCCGATGTTCCTGCTGCCGGACATCCCTCTCACGTTCGAGACGCTGAAGATCATCCTGCCCTATTCGGCGGCCATCGCCATCGTTGGGCTGCTGGAATCGCTGCTGACGCAGAACCTGCTGGATGACATGACCGAGACCGTGACCAGCCGCGACCGCGAATGCGTGGGGCAGGGGCTGGCGAACATGACGTCCGGCTTCATCGGAGGGATGGCGGGCTGCGCGGTCATCGGCCAGTCGCTGATCAACATCAAATCCGGCGGGCGGGGGCGGCTTTCGTGCTTCTTTGCCGGGGTGATGGTGCTGGTCTTCTGCGTCTTCCTTGGCCCGTGGGTCGCGCAGATTCCGATGGCGGCGCTGGTCGCGGTGATGCTGGTGATCGCGGCGGGGACGTTCGACTGGGGTTCGATCCTGAACATCCGGCGTATTCCGGTCAGTTCGTCCATCGTGATGCTGGCGACGATGGGGATCGTGGTCTGGACGCACAACCTTGCCATCGGCACGCTGGCGGGGGTGTTCCTTTCGGGCGTGTTCTTTGCGTGGAAGATCTCGCACCTGTTCACGGTGGACAGCGTGCTGGAGGACGGCGTGCGTCATTACCGGTTCGAGGGGCAGATGTTCTTCGCCTCGGCAGAGACGTTCATGCGGGCGTTCGATTTCCACGAACGCCCTGCGCGCGTGGTGATCGACCTGACGCGCGCGCATATCTGGGACATATCCTCGGTCGCGGCGCTGAAGCAGGTGGTGGCGCGGCTGCGGCGCGGCGGGACCGAGGTCGAGGTGACCGGCATGAACCGCGCGACGCAGACGCTGGTGGACCGGCTTGGCCCGTCAGTCGACGCGGCGAAGTAGCTCCAGCACCGCGGGGCCGACGGCTTCGACCAGACGCTCCACCCCCTCTGCGTTGGGGTGGATGCCGTCATCCTGCATGTATCGCCGATCCAGACGGTCGCCATCGGTGACCGGCCCAAGGTAGTCCGGCAGCAGGATCGCGCCGTGTTCTTCTGCCACAGACGGATAGATCGCGTCGAAATCGGCCTGATACTGCGGGCCGTAATTCGCGGGCGTCCGAAGGCCCAGAAGCAGCACCGGCAGCCCCCGCGCATCCGCCTTGTCCAATATCCCGTCCAGATTGGCATGCGCCTGCGCGGGGTCCAATCCGCGCAGCAGATCGTTGCCGCCAAGGTTCACGATCAGCGCATCCGTTTCGGGCACCAATGCCCAATCGGTGCGCGCAAGACCGCCCGCCGTGGTGTCGCCGGACACACCGGCGTTCACGATCGTGACATCCGCGCCGTTTTCGGCCAGCCACCCTTGCAGAACCGGCACGAAACCCGCCCCATCTGGCAGACCGTATCCTTGGGTCAGGCTGTCGCCCAGCGCCACCACCGTCATCTGATCGGCAAAGACCGGCGCGGCGGTGAGGCAAAGCGCCGCCGCAAGGTTGCGAAGGCAGGCCAAGGGCTTACAACCAAGGCGGAACAGAGTGGAGAGGTGCATGTCGGCGGTCCTTGAATTGCGCGAGGCGAAACTGGTGCTGGAGGGCAATGCCGGCCCGGTGGAGATATTGCGCGGGATCGACCTGACCGTATCGCGGGGGGAGAGCCTTGGGCTGGTCGGTCCTTCGGGGTCGGGCAAGTCCTCGCTCCTGATGCTGATGGGCGGGCTGGAGCGGGCAAGCTCCGGCACGGTGCGCGCCTTGGGCCAGGACCTGTCCGCGATGGACGAGGACGGGCTTGCACGCTTCCGCCGTGGCAATATGGGCGTGGTGTTCCAGTCTTTCCACCTGATCCCGACGATGACGGCGCGCGAAAACGTCGCGCTGGCGCTGGAACTGGCGGGCGAGCCGGATGCGGGCGAACGGGCGGATGCGGAGCTGGCCTCGGTCGGGCTCTCGCACCGGGCGGGGCATTACCCGCGCCAGATGTCCGGGGGCGAGCAGCAGCGCGTGGCCTTGGCCCGCGCATGGGTGACGCGGCCCGGCATCCTGCTGGCGGACGAGCCGACGGGAAACCTTGACGGTGCAACGGGCGCGTCGATCATGGATCTGCTGTTCGGGCTGCGCGATCTGGGTGCGACCTTGGTTCTGGTGACGCACGCGCCGGAACTGGCGGCGCGATGCGACCGCGTGGTGCGGCTGGCCGACGGGCGGGTGGACGCATGAAGCTGGCGTGGCGGATCGCTGCGCGCGAGCTTCGGGGCGGCATCGGCGGGTTTCGCGTGTTTCTTTTGTGCCTCGCGCTTGGGGTCGCGGCGATTGCGGCCATCGGGTCGGTTCGTGCCGCCATCGAACGCGGGCTGGCCGATCAGGGCGCGGTGCTTCTGGGCGGCGATGCCGAGATGAGCTTCACCTATCGCCTCGCCTCGCCCGAGGAGCGGGCCTTCATGGAGGGTGAGGCGACCGCGCTGTCGGAAACCGTCGATTTCCGGTCGATGGTCGTGGCGGGCGATCAGCGGCTTCTGACGCAGGTGCGGGGGGTGGACGGCGCTTGGCCTCTGGTCGGTGCGCCGCTGCTGGACCCGGCGATTCCGGTGGAACAGGCGCTGGCGGCGGGCGATCTGCCGGGGGCGGTGATGGACCCGTCGCTGGCCGCCCGGCTGGATCTGGCGGTGGGCGATCTGTTCACCTTGGGCGAGCGGCAGTTCCGCCTGACCGCGCTGCTTCTGCGCGAGCCTGACAGCGCCTCGGCCGGGTTCGCGCTGGCCCCGCGCACGGTGGTCTCGCTGGACGGGCTGCGCGGGTCGGGGCTGTTGTCGCCGGGCACGGTGTTCGACAGCGATTACCGGCTGATGCTTCGACCCGGCGCGAACCCCGATGCCGTGCGGGCGCGGGCCGAGGCGGAGTTTTCCGAATCCGGCATGCGCTGGCGTGACAGCCGCCGTCCCTCGCCCTCGGTCGAAAGGTTCGTGGACCGGATGGGGTCGTTTCTGGTGCTGGTCGGGCTGGCAGGGCTGGCCGTGGGCGGGATCGGCATCCAATCGGCCGTCGCGGCTTATCTGGAGCGCAAGACGGCGACCATCGCCACGCTGCGCACGCTGGGCGCCTCGGGGCGGCTGGTGCTGGCGACCTATGCCATGCAGATCGGGGCGCTGGCGGTGATGGGCGTCGGCGCCGGGCTTGCGGCGGGGGTGCTGCTGCCGATGATCGCGGGGCGCTGGATCGCCGCGTCCCTGCCGTTCGAGGTGCATTTCGGGCTCTATCCCCTGCCGCTGCTGGAGGCGGGGTTCTATGGCCTGACCACCGCGGCGCTGTTCACACTGTGGCCGCTGGCACGTTCGTCCCAGCTTCGGGCGGCGGCGCTGTATCGGGGTGCCGAGGGTCGTGTGCCGCGCGGTTACGCCTTTGGCATCGCGGGGTTGCTGGTTCTGCTGGTGGGCGGGGCGGTGTGGTTCTCGGGCATCCCGGATCTGGCGCTTGGCACAGCGGCGGGCATCGCGGGGGCGCTGGCGCTTCTGGCGCTGGCCGCGCGCGGGGTGCGCGGGCTGGCCCAGCGCGGCGCAAGGCGGGCGAAGGGCGCTGTGATGCGGCTGGCCGTGGGGGCCGTGGGAACGGGCGGCGAGGCGCGGTCGGTGATCCTGTCGCTGGGCCTTGGCCTGACGGTGCTGGCCGCCATCGGCCAGATCGACGCCAACCTGCGCAGCGCCATCGACCGCGACCTGCCGGAACGCGCGCCATCCTATTTCTTCGTCGATATCCAGACGGACCAGCTTCAGGGGTTCCTCGATCGCGTCGGGAACGATCCGGCGGTTAGCCGGGTGGAAAACGCACCGATGCTGCGCGGCGTTCTGACGCGCATCAACGGCCAGCCCGCACGCGAGGTCGCGGGCGATCACTGGGCGCTGCGTGGCGATCGGGGTGTCAGTTTTGCCGAGACGGTCGAAACCGTCGCGGGGGAAAGCTGGGCTGCGGATTACTCCGGCCCGCCGCAGATCAGCTTCTCTGCCGAAGCGGCGGGCGAGATGGGGCTGAACCTTGGCGACCGCATCACCGTCAACATCCTTGGCCGCGACATCGAGGCGGAGTTGACCAGCCTGCGCAACGTGGATTTTTCCGATGCCGGCATGGGGTTCGTGATGATGATGAACCCATCCGCGCTGGCGGGTGCGCCGCATACATCCATCGCGACCGTGTATTCGTCGGGCGAGGAGGCGCTGCTGCGCGATCTGGGCCGCACCTATCCCAACATCACCGCGATCCGGGTGGCCGACGCCATCGCCCGCGTGACCGAGGCGCTGGGCGCCATCGCCACGGCAACCCGCGCGGCGGCGGCGATCACGCTTCTGACCGGAGTGGTCGTGCTGATCGGCACGGCGGCGGCGGGCGAGAAGGCCCGCGTGCAGGAGGCGGCGGTGCTGAAGGTGCTGGGCGCGACGCGGGGGCGCATCCTTGCCAGCTTCGCGCTGCGGTCGGCGCTGATGGGCGCGGCGGCGGGCGTGGTTGCCGTGATCGGCGGTGCGCTTGCGGGCTGGGCGGTGATGCGTTTCGTGATGGAGGCCGACTACGCCTTTGCGCCGCTTTCGGCGCTGGTGGTGGTGCTGGGCGGGATCGCGGCGACGCTGGCCGCCGGCATGGTCTTTGCCTGGCGGCCCTTGTCGGCGCGTCCCGCCCGCGTGCTGCGCGCCGCGGATTAGGGGCGGGCGGGGATGTTCGATCCCTTCTGCACCGCAGGGCGGGCAAGGAACCGGTCAAGATAGGCCGGGACGTTCTTCAGATCGTTCCAACCCGCGATCTCGGCGCCTTTATAGAAATCGCGCAGGGTCCGCAGCCACGGGCCGATGGCGATATCCGCGATGGAATAGTCTCCGGCGATCCAGTCACGCCCTTCCAATGCGCCGTCCAGCACCTTCAGCAGCCGCTCGGCCTCGGCGCGGTAGCGTTCCTTGGGGCGGGGGTCTTCGATCTCTTTCCCCGCGAAATGGTGGAAATAGCCAAGCTGGCCGAACATCGGGCCAAGCCCGCCCATCTGGAACATCAGCCATTGCAGAACCTCGTAACGGTTCGCCTCCGGCAGCAGCTTGCCCGATTTTTCGGCCAGATAGATCAGGATCGCTCCGCTTTCAAACAGCGCCACCGGACCTTCGGGGTCGATGATCGCGGGGATTTTGTTGTTCGGATTCAGCGACAGGAACTCGGGGCTGAACTGGTCGTTCGTGGCGAAATCGACAAGGTGCGGCTCGTATTTCAGGCCCATCTCCTCCAGCGCGATGGAGACTTTCTGCCCGTTCGGGGTCGGCAGCGAATAAAGCTGGATCGCGGTGGGATCGGAGGCAGGCCAGCGGCGTGTGATCGGATGGTCAAGCATGCGCGGTTCCTTTTGGGTTATCCGACAGGCAGATAGTCACGATTTTCCATTCGCCAAATGCCGCAGTCGTGACATATTCGGCAGAGTGACTGTGCAAAACAGCCGAAGGGACAAGACAATGCTTCAGGAATTCAAGACGTTCATCGCCCGGGGCAACGTGCTCGACCTCGCCGTGGGTATCATCATCGGTGCGGCCTTCACGGCCATCGTGAATTCGATGGTGCAGGACCTCATCAACCCCGTGATCGGCCTTATCATCGGCGGGATCGACTTCACCAACCTGTACTGGGTCATGTCCGGCAACGTTCCCGAAGGTGTCGGGCTCCAGACGGCCAAGGATTCGGGCGCGGCGGTCTTTGCCTATGGCTCGTTCATCATGGCCTGCTTCAACTTCTTCATCATCGCTTTCGTGGTGTTCCTGCTGGTAAAGGCGGTGAACAAGGTGAAGGACACCGCGATCCGCAAGGAAGAACTGGAAGCGCCGGCCAAGGGGCCGACGCAAGAGGAACTTCTGGCGCAGATCCGCGACCTTCTGGCCGCCAAGCCGACGCTCTAGGCCGCCAGCGCCCGCGAGGGCGCCAGCACATCGATGCCGAGCGCCAGACCCACCGCATCATAGGTCAGGTGCCCGGCATGGGTGTTCAGCCCCGCCAGCAGATGCGGGTCCTCCTCGCAGGCGCGGCGCCAGCCCTTGTCCGCGATCGCCAGCATGAAGGGCAGCGTCGCGTTGCCCAGCGCCTGAGTGGAGGTCCGCGCCACCGCACCCGGCATGTTCGCCACGCAGTAATGCATGATGCCGTCCACCTCATAGATCGGGTCCTGATGCGTGGTGGGACGCGACGTTTCGAAACAGCCGCCCTGGTCGATGGCGACATCGACGATGGCCGCGCCGGGTTTCATGGTCGAAAGCTGCGCCCGCGTGACCAGCTTGGGTGCTGCCGCGCCGGGGATCAGCACCGCACCGATGACCATATCCGCATCGGCCACCAGTTCCGCCACTGCCGCCTGCGAGGCATAGGCCGCCTTGAAATCGCGCGAGAACACATCGTCCAGATAGCGGAGCCGGGGCAGGGACCGATCCAGCACCGTCACATCCGCGCCCATCCCCGCCGCGACCCGCGCCGCATGCGTGCCGACCACGCCGCCGCCGATCACCGCAACCTTGGCCGGGGCGACGCCCGGAACGCCGCCCAGCAACACACCGCGCCCGCCATTGGCGCGTTGCAGCGTCCATGCGCCCACCTGCGGCGCAAGACGGCCCGCAACCTCGGACATCGGGGCCAGCAGGGGCAGACCGCCATTGCGATCCGTCACGGTCTCATAGGCGATGGCGGTCACGCCCGAGGCAAGCAGGTCGCGTGTCTGGTCCGGGTCCGGCGCCAGATGCAGATAGGTGAACAGCACCTGACCTTCGCGCAGGCGTTTGCGTTCGACGGCCTGCGGCTCCTTCACCTTCACGACCAGATCGGCGGCGAAAGCATCCTCGACGCTGCCAAGGGTGGCTCCTGCGGCACTGTAATCGTCATCGGTGAAGCCCGCGCCAAGGCCCGCGCCCTGCTCCACGGTCACGTGATGGCCATGAGCCACCGCTTCCTGCACCGCCGAAGGGGTCAGGCCGACACGAAATTCCTGCGGTTTGATTTCCTTTGGACAACCGATTTTCATTCTATCCTCCCTTTCGCCCAAGGATGACATTCCATGCGCGGCGATGCTTTGAAAAATCGCCCTGTTCACGGCGGTTTCATCGCAATATCCTGCGATCGTCGCCCCTTTTGCAGAAGAACCTTCGACGATCATGCAGCTTGACGCCACGGACCGCCGCATCCTGACCGTTCTTCAGAAGGAAGGCCGGATCAGCAACGCGACCTTGTCGGAACGGGTGAACCTGTCGCCGTCGGCCTGCCACCGCCGCGTGCAGCGGCTGGAGGAGGAGGGCTTCATCGCCGGTTACGTCGCGCTTCTGGACGCGCGCAAGATGGCCCGCCCGACGGTGGTGTTCGTGGAGATCACGCTGTCTGGGCAGGCGGACGAGGTGCTGGCTGCCTTCGAATCGGCGGTGCAGAAGATCCCCGACGTGCTGGAATGCCACCTGATGGCGGGAACGGCGGATTACCTTCTGAAGGTCGTCGCGCAGGATACCGAGGATTTCGCCCGCATCCACCGCCAGCATCTGGCCCGTCTTCCGGGGGTTCAGCAGATGCATTCGTCCTTTGCGCTGAAGACCGTGTTCCGCACCACCGCCATCCCGGTATGAAAAAACCCCCGCCTCCGAATCAACGGGTGGGCGGGGGTTTTCAAAGATGGCACCGGAATGCCACAGCATTGGCAAGAACGCCTTAGAGGTTGCCCTCACGTTGCGCCTTCTTGCGCGCGAGCTTGCGCGCACGGCGAACGGCTTCGGCTTGCTCGCGTGCTTTTTTCACGGAGGGTTTCTCGAAATGCTGCTTGAGCTTCATTTCGCGGAAAACGCCTTCGCGCTGAAGTTTCTTCTTCAGGGCGCGGAGAGCCTGTTCGACGTTATTGTCACGAACGCTGACCTGCATGTGGTTGTCACCACCTTCCTAAGTTAGAGTTGCACGAATGTGCAGGCTCGCGGCCTATATCAAACAGCGATGCCCCTGTCCACCGGAAGGAAGAGCGATGGAATCGACCGAAGCGAAGAATGCCGTGCTGGATGCGGCACTGGCCCATGTGGCCTTCGACGGCTGGTCCGAAACGACGCTGCGCGCGGCCAGCGCCGATGCCGGGGTCGCGCCGGGCCTTGCGCGGGCGCTGTTCCCGCGCGGGGCGGTGGATCTGGCGCTGGCCTATCATCATCGTGGCGACGCGGAGATGGTGGAGCGCGCCGGGATGGCCGATCTTCCGTCCCGCATCACCGACAAGGTCGCGACCCTGATCCGCTATCGGCTGGAGGCGGCCGACCGCGAGGCGGTGCGGCGCGGATCGACCCTGTTCGCGCTGCCGCAACATGCGGGCGACGGGGCCAAGGCGATCTGGGGCACGGCGGATGCGATCTGGACCGCGCTGGGCGACAGTTCCGACGATGTGAACTGGTATACGAAACGCGCGACGCTCTCGGCGGTCTATGGTGCGACGGTGCTGTATTGGCTGGGCGATGACAGCCCCGACCATCACGCAACGTGGGAGTTTCTGGACCGCCGGCTGGAAGGCGTCATGCGGTTCGAAAAGATGAAGGCCAGGTTCGCGGGCAACCCGCTGGCCAAGGCGGCGGCGATGCCATTCTCGTGGATCAAGGCCCCGCGCGGGAATGACGATCTGCCGGGGCGCACGCGGTGATGGACCAGCCGGAACTGATGCGGGCCATCGCCATCACCGAACATGGCGGACCCGAGGTGCTGAAGATCGACTATGTCCCGACCCCGGTGCCGGGGCATGGGCAGATCCTGATCCGGGTGGCATTCGCCGGGGTGAACCGCCCCGACGCGCTGCAACGGGCGGGAAGCTACAATCCCCCTGCGGGGGCGTCGCCGCTGCCGGGGCTGGAATGTTCGGGCCATGTCGCTGCCGTCGGGCCGGGGGTGACGCGCTGGCGGGTGGGCGACGCGGTCTGCGCGCTGCTGCCGGGCGGGGGATATGCCAGCCATGCGCTGACTTGGGAAACGCATGCCCTGCCGATTCCCGAAGGGCTGTCCATGGCCGAGGCGGCCTGTCTGCCCGAGACATGCTTTACCGTCTGGTCGAACATGGTCATGCGCGGCGGCCTTCGCGCGGGCGAGCGGTTTCTGGTTCACGGCGGATCGTCCGGCATCGGCACGACTGCGATCCAGATTGCCGACGCCCTTGGCGCGCGGGTCTTCGCCACGGCGGGCAGCGCAGAAAAATGCGCCGCCATTGCAGAGTTGGGGGCCGAGGCGATCAACTATCGCGATGACGATTTCGTGGCGATCCTGCGGGCGACCGGGGGGGCGGATCTGATACTTGACATGGTGGGCGGGCCGTATCTGCCGCGCAACGTCAAGGCGCTGGCCGATGACGGGCGGCTGGTGCAGATCGCATTCTTGTCGGGGGCCAAGGTGGAGTTGAACTTCGCCGAGGTGATGATGCGCCGCCTGACGATCACCGGATCGACGCTGCGTCCGCAATCGGTGCTGCAAAAGACCCGCATCGCGCAGGAGGTGGAAGCCCATGTCTGGCCGATGATCGCACGCGGGGCATTGCGACCGGTGATGGACAGCACGTTTCCGCTGGACGATGCGGCGAAGGCCCATGCGCGGATGGAAAGCTCCGCCCATATCGGCAAGATCGTTCTGGAGGTGCCGGGCGACGATTAACGCCCCGGCATCTCGGCATCTCGCAGGCGGCATTCGCGCATCGCCGCGTCGCAGGGGCGGGGGGTCAGGTCGCGGTTCAGGCAGATGCGGACCTCGTCGATCATGCCATCGTCGCAGGTGACTGCAATGTCTTCGGCGGACAGGGCGGGGTTCGCCTCGACGAAGGCATCCTCGACCACGCTGGCGGGCAGACGGATGTCGTCGCGCAGTCGGGTGAAGACCTCGGGCAGGGCGATGCGGTCGTAAGCCTCGCGCGTCAGGGCGTAGTAGTCGCGGCCAGAAAGGCCCGAACAGCGCCCGTGCTTCTTCCATTGATACCACGGCAGGCCGGGGGGCATGATGTCCTCCATCGCGCGGCTCTCGGCTCGGGTCGGATCGCGTCCACCGTCGCACCATTCGGGCCAGTCACCGCCAATCCTGCGGCCAGAGGCCATGCAGAACGAAGCCCCGCTGCTGCTCGCACTGCGCGCCCTCGTTCCCTTGGGCGCACCATGTCGGCGACCATGACAACGATAGGATGTAATGGTCGAACGCTGCCGCCGGGGATGCCAGCAGCATCAGCGCAAGGATCAGACGCATTTTCCCTTCCCCTTCGCTGCGGCCCGGACTATATAACGGGTCAATTCCCGAAAACGAAACCTCGCGGGTCCCGCCCGCAACCGTTTTCCCGGTGCGGGAGAGATTTGTAAAGGAGTGATCCCATGTCCAAGCCCCTGATGTCCAAGGCGACGGCTGTCTGGCTTGTCGATAACACCACGCTGACGTTCCGGCAGGTCGCGGATTTCTGCGGCATGCACGAATTGGAAGTGCAGGGCATCGCGGATGGCGACGTGGCGACCGGCGTTAAGGGGTTCGATCCCGTCGCCAACAACCAGCTTGACGCGATCGAGATCGAGAAGGGCCAGAAAGACCCGCTCTACAAGCTGAAGCTGAAATTCAACGCGGCGGCGCAGGGCGAGGACAAACGCCGCGGCCCGCGTTACACGCCCCTGTCGAAGCGTCAGGACCGCCCGAACGCGATCCTGTGGCTGGTGAAGTTCCACCCGGAACTGTCCGACGGGCAGATCGCGAAACTGGTCGGCACCACGAAGCCGACGATCCAGTCCATCCGCGAACGCACGCATTGGAACATCGCGTCGATGACGCCGATCGACCCGGTCGCGCTGGGCCTGTGCCGCCAGTCGGAACTGGACACCGCCGTGCAGCAGGCCGCCCGCAAGCGCGCAGCCGAAGGCGGGGTGATGTCGGATGACGAACGCCGCAAGCTGGTCTCGACCGAGCAGTCGCTGGGCATGACGGACGAGCCGCGCGTGCCGTCGGCGCTGGACATCTTCAAGAAGGACGAGGTCGAGGAAGAAGAAAAGTCGCCCGCGGACTTCTCGGACGCGGAAAGCTTCTTCAACCTGCCGCAATCTGACGATGACGAGGATGAGGACGACGACCACCGTCGCTGATCCTGAAGGGGCCGAAAGGCCCCTTTTTCAATCGCGCCAGGGCAGCACGCCCTCGCGCCCCCGGCAGGCCCGGTCCAGCACCAGCGCCAGCCCCGCGACCAGCAGCAGCGACAGCACCGACAGCGCGGCGGCCCCGGTCGAATTCCCTTCGTATTGCAGCGAAAAGATCATCACGCCCAAGGTCTCGTTCCCGCTGGACCACAGCAGGGCGGACAGGGTCAGTTCGTTGAAGGCGGTCATGAAGATCAGCACGGCCCCCGCCAGCGCCGGGGCGGCGACGGGCGGGGCGAAGATGCGCGCGATCCGGGCGCGGACGGGGGCGCCGAAGATGCGGGCCGCCTCGTCCAGCGCGGGGTCCGTGCTGGCGGCGGCGGCGGAAAGCGGGCGCAGCGCCAGCGGCAGGAACCGCGCCAGATAGGCGAGCAGCAGGATCGCGGGCGTGCCATAGACCGAGACGCCGAGGATCGGCAGCGGCGGCAGGAAGGTCAGGATCACCGCCAGCGCCAGCACCGTGCCCGGCACGACGAAGGGCGCATCGGCCAGCCAGTCCAGAAGGCGCATCGCCCGGCTTCGCGCCACCTGCGCCAGCCATGCGAAGGGCAGGGCGATCGCCGTGGAGATCACCGCCGCCGCAACCGACAGCAGCAGCGAGTTGACGAAGGCGCGGCGGATGGTCGGGCTGGCCGCCACCTGCGCGAAATTGGAAAGGCTGGCGGTGTCCAGCGACAGCTTCACCCCCAAGGCGGGCGCGAGCGCCGTGCCCAAGAGGGCCAGCATCGGCGTCACCATCAGCAGCACAAGCCCCGCCCAGACCGCCATCGTCACCTTGCGCGGGGCAGGCGGGCGGTCGAACGCGCGGCCTTGCGGCACCGGAACGGCCAGCCGCAGCGTCAGCGCGCGCAGGGCCAGTGCCGCGCCCGCCAGCGCCACCAGCAGCAAGGCCAGCACCGCCACTTGCCCAAGGATCGACGGCCCGAACCCGTTCAGCCTTTGATAGATCAGCGTGGTCAGCATCGGGAACCGCCCCGGAATGCCCAGCAATGCGGGCACCCCGAAATTGCCCACCGCCGCCGCAAAGGCCAGCGCCGACCCCGCCCCGCAGGCCGGAAAGCACAGCGGCAGGATCACCCGCCGCAGGATCGCCCCTTGCGAGGCGCCACCGATCCGCGCCGCCTCGACCAGATCCGCCGGGATCGCCTTCAGCGCCGCGCGCACGGCGATGAAAACCAGCGGCATATGCTCGACCCCCATCAGCAGCGCGATGCCGGTGCCGGAATAGATCGGGTTCGGGCCGGGGATCAGCATGCCCGCAAGCTCGATCCACGCCAGCGCCATGATCTGCGACGGGATCAGCAGCGGCGACAGCGCCAGAAACGTCATCGCCACCCGCCCGCGCATGCGGAACGCGCCCAGTGCCAGCGCCAGCGCGGTGCCAAGCACGACCGAGATGACCACCGACCCGGCAGAGGCGGTCAGCGTGTTCTCCAGCGCGCGCCATGTTGCACGGCTGTCCCACGCCTCGGCGATCACGGTGGCATCGGCGGCGCGGGCGAACAGGCGCAACAGCGGCCACAGCCCGATGGCGATGACATAGAATGCGATCAGGGCGGCAAGCAGATGCCCGCCGCCCCGTCGCCGGATGCCCGTGATGTCAGCCGCCGAAAAGATCTGCGAATTCCTGCTTGTTGGCCTGATCGTCCGCCAGCATCTTGGCCGGGTCGGCCTCCAGCACCTTGATCGTGGCCGGGTCGGGATAGCCTTCGGGCGGGGTCATGCCTTCGAGGATCGGGAAATATCCCTGCGCGACCGACTGTTCCTGCGCCGCCTGTCCAAGCTGCCAATCGACGAAGACCTTCGCTGCCTCGACATTGTCGCTGCCCGCGATGATCGCGACGGGCTGCGTGATGGTGGACACGCCTTCCTCGGGGA
Organism: Falsirhodobacter xinxiangensis; assembly: GCF_004959935.1. GTDB lineage: Bacteria > Pseudomonadota > Alphaproteobacteria > Rhodobacterales > Rhodobacteraceae > Falsirhodobacter > Falsirhodobacter xinxiangensis. Next base: position 52,963 of record NZ_SMYN01000013.1, on the reverse strand, counting down.
AGACGAAATCGACGGGCGAGCCTTTGGCCTTGGCGTTCATCGCCATGTATTCGACGATCATGCCATAGGCCTTCTCGCCGCGGGCGACGGCTTCCAGAACGGTGCCGTTGCCCTGACCCGCGACCGCGCCGTTATCGGCCAGCGTCTCGAAATACTCCCACCCGAAGTCGGGCTGCTGGACCATCGTGCCGACATGGACGACCGCCGCCCCGGAATAAAGCGGGCTGGGCATGATCGTCTGTGCCGCAGCCTCGGGGGTCGAAAGGTCGGCCCATTTCGTCGGCGCGGTCTTCACCAGATCGGTGTTGTAGATGATGCCCGTGGTCAGCAGCTTGGTGCCGAAGAAGGTCTTGTCGGGATCGACCAGCGCGGCGGGGATGCCGTCCAGCGGCGCATCCGCATAGGCCAGCAGACGGTCCTGATCCTTCAGCTGCGTCATCGCCAGCGTGTCGGCGATCAGCATGATGTCGGCCTGCGGCGCACCGGCGGCATATTCGGCCTCCAGCTTCGACATCAGCTCGGTCGTACCCGAACGGAAGACTTCGACCGTGATCTCGGGATGGTCGGCGTTGAACGCTTCGACCACCGCCGCCATCTGGTCGTTCGGCTGCGAGGTATAGACGGTGATCGTGCCCGACGCCTGCGCCAGCGCCGCGAAGGGCAGCGCGGTCGAGAGCAGAAGGCCGAGGGAGATGGAGCGGAGGGTCATGTCGTATGTCCGGTTCTTGATGCTGCGCGCGTTCTATTGCGCGGGTGCGACGGAAAGGTGACAGGCCGCGGCGCCTTCGCGTGGAATGACCCAGCCGCCCGCGATCGCGATGCGGATCGGCCCCGGCGGCACCGGCCCGCGCGAGGGCACGTCCACCTCGGCATCGGCCAGAAGCGCGTGGACCATGTGCATCCCATTCTCGAACCGCTGGCCCGTGGCTTCGGCCGGGATGCCCGCCGGGTCGAGCGCCAGATCGCGGGCGTGCAGGCACAGCCAGCCGGGGCCGGGGGGCGCATCGCCCGGCAGGGTCAGCCGATGCCCCGCCAGCAGCAGATCGCAATGCCCGTCGCGACTGCCCAGCACATCCACCGGCACCGTCCGCCCCGCGCCGACGAACCGCGCGACCATCGCGGATGCGGGACGGTCGAACAGCACCTGCGGGCTGGCCACCTGCTGCAGCCGTCCGGCATCCATCACGGCCACCAGATCGGAAATCGCCATCGCTTCGTTCTGGTCGTGGGTGACGAAGACGAAGGTCGTCCCGGACTGGCGATGGATGCGCCGGAATTCGGCCAGCATCGACTGGCGCAGATGCGCGTCGAGGTTCGCCAGCGGCTCGTCCAACAGGATCAGGCGGGGGCGCACGGCAAGGCTTCGGGCCAGCGCGACCCGCTGGCGCTGCCCACCCGAAAGCTGATGCGGGCGGCGATCCGCCAGATGCGACAGGCCGACCATCGCCAGCGCCTCGGCCACGCGATCCTTGGCGGGGATGCGCCGCATCTGAAGCCCGAAGGCGACGTTGGCGGCGACGGTCATATGCGGCCACAGGGCATAGGACTGGAACACCATGCCCAGATCCCGCTCGCCCGGTTCGACAAAGCGCCGCCCTTCTGCGACGACCTGCCCGTCCAGCGCGATGCGGCCCGTCTCCGGCCGCTCCAGCCCCGCGATCAGGCGCAGAAGCGTGGTCTTGCCGCAGCCCGACGGCCCCAGAAGCGAGAAGAACGCCCCCGAGGGCATGGACAGCGACACGCGGTCCACCGCGCGGGTGCCGCCGAAGCTGAGTGTCACATCCGTAAGGTCTATGCTGGCCATCGCGCCCCGCCTATACACCGGATGTGACAGGGTGTTGAAGCCGAAAGGGGAGACGATGGAGCTTGCACTGGACCGCGTTTCGCGCCGTTTCGGCGGGGTGCAGGCATTGTCGGACGTCTCGCTGGGCGCGGGTCGGGGCGAGGTGGTCTGCCTTGTCGGGCCGTCCGGATGCGGGAAATCGACGCTTCTTCGCCTGATCGCGGGGGTGGACAGGCCGGATGCGGGCACGATCAGCCTGCTGGGACAGGACATCACCCATGTCGCCCCCGAGGATCGCCATGTCGGGTTCATGTTTCAGGACTATGCGCTGTTCCCGCATCTGACGGCCCGTGACAACATCCTTTTCGGGCTGAAACGCCACAGGGATGCGGGGGCCATGGCCGAGGAGATCATCCGCCGGCTTGGCATCGGCCATCTGGCCGCACGGTTTCCCCACATGCTGTCGGGGGGCGAGCAACAGCGGGTCGCGCTGGCCCGCGCGCTGGCCCCGCGCCCGCATGTGCTGCTGATGGACGAGCCGTTCTCCAACCTCGACCGGACCTTGCGCGACGGCATCCGCGAGGAGACGCTGGCGATCCTTGCCGCGCTGGAGGCGACGGTCGTGATGGTGACCCACGACCCTGAGGAGGCGCTGTCCTCGGGCGACCGGGTGGTGCTGATGCGCGCGGGTCGCGTGGTGCAGGCAGGGCGGGGCGAGGATGTCTATGACCGGCCCCGGACCGCCTATGCCGCCGGGTTCTTCTGCGACTTCAACCGTTTTGACGGAACGACCCGTGGCGGCGCGGTGGCGACACCCTTCGGCCCGGTCGCGGCCGGTTTCGTGGACGGCACGGCGGTGCAGGTCTTGCTGCGCCCGCAATCGCTGCATCCGGCGGACAGCGGCACGCCCGCGACCGTCACCACGGTCACGCTGATGGGAGAGATCGAGCAGACCCGCCTGCGTCTTGCCTGCGGGCAAGAGATGCGGATGCGGTCCAGCAGGCGGCACGGGCTGCGGCAGGGCGATGGCGTCTTCCTGCGGGCCGATCCGGCGGGCGTGCTGGTCTTCCCGGCAGATGCGGCATAGGGGCGCATCCGAATTTCTTTACTGTTTAAGTCGGATGACGCAAAAATTGCGCATCATCCGCTTGGGGAGGCTGAAATGAAACATCTGGCACTGGGCACCGCCCTTTCGTTTCTGGCGGGCGCCACCGCCGCGCAGGAACTGAACCTGTACACCACGCGCGAGCCGGGGCTGGTCGAGCCGCTGCTGGCAGCGTTCACCGCATCCAGCGGGATCGAGGTGAACACCATCTTTCTGAAGGAAGGTCTGCCCGAACGGGTGGAGGCCGAGGGCGACCGTTCGCCCGCCGATGTGATGATGACGGTGGATATCGGCAATCTGGTCGATCTGGTGGATCGCGGCCTGACCCAGCCCGTGGAATCGGAGGTGCTGGAGGCGGCGATCCCCGAAAGCATGCGCGATGCGGATGGCCAGTGGTTCGCCCTGTCGCTGCGCGCCCGCGCGCTTTACGCCGCCAAGGATCTGGAGTTGACCGAATTCCATTACGAGGATCTGGCAGATCCCGAATGGAAGGGCCGCGTCTGCATCCGTTCCGGCCAGCACCCTTACAACATCGCACTGACCGCGGCCTATATCGCCCACTATGACGAGGCGGAGGCCGAGGCCTGGCTGACCGGGGTTCACGACAATCTGGCCCGCAAGGCCGGGGGCGGCGACCGGGACGTGGCACGCGACATCATGGGCGGGCTGTGCGACATCGGCATCGCCAATTCCTACTACGTCGGGCAGATGCTCTCGGGCAATGGCGGACCGGATCAGCTGGAATGGGTGAACGCCATCCGGCTCGTCTTCCCCACGTTCGAAAATGGCGGCACGCAGATCAACGTGTCGGGGGCGGCGGTGGCGAAACATGCGCCCAACCGCGACGAGGCCGTCGCGCTGCTGGAATACCTCGTCTCGCCCGAGGCGCAGAAAATCTATGCCGAGGCCAATTTCGAACATCCGGTGAATGCCACCGCCGCCGTCAGCCCGCTGATCGTGCAATTCGGCGATCTGGTGCCCGACACGATCAGCCTGACCGAAGTGGCCCGCAACCGTAAGGCCGCGAGCGAGCTGGCCGAGAAGGTCGGTTTCGACAATTGACGCGGGCATGGCTGGGCGGGGCGGCCGCGGTCGCCCTGCTGGTCTGCCTTCCGGTCGTATCGCTTCTGGCAATCGCGGCGCAGGGCAGCGCGGGGCTGTGGTCGCATCTGGCGGCCAATGTCCTGCCCGCGGCGCTGCGCGATACGCTAATTCTGCTGGCCGGGGTCGGCGTTCTGGTGGCCGTGGTCGGCACGGGGACGGCTTGGCTGGTCACGGCGCATGACTTTGCGGGGCGGCGGCTGTTCGAATGGGCGCTGCTGCTGCCGCTGGCGGTGCCGACCTATATCTCGGCCTATGCCTGGCTGGACATCCTGCATCCGGTGGGTGCGGTGCAGGGCTGGGTGCGGGCCGTCCTTGGCTATTCATCCCCGCGCGAATTCCGGCTGCCTGATGTGCGGTCGATGACGGGCTGCGTGCTGCTGCTTGGGCTGGTGCTGTATCCCTATGTCTATCTGACGGCGCGGGCGATGTTCGTCACGCAGGCCGCGGGGCTGATCGAGGCGGCGCGCACCTTGGGCGAGCGGCGGGTGTTTCGCCGCGTCGCCCTGCCGCTGGCGCGTCCGGCGGTGGCGGTGGGCGTGTCGCTGGCGTTGATGGAGGCGTTGAACGACATCGGCGCGTCGGAGTTTCTGGGCGTTCGGACGATGACGGTGTCCGTCTACAGCACATGGATCGGGCGGGCGGATTTGCCGGGGGCGGCGCAGATCTCGCTTGCGATGCTGGCGCTGGTCGTGGCTCTGGTGATGCTGGAGCGTTGGGCGCGGCGGAACCAGCGCTATGCCGTCGGGCAGCGGCCCCGGCCCATCGGGCGCAGCGCCCTGCGTGGCTGGCGGGCGGGGCTGGCGATGCTGGCCTGCGCGGTCCCGGTGCTGCTGGGCTTTGCCGCCCCTGCGACCTATCTGATGGTCGAGGCGTGGAAGCGCGTCGCCTTCGCCGGCATCTCGCCCACGTTGTGGACCGAGGCGCTGAACACGGTGCTGCTGGCAAGCGCGGCGACGGTGATGGTGCTTATCTGCGGCACGGTCGCGGCCTATGCCGCGCGGCTGCATGGGCGGGGCGGGCTTTTGGCGCGGGCAACGACGCTGGGCTATGCCGTGCCGGGAACGGTTCTGGCGATCGGGCTGTTGCCGCTGGTGGCGGCGCTGGACCGGGGGTTGATCGCGGCGGGGCTTCCAGCGGTGCTTTTGCTGGGCGGCAGCGGGGCGGTGCTGCTGGCCTATATGGTGCGGTTCATGGCCATTGCGACCGGCGGGGTCGAATCCGGGTTCGCGCGTATCCCGCCGTCCCTTGACCACGCCTCGCGCAGTCTGGGGCAGGGGCCGTCGGGGACGTTCCTGCGGGTCCACCTGCCGCTGTCGCGCCCCGCGCTGGTGGCGTTGGCGCTGCTGGTCTTCGTCGATTGCGCCAAGGAGCTTCCGGCGACGCTGCTGCTGCGGCCGCTGAACGTGGAGACGCTGGCAACGCATCTGTATGGCGAGGCGGCGCGCGGTACCTACGAGGAAGCCGCGATCGCCGCGCTGGTCATCGTGGCCATCGGCATGGCCCCGGTCATCCTGCTGGCGCGTCAGCCGCGCCCGCGATACCCCGGCACGCCCTGATCCGGCACCCACACACCGTTCGGCACCGGCCCGGTCTGATAGAAGACGTCGATCGGGATGCCCCCGCGCGGATACCAGTAGCCACCGATCCGCAGCCATTGCGGTTCGAGGAAATCGGCCAGACGCCGGGCGATGGACACCGTGCAATCTTCGTGGAAGGCGCCGTGGTTGCGGAATGCGCCAAGGTAAAGCTTCAGCGATTTCGATTCGACCAGCCAGCCACCGGGGACATAGTCGATCACCAGATGCGCGAAATCGGGCTGCCCCGTCATCGGGCAAAGCGAGGTGAATTCGGGCGCGGTGAAGCGCACGCAATAGGCGACCTCGGCCTGCGGGTTGAAGACACGCTCCAGCACCGCGTCTTCGGGCGATGCGGGCAATTCGGTCTTGCCGCCCAGTTGCGTCAGGTTGTCGTAGATCGTCGTCATGTCAAACCCATTGCCCCGGCTCCATCAGCCCAAGGTCCATCAGCTGTTGCGAATGCCAGCGGAACTCGACCGAGTTGTGCCAGCGCATATCGGCGACCCCGTATCGCGAGGCGGGGTTGGTCTTCAATGCCTTTGCCGTGCGGAAGGAACAGGTGGCGATGGTGGCGCTGTGGTGCCACGGACAGGAATAAGTGTTGTATTCCTGATCGTTGAAGGTGAAATCGGGGCCCAGGACCAACCCCTCTTTCGCACGAAAAAGTGCGATCCGGTCGATCTTGCGCCGCACGACGGGGATATGTTCCTCGTATCGCCAGCGCAGCCCGCCGAAGAAATCCAGCTGTCTTTCGCGTGGATCGCCATCCGGCCCCTTTCGGCCCAGCGCGTAATAGCCGGACTTGTCCAGCAGCGCCTCCTCCAGCGAAACCGCCAGCGGAAAGCGGTGCAGATCGCCCGTGTAAAGATCGACGACATAGCTGAGAAAGGCATCGCGCCGTTCTTCGGCATGGAATGCGATCAACTCGCGCACGCGCCGCGTCTCGCAGAAGGGGAAGAACAGGTATTCGGCGTTGAAGCAATAATGGATCCAGACGCCCGGCGCGGCGGCGATCAACCGGTTCACCGCACGGGGCAAGGCATTGTCGGCATGGGCGTCATGGCCGATGCGGACGGCCCTTGCGTCGATTTCCACCCGGATCTCGGACGGGGCGAGCAGCAGGACCGTGGGAAACCCGATCTTCAGGCAGTGGGCGACGGTGGATGCGATCTCCACCTCGTCCTCGGCCATGACCATTGCGACCGGGCCTTTCGGAGTGCCGATGGCAAGGTAACTGTCCAGACTGTCGTATCGCATGTATGCCCCGGCCCGTTTGCAACCACAAAAAGCGATGGCGCCGGGATGGGCAAGGGGGGTCCGTTGCCCCTTCCCCCGGTTTTCGTGTAGAAGGCCCCAATTCAGCGGGATTTGCCACCATGTCGGAAGCGAAGAAACTGTTCATCAAGACCTATGGGTGCCAGATGAACGTCTATGACAGCGAGCGTATGGCCGAGGCCATGGGCGCGAGCGGCTATGTGCTGACCGACACTGCCGAAGATGCCGACATGGTGCTGCTGAACACCTGCCACATCCGCGAAAAGGCGTCGGAGAAGCTCTATTCCGACCTTGGCCGTCTGCGTCCGCTGAAGAATGCCAAGCCCGACCTGAAGATCGGTGTCGCGGGCTGCGTCGCACAGGCCGAGGGGCAGGAGATCATCCGCCGGATGCCGCTGGTCGATCTGGTGGTCGGCCCGCAGACCTATCACCGCCTGCCCGAGATGGTGGCCGGAACCGCGCCCGCCGTGGATACCGAGTTCCCGCTGGAGGACAAGTTCGACCACCTGCCCAAGCGCAAGGCGCTGCGCGGGCCGACCGCGTTCCTGACGGTGCAGGAGGGCTGCGACAAGTTCTGCGCGTTTTGCGTGGTTCCCTATACCCGCGGGGCGGAGGTGTCGCGCCCGCCGGAACGTCTGCTGACCGAGGCGCGCGATTTGGTGGAGCGTGGCGTCCGCGAGATCACGCTTTTGGGTCAGAACGTCAACGCCTATCACGGCGGGGACTGGACGCTGGCGAAGCTGGTTCGCGAACTGGCCAGGATCGATGGGCTGGAGCGTATCCGCTATACCACCAGCCATCCCAACGACATGGAGGATGACCTGATCGCCGCCCATGGCGACGAGCCGAAGTTGATGCCCTATCTGCATCTGCCGGTTCAGTCGGGGTCGGATCGCATCCTGAAGGCGATGAATCGCAAGCACACGGCCGAGCAATATTTGCGCGTGATCGAACGCATCCGCGCGGCGCGGCCCGACATCGTGCTGACCTCGGACTTCATCGTGGCCTTTCCGGGCGAGACGGATGCCGATCATGCCGCGACGCTGGATCTGATCCGGGCCGTCGGCTATGGCGCGGCGTTCAGCTTCAAATATTCCGCGCGTCCCGGCACCCCGGCTGCGGAAAAGCCGGAACTGCCCGCCGAAGTGGCCGACGCGCGGTTGCAGGAATTGCAGGCGCTGATCACCCAGCAGCAGCAGGCTGTGCAGCAGGCGATGGTGGGTCGCGAAGTCGGCGTGCTGTATGAGAAGGTCGGGCGGCTTCCGGGGCAGATGGTTGGCAAATCGGACCATCTGCACGCAGTGCATGTGGACGATCCCGCAGGACGCGTGGGGGAACTGGTGCGGGTGCGCGTCACCGGGGCTTCGACCAACTCGCTCGCGGCGGTGCGAATCGGCTGACAAGATGATGTGGGTGGCTTTGCACTGCCCACGTCATCTGGGTGTCATGGCGCAGGTTCACAGTTTGCCTGTCCCGAAGGCAGAATCGGGGCGATTGCGGGGGCGATGCTGCATAATCCTTGCCAGATGCCCTCCGCGATCCCACATTGAAGACATGGCACCTCGCCTGTTCAAAAGGAGACTTCCTTGGGCATCAGCGCGCTGACCCCCCCGACCCGTCCCGAAGACATCGTGGAAACCCTGCTGGAATTTCCCGACAACCGCCTCCTGATCGACCTGTGCGGCGAATTCGACCGCAATCTGGCACAGATCGAACATCAGCTTGGCGTCCACATCCTGCGAAGGGGCAACCGATTGGCGGTGATAGGGGACAAGGCGGCGCGGGAACAGGCGGCGGCAGTCTTGCGCGGCATCTATGCCCGGCTTGAATCGGGGCGCGGGATCGCGGCGGGCGACATCGACGGCGCGTTGCGCATGGGCATTCCGATGTCCGGCGAGGCGCAGGAACAGATCGAGATGTTCCAGCCAGGTAAATACGAGATCCGCACCCGCAAGAAGCCGGTGGAGCCGCGGACCGAGGCGCAGAAAGCCTATGTCCAGAACCTGTTCGACAATGAACTGGCCTTCGGCATCGGGCCTGCGGGCACGGGGAAAACCTATCTGGCGGTCGCGGTCGGTGTGACCATGCTGATCGGCGGTGCGGTGGACAAGATCATCCTGTCGCGTCCGGCGGTGGAGGCGGGGGAACGGCTCGGCTTCCTGCCCGGCGACATGAAGGAGAAGGTCGATCCCTATATGCAGCCGCTCTATGACGCGCTGAACGACTTTCTGCCGCAGAAGCAGCTTGCCAAGCTGATGGAGGAGAAGCGGATCGAGATCGCACCGCTGGCCTTCATGCGCGGGCGCACCCTGTCGAGCGCCTTTGTGGTGCTGGACGAGGCGCAGAACGCGACGACCATGCAGATGAAGATGTTCCTGACCCGCTTGGGCGAGGGATCACGCATGGTCATCACCGGGGATAGGACGCAGATCGACCTTCCGCGCGGCACGGCCTCGGGCTTGCAGGACGCCGAACGCATCCTGAAGGACGTGCGCGGGATCAGCTTCAACTACTTCACGTCGAAGGACGTGGTGCGTCACCCGCTTGTGGGCCGCATCATCGAGGCTTATGAAGCCGACGATGGAACCGCTGGTTGATACCGTAATCGAAGACGACCGCTGGGAGGCTTTCGGCCTTCCGGCCCTGGCAACCCGCGCGGCAGAGGCAACCTTTGCCGCGCTTGGCGTTCATGGCGTGACGCTGGCCCTGATGGGCTGCGACGATGCCGAGATCGCCGAGTTGAACGCCCAGTTCCGCCAGAAGGGCAAGCCGACCAACGTGCTGTCATGGCCGTCAGAGGATCGGGCGGCGGGCGAGCCGGGCGGCATTCCCGACTTGTCGGGCGGCGATGCGGATGATCCGGACGAGCTGGGCGATATCGCCATCGCGTGGGAAACCTGCATGGCCGAGGCTGCGGATCAGGGGAAGACCCCCGAGGCGCATGTGACGCATCTGGTGATCCACGGTATCCTGCACCTTTTGGGATACGACCATATCGAGGACGCCGATGCCGAGCTGATGGAGGCGACGGAGACGCGCATTCTTGCCGGCATGGGCATCGCCGACCCTTACGCGTAGCGCTCCCGCCCGTCATCGACGGCTTTGCCATCTCTTCCCGTTGGGCCGGGCCGGACTTCGTCCGGCGTTGTGGCGCTTATGTCCACGGCGGCCCTTGTCAGGGCAGCGATTCGTGACCCATATTGGCAGACAGGCGCCCCTTGGAGGGTGTCGTTTCCGGATAAAGGACCAATGGGAAGTAGCACCGACGGCTCTCCTGCGGCGCAAGGCGCGCAGGACACCGCAGAGGACGAGTCGCGACAGGCGTATGAGTCCACCGGCGACAGGGAACAGCGTGGGTTCTTTGGCCGCCTTTTCGACGCCTTTTCGCCCAATGACGATCGCGAGGCAGAGCGCGACGCACCGCGCGAGGAAGGCCACGGGATCGCCAACCTTCGCCGCCTTCGCGTCGATGACGTGGCCGTTCCGAAGGCCGAGATCGCCGCAGTTCCGGTCGAGATCGGGCTGAAGGATCTGGTCGGCACCTTCCGCGAGCAGGGCTATTCGCGTCTGCCGGTCTATGAAGGCTCGCTCGACAATCCGCTGGGCATGATCCTGCTGAAGGATCTGGCGCTGCATCACGACTTCACCTCGACCGAGCCGTTCGATCTGCGCAAGCTTCTGCGTCCGATCATGTTCGCGCCGCCGTCGATGTCGGCTGGCACCCTGCTGCAGAAGATGCAGCGCGAACGGATGCATCTTGCGCTGGTGATCGACGAATATGGCGGGGTGGACGGGCTGGTCACGATCGAGGACCTGATCGAGACCATTATCGGCGAGATCGACGACGAGCATGACGAGGTCGCGGGTGCCCTGTGGATACAGGAAAAGCCGGGCAGCTATGTCGTGCAGTCGCGCGCATCCCTTGATGCGTTCGAGGCGGAGACGGGGCTGGAGCTGCGCCGCGACGACGATGACGAGGATGTGAACACCCTTGGCGGGCTGATCTTCGTGCGCACGGGCCGCGTTCCGCGCAAGGGCGAAGTGATCGAGCATGAAAGCGGCGCAAGCTTCGAGATCCTTGACGGCGACCCCCGCCGGATCAAACGGCTGCGCGTGCGCCTGCCGGAGCCTGCCCATAACTGACCTTGACGGCCCCGTCCAAGGGGGGTGAAAACACCCGCGACCCTTGGGCGGAGGCTTTCCATGCGTTCATTTCCCGGCTGGCGCGTGGTTGGCGCGGCCTTCGCGCTTGGCGCGGTGGCGGCGCTTGGACAGGCCCCGCTGGGTTGGTGGCCCGCGACGATCGCGGGGCTGGCCGGTCTTGCGTGGATGCTGGGGCGGGGCGGCGGCTGGATCGGCTGGTTCGGCGGCGCGGGGTATTTCGCATTGGCCTTGAACTGGATTATCGAGCCTTTTCTGATCGACATCGCGCGTCACGGTTGGATGGCCCCGTTCGCGGTGGTGCTGATTTCCTTCGGGCTGGCGCTGTTCTGGGCGGTGGCGGCCGAGGCGGCCGTGCGTCTGCCGCGGCCCGCGCTTGGCTTTTCGGTGACCCTGACGCTGGCAGAGTTCGCGCGGGGGCATGTGTTGACCGGGTTTCCCTGGGCGATGCCGGGGCATGTCTGGATCGGCTGGGCTCCGGCGCAGGTCGCGGCGCTGATCGGGCCGAACGGGCTGACGCTGATGACGGTGCTGATCGCGGTTCTGGCGCTGACATGGCGCTGGGCAGCGGTCGCGCTTCTGGCTGCGGCTTTCGCCTTCGGCTTCTGGCGGCTGGATCAGGCAGAACCTGCCCCGATGGACGTGACTGTCCGGCTGGTGCAGCCCAATGCCGACCAACATCTGAAATGGGACCCGCAGCAGGCGCAGATCTTCTTCGACCGCGCGATGGCCCTGACGGCAGAGCCGGGATCGCCCGATCTGGTCATCTGGCCGGAAACCTCGGTGCCCTATCTGCTGGATACGGAATCTGGGCTGCTGCCCGCCATTGCGCGCGCGGGGCAGGGGGCGACGGTGGCGGTGGGCATCCAGCGGGTCGATGGGGCGCGCGGGTTCAACAGCCTGGCCGTGATCGCGCCGGATGGGCGGCTGGTCGATACCTATGACAAGCATCATCTGGTGCCGTTCGGGGAATACATCCCGTTCGGTGACACGCTGGCTCGGGTCGGGATCACGGCCTTCGCCTCGCAGCTTGGCAACGGGTATTCGGCGGGGCCGGGGGCGCGGGTGCTGGACCTTGGGGCGGCGGGCCGGGCGCTGCCGCTGATCTGCTACGAGGCGGTGTTCCCGCAGGACGTCGCCGCCGCGCCGGAACGGCCCGGCTGGCTGATGCAGGTCACGAACGATGCGTGGTTCGGCACGCTGACCGGCCCGTATCAGCATCTGGCGCAGGCGCGGCTGCGGGCGATCGAACAAGGGCTGCCCTTGCTGCGCGCGGCCAATACGGGCGTGACGGCGGTGATCGACGCAAAGGGCCGGGTTCTGGACAGCCTGCCGATGGGCGAGGCGGGCAAGCTGGACACCCCGTTGCCCGCTGCGCTGGCGCCCACGCCTTATGCACGCTGGGGTGAATGGGCCGCGCTTGTGCTTATTCTGGCGCTTGTGCCGCTGGCGCTTGGCAGGCGCAGGGTTGACCCAAGCGCACAGGTCCGTTAGCGCGGTGTGATCGAACCGTCACAACGGCTTCCTGGCGTGGCGGGGATAACCCAACGGAGCACTTTTCCATGTCGCGCAAGAACTTCATCTTCACCTCCGAATCGGTTTCGGAGGGGCACCCGGACAAGGTCTGCGACCGCATTTCCGATGCCATCCTCGACGCTTTCCTGGCCGAGGAGCCGAACGCCCGCGTTGCCTGCGAAACCTTCGCCACCACCAATCAGGTCGTTGTCGGCGGCGAGGTGGGGCTGTCGGATCAGGGACGCCTGCATGAATATCTGGGCAAGATCGACGGCATCGTGCGCGATTGCGTCAAGGATATCGGATACGAGCAGGACAAGTTTCACTGGAATACGGTGAACGTGCTGAACCTGCTGCACCCGCAATCGGCCCATATCTCCCAGGGCGTGGACAAGGACGGCGCGGGCGATCAGGGCATCATGTTCGGTTACGCCGTGGATGAAACCCCCGAGCTGATGCCGGCGCCCATCCTCTATTCCCACGCGATCCTGCGGAAGCTTGCCGAAGTTCGCAAATCGGGCGAACAGCCGACGCTTGGCCCGGATGCGAAATCCCAGCTTTCCCTGCGTTACGTCGATGGCAAGCCGGTGGAGGTCACGTCGATCGTGCTGTCGACCCAGCACACGCATGACCACCAGACCTCGGACGATATCCGTGCCATCGTGGAGCCTTATATCCGCGAGATCCTTCCTGCGGGCTGGCTGACGAACCAGACCGAATGGTGGGTCAATCCGACGGGCAAGTTCGTGATCGGCGGTCCTGACGGCGATGCGGGCCTGACGGGCCGCAAGATCATCGTGGACACCTATGGCGGTGCGGCCCCGCATGGCGGCGGCGCGTTTTCGGGCAAGGACCCGACCAAGGTGGACCGTTCGGCAGCCTATGCCGCGCGGTATCTGGCCAAGAACGTGGTGGCCGCCGGTCTGGCGACGCGCTGCACCATTCAGGTCAGCTATGCCATCGGCGTTGCAAAACCGCTGTCGGTCTATGTCGATACCTTCGGCACGGGCGAGGTCGATCCCGCCGCGATCGAAGCTGCGATCCCCAAGGTCATGGACCTGTCGCCCCGCGGCATCCGCGAACATCTGTCGCTGAACCGTCCGATCTATGCCCGCACGGCGGCCTACGGCCATTTCGGGCGCGCGCCCGAGGCCGATGGCGGTTTTTCGTGGGAACGGACCGATCTGGTCGATGCGCTGAAAGCTGCGATCTGACGTGACAATCGCGTGATGCTGGTGCAGCATCGCGCTATGCCCGCCGGGTTCGCCCGGCTGGCCATCCCCACGGGGGCGGCCTGAAACCAGCGACGAGCAAGGCATGAAACTCTCTGATCTCATCCGCCCCGAGGGGCTTCTTCTGGACGTGGCGGCAAAGGACAAGGACAAGGTCCTGCGTCTGCTGGCGGCGAAGTCGGCGGAACTTTGGGGGTTGGAGGAGGAGCGCGTGTTCGACAAGCTGAACGCGCGCGAAGATCTGGGATCGACCGGGGTGGGCGGCGGCATCGCCCTGCCGCACAGCCCGATCCCGGGGCTGGAGGAGCCGGCGCTGCTGCTGGCGCGGCTGAAGACCCCGGTGGATTTTCACGCTGTGGACGATCACAAGGTCGATCTGGTGCTGATGTTGCTGCTGCCGGAAAACAACGCCTCGCAGCACCTGAACATCCTGTCCAGTGCGGCACGGGCGCTGCGCAGCGAGGGGTTTGCGCGCGAATTGCGCAATGCCGATGCGGGCCGCGTCCACGCGCTGCTGCTGGAAGCCGCTACCGAGGCTTGCGAGCGCTGAGGGCTTTCCAAGCCCCGCGATCGGCGTTAATCGCGGGGCATGAGCGATACACCCAAACCCGACGCCCCCAAGTCTCATGGCCGCCTTTCGATCCGCGCTTCGGCGAAGCCGCGCGATCTGATGGCCGATGTCCACGTGCAGGGCGCATGGCGGGCCAAGGTCATCACCCTGTTCCCCGAGGCGTTTCCCGGCACGCTGGGGCTGAGCCTGACCGGCAAGGCGCTGGATTTCGGGCTTTGGGCGCTGGAGACGGTGGACCTGCGCCCCTTCGGCGAGGGCAAGCACAAGAACGTCGATGACACGCCTGCGGGCGGTGGGGCGGGAATGGTGCTGCGCGCCGACGTGGTCTCGAAGGCGCTGGATGCCGCGGCCGAGGGGGCGGACTGGCCGGTCATCTACCTTTCGCCGCGTGGCAAGCCGTTCACGCAGGCGATGGCGCAGAAATGGTCCGAAAGGCCGGGGATAACCATGCTCTGCGGCCGGTTCGAGGGCGTGGACCAGCGTGTGATCGACCATTACGGGATCGAGGAAGTCAGCCTTGGCGACTTCGTCATGACCGGGGGCGAGATCGCAGCGCAGGCCTTGATCGACGCAACGGTTCGCCTTATACCGCGCGTCATCGGGAATCATGTGTCCACCGAGGAGGAGTCCTTCTCGGATGGACTTCTTGAATTTCCGCAATACACGAAACCGCCCGTCTGGCAGGGTCGCGAGATACCGGAAGTGCTTCTGTCCGGCCATCACGCGAAGATCACCCGCTGGCGGAAGGGAATGGCCGAAAGGCTGACAAAGGAACGCCGACCTGATCTCTGGCGGGCTTATTGCGAAGATCGCGATAGGGACCCGGATGAAGACCGAGAGCTCTGAGGCTGGCATCAACATCCGCGGGAAAACCGCGCGTCAGAAAGGAACAGCGATGAACCTGATCGCACAGATCGAGGCGGAGCAGATTGCCGCACTCGGCAAGACCATCCCGGATTTCAAAGCCGGCGACACCGTTCGCGTCGGCTACAAAGTGACCGAAGGCACGCGTTCGCGCGTCCAGAACTATGAAGGCGTCGTGATCGGCCGCAAGGGCGGCGCGACCATCTCGGCTTCGTTCACGGTCCGCAAGATCTCGTTCGGCGAAGGCGTGGAGCGTCAGTTCCCGCTGTATTCGACCAACATCGAGGCGATCGAGGTCGTTCGTCGTGGCCGCGTGCGCCGCGCGAAACTCTACTACCTCCGTACGCGTCGCGGCAAATCGGCCCGGATCGCGGAAGACACCAACTACAAAGCCAAAGCCTGAGGATCGGACCGATGAAAGCAGACATCCATCCCGACTATCACTTCATCGACGTGAAGATGACCGACGGCACCGTGTATCAGGTCCGTTCGACCTGGGGCAAAGAAGGCGACCAGATGGCGCTGGATATCGACCCGCTGGCACACCCGGCCTGGACCGGCGGCTCGGCCCGCCTGATGGACACCGGCGGCCGCGTGTCGAAGTTCAAGAACAAATACGCCGGCCTCGGCTTCTAAGACACAGGCGCACCCTCGGGTGCGCCTTTTCCGTTTCGCCTCTTGCGCGACTTCCTGCCAGCCGTTAGCCCTGTTCACGGAATAGAGAGGGCTGCCGTGGCGCATATCATCGTCGTGGGGAACGAGAAGGGCGGGTCGGGCAAGTCCACCACCTGCATGCATGTCGCGACCGCGCTGGTTCGCATGGGCCACCGGGTCGGCGCGCTGGACCTTGATGTTCGCCAACGCAGCTTCGGCCGTTACGTCGAAAACCGGAAAGCCTTCGTGGAGCGGACCGGGCTGGCTATCCCCTCGCCGAATTATCTTATGCTGCCGGAACTGGACCCGGCGCTGGCAAATCCCGGCGAAAACCCTTTCGATCAGCGCCTGTCGGCTGCCGTGGCGCAGTTGGAGCCGGTTTCGGATTTCATCTTCATCGACTGCCCCGGATCGCACACGCGTCTGGCGCAGGTGGCGCATACGCTGGCCGACACGCTGATCACGCCGCTGAACGACAGTTTCATCGATTTCGACCTGCTGGCGCGCGTGGATGCGGAAACGGGCAAGGTCAAGGGGCCGTCGATCTATTCCGAGATGGTCTGGAATGCGCGGCAGATGCGGGCGCAGGCGGGGCTGAAGCCGATCGACTGGATCGTTCTGCGCAACCGCCTTGGCGCGCAGCAGATGCACAACAAGAAGAAGGTCGGCGCCGCGCTGGAGGAACTCTCGCGCCGCATCGGCTTCCGCGTGTCGCCCGGCTTTTCCGAACGGGTGATCTTCCGCGAGCTGTTTCCGCGCGGGCTGACGCTGCTGGATCTGAAGGATACCGGGGTGGAAAGCCTGAACCTGTCGAACATCGCCGCCCGGCAGGAGGTGCGCGATCTGGTGACGGAACTTCAGCTTCCGGGCGTGTCGGTCAATTTCTGATCGACGAGGAATGCCTCGAACGCATCGAGGTCCACGGGGTCGAACTGTCCGAACCCCTGCATCCAGACCGAGGCCGCGCGCAGGGCGTCCGGCTCCAGCTTGCACCATTTCACCCGCCCGCGCTTTTCCTGCGTGATCAGGCCCGCATCGGCCAGAACCGAAAGGTGTTTGGAAATCGCCGCCAGCGACATCTGAAAGGGTTCGGCCACATCGGTCACGGCCATGTCATCCTCCAGCAGCATCGAGAGGATCGCGCGGCGGGTCGGGTCGGCAAGGGCGGAAAAGACGGTGTCGAGCGCGTTCATCGCCGCAGCTTTGGGGGTGGGGAAGGGGGGCGTCAATGGGCGATGCTAAACCACCGGGTTGAACTTCGTTCACGGGGGCGAGAGGTGATGAGAGAGGGTGCTGTCTTAAGGTGCTGTATTGATTGGTTTTCCTTCGTGTTGACTCGGAGGGGTTTGCCCATTAGCAAGCTGGCAACTGCTAAAGGGACGTTTTCTATGTCGGAGGACCCCGATCACCAACGCATGCGCGACCTTGAGGCGCGGATTGCGAAGGTCAAAGGGGGTCCGAAGGCGCGGACCGAGGCGGGCAAGGCGTTCTCCGGTGGAGAGATCGGCTGGCGGATGGTGACGGAGCTTCTCTCGGGAATGCTGATCGGGCTGTCCATCGGATACGGTCTGGACTGGCTGTTCGGCACGATGCCGATCTTTCTGGTCACGTTCTGCCTGTTCGGCTTTGCTGCCGGCGTGAAGACGATGCTCGGCACCGCGAAAATGGTGCAGGAACAACACGAAAAGGGTGGCGACACCCCGAAGAAAGGGAACTGAGATCGTGGCGACGGAAGCGGCAGGCGGCAGCGGTTTTGCGATCCATCCGATGGATCAGTTCATCGTCAGGCCGCTGTTCGGCGACGGGCCGATCCAGTGGTACACCGTTACCAACGTGACGCTTTGGCTCGCACTGGCCGTCGTTTGCGTCGTGCTGGTCATGGTCTTCGGCACCAGCCGCCGCGCCATCATCCCCTCGCGCAGCCAGTCGGTGGCCGAGATGATCTATGGCTTCGTGCACAACATGGTCGAGGAAGTGACCGGCCACGAAGGGGTGAAATACTTCCCCTATGTGATGACGGTGTTCCTGTTCATCCTGTTCGCCAACCTTCTGGGCCTGATCCCGATGTCCTTCACCACGACCAGCTCGCTGGCGGTGACGATCACGCTGGCGCTGCTGGTGTTCTTCGGGATCACGATCCTCGGCCTCGTCCGCAAGGGTCCGGCGTTCCTCGCGATGTTCTGGGTCACCTCGGCCCCGCTGGCGCTGCGTCCGATCCTGGCCGTGATCGAGGTCATCTCCTACTTCGTGCGCCCCGTCAGCCACTCCATTCGTCTTGCGGGCAACCTGATGGCTGGCCACGCCGTCATCAAGGTGTTCGCCGGCTTCGCGTCGATGGCGATCCTGTCGCCGATCGCCGTTGGTGCCGTGACCGCGATCTATGGTCTCGAACTGCTGGTTGCAGTCGTTCAGGCTTACGTTTTCACCATTCTGACCTGCGTCTATCTGAAGGACGCGGTGGGCGACGCCCACCACTAAGGTCCGATCCCCTCCAGCCATTCCAGATACAAGGAGCATCACTATGGAAGGCGAACTCGCGCTTATGGGCAAATACATCGGTGCCGGTCTTGCGGCATTCGGTCTGGCAGGCGCTGGCCTCGGTGTTGGTAACATCGCTGGCAAGTTCCTCGAAGGCGCCCTGCGCAACCCGTCGGCTGCTCCGTCGCAGACCGCCAACCTCTTCGTCGGCATCGCATTTGCCGAAGCTCTGGGCATCTTCTCGTTCCTGATCGCCCTGCTGCTGATGTTCGCCGTCTGATAACGGTCTGCATCGATCTTCCGGCCGGGGGGGCTTTCGCCCTTCCGGCCTGATCCTTGACGCCAGCCGGAGAAGACCATGGCAACCGTAGTTGATGATGTAGCCGACGCGGCCGCCGGACACGCCGCTCCTGCCGGGGGTATGCCCCAGCTGGACGTGACGAACTGGCCGAACCAGATCTTCTGGCTGCTCGTCGCCCTCGTGGCGATTTACCTCGTGCTGACGCGCGTGGCCCTTCCCCGGATCGGGGCGGTTCTGGCCGAACGTCGCGGCACGATCACGAATGACCTGCTGGCGGCAGAAGAGCTGAAGCAGAAGGCGCTGGACGCCGAGAAAGCCTATAACGCGGCGCTGGCCAAGGCGCGCGAAGATGCGGCGAAGATCGTGGCCGAGGCGAAGGCTTCGATCCAGGCCGATCTGGACGTGGCGACGGCGAAGGCCGATGCCGAGATCGCGGCCCGTTCGGCTGAGTCCGAGCGCCGCATCGCCGAGATTCGCGACAACGCGCTGGCAAGCGTGACCGAAGTTGCGAAAGACACGACCGGCGCGCTGGTTTCGGCGCTTGGCGGTCAGGCGGATCAGGCAGCGGTCGAAGCGGCCGTTGCCGAGCGGATGAAGGGGTGATCCGATGAAATATCTGACCATCCTGCTGGCACTTGCCGCAACGCCCGCGCTGGCTGCGGAAGGCCCGTTCTTCTCGCTCGCGAACACGAACCTGATCGTTCTGATCGCGTTCATCGTCTTCGTGGCGATCCTGGTTTGGGCTGGGGTTCCGGCGAAGCTGTCCGGTCTGCTGGACAAGCGCGCGGTGACCATCCGCACCGAGCTGGACGAGGCGAAGGCACTGCGCGAAGAGGCGAAGACGCTTCTGGCGTCCTATGAGCGCAAGCAGAAGGAAGTGCTGGAGCAGTCCGAGCGGATCGTGTCGAAAGCACGCGAGGAAGCTCTGGCCGCTGCCGAGCAGGCGAAGGCCGACCTTGCGTCCTCGATCGCACGCCGTCTTCAGGCTGCCGAGGAGCAGATCGCTGCCGCCGAAGCTGGTGCGGTGCGCGAGGTGCGCGAGCGTGCGGTTTCCGTCGCTGTCGCCGCTGCTGCGGACGTGCTGTCGCGTCAGATGACGCCGGGTGCGCGTTCGGCTTCGGTCGATGCGGCCATCGATCAGGTCGGTGCGAAGCTGCACTGAATCGCTGCTGATCCCAATGAAAAAAGGCCGGTCGAAAGACCGGCCTTTTTGCTGTGATGCTTGGGCTGGCCCTGCGGCCAGCCCCGGTGATCAACGCTGGATCGGGCGGATGACGATATCCACGCGGCGGTTCTGCGCGCGACCCTCGGCGGTGTTGTTCGACGCGATCGGCTGCGACAGGCCCACGCCGTAGGACGAGACGCGGTTCGACGGCACACCGTTCGAGATGAGCGACGAGGCGACCGAACGGGCGCGGCGTTCCGACAGGTCCTGGTTATAGGCGGCGCTGCCCGTATTGTCGGTGTGGCCGACGATCTGGATGACCGAGTTCGGGTATTGGATCAGGTTCTGCGACACGGCTTGCAGGTCGCGCAGCAGGTCGGGGCGCAGGTTGGCGCTGTCGGTCGCGAACAGGATGTCCTGCGGCATGGTCACGACCAATTGGTTGCCCTGGTTCGTCACGCCGACGTTGGA
The DNA here is from genome assembly GCF_004959935.1 of Falsirhodobacter xinxiangensis. Lineage (GTDB taxonomy): Bacteria > Pseudomonadota > Alphaproteobacteria > Rhodobacterales > Rhodobacteraceae > Falsirhodobacter > Falsirhodobacter xinxiangensis. The sequence continues at coordinate 32,707 of NZ_SMYN01000013.1, read as the reverse complement.
GCTGGTGGCGTTGCGCAAGGCTGCAGCCTGTCGGTCCATCTCGGCCCCGACCGCGCCGCCCAGTGCGCCGCCGACCAATGCGCCCGCGATGCCCTTGGCCAGCTTGTCTTCGCTGGAGGATGCGCCGATCAGGCCGCCGATGAGCGCGCCGCCGGCTGCGCCTGCAGCGGTGCGCTGCTGCTGTCCGGCGGGAACGCCGGTGCCGTAGGGATCGGCGCAACCTGCAAGAGCCAGCATGGCCACGGTGCCCAGAAGAATGGGGGTTTTGAAATTCATCTTGCCGCCTCGTTATGTGCGTCCGCGCGATTTGCGCGCAAATGTGCTATATCAACGCGCGCCGGTTTCCGATAGTTCCGGCGCGGCTGTGGCGGGATCACGCCTATGTGCGTCATGGCGCGCGGCTTCCCATGCCAGCATCGACCGCTTGCGGGGCAGGCCCCAGTGATAGCCGCCAAGCTCGCCCGTCTTGCGCAGGGCACGGTGGCAGGGGATCAGCCAGCTGACGGGGTTGCGGCCGATGGCGGTGCCAACGGCGCGGACGGCCTTGGGGTTTCCGATGGCTTCGGCGACGGAGGAATAGGTCGAGACATGGCCGGTGGGGATGCGCAGCAGTGCCTCCCACACCTTGATCTGGAAGGGCGCGCCGATCAGGTGCAGCGGCACTTCGGAAAGATCCAGCAGCGCGGCGACCGACGGTTCGGGGCGATAATCCGCGCGGGGCCAGCGGCGGGTCAGATCCTCCATCGCGGCGTCGAAGCCCGTTTCGTCCGTGAAGCCGATGCCGCAGATGCCGCGGTCGGTGGCCATCACCAGCGCCTCGCCGAAGGGGGTGGGGGCCAGCGCCCACCCGATCCGCAGGCCCGCGCCGCCCAGCGCGTATTCGCCGGGGCTCATCGCCTCCCACCGCAGGAACAGATCGTGCAGGCGGCTGGTGCCGGACAGGCCGGTGTCCTGCGCCGCCTCCAGCAAGGTGAAGCGGCGTTGCAGAAGTTCGCGCGCGTGGCCAAGCAGCAGATATTGCTGATAGCGTTTGGGCGACACCCCGACCCAGGCCGAGAATACCCGTTGAAAATGCGCCGCGCTCATCCCCATGCGGGTGGCAAGCGCGTCCAGCGACAGGCCGGGGGCGCGGTCGATCTCCTCCAGCGCGCGGCCGATGACGGCGTAGTGATATGGCTCGGTCATGGCGGGCCTCCTTTCGGTGGAAGATAAGGCGGCGGGCGCTGCCGCGCGACCCGGAACTTGCGGGAAGGGGCGGGCGCTGTCATACCCCGGATCATGGCACGCCAGCTTCCATATCAGACCATCCACGCGATCTTCTCGCGGCTGCACGAGATTGATCCCGAGCCGAAGGGCGAGTTGGATCACGTCAACGCCTATACGCTTGTGGTTGCGGTGGCGCTTTCGGCGCAGGCGACGGATGTGGGCGTGAACCGCGCCACGCATCGGCTGTTCCAGCAGGTGACGACGCCGCAGCAGATGCTGGACTTCGGCGAGGAGAACCTGCTGGAGGCGATCAAGACCATCGGCCTGTTCCGCCAGAAGGCGAAGAACGTGATGAAGCTGTCGCGCATTCTGGTGGACGATTTCGGCGGCGAGGTGCCGTCGTCGCGCGCCGCGCTGCAATCGCTGCCGGGGGTGGGGCGCAAGACGGCGAATGTCGTGCTGAACATGTGGTTCCACCAGCCCGCCCAAGCGGTCGATACGCATATCTTCCGTGTCGGCAATCGCACCGGGATCTGCCCCGGCAAGGATGTGGACGTGGTCGAGCGCGCGCTGGAGGATAACATCCCCGCCGAATTCGCCCACCATGCGCATCACTGGCTGATCCTGCATGGCCGTTACATCTGCATCGCGCGCAAGCCCAAATGCGGCATCTGCCCGATCTACGAACACTGTCCCTATGAGGAAAAGACCGCATGAAGAAGTTTCAGGTCGTCGGCATCGGCAATGCGATGGTCGATGTGCTGGCCCGCGCCGACGAAGCGTTTCTGGCCGCCCATGGCATCGAAAAGGGCATCATGCAGCTGATCGACATGCCCCGAGCGGTCGAGCTTTACGCCCATATCGGCCCGGCGCGCGAAATCTCGGGCGGGTCTGCGGCGAACACCATCGCGGGCATCGCGCATCTGGGCGGGCGGACGGCCTATGTGGGCAAGGTCAAGGACGACCAGCTTGGCGCGATCTTCGCCCACGACCTGCGCGCGCAGGGGGCGGTCTATGAAACGCCGCTGGCGACGGGGGGCGAGGAGACGGGGCGCTGCATCGTGCTGGTGACGCCGGATGGCGAGCGGTCGATGAACACCTATCTGGGCTGGTCGGAATTCCTGACGCCGGGTGACATCGACGAATCGATGATGGCCGAGTCCGAATGGATCTATCTGGAGGGCTATCGTTTCGACGGGCCGGACAGCCATGCGGCCTTTGCCAAGGCGATCGCGGCGTGCAAGACCGCGGGCGGGCGCGTGTCGGTCACGCTGTCCGATCCGTTCTGCGTCGGGCGTCACCGCGATGCGTTCCGGGCGATGATTCGCGACCATGTGGACTTGCTGTTCGCCAATCGCGCAGAACTGCTGTCATTGTATGAGACGGATGATTTCGCCGCCGCACTCAAGGCCGCCAGCAATGATGTCGCCATCGTCGCCTGCACCGAATCGGAAAAAGGCGCGCATGTGTTGGCCGAGGGGCAGCATTGGCATGTTCCCGCGATCCCGACCGACATTCAGGACGCGACCGGCGCGGGCGATCTTTTCGCGGCGGGCTTCCTCTGGGGCATCACCAACGGCCACGGATATGAGGCTGCGGGCCGGATGGGCAACATCGCCGCGTCCGAGGTGATCAGCCATATCGGCGCGCGGCCAGAAACCGACCTGACCGCGCTGTTCAAGGAAAAGGGCGTGCTTTAATCGCCCAGCTTGCGGTGGACCTCGTCCAGGTCCACCTCTCCCTTCGGCATCTTGTTCGCCGGGTTGTCGAAGTCATAGCGGAACAGTTGGAAATCGCGCTTATAGATTTCCCACATCAGGTGCATCGACAGATCGTCGAAATAATCCTCGACCGGGTGGGCACGTTTCGGACCATGCCCTTCGGATTCGTTGAAGCGCGGAATGGTTGCCAGATCGACGGCGTGGCGCGGCTCCATCACGTCAAGGACGCGCTGCATTCCGTCGTTGAACTTCTCGGTAAAGAAGATCTGGTCGTATTTTCCACCGTTGACGATGAAGGTCGCGATATGGCCCGACATGGCCGACCAATGGATGTCCGGCTCCATCGGTTTCTTCCAGCGGATGGTGTCGCGCACGAACAGCAAGAACCGGCGGAAGCTGCGGATCTGGTCGAAATCGTCGGTGCCGTCCGGGCCGCCCACCTCGATCCCGTATTTCTGGATCAGCAGCGGCACGAGGTTGCCGCGATACCGCCGCCCGTTGCGCTGGATGCCGCAGATCTTGTCGAAGAAAGAGGACAGCACGCGGGTATATGGATTGCGGACGCAGGTGAAGGTCGGGCTGTTATGCGCGCGGACGTTCGCCTCGATCAGCGGTTGGCTTTCGGCTTGCGCCCATTTGTGCAGGCCGGACGTGGAATCATGGATGTCGCCGTCAAAGAAGCGGCCATGGTCGGAAAAGAACATGATCTGCCCGATGGTCGAACAGGCGCATTTCGGCACCACGCGGTAAACCACGCTTTCGCTTTCCGTCATCCATGTGCCGGGAAATCCCATTCGCCGTCCTCCGCTGTCCTTGCACCAGAAAACAGAGCCATCGGCTGTTTTCAATCGCCTGCAAAGCGATTTATGCAAGTGTGAGTGAAAGACGACATTCGGGGTTCTGCCATATGGCGAAGATTGCCTACATCCTTCTGTGCCACAAGGACCCCGCCGGGATCATCGCGCAGGCCCAGCGCCTGACGGCCGCAGGCGATTTCATCGCCATCCACTTCGACGCGCGGGCCCCGCGCGAGGCGTTCGAGCAGATCCGGTCGGCGCTGGCGGCCAACCCTTCGGTCGCCTTTGCGGCAAAGCGCCTGAAATGCGGGTGGGGGGAGTGGAGCCTCGTCGCCGCCAGCCTGCTTGCCGTGCGTGCAGCCGCCGAGGCGTTTCCCGATGCCAGCCATTTCTACATGCTGTCGGGCGACTGCATGCCGATCAAATCGGCGGAATACGCGCATCGGCTGCTTGATTCGCGCGATGTCGATTACGTCGAATCCTTCGATTTCTTTCGATCGGACTGGATCAAGACGGGCATCAAGGCGGAACGGCTGCACTATCGCCACTGGTTCAACGAACGCACGCATAAACGCTGGTTCTATGCCTCGCTGGACTGGCAGAAACGGCTTGGCCTGTCGCGCGATGTTCCCGAGGGGCTGGAGGTCCAGATCGGCAGCCAATGGTGGTGCCTGCGCCGCCGCACGATCGAAGCGATCATCGACTATTGCGACCGGAACCCGCAGGTGCTGCGCTTCTTCGCGACGACATGGATACCGGACGAGACGTTCTTCCAGACGCTGGTGCGGCATCTGGTGCCCGATCACGAGATTCAAAGCCGCACGCTGACCTTCCTGATGTTCAGCGATTACGGGATGCCGCTGACCTTCTATAACGACCATTTCGACATGCTGCTGAGCCAGGATTACCTGTTCGCGCGCAAGATCTCGCCCGACGCGGCAGAGCTCAAGGAGCGGCTGGGCGATATCTATGCCGCGCAGGGGATGGAGTTCACCATCTCGAACGAGGGGCGGCGGCTGTTGACCTTCCTGCGCCAGCGGGGGCGCATCGGACGCCGTTTCGCGCCGCGCTTCTGGGAACGAGAATCCAGCATCGGGCGCGAGCGGCAACTCGTGTTGGTCGTCTGCAAGAAATGGCACGTCGCGAAACGGCTGGTGGACCGGGTGCGGGACGTAACCGGCATTCCTTCGGTCCATTACCTGTTCAACGAAGTGTCCACCGCGTTGCCGGGCCTTGGCGGGATCGAGACGACGCTGGAAAAACGCACCCGTCATCGCCGCGCGCTGGTTCGGATGCTGTTCGATTACTGGAACACGGAACGGCTGGTGATCTGTCTCGATCCGGCGAATCTGGATCTGATGCAGGACTTCATGGCCGACAAGGCATCCGTGCGCCTTCTGGAGATCGAATGCGACTTCACTGACGAATACCTGAGCGGCCATGCGCGCCGCGTCGGTCTGGCCGGAGAGCGCACCCCGGCGGAGACGATGGCCCGGCTGCTGCCGACGATCCGCTATGACATCCGCTATGAAAGCGACCGTATCCGCGATGCCGGATTCCAGCGATATCGCCGCCTGCGACAGCGGGCAAGCGCCGACGAAAACGCCGCGCCCCTTGCAGAATTTCTCGAGATTTCCGAGGATAAGGCGCGCGAGATCGCGTCCACCCATTACCTGTTCACGGATTGACCCGATGGCCTATGCCTATGACGACCAGAACGTCTTTGCCCGTATCCTGCGCGGAGAGATTCCGAACAAGACGGTTCTGGAAAGCGAGCATTCGCTGGCCTTCCACGACATCGCGCCGCACGCGCCGGGCCATGTGCTGGTGATCCCGAAGGGGCCTTACGTCAATTTCGACCACTTCTGCCTTGATGCCACCCCGGCGGAGATCGTCGATTTCCACCGTCTGGCCGGACAGGTCTGCGCCTTTCTGGAGGCGCAGCCGTCCGAAGGCGGGGCGGGCTACCGCACCATATCCAACGCCGGACCGCACGGGGGGCAGGAGGTGCCGCATTACCACCTTCACATCCTGTCGGGCCGCCCCCTGGGGCCGATGGTCCAGCGTTAATGCGCCGCGGCCCAGTTCGGGCCGCGCCCCGCCTCCACCGTCAGGGGCACCGACAGCTTCACCGCCGGATCGGCTGCCCCTTCCATCACATCGCGCGCGCGGGTGATGAGGGTTTCCACCGCAGCCTCATCCACCTCGAACAGCAATTCGTCGTGTACCTGCAGCAGCATCTTGGCGGGAAGGTCGGCGATGGCCTTCGGCATACGGATCATCGCGCGGCGGATCACGTCGGCGGCGGTCCCCTGAATCGGCGCGTTGATCGCGGCACGGCGGGCGAACCCTGCGCCGGGGCCCTTGGCGTTGATCTCGGGCGTGTTGATGCGGCGACCGAACAGGGTCAGGACGTGGCCGTGTTCCTTCGCAAAGGCGATGGTGTCGTCCATATAGGTGCGGATGCCGGGGAACCGTTCGAAATACCGGTCGATGAAGCCCTGCGCATCGGCGCGGGGAATCCGCAGGTTCCGCGCCAGCCCGAAGCCCGAGATGCCATAGATGACGCCGAAGTTGATCGCTTTGGCCTGACGGCGGATCATCGGGTCCATGCCTTCCAGCGGGACATTGAACATCTCGGATGCCGTCATGGCGTGGATGTCGTGGCCGTCGCGGAAGGCGTCCTTCAGCGCGGGAATGTCGGCGATATGCGCCAGAATCCGCAGCTCGATCTGTGAGTAATCCAGCGAGACCAGCACCTTGCCCGGACCCGCCACGAAAGCCTCGCGGATGCGGCGGCCTTCCTCGGACCGGACGGGGATGTTCTGCAGGTTCGGATCGGTCGAGGCCAGACGCCCGGTGTTCGCCCCCGCGATGGAGTAGGACGTATGCACGCGCCCCGTCTCGGGGTGAACGTGATCCTGAAGCGCGTCGGTATAGGTCGATTTCAGCTTCGACAACTGCCGCCAATCCAGCACTCGGGCGGGCAGGTCGTGCCCCTCGGCGGCCAGATCCTCCAGAATGTCCGCGCCGGTGGCATAGGCGCCGTTCTTGCCCTTGGTGCCGCCGGGCAGCGACATCTCGTCGAACAGCACTTCGCCCAACTGTTTCGGCGATCCCACGTTGAAGGGGCGGCCCGCCAGTTCGTGGATCTCGGCCTCCAGCCCCGCCATCTTCTGCGCAAAGGCGTTGGACATGCGCGACAGCGTATCGCGGTCCACGCGGATGCCCGCCATCTCCATATCCGCCAGAACCGGGACCAATGGCCGCTCCAGCGTCTCATACACTGTCGTCACCTTCGCGCGGTGAAGCTGCGGCTTGAACATCTGCCAGAAGCGCAGCGTCACATCCGCGTCCTCGGCGGCATAGGGGGTGGCCTTGTCCAGCGGCACGCGGTCGAAGGTGATCGCGGATTTGCCGGACCCGAGCAGCGGTTTGATCGGGATCGGCGTATGGCCCAGATATTGCTCCGACAGCGCATCCATGCCGTGATTGTGTAGCCCCGCGTGCAGGGCGTAGGACATCAGCATGGTGTCGTCGATCGGGGCCACGTCGATGCCGATCCGCGCCAGCATCTTGCAGTCGTATTTGGCGTTATGCGCGATCTTCAGGATCGCCGGGTCTTTCATCACCGGCTTCAGTTGCGCAAGCACTTCGGAAATCAGCATCTGCCCTTCGACCAGCTTCGCGCCGCCGAACAGGTCATCCTCGCCCACCGTATGGGCCAGCGGGATATAGCAAGCGCGGCCAGCGGTCACGCAAAGCGAGATGCCGACCAGATCGGCCTGCATCTCGTCCAGCCCGGTGGTCTCGGTATCGAAGGCGACATGGCCGACCTCGCGGATCAGCGCGATCCATTCGGCAAGCTGTGCGGGTTCGGTGACGGTTTCGTAAGCCGCGTGGTCGAAGGGCAGGGCGACCGTCTCCTCCGCCTCGACCACCGGCGTCGGCGCGGGGACCGGCGCCACGACGCCCATCTTGTCCGACACCCGCTTCGTCAGCGTGCGGAACTCCATCGCGTTCAGGAAATCCATCAGCAGGGATGCGTCGGCATCCTTCTGCTCCAAACTCTCCAGCGTGAAATCGAGTGGCGTGTTGCAGTCCAGCTCCACCAGCCGCTTGGACACCCGGATCTGTTCGGCATTGTCGATCAGCACCTGACGGCGCTTGGGCTGCTTGATCTCGCCCGCCCGTTCCAGCAGGGATTCCAGATCGCCGTATTCGTTGATCAGCAGCGCGGCGGTCTTCAGCCCGATCCCCGGCGCGCCCGGCACGTTATCGACGGAATCGCCCGCAAGCGACTGCACATCGACGACACGTTCCGGGCCGACGCCGAACTTCTCGATCACCTCGTCCCGCCCGATGCGCTTGTTCTTCATCGGGTCCAGCATCTCGACCCCGCCGCCGACAAGCTGCATCAGGTCCTTGTCGGACGACACGATGGTCACGCGGCCCCCGGCATCGCGCGCCTTGCAGGACAGGGCGGCGATGATGTCGTCAGCCTCATAGCCCTCGGTCTCGATGCAGGCGATGTTGAAGGCGCGGGTCGCTTCTCGCGTCAGGGGGAACTGGGGCTTGAGGTCTTCGGGCAGGTCGGGGCGGTTGGCCTTGTAGGCGGGATAGATGTCGTTGCGGAAGGTTTTCGACGAATGGTCGAAGATCACCGCGACATGGGTGGGCTGGTCGCCCGACTTGTTCCCCTCGACATAGCGGAACAGCATGTTGCAAAAACCGGCAACCGCGCCGATCGGCAGCCCGTCCGATTTCCGCGTCAGCGGCGGCAGGGCGTGATAGGCGCGGAAGATGAAGGCGGAGCCGTCGATCAGGTGAAGGTGGTGGCCTTTGCCGAATGTCATGGGTCCGCTCCTTGTCTCAGGCTACGGATATGGCACGGGTGGCCCCAAGCCTCAATGATCCCCGTTCTTAATGGTCATCGTGGGCGTGTTCGCGGTCGATGACGTAACGCTTGTCGCAATAGCCGCATTCGACGAAGCCCGTGTCATGCGGGATGGTCAGCCAGACGCGCGGATGGCCCAATGCGCCCTCGCCGCCGTCGCAAGCGACTTTCCAATGGGTGACAAGCTGGGTTTCGGGCGCGTCGATGGGCATGGCTTACTCCTGCTGGCGTGGGCCGCATTCTACTGCATACGGCGGCGCGGGCAAGTCAGCCCGGATGGATCGCGAAGAACATCCCGCCCGATGCGATGCCGTGAACCCCGCCGCGCTCCTCGGCCAGTTCCACGAGGCGATAGAAGGTCTTGCGGTCGATCCTCGCCTCCATCCCGCCGCGTATCATGACATAGGGCGCATCGCCCATGCGGATCGGATGGTCCGGCCCGGCGATCACGCGTTCGTCCATATTGGTCAGAAAGCTGACGCCCTCCGGCTCGACATCGCAATCGACGGCGATGAAGGGCGTATCCTCGACGGTGATTCCCACCTTTTCGACCGGGGTAACAAGGAAATACCGGTCTGCCTCGCGTTTCAGGATCGAGGCGAACAGCCGCACCATTGCCTGCCGCCCGATGGGGGTGCCTTCGTGAAACCAAGTGCCGCCCTTGTCGATGCGGATGTCGATCTCGCCGCAGTAGGGCGGGTTCCACAGATGGACCGGAGCGGGGCCGCGCGCGCTGGCGTGGCGGATGAGGGTGTCCGGTTTCACGTCATTTTGTCCCATCGGAGTTTTTGCCATTTGTGCCGTCGGGCTAATGTCGGTCTAATGGACAGGTTAAGCCCCAGCCGGAGGAATGTCATGGCCCAACACGCATCCCTGATCGCCGATATCGAGACGCTGGGCGGCAAGCTGGCCGAGGCGAAGGCCTCGATCAACCGCCGCTTCATCGGACAGGAAGGGGTGGTGGACCTTGTCTTGGGCGCGATGCTGTGCGGCGGACATGCGCTGCTGGTGGGCTTGCCGGGGCTGGGCAAGACGCGGCTGGTCGATACGCTGTCCACGGTGATGGGCCTGTCGGGCAACCGCATCCAGTTCACGCCCGACCTGATGCCCGCCGACATCCTGGGGTCGGAAGTGCTGGACACGGCGGATGGCACGCGCGCCTTCCGCTTCATCGAGGGGCCGATCTTCTGCCAGCTTCTTCTGGCGGACGAGATCAACCGCGCCTCGCCGCGCACCCAGTCGGCGCTGTTGCAGGCGATGCAGGAACATGAGGTGACGATCGCGGGGCAGCACCGCGCGCTCGGCGCGCCTTTCCACGTTCTGGCGACGCAGAACCCGATCGAGCAGGAAGGGACCTATCCGCTGCCCGAGGCGCAGCTGGACCGTTTCCTCGTGCAGGTGGATGTTGCCTATCCCGACCGCGCGACCGAGCGGGACATCCTGCTGGCGACGACCGGGATCGACGACGCGCAGGTGCATCAGGTCTTCACCGCCGAAGAACTGATCGCCGCGCAGGGGGTGCTGCGGCGGATGCCGGTGGGCGATGCTGTCGTGGATGCGATCCTCGATCTGGTTCGCGCCTGCCGTCCGGGCGAACCCGAGGGCGCGGCGCTGGCCGATGTGCTGGCATGGGGCCCGGGGCCGCGCGCGGCGCAGGCGTTGATGCTGATGGTGCGGGCGCGGGCGCTGCTGGACGGGCGGCTTGCGCCTTCGGTGGCCGATGTGGCGGCGCTGGCGCGTCCGGTGCTGATCCACCGCATGTCGCTGGGCTTCGCCGCCCGCGCGCGGGGCGAGACGCTGGCCGGGGTGATCGACCGCGTGACCGCGCCGCTGGATGTCGCCGCGTGAGCTTGCCGCTGCGCCTCCGGGCCGAGGCGCTTGGCCAGTCGCTGCCACCGCTCCTGGCCTCGGCCGAGCATCTGGCACAGACGGTGATGCTGGGCGAACATGGTCGCCGCCGGGCGGGCGCGGGGGATGAATTCTGGCAATACCGCCCGGCAGGGTCGGGTGATACGGCGCGGATGGTGGATTGGCGGCGTTCGGCCCGGTCCGACGCGCATTTCGTGCGCGAACGCGAATGGCAGGCGGCGCAGACGGTGACGATCTGGGTCGATGCCGCGCAATCGATGGCGTTTTCGGGCGATGCCTCGCGCCCGCCCAAATCCGACCGGGCGCAGCTTCTGGCGCTGGCGCTGTCGGTGCTGCTGCTGCGGGCCGGGGAACGTGTGGGGATGCCCGGCACGCCCGCCCGCTCGGGCCGCGCGCAGCTTCTGCGCCTGCTGGACGCGCTTGGGACCGAGCATGACGCCGATTATGGCGAGGCCGAGACGCGAGGCGTCACCAGCCATGGCCGCGTCGTGCTGATCTCGGATTTTCTGGGCGATCTGGCTTCGGTCGAACGGGCCATCGGGCGAGCGTCGGACCGCAATGCCCGCGGCGCGATCCTTCAGGTGCTGGACCCGGCCGAGGAGGTGTTCCCCTTCGACGGCCGCACGATCTTCGAATCCATGGGCGGCACGCTGCGCCACGAAACCCTGCGCGCTTCGGATCTGCGCGTGCGCTATCTGGAACGGCTGGCCGAACGCAAGAACCGGCTGGCGGCGCTGGCCCGCGCATCGGGCTGGCACTACCATTGCCACCACACGGGCGAGGCGGCGCAATCGGCGCTGCTGTGGCTTTATCGCGCGATGGAGGCGGGCTGAATGTGGACCATCGGCCCTTTGGGTTTCACCGCGCCGCTGCTCCTGTTGGGGCTGATTGCGCTGCCGATCCTGTGGCTGCTGCTGCGTGCCGTGCCGCCTGCGCCGATCCGGCGGCGGTTTCCGGGCGTGGCGCTGCTGCTGGGGCTGAAGGATGACGATGCGGAAACCGACAAGACGCCGTGGTGGCTCTTGGCCCTGCGGATGCTGGCGGTGGCGGCGGCGATCTTCGCCTTTGCGGGGCCGGTGCTGAACCCCGCGCAGCGTCAGGCCGGGACAGGGCCGCTTCTGGTCGTGCTGGATGCAAGCTGGGCCGATGCCCGCGACTGGCCGCGCCGGATCGAACGGGCGCGCGCCTTGCTGGACGAGGCTGGGCGCGAAGGTCGCGCCGTTGCCGTGATCCGGGCGACCGATGCGCCGGACGCGCCCGATTTCCAGACCGCCGAGGCTTGGACCCCACGGCTTGACGGGCTGTCGCCGCAGCCTTGGTCGCCGGGGTTCGCAGGCTGGGCCGAGGCCTTGCCCGAAGGCGACTTCGCCACCTATTGGCTGTCGGATGGGGTGGACCATCCGGGGCGCGCGGACCTGCTGGCCGCGTTGGAGCAGCATGGAGAGGTCAGCGTGTTCCAGTCCCCCCGTGCCGTCACCGCCCTGCGCCCTGCCACGTTCGAGGATGGGGCGATCCGTCTGCGCGCCTCGCGCCTGCCCGTGGCCGACCCGTCCGAGGTTGCCGTGGTCGCGACGGGGCCGGACCCGTCCGGGGCCGAACGCGAGCTTGCCCGCGCGACGCTGCCCTTCGCCGCCGATGGGACCGAGGCCGAAGCCGCGCTGTCCCTTCCACCCGAGCTTCGCAACCGCATAACCCGGTTCCAGATCGAGGGCGTCCGCTCTGCCGGGGCGGTCAGCCTGACCGATGACAGCCTTCAGCGCCGCAAGGTCGCGCTGATCGGCGGCACGGTGGACGAGGGCTTGCAGCTTCTGGCGCCGACCCACTTTCTGCGTCAGGCGCTGGCCCCCGTTGCCGACCTGTATGAAGGATCACTGGCCGATGCGCTTCTGGCCAGCCCCGATGTGGTGGTTCTGGCCGATGTCGCGCAGCTTTCGCAGGGCGAGACGGACGATCTGCTGGACTGGCTGGACCGCGGCGGGCTGCTGCTGCGTTTCGCCGGCCCGCGTCTGGCCGCGTCCGAAGTCAGCCGCAGCGCCGAAGACCCGCTGATGCCCGTGCGCCTGCGCGAAGGCGGTCGCAGCGTCGGCGGCGCGATGAGCTGGGGCGAGCCGAAGGCGCTTGCCCCGTTCCCCGAGACATCCCCCTTCCACGGTCTGCCCGTCCCGGCAGAGGTCGAGGTTGGCGCGCAGGTTCTGGCCCAGCCGGACCCCGAGCTTGCATCCCGCACCATCGCCGCGCTGTCGGACGGAACGCCGCTGGTCACGCGCAAGCCGGTGGGGCAGGGTCAGGTGGTGCTGTTCCATGTGACGGCGAATGCCGAATGGTCCACGCTGCCGCTGTCGGGCCTTTTCGTGCAGATGCTGGAACGGCTGGCGGTCTCCACCCGCGCCAGCAGCGATCCCGCCGATCTGGCCGGGCGCATCTGGACGCCCGAGCAGGTTCTGGACGGCTTCGGCGCGCTAAACGATGCCGGGGAACTGCCGGGCGTTCAGGGCGAGGCGCTGGCTGCGGGTCAGCCGGGGCCGGATCTGCCGCCGGGACTGTATCAGGCCGAAGACCGCCGCGTGGCGCTGAACGTGATCGGGGCGGACACGCCGCTGGCCCCTGCCATCTGGCCCGACGGCCAAAGGATCGAAGGGCTGGAGACGGAGGGCGAGCAGCCGCTGAAAGGGTTCTTCCTTGCCGGGGCGCTGGTTCTGCTGATGGCCGACATCGTGGCGGCGCTGGGCGTCTCGGGGCGGCTTGCCTCGGCCGTGCTGGTGCTGGCGCTCATGCAAGTGCCGCAGGCCCGCGCGCAGGATGCCCGCGCGATCGAGGCGACGGACACGGTCCGGCTGGCCTTCGTCGAAACGGGCGACGCCCGCGTGAACGATCTGGCCGAAGCGGGGCTGCGTGGCGTGTCGATGCGCCTTTACGAACGCACCTCGGTCGAGCCGGGGCAGCCTTTGGGCGTCGATATCGAAACGGACGAGCTTGCGTTCTTCCCGTTCCTTTACTGGCCGATCACGGCGGACCAGCCGACGCCCTCGGCAGAAGCCTATGCCAAGCTGAACGATTATCTGCGCACCGGCGGGATGATCCTGTTCGACACACGCGACGGCGACGTGTCCGGCATGGGCGATGCCACCCCCGAGGGCCGCGCGCTGCAACGCATCGCTGCGGGGCTGGACATTCCGCCGCTGGAGCCGATGCCCGAGGATCACGTCCTGACGCGCACCTTCTATCTGCTTCAGGACTTTCCGGGGCGGTTCAACAACCCGAACGTCTGGGTCGAGGCGTCGGTCCCGACCGAGGCGGCCGACGGTATGCCCTTCCGCAACCTGAACGACGGGGTGACGCCCGTGGTGATCGGCGGAAACGACTGGGCCTCGGCCTGGGCGGTGGACCCGAACGGCATTCCCATGGTGCCGGTGGGGCGGGGCTTCGGCGGCGACCGCCAGCGCGAGATCGCGTGGCGTTTCGGCGTCAACCTCGTGATGCATGTGCTGACGGGCAACTACAAATCCGATCAGGTCCATGTGCCTGCATTGCTTGAAAGGCTGGGGAATTGACCGGGACGCTGATCTTCGATCCGCTGCTGCCGTGGACACTGATCTGGGTGGTCGCGGCGGTTGGCGCGGTGATGCTGGGGTTTGCGCTGTGGCGCGGGCTGCGCGGCTGGTGGCTGCGCGGGCTGGCGGCGGCGGTGCTGCTGCTGGCGCTGGCCAATCCTGCGGTGCAGGAGGAAGACCGCGCGCCCTTGTCCGACATCGTGATCGCGGTGGTGGATGACAGCGCCAGCCAGCGTATCGGCACCCGTCCCGCCCAGACCGCCGAGGCGCTGTCTTCGCTTGAGGCAGAGGTCGCCGCTCTGGACAACACCGAACTGCGCGTGATCCGGGTCGGCGACGGCGACGACAATTCCGGCACGCTGCTGATGCAGGCGCTGTCCGAGGCGCTGGCCGAAGAACCGCGTGCCCGCATCGCCGGGGCGTTCCTGATCTCGGACGGGCAGGTGCATGATGCGGGGCTGGCCCCCGAGATGCCCGCGCCGTTGCACTTGATCCAAACGGGCGAGGAGGATGACTGGGACCGCCGCCTGATCGTCAAGAACGCCCCCGCCTTCGCCATCATCGGCGAGGAGGTCCGCCTGACCCTGCGCGTCGAGGATCAGGGAGCGGTTCCGCCCGGCAATGCCGCCGCCCCCCTGACCATTCGCGTCGGCGCCGAGCCGCCAGTGACCGTCAACGTCCCGGTGGGCGAGGATATGGAGTTGCCCGTGACCCTGCCGCATGGCGGGATGAACGTGCTGCAATTCTCGGTGGCAACGGCAGAGGGCGAGATCACCGACCGCAACAACGCCGCGATGGTGCAGATCAACGGCGTGCGCGATCGTCTGCGCGTCTTGCTGGTGTCGGGCGAGCCGCATGCCGGGGAACGTGTTTGGCGCAACCTGCTGAAATCCGACGCCTCGGTGGATCTGGTGCATTTCACAATCCTGCGTCCGCCGGAAAAACAGGACGGTATTCCGGTGTCGGAACTGTCGCTGATCGCCTTTCCCACGCGCGAATTGTTCGTCGAAAAGGTCAGCGAGTTCGACCTGATCATCTTCGACCGATACCGTCTGCGGGGCATCCTGCCGAATTCCTATCTGGAGAATGTGCGCGATTACGTCACCAATGGCGGCACGGTGCTGGTGGCGGCAGGGCCGGAGTTCGGGACGGCGGACAGCCTCTACCGCTCTCCTTTGGGGCAGATCCTGCCGGTCGAGGCTTCGGGCCGGGTGATGGAGGGCGGGTTCCGGCCCGAGTTGACCGATCTTGGCCGCCGCCATCCCGTGACCGAGGGGCTGGAGGATCTGGCCCCCGAAGGCGGTTGGGGCCGCTGGTTCCGCCATATCGACATGCGGGCCACCCGCGGCCAGACGGTGATGGAGGCGGATGGCACGCCGCTTCTGGTGCTGGACCGCGTGGGCGAGGGGCGGGTGGCCGTCATGGGCTCGGACCAGCTTTGGCTGTGGGGGCGCGGATACGAGGGCGGCGGGCCGCAGCTTGAACTGACGCGGCGGCTGGCCCACTGGATGATGAAGGAGCCGGAACTGGAGGAGGAGGCGCTGACCGCCACCACCGAGGACGAGACGCTGACCATCCAGCGCCGCACCGTGCAGGACACGCCGTCCGGCGACGTGACCGTGACGGGGCCGGACGGCGAGTCCGTGGTCCTGCCGATGGAGGAGGTGTCGCCCGGTCGCTGGCAGGCGGAATGGCAGGCGCCGGAGCTTGGGCTCTACCAACTCTCGCAAGGCGATCTGGAAACGGTGGTCGCAGTCGGCCCAAGCGCGCCGAAGGAGTTCGAGGAAACCATCGCGACGAACGAAAAGCTGGCCGGGGTGATCACAGGAACGGCACGGATCGAGCAGGGCGAGCCGGACATCCGCGCCGTGGGCGAGGGGCGCGTCGCGGCAGGGCGCGGCTGGCTGGGGATCACCCCGCGCGGCGCCTATCTGACGCAGGACGTGACGGTTGCGGCGCTGCTTCCGGGATGGCTCTATCTGCTGATTGCGGCGGCGCTGATCCTGACGGCATGGCTGCGCGAGGGGCGGTTCACGGGCCGGGCGGCATGAGGGCTCTTTCATTTGGCAATCATCCGATGATTGGCTAAATCAGGCGTCATGAATCAAGCTGCGCTCTATCACTTCACCTACGTCGACGGCATGGGCGTCCTTCTGCTCTGGGTGGGCTGGTTCGTGATCGGCCGGCTGGTGGAACATCCGCCAAAGGGGCGGCCATCCGTTTCCGTGATCATGCGCGATTTCCGTCGCGACTGGATGAGGCAGCTTGTCACCCGGTCGCCGCGCATCTTCGATGCCAATGTCATCGACAATCTTCGTCAGGCGACCAGCTTCTATGTCTCGGCCACGATGATCGCGATCGGGGGTGGGCTTGCCTTGCTGGGCAAGGGCGAGCAGCTGTCGAATCTGGCACGGGATTTCACCGCGCAACCGACCCCCGAGGTGGTGTGGGACGTGAAGATCCTCGTCACGCTGCTTTTCGTGACCGACGCCTTCCTGCGCTTCGTCTGGGCGCACCGTCTGTTCGGGTATTGCGCTATCCTCATGGCGGCGGTGCCCAACGATCCCGAGGACCCCGAGGCATTTCCCCGGGCGGATCAGGCGGCGGAGGTAAATATCCACGCGGCAAAGAACTTCAACGCGGCGCTCAGATCGGTCTATTTCGCGCTGGCATGTCTGCCGTGGCTGATCGGCCCTCTGCCTCTTCTGGTTGCGGCCACCGCCACCGTCTATGTGCTTTGGCGGCGGGAGTTCGCGTCGCTTTCCCGACAGGCGATGTTGGTCAGGGTTCGGACGCAGTAACCGGATCGTTCCGCACGATCATCATCAGGGTGGCGCATTGGGAGCCAGATCCTCCGACGCGATTTCGGTTGGCGCCCCTGCGGCGATGAGGCTTTCGCCCGTCAGAGCCGCAACGTGATCGACGAAACGGAATCGCGCGTCGGCAAGGAGCAGCAGGGCGTCGAGGCCCGCGCTCATCGGCAGGACCAGACGGTGCTTCGCGCCGATCATGGCGGGGGCGGGGTTCGGTGCCATCAGCCTCAGAAAGGCGGCGGCCCCGGAAACCGCAAAGATCGGAAGGCTCCGGCAGACACCACGTGCCCGCACGGTTTCAGCCCCGAGGATCACGAGGGTCAGCGCGGGGAAGCGAGTGCCACAAGGATGGCGGCGATGGCCTGGGTCCAGCCCATGTCGGTGAGTCCGGCCACCGCGCATCCTTGAGCGATCCTGCCAGCCTGTCGGCGCGCCCAGCCCCTGTTCCTGGGCCGGAAGTGTCACAAGGCGAGCCATTCCGGCGCAAAGCGCCTCGCTCCATTCGTCGTCGATCGAGGGGCGGCGGTGATGTCCGGCCAGCAGATATTCGAGGGCGAGCGCGAGAAGCCCTCCTCGCGCGCCGCGCCGAAGATCATCATCGTCGCCCGTTCCTGCACCGTGGCGGCATAGTCCGCCATGGACGGTCGGTCATTTCGGGGACCTTGCCGATCGCTTCGCCGATCACGGCTGCCGACTGCAGGCGGCATCCGTAATCCTCGCCGCGCGAGGGGCGCAGCAGAGCGATGGCGTTGAGCGCGTCGTAGCTGCCGGCGTGGCGCTTCAGATCGGCGATGATCAGGTCCGGCTTGAGGGCAGCGGTCCCCTCGATGCTCGGCTGGGCGCGGAGGCCGACCGAGGTCCAGTCGCCGACGATATTGCGCACATCCGCAGGCAGGCGCGCAGGGTCGTCATCATCCGCGACACCGATCGGCGAGATGGCAACCGAAGCCAGCGGATCGACGAACGAGAATCCCAGCGCCACGACCTGCGTCTGCGCGGTGGGAGGCGCGGTGCGGGCTCTTTAGACCTCCTTGTGACTTCGCACTTCCCCGCGCAGGCAGCTAGGCAAGCGATTTGCTCGGGGAGGGTGTCGCACCGATGGACAGCGCCGCAAGCCGGGAGGCGCTGTTTCGGTGCAGGATCAGGCCCAGGTGTCCCCGACAGTGAATCCTTCGGTGAAGGGATCGTCGTGATCAAGCACGATGGTATTGTAGCCGAAGATCCAGCTTGTCCCGCTGACGGTCGGAACGACGGCCTTGCGATCGCCGATCGTCGTTTCTTCGACCAGTTGCCCCGTATAGATGTTTCCCAGAATGCCCTGATGGCGGAACTTCTGGCCAAGCGGCAATTCCCCCTTGGCATGCAGCGTCGCCATTTTGGCGCAAGTGCCCGTCCCGCATGGGCAACGATCGAGTGCCCCCGTCCAGGTCGCGGGGTTATCCCACGAGAAATTGCCGGTGGACATCGTGACCGCGTTCTTCCAATCGGCGTTCGGGTCCTGCGACGGGCCGGAAAGCTGCGAGATGGTGATGCCCACTCCGGGGTAGTCGGGATGCGCGACGGGCAGCTGTTCGATGGCCGCTTCCCGGATCATCGAGGAAATGCGGGCAATCTCCTTTCCATGGTCGGGGATGATCTCCAGCCCTTTGAACTGGCGGACGTCGGCGATGACATAGAACATGCCGCCCCAGCCGACATCCACGCGGACCTTGCCCAGATGCGGCACGTCGATTTCGGCATCCAGATGTGCGGCGAAAGCCGGAACGTTCTTGAACGTGACGCTCTTGACCTTGTTGTCCTTGCATTCCGCGGTGATGCGGATCAGCCCCGCAGGCGCTTCCAGTTTCAGTTCCGTCACGGGTTCCTTCATCGGCAGCATCCCGGTTTCCAGAAGGACGGTCACGACCGAGATCGTGTTTCCCCCCGACATGACCGGGTATTCGATCTGCTCCATGATCACATACCCGGCATCCGCCTCGGGATGCGAAGGGGGCACGATGATGTTGCAGCAATGCGCCGGATAGCCGCGCGGCTCGCGGAGCATGAGAAGGCGCAGCTGGTCGTCGTTCTGCTGCAGCCACTTCATCTTTTCATAGACGCTGGCACCGGGGATCTTCGGCACGCCGCCGGTGATGACGCGCATCGGCGTTCCGGCATGCGTATCCACCGCGTGAATCATACGCTTGAAGGCCATGAGGATTTCTCGATCTGTTCGGGGAGTTGGAGGTGCCCCGCCCGGTGCTCGGGCGGGGCTGATGGATCAAAGTGCCGAGGAGATTTTCTCTGCCGCGTCGGGGGATACCCAAGGCGTCCAGATATCGGCGTTTTCTTCCAGGAAGTGATAGGCGGCATCTTCGCCGGTGGCCTGGTTGTCAGTCATCCAGGCAAGGATTTCGGCGACCTTTTCGTTACCCCAACTGCGCGTATCAAGGTATTTGACCACCTCGGGGCTGGTACTTTCGCTGAAGCTCTTGGTCATGATGGAATAGACGCGATCGACCGGCCATGCGCTGACCTTGGGGTCGGGGCAATCGACGACGGTGATGCACCGCGTCCATTCCGCCGGATCGTGTTCGACCGACGCCTCCAGCTTGACCAGAGGGTATTTCGCCAGCAGACCCGTCGGCGCCCAGTAATAGGTGATAAACCCTTGCTCGCGCTCGTAGGCGCGGGCGATCAGGCCGTCCAGACCTGCGGCCGATCCCGGTTCGACAAGCCCGAAGCCCTTGTTCTCGGCGTCATAGGCCTTGAACAGCTGTCCGGTGACGACCGTCGCGCCCCAGCCCTGCGCGCCGTTGAAGATTGCCCCCTGCGACGGATCGTCCGGGTGCGGGAAAAGTTCGGGATGCGCGAGCGCGTCATCCACGGTCTTGATGTCGGGATGGGCGTCGGCGACGTATTTCGGAATCCACCAACCTTGAACACCGCCGTCATGCAAAGCAGGGGCGCCCTGAACGATCTTGCCTTCTTCCAGACCGCGCGGAATGATCTCGGGCAAGAGGTCCACCCAGGTTTCCGGCGAAAGGTCCGGACCACCCTTTTCGACCATGGACGTTCCTGTCGGAACCGTATCGCCCGGCACCAGCGAAACGTCGCAGTCGTAGCCTTCTTCAAGAATGATCTTGTCGATGTTGGCAAGGATTTCGGCGCTTTGCACGTTCATGTTGGCAATGCTGACGGAACCGCAGTCTTGAGCGCTGGCAACCCCGGCAGCACAGACTACAGACAGTGCTGTAGAAGCAAGCAGTGTTTTCATGGCAGACCCCTGTTATGTTTTATTATAGGAATCGTATACGAGTCCTGACATCAGAGTTTGCCAACTTGACTGTTATGTCAAGTTCGTCGAGGGCACCCCGAGCAAGGCGGCCCTTACTGCGAAATTTTAAGGATTGGCCCATGACTACCCAATCGCTCATCAAACCGGAACCCGAGGCAGGATCATCCACGGCTGACGCGATTCTGAACTACATCCGCGGTGCGATCGCCGACGGATCGCTCAACGATGGGGAGCCGATACGTCAGGACGAGGTGGCGCGCCGGTTCAACGTCAGCAAGATCCCGGTTCGCGAGGCGCTGAAACGCCTTGAGGCCGAAGGATTTGTCGCCTTCATTCCAAATCGCGGCGTCGTGGTTCGTGCGGTTTCCGATCCCGAGATCGCGCAGATATTCGAGACCCGGGCGATCCTCGAATCGAATGCGATTGGCTTTTCGGTGCCGATGATGACCGCCGAAAGCCTTGCGCGTGCCAGCGCCTGCTGCGCCGCCTTCGACGAGGCGGGGGATGTGGCGCAGTGGTCGGCGCTGAACTGGCAGTTCCACAGCAGCCTCTATCTGGACGCGCAGCGACCCTATCTGGTCGAACTGATCCGGACGATCAACGTCAGGCTGGAACGCTATCTTCGCATCCAGTTGACGCTGTCCGTCGGCAAAGGGATCGCGAACGAGGAACATCACGCGATCCTTGATGCGTGCCGGGCGGGGGACGCGGGGCTGGCCTCGCGTCTGACCTATGACCACATCATGGGTGCGAACAAATCGCTCCACCGCTTTCTGCCCGGGGCCCGGTTCTAGGGCAGGGTCTTGGCCCCTGGATAGATCTTGGCCGTGTCGGCAAGAAACTCGGCGACCTCGGCCGCGCGGCGGGTTTCGGACCAGCCGAGCGCGGCCGCCGCTGTGTGCGACAGATCCTCGATCCCATCGCGCCCTAGGTCGGGGTCCAGCCCGTTCGGCAATCTGCGGCGGACGAGGTCACCCAGCCTGACGACATGTTCGTCGCGCAGGATGTCGGTCACGTCGGGCGGACCCAGAGGGATCGACCCCGAAGGACCGGCACCTCTCTTGCCAAGCCGCTTTTCGACCGCTCGCGCGGCAAGCCGTCCGGCGTGTCGGTGAAGCATGATCGTCGAACCCGTGACCGCGATCAAACCGGGCGATCCGTCGCGCTCTACCACGCGGACGGGAAGGGCGGTGGTCTTGCCATCAATGGTGGAGGTCGGCCGGACACCGCACCAGCAATGGGCCACGTCGTTCCGCGACAGGTGAAGGTCGGGGAACAGCCGATTTGCCTCGGACAGAACGTAATCCACCTCCTCGGGCAACACCGAGACGTCGTCCGGATCATCCGTGACGACGGTTTCCGTCGGGCCGACGAAATGCAGATCGCGCCACGGGAAGACGTAGAACGGCTCGCCCTTGCTTGAGAATGCCTCTAGCCCCTGCCCATGAAAGCTTTCGGGCAGGCGCACCATCACATTGACGCCTTTTATACCCCGGACGCGCGGGGCGCCCGCATCTCCGGCAATACGGTCTATCCATGGCCCGGCGGCATTCACGATCATCTTGGCGGATACGGTCGCCGGTCCGGCGCGGTCCGGGCTTCGATCCTCCAGCCGCAGCGTACAGCCCGATGCCTCGCGTTCGACCCCCACGACGGCGGTATAGGTTCGGATCGTGGCACCCCGGCGTTCGGCATCCAACGCGGTATCGACGCAGGTACGCTCGGGCCAAGCATACATGTATTCATCGAAACTGCCGATGCCCGTCACCGGACCGAGGCGATCGACCAACCCGCTGGAGGCCTCGGCGCGCGACGATCGGCGGTAATGAAGCGGCACGCGCCAACCGCCAAGCATCTCCATCATGCGAAAGCCGATATCGACCAGCCAAGGCGGATACCGATCGCCCCGCCGGAAGGGATAGAAGAAACGGTGCCGCGTCAGGTGCTGCGGCATCGTCTCGACCAGTTCGGCGCGGCAGCGCATCACGTCGCGCGCATAGATCAGCCGACGCATCATATCGACCGGATGAAGCGCCATCTGCCAAAGGGGATAGCGCACGGCCAGATAACCCAGGCCGGAATACAGCATCCTGCTGGAGCGTGAGGAGGTTCCCGAGCCGATGTCGGCTCGGTCCAGAAGGAGCGTTCGGTATCCGCGCGCGGCCAATTCCCGCGCGGTCGTGCAGCCTACCGCCCCCGCGCCGACGATGACGACGTCGAAGGACTGCCCATCGAGGCTTTGTCGCACGTTCGTCATGCGGGCAGGCTCAGGCTGCGCCTGCCGAAACCGCGATCGCCCGTTCCAGCGAAAGCTGTCCGACCGGGCGATTTGCCATGTCATTCACGTCGATCACCTGAAGCCTGCTGCTCAGCATCTGGCGCAGGGCTTCGGAAAGGGTCGTATGCTCGGGGATGGCATGTCCATTGGTGTTGCTGGCCGACATCGGCTCCATGATCGAGCCGACCTGCACGACCTTGCCGCGATCCACATGCTGCACGAAGTTCGACACATAGTCGTCGGCGGGGCGAAGGACGATATCCTGTCCCGTGCCCTGCTGGATGATCGAGCCGTCGCGAAGCAGCGCGATCCGGTCGCCGATGCGCAGGGCTTCGTCCAGATCATGCGTGATGAAGACGATGGTCTTGCGGACCTCGCTTTGCAGGTCCAGCAACACCGTCTGCATGTCGTACCGGATCAGCGGGTCGAGCGCGGAATACGCCTCGTCCATCAACAGGATCGGCGCATCGTTGGTCAGCGCGCGGGCAAGTCCGACGCGCTGCTGCATCCCGCCGGAAAGCTGGCTGGGGTATTTCGTCTCGAACCCGCGAAGGCCGACACGCTCGATCCAGCGCATGGCGATCTCGTTGCGGGCGGCAGCGTCCATGCCTTGGACTTCCAGACCATATCCGACGTTGTTCAGCACGGTGCGGTGCGGAAGAAGTCCGAATTTCTGGAACACCATCGCGGTCTTGTGGCGACGGAAGCTTCGCAATGCCGCGGGGGGCATGCGCACGACGTCCTGCCCTTCGATCATGATCTCACCCGCGGTGGGGTCGATCAGGCGGTTGATATGGCGGATCAGGGTGGATTTGCCCGATCCCGACAGCCCCATGATCACCTGAATGCGGCCCGCGGGAATGTCGAGGTTGATGTCGCGCAGGCCAAGGACGTGCCGGTGCTTGTCGTTCAGTTCCTGCTTGGACATGCCGCCCTGCACGGCGCTGACGAACTCGCCCCCGCGCGGGCCGAAGATCTTGTAGAGATTGCGGATCTGGATGCCGATCGGATCAGACATTGTGGCCTCCGCGGTGCTTTTGAAGACGGTGGCCGAAAGCCTGGCTGACCCGATCGAACAGGATCGCGATGCCGACGATGGCAAGTCCGTTGAACAGGCCAAGCGTGAAGTATTGGTTCGAGATGGCGCGAAGGACCGGCAGCCCGAGGCCTTCCACACCGATCATCGAGGCGATGACGACCATGGCCAGTGCCATCATGATAGTCTGGTTGATGCCTGCCATGATGGTGGGCATGGCCAATGGCAACTCCGCCTTCACGAGCCGTTGCCAGCGGGACGAGCCGAACGCATCCGCCGCCTCGAGCACTTCGCCGTCGACCTGCCTGATCCCCAGATTGGTCAGACGGATCATGGGCGGCAGCGCATAGATCACGACGGCGATGAGGCCGGGAACCTTGCCGATGCCCAGAAGCATCACGACGGGGATGAGATAGACGAAGGGCGGCATCGTCTGCATCACGTCGAGGATCGGGCTGACGAAGGACTGAACCCGGTCGGAGCGCGACATCAGCACCCCGATCGGAATGCCAAGCGCGATCGCCATCAACGTGGAGGTGAGGATCATCGAAATGGTCTTCATCGTGTCCTCCCACATCCCGAAGGCACCGATCAGGCACAGCGTGCCGACACAGGCGAAGACGATGCGAAAGCTGCGGCTTGCCCCCCAGGCAAGAAGGCCCACGACCAGCAGCACGATGGGCCAGGGCGTATCGGTCAGCAGATTTTCCGACCAGGACAGGAAGTGGCGCAGCGGATCGAACACGGCCTCGATCGCGTCACCATAGGAGCGGGAGAAATTGCGGAAACCATCATCGATGGCGCGTTTCAGATCGCGGAGCATGCCGTTGTCGATCTGTGGGAATTCCGTAAGCCAAGTCATGGCGACCTCACTGGTGGGTATGGCTACGACATAAGGAAAAGGACGGCGCGGGCGCGCCGGTCGTCAGGCTGTCATTCGTGCCTGCGGCCGGGAGTGCTGGATGCGGCCCAAACGATGCGCTTGATCCGATTTCGATCGGTCGGTGCTGGTATCCTCGGGATGGCAAGGTCTGGCATGTTCATCTCAACTCTCCTGTTGGTGGTTGGCCGCGTTGCGGTCCTGCCGATCAGTTGCCGGCGTTGTGCGGGTTATCCCCGCATGTCAGTCATCGGACTGATTGCGAAAGCTCATGTCACGCGCCTTTCGCGTCGCGGCGGACAGTGCGTTTGTTATCGAAGCGTCGAAACCGGATTCTTGGGCGGCGCAAAGACCTGCCGCCGTGGTTCCGCGATAGTCATGATATGCGGCAAGAAGGGCAGGGGCGTTGGAAATGCGCCCCGACAACAAGGCTGCGCCGCCGCAGATCGCGCCTTCTGCAGCCCGCCATGCGATGTCAGGCGGCACGTCTTGCGATTTTGCGTATTCGAACATGGCAACGGCCATAAGCGCGGGATAGGCGGCACCCGATCCCGGCAGGGCGGTCATGACATCGACCTGCTTTTCGTCCTCAAGTTCGTCCGAAGTCCCGACGGAGGACAGTATCCTTGTGACGGCCGATTTGTCAGCGTCCGTTATTCCCGGGCCAGCATACCACGGCGAATAGGACGCGCCGATCTCGGCGGCGGCGTTCGGGACTGCCCTGACGATGCGACCCTTACACCGCGCCAGATCGGCGCAATCGATGCCCGCCATGAAGGACAGCACGAGCTTTCCGGAGGCGTCGAGGTCGAAGGTCCGCCACGTCTCGGGGCGAATGGACAGGATGATGATATCGCTGCGCTGCACCAAATCCTTGGGGTCCGCGGCCCATCCCACCCGATACCCCGCATAGTCGGCGCGCGGCCCGCTGCGATTTAGTATCGTCAGATCGGAGGGCGCCACGATCCGATCATCCAGCAAGCGGCGGCCAAGCGCGAAGCCGAGCCATCCGGTGCCTCCTGCGATGCCGACCCTCATGCCCATCCTCCGTGCAGTCGATCTTCCGCGTATCCCGCAGGATTACCGCATTAATCGTATACGCACAATAAAATGTTCACTGCTGTATGAGGCGGGTTCAGACGCGTCCACGCAAAGGCCAGTTGCGTCCAAACCCGGTGCTTTGTCAGGTGAGCGTGGAAACCCTGCCGAATCTGCCGTTGAAGCGGGCGATCTCGTTCAAGGACACAGGTTGCCCGGTATAGATCTCGACATATGGCGGGACCCTTGGAAGCCGGACCTCCAGATCTTCCTGCACTTGCATCGAGATGTATCCGATCTGGACAAGATAGACCGTTCGCGCCCTGACATCGGCCTGAACGGCATCATGGCCCCACCGCGTCAGCATCTCGGACAAGGCCTGCAGGCGCACGACATCGGCCTGCCGAACACGTTCGGCAACCTTGTCATCTTGCAAAGCCCAGCTGCGGACAGCGAATTCCAGCTTGGAATCAAAGGCTTTCGCATCGATGAACGTGCCGATGACGTTGAACATCGCCTCGGTCTGCGTTTCGGCATACTGGGTCGTGGACGCGACGAGCGGCGTCGTCGTGCGGGCTTCCCAACCGTCAAGCAGCGCCGCCAGCAGCGATTCCCGATCCTCGAAGAACCAATAGAAGCTTGTGCGCGACAGGTTCAGCTGCTTGGCCAGAGGCAGGATCTTGACCGCGTCGATACCGTTCTCGATCAAGGCTTTATAGCCCGCGTCGAGCCATCCCTCGCGCGATCCGCGCCATCCGGTTTCGGTAGAACTTTTCTGATCCATCCCTGAGAGGTATCGGCTGCCCAATATGCCCGCAAGTCTTATGTGCACTTCGCGGCCTCAAGCGTTCACCTGTGATTTTTAATTTGACAGTGGTGAACATTATGGCGGAGTGTTGGCTCGACACCGCTCCACCGCAACAGGCAGATTCATGTCGAACGATCCACTCTTGCAGCCCTTCCAACTCAAGCATC
Source organism: Falsirhodobacter xinxiangensis (assembly GCF_004959935.1). Lineage (GTDB taxonomy): Bacteria > Pseudomonadota > Alphaproteobacteria > Rhodobacterales > Rhodobacteraceae > Falsirhodobacter > Falsirhodobacter xinxiangensis. The sequence goes on along the minus strand of NZ_SMYN01000013.1, from coordinate 6,369 downwards.
TCATGCTTCGCAACCGGATCATGATCACCAGCCATGAACCGGCATATCCCGAGGACGGAATGCCCAAGGATCGCTATCGCGCCTATCATGTGGAGCGAGCGAAAGCCGGCGTCGCGCTTACGATGACCGCCGGTTCGGCATCCGTTTCGCGTGACAGCCCGCCCGTGTTTAACAATATCCTCGCATGGAAGGACGAGGTCGTCGGGTGGATGAAGAAGCTGACGGACGAATGCCACGATCACGGCACGGCCGTGATGATTCAGCTGACCCACCTTGGCCGCCGTACCCGTTGGGACAAGGCCGACTGGCTGCCCGTCGTCTCGCCCAGCCACGAGCGCGAGGCGGCGCACCGATCCTTCCCCAAGAAGATGGAAGATTGGGACATCCAGCGGATCATCGGCGATTATGTCGATGCGGCGGAACGGATGAAGGCGGCCGGCCTGGACGGGTTGGAGCTGCAGGCCTACGGCCACCTGATGGACCAGTTCTGGTCGCCGCTGACGAACGATCTGGACGGGCCTTACGGCGGCGATCTCGACAATCGGCTGCGTTTCACCTTTGACATCCTGCGCGGCATCCGCGAACGATGCGGCGAGGATTTCCTGCTTGGCGTGCGCTATACCGGCGACGAGGATCTGCCGGGTGGTTTCGATGCGAAGGACGGCATCGCGATTTCGCAGAAGCTGAAGGACAGCGGGCTGGTGGACTTCCTGAACGTCGTCAGGGGGCATATCGACACCGACGCGGGCCTGACCGACGTGATCCCGGTGCAGGGCATGCGCAACGCGCCGCATCTTGAATTCGCCGGGCAGATCAAGAAGGCGACGGACTTTCCGACCTTCCATGCCGCCAAGATCCCGGACGTTCCCACCGCGCGCCACGCCATCGCTGCGGGCCTGATCGACATGGTGGGCATGACCCGCGCCCACATGGCCGATCCGCATCTCGTGCGGAAGATCATCGAAAAGCGCGAGGACGACATCCGCCCCTGCGTCGGCGCGAACTACTGCCTCGACCGCATCTATCAGGGTGGCCTTGCGTTCTGCCTTCACAACGCGGCCACCGGGCGCGAGGAGACGATGCCCCAGATCATCCCGGCGGCGGATGCGCGCAAACGCATCACCATCGTCGGCGCGGGGCCTGCGGGGATGGAAGCGGCGCGGGTTGCCGCCGAACGCGGCCACGCCGTGACGGTGTTCGAAGCCGCCGATCAACCCGGCGGCCAGATCCGGCTGACGGCCTTGCAGGAACGCCGCCGCGAGATGATCTCGATCATCGCATGGCGTCAGGCGATGTGCGAAAAGCACGGGGTGACCTTCAACTTCAACACCTTCGCGGATGACGCGGACGTTCTGGCGACCAACCCGGACGAGGTCATCATCGCGACCGGCGGTCTGCCCCATACCGAAGTGCTGAGCGCGGGCGACGATCTGGTCTGTTCGGCGTGGGACATTCTTTCGGGCGATGTGAAGCCCGGCCAGAACGTGCTGATCTTTGACGATGCGGGCGATCATGCCGCGCTTCAGGCGGCGGATGCGATCGCATCGACGGGCGCGAAGGTCGAGATCGTGACGCCGGACCGGGCCTTCTCGCCCGAGGTGATGGCGATGAACCTGGTGCCGTATATGCGCAGCCTGCAAAAGCTGGACACGACCTTTACCGTGACATGGCGTCTGCTGTCGGTGGTGCGCGACGGCAACCAGCTTCGCGCGACGCTTGGCAGCGACTATGGCGGCGTCACGCGGGACCGGCTGGTCGATCAGGTGGTCGTCAACCACGGCACCCGCCCGCTGGACGAGCTTTATTTCGACCTCAAGCCGCGTTCGTCGAATTTGGGCGAGGTCGATTACGAGGCGCTGACCTCGGGACGGTTGCAAGACGTGCGCGCCAACCCGGAAGGCACGTTCCGCCTGTTCCGCATCGGCGATGCGGTTGCCGCCCGCAACACCCATGCCGCGATCTATGACGCGCTGCGGCTGGTCAAGGATCTGTAACGGAGGAGGGGAGCATGAAGATACTCGTGCCGGTGAAGCGCGTGATCGACTACAACGTGAAGCCGCGCGTCAAACCAGACGGCTCCGGCGTCGATCTGGCCGACGTCAAGATGTCGATGAACCCCTTCGACGAGATCGCGGTCGAGGAGGCGATCCGGCTGAAGGAGCAGGGGGTCGCCGAGGAGGTGATCGTCGTCTCCATCGGCGTCCGGCAGGCGCAGGAAACCTTGCGGACGGCGCTGGCGATGGGGGCGGATCGGGCCATTCTGGTCGTCGCCGCCGATGACGTCCACCAGACGACGGAACCGCTGGCGATCGCGAAGATCCTTGCCGCCGTCGCGGCCGAGCAGGGCGCCGGGTTGGTCATCGCCGGCAAGCAGGCCATCGACAGCGACATGGGCGCGACGGGCCAGATGCTGGCGGCTTTGCTGGGCTGGGGGCAGGCGACCTTCGCGTCGAAGATCGCGATTGCAGGCGGGCGCGCGACGGTCACGCGGGAAGTCGATGGCGGTCTTCAGACCATCGATGTCGCGCTGCCCGCCGTGATCACGACCGACCTGCGCCTTAACGAGCCGCGCTATGCTTCGCTGCCGAACATCATGAAGGCCAAGAAGAAGCCGCTGGAGGAGAAGACCGCCGCCGATTACGGCGTCGATCCCGCGCCCCGGCTGGAAATCCTTGCCACGCGAGAGCCGCAGGGCCGCGCGGCAGGTGTGCGGCTGGCTTCGGTGGACGAACTGGTCGGCAAGTTGAAAGAGATCGGGGTGGTGTGATGGGCGTTCTTCTTCTGGGCGAGATCGCGAATGGCGATCTGAACCGCGACGCGACGGCCAAGGCCGTGACGGCACTGCGCCCCTTGGGCGATATCACCGTGCTTTGTGCGGGGACCGGCGCGCGGGGCGCGGCGACGGCCGCTGCGTCGATCGACGGGGTGGCGCAGGTGCTGGTGGCCGATCACGAGCAATATGCCCATGGGCTGGCCGAACCCGTTGCGGCGCTGCTGGTCTCGCTTGCCGCGGGGTTCGATCACATCGCGGCACCCTCGACAGCAGGCGCCAAGAACGTCATGCCCCGCGTGGCGGCGCTTTTGGATGTCATGGTGATCCCGGACGTGTCGGCGGTGATCGACGCGCAAAAGTTCGAACGCCCGGTCTATGCCGGCAACGCGATCCAGACGGTCAGATCGCGCGATGCGCAAAAGGTTCTGACCATCCGCACCGCAGGCTTCGACGCCGCGGGCGATGGCGGCACCGCCACGATCGCCGATGCCGCGTCTGCGGACGATCCGGCCCTGTCATCCTGGCAGTCGGACGAGGTCGCGACCTCCGACCGGCCGGAGCTGACCTCGGCGGCGCGGGTCGTGTCCGGCGGGCGCGGTGTCGGCTCGAAAGAGAATTTCGCCATCATCGAGACGCTGGCCGACAAACTCGGCGCGGCGGTGGGCGCCTCGCGCGCGGCGGTCGATGCCGGATACGCGCCCAACGACTGGCAGGTCGGACAGACCGGCAAGGTCGTGGCACCCGGCCTTTACGTCGCGGTCGGCATCTCTGGCGCGATTCAGCATCTTGCCGGGATGAAGGACAGCAAGGTCATCGTCGCCATCAACAAGGACGAGGAGGCTCCGATCCTTCAGGTTGCCGATTACAGCCTCGTGGGCGATCTGTTCACGATCCTGCCCGACCTGACCCAGAAGCTGTAAGCCAGGCCTGCCAGCGGAGCTTTGCCAGCCACATGAGCGGACATCCCGAGATTGAACGCGAGTCGATGGACTATGACGTCGTGATCGTCGGCGCCGGGCCTTCGGGGCTGTCGGCGGCGATCCGGCTGAAACAGATCGACCCGGACCTGTCGGTCGTGGTGCTGGAAAAGGGATCGGAGGTCGGCGCGCATATCCTGTCCGGCGCGGTTCTGGACCCCGCCGGGCTGGACCGTCTGATCCCGGACTGGCGCGATCGTGGTGCCCCGGTCACGACCGAGGTGGTGGACGACAACTTCTTCATGCTGGGCGCGGCGGGGCAGGTCCGTATTCCGAACGCGCTGATGCCGCCGCTGATGAACAACCACGGCAATTTCATCGTCAGCATGGGCAACGTCTGCCGCTGGCTTGCCACCCAGGCCGAGGAATTGGGCGTCGAGATCTTTCCCGGCATGGCCGCAAGCCGCGTCGTCTGGGAAGGTGGGCGCGTCAAAGGCGTCGTCGCGGGCGAGATGGGGCTGGCATCGGACGGCACGCCGGGCCCGAATTACGAGCCGGGCATGGAACTGCACGGCAAGTATGTGTTCATCGCCGAAGGCGCGCGAGGATCGCTGGCCAAGAAGATCATCGCAGCGCTGAAGCTCGCACAGGGCCATGACCCGCAGAAGTTCGGCCTTGGAATGAAGGAAATCTGGGAAGTCCGCCCCGAAAAGTTCCGCAAAGGACGGGTCGTGCATACGATGGGATGGCCGCTGGGACGCAACGCGGGTGGCGGCAGCTTCATCTATCATTTCGAGAACAATCAGGTTCTGGTCGGCTTCGTCGTCCACCTGAACTACGCCAACCCCCATCTCTATCCCTATATGGAGTTCCAGCGGTTCAAGCATCATCCGATGGTGGCAGAGCTTCTGGAGGGTGGGCGGCGCGTCAGCTATGGCGCGCGGGCGATCACCGAGGGGGGGTGGCAGGCGCTTCCCGATCTGGCCTTTCAGGGCGGCGTCCTTCTGGGCTGTTCGGGCGGCATGGTGAACGTGCCGCGGATCAAGGGCAATCACAACGCGATGATGTCCGGGATCGAGGCGGCAGAGGCGGCGGCGGCGGCCATCGCGTCGGGCCGCGAGGGCGATCGTCTGGCGGAATACGATGCGGCGGTGCGCGGCGGGGCCATCGGCGCGGACCTGCGCGCGGTCCGCAACGTCAAGCCGGTATGGTCCAGGCTTGGCCTTGTCGCGTCGCTGATGCTGGGCGGGATCGACATGTGGGTTGCGAACCTGACCGGGTGGAACCCGCTTGGGACATGGCATCATGGCAAGTCGGATGCCGCCGCGACCGGCAAGGCGGCCGACTTCGCCCCCATCGATTACCCACGGCCGGATGGTCGCCTGTCGTTCGACCGGCTGACGAGCGTGGCCTTTTCCTTCACCAACCACGAAGAAAGCCAGCCCTGCCACCTTCGGCTGAAAGACCCTGCCGTGCCGATCGCCGTGAACCTGCCGCAATTTTCCGAACCCGCCCAGCGCTATTGCCCGGCAGGCGTTTACGAGGTGGTCAATGACGGCCCGACGCCCCGTTTCCAGATCAATTTCCAGAACTGCGTCCATTGCAAGACCTGCGACATCAAGGACCCGTCCCAGAATATCGACTGGACAACCCCGCAAGGCGGGGACGGACCGAACTATCCGAACATGTGACCGAGGAGCCGCGAATGGGACCGAAGATGATTGGCTATGAAGACGTCGCGGGGCGGCTCGACTGGCATGGCGCGGTTGCGTCGCTTCGGCAGGGGCATCTTCGCCCCAAGGCACAGGTGGGCGATCTGTTCCTTGGGCCGTCGGACCGCACGCTGCTGAACCGCAGCGCCTATATCGAAGGGCTGGGATTCGGCGTGAAGGCCGTGACCATCTATGATGCGAACCCGCAGAAGGGGCTGCCGAGCATTCAGGGTGGGATGCTGGTCTATGACGCCGATAACGGCCATCTGACCGCGGTCATCGACGCGCCGCTGGTCACGGAATACAAGACGGCAGGGGACTCGGTCCTCGGCGCGCAGATTCTGGCTCGCCCGGACAGCCGCCGCCTTCTGATCGTCGGTGCGGGCACGCTCGCGACCAATCTCGTGCGGGCCTATGACGCGATTTTCCCGGATCTGGAACGGATCGCGGTCTGGGCACGCCGGCGCGAGCAGGCGGAAGCGCTGGTCGCAAGCCTTGGGGATCTGAACGGGCGGCTGGTCGTCGCGGACGATCTGGCCGACGAGGTGGGCCGCGCCGACATCGTCAGCACCGCCACCATGGCCAGACAGCCCGTCATCCTTGGCGAATGGGTGCAGCCCGGCACGCATGTGGACCTGATCGGCGCCTATACCGCCGAGATGCGCGAGGCCGACGACGCGCTGATGGCAAAGGGCCGGGTCTTCGTCGACAGCTATGAGACGACCGTCGATCTTATCGGCGAGTTGATCGACCCCATCGCCTCGGGCGCGATCCGGCGCGAGGATGTCCTTGGCGATCTTTACGACCTTGCCCGCGACGACACGCAGGGCCGGACGTCGCCCGAAGACATCACGGTCTTCAAGAATGGCGGCGGCGCGCATCTCGACCTGATGATCGCCATCTGGATCGCCAACGCCGCCGCCTGAATGTTGTTGAAAAGGAGAACTGGAATGCGCACCCGTGCCGC
>NZ_SMYN01000012.1 GCF_004959935.1 Falsirhodobacter xinxiangensis | reverse complement strand
ACCAACCGAAATTAGCCTCCGGCAAACCGGAGCGGTTCAAACGGCAAGCTGAAGCGCCTGTTGGCGGATGCGATGCTGGACACCATTGTGCTTGACGATCTGCTGGGAAAGCCTGACGACACCGAAAGCGCGGTGGACGCTTGCGCACTCGGGGACACCGCGCTCGGCGCGCTTACCCAGACACCAACCGCAAACTACCAATCTCAAAACGGAAAACTCTCGTGATGAATGAGGTCACGGCCAAAGCATGTAAACTATCGTTATGGTAAAGACGATGATAGGAATGAAAGCATGACGGACGCCGCTCAGATATCGTCAGACACCGTATATATCGGCGCGCCCAGCCTCTCGCTGATAGATGCCACCTCGGATTTGATCTCGTCAGCCGGTGGGTTCTGCCAGGCAGAACGATACTCTATATAATTCGCTGAATAAAGTTCCCGGGCGACGGATGGGAAATCGATTTCCGTGTATATCTCGCTCTTCTGCGAATTTCTCGCGCCATCGAATTGATATACCGCCCCGTTCAAACTGGAGATGACCAATGGGGCAATTCCCGAGAATGAACGATACTGCGTCAGGTAGTCATTGATCGCCTCGCCGGGTCGGCGAAGGATGATCGCAACTTTCGTATCAGCAGCGGAAAAACACGCGTGCAGGTGCAGGGCCGAAGAGTCGCTCGATATGACGACCTTTGCCGCCTTATACTGCGCGATCTGCTCCTCTATCGAATGATCCTGGGCATGGAATATCGCATAGCCTTCTTTTTCGAGCAGGGCTTCGAGGAAGCTTTCACCGATGTATCGACCACGTTTGGAGTATAGACGGCTGCGGGAGATGTATATCTTTTCATGGCCCGCAGGTTCGATCCCTTTGCCCCAGTTCGATTTGACGAAAGCGCGCATTTCTGGGCAGCCGGCGATCATGTCTCCAGTTCCGAATCCCTGAGGTGCGATAACGAGCTTTTCGACCCGCAGAGGGCGGGTCACACCCTTTGCTTTTGCCGTCTTGGCGCCCAGATGGCTCAGGATGGGATTGATGGGTTTCACGAATCTTTTCGGCCAGGTCACCTTTTTCTTCAAAAGAAACAGCTCGCCCTCGGCCTCCACGTGGTCATGGGCCCAGAGACGCCCCGTGCTTTCCAAAAGCATATGCCCGAAGTGGCTGTAGAGCAGCCCTCCCCAAATCCACGTTCCGTTCAGCCTTTCCTCCGGCTCTGCTGGGATCTCCTTCGGCTCAAGCGTGGTTGGGGTGGTGGAGGTGCGAAAGCACTGCCCTTCCGGAACATAAGTCCCATGCTCGTCATAGATGCCGGCGTATCGCGCGATACCTCCGGCGCTTTCGGTTCCGAAGGGAATGATCAGGGCGTTGTCCACCTCTCTGACGAAGGGCGAGAGGTTTTTCAGCGGATCAAAGGCCATCGGACGCTCCGTAGTATGCATGATGATCATAAGGGCGGCACAATCCCAACGCGAGAGAATCCGTCGCCCCGGCCCACCCGCGTGGCGACTGTTGCCAAGAGTGGCACACGCATATGGCTAGTTTTCCTTTTGCCATGCTATGACAGGCGAAGATGGCCGAGGACGGAGTGCGGATGCCCCAGAAAGGCGAGAGTGATAGCCGGGGTGTCTTGATCGCGGCGGAAAACGGTCCGGTCGTCGAATGGGACGAGTCCGGGCTGGTCATGCGTCTTTCCGACAGGGTTGTCCGCGATATTGCGCGCCGAATGCCGCGCGGAAGCGAGCAGGGGTTCGGACTGCCCGCCGATATTCTTGGCGACATCGACGCCTGGGACGTTTTCCAGCAGGGCGATTGGATCGGATTTCAGGCTCGGCTGCCCTCGGGGGTGCGGCGGTATCGGCGGCATGTCTCGGGCGGTGCCATCCTTGCCCAGACCGGAGGCAGCGTCTGGCTGCTGGCCGGGCTGGGCGGTGCGCGGCGGCAGGTCACATATCGCGAACCGCTAGGCTTTCCGCATCACGTCATCCGCGCTCCGCTGTCCGACGAAGGGGAGGCGGCGCTGGTCGTGCCCCAGCGTTCTGTCGGCCTTCAGGCGCTTGTGGCGGACAAGCTGATGGCGCGGCGGTTCGCATCCGCCCGTGCGCTGCGGACGGTTCTGGCGGATGATGTCGCCCCCCAACGGCTGCCGGAGGTGCTGGCCGGGCATGAGCGGCTGTGCCAAAGCCTCGGCCAACCTGCGCAGATATTGGCGGTCGGGATGGAGTTTGGGCCGGAAATGACGGTCGATCCGCTGGCCGCGATGGATGAGGCGGGCCGGATGCGGTTTGTCACCAGCTTCGACTGCGGCCCCTATTGGCAAGAGCCGCATCCGGCGATCTGGCGGCAATCGGCGCTGGCGCTTCGGCCCGGCATTCATGACCTGACCTTTGCGGGGGCCGGATACGCCTTTGCTCAGGATGATCTGGGTCATCCGCTGCCCGAAGGTCTGCATCACCGTGCCGCGCTGGAGGCGCTGGCCATCGAGGCGCGGCTGGCCGGAGAGGCTTGGTTCTGCCCGACCGCCTGCTTTGCCGAGGCTGAAGGCAGCGCGATCCGCGTCACCTTCAAATCCGCCAGCGATCTGGCGATCGACCGCGCCCCATGTTTCGCGGGGGGCGATATGGCGGGCTTCACCGTCGATGGGGCGGCGCTGGTCGGGGTCGGCATCGCACCGGACGACCCCCGCGCCGTCCTGCTGCACCTGGCGGCCCCGCCCGCAAATGGCACGCGTGTCGCCTATGCCCGCCCCGATGGGCGCGGCAGCCGAGACGGAGACCGCCACTATCCCGCAGGCGGCGGGCTGCGTGACCAATTCTCCCAAGACGGTTTGCACCGCTGGGCATTGCCGTTCGACATGGCGGTGACGCAATGCTGAAGCTTGGCGTCGCTGTGCCGCCTCACGTTCTGGTCTCGCAGGCCCCCGGCGATCTGCGGATGCGCGCGGACCGTATAGAAGGCCAAAGCTGGCAGGAGGCCCAATCGCCGTTCGAGCCGCGCGTGGCGCAGCATCGTGGTCGGGCAGTCCTGTCGCTGGCCGCGGGTGTGAATGGCGGGTTCGAATATCCGGGGCTGCTGGACACGCGATCCTTTGCCGTCTGCGTGATCTGGGCCAGCCCCGATGCCGTCGCCAAAAGCCTTTTGGCGGTGCGGAAGGGGCGGGGAAACAACTACCTCTATCTGCACGAGGATGCGGACGGCTCGGTCAGCCTGCAGGACGATGGCGGCACGCTTGCCCTGACGCTCCCCCCGCAGGCCGAGGCTTGGCACGCGGTCCTGATCGAATGCCGCGAGGGCCGCTATACCCTGTCGCGCATCGGCGGCCCGTCGGTATCTGCTACGGCCGCGCTGGACCTGCCCCATCCCGCCAGCTTGCTCATCGGATGCCGCGCAATGCGGCAAGGCATGGCGCGGTCCCTTGGCGACGGGCAGATCGCCGAAGTCCTCGTCTGGCACGGCGCAGCGGATACTGCGGCGCTGGCCGATTACATCGACTGGGAATATCGATGACCTTCACGCGCGACACGGCAGGCCGCAGCAACATCTGCGTCATCTGGGTGGATGACATGATCGATGTCTTCACCTGGCGGGACAGTTTCGGCGTCACGATCCGGACACCCAACCTCGACCGGCTGTTCGCCAGGGGTGTGCGCTTCGCCAATACCTATGCCACGGTCCCTCTTTGCGCCCCCTGCCGGGCCGAGGTTGCGACGGGGCTGTCGCCCTATCGCACCGGGCTGGTGGACCTGAACCGTTTCTGGCGCGATGTCCTGCCGCCGGAAAAGGCATGGGCCTTCGATCTGCGGCAGGCGGGGTTCTACAACTTCACGACCGGCAAGGTCGACAGCAACTACAAACCCATGCCCGAAGACTACCGCCGGATGCTGTTCCATGTTGAAGCCGAGGCTTCGGACAAGGGCGGGCGGACGGGTCTGCGCGAATATCTGGGCGGCAAGGGTCCGGGCATCTGCGGCGTGAACGCGCCCGATGATGACGGGTCGCAGGACGACCGTTTCTACGATTTCTGGGTGGCACAGAACGCGATCGACCATGTGTCGCAGGCCGACCCCTCGCGGCGGCACTTGATCCAGCTTGGCTTCAAGCACCCGCATTTCAACCTCGACTGCCCAGACCGCTTCTACCAGATGTATGATCCCGCCGGGATCGTCTGGCCCAGCATCGCCTCCCCCGAGGATTTCTACGGCCCGCAACCCGGTTTCGCCGTCTACGAGGCCGCCTATATCGCCAACGGCAACTGGACACCGGAAAAGGCGGGGGACGAGGGGTGGCGGCAGGTGGTCCGCGCCTATTTCGCGGCCATCAGCCATGTCGATCACGAGATCGGGCGGTTTCTGGATGCGTTGAGCACCTCGCCCATCGGCGCGAACACCACCGTCATCTTCCTGTCCGACAACGGCTTCAACCTCGGCAATCACGACAGCTTCCACAAGATGAGCCAGTGGGACAGCGCCGCGCATGTTCCGCTGTGCATCTGGCACCCGGCAATGGACCGCGGGCTGGTGGAGCAACTGCCCGTGTCGCTGCACAACCTGCCCTCGACCATCATGGACCTTGCCGGGCTGCCGCGCCGTGCGGATTGGGTGTCGGGGCAAAGCCTTCTGGGCCTAATCGATTCCAGTTTCGGCCCCTATGACCGCACGAAATCGCCCGTGACCTCGGTGTTCGGCACGCTGTCGGTGCGCCCCTCGGCACCGGGGCTGAGCCACCTGCGCTATTTCCGGTATCCGAACGGCGAGGAGCATGTCTACGATCTGGTCGCCGATCCAGGCGAGACGGTGAACATTGCGGACACCGCCCCGCTGGACGCGCTGCGCGAGGAACTGGTGCGCGGGGCGTTCGATCTGGGGATCGACCTGCGCGGGGCCGAGGTTCCGGGCGATGGTGTCAATGCGATGATGGCGGTGGACGGGTCGGTCGTTCTGGGCGGGCGGCGCGAGGGTCTGGACTATTGGGCCTATGGCGAGGCGGCGGGTGCGATCCGGGTGGCGGATGCCGACGACGGGGCCAGGAACCGGCTTTGGTATATGGCGGGGCCGGACGACTACGTGCTGCGGATGCCCGAAGGGATGGACAGTGTCCGCGTCGCCACCGTCGTCTCGCGCACCGAACAGGGCGAGCCGCGCGAGGGCAAGACCGTCCGCATCGTCGGCCACCCCCTCAGCCCATTCGAATTCGAGGCGTCCGAGCGCGTCTCGGTCGAGGTCGTCGGGTCGTCAGGGGATGACGTGATGCGGGGGCCGAAATACGGATCGGCCACGTTTCATGGCGGGCCGGGGGACGATCTTCTGATCTCCATGGCGAAGCGCCCCAAGGATGTCGCCGCCTTCTACGGTGGGCCGGGCGACGATACGCTGATCGGCGGGATCGGCCGCGACACGCTGGACGGCGGTTACGGCGACGACGTCATCCACGGCCAGGGGCAGAACCGCGTGACCACCGGGCCGGGCAACAACACCGTCTTCATCGGCGAGGGCGCTGTGCAGCTTGCGGCTGGCACGGGCCGTAACCGGATCGTGCTGGCGCCGGGCAACCACCGGCTCGCCCTTGGCCCCGGCGCGCACCGCATCACCGCAGCCGAGGGCGCGCTGACGTTGGTGCTTGCCACCGGATGCACCGCGTCGCTGCAAGGATGGAGCGCCGCGCAGGTCTATGATCTGTCGGATTGGGGCGGTGTGCGGATCGAAGGGCGACGGATCTGGTGGGAAGGTTCGTGCCTGCTGCTGCCCGACTGCCCGGAAGGGGCGGATCTGCGCTCGCAAATCATCCCGCCATCGGATCAGGATCGCCCCTGACGCGGCGGAACGCCTTGGGTTGATACCCGCAGCAGACCAAACGGCACCGCCGTCCAACCAACGGTTTTTCATCATGGACGCTCGCTGGCCCACATGCGGACTGCGCCCGAATATTTTTCATCGTTTTTTTCCGGCCCATGTCACATCGCGCTGTGCTGCATCGTCAAGCTGGTGTCAGATCGAAAAGGAGACACCGATGACACCCCGCATGACCGACCAGTTCAAACGTGCCGAAGCCGGTTTCAAACCACTGTTTGCCGTCGAGGCCGCGATCAAGGCGAGCACGCTGGAGCCGCGCCTTTTGCATCTGGTCAAGCTGCGTGCCAGCCAGATCAACGCCTGCGCCTATTGCATCCAGATGCATGTGGCCGAGGCGCTGAAGGATGGCGAGACGCCGCTTCGCCTGCACATGCTGCCCGCATGGCGCGAGGCGAGTCTTTATGACGCCCGCGAACGCGCCGCGCTGGCATGGACCGAGGCGCTGACGCTGGTGGCCGAAACCGGCGCATCCGACGATGACTGGGCGCTGGTCAAAGCCGCCTTCACCGAGGACGAGCGCGCATATCTGTCGCTGGCGATCGGCGCGATCAACCTGTGGAACCGCGTGCAGATCGGTTTCCGCGCCGCGCATGGCACCACCTTGCCGCAGGCGCAGGCCCATGCAGCCTGATCCGGTAAGCACCTTCGAGGCGCAGCGGCCCCGCCTGCTGCGCCTCGCCTACCGGATGCTGGGCAGCCATGCCGAGGCCGAGGATATGGTGCAGGAGGCTTGGCTGCGCTGGCAGAACGGCGATCACGGCACCATCGCCGAACCGGCGGCATGGCTGACGCGGGTCGTCTCCCGCCTCTGTCTCGACCAGATGAAATCGGCGCGGGCGCGGCGGGAAACCTATCCCGGCACCTGGCTGCCCGAACCGCTGATCGAGGAGCCGGACGATGCGCTGCGCCCCGACAACCTGACCCTGTCGCTGATGCTGGCGCTGGAACGGCTGTCGCCTTTGGAACGGGCGGCGTTTCTTCTGCACGACGTCTTCGGTCAGCCGATGGAGGAGGTTGCCCGCACCATCGACCGCGCCCCCGCCGCAACGCGCCAACTTGCCGCCCGCGCCCGGGCTCATGTCCAGATCGACCGCCCGCGATACGATGTGCCGCGCGAGGCGGGCGAGGAACTGGCCCGCGCCTTTTTCGACGCCTGCAAGACCGGCGACGCCGCCGCCTTGGGCGCGATGCTTGCCAGCAGCGCGACGCTGCATTCCGACGGCGGTGGCAAGGTCAACACCGTCCTGAACGTGATCGAAGGCATCGACAACCTGCTTCGCCTGTTTCAGGGCCTGTCGCGCAAGGTCGGGGACGGGATGGAATTTCTGGGTGCCACCGTCATCGACGGGCTGCCGGGCTTCGTCAGCCGCATGGGCGGCGCGATCCAGACCACCGCGCTGGAGATCGAGGACGGCCGCATCACCCGCATCTACATCACCCGCAATCCCGACAAACTGACGGGTCTGGCAATCCACTGACCCCACAGAACCGCGTGTGCGCAAGGGCTGGTCTTCCCGGTTGCCGGCAACGCATGTCGAAAGGAGATCACGATGAAATCCGCATTGTTCCTGACCGCAAGCCCGCTCGGAGCCGCCGCCTCCGGTCATACCCTCGGAAAAGAGGTGCTGGAGAGCAGGCGTCACCTGAAGGTCATCACCCGTGACCTGTCACAAGGCGGCTTTGGCCAAATCACGGCCGATTATGCAGATGCGATCCTGTCACGGGCCGAACCTGCCGCCCCCACCTTCGCGGCCTCCGAAACCTTGATCCGAGAGTTGGAGGAAACGGACGCGTTGGTCATCGCGACGCCCATGCACAACTATACCGTTCCTGCAGCGCTGAAGCTGTGGATCGACCTCGTTCTTCGGGCGGGACGCAGCTTCGGGTTCCGCGACGGGCGCAAGATCGGGCTGCTGGCCGACCGGCCGACGCTCATTCTGGTGTCCTCGGGCGGGCTGGTGCGCGCAGGTGCCATGCAGCCCGATCACCTGACGGGCTATCTGAAGGATGTTCTCGCGACCGTCGGCATCCGTGATCTGCACTTCGTCTACCTTGAGGCGCTGGCGCGGCCGGACATGGCGGAACAGACGCTCGCGCGGGCCCGGCGGGAAATCGCGACGGATAGGCGTTTCGGAGCGGAAGCGCACTGCCTTGCGGGACAGGAGGCATGACATGGTCCCAAAAGCACCCGGCGCGGCGTAGCTGGCCGGCAGGACTTGCCCCTGTCGGCCTTGAGGTTGAAAGCTGAAGGGTGATCCGTGCGAAGGAGGCCGGCTCCACCGCCGTCGCCGCCCAGAGTCGCGCGCAGGCGCAATAGCGCGGAACGAACAACACGGATGCCTGATCGGCTGGTGCAGTGGGCGCATGCCTGGCGAATCCAACCGAATGGCTGGGCAAGACGACCACCGAAATCGGGGTTCCGAAAGATCATGCCGGTCAGGCGGGGATGATGATCGGCGAAAAGGCCCGAGTGACATGACCGTGCCTCAGGTCAGCGCCGACCGTCTGGGTTTTCCGTTTCTGCTGACAGAGTCTGGCGTGCCCTTCGCAAGCATGACGAAGGCCGTGGCGGACCACCTCGTCGCGGTCACATGAAACGATCGCCACGCGGCATTCGCACGGTTGCGCATGGTGATCGAAGGGCAGGATTTGTCTCGCTGCTGGACCGGCTGGGACAGAACGTGAAGATGCTTGCGGCTGCCACGGCACAGGTGGCAATCCGCCGCTTTCCGTTCGAGGATGGCAAGATACTGGCGATCCTGATTCCGTCGCGACACAATCACGTGCTCCTGGCGCGGCGCTCCAGTCGCGACCTGCTGGATGCCACCTCGCCTCGGTGCTGGGCATCGCGCTGGAGCATTGCCATGTCGAACATGAGCGTGACTTTCGCGAGCGGGCCGAATTGCTGACCGAGATTCCGACCCAAAAGGTCAAGGCCGGAACGCTGACCCGGCGTCTCAACGCTTGCGGCCTGTCGCTGGACACGTCCCATCTGGGCATCGCGCGCACCGATCCGGTGGCGCTGACGGATTGGGCGCGGCGGTTCGAGCTTCTGGCAGGGACGCTTTTCTTGGTGCCGCGCGGGCAAGAGGTTCTGGTTCTGCTTTCCAACGAGAAGGCCGGGGCGGTGCAGCCCGTCCTCGGCGCCCCCTTGGGTCTGAGCAATGCCGTCCAAGGTTGCCCTGCGCGAAGCACGCCTTGCGGCGGCCCATGGCACGCCCGAACATGCGATCGTCAGATATGCCCAGATCGCCGATCACCTGCCTTGGCTACCCCGGTCCATCCAGGAGGCGCAGGATACCTTCCGCTGTATTCTGGGGCCGGTCGCGGCGCATGATGAACAATCGAACGCGCGCCTGCTGCAGACTTTCTGGAACAGAACCGCTCTTGGCAGGCCGCTGCGGGCACCCTTCCTGTCCACAAGACCAGCCTGACCTATCGCATCCGCCGGATCAATGAACTGACGGGGCGCCGCTCGGCAACACCGCCGATGTGGCTGCGCTGTGGCTGGCCTTGCAGGCGGCGGATATCCTCGGGCACCCGGGGCAGGACGGCCCACCACCCGAGCGATGACCGAGAAACGGTCTATCGCCTGCTCTGGTCTTAAGCCCCCGCTGCCTGCATCACTCCGGGATGCGGGCGACGACCTTGATCTCGAAATCGAAACCCGCCAGCCAGTTGACGCCAACGGCGGTCCAGTTCGGATAGGGTTGCGCGGCGAAGATCCTGTCCTTGACCTTCAGGACCGTCGCGAACTGGTTTTCCGGGTCCGTGTGGAATGTGGTCACGTCCACGATGTCCTCGAAACCCGCGCCAGCGTCGGCCAGTGTCGCCGCAAGGTGATCGAAGGCGCGCTGGACCTGCACCTCGAACTCAGGCTCCGGCGAGCCGTCTTCGCGGCTGCCCACCTGACCGGACACGAACAGAAGATCACCTGCGCGCACGGCGGCGGAATATTTGTGCTTCTCGTAAATCGCCTTCATGGCGTCATCCTTTCTGTGTCTGGAATTCGTCGCCCCACGCATCGCGGTGGCGGCGGATGAAATCGGGCAGATCGGCGGGAGACCGCCCGGTCAGCAAGGAAACAGCGTCCGTCACGCGATCCTCGGCGCCCTTGGCGATTCGCCCGTCCATTGCGGCGAGGGTCGCGGCATAGGCGGCATCCATTCCCTTGGCACGCCAGCGCGCGGCGCAGTCCTCCTCGGTCAAAGGCACATGCCTGACCGGAAACCCAAGGCCAGCGGTCAGCGCAGCCGCAACGTCGTCATAGCTCAGAGGGTCCGGTCCGGTCAGGATATGATCCCGGTTCCACGCAGCGTCCGAGGTCAGGGCGGCGACCGCAGCATTCGCGATATCCTGCGCGTCGATGAAGCCGCAACGACCTTGGCCGGTCGCGGTGAAGATCGCGCCGTCCTCGACGATGGATTGGCGGTGCTGCGTGATCAGGTTCTGCATGAACCAGCTTGGACGCAGCACCGCCCATTCCGGCGCATGCCCGGCAATCCAGGCGTGGATTTCGCCCATCATCGGCCCGCCCGGCTCCAGCATCGAGGAACTGAGCAGGACGAAGCGTGTCACCCCCTTCGCCAGCGCCGCCTCAAGGACCGGGACGACCACGCGCCCGTGATCGCTGCGGTCCGTCGGGGCGACGATGTAAACGGCCCGCGCGCCCTCCAGCGCCTTCGCGGCAAGCGCATGGTCCGTCCAATCGAAGGCGACATGATGCGGCGCGGCGGGTGCACGGGTTCCGACGCGGTGCGGAAGGCCCAGACGCGCCATGGCCTGCGCCACCAGCTTGCCGGTCGTTCCGGTGCCGCCGGTGACAAGGATTTCACCCACTTTTCAGCACCGCGTTCACCGCATCCGGCCCGCCCGTCGCGGAAAGGACGATCAGCGGGTTCCAGTAGTCGCGGTATCGGCTGATGAGGCCGTCCCGAATGTCGATGACGGAAACATAGGTCTGATCATACCGCGCCCCGTCCTTGTTCGCATGGGCCTTCGACGTGAATTCCAGCACCGCACTGCGCCCGTCCGCCGACAGGAACGCGCGGTCGAGCATCATCGCCTCGATGGTGAAAAGCTCGCCCACCTTGGGCAGGTATTCGGCAAGCGCGGTCTTGCCGTCGATGACGGTCAGGCCATCGGGCAGCGCGAACGGAAACTCGAAGCTGATGTCATCGGTCATCATGTCGAGCAGGCCCGTCGCGTCGGGCGCAATCGCGTCGCCCAGACCTTGGCGCAGCAAGGCCGAGAGGCTGGGGAAATGATCGGGGTTCGTCGTCATCGCACTTCACTCCGCTTCAATGGAACGCTATCGTTCCGTCCATGTTGGAGCCTGATGGATGGAACGCAATAGTATCGACCAAAAAGCCGCACGCAAACCCAGCGGGGCGGCGGTGATCCGCCCGGACCTGACCGATGCGCTGTTCCGCGCCTTGTTCGAGGAATGGGCGCAGACCGGCTATGCCGCGATCAGTCTGGAGCGTGTCGCCACACGGGCGGCGGCAGGCAAGGCCGCGATCTACAGGCGCTGGTCCTCCAAGCGCGAATTTGCGACCGAGGCGATCGAGCGGGCCGCGCCGATGCTTGGCGAATTTGGCGATCATGGGTCGCTGGAGGCAGATATCCTCGCCTATCTGACGATGAACCGGCGCGTGCTGCGCCACCCGCTGGTGCGCCGCATCCTGCCCGACCTTCACGCCGAACGGATGCGATCGGGCGATCTGGCCGGACTGCTGGACCATGTCGCCACCGCGCGCCGCACACTTGGTCAGGACATGCTTGACCGCGCCATCGCACGGGGGGAATTGCGCGGCGACATCGACCGCGAATTCGCGTTCGACCTTATCCCGTCGCCCCTTTACTGGCGGATGATCGTGCGGTGCAGGCCCATCGGAATGGCGGCTTTGCAACGTCAAGCCAAGGTAATCGCCACGGCCCTGCGGTCGTGCTGAGGGAGGGACAGATGGAACCTCCGACCTGAACAAGGCGAACGCGATTGCGTTCTACGAACTGATGTTCAACGACGGCCGCCCACGCGAGGCGATCGAGCGAGATGTCGGGGACGTCTATATCCAGCACAATCCCCATGTCGGCGACGGCAAGGATGCGTTCATCGAATACTTCGAACGGATGGCCGCGGAGCATCCGGCGAAATACGTGACCATCAAACGAGCCATCGCCGAAGCGGATCCGGTCGTGCTTCACTGCCATCAGGTCTGGCCGGGTGGCGACGATTACGCGGGGATCGACATTTTCCGAGTCGACGACCGCGGAAAGATCGTCGAGCACTGGGACGTGTTGCAGCCCATCACCGGGACGTCGGCCAACGACAACGGGCTGTTTTGAAGCGCGGCATCAGTCACGAGCGCCGCCTTGGAGATGGAGTGGGGAACATCCGGGGCTGACCGAGAGGCATTGGTGACCTTCGCGGATACCTTCTGACGCTTTGGAGGCGCACAGCAAGACCGACCTGCATGAGCGCCAATCACGGGTCCGCGTAGATATGCGCCCGCCCGAGATAATCCGTGATGCGGAACGGACCCTCGCCCGATACGTAAACGGGGCCGACGGGCACCTTCCCGTAGCCGCCGGGGAGGTCCAGAACATAGGTCGGAAGGCAGACCCCCGAGACGCGACCGCGAAGCGCAGACATGATCGCCTGACCTGCGGCCAGCGTCGTCCTGAAATGCCCCGTCCCGCGGGCAAGATCGCAGTGGTGAAGGTAATAGGGCTTCACCCGGTTCATGACCAAAAGGCGGAACAGCTGTGCCAAGACCTCGGCATCCGCGTTCACCCCTTGCAACAGCACGGTTTGCGACAAAAGCGGAATCCCCGCATCCGCCAGCCGCGCCAAAGCCGCGCAGGCCTCGGGCGTCAGCTCGTCCGGGTGGTTGGTATGGATGACCACATAGACCGCAGGCCGCACACGCAGCGCAGCGATCAGGGCGGTGTTCACCTTCTCTGGCGCAACGACCGGCACGCGCGTGTGAAAGCGGACCACGCCGACATGCTCGATCGCCGAAAGCCGCGCCAGCAGCGCCGAAAGACGGCGCGGCGACAGGACCATCGGATCGCCGCCCGTCAGGATCACCTCCCAGATTTCGGGGGTGCGCGCGATATAGTCGATCGCCGCGTCCAATTCCGCATCCCCGAGCGCACCGTCTTCGCCAACGGCTTCACGGCGGAAGCAGAAACGGCAGTAAACTTCGCAGGTCTGCGTCGCATGCAGGATGACCCGGTCCGGATAGCGGTGCGTCAGACCCGGCACGGGGCTGTGAACGTCATCGCCGATCGGATCGGCCAGTTCTTCGGGACGGATCGTCAGCTCTTGCGGGGACGGCACAAACTGGCGCGCCAGCCCCTCGGAATGGCCCTGCATGCCGGGGGTGATGCGGATGCGGAAATTCTCGGCAACCCGGTCCAGAACCTCCGCCTGGGAGGGATCTGCCAGACCTTCGCGGATCAGATCCGCGACTTTGGTGATGGCGGGCTTGCGCGGGGCCACGTCCGGGAACCTCTTGCGATGAAAGCGGGCTTATGCGCCCGGAACCCCCAAGATGCAAGCGTGACGCGCGCGCAAAAAGAACGCGGCTTCGCTGGCTGCCCGCTTTGCGGATGGTCCTGCCGACGGGATGCGGGGGTTTGGAATGGGGTTCGGGCCAACCCTTCGACGGGGGAAAATATTCCCCCCGCCTGCGCCAAATCCGCGCTCAGCGCGCTTGCTCGGGGGTTCCCCGCGGTCTAGCTTCCCGGAAAACGGACGGGAGGGCGCGCCATGACCATGCAGGTCACCAGCATGATGAAGCGCTTCGGCGAGACGGAGGTGCTGCGCGGGATCGATCTGAACGTCCGCGATGGCGAGTTGATCGCGCTTCTGGGCCCCTCCGGTTCCGGCAAGACGACGCTGCTGAAGATCATCGCCGGGCTGGATTGGCCGGATGCGGGCAGCCTGTCGGTCGATGGCGAGGATTGGCTGCGCGTTCGGGCGCAGGACCGCCGCACAGGTTTCGTGTTCCAGCACTATGCGCTGTTTCCGCATATGAAGGTGCGCGACAACATCGCCTTCGGGCTGAACGTGATGCCAAAGGACCGTCGCCCGCCCGCAGCCAAGATCGCGGCGAAGGTGGACGAGCTGCTCCAGTTCCTTCAGATCGCACATCTGGGCGGTCGCTATCCGGCAGAGCTTTCGGGCGGGCAGCGCCAGCGGGTCGCGCTGGGCCGGGCGCTGGCCATCGGTCCGAAGGTGCTGCTGCTGGACGAACCCTTCGGCGCGCTGGATGCCGCCATCCGCCGCGACCTGCGCCGCTGGCTGCGCGATGTGCATGACAAGACTGGAACCACCACCATCTTCGTCACCCACGATCAGGAGGAAGCGTTCGAGCTGGCCGACCGTGTCGTGGTCATGGGCGCGGGCCGCATCGAACAGGTCGGCACTGCGGACGAGATTTTCGACCATCCCGCCTCGCCCTTCGTTGCGCGTTTCCTTGGCGCGACGGTGGAACTGCCGGTGATCCTGCGCGCGGGCCGGGCCGAGGCGCCGGGGCTGGACGCGTCGATGCTGGAACGCCGCGCATTGCCCGACGGTTTCGCCACCCTTTTCCTGCGCCCGGCCGAGATCGACCTTCAGCGCGACGACGCCTCGCCCTTCCGCATTCGCCAGATCACCTCCACCGGCGCGCTTCGCCGCGTGATGCTGGACGGCACCGGCATCGTGCTGGAGGCGGAACTTCCCCGCCAGCGCGGCGCCGATCCGCTGAAAGTCGGCGATCATGTCCGCCTGCGCCCCGATGCAGGCCGCATCTTTCCGGGCGCGGCGCGCAAGGCTCCGCCCGCCCCAATCCCCCTCAAAAAGGAGACGCATCGGTGAAACTGGTTCTTGCGACCGCCCTGTCCCTGCTGGCCGCGCCGGTGATGGCGCAGGACAGCATCCTCAACGTCTCCTATGACGTCGCGCGGGAATTGTTCGTAGAGATCAATCCGGCCTTCGCCGCCCATTGGAAAGCCGATACGGGCCGCGACGTGACCATCGACCAAAGCCACGCCGGATCGTCGCGTCAGGCGCGCGCGATCCTTGAAGGGCTGCCGGCGGATGTGGTGACGTTCAATCAGGTCACCGACATCGACGTGCTGGCCGAAGGGGGCCTTCTGGGCGATGACTGGCGCGAGAGGTTCCCGAACGAGGCCTCGCCCTACTACTCGCTGCCCGCCTTCCTCGTTCGCGAGGGCAACCCCAAGAACATCGCCGACTGGGACGATCTGACCGCCGAGGGTGTGCAGGTGGTGTTCCCGAACCCCAAGACCTCGGGCAACGGGCGCTATACCTATCTGGCGGCCTATGCCTGGGCGCTGAACTCGGGGCTGGACGATGCGGGGGCGCAGGATTTCGTCAAGAAGCTGTTCGCCAATGTTCCGGTCTTCGACACCGGCGGGCGCGCGGCCACGACGACCTTTGCCGAAAACGGCATCGGCGACGTGCTGGTCACATTTGAGGCGGAAACCGCAGGCATCGCCCAGCAATATGCCGATCAGGGCTTCGTCCGCGTGACGCCGCCGACCAGCCTTCTTGCCGAATTCCCCGTCGCCGTGGTGGACGAGGTCGCGCAGCAGAAGGGCACGACCGAAGTGGCGACCGCCTATCTGAACTTCCTCTATTCCCCCGAGGCGCAGGAGATCCTTGCGAAACGATCGTTCCGCGTCCATGACGCCGCCGCGATCGAGGCGCATAAATTCCCCGAGGTGAACCTGCTGACCGTAGAAAACAGCCTTGGCGGCTGGGAGGGCGTCGCCGCGAACCATCTGGCCGAGGGCGGCATCCTCGATCAGGTCTTCGTCAACCAATGAAGCGGGTGCTGCCGGGCTTCGGCCTGAGCATGGGCGTGACGCTGACCTATCTCGGCGTCATCGTCCTTTTGCCGCTTGTCGCGCTGGTGCTGCGCGGGGCCGAGATCGGGCCCGAACGGTTCTGGGCCATCGTCACCGCGCCGCGCACGCTGGCCGCGCTGCAGCTGACGCTCGTGGCGGGGGCGATGGCGACGGTGGTGAACGCGGCCTATGGGCTGCTGATGGCCTGGGTGCTGGTGCGCTACGATTTTCCCGGCAAGCGGGTGCTGGACGCGCTGATGGACATCCCCTTCGCGCTGCCGACCGCAGTTGCGGGGCTTGCCCTGTCGGCGCTGTTTTCCGCGAACGGCTGGTTCGGCGCGCTGCTGGAGCCGATGGGCATCAAGGTGGTCTTCACCATCTGGGGCGTCGCCATCGCGATGAGCTTCACATCCATCCCCTTCGTCGTCCGCACCGTGCAGCCGGTCCTCGAAGACCTCGACCCGCAATACGAACAGGCGGCGATCACGCTGGGCGCGCATCCGTTCACCATCTTCCGCAAGGTGATCTGGCCGGTGATCCTGCCATCCTTCCTTGTCGGGGTGACGCTGTCCTTCGCGCGGTCCTTGGGCGAATTCGGCGCGGTGGTCTTCATCGCCGGAAACCTGCCGATGAAGACCGAGATCGCCTCGCTTCTGGCCGTCATCCGGCTGGAGGAATACGACTATAACGGTGCCGCCGCCATCGCGCTGGTGCTGCTGATCATCGCGCTGCTGCTTCTGGTGATCTCGAACCTGCTGCAAGCCCGCGCGCTGCCTTACAAGGCCAAGCCATGACCGCACGCCGCCTGCTGATCGCCGCTGCCCTGATCTCGACCCTGTTTCTGGTCGTGGTGCCGCTGGCCTATATCTTCAGCCGGGCCTTCGGGCAGGGCTGGGCGGCCTATCAGGCCAATATCCTGCATCCCGACACGCTGCATGCGATCTGGCTGACCGCGGTCGTGGCGGTGATCGTGCTGCCGATCAACATTGCCTTCGGCATCGCCGCAGCATGGCTGGTCGCGCGGTTCCGGTTCTGGGGGCGCGGGCTGCTGGTCCTGCTGATCGAGATTCCGTTCTCCGTCTCGCCCATCATCGCGGGCATCTGCTATCTGCTGCTCTATGGTCGACAAGGGCTGCTTGGCCCGCTGCTGCTGGAAAACGGCATCCAGATCCTGTTCGCCGTCCCCGGCATCGTTTTGGTGACGATGTTCGTCACCTCCCCCTTCGTCGCACGAGAGGTCCTGCCGCTGATGGAGGCGCAGGGATCGGAACAAGAGCAGGCGGCGGTGACCCTTGGCGCGTCGGGCTGGCAGATATTTCGCCGGGTGACGCTGCCCAACATCCGCTGGGCGCTGCTGTATGGCGCGGTGCTGTGCGCGGCGCGGGCGGTTGGGGAATTCGGCGGCGTTTCGGTCGTGTCGGGCAGCATCCGCGGCCAGACCAACACGCTGCCCTTGCAGGTGGAACTGCTGTTCAATGACCTGAACGTCGTGGGCGCTTTTGCCGCCGCATCGACGCTGACGCTGATCGCGCTGGTGGCGCTGGCGGTCAAGACGCTGCTCGACCGCCAGCACTGATCGTCAGGGCTGCTTGGCGAAGCGCAGATAGGGCAGCTTGATGTCCAGATCGCCGAACTTCTCGCGCGCCTGTTCGTCGTTCAGCGACAGTGCCACGATGACGTCCTGCCCCGGAACCCAGTTGGCCGGGGTCGCGATCGGCACGCCGTCGGTGGCCTGAACCGCGTCCAGCGCGCGCAGGATCTCGGCAAAGTTGCGGCCCACGGACATGGGATAGGAGATCGTCAGCCGCACCTTCTTGTCCGGCCCGACGACATAGACCGTCCGCACCGTCGCCGTATGGGCCGGGGTTCGCCCTTCGGTCGGGGCGTAGTATTCGGCGGGCAGCATGTCATAGGCCTTGGCCACCGTCAGCGAGGTGTCGTCGATGATCGGGAAATCGGCGGGGGATGCGGCGAAGGTCTCGATGTCCTTCTTCCATTTCTGGTGTTCCTCGACCTTGTCGACGGACACGCCAATCACCTTGGTGTTGCGCTTTGCAAACTCCCCGGCCAGCTGCGCCACCGCGCCGAATTCGGTCGTGCAGACGGGGGTGAAATCCTTGGGATGGCTGAAGATGATGCCATAGCTGTCCCCCAGCCATTCGTGGAACCGGATGGTCCCGGCAGTGGATTCGGCGGTGAAGTCGGGGGCGATGTCGTTGATACGAATGGACATGTCGGCTCCTCTGATCAGGTTCGTCTTCCGACATAAGCCGCCCTGCGGGCGTTTTCACCCTTTATCGGCACGGGTCCGCGCGAAAGGAAGGAAAGCGCCGCGCCCGCTTGTCGTGCCGGAATTTCGTTCCCCTTGCCCGCGCCGCGCCGGGATGACACGCTGCTGCAAAATGGAGGATGCGATGATCGAGAAACGCGAATTCTACATCGACGGGAAATGGGTGGCCCCGGCCAAGCCCCGCGACTGCGACGTGATCGACCCCTCGACCGAGGAAGCCGTCGCCGTCATCTCGCTCGGCGATGCGGCGGATACGGATGCGGCGGTCGCCGCAGCCAAACGCGCGTTCGAAACGTGGTCGGTGACCGCGCCCGCCGAACGCCGTGCCGTGGTCGAACGCATCCTGCAGCAATACGAGGCACGGGCCGAGGAAATGGCGCAGGCCATCAGCCTTGAGATGGGCGCGCCGATCAAGCTGGCGCGGGAATCGCAGGCACCTTGCCTTCCCAGCCACCTGAAGGCGTTCCTGACCGCGTTCGACACCATCGAATGGGTCCGCCCGCTGGGCGATCACGCCCCGAACGACCGTCTGGCGTTGGAGCCGATCGGCGTCGTCGGCCTGATCACCCCATGGAACTGGCCGATGAACCAGGTGACGCTGAAGGTGATCCCGGCGCTGCTGGCGGGCTGCACCTGCGTGTTGAAACCGTCCGAGGAAGCGCCGCTGTCCTCGCTTCTGTTCGCCGAGTTCTGCCATGACGCGGGCGTTCCGCCGGGGGTGTTCAACCTCGTGAACGGCGACGGGGCCGGGGTCGGCTCGCAGCTTTCCAGCCACCCGGATGTCGAGATGATCTCCTTCACCGGATCGACCCGCGCGGGACGTGCGATTTCGAAAGCCGCTGCCGAGACGATGAAGCGCGTTACGCTGGAACTGGGTGGCAAGGGCGCGAACCTGATCTTCGCCGATGCCGATGACCGGGCGGTCGAACGCGGCGCGCGGCATTGCTTCAACAATTCGGGCCAAAGCTGCAACGCGCCGACGCGGATGCTGGTCGAACGCCCCGCCTATGATCGCGCGGTCGAGATTGCGGCCAAGGTTGCCACGGAAACCCGCGTTGCCCCCGCCGCCGAGGATGGCGCCCATATCGGGCCGGTCGTGAACCGCCGTCAGTGGGACCAGATTCAGGGTTATATCCAGAAGGGCATCGACGAAGGCGCGCGTCTGGTCGCCGGCGGCCCCGGCCTGCCCGACGGGCTGAACCGCGGCTTCTATGTCAAGCCGACGGTCTTTGCCGACGTGACCCCCGGCATGACCATCGAGCGCGAGGAGATCTTCGGCCCTGTCCTGTCGATCATCCCCTTCGACACCGAGGAGGAGGCCGTCCGCATCGCCAATGACACGCAATACGGCCTGACCAACTACGTCCAGTCGCAGGATGGCGAACGCCGCAACCGCCTTGCGCGCAAACTGCGGTCCGGCATGGTCGAGATGAACGGCCAGAGCCGCGGCGCGGGCAGCCCCTTCGGCGGGGTCAAAGCCTCGGGCCGCGCGCGCGAAGGCGGCACCTTCGGGATCGAGGAGTTTCTGGAGGTGAAGGCGATCTCCGGCTGGGGTTGATTACGAAAGGTGGTCGCGGAACTCCGCGATCACCGCCTCATACACCGCGCGTTTGAAGGGGACGATCTTCTCCACCATCTCCTCCGCGCCGATCCACCGCCATTCGGAAAACTCCGGATGGTCGGTCGCGATCTTCACCTGATCGTCGCGCCCCTTGAAGCGATAGAGAAACCACTTCTGCTTCTGCCCGCGATACTTGCCGCCCCAGACCTTGCCCAGAAGCTCGGGCGGCAGGTCATAGGTGACCCAGCCTTCGGTCTTGGCGACGAACTTCACCAGATCGTCGGTGATGCCGGTTTCTTCCCACAATTCGCGGATCGCGGCCTCGCGCGGCTTTTCGCCATCGTCGATCCCACCTTGCGGCATCTGCCACGCGGCGGCGTTGCTGTCCAAGCGCTGTCCGGCAAAGATCAGCCCGGCATCGTTGATCAGCATGACGCCCACGCAGGGGCGATAGGGAAGATCGGTCATACGATCACCTCTTGATATTGCTGTTCGCCCACACCGAAGACGCGTTTGTAACGTTCGACCTCGGCTGCGGGGCCAAGCGATTTGCCGGGATTGTCCGACAGTTTCACCGTCGGGCGACCGTTCGCGGAAACGGCCTTGCACACAAGGCTGAACGGGTCCAGCGCCCCGTCAGGCACCAGCCCGCGGAAATCGTTGGTCAGCATCGTGCCCCAGCCGAAGGAGACCTTCACCCGGCCGCGGAACTGCGTCTGCAACTCCTCGATCTTGGCCACATCCAACCCGTCCGAGAAGATCACGAGCTTCTCGCGCGGGTCTTCGCCCCGGTCCTTCCACCACTGGATCGCCAATTCCGCCGCTGCTGCCGGATCGCCGCTGTCGATGCGGATGCCGGTCCATGTGGTCAGCCAGTCGGGCGCGCGTTTCAGGAAACCTTCCGTCCCGAAGGTGTCGGGCAGGATGACGCGCAGGTTGCCCTCGTGCTCCTCGTGCCAGTCGGCCAGCACCTGATAGGGGGCCTGCGCCAGTTCGGCGTCATCATTGGCCAGCGCGGCATAGATCATCGGCAATTCATGCGCGTTGGTGCCGATGGCCTCCACCTCGCGCCGCATGGCGATCAGGCAGTTGGACGTTCCGGTGAAAGCATCGCCCAAGCCCTCGATCATCGCCTGCACGCACCAGTCCTGCCACAGGAAGGAATGCCGCCGCCGCGTGCCGAAATCTGCGATCTTCAGATCGGGGATCTGTTTCAGCCGTTCGATCTTCTCCCACAGCTTGGTCATCGCGCGGGCATAGAGCACCTGAATCTCGAACCGGCCCATGCGTTCCAGCACCGCCCGCGACCGCAGTTCCACAAGGATCGCCAGCGCGGGGATTTCCCACAGCATCACCTCGGGCCATTTGCCGTGGAAGGTCAGCTCGTACTGGCCGTCCTTCTTCTCCAGCTCGTAGGGGGGAAGCTGCATCCCCTCGAACCACTCCATGAAATCGGGGCGGAACATCTGGCGTTTGCCGTAGAAGGTGTTGCCGCGCAGATAGGTGGACTCGCCCCGCGTCAGCCGCAACGACCGCGCATGGTCAAGCTGCTGGCGCAACTCCCCTTCGTCGATGATGTCGGCAAGGCGCACGGTCTTGGTGCGGTTGATCAGGCTGAAGGTGACGTCGGTATCCGGGCGATTGCGGAAGATCGACTGGCACATCAGCAGCTTGTAGAAATCCGTGTCCAGCAGCGAACGGACGATCGGGTCGATCTTCCATTTGTGATTGTGAACGCGGGTGGCGATATCGGCCATGTCAGTCCTCCAGCACGACGCCAGCGGCGCGCATTTTTTCGCAGGCGGCAGCCAGCGACCCGTTCAGATCGATCGCGCGGCAGGCATCCATCCGCACAGTGACGTCGAAGCCCAGCCCAACCGCGTCCAGCGCCGACCACGCGACGCAGAAATCGGTCGCAAGGCCGACCAGCGTGACCGACGACACCCCGCGCGCGCGCAGATAAGCCTCCAGCCCGGTCGAGGTTTTCTGGTCGTTTTCATAGAACGCGGAATAGCTGTCGATGGCGGCCCGGAACCCTTTGCGCAGGATCAGATCGGCCTTGTCCGTCGCCAGCCCCGGATGGAATGCCGCGCCATTCGTGCCCTGGACACAATGCGCGGGCCACAGGACCTGCGGACCATAGGGCATCTGGATCGTGCCATAGGGTTCCATCGCATGGTTTTCGGCAAAGCTCAGGTGGTTCGCCGGATGCCAGTCCTGCGTCAGCACGCGAACGGGAAACTCCTCCAACATCGCATTCACGCGGGGGACGACGGCATCGCCATCCGTCACGGCCAGCGCGCCACCGGGGCAGAAATCGTTCTGCACGTCGATGACGATCAGCGCATCCATCGGCATTCCCTCCATGAAAGCCTTTGGATCGGCGTAAGAGGCGGCGGGCGGATCGTCAATGGCGGCACTTGATTTTCACTGGATTCGGGCGCATCTGCCCGCCATGCTGACCATCGCCGCACTTTATCACTTCACCCGCTTCGACGATCCCGCCGCGCTGATCCCGCCTTTGCGCGATCTGGCCGATGCCGCCGGCGTGCGCGGATCGCTTCTGATCGCGCCCGAGGGGATCAACGGCACCATCGCCGGCCCCCGCGCCGGGATCGACGCCGTTCTGGCCGCCATCCGCGCCCTGCCGGGCTGCGCGGGGCTGGAGTGGAAGGAAAGCCATGCCGAAAAGATGCCCTTCAACCGCCTGAAGGTCCGCCTGAAGCGAGAGATCGTGACGATGGGCCAGCCGGACGTGGACCCGCTGGCCCGCGTGGGTCACTATGTCGAGGCGAAGGACTGGAACGACCTGATCCGGCAGCCCGACGTCGCCGTGATCGACACCCGCAACGATTACGAGGTCGAGATCGGCACCTTCGAGGGCGCAATCGATCCGGCGACGAAATCCTTCGGTGACTTTCCCGAATGGTGGGCGGCGAACAAGGACCGCCTCAAAGGCAAGCGCATCGCGATGTTCTGCACCGGCGGCATCCGCTGCGAGAAGTCGACGAACTTCTTGCTGGGGCAGGGCGTCGATGACGTGTTCCACCTGAAAGGCGGCATCCTGAAGTATCTGGAGGAGGTGCCGGAGGCCGAGACGGCGTGGCAGGGCGAATGCTATGTCTTCGACCACCGCGTCTCGGTGAAGCATGGGCTGGCGCAGGGCAGCTACGAGATGTGCCACGCCTGCGGTCGGCCTGTGCAGGGCAGCGATCACCCGGATTTCGAACTGGGCGTGTCCTGCGCCCGCTGCATCGGCGAATACACCGATGATGACCGCGCCCGTTTCCGCATGCGCCAGCGCCAGCGCGAGGTTGCCGAAAGGACCCGCGCGCCCTAGAACGGTGCCGGATCAACCGGAGGCCCGCCATGACCAGACCCGTCGTCCTTTGCATCCTTGACGGTTGGGGCCTTTCGGACAGCCGCGAGGGCAATGCCCCGGCGCAGGCGAACACGCCGAATTTCGACCGGCTGATGGCGACCTGCCCGCATGCAACGCTGATCACCCATGGGCCCGATGCGGGGCTTCCGACCGGGCAGATGGGCAATTCCGAGGTGGGCCACACCAATATCGGCGCAGGCCGCGTGGTGGCGATGGATCTGGGCCAGATCGACCTTGCGATCGAGGATGGCACCTTCCTTCAGAACGAAGGTCTGCTTGGTTTCGTTGCCAAACTGAAAGCGACGGGCGGGACGGCGCATCTGATGGGCGTCATCTCCAACGGCGGCGTGCATGGGCATATCCTGCATGCGCTTGCCGCCGCGCGGGCCATCGCGGCCGAGGGCGTTCCGGTCGTGATCCACGCCATTACCGACGGGCGCGATGTGGCACCGTCCTCGGCCCGCGAATTCGTGGCGCAGCTTCTGGGGGCGCTGCCGCAGGGCGTCACGGTCGGCACGGTGATTGGACGCTATTTCGCGATGGATCGCGACAACCGCTGGGACCGCGTGTCGCGCGCATGGGCGGCGATGGTCGAAGCGACGGGGAATGCCGCCCCCGATGCCGCAGCGGCCATCGCGGACGCCTATGCGCGGGGCGAGACGGATGAATTCATCCAGCCGACGGTCATCGACGGCTACCCTGGCGCAAAGGACGGCGACGGCTTCTTCTGCCTGAACTTCCGCGCCGACCGCGCGCGCGAAATCCTTGCGGCGCTGGGGCAGCCGGATTTCGACGCCTTCGCCGTGCGGTCGATCAAATGGGGCGCGCTGCTTGGCATGGTCGATTATTCCGACGCGCATAACGCCTATATGACCAGCGCCTATCCCAAACGCGCCATCGCCAACACCTTGGGCGAATGGGTCGCCAGCCATGGCAAGACCCAGTTCCGGCTGGCCGAGACCGAGAAATACCCCCACGTCACCTTCTTCCTGAACGGGGGGCGCGAGGTTCCTTTTGCGGAAGAAGACCGCTTCATGCCGCTATCGCCCAAGGTCGCCACCTATGATCTGCAGCCCGAGATGTCGGAGCCGGAAGTGGCCGAGCGTCTGGTCGCAGCGATCCGGCATGGCTACGATCTGATCGTGGTCAACTTCGCGAACCCCGACATGGTGGGCCATACCGGCGATCTGGCGGCGGCGATCGCGGCGTGCGAGGCGGTGGACCGCGGTCTTGGACAGGCGCTGGAGGCGCTGGCCGAGGTGGGTGGCGCGATGATCGTCACCGCCGATCACGGCAATTGCGAGATGATGGTCGATCCGGTCACCGGCGGGCCGCATACCGCGCATACGCTGAACCCGGTGCCGGTGATCCTTTACGGCGGGCCCCGGGGCAGCTTGCGCGACGGGCGGCTGGCCGATCTGGCGCCGACGGTTCTGCAACTGATGGGCCTGCCGCAACCGGCCGAGATGACGGGGCAGAGCCTGATCGCATGATCCTGCGCGCCGCCCTTTTGGTCCTTCTGGCATCGCCTGCCGCGGCTTCGGTCGCCGATCAGGCGCGAGTAGCCTCGGACGAATTGCAGGCGGCGGTCGAGGCGATGCAGCGCGCGACCAGCGGCGGCGACCGTGTGGCCGCGCTGACCCGCACGATCGGCGCCTATGAGGCGGGGCTGACCGCGCTGCGCGAGGCGTCGCGCCAAGCCTCGATCCGCGAGGCGGCGCTGGATATGCGGTTTCAGGCCAAGCGCGAGGAGGTCTCGCAGCTTCTGGGCGTCATGGCGCGGATGGAGGGGGAGCCGGGCCCGATCCTGCTGCTGCACCCCTCGGGGCCGCTGGGCACGGTGCGTTCGGGGCTGATCATGTCGGACGTGACCCCGGCGCTGCAAAAGCAGGCCGAGGCGCTGAAGGCCGAATTGCAGGAGATGCGCGATCTGCGCGCCGTGCAACTGGCGGCGACGGATACGCTGGCGAACGGGCTGCATACCGCGCAAGGCGCGCGGACGGCGCTGTCGCAGGCGATCTCGGACCGGACGGATCTGCCGCGCCGTTTTACCGACGATCCGGCGGTTCTGCGGGCGCTTCTGGAAAGCAACGATACGCTGGATGCCTTTGCCGCCGGGATCGCGAATGCGCCCGACGCGATGGGGCCGGGGTTCGCGGCCGAAAAGGGCAAGCTGCCGCTGCCCGTTCATGGTCAGATGCTGCGCCGCGCGAACGAGGCCGATGCGGCGGGGGTGCGCAGGCCGGGGGTTGTGCTGGCGACGCGTCCCGGCGCGCTGGTCACGAACCCGTGGGCTGCGACCATCCGCTATCGCGGGCCGCTGTCCGGCTACGGAAACGTGATGGTTCTTGAACCGGGCGACGGGTATCTTCTGGTGCTTGCCGGGATCGAAACGGTATATGGCGAAGTGGGCGAAGTTGTCGCAGCGGGTGCGCCCTTGGGGTTGATGCCGGGCGGCGATCAGGGTTTGGTGGACTTTCTTGGCACGGCGCAGGACGCGACGGGCCGCGAGGGGACCGAAACGCTTTACCTGGAACTGCGGCAGGGCACGGGCCCGGTCGATCCGGCGGAATGGTTCGCGGCAATTGTGGAATAGGACGGCGATGAAGAAATATGTTCTGGCCGCATTGGGCGGCACGGTGGCGGGGGTTCTTGTCACGACACAGGTGGCGCAGCCGCTGATCGCGCAGGAACAGACCAAAAGCGCCTCGGTCTATGAACAGCTGGACCTGTTCGGCGACATCTTCGAGCGTATCCGCAGCCAGTATGTGGAGCCGGTGGAGACCGACAAGCTGATCGAGGCGGCGATCAACGGGATGCTGACCTCGCTGGACCCGCATTCCAGCTATCTGCCGCCGAACGATTTCGACGACATGCAGGTGCAGACGCGCGGCGAATTCGGCGGTCTTGGCATCGAAGTGACGCAGCAGGACGGCTTCGTGAAGGTCGTATCGCCGATGGACGACACGCCCGCCGACGCCGCCGGCATCCAGTCGGGCGATTTCATCACCGCTGTCGATGGGGAATCGCTGTCGGGCATTCCGCTGGACGAGGCGGTGGAGAAGATGCGCGGCCCGGTCGGGTCGGAAATCATCATCACCGTGGTCCGCGAAGGCACGGCAGAGCCGTTCGACGTGTCGATCATCCGCGACACGATCAAGCTGGTCGCCGTGCGCTCGCGCCTTGTGGGCGGGCATACGATCGTGCTGCGCGTGACGACCTTCAACGACCAGACCATGCCGGGGGTCGAGGAGGAGCTGAAGGCCAAGATCGAGGAAGTCGGCGGCATGGACAATGTCAACGGCATTGTTCTGGACCTGCGCAACAACCCGGGCGGGCTGCTGACGCAGGCGATCAAGGTGTCGGATGCGTTCCTTGAACAGGGCGAGATCGTGTCCACCCGCGGGCGCAATCCGCAGGACAACGAACGCTACAACGCGACGGCGGGCGATCTGATCGGCGGAAAGCCGATGGTGGTTCTGATCAACGGCGGCTCGGCCTCGGCATCGGAAATCGTCGCGGGCGCGTTGCAGGATCACCAGCGGGCCATCGTCGTCGGCACCAAGAGCTTCGGCAAAGGGTCCGTCCAGACGGTCGTCCCGGTGCGCGGCGACGGGGCGATGCGCCTGACGACGGCGCGGTATTACACGCCGTCGGGACGTTCGATCCAGGCGCTGGGCGTGGCGCCGGACATCATCGTGCAGCAGCCGCAGGTCGATCCTCAGGCGACGGGTGAAGACGAGGACGATTCGATCCTGCCTGAGCGTTCGGAATCCAGCCTGCGCGGGGTGCTGTCGAACGATTCCATGTCCGACGAGGAGCGTGAGCAGCTTGAGGCTGAACGCGCGCTGGTCGAGGAAACCGCCAAGCTGCGGGACGAGGATTATCAGCTGGCCTACGCTGTGGATATCCTCAAGGGGCTGGCCGTCGTCAACCATCGCCCGTAACGGGGGGCGGGCTCGCTCGGGCCCCCTCCGGGGACCGCTCACTCGCCCGAACTGCCGCCCTTTGGGGCGGCAGTTTCGCATTACATAAACGTCAGTCTTCTTCGCCGACCTTGCCGCGCCCGGCCTTTACATCGCTTCGGATGGATTTTGCGGCCAGACGGCGGCGCTGGCTGCCCAGCGTCGGTTTCGTGGCGATGCGGCGTTTCGGAACCACCAGCGCCTGACGGATCAGGTCGGCCAGCCGTTCACGCGCGATCTCGCGGTTGCGGGCCTGGCTGCGGGTATCCTCGACCTGAAGGACCAGCGCGCCTTCGTTTGTCCAGCGCCGACCGGCCAGACGTTTCAGGCGGGCTTTCACGGGTGCGGGCAGGTTCGGGGATCGCTCCGCCTCGAACCGCAGTTCGACCGCGGTGGAAACCTTGTTCACGTTCTGCCCGCCCGGCGCCGAGGCGCGGATGAAGCTTTCCGTCAATTCCCAGTCTGCGATGGCGATGGTTTCGGTGATGTGCAGCATGATCAAAATAGAGAAAGGGCCGTCACGGCCGACGACCCTTTCCGAGATCCAAGGAGATGAGCCAGTTAGGAATCACCCCAATCAGTGGTCTTTCCGCAAGGGGGCTGCCCCTAGCCGATCAACCCTCCGACTGTCCCGACACCTCTCTCCAATATCACTCTAGACACTGGATCACCTCCTTTCAAATGTGTTGCCGATACCCTGAAGGTTGGCACACATCTGGTATATGTCAACGGGCTTCACGCAATTCCTGCCGTCATCCGCCGAACAATTATGCGGAAGGGCAGAAGTGCCACAAATGCGATCACGATCTTGACGATCAGGTCGGCAGCGGCAAGCGAGGCCCAGAACGGCGCGATCGGACCAACCCCCAACAACGGCACGAGTTCCGCCGCCCATGCGACATCGTTGGCAGGTTCGATGAAAACCAGCGTGGCCGAAAAGGCGATGAAGAAGAACAGGGCGGTGTCCACCATCGTTCCGGCCAGCGTGCCGATGATGGGCGCGCGCCACCAGTTCTGCGTGCGATAGCGATCGAACAGGAACACGTCGAACAGTTGCGAGAACAGGAAAGCCGCGCCCGAGGCCAGCGCCACGCGCAGCGTCACGAGGGGGCCGAACTCGCCCATGATCTGCGTGCCGATCAGCGAGCAGACGAGGCCCGTGACGAAGCCCGCCCAGACAACCCTGCGTGCCGCCGCCGCGCCATAGACGCGGTTGACGATATCGTTGACCAAAAAGGCCAGCGGATAGGTGAAGGCCCCATAGGTCAGGTAGTAACCGTAGTGGAACTGGACGGCGATGTTGGACACCACCACGATGACGGCCATCGCAAGGATGCCGGGGATCTGCGCTCGCATTCGTGTTTTCCGTTTTTTACAAGGTCGCGGAGACTTGGGAAGCGCAGGCCGATACGCCTTTCGGGCGGATTCGTCAATCGGGGATGCGGTATTCCACGATCTCGGTCCGCTGAACAACGGGGATGAAATTGTCGTCCGAGATCATCGTCAGGACCGTATCGGCCCCATCGCGCCAGACGGCGATGCCTTCCATGTTGTCGAACTGGCCAAGGCGGCTGTTCATCAGCACCCGTTCGCCCCCGCCATCCAGATCGAAGCTGCGCACGCGGGTGGAAAAGCCGACGCCCCAGAACCCGCGTTCCA
This sequence comes from Falsirhodobacter xinxiangensis, assembly GCF_004959935.1. Classification (GTDB taxonomy): domain Bacteria; phylum Pseudomonadota; class Alphaproteobacteria; order Rhodobacterales; family Rhodobacteraceae; genus Falsirhodobacter; species Falsirhodobacter xinxiangensis. The sequence goes on along the minus strand of NZ_SMYN01000012.1, from coordinate 67,695 downwards.
GCACATAGAGCCACCCTTCGAAGATGTCGGCCCCGGTCACCAGATACCAGCCCCGGCGCGGGAAGGTGAACGGCTTGTCCCAGACCTTGCCGCGCAGGCGATAGACGGGGAAGGGGCCATCGCCCAAAGGTTCCTCGGGGATGGTGTAGAGCGCGCCGTCATCGTCGATGGCGAGCGCCTCGAGCGAGGAATTGATGGGGTATTGCAGGAATTCCGGGTGGTGCGGCAGACGGTTCGACTTTTGCGTAAAATCGGGGAAGCGCAGCACGCGCGAGTAAAGCTCGAAGCTGACATAGGCGACGCCGTCCGCGCCGATGGCCAGCCCCTCGCTGTCGGCAAACTCGCGCTGGACGGGCTTGCCTTCGTGGTCCAGCAGCGGGCGAACGGGTTCGGCGTCGATGCCGACGATGCGGCCATTCTCGCGCCGGATCGTGCTGCGCGTCCATGCCCCCCGGTCCGAGATGACGGTCATCTGCGTGCCGCTGTCGTCCAGTTCGATGGCCGAGAAACCGCCAAAGGCCGGATCGTCCATGCGCCACTGGAACGTCCCCGCATGGCCCTGACCCGGCGGCACATTCGCGCTGAGCCGCACCGCCAGAATGGCGAGTGCGACAAGGACCACAAGGGCAAGGGGAACGAGGATCAGCGCGCGCGCAAGACGTCGGAGCATTGGGAGGGGAGGTCTGCCATCGTGTATTCGCGCGGGTGCCGTGGGCGCGGCCCCGCATCGGGCTCGGTCGGTTTGGTCGGGTTCAGGTATTCGGTCACCCACCATGCCAGCGTGTCGTCGCAACCATTGCCGCCCTTGGACAGTTCGGCAACCGTCGGGCTTTGCGTCTGGCACATGCCCGCGCCGGGCGGGCATTTCAGGCGGACGTGGAAATGGGTGTCATGCCCCGCGATGGGGCGGATCTTTTGCAGCCAATGCGTGTCGGCACGGGTCGCGCTGCGGCACATCTCGATCTTCACCGCGGCGGCGACGAAGATGCGGTCCACCCGGTCGTCGCTGGCCGCCGCCCGCATCAGCGCGTGATGCGCGGGCGTCCAGTTGCGCGTGACCGACCGTTGGTCCGCCGACCGGACGGGGACGGAGCTGATGCTCTCCCGCTCGGCCCGTGTCAGGTTCAGGCGCTGCGGGGGCAGCATCCAGATGTCGGCGTCCAGCCCGATCTGGTGGCTGGCATGGCCCGAGGTCGCAGGCCCGCCGCGCGGCTGGCTGATATCGCCGATATAGAGGCCCGGCCAGCCGAACCGCGTCGCGGTGCGGGACAGGTCCTGAAGATAGGCGATCATCTCGGGCTGGCCCCAATTGCGGTTCCGCGACAGGCGCATCGCCTGCCATGTCGGCCCGGTCTCCGGCAGCGCGACCATCCCCGCGCCGCAGCCCTTGGAATAAAACCCCACGGCGGCGGGGCGGTGGGGGGACGGCGTCGCCTCGGCCCCGAACAGCCGGGCAGCGGTCTGGGCATGAAGCGGTGTCGCAGCAAGCGCCAGCGCAAGGAGAAGAAACTTCATGGGGCCTGCTCGCCTTTGGGTTTTACCCACAGTAGCAGAAGCAGCCCCAGAAGAAACAGCACGATCACGGGAACGACGCCCACGCGCTGCGATCCGCTGATCGCGGTGACGATCCCGACCAGCAGGGGCGCAAGAAATGACGTGGCCTTTCCCGCCAATGCGTAAAGGCCGAAGCTTTCCGTCAGCCGCGCCGGGTCCGATTGCCACAGCAGCATCGTGCGGCTTGCGGCCTGAAGCGCGCCGCCCGCCGCGCCGATCAGCGCGCCGATGGCATAGAAGGCGATGTCGGGCAGGCGGCTGCCCTCGGCCACGGCCATGCCGAAGACGCTGCCCCGCGACACGCCCACCACCCCCGCCGCCAGCAGCGCCAGCAGGGCGGTGCAGAAGACGATCACCGGCATGGACCCGTATCGGCTGTCGGCCCGTCCGCCGAGCCACGCAAAGATCGCCCCCGTCACCGCGGCAAGGATGCCGAAGATGCCCACGTCGCGCACCTGCCAGCCCAGGACCCCGGCGGCATAGATGCCCCCGAAGGCATAGATCCCGTTCAGCGCATCGCGATACAGCATCGATGCGCCAAGGAAGGCGGCAAAGCTGCGCCGTTTGGGCAATTCGCGCAGGTGCGCGCGCAACTCGGGCCACGCCTGGCGCGCGGCGCGGCGGACGGGGATGCCCCGGACATGCGGCACGCGCACCCACAGGAAGAACGGGATCATGAAGACCGCATACCAGATCGCCGTGAACGGTCCGACGGCGCGGGTGCCCTCGGCCGCGGCCGCGTCCAGCCCGAAGATCGGTGCGATGCCCAGCAGGGTGCGCCCTTCCGGCCCCTCTTGCAACAGAAGCAGCACGAAGATCAGCGCCACGACGCCCCCGACATAGCCGAAGGCCCAGCCCGAGCCGGAGAGCCGCCCCATATCCTCGCGCGCGGCCAGACCGGGCATCAGGGCATTGGTGAAGGTGGTCGCAAATTCCATGCCGATCATGCCGATGGAAAAGGACAGCATCACCCACCAGATGCTGAAATCCCCCGGCGCCGACCACCACAGCCCCCAGGCCCCCGCCACATACAGGACCGAGAACAGCAGGATGAAGCGCATATGCCCGCCCGCCCGATCCGCGATGGTTCCCAAGACCGGAGCCGCCAGCGCGATCAGGATGCCCGTCAGTCCAAGGCCAAGCCCCCAGACCGATTGCGCCATCGCGCCATCCCCGATGATCCGGGTCATATAGGGCGCGAAGATGAAGGTGATGAGCAGGGTGTTATAGGGCTGGCTGGCCCAATCGAAGAAGTACCAGCCCCAGATCCTGCGCATGACCTACCCCCGCTTGCGGCCGGATGAAGCGTCAATCGGGCTGGTTTCGCAAGGGAAAATCTCGGGCGGCCCCGGTTCGGGTGGCCAGGGGCGCATCGCGTCGGCATCGGACCATGCCCGCACCCAGCCCGGCAGATCGGGGCGCGGCGCGTCCAGCGCATCCAGCAGCCGCGCGGGCGGGATCATGCGGCGGTTTTCGACCACGGCGGATCGCAGCAGCATGTGACTGGTGCAATCCGTCCCGCGCCACATGCTCTGTTCGACATACAGGAACCGCTCGTCGCTGCCGATGCAGCGGGTGCGCATGACCAGACGTGTCCCGATCGTCACCCGCTTGCGGTATCGCGTCGTGTTGCCCGCCACCGTCAGACCCCAGCCGTTCCGCTTCATCACCTGCGGCAGGCCGATGCGGATGCCCATGCCGACGCGGCCCAGATCGAACAGCGTCAGCGTGCGGCCGTTGTTCAGTTCCATCCACGGGTCGATGTCGAAGGGCGTGATCAGGTGGTGCGAGACATGCGTGCCCGTCAGCGGCAACGGCCCCGCCCGCCGCGCCGCGCGCATATGCAGGGCCATGCGAAGATAGGGATACATCGGCGGCTCCTTTCGCCCCTGACTGCCGCGACATCGCGGCGCGGTCAAGCGGGACGCGGCGGAAGGTGGTTGCCCTTTCGGGCCATGCCCCTTACCTGTGATCGCGTATCCCCCCCGATGGAATGGACCATGGTATCCCTTTTCGAGATTCTGCTGCTGATCCTGCAAGTCGCGCAATTCATCATCCTCGCTCATATCATCATGAGCTGGCTGATCAATTTCAACGTGCTGAACCTGCGCCAGCCGCTGGTCTATCAGATCTGGGAAGGGCTGAACCGCCTGCTGGAGCCGGTCTATGGCCGGCTGCGGTCGTTCCTGCCGCAGATGGGGGGGCTGGACCTTGCGCCGCTGGTGGCATTGCTGTGCATCTATGCGCTGCGGATCATCATCGTGAACAACGCGGGCGCGTTCTTCTGATCCGATGACGACACCTGCCGACCTTCTGCATTCCGTCTTCGGCTTTCCCGAGTTCCGCCCCGGCCAGGCCGAGATCGTGGATGCGGTCACGGCAGGACGGAACACGCTGGCCATCATGCCGACGGGCGGGGGCAAGTCGCTGTGCTTCCAGCTGCCCGCCCTGTGCCGCGATGGGGTGACGGTGGTGATTTCCCCGCTGATCGCGCTGATGCGGGATCAGGTCCGCAGCTTGCGCGAGGTGGGGGTCGAGGCCGGGGCGCTGACATCGGGCAATACCGACGAGGAGACGGAGCAGGTCTTCCGCGCGCTGGATGCGGGACGGCTGAAGCTGCTTTACATGGCGCCCGAGCGGCTGGCGGTTGCGGAATCCATGCTGCGGCGGATCGGCGTCGGCCTGATCGCGGTGGACGAGGCGCATTGCGTCAGCCAATGGGGCCATGATTTCCGCCCCGATTACCTGCGCATCGGGGCGCTGCGCCGCGCGCTGGATGTGCCGCTGGCCGCCTTCACCGCCACCGCGGACGAAGAAACGCGGGCCGAGATCATCACCCGGCTGTTCGACGGGGTGCAGCCCGAGACGTTCCTGCGCGGATTCGACCGGCCGAACATCCACCTTGCCTTCGGGGTGAAGGACAATCCGCGCAGACAGATCCTCGCCTATGCCGCCGCGCGCAAGGGGCGGTCGGGCATCGTCTATACCGCCACCCGCGCCAAGACCGAGACGCTGGCGCAGGCGCTGCGCGAGGATGGGCACGAGGCCTGCCACTACCACGGCGGCATGGATGCCGAGGAACGCCGGATGGTCGAGGTCCGGTTCCAGCGCGAGGATGGGCTGATCGTCGTCGCCACCGTCGCCTTCGGCATGGGGATCGACAAGCCCGACATCCGATGGGTCGCCCATGCCGACCTGCCGAAATCGATCGAAGGTTACTATCAGGAGATCGGGCGCGGTGGCCGCGACGGTCTTCCGGCGGAAACGCTGACGCTTTACGGACAGGACGACATTCGCCTGCGCCGCAGCCAGATCGACGAAAGCCCGGCGCCGGTGGAACGTCGAAACGCCGACCACGCCCGCCTGAACGCGCTGCTGGGTCTGGCCGAGGCTGCGAAATGCCGCCGTCAGGTGCTGCTGCGTTACTTTGGCGAGGATGCCGCGCCTTGCGGCAATTGCGACCTGTGCGACCGTCCGGCAGAACTGTTCGACGCGACCGAGGCGGTGCGCAAGGCGCTGTCGGCGATCCTGCGCACCGGCGAATGGTTCGGCGCGGGCCATCTGATCGACATTCTGACCGGGAACGCGACGCAGAAGGTGCGCGACAAGGGCCATGACGGGCTGCCGACCTTTGCGGTGGGCCGCGATCTGTCGAAGCCCGCATGGGGTGCGGTGTTCCGCCAGATGATGGGCCGCGATCTGGTGCGCCCCGACCCGGAACGCCACGGCGCGCTGCGGATGACCGACGCCGCCGTTCCGATCCTGAAGGGCGAGGCCAGCATCGAGCTGCGCCGCGACACCATCGCTTCGGCCCAGCCCCGCACGGTGGTCAAGGCGCTGGTCGCGGACGAGGATGCGCCGCTGATGTCCGCGCTGAAGGCGAAACGCCGCGCGCTGGCCGAGGCGGCGAACGTGCCCGCCTATGTGATCTTCCCCGACCGGACGCTGGCCGAGATGGCCTCGATGCGCCCCGCGACGCTGGACCAGATGGGGAAGGTCAGCGGCGTCGGCGCGAAGAAGCTGGAAAGCTATGGCGAGGCGTTTCTGGCCGTCGTCAATCAGGACGCCGCCCCGATGCACCCGCAGCGCCGCCGTCTGGCCGGGCGCGACGCCGGCGCCGTCTTCGACCGGCTGGCGGAGGAGCATGTGCGCCTGATGCGCGGTGAGGATGGCACCGGAAAACCCCTGTCCCTGTCGCAGACCGAGCTTCGCCGCATCGCCGAGGCGCGTCCCGCGACCCTGACCGACCTTGACCGCGTGGCCGCGCTTGGGCCGCAAAAGATCGAACGCTTCGGGGAAGCTTTCCTGTCCGTCATCGCCGAGGGCTGAAACGCGGAACGATTTTCCCCGCAGGTGGGGCGCGGGGGATGCCTGTTCCATGGCGCACAGCGGCGGCAAGGCACCGTCCCTTTTCGCGGCAATGCCTTCACCGCCGCCTCCGGTTGTGGCACAGCTTGGGTTCGGAACAAGCGGCGGAACCTTCCATGGCACTTGACGAGCGGACATTGACCCACCTTCAACGGCTGGAGGCGGAAAGCATCCACATCATGCGCGAGGTGGTGGCAACCGCGACCAATCCGGTGATGCTCTATTCGGTTGGCAAGGATTCGGCCTGCATGCTGCATCTGGCGAAAAAGGCGTTCTATCCCGCGCCGCCGCCCTTTCCGCTGCTGCATGTGGACACGACGTGGAAGTTCCGCGCGATGTATGACCTGCGCGACAAGGCCGCCCGCGATGCAGGGATGGAGCTGCTGGTCCATCACAACCCCGAGGCGATGGAGAAGGGGATCAACCCGTTCGACCACGGATCGCTCCACACCGACATGTGGAAGACCGACGGGCTGAAACAGGCGCTGACGAAATACGGCTTCGATGCGGCCTTCGGCGGCGCGCGCCGCGACGAGGAGAAATCCCGCGCGAAGGAACGTGTGTTCTCGTTCCGCAGTGCCAACCACCGCTGGGACCCCAAGAACCAGCGGCCGGAGCTTTGGAACGCCTATAACGCGCGCAAGGCCAAGGGCGAGTCGATCCGCGTCTTCCCGCTGTCGAACTGGACCGAGCTGGACATCTGGCAATATATCCATCTGGAGGGGATCGAGATCGTCCCGCTCTATTTCTCGGCCCCGCGCCCGACGGTGGAACGCGACGGTCTGCTGATCATGGTGGATGACGACCGCTTCCCGCTTCGGATCGGCGAAGTGCCGGTGGAACGGTCCATCCGGTTCCGCACGCTGGGATGCTATCCGCTGACCGGCGCGGTGGAATCGACCGCCGCGACGCTGCCCGAGGTCATTCAGGAAATGCTGCTGACCACGACGTCCGAACGGCAGGGGCGGGCGATCGACCACGATGCCTCGGCCTCGATGGAGAAGAAGAAGCAGGAAGGGTATTTCTGATGACCGATACGTTCGAATACAAGGTCGATGCCCTGATCGCCGAAGACATCGACGCCTATCTGGAAACGCACCAGCACAAGACGATGCTGCGCTTCATCACCTGCGGATCGGTCGATGACGGGAAATCCACGCTGATCGGGCGGCTGCTTTACGACAGCAAGATGATCTTCGAGGACCAGCTGGCGTCGCTGTCCAAGGATTCGAAAGCCGTCGGCACGCAGGGTCAGGAGATCGACTTCGCCCTGCTGGTAGACGGTCTGGCGGCCGAGCGCGAGCAGGGCATCACCATCGACGTGGCCTACCGCTTCTTTGCCACCGACAAGCGCAAGTTCATCGTCGCTGACACGCCGGGGCACGAACAATACACGCGCAACATGGTCACGGGCGCGTCCACGGCGGACCTTGCCGTGATTTTGATCGACGCGCGGCAGGGGGTGCTGACGCAGACCCGCCGCCACAGCTATATCGTGAACCTGCTGGGCATTCCGAACGTGGTGCTGGCGGTGAACAAGATGGACCTCGTCGGCTATTCGCAGGATCGGTTCGACGAGATCGTGGCATCGTATCGCGAGTTCGCGACCTCCATCGGCATCAAGGATTTCGTTGCGATTCCGATTTCGGGGCTGAAGGGCGACAACATCGTGGACCGTTCTGCCGGGATGCCGTGGTATCAGGGGCCGACCCTGATGACCCATCTGGAGGAGGTGCCGCTTTCGGATCGCGGTCAGGCGGATCAGCCGTTCCGCATGCCGGTGCAGTGGGTGAACCGCCCGAACCTCGACTTCCGCGGGTTTGCGGGGACGATTTCGTCGGGCAGCGTGAAGCCGGGCGATGCTGTGCGGGTGCTGCCTTCGGGCAAGACGACGACCGTGAAGGCCATCGTCACCTATGACGGCGCGCTGAAACAGGCAGTGACGGGGCAGGCGGTGACGCTGACTCTGAACGACGAGGTGGACTGCTCGCGCGGGGATGTGATCTCGGTCGCGGATGCGCCGCCCGAGGTGGCCGACCAGTTCGAGACGACGCTGATCTGGATGGACGAGCACGAGATGCTTCCGGGCCGCCCCTATATCCTCCAGCTGGGCACGCAATCGGTGACAGCGACGATCACCGAGCCGAAATACGAGGTGAACGTCAACACCGCCGAACATCTGGCGGCGCGGGTGCTGAAGCTGAACGCGATCGGGGTGTGCAACATCTCCACCGACCGGCCGCTGGTGTTCGAGCCCTATGGCAAGGATCGCAGCCTTGGCGGGTTCATCCTGATCGACCGGATGACCAATGCGACGGTGGCGGCGGGGCTGATCCATTTCGCGCTGCGCCGGTCGCAGAACATCCATTGGCAGGCGGTGGATGTCAGCCGCGACGCTCATGCCGCGCAGAAGGGGCAGAAGGCGCGGGTCGTGTGGTTCACCGGGCTTTCGGGGTCGGGCAAATCCACCATCGCCAATCTGGTGGAAAAGAAGCTGCATGCGATGGGGCGGCATTCGTTCCTGCTGGACGGCGACAACGTGCGTCACGGGCTGAACCGCGATCTGGGCTTTACCGATGCCGACCGGGTGGAGAACATCCGCCGCGTGGGCGAGGTGGCGAAGCTGATGACCGATGCTGGCCTGATCGTGCTGACGGCGTTCATCAGCCCTTTCCGGTCCGAGCGGCGGATGGTGCGCGACCTGATGGCGGAGGGCGAGTTCATCGAGGTCTTCGTCGACACGCCGCTGGAGGTTGCAGAGGCGCGGGACGTGAAGGGGCTCTACAAGAAGGCGCGGTCGGGGCAGTTGAAGAACTTCACCGGGATCGACAGCCCCTATGAGGCGCCCGAGCTGGCCGAGATCACCGTGAACACGGTGGACATGACGGCGGAAGCGGCGGCGGAGTTGATCGTGGACAAGCTTCTGAAAGGCTGAGCCTTGTTACCGAAATGAAAAAGGGGGCCTTGCGGCCCCCTTTTGCGTCTGTGCTGTCGCCGGATCAGCTGCGCAGATCCAGCATCTTGTTCACCCGCAGCGCCAGCAGCGTGACCACCGCGCCCGACAGAAGGTAGGCACCCGCGGTCCAGAGGCCGAGGTTGGACGTCAGCCACAGCGCGACCAGCGGGGCGAACCCTGCGCCGATCAGCCATGCGATGTCCGAGGTGATCGCCGAGCCGGTGTAGCGGTAGGTGGTCGAGAAGCGCGAGGCGACGGCCCCCGAGGATTGGCCGAAGCTGAGGCCCAGCAGGATGAAGCCCACGATCATGTAGAGCAGCTCGCCGAGTTCGCCGCCGCTGAGCAGCAGGGGGGCGACCAGCGCGAAGACCCCGATCAGCACCGCGCTCCATGCCAGCAGGGTCCGGCGGCCGAACTGGTCGGCGATGAAGCCCGAGGTCAGCACCGCGAACAGGCCGACGATCGCGCCCACCACTTCGATGATGAGGAAGCGTGCGGGGCTTTGGTCGGTGAACAGGAAGACGTAGGAGAGCGGGAACACCGTCACCATGTGGAACAGCGCGAAGCTGGCCAGCGGGGTGAAGGCGCCGATCAGGATGTTGCGCGATTCGTGGCGAAGCGTCTCGCCCACGAGGGTGGGCTGGAGTTCGCGATTCGTGAACATTTCCTCGTATTCCGGGGTCACGACGATCCGCAGGCGGGCGAACAGCGCCACGACGTTGATCGCGAAGGCCACGAAGAAGGGATAGCGCCAGCCCCAGTCGAGGAAATCCTCGGCGGTAAGCGAATTGACGAGATAGAAGAACAGCCCCGATGCCACGATCAGACCAAGCGGTGCGCCAAGCTGCGGGATCATCGCATACCAGCCGCGCTTGTTTTCCGGCGCGTGCAGCGCCAGCAGCGAGGCAAGCCCGTCCCAAGCGCCGCCAAGCGCGAAGCCCTGACCGATGCGCAGGATGCACAGGATCCAGATCGACCAGACGCCCAGCGTGTCATAGCTGGGGATGAAGCCCATCGCCACGGTGCTGGTGCCCAGAAGGAAGATGGCCGATGTCAGCTTTGCGCCGCGTCCGTAATGGCGGTCCACCCACATGAAGAAGACGGTGCCCAGCGGGCGGGCCAGGAAGGCCAGCGCGAAGACGGCGAAGGCATAGGCCGTGCCGGTCAGCGGGTCCACGAACGGGAAGATCCGCGCCGGGAAAATCAGCACGGTTGCGATCGCGAAGACGAAGAAGTCGAAGAACTCGGACGTGCGACCGATGATCACACCGATCGAGATCTCGCCGGGATCGGCCTCGTGATGCGTGTCGGAATGAAGGTCGCGTGCGTCCTGTTCCGCTGTGGTGGAAGCCGGGGTAGTCACTGGCGTCAACTCCATTCGATTTGGTCGTTTGGCTGTCTGCCTTGGATCGAGTAGACTTTGGATTGGGCAAATTGTCCAATGTTGCATTCGCGGCATCGGGTTTATGGGCCTGCCAAGGCCGCAGTCCGGCCGCCCTGTCCGCCCTTGTCGAATGGAAAAGCCGTGAAAAGCCTTCGCTTCGCCGCCATAGCATCGCTGCTGTTTCTTGCGTCCTGCAAAGCGGTTGTGTTGTCGCCTTCGGGTGATATCGCCGCACAGCAGCGCGACCTGCTGCTTCTGTCCACGGGGCTCATGCTCCTTATCATCGTGCCGGTCATGGCGCTGGTTGTGTTCTTCGCGTGGAAGTATCGCGCGTCGAATCGAGAGGCCGAATACGATCCCGAATGGCACCATTCGACCCGGCTGGAGCTGGTGATCTGGTCGGCGCCGCTGCTGATCATCATCTGCCTTGGCGCGCTGACCTGGGTCGGCACGCACCTTCTGGACCCCTATCGCAAGCTGGACCGCATCTCGGCCGACAAGGCGATCGAGGCGGAATACACGCCCCTGCGCGTGCAGGTCGTGTCGATGGACTGGAAGTGGCTGTTCATCTATCCCGAATACGGTTTCGCGACAGTGAACGAACTGGCAGCGCCGGTGGATCGCCCGATCGAGTTTTCGCTGACCTCGACCTCGGTGATGAACGCCTTCTACATCCCCGCGATGGCCGGCATGATCTATTCGATGCCCGCAATGGAGACGAAGCTGAACGGCGTCTTCAACAACGAAGGCGTGTATGACGGCTTCTCGTCGCACTACTCGGGTCACGGTTTCTCGGGGATGCGGTTCAAGGCCCATGCGCTGGATCAGGCCGGGTTCGACCAATGGGTCGCCGATGTCCGCGCATCGGACGCCGCGCTGGACCGCGCCGAATATCTGGAACTGGAAAAGCCCAGCGAGCATGTCCCGCCGACCCGGTTCGGCACGGTCGATGCCGATCTTTACCACGCGATCCTCAACTTCTGCGTCGAATCTGGCAAGATGTGCATGGACGAGATGATGGCGCTGGACCGTCAGGGCGGCATGGGCATCGCCGGCATCATGAACGTCACCGCGTTGACGCATGACAAATACGCCCGCCGCGGCACGGTGCTGGGCAATGCGCCGATCACGGTCGATGCCTTCTGCACGGTGCTGGATTCGGAGCGCATGTATGGTGCGGCCGAAACCGAAGTCGTGCATCCCAAGGCTGCGACGCCGATCCGCGGTCACGCATTGGCGCAGCCCGCCATGTCGCTGACCCCGACTTTCACTTTGCTACGGACGCCCCGCGGCGCCGAAGCCCTCTGACGGAACCCGCACCATGACGCTTACCGAATTCATCTTCGGCCGCCTTGACTGGAACGCGATTCCCTATGATCCGATCGTCCAGCTGACCTTCGTGGCTGTGGCGCTCGGCGGGATCGCCCTTGTTGGCGCGCTCACCTATTTCAAGCTCTGGGGCTATCTCTGGAACGAGTGGTTCACTTCGGTCGACCACAAGAAGATCGGGATCATGTACATGATCCTCGGCCTTGTCATGCTGCTACGCGGTTTTGCCGATGCGATCATGATGCGGGTCCAGCAGGCGATCGCCTTCAACGGGTCCGAAGGGTATCTGAACGCGCACCACTACGACCAGATCTTCACGGCGCATGGCGTGATCATGATCTTCTTCGTAGCGATGCCGTGGGTCACGGGCCTGATGAACTATGTCGTGCCGCTTCAGATCGGTGCGCGCGACGTGTCCTTCCCGTTCCTGAACAACTTCTCGTTCTGGATGACGGCGGGCGGGGCGATCATCACCATGATCTCGCTGTTCATCGGCGAATATGGTCAGACGGGCTGGCTGGCCTTCCCGCCGCTGTCGGGGATCGGGGCGTCGCCCTATGTCGGCGTCGATTATTACATCTGGGGCCTTCAGGTCGCGGGTGTCGGCACGACGCTGTCGGGGATCAACCTGCTGGTCACCATCATCAAGATGCGCGCACCGGGCATGACCATGATGAAGATGCCGATCTTCACCTGGACCTCGCTGTGCACGAACGTGCTGATCGTCGCGTCCTTCCCGGTGCTGACGGTGGTTCTGGTGCTGCTGTCGCTTGACCGCTACGTGGGAACGAACTTCTTCACGAACGATCTGGGCGGCAACCCGATGATGTATGTGAACCTGATCTGGATCTGGGGCCACCCGGAGGTCTACATCCTGATCCTGCCGCTGTTCGGGGTGTTCTCGGAAGTCGTGTCGACCTTCACCGGCAAGCGCCTGTTCGGCTATACCTCGATGGTCTATGCCACGGTCGTGATCACGGTTCTGTCCTACCTCGTCTGGCTGCACCACTTCTTCACGATGGGGTCGGGCGCGTCGGTGAACTCGTTCTTCGGGATCACCACGATGATCATCTCGATCCCGACCGGGGCCAAGATCTTCAACTGGCTGTTCACCATGTACAAGGGCCGCATCCGGTTCGAGCTGCCGATGATGTGGACGGTCGCCTTCATGCTGACCTTCACGGTCGGCGGGATGACGGGCGTGCTGCTGGCAGTGCCGCCGGCGGACTTCGTGCTGCACAACTCGCTGTTCCTGATCGCGCACTTCCACAACGTCATCATCGGCGGCGTCGTGTTCGGCCTGTTCGCGGCGATCAACTTCTGGTGGCCGAAAGCCTTCGGGTTCAAGCTCGACCCGTTCTGGGGCAAGGTTTCCTTCTGGGGCTGGGTCGTCGGCTTCTGGGTCGCCTTCACGCCGCTTTACGTTCTGGGCCTGATGGGCGTCACGCGCCGCCTGCGGACCTTCGATGATCCGAGCCTGCAGATCTGGTTCCAGATTGCGGCAGTCGGTGCTGGTATCATCGCCATCGGCATCGGTGCCTTCCTGATCCAGATTGCGGTGTCGATCTGGAAACGCGACCAGCTGCGCGATTTCACGGGCGACCCGTGGGGTGGGCGCACGCTGGAATGGGCAACGTCTTCACCGCCGCCGGACTACAACTTCGCGTTCACGCCGGTCGCGCATGATGTCGATGCCTGGCACGACATGAAGGCGCGGAACTATCAGCGTCCTACGGCTGGCTTTGCCGAGATCCACATGCCGCGCGGAACCGGGGCGGGGGTCATACTGTCGGCCTTGGCGGTGATCTGCGGCTTCGCGCTGGTGTGGTATATCTGGTGGCTGGCGGCGCTGTCGTTCATCGGGATCGTCGGCTATGCGATCTATCACACCTTCGACAACGACCGCGATTACTACATCCCCGTGGATGAGGTGATCGAGACCGAGCGCAAGCGCGAAGCCCAACTGGCGAGCCTGAAAGCATGAGCACGATCACCCTTCCCAAAGACCGGGCAACGTTCCATCTGCCCGAGGAGCCGCATCATCCCGAAGGTCACAGCACCATGCTGGGCTTCTGGATCTATCTGATGAGCGACTGCCTGATGTTCGCCGTGCTGTTCGCGGTGTTCGCGGTGCTGGGCAACAACTTCGCCGCCGGGCCGGGTCCGAAGGACCTGTTCGAGCTGGAGCTGATCGCGCTGAACACGGCGATGCTGCTGTTCTCGTCCATCACCTATGGCTTTGCGATGCTGGCCATGGTGAAGAACAACAGCCGTCAGGTGCTGATCTGGCTGGGGGTGACGGGCCTGTTCGGCCTCGCCTTCCTTGGCATCGAACTTTACGAGTTCCACCACCTGATCCATATCGGCGCGACGCCGCAGCGGTCGGCCTTCCTGTCGGCCTTCTTCACGCTGGTCGGAACGCACGGGCTGCACGTGACCTTCGGCATTATCTGGCTGGTCACGCTGATGGTGCAGGTCCACAAGCGCGGGCTGACGGCGGCCAACCAGCGCCGTCTGGGCTGCCTGAGCCTGTTCTGGCACTTCCTGGACGTCATCTGGATCGGCGTCTTCACCTTCGTCTACCTGATGGGGATGATCTGATGGCTTCTCATTCGCATAACGACGCGCATCACGACGGCCATTCGCATGGCTCGATGAAATCCTATGTCATCGGTTTCGTGCTGTCGGTGATCCTGACGGCGATCCCGTTCTGGCTGGTGATGACCGGCGGGCTGGAAAGCAGGGGCTGGACGGTCGCGGTCGTGGTCGGCATGGCGGTGGTGCAGATCATCGTTCACATGATCTTCTTCCTGCACATGACCTCCTCGGCCGAGGAGGGGTGGACGATGACGGCGCTGATCTTCACGATCATCGTGGTTGTCATCATGCTGGCTGGCTCGATCTGGGTCATGTATCACATGAACACCAACATGATGCCGGGTCACGACATGGACCTGATGAGCGTTCCGCAGTGACCGAGGCAGGGCCGGAACGCGCGCCGCGATCGGCCCTGACGCTTGCGGTGCTTGGGGTGCTTGCCGCCCTTGGCATCGTTCTGCTTCTGGGGCTGGGCATCTGGCAGGTCCAGCGCCTGTCCTGGAAGACCGACCTGATCCACCGGGTCGAGGCGCGGCTGGCGGAACCGCCGGTGCCGGTGCCGACCGGGCCGGTCACGCAGGCGGCAGACGAATATCGCCGTGTGACGCTGTCGGGTCGTTTCCTTTATGAAGACACCGTATTCACGCAGGCAGTCACGGCCATAGGCGGCGGATTCTGGGTGCTGACCCCGATGCAGACCGCGAATGGCACCTATCTGGTCAACCGCGGCTTCGTGCTGCCGGAACAGCGCGCTGCCATCCCTTCGTCCGAAGGCGAGTTGACGGTGAACGGGTTGCTTCGCATGACCGAACCGGGCGGCGGCTTCCTGAGGCAGAACGACCCTGCGGCGGATCGCTGGTTCTCGCGCGATGTGGCGGCCATCGGCGCTGCCAAGGGTGTCGATCTGCAGCCCTTCTTCGTCGACGCCGACCGGACGGGCGATCTGCCCATCGGCGGGTTGACGGTGGTCAGTTTCCGCAACAACCACCTCAGCTATGCGCTGACATGGTTCGGTCTGGCCCTTGGTCTTGTCGCCGCGACGGTCTATGTCGCTCGGCACGAGAGGCGGCTCAGGCGCGGTTGATGGACCAGACCACCGATGGCAGGGATCTTGCGCTGCTGGTGCAGTTGCGCTGGCTGGCGGTGGCGGGTCAGATCGCGACGATCCTTGTGGCACATAACATCATCGGAATCCGCCTGCCGCTTTTGCCGATGGGGCTGGTGGTGGCGGTGCTGGTCGCGGTCAACCTGATCAGCCTGACGCGGCTGCGGCGCTGGAAATGGGCGCTTCCGGTCGAATTGCTGATCGACGTTCTGGCGCTGGCGACGCAGCTTGCGCTGTCGGGCGGTGCGACGAACCCGTTCACCACACTGTTTCTCTTGCAGATCACCCTGTCGGCGGTGCTGCTTCCGCGCGAGATAAGCTGGTCGCTGGTCGGGTTGATGAGCGTGATCTTCGCGCTGTTGACGGAATTTCACCTGCCGCTGGTTCTGCCCGAGGGGATGGAGTTCTTTCCCGTCTATATCGGTGGCATGTTCGTCGGGCTGACGCTGGATGCGGTGCTGATCGTGGCCTTCGTCACGCGCGTCGCCGCCAACTTGTCGGACCGCACCGCGCGGCTGGAACGCCTGCGCCAACGCGCCGCCGAGGAGGATCACATCGTCCGCATGGGCCTGTTCGCATCCGGCGCGGCGCATGAACTGGGCACGCCGCTGGCTTCGATCTCGGTGATCCTTGGCGATTGGCGTCGCAGCGTGACCGACCCCGAACAGCGCGAGGATATTGCCGTGATGCAGCGGGCCGTGGATCGGTGCAAGGCCATCGTGACGGGCATCCTGATGACCTCGGGCGAGGTGCGGGGCGAGGCGCCGCGCGTGACCGGAGTGCGTGCCTTCGTCGGGGAATTGGCGCAGGAATGGGCTCAGGGGCGCAACTTTCACGGGCTGGTGCTGGAGGACCGCTTCGGCGATGATGTCCCGATCGTCTCGGACGCCACGCTGAAGAAGATGTTGATGAACGTGCTGGACAATGCGCATGAGGTGTCGCCCGACTGGGTGGCGCTGGAGGCTGCCCGTTCGGACGGGGATCTGGTGCTGACGGTGCGCGACCAGGGGCCGGGCTTCTCGCGGGAAATGCTGGCGGATTTCGGGCGGCCCTATACATCGACCAAGGGTGCTGCGGGGCGGGGACTGGGACTTTTCCTTGCCGTCAGCGCGCTGCGCAAACTGGGGGGCGATGTATCGGCCCATAATGCCGATGACGGTGCGGTGGTGACGGTGCGCCTCCCGCTGGCCTCGCTCGCGTTGGAGGAGGACGATGTCTGAAGGTCTGATGCTTCTGGTCGAGGATGACGCCGATTTCGCGGCGACCCTGAAACGGTCGCTGGAAAAGCGCGGTTTCGGGGTGGTGACGGCCAGTGGGCCGGACATGCTGGACGCTGTGCTGGAGACGCATCACCCGACCCATGCGGTCGTCGATCTGAAGCTTTCGGGCGGCTCGGGGCTGGTCTGTGTTGACCGGCTGCACAAGCACGACCCCGAGATGCTGATCGTGGTGCTGACCGGCTTTGCCAGCATCGCGACGGCGGTGGAGGCGATCAAGCTGGGCGCCTGCCATTACCTGACCAAACCTTCGAACACCGACGACATTCTGGACGCCTTCCAGCGCAGCGAGGGCAACACCTCGGTCGAGGCGGGCAACATGCCGACCACGATCAAGACGCTGGAATGGGAACGCATCCACGAGATGCTGGTTGCGACGGATTTCAACATCTCGGAAACGGCGCGGCGGCTGGGAATGCACCGCCGCACGCTGGCCCGGAAACTGGAGAAATGGCAGGTGCGGTGATGGCAAAGGTGCGCGTGGGGATCGGCGGCTGGATATTCGAGCCGTGGCGGGGCAGCTTCTATCCCAAGGGCCTGCCGCAGTCGCAGGAGCTGCACCACGCCTCGCGCCAGCTGTCCAGCATCGAGGTCAACGGCACCTATTATCGCGCGCCGTCGCCGGACACCTATTCGAAGTGGCACGACGAGGTGCCCGATGATTTCGTCTTTGCGCTGAAGGCCCCGCGATATGCCACCAACCGCAAGGTTCTGGCCGAAGCCGAGCCGTCGATCACCCGGTTCATCGAAGGTGGCATCGCGCGACTTGGCCCGAAGCTTGGACCGATCAACTGGCAGTTCATGGCGACCAAGAAATTCGACCCCGCGGATTTCGAGGCGTTCCTGAAACTGCTGCCGCCCGAGGTGGATGGCTTGCCCCTGCGCCATGCGGTCGAATTGCGGCACGACAGTTTCGCGGTTCCCGAGGCGGTGGGAATGATGACCCGGCACAACGTCGCCATCATCTGCGGTGCCGATTCGGAGCATCCGTTGATCGCCGATCCGACCGCCGATTTCGTCTATGTCCGCGCAATGGGCACGACCGACGCGCATGAGGAAGGCTATTCCACGCAGGCGCTGGACGATTGGGCGCGGCGGGCGAAGTCATGGGCGGAAGGGCACCTGCCGCAGGACATGCCCTTGCTGACCAAGCCCGAGCGCAAACCGCGCGACGTTTATCTGTATGTCATCTCGGGCGAGAAGGCACGGAATCCGGCGGCGGCGGTTTCGATCATTAACCGGTTAAGATAACGTCCATATTTGTCATCCTCAGGCCCCATTTCGGACACAGGCCGGTCCTACTGACCGCGCCATTGATTTAGTGAGTTTTCCGAAATGACCGATACGAACATCGAATTTCCCGCCATCGCCCCGCTGCCCCGCGCCGAAAAAACGCCGCAGGTCGAAACCGCGATGGACCGCCTGCGGCGCCTGGAAGCCAGCCTGACCGATGACAGCCAGGGCTGGCTTGAACGGCAGGACGCGCAGGGCGAGGTCGACATCCGCAACCTGACCCGCGCCGGAATGGTGCTGGCGGCGCTGTCCGCCGCCTTCATGCTGTGGCTGCTGTTTTAACCCGTCAACGAGACGTAGTGCAGGTAGCGGTCGTAATGGGCCACGATGTCGGCGATGATCTCTTCCTTGTCATAGCCGAAGATGTCGTAGCCGCGACTGCCCTGCGCAAGGAACACCTCGGCGCGGTAGTAACGGTTGCGGCCCCCTTCGCCGCGCGCGGTGTCCGTCAGCGCAAAGGCCGGGATCGGCTGGCTGATCGGGCGGATGCCATAGACGAAATCGCTGATGTTCTCGCCAAGGTTCACGCGCAGGGCGACGCCCTCCTCGGTCGTCTCGACATTGGCGGCATGGCCACGTTTGCCCAGTTCCGCCTGAACCGCCTCCAGTGCGGGGATGACGGTGCCATCCACGAAGCGGTCCACCTGCGCGCGGCGCGGGTGGCTGACGATGGCGCCAAGGCGGCGGCGCCAGACCGCGCTTTCATTTCCGATCAGCGGGGCCGCGGGAAGGGCGGCGCTGGCGGTCAGGGCAACCTCGTCCGACAGGCCCTTCCAGATGCCGAAACACATGAAGACCATCACGATCGACAAGGGTGCCGCCGCGATCACCGCCGCCATTTCGACGGCGTCGAGGCCGCCCGCCAGCAACAGACAGCCCGCGACCCCGCCGCAAATCAGCGCCCAGAAGACGCGCAGCCAAAGGACCGGCTCCTCGTCGCCCTTCGACGTGATCATGGCGATGACCAGCGCCCCAGCATCGGATGCGGTGATGAAATAGATCGCGACCAGCAGGCCTGCGAGCCATGCGAGCGCGGTCGAGAATGGCATGTATTCGAACACGGTGAACAGCGCGATGGGCATGTTTTCCGCCACCGTGGTGGAAATCGCCCCCTGCGCGGTGTTCAGGTCCAGCCAGATCGCCAGATCGCCGAAGATCGTGAACCAGATGCAGGTGAAGCCCGCCGGGGCGAACAGCACGCCCAGAAGGAATTGCCGGATCGTCCGCCCGCGTGAAATCCGGGCGATGAACAGCCCAACGAAGGGCGACCACGACATCCACCAGCCCCAGTAGAACAGAGTCCATGACCCCACCCAGGCTGACTCGCCCGGCTCGTAGGCATAAATGTGGAAGGTGCGCGAGACGAAGCTGTCGATATAGAGGCCGATGTTTTCGACGAAGCTTTGCAGCAGGAACCGCGTCGGCCCAAGGATCAGGATCAGCCCCATCAACACGAAGGACAGGATCAGGATGAATTCCGACAGCCGCCGGATGCCGTTGTCCAATCCCGTCGCCACGGTGATCGTGGCGAGCACCGTCACGATGGCGATCAGCACCAGCTGGATGCCCGTCGACTGCGGCAGGCCAAGAAGATAGGTGCCGGTTGCGTTCAACTGCGCGACGCCGAGCCCCAGTGAGGTCGAAAGACCTGCCAATGTGCCGACCACGGCAAAGATGTCGATCATGTCGCCGATCGGCCCGTTGATCCGGTCGCCCAGCAGCGGCCGGAAGGCCGAGCGGATGACCAGCGGATCGCCCCGGCGGAAGCCGAAATAGGCCAGTGCCAGCCCCATCACCGCATAGATCGCCCAGGCGTGGACACCCCAGTGGAAGAAGGTGATGCTCATCGCGTCGCGGGCGGCGGCGGGGGTGCGGGCGTCTGCGTCCGGCGGGGCCTGGAAATGCATGATCGGTTCGGCCACGCCATAGAAGACGATGCCGATGCCCATTCCCGCGCTGAACAGCATCGCGATCCATGTGCCATAGCTGTAGTCGGGAACGGATTCGTCCGGCCCCAGTTTCACCTTTCCAAGCGGGCTGAAGGCCAGCCAAAGAAGAAAGATGACGAAGCCGCCGACGGCCAGCATATAGAACCAGCCCATCTCGCGCACGATCCAGCCATTGGCGGCGGTGAACCATGCGGACGCAGCCTCGGGTGCAAGCGACGCAAACAGGATCAATGCAAGCGAGATGACGGCAGAGCCGAAGAATGGCAGGGGGGCGACCCCCCCTGGTGTGAACCTTTTCATGACACTGTTCCCTTCTGTCCTTCACCACCTTCGCGGCGTTGGACCTAAGACTAGGGCCACATTGTCGCAGGGGAAGGCCGGGGCCTAGTGACGCCAGTTCGTCGGGACGTCCCAGCGGGCAGCCTCGGCTTCGGCCTGATTGCGCGTCAGACCGATATCGGCCAGCCGGGCGTCGTCCAGTTGCGACAGCTTGATCCTTTGGCGGCGCGCCTGATGGGCAAGCAGCAGGCGGCGCCAGAGGCCGCGCAGGCCGGGTGCGGGAGCGGGACGAGAGAGCGATTTCGCGACCATCGTGGTTTTCCTTTCATGCCGGGTCGTCGTGCTTGTCAGGATTGCCACGGGTTGATAGATTATCAAAATGAATGGTTGTTAGGTCGATCATCACAGAAAGCGATCATGGCGCGAAATCTTGACCTTGGGGCCCTGCGCTCGCTTGTGACCATCGCCGATGTCGGCGGGGTAACGCGGGCAGCGGGGTTCCTGAACCTGACGCAATCCGCCGTATCGATGCAGATCAAGCGGCTGGAGGAATCGATGGACCTTCAGCTTCTGGATCGGGGTCAGCGGCAGGTCGGCCTCACCCCGGCGGGCGAGCAGCTTGCCAGCTATGCCCGTCGCATGCTTGCGCTGAACGACGAGGTGCTGACCCGCCTGACCAACGACGCCTTCGAGGGCGAGATCGTGCTGGGCGTGCCGCATGACATCGTCTATCCGGGCATTCCGCGCGTGATGCAGCTGTTTGCCGCGGCCTTTCCGCGAGTCAGCGTGCGGCTCATCTCGTCCTATACCACGGCGCTGAAGGCCCAGTTTGCGCGCGGCGAATGCGACGTGATCCTGACGACCGAAGATCGCACCGACCCCGAGGGCGAGGTTCTGGCTGAGGTTCCGCTGATCTGGGTCGGTGCGCCGGGCGGGGTAAGCCATCGTCATCGCCCTCTGCGGATCGCATTCGAACAGGGCTGCGCCTTTCGTCCGGGCGCGATCGAGGCGCTGGACCGCGCTGGGATCGATTGGACGGTGGGGGTGGAATCCGACAATTCGCGGACCATCGAAGCGACGGTCAGCGCCGATCTTGGCGTGACGGCGGTGCTTTCAGGCTGTGAAGGGCCGTATATGGAGCCTGTCCCGGCGGGCCTGTTGCCCCCGTTGCCGACGAAGCGCATCAACATCTATGTCGGGCGCCCGTTTCGCGACCGCCCCGTCTGCGCCCCTTTCGTCGCGATGATCTGCGACCAGTATCGGCGCGAACAGATTGCCGAGGCGGCGCCCGCGGCCTAGTCTTCGCGCAGGAGGGGCGGATATGCAGGCAGAAGGCGAGTTCGAGACCCTTGCCCAAGGGATACATGCGACGCTGCGTCGACGCATCATCGATCTGAACCTGTCCCCCGGCGCGGTGCTCCACCCCAAGGCGCTGGCCGAGGAGCATGGAACCAGCCCCACCCCGGTGCGCGAGGCATTGATCCTGCTTCAGCAAGAAGGGCTGGTCCGCATCCAGCCGCAATCGCGCACGGTCGTGACCCATATCGGGCTGGCGCAGGTGCATGAGGCGCATTTCCTGCGCCTTGCTGTCGAAACCGAGGTGACGCGCGAACTGGCGGGCGAATGCCGGCAGGAGGTGATCGCCCGCGCCCGTTCTGCCATCGCGATGCAGGACGGGGCCGCGACGGCCGGGGCGCAGGATGCCTTTCGCGCCTTTGGCGACATGTTCCACGCCACGCTGTTCGGGGCGGTGGGCAAGGAAGGGCTGCGCGCCATCCTGCATCGCCGATCCGCCGTGATGGAACGTATGGAGCATCTGCACCCGTTCGAGGGGGATGACGCGATTCTGGACGCGCATGACCGGATCGTCCGTGGAATCGCGCTTCGGGATGGGGATGGTGCCACGGATGCCATGCGCCGCCACCTGAACCCGGTGATGAGCCATGTCGACAGCCTTCAGCGCCGTTTTCCGGGGTATTTCGCGCCCTGAGGCGGCTCAATCATGCTAGGGGAATCACGTCGAAGCGGATACGCATACGGCGGGCGGCGACCTCGAAAATGTCGTTCTGCTGATCTTCGGTGAAGGGCAGCGCAAAATGACGATAGGGATGGTTTGCGGGCAGACGGTCCTGAATTAGTTTGAACAGATCCTGAAGGATTGCGTGATAGGGTCCGATAATCACATCCGTGACGTCGTCCATCTGGTATCGCAGCAGGAAAATCATCACAGGCACCCTGGTTCCAATGGCATCCCGACCGTAAAGGGAGATAACATTCAAAGCCGCTTCGTTCCAACTTCGGGCGTAACCCGGCGTTTCAATTCAATTGCCAGTAGGTTGATCGTGCAGCGTGTGTGGAATCAAGAGATTATTTTTGTAAGCCTGGAAACCGGGCGGGTAACGGTGCTTCAGGATACTGCTGCTGCGGTGACATATTTCAGCCATTATTGGAAATCGGCAGAAACGCCGGAATTCTTTGCAGCGGCCCGCGCCTGCTATGCCGTGTTGGATGGATATGGCGATCCGGAGAATGCTCGGATTGCAGTGCTTGCCGCGCTGAAATCGGTCGGGATCACCCCGGGGCCGGCAGGTCAGTGAAGGCGCGCACTCTCGACGCTGAACCAGATCGACACCAGCCCGTCGGCGGCCCGGAAAATCTCGCGCTGCTGACGGCGGTCGAAGGGCTGCGACAGGGCACGATGCGGATGGACCAACGGCAGAAGTGACGCCAGCATCGTGATGAAATCCTGCATGACCGAATGCTCGCTTCCCCGGATCAGCCCCGGCACGCCGTCGAGTCGGTAGTGGAGCACACATGTCATCGGGAAGATCCAGCATAGAGGTTAACGGCGGGAAACTAGGGCCGGCTTCGGCGAATGCAAGCAGGGGTTGCGTGCTGGGCGATTCTTAGCGAAATGGTGGGTCGTGCTTTGCGAATTGGTCATTTCCCTTGCAAAGCGGTAAGACAATATGACTGCCCGAGCATCGGTTAATTTGATCCGCGCATAAAGGTGTGCCGAATATGCGTTTTCGGCAATTCGATGAAAGGAAGTTTGTTAATGCGCGAGACGCTGGAAAACCGACAGATCTGGATTTACCTCGCGTCGATTGTGATCGCCTTCGTGGTTCCGGGGTTGGCGGATTTGCGTTGGCTGGAACCGGCATTGGGCTTCATGCTGTTCGTCACCTTCCTTCAGGTTCCGTTGGCCAATATCCATGCGGGATTTCGGCAGGGACGTTTTTTGTTGGCGTTGCTGATCGCGAATTTCGTCCTCGTTCCGGTTCTGGTCTTTGTTTTGGTGGCGTGGGTGCCGGACGATGGGCTGCTGCGATTGGGGATCGTGATGGTGCTCCTTTGCCCGTGCATCGATTACGTCATCACCTTCACGCATTTGGGGCGGGGCGATGCGCGATTGCTGCTGTCCGCGACGCCGATCCTGCTTCTGGCGCAAATGGTCCTGCTTGCCGTCTGGCTTGCATTCAGGCCCGGAGAGGGCGTCTTTGCCTTCGGCCCGTTTCTGGACGCATTCCTGTGGCTGATCGCGGTGCCGCTGATGCTGGCGACGGGGGTGCGTGCGTTCGGCGGGCGAAGGCTGAACGACGGCCTTGGCGCCATGCCTGTTCCCGCGACGGCGCTGGTGCTGTTCATCGTCGTTTCCGCAACGATCCCGGCGCTGGCCGGCGCGGCAGGACCGGTTCTTGCGGCCCTGCCGGTCTATGTCGCCTTTGCGATTCTGGCGCCGGTGGTCGGCTGGGCCGTGGCGCGACGCTTCGGCCTGCAGGCGGGGGCTGCCCGCGCGGTGGCCTTCTCGGCCGGGACGCGGAATTCATTGGTGATCCTGCCGCTGGCCTTGGCGGTGCCGGGTGGCGGGGCGATCCTCCCCGCCGTGATCGTGGCGCAGACGCTGGTCGAGTTGCTGGCCCAGCTTGTCTATATCCGCGCGATCCCCAGACTGGTGCGCTAGGCCCGCGCGCTGGCGGGGCTGCGCACGCCCAGTGCGATCAGGCCGCTGGCAACCACCAGAACCGCACCGCCATAGGTATAGACGCCGGTGGCTCCTGCGGTGTCGAAGATCAGCCCGCCCGTGCCCGCGCCTGCCGCGATGGCGAACTGGATCGCCGCGACGATCAGCCCGCCCGCGCTTTCGGCCTCGTCCGGGGCGATGCGGGTGTTCCAAGTCGTCCAGGCGACCGGAACCCCGCCAAAGGCCATGCCCCAAAGCGAGACCAGCACCAGCGCCAGCACGGATGCGCCCGTCAGGCCCGACAGCGCCAGCGCGCTTGCCCCGGCCAGAAGCGGCATCGCCGCCAGCGTGAAGCCAAGGCTGCGGCGGATCAGCGGCCCGGCCAGCAACGTGCCGATGAAGTTCGCGATCCCGAAGCCCAGAAGGAACACGGTGATCCAGCCGACATCCGCAGCCAGCGCCAGTTCAAGGAAGGGCCGGATAAAGGTGAACAGCGCGAAATGCCCCATGAAGACCAGCGCGACACAGGCGATCCCCTGCCACACGCCGGGGCGCAGGAGGACGGCCAGCAGCGTGCCAAGGCCCGCGCTGCCCGTGGCCGCCATCGACGGTAGGGTCAACCACTGCGCAATCAGGCCAAGCGCGCCGAAGCCCGCGCTCCACAGGAAAACCTCGCGCCAGCCGATCGCCGCGCCCAGCCAGCTGCCCAAGGGGGCTGCAACCACGGTGGCAAGCGAAACGCCCGCAAAGATCAGCGACAGCGCCTTGGGCACATCGGCGGGCGGCACCAGCCGCATCGCGACGGCGGCGGACATCGTCCAGAACCCGCCGATGGCGACGCCCAGAAGGATGCGCCCGAACAGCAGCACCGGAAGGTTCGGCGCCAGCGCCACGAGAATGTTCGACGCGATCAGCAGCACCGAAAAGCCCAAGAGCACTTTGCGGCGGTCGATGCCGCGCGTCAGCACCGCAAGGAACAGGCCCGTCAGCAGGGCGATCAGGGCGGTTGCGGTCACGGCCTGCCCGGCCATGCCTTCGCTGACGCCAAGATCGACGGCCATCGGGGTCAGAAGGCTCATGGGCAGGAATTCGGCGGCGATCAGACCGAAGACGCCGACGAACAGGGCATAGACGGCGGGCCAGCGGGCGGTGTCGGGCGCGTCGCCCACGGGATGCGGGATGTGTCCTTGCATCGGTTGTCCTTTCGAAGCGGGGAGGAAGACGAACCTAGCCGCGGATCGGCGGACGTGCTATGATAGGATCGCCGCCATTTTTGATCGGACGTCCGGAATGCTGGATCACCTGCCGCCCATCCCCCGCCATGACATGATGAGCGAGCTGCTCATGGGGATGCGCCTTTACGGCGTCGCCTATCGCCGCCTGCGCCTTGCCGCCCCGTTCGGGATCGGCTTTGGCGGGGTCGAGGGGAAGGCGCAACTGCATTTCGTGGCGCAGGGCCGCGCCGTGCTGCGAATGGGGACCGAAACGCGGGTGGTCGGCTGCGGCGATGCCGTCTTCCTGCCGCGTGGCGAGGCACATGCGCTGGTGTCCGAGGATGGCGCCTCTATCCGCGATCTGCACGACTTCGCCGCCGCCCCGATCTGTGCGGCGGTCGATTCGGTGTCCAGTTGCCCCGAAGGGACCTGCCGCACCAAGGACACGATCATCTTCAGCGGCTGCATGGATTTCGACCTTGGCGCGATGCATCCTTTGGTCGGGATGATGCCGCGGGTCATGCAGCTTGGCCTTCTGGCCGAACGTCAGCCGGAAATCGTCCCGATCCTCGAGGCGATGGAGCGGGAGGCGCGGACCGAGCGTGCGGGGTTCGCCGGCATCCTGTCGCGGCTGGCGGATGTGGTTGCGGCCTCGATCGTGCGGGGCTGGGTCGAATATGGCTGCGGCAGCGCGTCGGGCTGGGTGGAGGCATTGCGCGATCCGCGCCTTGGCCGCGTCCTGCTTTCGGTCCATCGCGATCCCGGCCGGAACTGGACGGTGGCCAGCATGGCGGCGGAAATGGGCGCATCGCGCACCGTCTTCGCCGAACGATTCCTTGCCGTGACCGGGGTGACGCCGCTGCGCTATGTCTCCGATCTGCGGATGCGGTTGGCGGGGCAATGGATCGCCCGCGACGGCATGGGGATCGAGGAGGCGGCGCATCGGCTTGGCTATGGCTCGCAAGCCGCGTTCAGCCGGGCGTTCAAACGCGTGACCGGCCAGCCGCCGGGGCGCATCCGCTAGGCTTGCAATTCCCGAGCCGCAGCGCGACACCTTCGGCATGAGGATGCAGTTTCCACGCGGCTTCGGGCCATCCATCGCGCGGCAAAACCTGCGCGACGTGCTGCGCGCGGGGGCGGGGGCATTGTTCGGCTTTGCCTTGCTGGCGCTGGCTTTCGCCGGGGCGCCGGACCTGCGGACGGGGCTGTTCCTGATCGCGCCGTTCGGGGCTTCGGCGGTGCTGGTCTTTGCCGCGCCGAACAGCCCGTTGGCGCAGCCCTGGTCGGTGGTGGTGGGCAATACCGTCGCTGCCTTGGTCGGCGTCGCGGCCTGTTTCCTGATCGACGATACGGCGCTTCGCGTGGCCTTGGCCGTGTCGCTGGCCATTGCGGCGATGCTGGCCTTTCGCGCACTGCACCCGCCGGGCGGGGCAGTGGCGATGACGGCGGCGCTGGCGCCGGACCTGATCCATGAGATCGGCTTTCGTTTCGTGCTGACTCCGGTCGCGGCGGGCAGCGCGGCGCTGGTGCTGGCGGGGCTTGCATGGGCGCGGGCCACTGGCCGTCACTATCCCCTGCGCCAGATGGAAGTGACCGAGCCGCCCCCCACCGCCCGCGTCGGTCTGAGCGAGGGGGAGTTGAACGCGATCCTCCAGAGCTATCGCCAGTCGCTGAACCTTGGCGCGGCGGATCTTGCGCGGCTGATCGGCGCGGCAGAGATGCAGGTCGCCAGCCACCACTCCGGCGCCATGACGGCGGGCGATATCATGTCCCGCGATCTGGTCACCGTCGATCCTGACACGCCCATCGGCGAGGTGGCGGAGCTGTTCCGCCGCCACGGCTTCACCTCGATCCCGGTGGTGCAGCAGGGCGACAAGTTCCTTGGCGTGATCTTTCAGATCCACCTGATCCGCCGTGCGCGCGAGGATGCGCTGCGGCTGGATCGCGGCTTCGGTGCGGCGATGGCGCGGCTGACCGGGCGGCGCGAGCATCCGGTGCGGGCGGGCGACATCATGGGGACGGCGATGCCGCGCGCCCTGCGGACCACCCCCGTCGCGGCGCTGCTTCCGATGATGGCCGAGGGGCATTGCGACGCGGTGCCGGTGCTGGACCGGGGCCGCATCATCGGCATCGTCACCCGCACCGACATGATCGCGGCGCTGGCCCGCCGCAGCCTCAGCGGCTGAGATAGAAGTCCGAGACGCTGCGAACGCGGATTTGGAACGCCTCGCCCCCGGCCATGACGTCATGTTCGGCAAAGGCTGCAAGGTCCAGCCCCGTCTCCTGCGCGATGGAGGCGACGGAGACCTGCGTATCTTCGAAATCGCCGAAGACGAAACGGGCGGAGGGGCGCGGCAGGTGGTCCATCTGGCTGCGCCGATAGCCGATGGTGGTCAGCTGCCCGGTTTCGGCATGGATGAAGGCCAGCACCTTCCAGAAGGCGGTGGGGATCTTGCGGTTGTAGTAGACGGGATCGTCCTCGGCCAGCACCGGGCCGGTGATGACCGTGACCTTCAGGTTCGCGCGGTCGGCATTGTCCAGAACGTAATTTTCAAGGTCCAGCCAGATGCCGCCGTTGAATCCCTGCCGCTGCGGCGCGACGTTGGTGATGTGGAAGGTGTCGGCATCGGCCTGTTTCGCGGTTTCGCGGTCGCCCCAGTTCGGGTCTTCGCGCCGGGTCATGTGGCCGCGGCTGAACAGCCCCCGACGTTCGTCGCCATAGCCTTCGCGCAGGTTCTGGAACCGGTTGTCGATGCGCGGATCGCGCCGCCATGTGTCGGTGCGCGGCACGTCGCGGTCCGACAGCTTGCCGTCGATGTTGCAGGCGCTGAACAAGGGCAGCGCGCGCGAGGCCGACATCAGGACCGAGAAGTGGGTGTATCTGATCTCGGTCCCGCCGCCTTCGACCGGGACCAGATCGTCCGCCCATGCCCCGGCACCCGGCAAAGGCAGCGGATCGCCCGGAATGAAGGCGGGGTCATATCCGCCGCGCCCGTCATAGCTGTCCAGCGGGCGCAGGGATTCGGTGACGCGGAGGTCGTCCGCATCCGTCAGGGGGCCAAAGCTGCGGATCATCTGCGGAACTGCGCCTTCGGTGGGTTCAGGGTCAGCACCTTTTCGGACGAAAGCTGCCAATGCGCCATGCCGCCAAGGCACGCCTCCACCTCGCGCCGCGTGGCGGTCACACGGACGGTGCCGGGAAGCACTTCTTCGGCCGACAGCGGGCGCAGCGTCGCCAGAAGCTCCGCCGTTTCCTCAGGTGCCGGGTCGTGATCGTCGGCATAGACGAGCACGTAGTTCTTGCGTTGCGCCTTCATCGTCAGGACCCCAGATCGATCAGCCCGCCGCCTTCGTAATCCTTGCCGAAGCCGATGGGTTCCGCATGTTCATTCGCCAGCCTTACGATATCGTCGGATCGCTGCTGGTTCCGCTCTGCCGACAGGATATCAGGATTTCGCGACAAAATCCTTGCAATCATGCCCGCCGCCGCCGGACAGGCCATGGATGTGCCATCCATCACCCCACGCGCGGCCTCGTTCACCCAGGATATAATGCCCACCCCCGGCCCGATGAAGTCCACCTCCGGCCCGATATTGCTGAAATTGGCGAAGAAGCGGTCGTTCTTCGGCTTCGGCTTGTCCGCCACATTGCGCCCGGTGGTCGCGCCCTCGGGCCAGGCATCCATCGCGCCCCCGGCGGATACCGCCAGAACCACCCCCGATTTCGCCGGATAGGACACGGGCGACATAT
Organism: Falsirhodobacter xinxiangensis; assembly: GCF_004959935.1. Taxonomy (GTDB): domain Bacteria; phylum Pseudomonadota; class Alphaproteobacteria; order Rhodobacterales; family Rhodobacteraceae; genus Falsirhodobacter; species Falsirhodobacter xinxiangensis. Next base: position 38,675 of record NZ_SMYN01000012.1, on the reverse strand, counting down.
AGTCGTTCCCCGTGGCCGCGACGCAGACGACGCCCATCGCCCGCGCCCGCCGCACCTCGCGCGTGATCGAGATCGGCTCGGACGCCTGCCCGAGGCTGAGGTTGATGATGTCGCAGCCATCGTCCACCGCCTGCCGGATCGCGCGCGCGATGGCAAATTCGCTGGCGCCGCCACCGCCCGCCTCGAACACGCGGTAGGCGTGCAGATCGACCTCGGGCGCGACGCGGGCGACGATCCCGGCGACATGGGTGCCGTGGCCGGTGCCGTTGTCGAACCATTCGTCCGCAGGCTCCGTCCCCGTGGTGTTGAGGCCGAGCGTGATATTCAACCCCTCGGCCCGGTCCACTCCGGTATCGACGATGGCGACCTTCACGCCCTTGCCGTCGCCCTTCTCCGGCGCGGCCATCATCCGGGCAAGGCTGTCCTCGAACCGTTCCGCAAGGGGGGTCAGCTTCAGGGTCACTTCCGTTTCCGTCTCGGACACTTTCGTATCCTCGATCCCGCCCGGCCAGTATCCGGCCAAGGGTGAGCAGATGATCGCGTCGATCACATCCTGTCCGGCCGGAAGGGCGGTTTCATACCGCCCCTTTGCATCCGTCACCGCATCGGCGATGCCGAATCCCCGCCGCGCGTCCAGCACGATGGCGACGGATGCCCCGGCCACCGGTTTGCCCGTTTCCGCATCGACGCAGGTCAGCACCAAAGTCTTCTTCGACCGGAAGGCCGAGGGTTTTGCATGCCGGCGGATCACATCCGTCCGCCGCAGCTTCAGGAACCGCAGCACCAGTTCGGGACGCACCCGCAGCCCCGGATAGGTGCGTTGCAGCGCGAAAGCCTGATCCGGTGTCATGCTGACCAGCGACGCCTCGTTCTGGCCGATGGAATCGATCAGGCGGATGCGGCCCGCATCGGTGTCCAAGAGGCGAAGGCGCGGGCGGACGGGCGGCTCGTGCCCATCCTCGGCCCCGCCCGGAACGCTGGCGGCGCGAAGACCACCCTTGCCGAACAGCTTCTGGTGCATCCGGTGGAAGAGGTTGAAACTCGTGGTCTCCATCCGGTCGTTGAAGACGTTGTCCTCGGGGACGATGACGTATTTCCTTGGCCGTGCCATGATCCACCCCTTTTGCGGCTGGGGGCATCTGACCCCGAATCCCGCGCCCCTACAACCCCGCGCCTGCCAGCCCGGCACCGAGGGCGGGGTCATCGCCGGCGTCCGGGATGCCCCTCGCCTGCGGCGGCAAGGAACGGCCGCATCACCCTTATTATTGCTGGAGGTGGAATAGTGAATGGCGAATTATAGCCGTTAAAGACAGGCGCGAAAGCGGTCATCTTGGGCGCAACAGAACAGGAGTTCACCATGCTTCCGATCAATGGCCTTCACCACGTCACCTCGCTTGCCTCCGATCCGCAGGTCAACAGCGATTTCTTCACCAAGGCGCTGGGGCTGCGGCGCGTGAAGAAGACGGTCAACTTCGACGCGCCCGACGTCTATCACCTCTACTATGGCGATGCCGCTGGCACGCCGGGCAGCGTGATGACCTATTTCCCCTTTCCGCATATCGCCAAGGGCCGCCATGGCACCGGCGAGGTGGGCGAGACGGTCTTTGCGATCCCGCGAGGCAGCCTTGGGTTCTGGAAGGACCGTCTGGTTGGCGAGGAAGCGACCAGCTTCGGCGAGACGCGCCTGCGCTTCGCTGGGCCGGATGGCGACCAGTTCGCGCTGGTGGAGACGGACGACGCGCGCGAAGGCTGGACCGGGACGGTCGATGCCGACCACGCGGTGCGCGGCTTTCGCGGGGCAAGCCTGCGGCTGCGTGACGGCGGGGCCACGGGCGAATTGCTGCGTTTCATGGGGTATGAGCAGGAAGCGACCGAGGGGAACCTGACCCGCTGGCGCGTGCCGAATGGCAACGGGGCCGACGTCATCGACATAGAAACGCTGCCCGGCACCGAATCCGCGCGTCAGGGCGGCGGCTCGGTCCATCACATCGCCTTCTCCACCCCCGACCGCGCCTCGCAGGACGAAGTGCGCCGTGCGCTTCTGGACACCGGCTGGCAGGTCACGCCGCCGATCGACCGGGACTATTTCTGGGCGATCTATTTCCGCACCCCCGGCGGCGTGTTGTTCGAGGTGGCGACTGCCGAGCCGGGGTTCGACCGCGACGAATCCTTTGCCCATCTGGGCGAGGGGCTGAAACTCCCCACCCAGCACGAGCCGCTGCGCGCAAGGCTGGAGCAACATCTGCAACCGATCGAGGACTGACATGCACGCCATCGTCACCAAGGGCACGCCGACCATCTTCGCCTTTCATGGCACGGGCGGCGACGAGCATCAGTTCGCGGGCCTCGTCCGCGAATTGTGGCCGGGCGCGGGTCTGGTCGCGCCACGGGGCGAGGTGTCGGAACATGGCGCGAACCGCTTCTTCCGCCGCACCGCCGAGGGCGTCTATGACATGGACGATCTGTGGGCGCGCACGGATGCGATGACCCGCTTCGTGCGCGGCCATGCGGGTCCGGCCTATGCCTTCGGGTATTCCAACGGCGCGAACATCCTTGCGGCGATGAGCTTCAAGGCACCGGACCTGTTCGCCCGCGTGGCGCTTCTGCATCCGCTGATCCCTTTCGCGCCGCCGCCCGCCGCTTTCGGCGGTCTGCCGGTGCTGATCACCGGCGGGCGGCGCGATCCGATCTGTCCGCTGCCGATGACCGAGGGGCTGGCGGGCTACTACGAAAACCAACAGGCTGAAGTCACCCTGCACTTGCATGAGGGCGGGCACGAGATCCGCCCGTCCGAAATCACCGCCCTTCAGGGCTTCTTCAAGGACTGATCCGATGATCCTGATCCACGAGAACATGAGCCGGGGCCGCACCCGCAAAGGCTGGGCCGATGCCTTTCACAGCTTTTCCTTCGGCGAGTTCAAGGACCCGACCCGCATGGGTTTCGCCCGCCTGCGCGTGCTGAACGAGGATACCATCGTGCCGGGGTCCGGCTTCGCGCCCCACGATCATGCCGACATGGACATCCTGACGGTCGTTCTGTCGGGCCGCATCCGCCACGAGGACAGCCTTGGCAACGTGGCCGAGATCGCGCCGGGAGAGATGCAGCTGATGCGCGCAGGGTCCGGCGTCACGCATTCCGAGGTCAACGCCTCGGACACCGACCCGGCGCATGTGCTGCAAATCTGGCTGATCCCGGATGCGGCGGGCGGGGCGCCGTCCTATCAATCGGCACCGTTGACCGAGGGGTTGCTTGCCTCGCGCGATGGCCCGCTGGTTCTGGGGTCCGACACGCGGATCACGCTGCTGCGGCCCAAGGACGGCGCGCGCACGCGGATCGAGGTGCCCGAGGGTCGCGCGGTCTTCGTCCAGATCGTCGAAGGTTTCGCGCGGATGGAGGGCGAGCGGCTGGTCGCGGGCGACGGGCTGCAACTGACCGAAGCGCCGCCGGAATTGCATTGGCAGACCGACGGCGCGATCCTGATCTTCGACATGCCGACCGAAAGCTGGCAAGGAGCCTGAGACATGAGCTGGAATCCCACCCAGACCCCCGAATGCCCCGAAAGCCTCGACAGTATCGAGACGCTGATCATCCCCCGCGCCCGCGATCTGGGCGGGTTCGAGGTGCGGCGCGCCTTGCCCGCGCCCAAACGCCAGATGGTCGGGCCGTTCATCTTCTTCGACCAGATGGGCCCGGCCGAGTTCCTGACCGGCGGCGGGATCGACGTGCGGCCCCATCCGCATATCGGCCTCGCCACCGTCACCTATCTTTACAAGGGCGAGTTCCACCACCGCGACAGCACCGGGGCCGACCAGATGGTCTATCCCGGCGAGGTGAACTGGATGATCGCGGGAGAGGGCGTGACCCATTCCGAACGCACATCGGAAGAAATGCGCACCAAGCCGGGATCGCTGTTCGGCATCCAAACATGGGTCGCGCTGCCCGAACATGCCGAAGATACCGGCGCGAGTTTCGAACATCACGGGCAGGAGGCGCTGCCCTTCATCGACGAGGGGGGCAAGCAGGTGCGGCTGATCCTCGGCTCGGCCTGGGGGGAGACCGCGCCGGTGAAGACCTTCACCGAGACCTTCTATGCCGATGCCGTTCTGGCCGCGGGTGCGAAGCTGCCCTTGCCCGACAATCACGAGGATCGCGGCGTTTATGTCACCGAAGGATCGGTCATCGTCGCGGGGCAGGTGTTCGAGGCGGGGCGCATGATGGTCTTCCGTCCCGGCGACCGGATCAGCCTGACCGCTGGCCCGCTGGGCGCGCGGCTGATGGTTCTGGGGGGCGAGACGCTGAACGGGCCGCGCTACATCTCGTGGAACTTCGTCGCCTCAAGCGAGGAACGGATCGAGGCGGCGAAGGAGGCGTGGCGGCAGGGCGATTTCACCCATGGGCGTTTCCGTCTGCCGCCCGGCGATACGGCGGAGTTCATCCCCCTGCCTTAAGCCGCGATCGGGGCCGCTTCCTCGACCAGACGGTAGGCGCCCGGCGTGACGAACAGCTTGCGAAGCAGCTCGTTCGTCAGGCTGTGGCCGGCCTTGTGCCCGTGGTAATGGGCGATCAGCGGATAGCCTGCCAGCGCCAGATCGCCCACCGCGTCCAGCATCTTGTGGCGCACGGGTTCGTCATCGTGGCGCAGACCGCCCGGCGACAGGACGGCGTCGCCTTCGACAACCACCGCGTTGGTCATCGTGCCGCCCAGAGCCAGACCGCGCGAGCGCATCAGTTCCACATCCGCCATGCGGCAGAAGGTGCGGCTGTCGGAAAGCTCGTCGATGAAGCTGCGGCTGTCAACGCGGGAAAAGCGGCTTTGCTTGCCAATGGCGGCATCGGGGAAGTCGATCTCGAACGTCATGGTGAAATCGTGCGAGGGCGACAGGCTGGCCCAAGCGTCGCCGCGTTCCACGCGCACCTGACGGGTGACCTCCAGATGTTGCAGACGGCCCGGCAGCGGGCGCATCCCGGCAGCGCCGATCGCTTCGACGAAGGGCAGGGCCGATCCGTCCATGATCGGGATCTCTGGCCCGTCCACGTCCACGATCACGTCGGTCACCGCCAGCGCGGCAAAGGCCGCCATCAGGTGTTCGATGGTGGAAATGGACACGCCCGAAGGATCGACCAGACGGGTGCAAAGCGGGGTCTGTTCGACATTGTGCCACAGCGCCGCGATATCACGTGCGGGGACCATGTCCGAACGGCGGAACAGGATGCCCTTGCCCGGAATGGCAGGGCGGACATGGATACGCACCGGGCGGCCGGAATGAAGGCCGATCCCGTCGATGGTCACTGTCCTTTGAACTGTCCGGCGCATGTCATGCTCCTCTTCTTCTGTCATGGAAGATTTAGGAACATTCGTATTTTAATGGAATGGGGGGAGCCGTCACATAAAGTGTCGGACTGTTTCAGCTTTCCCGCATGGCGTGTCGAAGCTGTTCGGTGATCGGTTCCATGATATATTCCGCGATGTTACGGCGGCGCGTCTCCACCAACGCCTCGACCGGCATGCCGGGGCGCAGGACCGAAGCGTCGATCATGGCCAGCCCTTCGGGTTCGATTTCGATTCGCGCGGTATAGAAAGTCTGCCCCGTCATCTGGTCGGTGGACAGGTCCGCGGTCACGTCGATCACGCGGCCCGGAAGCTCGGGGATCAGGCGGGTGTTCAGCGCCGTCATCCGCAGCCGGGTCATCTGGCCGGGATGGACCTGTTCGATATCCACCGGCGCGATCCGCGCCTCGACCAGCAGCCGCTCGCCCATGGGGATCACGCGGACCAGCCGCTCGCCCGGCCCGATGACGCCGCCGACGGTGTGGACGGCCATTTCGTGCAGCATGCCGTCGAAGGGGGCGCGGATCTCCAGCCGGGACAGGCGATCCTTGGCGCCGATATGTTCCTGCCGCAGCTTGGCGATCTCGCGCCGGATCTTGTCCAGCTCGGTCAGGACGGCTTCGTCGAACTGCTCGTCCACCTCGGCCATGGCCAGCGCGGCGGCGGTGACGCCGCGCGCGGTTTCGGCGATTTCCGCCGCGACCGAAGATTGGCTGCCCATCAGCGAGGCATTTTCGCGCCGCAGGGCGCTGAGCGCGGATTCCACGATCAGCCCCCGGTCGTGCAGGGTCTGGGCGGTGGAAAGGTCGCGCGAGATCAGGGTCAGGTTTTCCGCCACAGCGCCCTTTTGCGCCTCCAGCGCGGCGATCTGTTCGGCATATTGCCCCATCTGTTCGCGATACTGGCCCTTGCGGCTTTCGCGCGCATCGCGGCGGCTGACGAAGAGCGCCGATTGTCCCTCCAGCAACAGCTTCAGCCGGGGCGAGGGGGCGTTCGTGACCTCGGGCGGCCAGACGATGTCGTCCAGCCGCGCCTGTTCGCTCATCAGCCGTGCCTCTTGCGCCAGAAGCGTCTGGAGTTCCGATTCGATGATGTTCAGGCTCGCCTCGGCCACGGTGCCGTCCAGCCGGAACAAGGTCTGGCCCGCATGGACGCGCTGTCCTTCCTCGACCAGAATCTCGGCGACGGTGCCGCCTTCGGCGTGCTGCACATCCTTGGCGCGGCCCGCGACGATGACCTTGCCGATACCGATGACGGCGCCGCTGATCTGCGCCTGCGTCGCCACCGCGCCAAGGCCGCCCACGACGACCAGCGCGACCAGAAGCGCGGCCTGGATCTGCCGCCGGGTGCCGCGGCGCAGGCCCGCTTCGATATCCTCAAACCGCATGGGGCACCTCCTTGGGGCGCAGGGGCTGGACGAGGGGCTGTACGGCGGCGGCTGCGACCTCGTCCCGGTCGCCGAACGCGACCTGCTGGCCGTTCTGCACGCGCAGCAGCTTGTTCACCGTGGCCAGCACGTTGGTCCGATGCGCCACGACGACGACGATGGACCCGGCCTGACGCATGCGGATGATCGCCTCGGCCAGCGCCTTCTCTCCCTCGGCGTCCAGATTCGAGTTCGGCTCGTCCAGCGCGATCAGGAAGGGGCGGGCGAACAGCGCGCGGGCAAGGCCGATGCGCTGGCGCTGACCCGCCGAAAGCCGCGCGCCGCCCTCGCCGATGCGCGTGCCGTAGCCGCCGGGCAATGCGCCGACCATCTCGTGTATCCCGGCCAGCGTGGCGGCTTCGACCACGGCGGTCATGTCGGGATCGGCGTCGAAACGGGCGATGTTTTCGGCCACGGTGCCGTCGAACAGTTCCACATCCTGTGGCAGGTATCCGACGATGCGGCCCCGGTCATCTTCGGTCCATTGGTCCAGCGTGCCGCCGTCGAAACGCACCGCGCCGCGCAGGGCGGGCCAGACGCCGACCATCGCCCGCAGCAGGCTGGTCTTGCCCGACCCCGACGGGCCGACGATGCCCAGCGCATCCCCGGCCTTCAGCGCAAAGTCGACGCCCTGCAGCAGCGGGCGCTGTTCGCCCGGCGCGGCGGCGACCAGCGTTTCCACCCGCAGGGCGGCGCGGGGCAGGGGCATTCCGGGCAGGCCGTCATCCTTTTCCGTCTGGGCCAGCACCTTGTCCAACCGCTCGGCCCCCTGCCGCGCGGCGACCAGAACCGGCCATTGCCCGACCGCCTGTTCGATGGGCGACAGCGCCCGTGACATCAGGATGGACGAGGCAATCATCATCCCCGGCGAGATCTGCTGGCGCAGCGCCAGATAGGCGCCCAGCCCCAGCATCGCCGATTGCAGCACCATCCGCAGCGTCTTGATCGTGGTCGAAAACAGCGCGCTGCGGTCCGAAGATTTCCCCTGCGCCGATGTGAACCCACCCAAAAGTTCCGCCGCGCGGGATGCGATGCGTCCGCCCATGCCCATCGCCGCGATCACTTCGGCATTGCGTCTTGCGCCTTGGGTGATCCGGGCCTGTGCCCCGCTGGCCGAAGCAAGGTCGCGAGCGGGTTGGCGCGATGAAAACTCGTTTACCACCACCAAAACGAATATCACCGCGCCCCCCGCCAGCGACAGCGCGCCAAGCAACGGGTGAAACAGGAACAGAAGGCCGAAATAGAGCGGCGTGAACGGCACATCCAGAATCGAGGCCGGAGCGGGCGAGCCGAGGAAGCGGCGCACCGCGTCCATGTCCCGTTCCGGCGCTGCATTGGCGGCGCGCTGGCCCATCGCAAGCGGCAGGCGCAGGTTCGCGCGCAGCACCGGCCCCGACAGCCGCGCATGAACGCCAAGGCTGGCACGGGTCAGCGCCCGCGTCCGCAGAAGGTCCAGCAGCCCGTTCGTCGCATAAAGCAGCAGCATCAGCGCCGTGATGACCAGCAGCGTCGGAACCGACCCCGAGGCCATCACCCGGTCATAGACCTGAAGCATGTAGATCGGCCCGGTCAGCGCCAGGATGTTCAGCACGGCGGTCAGCGCGAACAGGCCCCAAAGGGCGTTGCGGAAGATGCCTGTGGCGTCTGCGACACGTTTTACCGGGGTCATGGCGGGCCTTCAGGGTGAAAGGATGCCCGGCCAGCGTTGGCCGGGCATGGGGTCACAGGTGCAGATCGTATCCGGGCAGGTCCGGATGCGGATCGGGCGCAATGTCGGGCGTGTCCACCGGATCGGGCAGCCCCCCGAGGTCCATCGCGGCAAACAGATCGTCGAAGATCGGCGCGCCCACATCCTCCAGCGCCATCATCGCCATGGCCGCAGGGGCGGCCGGCGCGGTCAGCGTGAAGGACCGCAGATCCATGACGTAACCGTTCGAGGCGAGCGGCCCGTTCAGCGTCAGCCGGATCGTCTGCAGACCCGCCGAGAGCGGAATGCTGATCGGCGCGCTGGCGGCGAAGGGCGTGCCGGTGGTGAAGGCGTTCCCGCTGGGGTTGCCATCGGCCAGCGAAACCGTGCCCAGCGCGGTGCCGTTTTCAAGCGACACCGCCACCGTCGCCCCGGCGACCGGAGTGCGGGCGTTCACCGACATTGTATAGTTCCCCGCGGTCGGCACGTTCACCGTGTATTCCAGCCACTCGCCCGGTTTGACATAGCTGATGTCGGTCCCGACCACCTCGACCGCGCGGCCGGGGCGGAAGGTGGTGTTGCCGCCGTCCAGTCCCGCCGTCGTGTCGGAATGGGCAACGCCGTCGCCGCCCTCGTCGAAGTTCACCGCCTGAACCGTCAGCGTGCCATTGGCAAAGGACGGCGCGGTGCCGCCATAGGGGGCCTGCGTGTCGAAGAAATCGACGATCCCGTCTCCATCCTTGTCCAGTTGCAGCGCATCGTTGATCCGGTCGCCATTCGCATCCTCGGCGGCGGTCAGGACGTGGGGTTTCACGTTCTTCACGATGAACATGTGGTCGTTATAGTCGTAGTTGCCCGCGCCCGGATAATCCTGAAGCGCGATATAGGTGCCGGGGATCACCTTGCCGTCCGCGCCCTTCGCCTCGAAGAAGCGGATCAGGTGGCCTTGGCTGGGCGACACGAGGTTGCCGAAGTTCGGGTCCAGATCGTTGGCCTTGGGGTCGGTCCAGCTGGCATAGGTGGGCCGCCCGTCCACGGTGATGTGCAGACCGAAGGGCGTGTTCGCCGTGATGCTGCCGCGCGCGACAGATCCGCTGTCGCCCGCGCCCGCCTTCAGCCCGTCCGGCAGCACCGTCTGGCCCTGCTGGTCGTCATTGGCGAACAGGTTCGTCGTATTGGCGGACCCAAGCGCGTGATAGCCCAGCCGCGCGACGTTGCCTTGGGTCAGGAAGGCGCCGATCTGGATGACCTCGACCGCCTTGGACGCATCCAGCTTGGCCAGATAGGGCATCAGCACCTCGTCGCCGATGGTTTCGACCTTGCCGCCATTGGCAAGATCGCCCTGCGCGATGTCGGTGGCATAGCCGAATGCCTCGACGATCTGGGCGGCGGTGGGTTCGGAATCGCGCTCCGAGAATTCCTGCGCCAGACCCGACAGCTGGATCACGCGCGGCGGCCCGAACGCGCCAGAGCGGATGGTCAGGCTGCCCTCGTGCAGATCGGCCCCGGCGGCGGTCCCGGCATGGGTGCCGGTGAAGCGCACGGTGATCTGCGCGCTGGCCCCCGCGGCAAGGCTGGTCGGCGGCGTGCCAACGATCTGGAACGCGCCCGTCACGTCGATCCCGGCGATGGCAAGGGCGCCGATGCCGTCATTGGTGATGGTGAAGGTCGCCTCGTTGCGGAACTGCTGGTTGCTGACCGGCTGGTCGATGCTGGTGAACACCAGCCGCGCATCCGCCGCCGCATCGTCCAGACCCGACACCGCGATGGAGTTGCCGAAGCCGACGGGGGTGACGCCCTCGATCACGAACAGGTTGTCGTTATAGTCGTAGTTGATGCCGGTGTAATCCATCGCGCCAAGGAAGACGTTGGGGATGACGTTCCCCGCCGCATCCAGCGCCTGGAACAGCTTGACCGTGTGGCCCTGCTGCGCGCCCGGCACCTCGACCCCGCCGCGGGGGTTCAGGCGCGGGTCCGAAGACAGCCCGTCCACGCGAATGCCGAACAGTTCGGTCCCTTGCCATCCATCCGGGATGTCGGCGCGGGTGAAGGTCTTGGTGGCGAAGTTCGTGTCGGTGGACCCGTTCGGCAGCAGCCGCTGGTTGTCCGTTCCCTGATGGGTCGAGAACACGGTGTGGCTGTTCTTGTTGCCGGGGTTGTGGATGCCAAGCTGAGCGCCGCCCGGCCCGTGCAAGGCCGCGATCTGCGTGATCTTGGCCGAGGTATAGCCGTCCGCGATCTTCCAATAGGGCGACAACACCTCGGTCTCGTCCGTCTGGGCGAAGACGTCCTTGGTGGACATGGTCGAATTCTCGCCCCCGCCGCGCAGGGACAGCCCCTCGATCCGGTTGCCGAAGCCGAAGATCTGCCAGACCTCGTTCAGGTTCGGCTCCATCCCGCTTTCCCATTTCGACTGCCAGAAGCCGGACAGGTTCACCTCGGCAAAGGGTTCGGCGCCGTTGGTGACGAGCTTCAGCTTGCCGTTGAAGACGGTGGACGTGGCGTCGATGTTGCTGGTGGGGGGCGTGTATTTCGTGCGGTCGAACAGCACCTCCACATCCAGCGATGCGCCGGGGGCAAGGGTCAGCCCCTGAAGCGCGCCGGGATTGGCCAGTTTGAACGGGCCGTCCAGCGTGGCCGACAGGATCGCCAAAGGCTCGGTGCCGGAGTTGGAGATGCGGACGGTGCCTTCGTCCTTCATGTCGCGGTTGGCCTGACCGGGCATCACCGCGTTTTCCAGCCACGAGAAATGCAGCCGGTCATCGAAGAAGGCGGGATCGAGGCTCTGGATCGACAGCTTGCCGCCGTCGCCCGCCTGTTGCGCGATGTCGAGGTAGTCCAGCGCATTCGCACCGGGGGCGGAGGAGATCAGCCGAAGTTGATATTCCGTTCCCGCCTTAAGCTCGGTGAAGACCGAGGTTTCGCCAGCCGTCGGGAAGCCCGTCGATCCGACCTGCACCCCGTTCAGATACCAGCCCAGCGTGCCACCGTTCGGTGCGCCCGCATTTGCCGCCGTGTCCAGCTTGTAAAGGCCGTCCTCGGCCACGGTGAAGAAGAAGTCGGACATGGTCGGGCCGACGACATCGGCGCTGCCGTCGGTCGTCTCCAGCTCGATCCGGCCCGACCCGTCGATCGCGGCGGGATCGCCCGCCGCGTTGATCGGCTCTTGCGAGACGCGCAGGTAATCCACGTTCGGTGCGACGCCGCCCGGTGCGGTGATGGTGATCGTGCTGGTCCCGGCGGGCAGCGTCACCACGGCGGGCTGCGGCCCCCAGACGGATTCGTTCGCGTTGGAATTGCCCGCGAAGGCCAGCGTGCCGACCGACGCGCCATTGACCGCCAGACCCATCGGGCGCGGGGCCTTGGACGTGGCCAGCGCATAGATCACGTCGATGCTGTAATCCCCGGGTTCGGCGACCGATACGGTCCATGTCAGGGTTTCGGTGTCGGGGCCAAGGAAGTCGATGAAGCCCGTGCCCGACTGGTTGCGCCCGCTGCCGGTGGCAGGTGCGCCGGTGCTGGCGGCGTTTTCGGCTTCGTATTTGGTGAAGGTCACACCATTCACCGTTTCCGTGCCGTCATTGGGGGCCTGCGGCTCCTCCGGCTCCTCGGTGGGGGCGTTCGGAACCAGCACTTCCAACTGGTCGATGTTCGGCCCGGTATTGGCGGTGGACCGGAGCGTGACCTTGTTGACCCCGGCGATCAGGTTCGCCGGAACCTCGATCACCGCCCATGTGCCGAAGCTGCCGGTGGATGCGAAGGCCTGCGTTCCGATGACGGTGCCGTTCACCTCGACCGACAGCGGCCGGTTGCCGGACCCGTTGGAATAGCGGAAGCGCAGCAGGGCCGAACCCGCATCCTCGGCGTCGAAGGTGAAGGTCAGGAAGTCGTTGTTGGTCGATCCGAAATCGGCATAGCCGCCGGGGATGCCGTCATTGCTGTTGGTGTTGCCATCGGTGCCATAGGCGCCGTTCCACAGCCCGTTCGTCATGCCGGGCTGGGTCGTGGGTTCGGGGTTCGACGCATCGCGGATCACGATCTGCCCGCCGGTGGTGGGGATCGTGACCGAAGTGCCATCGCCGGGGGTGCGATCCTCGGCCTGGATTGTCACCAGCGTCTGGAATTCCGGCGGTGCGCCCAGATTGAAGCTGAGGCTTTTCGACGCCGTGTTCTGCGCATCGTCGATCACCGTCAGAACGGCGGTCGTGGCCCCCGCCGGCAGCGCGGCAAGGTTGGCGGTGAAGCGTTTCTGCGCGTCCACCGTCACCGTGATCTCGGGCTGGCCGTTGAAGGCCACGCGCAGCGCGGTGATGTCGGCATCCAGACCGTCCACCTGAAACACCGCCGCCGCCGGGTTGGACAGATCCACCGCGACCAGTGCCAGATCGCCGCCCTCGTCCGCCGTGTTGTCCACGATCACGTTGCCGGGCACGGGGGTCAGCAGCACGATCTGGCTGGCCCCGGTCGAACGGTTCAGCGTCATCAGGTAAAGCTGGCCGGTGATCGGGTTTTCGATGATGTCCAGCGGATCGATATAGTTGTTGATGACCTCGCCGTTCGGGCGGCGCAGCACGTCGTCGCCGATGATCTTGCCCGCGGCGTCCAGCTGGATCATCCGCAGGTTATCCCCGCGCGAGAATTGGGCGAAGATCAGCGCCCCCTTCAGCGTGGCACCGAAGGCGTTGCCCTTGTATTCGATGGCCCCGTTCGGCGAACGGCTGTCGCCGAGGCTGTAGGTCCCGCCCAGATCGTAATTCGCATCCGGCAGCACGCCCGGCACATAGCCGTCATAGGAGACGCTGCCCTCGGTGACGGGTGCGACCTCGTTCGGGTCCAGACCGCCGGTGGGGTTGCCGCCGTTCAGGATGTACTCGCCGCGCAAAGTGTTGGGATGGCCGTAATATTTGCCCTCCTTCACGTTGAACAGGTAATCGGGCTGCAGGGGCGCGCCGGTGACCTCGGTGTCCAGCCCCGGCTGGTTCGGATCGCTGGGCGTGTTGCCCAGGGCGCCGCTGCCGTTGGTGGGCAGATAGAGGTTGCCGTTGGAATGCCACACCAGATCATAGGCGTTGCGGATGCCGGTCGCGAAGATCTTGGCCACCGCATCCGGGGCATAGGGGTTGTAGAAGCCCGGATAGGTGCCGTCGTCGTTGAACCCGTCCTCGTTCGCGCGGAAGGTCGGGTCTTCGGGGTCGCTGGGTTCGGTCTGCACGCTGAATCCGCCATCGGGGGCGTCGCGCGTGTGGTCGATCTCCAGCACGGTGGCGTTCAGCAGGCGTTCGGGGCGGCCGCCCCATGCGGTGTCGATCCCCCCCGTCGCCGTGTTCGACCCTTGCGAGAGATAGAGCAGGTGGTTCGGCTCGCCCGGCTGGCCCGCATCGGGGTTGGCGCGGAATTCGAGGCTGTTGGTGACGTGGTCGCCCCCCGAACGCGGCAGCCCGGTCAGATAGGTTTCAATCGTGGCGGTGGAGAAGGACTGCGCCTCGCCCAGCGTGATCTTGGACACCCGGCCCGAGAATTCGGGCGTGTCGAAGGCCTTGGCCTCGCGCGGGATGGGGGCGTTGTCGGTGATCCAGATGGTGCTGGGGTCTTCGGGATCGAAGGTGAAGCCGACGATGCCCCGGCGCTCGCCCTCGGGGGCGGCGAAATGGTCGAGGATCAGGGATTCCTTGCTGGATTTGTCGATGCTGCCATCCGCGTTGACGATCCAGCGGTGGATTTCCCCGGTGATGGTCGCGACATACAGCTTGCCGTCGGGGCCGAATTCGACCGTGGTGAAGCCGCCCGCGCCATCGGCGAAACCGTTCAGCTGGGTGCTGGTGTTGAAGGCGACTTCCTTCGGTTGCAGCTCCGGCATTTCGCCGGTCACGAAGCTAGTGGTCAGGTCCTGCATCTGGCGCAGCGGTGCGGATTCGTCGGCAAGGTTGCCGAGGTCCAGCACGTTCTCGATCTTCAGCGTGTAGGAGGTGAAGGGCTTCAGCGGGTCGATGGGCCGCACGTTCAGCGTGTCCGCCCCGCCCGAGATCTGGATCGCCACCGGAACCTCGATCCCGGTCAGCGTCTCGACCAGCTTCACGCCGTCGGTATAGGCGATGTTCGGGCCGCGATAGCCCTCGCCCTGAAGCGCGACGCCCACGGCGAAGACGGAGGTGGGATCGACGCCGGTGGGCAGTTCGCCGTTCGGGCCAAGCGCGATGGACACCTCGCCGCCCTCCAGCGAATCCGCGATGGGGGCGATGAAATAGGAATAGTCGGCATCGGCGGGACGGTCGTCGGTCGGGGTCAGATCCTCGATCCGTTCAACCTCCAGCCACTGGATCTCGGTGTTGATGCCGCCGATGGAATCCAGCGTCAGGCGGCCATCCGTCACCGTCACGGCCTTGGTGATGATGTTGGACTGGTATGTGCCGCCATTCGACGTGCCCGGGGTCCAGTTGGGCATCGCCGCCTGCCCCTCGATGTTCAGGGCATAGGTGCTTTCGAACGCGCCGCCCGTGTCACCGATCGAAACCTTGACCAGATAGGTGCCATTCTCCAGCGCCATTTCCCAGGCGCGGGCGCTGCCCGCCCCGTCGGCGGTGTTCTCGAACCGCGCGAAGGTCTTTTGCAGGTCCGACGCGCCGGGGGTGTTGCGAACGGAATGCGCGCCCGAGGGCTGCGCCGACGCGATGGTGCCGTTGGCCGTCCCGTCCGCAACCGAAGCTTCGGTCACCCAGCCATAGCTCTGGCCGTTCCCGCGCGCGCCGAAGGCTGCACCTGTATCGGCCAGATAGCCTGCGGGCGTCTGGAACCCTGCGGGCTGGAAATTGATCTTGGCGACCGGCTCGAAATAGATCTGCTCGCGCGGGTCCACCGGGCCGGTGTCTTCCTGCGTGATCGTCACGTTGTCGAGGTTCGGCGCGTTCGTGATCGTATTCGCCAGAGAGATCGCGTTGGTCCCGGCCCCGAGGGTCAGCTTGACCGTCACCTCGGCCCAGTTGGACCAACCGCCGGTGGGCGGGAAGGACACCGTCTGCACCACGCCGCCGACGCTGATCGCCATGGGCCGGTCCGCGCCGCCGCCATTGGCATAGCGGATGGTCATCTCGTAGCTGCCCGCATCGGGCACGGTCACGTTGAAGGACGCGCGGTCGCCGATATCGTTGCCAAGGTCCAGATAGCCGGACCCCTCGTATCCCGGACGCAGCCCCTCGGCCGTGAATTCGCGGCCGGGGCCGGAGTTTCCGGCATTCGCCCCCGGCTCGCGGATGGTGGCGTCGCGGCGGGTGGAATCGCCGTCGGTGTCGGTGATGGTGAAGGTTTCGGCCTCCAGCGTAACCTCGAACCCGCCGGGTGCGCCGCCCTCGATCAGGATCGAGGTGCTGGAGCTGGCGGTGTTTCCGACCTCGTCCGTGACGGTCAGGGTGACGCCGTGGCTGCCGGGGGGAAGCGTCGATCCGTCAAAGGTGAAGCTGCCATTCGCGTTCGGCTGCACCACGGTTTTCGGGCCACCGTCGATGCTGATCTCGACCTTGACGATGTCGGGATCGATGCCTGCCAGCGTGAACGGGATCGCGGCGGCCTCCTCGGCCGACAGGGACGCGTTCGGGCCGGTCAGCGCAAGGTTGCCATCCTCGTCGGCCGAGGTGTCGGGAACCAGCGGACCTGTGCCGGCCTCGGTGATCTCGATCCGGTCGAAGTTCGGGCCGTTGTTGCGCCCGGCGGGGATCGAGAAGCTGATCGTGTTGACCCCGGCCTGAAGCGTGATCGCCTTGGTCAGAAAGCCCCAGTTCATGAAGCCCGCGGTCGCGTCGTTCGCGTTGGTGCCGGTGGGTGGGAAGCCCGTCAGCTCTGCCGCGCCGCCGTTGATCACGAGGTTCAGCGCACGGTTCTGCTGCCCCGCCGCCGTCTGCGAGGCGTAGCGGATGTTCAGATCGTAGGTGCCGGCCTCGGCCACCGTGATCGTATAGGTGACGGTGTCGCCCGGATCGTCGCCCCAGTCGAGATAGCCGGTGCCGCTGAAGCCGGGGCGCAGGGTGCCGTCGGGTTCGGGCGCGGCGGCGGTCACGTTGCGCGTGGTGGTGCTGTTGGTGTTGACCGGGCCGGGGGTCAGCGTGCCGGATTCGGCCTGCACCACGACGGGGGTGAATTCGGGCGCTGCACCCGCCACGGTCACGTCGAAGCCGACCGGGGCCGAAGACAGCGTGCCGTCCGAGGCCAGCACCTCCAGCGCGTAAGTGCCGGGCGCGACGGTCCCCGCGACGGAAAGCGTGCCGTTCGACAGGGTGATCCCGGCAGGAGCCTCGCCGCCGCCCGCAAGGCGCAGGGTGTATGTGACGGCGGTGCCTTCGGGATCGGTGGCGCCAAGGGCCGCGGCGATGTCCACGCTGGCGGTTTCGCCCTGATCCAGCGCGATGTCGGCAACGGCGGCATCGGCCTTCAGGACCGGCGCTTCGTTCACGTTCTGCACGGTCACGACAAGGTCCGAGGTGACGGGCGTGCCGTTCGGCGGGGTGGTGGTGATTGCGACGGTGACGCTGGCCGCCGCCTCGTGATCCAGCGAGACGCCGGGGGCGAGGCGCAGCTCGTTCCCCTCGATCACGAAGCGCGGATCGGCGGTGGTGAAGGTGCTGCCCGCCGTGGCAGGGGTCAGCGTGCCAACGACGGCTCCGGCGGCATTTTCGGTGACGTCGCCGCCCGACAGGCTGACCGGGACGGTGAAGCTTGGCGTCGCGCCCGGCGCGGTGATCGCCAGCGCGTCGATGTTCGGCCCGTTCAGGCTGGCGCTGCCGATGGCCAGCGCGATGCTGTTCGCCCCGGCCTGAAGCTGCACCTCGACCGTCTGGACGGCCCATTGGTTGAAGCGTTGGGCAGAGGCGGTGCCGGCCGGCCAGCTTTTGGCGAAGGGCAGCGATCCGGCGGCGATGCCGTTGGTCGAAAGCAGAAGCGGGCGGTTCGCATCGCCGCCATTGGCGTAACGGAAGTGGAGAGTGTAGGTTCCGGCCTGGGGCACGGTGAAGTCGAACGTCACCTTGTCACCCGCCGATCCGGCAGCAGCCCCCATATCGACATAGCCGGTTCCGGTATGGCCCGGACGCAGGCCGTTCACCGCACCGGCGGTTCCAGCGGGTTCCGGGTTTGCGGCATCGCGCACCTGCGTGTCGTTCGCCGTCAGCGCTGGAGGCGGCGAGACCCCGTCGCGGCTGATGTCGAGCAAGGTCGCGCTTTCAGCCTGAACCAGTCGTTGCCAGCCCTGCGGGATCGCTGCCGCCGCCACCGGATTGTTGTCTGCCATAGTCACCCCTCGCACACTCGTAACGACGCCGACCCATGGCCGGACGCTCTTGTCTTGCTTAACAAGTCTTGGTTCCCGTCAGGATGCGCCGCGACACGGGGTGTGGCGGCGTTCAATTCGGGTCATGTCTGGATTTTTCCGAGATACCGGCGCTGAAAGCATTCCGGCATTGATCGAGCAAATGTCTTGCTCCGATGTCTCCTTCGAAACCATGGACTCGTTAACAAATTACATCCGCGAAGTTTATCTGATCGCAGGCGATTCCCAAGCGGATTTTTAGCGCGAGGGGGCATCCCTCCCAATTTGCAAAACCCCCGCCGTGACTGTCGAAACATGTGCGAAGGTGACGTGGCGCGTAAATCCTTTTGCGTGCAACGACATGGTTCGGCCTTTGTCGCCATGGCCCGGCATATTCCGCCGGGCGACGCCAATCTTTGGCAGGCGGTATTGCGCCTGTTTGATCGGCAGATGCCAAATGCCCGTGCAATTCCGGTGGCTGTTTCGTGCCGCGTCGTCAGGTCAGCGCGACGGGGCCGCGCTCGGGGTAAATATCCCCCGGCCCCGGATTGCCCGGCGCGCTTTGCCCACCAAGATGGGTCATCACGCCCCATACCGCGTTCAGCGCCGTCTGCACGGCGCCCTCGACCCATGCGGGGGTCCAGCTGATCCCGTCGCCCGCAAGGAAGATGCCGCGCTGCTCGGGCGGCATGTTGCCTTGCATGAAATGCCCATACATGCGGTGATTGTAACGGTAATGGCCCGGCAAAGCGCCCTTGAAGGCGCCAAGGAAGTTCTCGTCCGCCTCCCAGCTTATGCAGATCGGCTCGCCCTTTATGTGGCTGGCGATGTCCACGCCGGGATAGATCGCGCCCAGCGCCTGGAGCGCCAGATCCACCCGCTTTTCCGCCGAATGCGGCAGCACTTTCAGCGCATCCGTCATCCATGCATAGGACAGGCAGATGACCGAAGGCCGGTCCGGCCCGTTGTCGAACAGATATGTGCCGCGCGTCAGCCGGTCGGTCAGGGTCATCGACATCAGCGGGCGGCCCGTGACGGGGTCGGGGTCCTTCCAGAACGGGCGATCCACCATCACGAAGGTCTTGGCGGCCTGCATGTATCGGGTGCGGTCCAGCGCCATCCACAGCTTTTGGTCGAACAGCCGTTCCTCGGTGCGGATGGATGTGGTCAGCAGGTGGCTCTGGCAGGTTACCACCACCGCGTCGTAACGGTCGCGGCGGCCCCAGCGGTCGGTGACGCGGATCTGCCCTTCCGGCTCGCGGTCCAGCGCGGCAACACGGCCCCGCGTCGCGCCGCCGTTCAGCGCGGCCAGCGTGGTGCCCTCGGGCCAATGGGCGCAGGCGGGCGCGTCATGCCACAGTCCTTTGGGCATCTGCTGGACGCCGCCGATCACCAGCCGCTGGTCGTCGTCCAGCCCCAGAAGGTTCACGCGCAGGATTTCCAGCATCGAATTGGGGAAATCGCTGTCCCAGCCGCCGGTGCCGAAGCCGACCTGCCCGAACACCTCGCGGTGGCGGAACCCAAGGCCGCGGAACGAGGCGGAGGCGGTGACGAAATCATAGAAGGTCCGCTCGTCCCACATCCGCACCAGCGGGTCCCAGATGTCCTTGATCCGGGCGGGGTCGCGGTCGATGACGGCGCGGCGCAGGGCGGCGAAATCCGCGCCCTCCTCCAGCGCGGCGGCATAGGCGTCGGCGACCTCGCGATACAGTGGCGGCAGATCGTCTGCGGTGCGGGCGAAATGAGTCTCGCCCTCCAGATCGATCACGGTGCTTCCGGCGGCTTCGGTCAGGGGGTTGGGGAAGGGCACGGTCTCCAGCCCGAGGCGGTCCAGATAGTGGAAGAACGCGGCAGAGGAGGCGGGAAACCGCATCCCGCCCAGCTCTGCGATCACGTCGGTCGTGCCCTCGAACACCTCGGACCGGAGGCGACCGCCGAAGCGCCCGGCCTCATACAGGATGGGGCGCAGGCCAAGGCGCATCAGCTCGTATGCCGCGACGATCCCGGCCGCGCCCGCGCCGATGATGGCGATGGAACTGCCGTGGCGTTCGGGCGGCAGGCTGCCGAGGCCCGCCGGATGGCGCAGCCAATCGTCATAGGCGAAGGGGAAATCGGGGCCGAAGGCTGTCAGTGTCATGCCGGACCTTGGATCGTTGCACGCGGCAAGGTTAGGCTGGGGCGGCAAGGAAGGGAATGGCATGAAGCTGGCACTGTATCAGGGACCGTCGCCGGCAGGTGACGTCGAGGCGGCGTTCGCGCGGATGGAGGCGCTGATTTCGGCGGCCTCTGCTGCGGGGGCGCGGATGCTGCTGTTGCCCGAGCTGTTCCTGCCGGGCTATGGCCAATCGCCATTTGCGCAGGCGCAGCCGCTGGACGGGCCGTGGATGGCGCGGATCGCCGGGATGGCGCGGGCGGCGGGTTGCGGCGTGACCTTGGGCTGGGCCGAGGCGGCAGAGGGTGCGGTCTTCAACGCCGCCAGCGCCATCGGCCCGGATGGGGCGCTTCTGGCGCATTACCGCAAGATACAGCTTTATGGCGATATGGAGCGCGGCTGTTTCCGACCCGGCAACGCGCCGCCGCCGATCTTCGATCTGGACGGGGTACGGGCGGGGCTTCTGATCTGTTACGACATCGAATTTCCGCAGCATGCAGCCGACCTTGCGCGGCGGGGCGCATCGCTGCTTCTGGTGCCGACCGCCAATCCTGCGGGCTTCGATCACGTGCCGCGCATGCTGGTTCCCGCCCGCGCGCATGAAAACCGCCTGATCGTCGCCTATGCCAATCTGTGCGGGTCCGAGGGCGGTCTGGATTACGGCGGCGGCTCGGTCGTGGTGGGGCCGGATGCGGTGCCTCTGGCGACGGCGGGGCGGGCGGAGGCGCTTTTGATCTGCGATCTGCCGCAGGATTGGCCGGGCGCGGTGCTGTCGACGCAGGACCGCGATCTGCGCCGGATCTGACGCGCCTCGATCATCGGCAGCGCGGCACCGATCAGCAGCAGCGCAAGCGCCGGAAGGAAGGTCGCCGCCAGCCTCGATCCGAAGATCAGCATGTCGGCCAGAACCACCCAGAGGAGTGAGACATAGTCCAGCGGGGCAAGCCGCGACGCCTCGGCATGGCGGAATGCCAGCGTCATCGCGATATGGGCAAGCCCGCCGAACAGTCCGCTTCCGACCAGCAGCGCCATCTCGCGCCCGTCCGGCACGGTCCAGCCCGAGGGCAGCGTCGCCAGCCCGCCGACCATGCTGGCGACGGCGAAATAGAAGGCGATGGCCCCTGCCGATTCCGACAGCGCGAGGTTGCGCACCATCACCAGCGCGGACGCCACCAGCGACGCCGTCAGCACCCCGAGCGCATACCCCGTCACGCGCGTGCCGTCCCATGTGGCCCCGGCAAGATCCGGCGCGACAAGCACCGCGACGCCCGCCAGCCCAAGGACCAGCGCCGCGATCCGCATCGGGGTCAGCACCTCGCGCAGGAAGATCGCGGCCAACACGGCGGTGAAGGGCGGCGAGAGATAGCTGATCAGCGTCGCCTCGGCCACCGGAAGCCGCGCGATGGTGGCGAAGGAGGCGAACATACCCGCAGCGCCCAGCGCGGAACGGAACAGATGGCCGAAGGGCCGCCGCGTGCGCAGCCCGCCCGGAAACTCGTTCCGCAGCCATAGAAAGACGGTCAGCGGGATCAGGGCGAACAGCGAGCGGAAGAAGACGATCTCGCCCAATGGCACGGCGGGCAGCGATTTCACGCAGATCGCCATGCCGGTGGCGAAGACCCCCGACAGCAGCCGAAGCTGTATTCCCAAATTGGTTCGATCCATCCCGGCCCCGCTTCCCGTCCGAGGTGGAACAGGCATCGGACCAAGCGTCAAGGCCGGGATCTGCGCGAAACGGGAGGAAGGTGCGCGGCGATCCCCAGGGAGGAGGAGGGGGATCGCCGCTGATCTCCGATGCCCAAGGGAGGAGGAGGGCGTCGGGAACTTTCGGGCGGGCGTTTCAGCCTGCCGTTGGGCGCTTTATGCCGCTGGTTGCGGAAACTTACCAATGCCCTTTCGCGATGGCCGCCTTGCGTCTGGGGAATGGGTCAGCCGCCGACCTTGAGGCCGGAGGCAAGGTGCGTGAACACCTCGATCGCCTTGGGAAGTGCGTCCTGCGGATCGGGGTTCGCTGCCACCCAGAGTGCTGCGTTCAGGGCGGCCCCGCTCAGCAGCCGGGCGGCGGCGTCGATGTCCACGGGCCGCATCACCCCGGCTGCGACCAGTTCCGCAATCTTGTGGCGCGTTGCGTCCAGGCAGGCGTTCTGGCTTGGCCATTGAGACGGATCGCCCAGAAAGGCGGGGCCGTCCAGAAGCACGATACGCTGCACTTCGGGGGTCAGGGCCATCCGGATATAGGCGGCGCCTTCAACCAGCATCCCCTGCCATGGGTCGGGATGCGCCTCGCCCGCGGCATGGGCATGGGCGGCGATCTCGCCGTCGATCTGGGCGACGACGGCGGCAAGCAGGCCCTTCTTGTCGCCGAAATTGTGATACAGCGCGCCGCGCGTCAGCCCCGCCGCCGCCGTCAGATCATCCATCGAAGCGGCGGCGAATCCGTCGCGCGCAAACGCCACCCGCGCCGCGGCGATCAGCTTGGCGCGGTTTTCCAGCATCGTTTCGGATCTGCGGCCCATGAGCGATCTCCATGTTGACATACGAAGCGTATGTCATATCTGATATACGTGACGTATACGAGATATGCGTCCGCAAGTGAAGCACGGAAGACGGAGACAACTCATGGCACGCGACGCAATCTTTCCCGCCGGGCGGCACGCCCTTTATGAAAAGCACGGCTATTCCGCCGCCGTCCGGTCGGGCGATCTTCTGTTCGTCTCGGGGCAGGTGGGAAGCCGCGAGGACGGCTCGCCCGTGCCGGACTTCAAGGGACAGGTCGAACAGGCGTTCGAGAACCTTCGCGCGGTGCTGGCAGCGGCGGGCGGCACCCTGGACGATATCGTGGACGTGACGACCTTTCACACCGACCCAGAGCGGCAGTTCGACGCCGTGCTGGAGGTCAAGAACCGCGTCTTCCCTGACAAGCCCTATCCCGCGTGGACGGCGATCGGGGTGAACTGGCTGGCCGGCTTCGATTTCGAGATCAAGGTCGTTGCGCGGATCGCCTGACGCTCAGCGGTCGTGACTGTAACGATGCTCGACCGGAAACGGCGGCAACCAGGATTCGCGCCGCACCGTCCAAAGCTCGTAGGTGGGGGTCAGCACGTTGGGCGTGTCGAGCGATCCGAGCATGACCTCCACCTCGTCATTGCTGCGGGCGAAGACAGACGAGCCGCAGGTGGGGCAGAAGGCGCGCCCGCGAAAGGCGTGGAAGGCACCCTCGATCGTGACCGCGGTCGCAGGAAAGACGGCGGAGGCGTAGAACAGCGCGCCGTGATGCTTGCGGCAGTCGAGGCAGTGGCAGATCCCGACCCGGTTGGGCTGCCCCACCGCGACGACGCGCAACGATCCGCAAAGACATCCGCCGGTAAAGCGATCCATGCCACATCCTTCCCCGACGAGCGGGGGGGCGTCAAGGGATCAGGCATGAATGGATCGCGTCCTGCCGGGGCGTCGGGCGCAGCCTCTCGCCCCTTGCAGGCAGAGCGTCCCGGGTCCGCGCGCAGGGGGTCGCTCCTCACCCGGTGTCTCATCTCGGCCTTGCGCCTGCCACTGCCCGCCTTGAACGACGAAGTCCGCCGTTCAGGGCGGGCTTGCAACGGCGTCAATCAGTCCGCCAGCGTCAGGATCATCGGGCCGCGCCGGGTTGCGACGACCGTGTGTTCGTATTGCACCGCCGGCGCGGGCGGATGGCTGTAGAGCGTCCAGCCGTCCTTCCCCTGAGTCGCCATGATCCCGCCGATGGACAGGAAAGGCTCCACCGTCACGACCATCCCATCCGCCAGCCGCCGCTTGTCGCCGCGCGTGGGCCATGTGGCGATTTCCTGCGGGTATTCGTGCAGCGACCGCCCGACGCCATGGCTGGCAAGGTTGCGGATCAGGGTATAGCCGCGCTTCGACGCGAAATCTCCGATGGCGCGGCCGATGCCCGCGACGGGCTTGCCCGCGCCGACCTCTGCTATGCCGATCTGCATGGCACGCCTGCCGTCGCGGCAAAGCCGATCAAGCGCAGGTGCGACAGGGCCGACCCGGAACGTCGCGCCGGTGTCGGCGAAAAACCCGTTCTTCGACGCGGAGACGTCGATGTTCACCAGATCGCCCTGCGCGATCTTGCGGTCGCCGGGGATGCCGTGGGCGATCTCCTCGCTGACGCTGATGCAGGTCGCACCGGGAAAGTCATAGGTCGATTGCGGGGCCGAGATCGCGCCCTCCCGCTCCAGAAACGCGCGGCCGATCTCGTCCAGTTCGCGCGTGGTCATGCCGGGCTCCAACGCGCGGCCCATGGTCTGCAAGGTTTGGGCGACGATGCGGCCGATGACCTTCATGCCGTCGAGTTCGTCTTCGCGGGTGATGGTCATGACAGGTTCCTTTTGCGGCGGGTCATATCAGATCCGGCCGTTTGCAATTCCGCGGGCGTCAGCGGCGGCGCCCTGTGGGCAGCGTCGTGCGGTTGCCGCGGGGGCCGGTCTGCACCGGAGTGTTCGCGCGGTTCTCGTCGGCCAGCTTGCGCCAGCGGTCCACGCGGCTTGCGTCAATCTCTCCTCGGGCGAGCGCGGCCTGCACGGCGCATCCCGGCTCGTGCGTGTGGGTGCAGTCCCGGAAACGGCAATGGGGCGCGAGTTCGGTGATCTCGGTGAACAACTGCTCCAGCCCGGCGGCGGCGTCGCTGATATTGAGGCTGCGCATCCCCGGCGTGTCGATGACCTGCGCACCGCTGGCGATTGCATGCAGCGAACGGGAGGTGGTGGTATGCCGCCCCTTGGCGTCACTGTCGCGGACGCTTCCGGTCAGCTGCGCATCATCCTCGCCCTTGTCTGCAAGCACGTTCAGCAACGAGGATTTTCCGACACCGGACGAGCCGACGAGCGCCACCGTCTGGCCCAGCCCGCACCATGGCGCCAGAACCTGCGCCGCCTGTGCCGAGGTGGCGTCCAGTGCGACCACGTCCACCCCCCGCTGCAGGCCCGCGACCTGATCGCGATAGGGGGCGACGTCGGGGACGCGGTCGGCCTTGGTCAGCACGATGACCGGGTTCATCCCGGCTTCGTTCGCAAGCGTCAGATAGCGTTCGATGCGGGCGGGGTTCAGATCCTCGTTGCAGGAGGTGACGATGAACAGCGTGTCCACATTCGCCGCGATCAACTGCGGCACGCGCCCGCCTTCGGTGCGCCGTTTCAGCAGCGTCTTGCGGTCGAGCCGGCGGATCAGAAGGCCGCTGCCAGCTTCGGCCAGAACCCAGTCGCCCACGGCATATTCAGAGGTGTTCGTTCCCGGTGCCAGCATCAACCGGACCGGCCCTGTCGGCGAAACAGCCGTCATCCGTGCGCGATGCACGGTCGCGATGCGCAGCGGAACCAGTGCGGCATCCGCCGCGTCCAACTGGTCCGCGAAGAAGTCCTGCCATCCGAGCGATGCAAGCGAGACGTGATGAGATGCGGTTGTCACGATCCCTGCATGCGTCCGATCGCGCGCCTTTGCAAGTCCGAAGCGCCGACGCTGGCATCACCTGTGGTTAGATCGATCTGACATGTTCTGGTGGGATGCTGGTGCGACAGGTAAACTTGGTCGTGATGCTGCGATCCACTCCTGCCTGACGATGAAGGTGCTGTTCGGCATGGCGCTCAGACCGACGACAGGGTTCGTCGAGAGCATGTTGCGGCTGATTGGTCTGAACTGGCAGGCGCCCTTTATCGGGCGATCCTCAGTTCAGCACGCTGTCACGACGGCAGAATACCCTGCAGGTGAACATTCCTTATCGTGGTTCGAACGCCCCCCCTGCACCTGCTGGTCGACAGCACCGGGATCAAGGTTGAAGGTGAAGGCCCGCAAGCATGGCAGTTTGAAACGACGCGCTCGCCATTGTCCTCGGACCATTGGCGGACATGGCTCGCGGCGCAAGCTCCACATCGGTATCGACGCGAAACCGCTGGAAATCCGCGCGGCCGAGTGCACCACCAGCAACGTGGGTGATGCGCCCATGCTACCCGACTTGCTCAACCAGATCCCGCCTGAACAGGAGATCGCTACCGTCACCTCCCATGGCGCTTTCGCCGCCCGAGGCGCCGCCGCGATCATCCCGCCCCGCAAGAACGCCAAGCCGTGGAAGGCCGACACCGCCGGGCCATCGCCCGCAACGAGATCCTGCGCACCTCGAAGCGGGTTGGCCGCCCCATCGGGCGACGATCGAGCGGCTATCACCGCCGAAGCCGGGCCGAAACCAAAATGCATTGCGTCAAGCTGCTGGGCCAGCGCCTGTCCGCCCGGGACTTCGGCCGTCAGGTCCCAGAGTTCCAGATCCGCGTTGCAGTCCTGAACGGCTTCACCGCGCTCGGCATCCCCGTCACGCAAGCCATGCGATAAGTTTAGCCGGGGAAAGGACAGCCCCGGCCTTCAGCTGATTTTTGGGCGACAGAGCCGATGTGACACGACATATGCGCGCCCTGCACAATCCGTGCGATGCGAAGCGCGACGTGGCTACGGCCAGCCTTCTTGAATTTTGGATCGACCAGGCCGGGGAAAGCCGCTGGTTCCTGCGCGAGATATCCCGCTGATTATTCCGATAATCGTAATTCAAAGCTAAAAACTATTGCGATTATCAACCCGATTTTTCTGGGGCACCTTCTCCTCACAAGCACTTCAACCCTCCAACAAGGACCACCGACATGACCGGCAAACTTGAACTCCTGACCCCGACGAACAGCCAGATCATCTTCATCGATCACCAGCCGCAGATGGCCTTCGGTGTCCAGTCGATCGACCGTCAGGTGCTGAAGAACAACACCGTGGCGCTGGCCAAGGCGGCGCAGATTTTCGGCATCCCGACCACGATCACGACGGTGGAAACCGACAGCTTCTCGGGCAAGACCTATCCCGAACTGCTGGACGTGGTGCCGGATGCGCCGCTGCTGGAGCGGACCTCGATGAATTCGTGGGACGATCAGAAAGTGCGCGACACGCTGGCCGCGAACGGTCGGAAAAAGATCGTCGTATCTGGCCTGTGGACCGAGGTCTGCAACAACTCCTTCGCGCTATCGTGCTTGGCCGACACGGATTACGAGATCTACATGGTCTCCGATGCGTCGGGCGGCACCAGCAAGGAAGCGCACGACATGGCGATGCTGCGCATGATCCAGGTTGGCGTCATTCCGGTGACGTGGCAGCAGGTGATGCTGGAATGGCAGCGCGATTGGGCGAAGCGCGGCACCTATGACGCGGTGATGAACGTGGTGCGCGAACATTCCGGTGCCTATGGCATGGGCGTGGACTATGCTTATACAATGGTTCACGGCGCCCCCGCCCGCGGCAACCACACGGGTGAAACGCTCGCCCCCGTTCCGGCGGCATGATCCTGTCGTTGAACCGCCGCGCGCTTCTTCTGGCAGCCGCGGCCACTATCACGCTTCCGCTTCTTCCGGCCCTTGCCGGCAAACCAGAGGATGCCACCATGAACTTCGTTACCACTACCGACGGCACCGAGATCTTCTTCAAGGACTGGGGTCCGAAAGATGCCCAGCCGATCATGTTCCACCACGGCTGGCCCCTGAGCAGCGACGACTGGGACGCGCAGATGCTGTTTTTCGTCGCGCAGGGCTTCCGCGTGATCGCGCATGACCGTCGCGGCCACGGCCGTTCGTCGCAGGTGTCGGGCGGGCATGACATGGACCACTACGCCGCAGACGCCTTCGCGGTGGTGGAGGCGCTGGACCTGAAGAACGTTGTCCACATCGGCCATTCCACCGGCGGGGGCGAGGTTGCCCGCTATGTCGCCAAACACGGCCAGCCTGCGGGGCGCGTGGCGAAGGCCGTGCTGGTGTCCGCCGTCACGCCGTTGATGTTGAAAACCGATGCCAACCCCGATGGCACCCCGATGGAGGTGTTCGACAGCTTCCGCGCCGCCCTTGCCGCCAACCGCGCGCAGTTCTTCCGCGATGTGCCCGCAGGCCCCTTCTATGGTTTCAACCGCGAGGGTGCTGTGGTGCAGGAAGGCGTGATCCAGAACTGGTGGCGTCAGGGCATGACGGGGTCGGCAAAGGCGCATTACGACGGGATTGCAGCCTTTTCGGAAACCGACCTGACCGAGGACCTGGAGGCAATCACCGTGCCGACATTGGTCCTGCATGGCGAGGATGACCAGATCGTGCCGATCAAGGCTGCCGCCGAACGGGCGATCACCCTGTTGCCGAACGGCACGCTCAAGACCTATCCGAGCTATTCGCACGGGATGTTGACAGTGAACGCCGATGTGCTGAACGCCGACTTGCTGGCCTTCATCAAGGGCTGACCAGCCCTCGGATGCCGCCGTGGCGGCATCCATTTCCTTTCAGGATCACATGACATGTCCCCGACCCCTGCATCTGCGGGCAGCTCTCCGCTGCCGAGCCTTCTGCTGCTGTTCTCCGTCTCTACCGTCATCATCTAGGGCTGAGCACGTCCGGGCGCATGCAGGTTCCGGCGTAAGGGCAGGTCTGATGCGTCCAAATGGCCGCACCGGATTGAACGAATGCGGCACGATCATTCAAGATTTCCGGCGCCTTGCCGTGGGATAGGTGAAAACCGCATGGTCCCCAAGGTCATTGCTACGCCCAATACCGACGTCTCGCCATCAACTGGAGAATGACATGAAAATATATCTCGTTTCCTTGGCGTGCGGGCTGCTCGTCGGCATCATCTACAGCCTTTTGCATGTCCGCTCGCCCGCGCCGCCGGTTGTGGCGCTTATCGGGTTGCTTGGCATCCTGCTGGGTGAACAGGCGGTGCCTGTCTATCGCTGGTTGACGGCCGAAGCCTCGCCCAAACACAGTCTGAACCACGTCTTCGGCGAACTGCCGAGCGCGCACGACAAGAGGACATCCTGATGCATCCCGACCTGATCCTTCACAACGCCCGCATCACCACGTTGGACCGTGCCGCGCCCACCGCGACGGCCGTGGCGATTTCGGACGGGGCATTTACCGCCACGGGCGGTGATGCCGAAATCCTGAAGCTGGCGGGGCCGCAGACCCGCCAGATCGACATGGGTGGGCGGTCCGTCCTGCCCGGTCTGATCGACAACCACACCCATGTCGTGCGCGGCGGCCTCAACTACAATATGGAGCTGCGGTGGGACGGGGTGCGGTCGCTTGCCGACGCAATGGCGATGCTGAAGCGGCAGGTGGACATCACGCCCGCGCCGCAATGGGTCCGCATCGTCGGCGGCTTCACCGAACACCAGTTCACCGAAAAGCGCCTGCCGACGTTGGAGGAGATCAACGCCGTCGCCCCAGACACGCCGGTGTTCATCCTGCACCTTTATGACCGCGCCCTGCTGAACGCAGCCGCGCTGCGGGCCGTGGGCTACACCAAGGACACGCCCAACCCGCAGGGCGGGGAGATTCAGCGCGATGCACGCGGCAACCCGACGGGGTTGCTGCTGGCCAAGCCCAACGCGGGCATCCTTTATGCCACGCTGGCGCGGGGGCCGAAGCTGCCCTTCGATTACCAACTGAACTCCACCCGCCATTTCATGCGAGAATTGAACCGGCTGGGCGTAACGGGCGTGATCGATGCGGGCGGCGGGATGCAGAACTATCCCGAGGATTACGAGATCATCCAGAAGCTGCACGACGACGACCAGCTGACGGTGCGCCTTGCCTACAACCTGTTCACCCAAAAGCCGAAGGAGGAGAAGGAGGATTTTCTGGCGTGGACCAAGTCGGTCAAATACCGGCAGGGCAGCGACTATTTCCGCCACAACGGCGCGGGCGAGATGCTGGTCTTTTCCGCCGCCGACTTTGAGGACTTCCGCGAACCCCGCCCCGATCTGGTCCCCGAGATGGAGGGCGAGCTGGAGGATGTGGTCCGCATTCTGGCCGAGAACCGCTGGCCGTGGCGGATGCACGCCACCTATGACGAAACGATCAGCCGATCGCTGGATGTGTTCGAAAAGGTGAACCACGACATCCCGCTAGAGGGGCTGAACTGGTTCTTCGACCATGCCGAGACGATCTCCGACCGCTCCATCGACCGGATCGCGGCGCTTGGCGGCGGGGTCGCGGTGCAGCACCGCATGGCCTATCAGGGCGAATATTTCGTCGATCGCTATGGCGCGCGGGCGGCCGAGGCGACGCCCCCCGTGGCGCGGATGCTGGACAAGGGGGTGAATGTCTCGGCCGGGACGGATGCCACGCGGGTCGCCAGCTACAATCCGTGGGTGGGGCTGTCGTGGCTGATCTCGGGCCGGACGGTTGGGGGACTGCGGATCACGCCGGAACGCAACACGCTGGACCGCGAAACGGCGCTGCGGATGTGGACGGAAAAGGTCGCGTGGTTTTCGAACGACGTGGGGCGAAGGGGTCGGATCGCGTCCGGTTACCTTGCCGATCTGGTGGTGCCGGACCGTGATTTCTTCGCCTGCGCCGAGGCCGATATTCCCGACACCACATCGGATCTGACGATGGTGGGCGGCAGGATCGTCTTCGCCAAGGGCGATTTCGCCGATCACGACGCCCCGATCCCGCCCGCCATGCCCGACTGGTCGCCCGTGCGGCAGTTCGGCGGCTATGCTGCCTGGGCCACGCCGCCGCAGGTCGCTGCAAGCTGCGGTTGCGCATCCTCCTGCGGGGTCCACGGCCATGACCATGCCCGCGCGTGGGGCGGCAAACAGCCTGTGTCGGACCTGAAAAGTTTCTGGGGCGCCCTTGGCTGCGCCTGCTGGGCGGTGTGATCATGCTATCCGATGGGCGCTTCTCGCCCTCTGCGCGGCTTATGTCCAAGGGCCGTCGATGAAGATCGCAGCCTTCGCAGGCGCGCAGGCCGAGATGGCGCTTTTCGGGCTCCACCCGACCGCCCTCATCGCGATCCTTGTGATCGCGTTCGACTCGCGGCCTCGGCGATGGTGGTGTCGGGCTGGGGCGGCGTCCTGCGGCATTGGCGATTTCGGGGTTTACGCTGTTGGCCACGCTGCTGCCCTGCGGTTCCGGGACCTGCTCGCGGGCAGCCCCGAGCGGATGATGGCCATGAACGCCTTTTTCGAGCATGTCGGACTGGCGGGGGGCTTCGTTCTGGTCGCCGTCGCACCCTTGGGTGCCGCGGAGAAACGGTCGACCCTTGAGTGGCCACGGACGAAACTGTCCTGACATCGTCCGCTCTGGCAGGGCCGCTTTCCTCGCCCTGCCGAAGCGGTTACACTGCGGTCCGTTTGCCGACATCGCCATGGATTGCGGTTTCGCGGATCAAAGCCAATTCACGCGCATCTTCTCACAGATGATAGGTATGTTGCCCGGGCGATGGCACCGTGCCTTGTCCTGAATTAGATCTGGCGGTGGCGGCGCCAGTCCGAAGGTGTCTCGCCAAGATGATCTTTGAATATCCGCGTCAGGTGGCTTTGGTCCGCAAACCCGCAAAGATGGGTGCGCATCTCCTCGGAGGTGCTTTCGGAATGGGTCACGCCCTCGCCCGCGATCATCCAGTTCACCTCGCCGGGATAGACCATCTGGTCGGCGCCGGTGCTGTCGCGGTGGTGGAACTCGCCCTTGTAAAGATAGGTGACGGTGGCGAGGCCGATATGCGGATGGGGCCGCACGTCGATCCCGCCGCCGGTCAGGAACTCGGCGGGGCCCATCTGGTCGAAGAAGATGAACGGCCCGACCATCTGGCGTTTGGGCGCGGGCAGCGCACGCCGCACCTCGAACCCGCCCAGATCGCGGGCGCGGGGGATGATCAGCGTCTCGATGCTGTCGAGGCTTTCGGGGCAGTCAGGGGTCTGGGTGGGATTCCAGCTCATGGCTTGATCCTTCCGGTGGTGTGATGGATGTCGGGCGGGGTGGTCAGCAGGGCGCGGATCTCGTCCTGCAGCGCCTTTTCGGTGATGGACACACGGTCATGGTGGCGAAGATGCGACAGCCATGACGCTTCGTGCCAGCTTTCATAGACGCGCGTGGGCACCTTGGTGTCATGGCGCAGCACCCAACCGAACGCCCCATGAGCGCGGCGGCTGGCCTTCTGGCGCTGCATCAGCAGGACGAAGCGGTCGTGGTGTTCCTCGGCCACGTCATAGGCGATCCAGATCGTGGTGGGCGCGTCGTCCTGCGCAGTGTCGGGGGTGGGCCAGTGATGGGCGGGGGCGTGATCCTCGGCCAGACCGGACAGACGCGCCCACAGGGTCAGCGGGATCGCGACCAGCACGCCTGCCGCTGCAACCAGCAGCGCCGTGGTGATCGAGGCATGTGTCGCCACGGCCCCCCAGCCAAGGCTGCCGACCGACATCGCCCCCGAGAATACGGTCAGGTAGATCGCCAGCCCCCGTGCCCGCACCCAATCGGGCAGCGCGGATTGCGCCGCGACGTTCAGGCTGGACAGCACGGCGATCCACGACGCCCCCGCGATCAGCCCCGCCAGCAGCGCCGGAACCACACCCGGCACCAGCGCCAGCGTCACCAGAACCAGCGCGGTGCCGACCGTTCCCAGCACCACCGTGCGGTCCGGCCCCAGCTTGGCGCGCAGGCGTGGCAACAGCAGCGCACCTGCCACAGCCCCCACACCTACGGCGGCCAGCAGCCCGCCGTAAAGCCCCGCTCCGCCCTCCAGCACGACCCGCGCCACTAGCGGCAGCATGGCCCAAAACGCGCTGGCGAACAAAAAGAACGCAGCCGCCCGCACAAGCACCAGCCGCAGCGCGCGGGTATGCGCGGCATAGCGTAGCCCCGCCACCATTGCGCCGATGACATGTTCGGGGGGCAGCTTGCTTTCGGCCTCGGGCGCGGGTTTCCACCAGATCAGCGCCGCGATCACCACCAGCGTGGAGATGGCGTTCAGCGCAAACGGCCAGACCAGCCCGAACGCCGCGATCAGCACCCCCGCCACCGCAGGCCCGATGGCGCGGCTGATGTTGATGCCCATCGAGTTCAGCGCCACCGCCGCCGTCAGATCGCCACGCGGCACCAGCTTCGGCACGATGGCCTGCCATGCGGGCGCGATGAAGGCCGCGCCGCTGCCCAGAAGGAAGGTGAAGACCAGCAGCAGCACCGGCGTCATCGCATCGGCCTGCACCACGGCGGCAACGGCGAAGGCCACCACCGACAGGCCGATGTTCACGACCAACAGCAGCTTGCGACGGTCCACGATGTCGGCCACAGCCCCCGCAAGGATCGCGAACAGGAACACCGGAAGCGTCGTGGCCGCCTGCACCATCGCCACGATCTGCGGTGAAGGAGCGAGCGAGGTCATCAGCCACCCCGCCCCCACGTCGTTCATCCATGTGCCGATGTTCGACACGACGGTGGCCACCCAGAGAACGGTGAACGCCCTCTGGCCGAACGGAGCCCAGGCGCCGGTCATGTCCAACGCTCCTGCGGCATGTCGAAGATCAGGATGGCACCGTCGGTCTGCCACGCCAGCGCGGGAGGCGTTTCGGTCAGTTGCAGCCCGTCACCGGCCACAAGACGTTCGCCCTCCATCCGCGCCATACCCTCGACCAGTTGGACGAAGACGGCGCGGTGGGGGCCGACCTCGATCTGCGTCGCCTCGCCGTCCTTGGGGCGCAGCAGGGTGATGCGGGTGTCCGACCCCAAAACCAGCGGCCCCTTGCGCGAGGCCAGAAGCCCCGTCGCCAGCGGCGCCGACTGATAGGACGGCGCACCGCCCGCGACGTCGGGGATCAGCCAGATCTGCAACACATGCGCGGGTTCGATGTCCGAGGCGTTCACCTCGGAATGCGTGACGCCCGATCCGGCGCGCATAAGTTGCATCTCTCCGGGGGCGATCTCGGCCACGTTGCCGAGGCTGTCCTCGTGCCGGATGCGGCCCGACAGAACCAGCGTTAGGATGTCCATGTCGGCGTGATCGTGCGGGGCAAAGCCCGAACCGGGCACGATGGTATCCTCGTTCAGCACGCGCAGGCGAGCAAAGCCCATGCGGGTGGGGTCGAGGAAATCGCCGAACGAAAAGGTGTGGAACGCATCCGCCCAGCCCTTGCGGGTGCGGCCGCGGCTCATGTTTTCATGGATCAGGATCATGGCATCAGTCCTTTCAGGGCGGTGAGTTCGGCGGGCCGGATTTCGTGTCCGCCGTCATGCAGGTGCAGGGTCAGGTCGGCGCCGTGGTCGCGGTAATATTGCGCCAAGCCTTCGGTCAGCGGCAGCGGGCAGATCGGATCATGCCGTCCGCCGGTGATCAGCACGGGCAGGCCCGCGAACGTGGCAGGCGGCGGCGCAAACGGGATCAGCGGGTGCAGCAGCGCGATGCCGTCGAACAGGCCCGGAGCGGCAAAGCTCATGTTTGCAAGGATGTTCGCGCCGTTGGAATAGCCGAAGGCGTAGCGTGGGCCTTTGTGGCTGCGGATGAAGGCGATCATCTCCTCCGTCCGCGCAGCAAGGTCGGCCATGTCGTAGACGCCCTCGGCCGTGCGGCGGAAGAAGCGGCTCGCGCCGTGTTCGCTGACCGCCCCGCGCGGGGCGACCAGACCGGCATCGGGCCACAGGTCGGCCGCCAGCGCCGCGAACTGACGCTCGTCGCCCCCCGTGCCGTGGAACGCAAAGACGGTGGGCCAGCCTTGGGTGATGAGGGCGTGCATGGGGTCAGTCCTTGATGGGGGACAGATGCGCCTCGATGCGGGGGCGCAGGTGTTCGTGCTGGGTCGGAAGCTTCAGCGACTGGCCAAGTTGGGCCAGCGGTTCGTCACGGTCGAAACCGGGCTCGTCGGTGGCAACCTCGAACAGCACACCGCCGGGGGTGCGGAAGTAGATCGCCCAGAAGTAGTCGCGGTCTATTGGGGGCGTGACTTGGTATCCGGTGTCGATCAGGGCCTTGCGGACCTCTGCTTGGGCCGCGCGGTCGGGCACGGCAAAGGCGATGTGGTGGACCGATCCCGCGCCTTGCTCGGCATGCTCGGCACCGGGCAGCGTCTCGATATCGACGATGTCGGCACCGTTGCCTTGGATGCCATAGCGCGTCACGCCGTCATCGGTGCCGATGCGGTCATACCCCATGAAGCGCAGCAATTCGCCCGTGGCCCCTTCGTCGCGCAGACGCAGGGTGGCACCACGAAACCCGCGCACGGCTTCGGCCTCGGCAACGCGGCCGGTCCAGCTTTTGCGGAGATCGCCGTCAACTTCGGTCAGGGCCAGCCCGTCGCCGTCGGGGCCAAGGAAGCGCAGGCGTTTTTCGCCAAAGGTTTCGGTTTCGACCAGCCCTTGGACGTTTTGCGCGAGCAGACGGTCTTTCCAGAAGGCGAGCGTGCCCTTGGGAACCGAGAATGCCGTCTCGCCGACTTCGCCTATGCCGGGGCGGCCCTGGCCGATGTTGCGGAAGGGGAAGTAGGTCATCACCGAACCGGGCGTGCCCTGTTCGTCGCCGTAATACAAATGATAGGTGCCGGGGTCATCGAAGTTCACTGTCTTTTTCACGCGGCGCAGGCCAAGCGTGCGGGTGAAGAAATCGCTGTTCGCCTGCGGGCTGGAGGCAATTGCAGTGACGTGATGCAGGCCTTGGATCTGAAGGGTCATCGAAAGCTCCTGTGTTTCGCGTTGACCTGAAGATGGCGCATCGTGATACCTGCGATAACTCTAATAATTTGGCTTTCAAAATTACCGAATGTGCAATAGCCGTCCCAAGTCAAGCGAACGCTGCTTTCGTGTATTGAACGATCGTGACACTGGAAGGGACGACACCATGGGCGAAATCGAGGATCTGCGGTTGTTCTTGGCCGTCGCGCGCGAAGGCAGCTTCGTCGGTGCGGCGCGCGCCCTCGGGATGACGCCGCCTTCGGTCACGCGGGGCATCGCGGCGCTAGAGGACCGGCTGCGCGTGCAACTTTTTGTGCGGACCACGCGGCGGGTATCTCTGACCTCGGCAGGGGCGGCCTATGCCGCGCGGATCGGGCCAGTGGTGCAGGATCTGCAGGCCGCGACCGAGGAGCTGCGCGAACAGCATGGCGAGACCGCCGGCATGATCCGGCTGACCGCGCCGCTGGCCTTTGGTGCGCGGCTGCTGCCCGACCTGATCGCGCAGTTCCGCGTGCTGTATCCTGCGGTCAGCTTTTCGGTCGCGCTGTCTGACCGGTTCGTGGACAGCATCGATGACAGCTTCGATCTGGCGATCCGCATCTCTCGCCCCTCACGAGAGGTGCTGAGCATCTGGCGCAAGATCTGCAGGGTAGAGCGGGCGATGGCCGCATCGCCCGCCTACATCGCCGCCGCTGGATTGCCGAACCACCCGCAGGATCTGGCCACCCATTCCTGCATCGCCCATGACAGCGAAGCCATTGCCGAGACATGGGAGCTGACGGCGGGCGAGAAAACCCACCGCGTCCGCGCCGGGTCGACCATGGCGGGCAACAATGCCGCTTTGCTTGCAGGCTTGGCGCGCAATGGACAAGGGATTGTCCTGCTGCCTCGGTTCATGCTGATGGATGACCTTGCCTCGGGGCGGCTTGTCCAGGTTCTACCCGGGTGGTCGCCGCCCGACCTTTGGCTCACGCTCTATTATCCGCCTTACGACCGCCTGCCAGCAAGGCTTACGCAGTTCTCCGATTTCGTGGCGAGCAATGTGGAACTGATGGGGATGTAGAGTCCTGCGGATGACCACTTTCCCACTCCCGCCGCAGGCGAGATGCCGCAAAGCCACCAGTCGGCTTCCGTCAAGCAGACGTGACCACAGGCTTCCCCCACGTGGAAGCGAATGGCGGGTTTGTCCCATTGGGCAGCCCAAGGCCGCGGCCTCTGATAACCTCGTTAGTGGGTAGGCTGCCTTGCCCTCTTCATAGGTCGATTGCCTTTGAAACGGCAGGGCCATCGTCGATCTCTATCCCAAGGTATGGAACCGTGCCGGCCATCGCAGTGTCGGCAACGTAGCGGTAGATCGGCTCGTGGCAGACGCGATGCGGTTGGCCTTCCTGCTTGAGGCGGCCGGCGATCGGTTCCGGCGACCAGCCACTTCGCAATCGGTCGATCACCGCTGCACACGGGTCGGGTTTGCGGATCAGCTTGCAATGCGGGGGCCTGCAGTATTGGCGCATTTCCACGCCGCGCTCCAAGGGCGCGCATCAGAACGACCCAAAAGTCCCGCCAAGCGCAATGACCACGACTATAGCCACGACAGGAATTGCCACCGCGACCATGGCAATGTCAGGATAGGATTTGCGGTGGTTCAGCCCCGTAATCGCAAGAAGCGTGATGACGGCGCCGTTGTGCGGCATACAGTCAAACCCGCCCGAGGACAGCGCAGCCACGCGGTGCAGCAGCTCGGGGCTGATCCCTGCAGCCTCGCCCAGTCTGGCATAGGTTTCGCCCAACGTCTCCAGCGCGATGGACAGCCCGCCCGAGGCCGACCCCGTGATCCCCGCCAGCGCATTGATCGCGATGGCTTCGGAGATCAGCGGATTGGACGGAAACAGCCCGGTGACCCCAGCCGTGATGATGGCAAACGCCGGAAGGCTTGCAATGACCGAACCGTATCCGACCTCGGACGCGGTGTTGAAGATCGGCAGGAACGAGCCTGCAACCCCGTTCGACAGCGCATCGTTCAACCCGCCGGACAGGCGCTGCCAGTTGATCGCGATGAGCACCAGCACCGCCGCGAACAGCGACGCGATGATCGCCCAAGTGCCCCGCACATCGTTTAGCCCGATGTTTCCGAAGCGATCCTCGGCAAGATAGCTCGTGTCCATGGAGGGAAGGACGAACTGCGTCAGGATCAGGTTCAGACCGATCACGACGACAATGGGTAGGGTGGCAAAAAAGACGCTTGGCAGGTCATCCGCACCTTCCATCGCACCGCCGGACGCGGAATACTGATCCTCCTCACCATAGCCGTGGCCAGCAGCAGTGGCCGCGGAGATACGCCGGTTCAGCCACCAGACGCCGCCCACAAACATTATGACTGCGGCAATCATGCCCAGCCCCGGTGCCGCAAAGGCGTCGGTGCCGAAATAGGGTGCGGGGATCGCGTTCTGGATAGCAGGCGTTCCGGGAACCGCCGTCATGGTGAACGTGAACGAGCCAAGCGCCAGCGCCGCCGGAATGAACCGTTTGGGATGACCCGCGCGCACGAACAATGCCGCCGCGATGGGATAGACGGCAAAGGCCACGACGAACAGCGAGACGCCGCCATAGGTGAGCACACCGCAGGCGATGACCACAGCCAATGCGGTCTGACCGCTTCCCACCCGGTTGGTGATCGCCTCGGCCAAGGCACGCGCGCTGCCGGTCACCTCCATCAACTTGCCGAACACCGCCCCGAGCAGAAAAAGCGGGAAGAACTGGACGATGTATCGTCCAAGTGCGGGCATGAAGACTTGCGTATAGGTCGCAAGCAGTGGCGATCCCGACAGCAATGCGGCCAAAAGCGCCAACAGCGGCGCAAGGATCAGCACGCTTATGCCCCGATAGGCCAGATACATCAGCAGCAACAGCGAAATGACGATCCCGAACATGCCCTTGGCCCTCCAGCGTTTTCCGGCTCGAGCGTATATTCCCAGCCTCACAGGTCAATCGACACTCATGCGCAGTCACGCTTGACGTAGCGGAACCTGCGGCCCACCTCGACGATCGATTGGCTGGCAACGACACGGCCAAGTCCTGAAGTCCGAGGCTTGCTCGTCAGAGATCGTGATCTCCGCAGCCTTGGCGCATGTCATGGATCTTCAGCAAACGCCACCGGAAGTGCCGTGGGCGGGAAACAAGCGACGATCTATCCCGACTGGACGTAGCCCGGAGGATGGATCGACAGGCGCGCCGAGCGACGGGCAGCCGAGGAAACCGCAATACCGCCTGCCGAGTAGAAAAGAGCCCTTGGACGAAGCCGCTCCGCGGCATTGG
>NZ_SMYN01000011.1 GCF_004959935.1 Falsirhodobacter xinxiangensis | reverse complement strand
CTGCGGTGAAGCGGTATCTACGGATAGCACGCAGCACTCGCAAGAGGAAAAATGCATCCGACATGAAGATTTTTTGTCATGCCCAATAAATATTGGTGTCAAAGTGCCCCTGCCCAACAAACACGCAGCCGGCCATAACCCGCCCGGTCTTGCAAACGGCCTTGACCCCCACACGCGGTTGCGCCTTCTATCCCGAAAACGCCGTTCTAAGGATACGCACATGAATACGCCCGCCGACCGCCCCTTGGGGAATGCCGCAAAATCCGTCCTGTCTTCGGATCTGCGCATCAGCGGCGACATCACCTCCGAAGGCGCGGTGGAGATCTTGGGCACCGTCGATGGCACTGTCACGGCACGCGGCCTGACGGTCGGCCCTGAAGGTTCGGTCACCGCGACCGTCTCTGCCGAACAGGTCGACGTGAAAGGCCATCTTGATGGCCGCGTCAGCTGTTCGGAGCTGACCTTGCGCGGCACCGCGCGGGTCACGGCGGACATCACCTACAAGCGCGTGGTGATCGAAAGCGGCGCGCAGATCGAAGGCCGCTTCACGCTGGATGAAAAATAAGGGGCCCGAGGGCCCCTTTCTTCAAATCCGGTAGATACCGCGGAACTTCGCTTCCAGATAGTCCAGCAGCGGCCCCTCGTCCGGCTCGAATCCGCAAGCGGTGCGGATCGTGTCCGCCGGCGGCCGCAGACCCCCATGTCGTTGCAGCGCCTCGCGCAGCCAGCCGGTCGCCGCCGACGTATCGCCCTGTGTCAGCGCCTCATCCAGAGAAGGCACCGCCTGGCGCAGCGACGCATTCAGACATCCGGCATAGACGTTGCCCAGCGCATATGTCGGGAAATACCCGAACAGCCCCACTGACCAATGCACGTCCTGAAGCATCCCGTGCGAGGGCCGATCCACCGCCACCCCGAAATCGGACAGGAAGCGCGCGTTCCACGCCTCCTCCATGTCGGCCACCTCAAGCTTGCCGCGGATCAGGTCCCGTTCCAGATCAAAGCGCATCATGATGTGCAGGTTGTAATGCACCTCGTCGGCCTCGGTGCGAATGAACCCGGCCTGAACCCGGTTCACCGCGCCATAGAACG
Organism: Falsirhodobacter xinxiangensis; assembly: GCF_004959935.1. Lineage (GTDB taxonomy): Bacteria > Pseudomonadota > Alphaproteobacteria > Rhodobacterales > Rhodobacteraceae > Falsirhodobacter > Falsirhodobacter xinxiangensis. Next base: position 110,109 of record NZ_SMYN01000011.1, on the reverse strand, counting down.
CCTCGGCATCCGCGATGCCGAAATCGCCGAACCGTTCAACCATCTGCCCATGCAGCCAGCCGGTGAAGGCCCGCGAGCGGCCAAGCTGGTTCTCATAGATCCGGCTCTGGCTTTCATGCACGCCCATCGACACCCCCGCCCCAACCGGGGTCAGCAAGTAGTCCGTATCGACGCCCAATTCGTAACAGGCGTGGCCAACCTCGTGGATGGTGGAATAGATGCAGTTGAACGGGTCCGTCTCGACCACCCGCGTCGTGATCCGCACATCGCTGCCGGACCCCGAGCTGAACGGATGCACCGCCGTGTCCAGACGCCCGCGCGTGAAGTCATAACCGAACCGTTTCGCCAGATCGCGCGACAGGCGAAGCTGCGCATCGGTGCCGAACTTGCCCGACAGCACGGGCGGCTGATACTCTGCCCCCAGAACCGCCTCGCGCAGCGCGACCAGCCGCGGACGCATCCGACCGAAGACCGCGCCGATCGTGTCCGCCGTCGCGCCCGGCTCGTAATCGTCGATCAGCGCGTCATAAAGATCGCCGCCGCCCGCCAGATGCGCCGCCTCCTCGCGCCGAAGCCGCACCACCTCGGCCAACGTCGGCAGGAAGGCCGCCACGTCGTCATTCGCCCGCGCCTCGGCCCACACCCCTTGCGCGATCGAGGTGACGCGCGCCAACTCCTCGGCCAGCTTGCCCGGAACCTTGGTGCTGCGCTCATAGCTGCGGCGGATCAGGCGAAGCTGCGCCTCCGACTCGTCATCCTCGGCCTTCGCCTGCGCCAGCCATCCAGCGATGCGCGGATCGGTGCGGCGGGCATGCAGCACGCCCTCCAGCGCCGCCGTCTCCTCGCCCCGCTGCTCGGCGGCGCCGCGCGGCATCATGGTTTCCTGATCCCAGCCCAGCCGTCCCGCAACCTGCGCCAGCGCCTCGGTCTGGCGCTGGAACGCCATCAGATCCTCGTAAGCGGTCATATCGTCCCCTTCCTGATCGAGCCGACAAGCGGATATTGTGCAAGATAGCGCGCCCGCAGGATAAGCACCCACAGCAAAATCGCCCCGATCTGATGGGTGATCGCCACATGCAGATGCGCCCCCGTCAGCGCGGCAAAGATGCCCAGCAGCATCTGCGCCACCATCATCGCCATCACGACATGGAACGCCCCGCGCGTCGTGCGGTTCGGCGACTTGCGCCCGCGGTTCCAGACGACGATGGAAAAGACGAACAGCAGATAGCCCGACATGCGGTGGATGAACTGCACCAGCCCCGGATTTTCAAAGAACGCATGCCAGACCGGAAGGCTGCCCCCCGCCCCGTCCGGCACATAGAACGCATCCGCCGGAAAGAACTGCCCGTTCATCAGCGGCCATGTCGGAAATCCGCGCCCCGCGTCGATCCCGGCGACCAGCGCGCCCAGCAGGATCTGCAAGAAGCAGAAATGCAGAAGGCCCGTGGACATGGAAAACAGCTTCGCTTCGCGCACCCGCCGTGCCTGAAGCAGTGCGCCCTCGGTCCGGCCCAGCAGCAGCACATACCACGCAAGAAACCCAAGGATCACGAAAGCCAGCCCCAGATGCGTCGCCAGCCGATAGGACGCGACCGAGGTCATATCCCCAACCAGCCCCGACGCCACCATCCACCAGCCGATGGCCCCCTGCAGCCCGCCCAGCGCGCCAACCAACAGCAGCCGCCCCGTCCAGCCCGCCGGGATCTTTCCCGCCAGCCAGAACCCGACGAAGCCCAGCGCCCAGATCACACCCACCACGCGGCCAAGCTGGCGATGCCCCCATTCCCACCAATAGATGGTCTTGAACGCATCCAGCGTCATGCCGGCATTCATCAACCGGTATTGCGGGCTGTCCTGATACAGCCGGAACTCTGCCTCCCACGCCGCCTGATCCATCGGCGGCAGCGCGCCCGTGACCGGCTTCCATTCGGTGATCGACAGCCCCGCATCCGACAGCCGGGTCATCCCGCCCACGACGATCATCGCCGCCACCAGCAGGAACAGCAGCACCAGCCACAGCCGGATCGCGCCGCGCGCACCCCCGGTCTTGCGGTCGATCCCGCCCATCACGGGACCGGCCTTCGCCTGATCGCCGACTTCCTCGAATATGCTGCGTTTCGCCATTGGACGGGCCCCTTCGTTGCGGGGGCGAAGCTACCCCCAGCCGCCGCCCCCTTCAAGGGACGGGTTGTCCTAGACCGGGAGCACCGTGGTCGCCTTGATCTCCTCCATCGACAAAAGCGCGGTCACATTGTGAATCCGCACTTCCGAGATCAACGCCTGATAGAAGCGGTCGTAGGCGCGCGCATTCTCCACCCGCACCTTCAGGATATAGTCGATATCGCCCGCCAGACGGTGCGCCTCCAGCACCTCGGGGCGCTCGCGCAGCGCGTGCAGGAACTTGCGCTGCCAGTCCGCCTCATGCTCGGACGTGCGGATCAGCACGAAGAAACACGCCTCCAGCCCCAGGGCTTCGGCATCCAGCAGCGCGGTCTGGCGCAGGATCACCCCCGCCTCCTTCATCCGGCGGATGCGATTCCACACCGGGGTCTTGGAAGAGCCGACCTTCTTGGCAATCTCGTCCAGCGATTGCGCCGCGTCCTGCTGCAACTCGGCAAGGATTTTCCTGTCCATTTCATCCAGCCGGACTGCCATTCGCAAAACTCCCCCTGCATCGGAAACCTGTTCCATGTGCGAAGTCTATCCGAACAACTGTCCTTATCCGCAAGGGGCTTATGGCAAAATGGGGGAAAAATGTCCTATATGGATGGGACCAAGCCACCCGGAGTGCAGCCATGTCGCATCAGCCCCTGACCCATAACGGTGCCGTCACCTTCGTTGGTGCAGGCCCGGGCTGCGTGGACATGCTGACCATGGGTGCCTTCCGTGCGCTGCAAGAGGCTGACGTCGTCATCCACGACCGCCTCGTCGGGCCAGAGATTCTGGCGCTGGCCAAAGGCACGCTGATAGACGCCGGCAAGGAGGGCTTCGGCCCCTCCACCCCGCAATCCGCGATCAACGCGCTGATCGTCGGCCATGCCGGCACCGGCGCCCGCGTCGTGCGCCTGAAGGGCGGCGATTGCGGCATCTTCGGCCGTCTGGACGAGGAGATCGAGGCGCTGGAGGCGGCCGGCATCCAATGGTCGATCCTGCCCGGCCTGACCTCCGCCGCCGCCGCCGCCGCTGCCATCGGGCAAAGCCTGACGAAACGCGGCCGCAACCGCGGGCTGCGCATCGTCACGGGCCACGACATGGACGGTTTCGCCGATCAGGACTGGAAAGGCCTTGCCCGCAGCGGAGAGGTCGCCGCGATCTATATGGGCAAGAAGGCGTCCCGCTTCATCCAGGGCCGCCTGATGATGCACGGGGCCGATGCAAACACCCCGGTCACGCTGGTGGAAAATGCCACCCGCCCCGACCAGCGCATCGTCGCCGCCACCCTTGGCACATTGTCCGATACCGCGACATGCCTGACCGGACCCGCCGTGATGCTTTACGGCCTTGCCCCCCGCGCCGCCGCCCAAGCCCTTCCAGAACTGCACGAGGCCTCCGGTCTTAAAGAGGTTACAGCATGAGCCGCAAATACATCCCCAAGGTCGTGACCGCCAACGCGCTGCTGGAAGGCGACGTGATCTACCTCACCGCCGACGACCGCTGGACGCGAGAGCATCATGAGGCGGAACTGATCGAGGACGAGGCCCACGCCCAGCTGCGTCTGCTGCACGCGGCTGCCCAGAAGGGCACCGTCGTCGGCGCCTATCTTGCCGATGCGAAACCCGGCGCCAACGGCCCCGAGCCGATCCACTTCCGCGAGGTGTTCCGCACCCGTGGCCCGTCCAACTATGCCCATGGCAAACAGGTGGGCGAACAGCCCGGCCCGCGCCACTACTGAGATCGAGGAAGCCATGTATAGCTACAACGATTTCGACGAAGCCTTCGTGCGCGAACGCGTCGCCCAGTTCACCAGCCAGGTCGAACGCCGCATCGACGGCTCGCTGACCGAGGATGAGTTCAAGCCGCTGCGCCTGATGAACGGGCTGTATCTGCAACTCCACGCCTATATGCTGCGGGTCGCGATCCCTTATGGCACGCTGAACCCCAACCAGATGCGCCAGCTCGCGCATATCGCGGAGACGTGGGACAAGGGCTACGGCCACTTCACCACGCGCCAGAACATCCAATACAACTGGCCGCTGCTGAAAGACGTGCCCGCGATGCTGTCCGCGCTGGCCGATGTGGGCATGCACGCGATCCAGACCTCGGGCAACACGATCCGCAACGTCACCTCCGACCATTTCGCTGCGGCTGCGGCGGACGAGATCGAAGACCCCCGCCCCTATGCCGAGCTTCTGCGCCAGTGGTCCACCGACCATCCGGAGTTCCAGTTCCTGCCGCGCAAGTTCAAGATCGCCGTCACCGGCAGCCCGAACGACCGCGCCGTGGTCAAGGCGCATGACATCGGCCTGCGCATGATCCGCCGGGGCGATGAAGTCGGCTTCGAGGTGCTGGTCGGTGGCGGTCTGGGCCGCACGCCGATGATCGGCCAAGTGGTGCGGGACTTCTTGCCCAAGGAAGACCTGCTGCCCTATTGCGAGGCGATCGTCTCGGTCTACAACCTGCTGGGCCGCCGCGACAACAAATACAAGGCGCGCATCAAGATCACAGTCCACGAAAACGGTCTGGACGAGATCAAGCGTCAGGTAGAACAGCGTTTCGCCGAGATTCGCCCGACCTTCCACGGCCACGATCAAGACCTGCTGGACGACATCCGCGCGGCCTTCGCCCCGCCCGCCTTCCGCAACGCGGAAACTACGGCGCATGACCAGTTCTACGCCGCCGATCCCGTGTATCGGTCGTGGGCCGACACCAACCTGACGGAACATCGCAACGCGCAATATTCCATCGTCACCATCAGCATCAAGAAGCATGGCGAAACCCCCGGCGACGCCACCGCCCACCAGATGCGCGTCATGGCCGACCTTGCCGAACGCTACGGCCATTCCGAACTGCGCATCAGCCACGAACAGAACGTGATCCTGCCGCATGTCCACAAATCGGACCTGCCCGCCGTCCACGCGGCGCTGGTGCAGGCTGGCCTCGGCACCGCGAACGTCGGCTTGATCTCCGATATCATCGCCTGCCCCGGCATGGATTATTGCGCGCTGGCCACTGCCCGCTCGATTCCGGTCGCGCAGGAAATCGCGACCCGCTTCGACGAATTGAAGCTGGAGCACGAGGTCGGCCCGCTGAAGATCAAGATCTCTGGCTGCATCAATGCCTGCGGACATCACCATGTCGGGCATATCGGGATTCTGGGTCTGGACCGTGCCGGCGTCGAAAACTACCAGATCACGCTGGGCGGCGACGGGACCGAAACCGCCGTCATCGGCGAGCGCGCCGGTCCGGGCTTCGCCTATGACGAGATCGTCCTGGCCATCGAACGCCTTGTGCACGCCTATCTGGAACACCGGACCGAACCGACCGAGACCTTCCTGCAAACCTACCGACGGCTTGGCCTCGCCCCCTTCAAGGCTGCGCTCTATCCGGCGGAAGGGGAGAAGGATGCCGCTTGATCCCGGATGGGCCTCGCTGGCCGAGAAGGCGGCGGAGCTGAACAGCCGCTATAAATACCACGCCGCCGTGTCGGTGATGGAACATGCGCTGGGCGACCCCGACGTCGGGGCGACCACGCTGGTGTCCAGCTTCGGCGCGGAATCGGTGGTGCTGCTGCACATGCTGTCAGTCATGGCGCCAGAAACCCCGGTCCTGTTCATCGACACGCAGATGCTGTTCCCCGAAACGCTGCAATACCAGCGTGACGTGGCGGAAAAGCTGGAGCTGACGAACATCCAGACCATCGTGGCCGATCCCGCCGCGCTGGATTACGAAGACCCGGACGGCACGCTGCACCAGTTCAACACCGACGCCTGCTGCAACCTGCGCAAGACCGTCCCGCTGGAAAACGCGCTGCGCCCCTATGACGCGTGGATCACCGGCCGCAAACGCTTTCAGGCCGGCACCCGCGCCGCGCTGGAGTTCTTCGAACTGGACGGCGACACGCGGCTGAAGATCAACCCACTTGCCATGTGGGGCCGCGAGGATCTGGAGGAGTATATGGTGAACAACCGTCTGCCCCGTCACCCTCTGGTCGCCAAGGGCTATCCATCCATCGGCTGCGCCCCCTGCACCAGCCCGGTCAAACCGGGCGAGGACCCCCGCGCCGGCCGTTGGCGCGGCAGCAACAAGACCGAATGCGGCATCCATTTCATCAATGGCAAGCCCGTCCGCACCTCCAAGGAGAACGCCGCATGAGCGTGATCGTCACCGACCGCGGGTTCGCCCCCGACGACTTCACTGCCGAGATCGCCCCCCTGGCCGAGCTTGGCAACCACTCCGCCGTGGACCTTGCCGCCACCGACGATCCGACCGCCTTGGAAGGTCGGCTGAACGATCTGGCGCTGATCCGCGTCGCCTTCGCGTCCTTCTCGGACGGGCGCGGGTTCACGCAGGCCGCACGCCTTCGCCGAATGGGTTACACGGGCCGCCTGCGCGCGCACGGTCATGTAATCGCGGATCAATATGCCATGGCACGACGTTCCGGCTTCGACGAGGTTGAAATTTCCGACGATCTTGCCATACGTCAGCCCGAGGACCAGTGGCGCTTCCGCGCCGACTGGCAAGCCCACAACTATCAGGCCCGCCTGCGCGCCTGACCCATGCCGCAGCCAGGGGACCTCCCCTTCCGCCCCCGGCCCATGCAAGGAACGACCATGAACGAGACCGTCGCCATCGCCCCCACCGCCAAAGTCGATCCCAACGCGCAGACCGTCACCTCGGTGCGCCACTGGTCGGACACGCTGTTTTCCTTCCGCGTGACGCGCCCCGCCTCGCTGCGGTTCCGCTCGGGCGAGTTCGTGATGATCGGGCTGGCGGGCGACAATGGCAAACCGATCATGCGCGCCTATTCCATCGCCTCGCCGAACTGGGACGAGGAGTTGGAGTTCTATTCGATCAAGGTGCCGGACGGCCCCCTGACCTCGCGGCTCCAGAACATCCAGCCGGGCGATCAGATCGTCTTGCGTCCGAAACCCGTCGGCACGCTGGTCCACGACGCGCTGCTTCCGGGCAAGCGGGTGTGGTTCCTTGCCACCGGCACCGGCATCGCGCCTTTCGCCAGCCTGATGCGCGACCCCGAGACCTACGAGAAGTTCGACGAGGTCGTCATGATGCACACCTGCCGCACCGCCGAAGAACTGACCTATGGCCGCGAGCTGGTCGAGGCGCTGGAACAGGACGAGCTGATCGGCGAAATGGTGGCGGGCAAGCTGAAATACTATCCGACCACCACGCGAGAGCCGTCGCCGCTGATGGGCCGGATCACCGACAACCTCGCCTCGGGCAAGGTCTTCACCGATCTGGGGCTCGATCCGATGAACCCCGCCACCGACCGCGCGATGGTCTGCGGATCGCTGGCCTTCAACCAGGATGTGATGAAGGTGCTGGAGGGCTTCGGCCTACACGAAGGCGCCAATTCCGAACCGCGCGAATATGTCGTGGAAAAAGCCTTCGTCGGCGAAGGCGTCTGAAGGAAGGGCCGCATGACGCGGCCCTTTTTCGTTACAGCCCCAATTCGCGACGCGCGGCTTCCAGCGCGGCGTCCAAGGCTTCCGGCGTCTGTTCGGCGGCCGCGAGCCCGTTCTTGAGCCGCGTCTTCACCTCGTCGCCCAACGCGGATGCATCGATGAAGTTCCGTGCACGCTCGGCATCGTAATGCTCCACGGTGAAGAATTGCGCCGGGTTCAGACCTGCGACCGCATCGGCGGCAGATCGGCCCGCAACGGTCGCGGCATTGGCAGCCTCGTTCGCGGCGGCGGCAGCGGCATCCGCCGCGTCGACGGCGGCATCATTCGCGGCCTCGCCCGCGTTTTCCAGCGCCGCGGCGGCATCGGCAGCCGCATTGGACGCAGCCTCGGTCGCGGCATCGGCGGCGGCGGCGGCATCGGCGGCGGCCTGCGCGCGGGCGGCTTCGTCCGACGCCTCGGCTTCGGCGGCGGCCTTCGCGGCTGCCTCGGCGGCGGCGTCAGCCTCGGCCTGTGCGGCACGGGCGGCATCCGCCTCGGCCTGCGCGCGCACCGCCTCTTCCTGCGCGGGACGGTAGCTGAACTGGTAATAGCCCCCCGCCGCAAGCAGCACGAGGATGGCAGCGGTGATGACGGTCTTGTTCATGGTCTCTCCTCTTGCCGCAAAGCTGCGGCACCGGACGCTGTCTGGCACAACGAAACCCGGCTGAAAAGCGTTCCGCAGCCAGCCAAGCAAGGGGATTGAGGTTGAAAGCCGCCGCCACTCGCATTAGCTTGCGCGACATCGCATAACCGCTGAAGGACGCATACCATAGCCCGCAGACCCCACAACGCCCCGCCGCAACGCGACACGGGCCCCCGCGTGAATGATCGCATCCGCGCCAATGAAATTCGCCTGATCGGTGCCGACGGCGAAAACGTCGGCGTCGTGACCCCCGCGCGCGCCATGGCTATGGCCGAGGAAGCCGGGCTGGATCTGGTTGAGATCTCTCCGAACGCGGAACCGCCGGTCTGCAAGATCATGGATTTCGGTAAGTTCAAGTACGAGCAGCAGAAACGCGAGGCCGAGGCCCGCAAGAAGCAGCACGTGATCGAGATCAAGGAAATCAAGTTCCGTCCCGGCACCGACACGCATGACTATGACGTGAAGATGCGTTCGGTTCTGAAATTCCTTGGCGAAGGCGACAAGGTGAAGGTCACCCTGCGCTTCCGCGGCCGCGAAATGGCGCACCAGGATCTTGGTCTGGAACTGCTTCAGCGCGTGGCCGCCGATGTGACCGAGGCCGAAGCCGGCAAGGTCGAATCGATGCCCAAGCTCGAAGGTCGCCAGATGGTCATGATGATCGGCCCGGCGAAATAAGAATAAGGCGCGGGGTTTCCCCCGCGCCTTATTTCATCGCGCCGCCGTTTGCAGGATCGGGGTGATGATCCGAACGGCGACGCGGCGGTTGCGCGGCTCGTCCGTTTCGGTCTCCACCCGCAGATCGCTTTCGCCATATCCCTGCACCACCAGATTTTCCGGCGGCACGTCGAAATACTCGGTCAGCGCCAGCGCGACCGATTCCGCGCGACGGTCCGACAGGGCAAGGTTCGACGCCGCAGAGCCGACCGCATCCGTATGCCCTTCGACAAGGAACACTTCACGCGGGTTGTCCGCAACCATGTCGCGCACCAGCCGCCCCAGATCCGCAAGCTGCTCGGCCTGCCCCGCATCCACGGCAGCCGACCCGGTGCGGAAGGTGATGTTGTCCACATCCAGCACCGGGGCAAGCGCGCGCACCTGCCTGTAATCGCGAATCTGCGCCAGCGAATAGGTCCGCGCATTCTCTCGCGCCTCGATCCGCGCCAGCGCATCCCGCAGCGAGTCCCGGTCGGTCGCCGACACCCGCGCCTCCTCGCGTGCAGGCGGCAGCAGCGAGACATCCACCGGCGCGGCCTTCACGGTATCGTCGATCAGCCGGATCTCGTTTCCGGCGGTATCGACGCGGCTGCGGCGCAGCACGCGGCCCGAGGCGTCGCGGATCGTCACGACGCGCGTCCCGTCCCCCTGCTCCACCGTCGACCGGGTCGAGCCGTCGTCGAAGCGTTCTGTCCGCACCGTGCTGCCCGGCTGGCGCAGGAGTGCATCATCATCCTTCAGGACCGCAAAGCTGCCATCGTTCTGACGGACGACGACACGGTCGCCCGTGTTCGACACGACCTCGTCGCCATTGTTCATCAGTGCGCCGATGGCCAGACCGCCCAGCGCCAGAAGCCCGACCTTCTCCAGATTGCTCAGCCCGCCATCGTCCTCGCCCCGGCGCTCGCCCGAAGCGGTGGTGGCGAAATCCTCGTCGCTGGATCTTGCATCGTCCGCGGTGATCTCGGTCGTCGTCTCCTCGGCAGGAGCGGCATTTTCCCGCGCAGCGGCTTCGGGAACCGGCGCCGCCTCTGAAGCTTCCTCCGCAGGCGCAGCATCCGATGCGGCAGGAGGGGCTTCTGGAACCGCCGCCTCGGGAGCCTGCTCGGGCGGCGTTTCGGTAGCCGGAGCATCCGGCGCAGGGGCCTCTGGAGCCTGCTCGGGCGGCGTCTCCGCCTGCTCAGGCGGCGTTTCGGTGGCCGGGGCAGCATCCGGCGCAGGGGCCTCGGGGGCCGCGTCCGGAGCCTGCTCTGGCGGCGTTTCGGCGGCCGGGGGAGCCTCTGCCTCCGGAGGCGGCGCTTCCTCCGCGGGCGCCGGGGGCTGGTCGGGTTCGGGTTCCGCAGGGTCCTCCGCGCTCGGGGCTTCGGGTTCCGGCTCCGGGCTTACCGGCTCGGCGCTCGGCTCCTCGGCAGGGCGTTCCGCCTCGGTCCCCGAGGGGTCCACCGGGGCCGCATCTTCCACCGGGGGCACCGGAGTCTCCTGCGCGACCAGTGGCAAAGGCGGCAGCCCCGCCAGCGCGACGGTCAGCGCCGCCGTCGTGGTCAGCAACCTGCTGTGCAAAATCCGCTTCGTCATGGAAATTCTCCTTCCTCGCCCCCGAACGCGGCAGCGGTGGCACGGTTCCCGCACGCGGACCTATGCGGCGCGGCGCGCCCGTGCTAGGCAGTGCCGTGGTCCGTCATCTTTCCATCCTTACCGTCCGCAACGAAGGCGCGTTCCTCCTGGAATGGCTCGCCCATCACCGGGCCGTGGGATTTGACGATTTCCTGATCTTTTCGAACGATTGCCAAGATGGCACCGACCTGATGCTGGACCGGCTGCAACAGCTGGGGCTCGTGACCCATATCCGCAACGATGGCCCGTTTCCACAGGGCCCGCAATGGGCGGCGCTGAAACAGGCGGAACGGCACCCGCTGATGCACCGCGCGGATTGGGTTCTGGTGCAGGACATCGACGAATTCGTCAACATCCGCGCGGGTGGCCATCGGCTTGCGGACCTGCACGCCGCGATGCCCGACGCGACAGCCATCGCGCTCAGCTGGCGGATGTTCGGCAATGACGGCGTCGTGCATTACGACGATGCGCCCGTCACGCGCACCTTCACCCGCGCCGCCCCTTCGGTCCTGCAATGGCCTTGGCGCGCGATGCTGATCAAGACGCTGTTCCGCAACGACGGCAGCTATCGCAAGCTGGGCGTCCACCGGCCCAAATCCCCCGAGGATGTGGACCACCAACGCTGGTTCGACGGATCGGGGCGCGAGCTGCCCGAAAGCTTTCGATCCCGCGGGCTGTTCGTGCCGTTCCTGCGTGACAATCATGCGGTGGTGCAGTTGAACCATTACGCCCTTGGCGCGATGGAAAGCTATATCGTCAAATGCGACCGGGGCCGCGCGAACCGCGAATCCTCGGCCTTCGACATGTCCTATTGGGTCGACCGCAACTTCCGCGACGAGGAGGATCGCAGCATTCTCGATCTTGCCCCCGACCCCGTCGAAGATGCGGAACTGGCGCGCCTTCACGCCGCCGCCGTCGACTGGCGCCGAAGCCGTTTTCGAGAACTGATGCAAGAGGAGCCGTGGCAGGCGCTGTTCGGCAGGTTGCTGATGACCCCGCCCACACGCCCCCTTCCGCCCGATCAGGTCGCGCTGATCTTGCGACATCGCGTCACACAGCCCGCGCCGGATTGACCGCTTGGCGGCAAGGCGACAAACTTTCCTGCCATTCCAGACAGCCGCGCCATGACCGACGACACCCTGCCCCGCGATGCCTTCGCCGCGACCGACAAGGCCGCGTGGCTTGCCGCCATGGAAAGTATTGGCGAGAGCGAAGGCTATTTTCAACCCTTGGGTGCGCGGCACTGGGCGATGTTCGCCGATGACAGCACGACGCTGCTGGTCAGCTTCGAGTCGATCGAGGCCTGCCTTGCCCGCGCAGACCAGATGCCGATGGGGCGCATCGTAGCCGAATCGAAGGGCTGGTCGCATCTGTGCCTGATCACGGACGGGCCGACATGGTTCCGCGACCCCGCCGTCTATTCCTTCTTCGACCGGCTGGTCGAGGATGCCTTCTTCGAGGATTTCGACCGCGTCGTCTTTCATGGCAGCGGCATGGGCGCCTATGCCGCCTGTGCGTTTTCAGTCACTGCACCCGAGGCGACCGTGATCGCGGTGCAGGCGCGCGCCACGCTGGACCCCGCGCGCACGGGCTGGGACCCGCGCGACCGCAAGCAGCGGCGGCTCGACTTCACGTCGCGATATGGGTTTGCGCCGGACATGGTCGAAGGCGCGGGCGGGGTGTTCCTGATCTACGATCCGCTGTTCGCCCCGGACGCCGCCCATGCCGCGCTGTTCGACCGCGCGAACGTCACGCATCTGAAATGCCGGGGGGGCGGCGGCGAACTTGGCACCATGCTGGAGCATATGGCCATCGTCCCGCGCCTTCTGGAAAACGCGGGCGAGGGGCGAATCTCGGCGGCGATATTCGCCCGGCTCTGGCGCAGGCGGCACCAGCACGAACCCTATCTGCGGCGGCTTCTGACGCTGAACCGCGACAAACCGCGCCGCACGAAACCGGTGCTGGACGCGCTGCGGGTCATCCGCGATTCATGACCCCTTGGCCAGAGCCTCCATATCGGCGGTTCTTGCGTCGGTCAGACGGGTCTTGCAGTTGACGACGACCATCCCCTGCATCGAGCCGCCGGCATAGGGCAGCCCTTCGGCGGCGCAGGCGGTGTCGCGGAACGAGATCCACGCGCGCTGGGCACGCCGCAGGACATCCTCGCCGCCGTCCAGCCCGCGCATCTTCGTCATCGCCTTGCCGAAGGCCGCGTTCAGCGCATCGTCGGCGGCGCCCAGTTCTTCGGCAGCACATTGGGTCATCTGGGCTTGCGTCACGGCATTGGCGCAATCGACCTGCTGCGCGGCAACGGGCAACGGCAGCAGAAGCGTCAGGGCAAGAATGCGATACATCGGGGTCTCCTTCATTTCGGCGCAAGCTAGTGCTGGAAAATGCCACGGCGATGCGCTAGGCGCGAGGGCATGCAACAGACATTGACCCTCCGCCGCCCGGATGACTGGCACCTGCACCTGCGCGACGGCGCGATGCTGGAAGGTGTCCTGCCCGAAACCGCCCGCCATTTCGCGCGGGCGATCATCATGCCGAACCTCGTGCCGCCGGTCGTGACCGGCGATCACGCCCGCGCCTATCGCGACCGAATCCTCGCCGCCCTGCCAGAAGGCATGGCGTTCGAGCCGCTGATGACGCTGTATCTGACCGAAGGCACCGACGCCGCCGATGTGCGCGCGGCAGCCGAATCCGGTCTGGTCAAGGCGGTGAAGCTGTATCCGGCGGGGGCGACGACCAATTCCCACGGCGGCGTGCGCGATTTCGACAAGGTGCGCGGCGTGCTGGAGACGATGGCCGAGATCGGCCTGCCCCTCTGCATCCACGGCGAGGTGACGACCCCCGAGGTCGATATCTTCGACCGCGAAGCCGTGTTCATCGACACCGTCCTCGACCCGCTGCGCCGCGCCAATCCGGGCCTGCGCGTGGTGATGGAGCATATCACGACCGAACAGGGCGTCGCCTATGCCCGGTCGGGAACCGATCTGGCCGCGACGATCACGACGCACCATCTGGTCATCAACCGCAACCACATCCTCGTGGGCGGGATCAAGCCGCATTACTACTGCCTGCCGGTGGCGAAACGCGAACAGCATCGGCTGGCGCTGCGCGAGGCGGCGATGTCGGGCGATGCGACCTTCTTCCTCGGCACCGATTCGGCCCCGCATGTGGACGCGCTGAAGGAACATGCCTGCGGCTGCGCGGGCTGCTTCACCGCCACCAACACCATGTCCGTTCTGGCCGAGGTGTTCGAGCAGGACGGCAAGCTGGATCGCCTCGAAGGGTTCGCATCCCTCCACGGTCCCGCCTTCTATCGCCTGCCGGTGAACGAGGCGACCATCACCCTGACCAAAGGCGCGCCCGTCGAATACCCCACGAAAATCGAAACCGGCGCCGGTCCCGTGACCGTGTTCGACCCCGGCTTCCCCCTGCACTGGACCGTGAAATGATCCCGACCTCCTTCCCCCCGCGCGAAGAAATCGCCCGCCTGACCGCCCGGATGCTGCTGGAGATCAAGGCCGTCCACTTCAATGCGGAAACGCCGTTCACGCTGGCCTCGGGCCTGCCCTCGCCGACCTATATCGATTGCCGCAAGCTGATCTCCTATCCGCGCATCCGCAGCACGCTGATGGACTTCCTGACCGTGACCGTCATGCGCGACGCGGGGTTCGAGGCGTTCGACAACATCGCAGGCGGCGAAACCGCAGGCATCCCCTTCGGCGCTTGGGTGGCCGAGCGCATGGCGCTGCCGATGACCTATGTTCGGAAAAAGCCCAAAGGCTACGGCCGCAACGCCCGCATCGAAGGCGCGATGACCGAAGGCCAGCGCGTCCTGCTGGTGGAGGATCTGACCACCGACGGCGGATCGAAACTGTCCTTCGTCGATGCGATCCGCGAAACGGGGGCAAGCTGCGCGCATACGGCGGTGATCTTCTATTACGGCATCTTCCCGGAAACGACGCAGCGGCTCGCCGATCATGGTGTGACGCTGCATCACCTGTGCACCTGGTGGGACGTGCTGGCCGAAGCCCGCGCACAGGGCGCTTTCGATGAAAAAACGCTCACCGAGGTCGAGGCTTTCCTGAACTCGCCGCGCGAATGGCAGGAGGCCCGGAAGGGCTGAGCCATTTCCGGCCTATGACGTCCCAAGGCGCTGCGCAGCCCGCGCGGCGCCTTGTTTCTTCGCCCGTTTCAACACTTGCCCGCAGGGTTATCCACAGGAAAGCCCCCATATCTGCGGGCTTTCCCGCAGTTTTTCCACAGACTTTTCCCCTTTGCACCCAAGCCGCAATCGGGGGTATGAACACGAACCACCGGAACAGGGTCGGGATCGCCGACCAGAGAGGAAGAGCATGAACGAGATCACGAGCTTCCGTCCCAATGCCGGCCCCGCGCCCGAAGGGGATACCGATGCCCTGCCGCATAATATCGAAGCAGAACAGCAGCTTCTGGGCGCGATCCTGACGAATAACGACGTCTATGACCGCGTTTCGTCGCTGTGCAAGGCTGACCACTTCTACGATCCGGTCCATGCGCGCATCTTCGAAGTCGCCTCGGCCCGCATCCAGAAGAACGCGCTCGCTTCGCCCGTAACGCTCAAAGCGTTTCTGGAGGACGACCCAGGGTTGCGCGAGCTGGGCGGCCCCGCATACCTTGCCCGCTTGGCGGGCGCGGCGATCTCGGCCTTCGCGGCGCGCGATTATGCACAGATGATCTATGACCTTGCCGTGCGGCGCGAACTGATCGCGCTGGGCCGGGATATTTCGGCCAAAGCCGCCAAGGTCGATGTCGCGTCCGAGCCGAAGGAACAGATCGTCGAGGCCGAACAGCGCCTTTATAAGCTCGGCGAACAGGGCGTCGCCGAACGCGGCTTTCAATCGTTCCTGAAAGCCGTGACCGAGGCGGTGAATGTCGCAAACGCCGCCTATCAACGCGACGGTGGCCTTGCCGGGATTTCGACCGGGCTTGTCGATCTGGACAAGAAGCTGGGCGGGCTGCATCCGTCCGACCTTCTGATCCTTGCGGGCCGTCCGTCGATGGGGAAAACCTCGCTGGCGACCAACATCGCGTTCAACGTGGCGAAAGCCTACAAGCGCGGCATCACCCATGACGGCACCGAAGGCGCGGTCGAAGGCGGCATCGTGGGGTTCTTCTCGCTGGAGATGTCGGCCGAACAGCTGGCCGCCCGTATCCTGTCCGAAGCGTCGGAAGTGCCGTCCGAACAGATTCGCCGCGGCGACATGACCGAGGCCGAATTCCGCCGTTTCGTGGAAGCCGCGAAGGCGCTGGAAGCCTGCCCGCTCTATATCGACGATACACCCGCCCTGCCGATTTCGCAGGTCGCAGCCCGCTGCCGCCGCCTGAAACGGACGCATGGACTGGACGTGCTGATGGTGGACTATCTCCAGCTTCTGAAGGGTTCTTCCAAGGAATCCCGCGTGCAGGAGGTGTCCGAGATCACCCAGGGCCTGAAGGCGATCGCCAAGGAGTTGAACATCCCCGTCATCGCCCTGTCGCAGCTGTCGCGCCAGGTCGAATCGCGCGAGGATAAACGCCCGCAGCTTTCGGACCTGCGCGAATCCGGCTCGATCGAACAGGACGCCGACGTTGTGATGTTCGTGTATCGCGACGAATATTACAAAGAGCGTGAAAAACCGGGCGACCATGATCTGGAGGCCATGGCGAAATGGCAGCAGATCATGGAACAGGTGCACGGCAAGGCCGAATGCATCATCGGCAAACAGCGCCACGGCCCGATCGGCACGGTGGAGCTTTCGTTCGAAGGCCGCTTCACCCGCTTCGGCAACCTCGTCAAACCGTGGCAGCAGGGGTCCGAGTTCTAGGGCCGCACGGGTTTCGCATTCGCGGCGCGGAAGGCGTGCAGAACCTCGCCCTCCGCGTGGCTTTGCGCCAGCTTCATCAGCGAAAAGCGCACATGCGCCAGTTCCTGATAATAGCCAAGGAAGGCGAGGTTCACCGCGGCCCCCGTCACCGCCCCGATGACCGGCACCGTCTGCGCCGCCAGTTTCTGCCCCATGACCAGCGCGAATTTCGGCGCGATCCGCGCGATCATCGCATGCGCCCCCGCACCGTTCAGCATCACCCGCGCCGCAAGAAAGCCGGTGTTGACGCCGTCATCCTCCTCCAGCGGCGATCCCGAACCGAAAACGCGCAGACATTCCAGCCGGACCACCTCGTCATCGGGATCGAACCCGTGTTCCGCCGCGATCTTCTGGATGGCGGCGAAGAAGATCGACACCGTCGCCGGAAGCTCCAGCACCGCCGAGCCCAACCCGCCGAAGCCACCCGCCCCGCCCGACACGGCGACCGCGATCTTGTGCCCATGCTTGCCCGCATCCGGTAGAACGCCGCTGCCACGCACACCCGACGCGGCCTTGTAGCATTGCTCCAGCGCCGAACCCGTCACGTCCTCGATTCGGTCACGAACACCCTGCGGCAGCTTCTCCATCAGCCCCTCGGCCCGCCCGCCGGCAAGGTTGACCGCCTTCATCAGCGGACCGCCCGCCTTTTGCGCGCGTTTGGCAAGCGCGGCGATCTGCGCCTCGGTCTGGGCGGAAAGCGGTGCGGGAACAAGCGTGTGGGTCATCGATGGCCTCCGTTCCCAATGAAGGTAGGACCCCGCCGCCGATGCGACAAGGTCAGCGCACGCGGCGGACCTGACCGCGCCCGCCATGCTTGCTGGCGTAAAGCGCCTGATCTGCGTCATCCAGCATGATGTCCGGGTCGGGCCGGTCGTAAAGCGCCGAACTCGTGACCCCGATGCTGATGGAGATGCGGCAGATGCGCCCCGCGACATCTATCGGCTCGTTCATGCGCATGACGATGCGCCGCGCAATGCCTTCCGGCAGATCGCAGTCGCCCAAGCCCGGCAGGACGACGACGAATTCATCCCCGCCGATCCGCGCAACGGTATCGCCGCGCCGGGTCTCCTCGCTCAGGATCTGCGCGACGCGGCAGAGCACCGCATCCCCCGTCGCATGTCCATACAGATCGTTGACCTGCTTGAAGAAATCGAGGTCCATATGCAGCAGGCTGAACGGCTTGCCCGTCGCGATCAACCCCGACATCGCCGCATCCAGACCGCGCCGATTGCGCAAGCCCGTCAAGGTATCCGTCAGCGCGCGTTCCTCCGCCTCGGACTTGGCGCCCTGAAGCCGCAGGTTCAGCTGGCCAAGCTCCTCCATCACCGCGCTTTTGGCTTCGACGACGTAAAGCATCTCCATCGTCAGATCGGTCGCGGCGAAATCGGAATCGGTCAGGCCATAGTGGCGGATCGCCTCCAGCAGCCCGATGCCGAAGGACAGGTTCAGGATCAGCCCGCCGCGCATCGGCATCGCCGCCCCGCGCAGGGTCACGGGCGATCCGGCCACGCCAAGGTGAAGACGCGGGCCTTGCGGCAACGCATCCATCGTCGCAATACCGCCCGGACGGCGCACGGTGAACAGGTCGAAGAACCAGCGCCCCTCGGGCCGGACCGGAAACAACTTGGCCAATGTCGGCCCCGCGCGCAGCACCCGTCCGTCAAGCGACACTGCAAGATGCATCGGCATCAGCAGGTCCAGCGCCTCGTTCGGAAGATCGAACCGCATCATGCCCTTGCCGCCAGATCGAACGGGCGCCCCGCGAAAAGCTGCACCTCGACCAGACGGACCGAGATCGTCTCCCCTTCGGCATCCGCGCCGACATGCTCCAGAAAGGCGAGCGTTCCGTAATCGTCCGCCATCGCACGCAACAGGCCGACGACCAGATGCCCCACCCCGTCCAGCGACCAGCGGCAGGACAGCAGATACCCGTCCTCCCCCTCGCGCAGCGTCAACAGCGGCACATCCGCCCCCGGCAGGGCCAGACGGCAGCGATCGGGAAAATCCTCCAGCGAGTTCAGGAAGTCGCGGAACGTCACGCCCCCGAACCGCAACAATCGCCGCACGGGTTCAAGCAAGGGGTTGGAGATCAGATGGTTGCCCAGATCCTCCAGCACCGCCTCGCGCGGGCGGGACAGGCGCACCGATGCCGCCCGCAGCACCGCATCCGTGACCGAAGGGTCATAGCGCAGCATCGCCTCGAAATCCTCGAACCCGAGGCCTGCATCCTGCGCCACCTGCCGCCACAAATCCGCACCGTATGTGTCGCGCAGGAAACATTGGATTGCCCTGTTGAACAGACCGTGCATCACCTTCACCCCTCGCACCAACTCGGCAAAGGTTAGGTCTGCGCCGGTTAAAATAGTTTCAACGCTGGATCGTCACGCTTCCCCCGGGCAGTTCCAGCCGGTTCTGCGCGACCGGAACGAAACGCAGCCCGTCGCGGATGATCGCGCCGACCACCTCGGCAGCCCCCCGTTCCTGCGTGCCCACCGGCGATGCGATGCGCGACTGCACCTTGCCATCCACCAGCGCGAATCCCTCGAACGCCGCGAATTGTCCGTGACCGGGGTCATAGGCGATCAGCGCCTGCGGAGCCGTCTCGTCAGGCCAGAAGGGACCGATCACCATCACACAGGCCGTGGCGCAACCGCTGCGCAGGCTGTCCAGTTGCCATTGATCCATCCCGGCAAGGAAACGGTCGCGCAGTGCCGTCTCCGATTCCGGGCGCACGGGCAGCACCGCCGCGACATCCGCCGCCGTTGCCCTGCGCGGAACCTCACGGGCGGCGCGCAGGCGGCGGGCAAGATCCTCCTGCCCCGGCTGGGCCGCCAATGCGTCCAGGCTCGCGAAGGCACGATCCCCTGCCCGGCCCCAGTCCAGCATCGCCGAAGGATCGGCCTCGCCCCGCCCCGCGACGATCCGGTCAAGCTGGCTTTCGGCGGATATGCGCTGCGCGTCCAGCAGCGGCGTCTGCCAGATCGCCGCCACCCCGATCAGCAGCAGCGCCAGCACGATGTTCCCCTGCCGCAGATGCGCCCGCCATCCGGGACGAACCACCGCCAGCAGATAAGCCGCGCCATAGGCCAGCGCCATCCCGGCCCCCACGGCGGCAAACAGGCGCGGCGGGGTCCAGCCATATTCCGACACCCGCAGCCAGACCGACCAGACCGCCAGCGCAGCCGGAATCGGCAGGATCGCCGCCAGCGCGCGCGCGGCCCATGCCATCGCGCCGTGGACCGAATCATCGTCCCGCCGCTCCACCGCCGCCGTCACCAGCGTTGCCGCCGCGACGCACATCCACAGCAGCGTGCCCGCCACCGACAGCGACCCGAACACATCCGCCGCCCCCCGGAAGGGCAGCGCGATCAGGAACACCACCATCACCGCCAGCACCACCGGCAGCAACACACGCAGAAGCCGCAGCACGATGAAGGGCGAGACGACCTCCGAAAGCTCGTTCGCGACGGCGATCGCAAGGCCCAGCGCCAGCCCGGTGATGATCCAGGGTGCGGCGTCGGTGTCGATCACCCGTTCGACCCAGTCGATCCCGACGATGTTCAAAAGCGCGTCCGACAGATAGATCAGCCCCCAGACCAGCCCGACGAACAGCCATGCCCCGACATAGCGCATGACGATGCCCCACGCGGCGGAGAACAACGCCGGATAGTCGCGCACCGACCCCGCGATCCAGAACGGCAGCGGGATCAGCACCGTGACGAAGAACGCAAGCGAGGCGTGGCTGCTGTCGAACAGCCCTTCCAGATCGGTGAACCGCATCCCCGCCAGCACCAGCAGCCCTGCGGACAAGACAGCGATCACCAGCGCCCCAGCCCCCGCGCGACGGAATGGCAGCGGCCCCCACATGCCCAGCAGCGCGGTGGCGAAGCTGCCAGCGAACGCCGCCAGCGCCAACGCCGCCAGAGGGGGCAGCGCCTCCAGCGCCTCGTAAAGACCATAGAGGCTAAGCCCCGCCAGCGCCCCGACAAGGGCCATCGCCCCGCGCATTCCGATCGTCCGGTCCATCCGTTCCTCCGTCATGTGCCAGCGATGACACCACTTGATCCCAAAGCGCAAGGCGGCAAGGATGGCGGCATGGACCTTCTGATCTCGCAACTGACCGACCCGTTCCGCATCGGCCTTCTGGTGGCGCTGGTGCTGACCACGCTGCGCAACGCCGCCATATCGGGGGTGATCGTGCCGCTGCTGGCGGGGATCGTGTTCGTGGCCGTCATCATCCCCGTCGCGATGCAGGGCGGGGCCGATCCGGTTCGCATCGCCGTGGGTCTGGCGGCGAATGCGATCATCCTTGCCGTGGTGCTGGGGCTGCGCGCGCTTGCCCTGCGGCTGCGCGCGCGTTAAACCCCGCCCCGGACCAACACCCCGGAGCTTTCCATGTCGATCGACACCGAGACCGCCCGCAAGGTCGCGCATCTGGCGCGTATCCGAGTCGAGGAGGCCGATCTGCCCGCGCTGGCAGGCGAACTCAGCAACATCCTGACCTTCATGGAACAGCTGAACGAGGTGGATGTCTCGGGGGTCGAGCCCATGACCTCGGTGACGCCGATGCGGCTGAAACGCCGCGCGGATGTCGTGACCGACGGAGACATCCAGGAAAAGGTCCTGTCGAACGCGCCCGATGCGCGAGAAGGTTTCTTTGCCGTGCCGAAGGTGGTGGAATGAGCAGCAATACCCTGACCATCGAAGCCGCCCGCGACGCCCTGCGCAAGCGCGAGATCACGTCGGTCGAACTGACAGAGGCCTGCCTGAAAGCGGCTGGTGCTTCGACGAAGCTGAACGCCTTCGTCCACCACACGCCCGATCTGGCGCTGGAGATGGCGAAGGCCGCCGATGCGCGTCTTGCATCCGGCGATGCGCCGTCGATGTGCGGCATCCCGCTGGGGATCAAGGATCTGTTCTGCACGCGCGGCGTTCCTTCGCAGGCGGCATCGAACATCCTGTCGGGCTTCACGCCGGAATACGAATCCACCGTCACGTCCAAGCTGTTCGGCGATGGCGCGGTGATGCTGGGCAAGCTGAACATGGACGAATTCGCCATGGGCTCGTCCAACGAGAATTCGGCCTATGGCCCCGCGATCAACCCGTGGCGCGACGGGCTGACCCCCGGCGGATCGTCGGGCGGATCGGCGGCGGCGGTCGCGGCCGACCTGTGCATTGCGGCGACCGGCACCGACACGGGCGGCTCGATCCGCCAGCCCGCCGCCTTCACCGGAACGGTCGGGATCAAGCCGACCTATGGCCGGGTGTCGCGTTGGGGCGTCGTCGCCTATGCCTCGTCGCTGGATCAGGCGGGACCGATGACCAAATCGGTCCGCGATGCCGCAATCATGCTGGGCAGCATGGCCGGGCATGACGCAAAGGATTCGACCTCTGCCGACATCGCCGTGCCGGATTTCGAAGCGGCGCTGACCGGCGATATCCGCGGCAAGAAGATCGGCATTCCGCGCGAATACCGCATGGACGGCATGTCGGACGAGATCGACGCCCTGTGGCGCCGCGGGGCCGAGATGCTGAAGGATGCGGGGGCCCAAATCGTGGACATCTCGCTTCCCCACACGAAATACGCACTGCCCGCCTATTACGTCATCGCCCCGGCCGAAGCATCCTCGAACCTCGCCCGATATGACGGCGTGCGGTATGGGATGCGGGCCACGCTGAACGCGGGCGACGACATCACGGACATGTATGAGAAGACCCGCGCCAAGGGCTTCGGCAAGGAAGTCCAGCGCCGCGTCATGGTCGGGGCCTATGTGCTGTCCGCGGGCTTCTACGACGCCTATTACAACCGCGCCCGCAAGGTTCGCGCGCTGATCAAGCGCGACTTCGAGCTTGCCTTCGCGGATGGCGTGGATGCGATCCTTGCCCCCGCCACCCCGACGCCCGCGTTCGAGATCGGCAAGAAATCCGACAACCCGGTCGAGGCTTATCTGAACGACGTCTTCACCGTGACGCTGAACCTTGCCGGGCTGCCCGGCGTTTCGGTTCCGGTGGGGCTCTCGGCCTCGGGCCTGCCGCTTGGCCTGCAACTGATCGGCCAGCCGTGGCAGGAGGCGGAGCTTCTCAATCACGCCTATGTGCTCGAAAAATCGGCGGGGTTCGTAGCAAAACCCGCCAAATGGTGGTAAGCGCCCAAACTGGGATTTGAGTCGGAAACACAGATGTCTGCACGCGTTTCTTTCGTGATCGTCGCCCTCGGGCTTGCGGCCTGCGCGCCGCAGGTGCCCGACAGCGGCGCCAGCTACCAGGACTATATGCGGAACGCGCAGCTGAACGGGTCCTCCCCGATGACGCAGCCGGTCCAGACCTATGGTCAACCGCAGGGGCAAAGCTTCTCGACCGAGGGAGCACTTGCGGCGATCAACGCGGCAGAGGGCGGCAATTCGGTTCCGGTGTCCGGCACCGGATATAACGATGCGAATGCGATGCGCCCTCGCGGCGACGCACCGTCCAACATCCGGGTCGAGAATGGCGAGATGGCGGCGATCGCCGGTCACGCCGCCATTTCCAACGAGAACAACTTCGACGCGGTCTCGGCAGATCGTTCCATCGCCGAAGATGCCGCCGCCATCGCACAGAACCGCGCGCAGTATCAACAGATCCAGCCGACCGCGATCCCGCAACGTCCGGATTCGTCCGGCGGTTCTTCCATTGTGCAGTTCGCGCTGCAAACCAGCCATCCGGTGGGCACGCAGATGTATGGCCGTTCGGCCATCCGGCTGACGAACACCGCAAATGCCTGCGCGAAATACCCGTCGGCGGATCAGGCGCAGATCGCCTTCCTTGAAGCGGGTGGCCCGGATCGCGACCGCCGGGGCCTCGATCCGGACGGCGACGGCTATGCCTGCGGCTGGGACCCGACCCCCTTCCGCGCGGCCCTGCGCTGAACCTGTCGCCCAATCACGGATCGCGCCGCGATGGCGCGGTGCCGGACCTGATCGTCATACACTACACCGCCATGGCAACCTTCGAAGCCGCGCGTGATCGCCTGTGCGATCCGGCGGCCGAAGTGTCATGCCATTGGCTGATCGCCGAGGATGGGCGCGTCCTGCAACTGGTGGACGAAGCCCTGCGCGCATGGCATGCGGGCGCTGGCGAATGGGCAGGGCGCGACGACGTCAATTCCCGCTCCATCGGGATCGAGCTTGCCAATGACGGCGCATCCCCCTTCCCCGAGCCGCAGATGCGCGCGCTAGAGGGTCTGCTGCACGGGATCATGGCCCGCTGGTCCATCCGCCCCGCTGGCGTGATCGCCCATTCCGACATGGCGCCGGACCGCAAATCCGATCCCGGCCCTCGTTTCGACTGGCGGCGGCTGGCGCGTCAGGGGCTGGCCGTCTGGCCCGGCCCCGCCCTGCCCGGTGACTTCGACGCGCACCTTCGCGCCTTTGGCTATCCCTGCGCCGCGCTGGAGGCGTTCCGGCTGCGCTTCCGCCCTTGGGCACGCGGCCCCTTGGACGATACCGACCGCGCCCTTGCAGCGGGCCTTGACGCGGCGGCGCGCACCGCATAACCCCCGCGATGCGCGGATGGCCGGATGACCGCGTGGGGCAACCCGCGAGGAAAGTCCGGACTCCATGAGGCAAGGGTGCCGGGTAACGCCCGGCCGGGGCAACCCGAGGGAAAGCGCCACAGAGAAGAGTCTGCCCCGCATGTCGGGGTGATGGTGAAACGGTGGGGTAAGAGCCCACCGCGGACCTGGCAACAGGGACGGCAAGGCAAGCCCCACCCGGAGCAATGCCGAATAGGGACCCCGCGCCTGTAAGGTCCGCGCCTTAGCGGAGACCACAGGCAGGATGCTTCAGCCCAGGGGTCCGGGTTGGCAGCTAGATCCCACCGGCAACGGCGGGACCAGAGGAATGGTCATCGAAGGGAAGCGATTCCCGGAACAAAATCCGGCTTACAGGCCATCCGCGCAATCACACCATCGCCAGCATCCAAAGCGCCATGAACACCATCATGGCACTTTCCAGCAGGGACACGAACCCCAGTGGCACGCGGCTGTTTCCACCCACGCAGGCGCAGCGCAGCTCTCGCTTCTCGACATAGACCGCCTGCACCACCGATACGACGCCCACCACCCCGATGAACAGCGCAACGGGCACCGAAACCCAAAGCAGCACGCCCGTGATCATCAAAAGCCCTGCCGCCGTCTCGGCAAAGGGATAGATATAGGCATAGCCCACCCATTTCCGCGCCAGCAGGTCATAGCCCAGAAAGCCGGTGGTGAAGCTTTCGACGTCCTGAAGCTTCTGCAGCCCCAGCAGCACCATCGCAAAGGCGATCGCCCATTGCAGCCAGCTTGCGAAGGTCAGCGTGTCCGTTGCCCAGCGCGCCGCCAGCGCCGACAGCGCCGCCACGGCAAAGACCGCGACCACCGGGGCATAGGTCGTGTCGTTCTTGCCCGCCACCGGGTCGCCCAGAAACGCCCGCAGCGCATCATGCCCGCCGATCCGATCCTCGCCGATCCAGACCTGCGGCGTGGTCTTGACGCCGTGCTGGGCCTTGAAGGCGTCCACCTCCTCGCGGGTGCGCAGCCAGCGGTCATCGACCTGATAGCCGTGCTTTTCCAGCTGCGCCTTCGCCTTCAGCCCGAAGGGACAGACATGATCGCCCATGACCATGCGATATATGGTGGCCCGGCGCAGCGGAACGGCGCGGAAATTCGGATCTGCGTTCATGGCTCTACTCCTTTTCCCCGGTCCAATGTATGGCCTGTGGCGCAAGGGTCCAACCGTCCGTATTTTCATTCGGCGGAAACCCGAATTGCGGTTGACTCCGGGGCGCGCGCGGTTAAAAGGCGGGCTTCAAGGATTTACCACGGGGGAGCCGTTTCCTCCGACGCTGTGGAGACGACAATGGCGAAGCCGACGACGATCAAGATCCGTCTGAACTCGACGGCGGGCACCGGGCACTTCTATGTGACCAAGAAGAACGCCCGCACCATGACCGAGAAGATGACGGTTCGCAAATACGACCCCGTGAAGCGCGAGCATGTGGAATACAAAGAAGGCAAGATCAAGTAAGATCTGCCTGTCTTTTCCAAGACCAAAAAGCCTCGGACGTTCGGTCCGGGGCTTTTTCTTTGTCCGCATCGACGATTCGACCGCCGACGCTGCGCCCAGCAAAACGCCGCGACCCGAAAGGGACGCGGCGCGCTTCGTCATAGGGCCCGATCAGAACGTCTTGTTGATCGACAGATAGAACGCCCGACCCGGTTCATTGAAGGTGTTCGCGCCGATACCGGTGCGGAACAGCTGTTCGTCGAACAGGTTGGTCACCCCCGCCGACAGATGCGCCGTTTCGGTCATGTCCCATTTCGCGCCCAGGTTCACCAGCGTATAGGAGGGACGATCCTCGATCTCCTCCGCGGGCAACTCGCCGCCCGTGTTGCTGTTGATGGTCCGCGATTCGATCCGGCCATAGTTGGTCATCGACAGCGTGACCGTCAGGTCATCGCTTGCCAGCCAGTCCAGCGCGCTGTTGATCGTGTATTTCGGCACGAGGCTGAGCGGCTGGCCGCGTTGGTCTTCGGATTTCAGCATATACGTCGCGTTGACGCTGAACGCGAAACGCTCGCCCAGCGGAGCCGAGAAGCTGCCCTCAAGACCGGACACTTTCGCCTCGGGCGTGTTGTCCCAGATGAAGACGCGCTGACCATCGGGCTCGACACCGATCTGCGTGTTGCCGGCCGCGATCCGATCTTTGTAATCGTTGTGGAAATAGGCAAGCGAGCCGCTGATGCCGTCCAGCCCCTCATAGGCGATGCCGACCTCGGTGTTCAGGCTGGTTTCCGGCTTCAGGTCCGGATTGCCCTGGATCTTGCACGGTTCGGTCAGGCCGTTGACCAACTGGCACCCATTGCCCCCGGAATTGTAGCGGTAGTTCGGATTCAACTGATACAGGTTCGGCGACTTGAAGGCCCGTGCGACGCCCACCTTCATCGACCATTCATCCGTGAAGGCATAGGTCGCATTCAGGCTCGGGCTGGCGTTGAAGCCATAGGTATCCGCCCAGTCCACCCGCACGGCAGGCGTCAGGGTCAGCCGGTCGTCCCACAGGATGTTGTTTTCGGCATAAAGGCCGATATTGGTCTGGTCCAGCTTGCTGGGGGCGCCATTATCAAGCGGGTTGCCATTGTCGTTCATCCGCTCGTGACGGACCTCGGCCCCAAGGGTCAGCGATTGCTCCCTGCCCGCAATGGTCAGCGGCAGCACCCATTCGGTCTTGGCGTTGATGTTGTCAAGCGTGGTCCGCTGCGGAGGGCAATCCTCGCAGATCGTGCCTTCGTTGCGACCCGTGCTGCTTTCGCCCAGTCGGCGGTTGCGGGTATTTTCCCACTGCAGATAGCTGAACGATTCGCCGAAGCTGTATTCCCCGCGATGCGTCACACCCAGGGTGGAGCGATACATGGTGTTCGTCTCCAGCCCGCGCTGGGCAAGGCCATCCTCGAACGAGCCTTCGGCACCGGAGCCGAATGTGCCACGCTCGCCGGCAAAGATGTTGCCTTGGCGCGAAAAGCCGAGCTCGAAGTCGATCTCGTGCCCATCGCGCGGCGCCCATGTCAGAAGGCCGGTCAGATCCTTGTTCACCACCCCCTCGCGGCCCGCGCTGGCGGTTTCGCTGTTCGAGGCGGCGTCGTTGATCTCGGGCGAATCGGCATCGGTCTTGTTGTAGTTGCCGGTCAGGCGGAAGCTCAGCTTCTCTCCCACCGGGCCGGCCAGCATGAAGTTGGTGCGCTTGCCGCCCCCTTCGTCCGAACCTTCGGGAAGATGGAAGCTCAGGCCCACCTGCCCGGTGAACGTGTCCGGGCGCTTGGTGATGATGTTGACCACCCCGCCCGACGCGCCGGAACCATAGCGCGCCGCAGCCGGGCCGCGCAGCACTTCGATGCGTTCGACCAGTTCCGGCGGCACCCAGTTGGAATCGCCGCGCGTGTCACGTTCGCCCGCACGGCCCATCTTGACCGAGTTGCGCGACAGGACCGGCTTGCCGTCGATCAGGATCAACGTGTTTTCCGGCCCCATGCCGCGAACGTCGATCTGGCGGTTGTTGCCCCGCTGACCCGAGGTGGAGTTGCCGGTCAGGTTGATCCCCGGCATCTTGCGGATGATTTCCGAGATGTCGTTCGCGACCGGCTGCTTCTCCAGATCTTCGGCGGTGATGGTCGATGCGCCAAGCGCCTGCTTTGCCTGTTCTTCGGCGGTGATGACGATCGGTGCCAGCTCGATCGGCTCCTCTGACGTCTGGGCCAGCGCGGTGACCGGAACGATCAAGCTTGTGCCAAGAAGCGCCGCGACGCAGCTGCGCCGTAGTTTATGGGGTTGCATCATCTATCCCTCGTCTTTAGGTGATTTTTTTTGTCAGGTAATGGGTAACAGCTTCGGGAGACAACGGGATTCCACGGCGCAGCAGCATTCTGTTGCCTTCAGAACACATTTTTTTTCGGCTTCACAATGGTTTAGCTGATCGATTCCCAATGCCATCGAAGGATGAGATGCCCTTGTCGACCCACGGCCTTCGCCCGATCCAAGAGGTTAGTCGCGCCTTACGCGGCGCCGAAACCGCGCTTGCGGCCGCGTTGGTCGCGGCGATCTTTGTTGTGCTTCTTGCCAATGTCGTCTCGCGCGGTCTGGGTCATCCGCTGGTCTGGACGGACGAGCTTGCGGTCCATCTGATGGTCTGGATCGCCTTCTTGGGCGCGTCTCTGGGGATCGCGTCGCGCAGCCACATGGCCATCGGCATCCTGCCCGAACGACTGGGCGATCGGGCGCGGGCGTGGCTGGTCGCGATCGTAGATGCGCTGGTGCTGGGCTTCATGGCAATGATGGCGGTGCTGGTCTGGAACTGGCTGGACCTGCCCGGTCTGATCGCCGCCGGGTCCGGCGCGGCTCTGGCGGAGCGCAGCTTCAACTTCGTCTATCTTGACCCGACCCTGACATTGGGGGTTCGCAAGATCTGGTTCTGGCTGATCCTTCCGTTGACCTGTGTGACCGGAACGATCCACGCCGCCGCGACGCTGGCGCAAAGCATCGGGGCGTTGAAATGATCGCGGGGCTTTCCTTCGTCGGTCTCATGGCACTTGGGGCGCCGATCTCTTTCGTGCTGGTGGCGGTGGCGGTGATCCTGATCCTTGCCAGCGGCAACGGCATCCTGCTGCAATCCTTTCCGCAGCAGCTTTTCGCCGGGATCGAAAGCTATGGCCTGTTGTCGCTGCCGCTGTTCATCCTGCTGGGCGAGTTGATGGGCGCGGGCGGTATCGGCCGTCATCTTCTGGCGCTGGCGCAGGCGGTGATGCCGCCGCTGCGCGCGGGGCTGGCGCAGGTGAACCTGCTGGCAAACCTGATGATGGCTTCGGTCCTCGGATCGACCGTGGCACAGCTGACCGTCATGGCCCGCCTGTCGGTGCCCGAGATGGAGCGCGAAGGCTACCCCCGCGATCTGGCGACCACGATCACAGCGGCGGGCGGGCTGCTGGCCCCGGTGTTGCCGCCGTCGATGAACCTGATCGTCTATGCCGCCGTGGCACAGGTGCCGGTGGCCGACCTGTTCATCGCCGGGATCGGGCCGGGGCTTGCGATGGCGGGCTGCTTCGCGGCGGTCATCTGGTGGATGGGGCGCAAGATGGACCTGCCCCGCGTGCCCGCGCAAGCCCTGCCCGACCGCGCACGTGCGATCTGGCAGGGGCTGTCCGCGCTGCTGGTTCCGGTCGTCGCGGTCGGCTCGATCCTTGGTGGGGTGGCGACGCCGACCGAATCCGCCGCCGTGTCGTCGCTGGCGGCCATCCTGATCGGCGGCCCGATCTATCGCGAACTCCGGCTGTCCGACATCCCGAGCGCGCTGGTCCGCACGGCCGTCACCTCGGGTGCGGTGCTGTATCTGGTGGCGGCGGCGCAGATCATCGGCTGGGCGATCACCTATCTTGGCATCCCGGCCCAGACCGCCGCGCTGATGCAGGATCTGGCGGACTCGCCGCTGACCTTCCTGATTCTGCTGAACATCCTGCTGCTTTTGATGGGCACGGTGCTGGAACCGATCCCGGCGATCATCCTGATCGCGCCGGTGCTGCTGCCCGTCGCGACGCAGACCTATGGAATCGACGCCGTGACCTTCGGCACGATCCTTTCCGTCAACCTCGCGCTCGGGCTGCTGACGCCGCCGGTTGGCGCGGGGCTTTACACCGCATCGCTGCTGACCGGGGTCAGCGCCGAACGCCTGTCGCGCCTTCTGGTCCCGTTCTTTGCAGCGGTGATCGCGGTGCTGGCGGGCATGACCGTCATCGCAGCCATGAACGCACGATAGGAAACGCAAATGCGCCTGCTGAACCTTGTGGCGATGATCGCCATGCTTGCTGCCCCCGCCGCCGCGCAGGACCTGCGCATCGGCATGGTCACGCCCCCGCCGCATCAATGGACCCGCTCGGCCAATGCACTGGCCGAAGAACTGGCCACCCGCAGCGAGGGCCGGATGAAGCTGGCCGTCTTCCCCTCCGGCCAACTGGGCAGCGAGGCGCAGATGCTTCAGCAGCTTCAGGCCGGGGCTCTGGATTTCGCCTTTCTGACGGTGGGCGAGCTTGCCAACCGCAACCCGGATTTCGGCATCCTCGTCGCGCCCTATCTGGTGGACACCGCCGAAGATGCGGCCAGGCTGCTGGAAGGTCCGACCGCTGCCGCGCTTCAGGACCGTCTGGGCGCGCTGGGCCTGAAGGGGCTGGGATATGGCATGGCCGGAATGCGGATCGTGCTGCTGTCGAAACCGCTGGACGGGACGGTCGCGGGGCGCAAGATCCGCACGGTGCCGCTGACGCAGGAAATGGACTTCTGGGCGAAGGCCGGTGCTGCGCCGACGCCGCTTCCACTGCCGGAATTGTTCGACGCCTATGCCAACGGGCAGATCGACGGGATGCAGCTTGACCTCGAAGGGACGTGGAACAACCGTTTTCAGGATTATTCGGCGGTCGTGCTGGACACGCGGCACGCGATCTTCCCGATGTTCGCCGTCGCTTCGGCCCGCAAATGGCAGACCCTGCCGCCCGAGGATCGCGCGCTGATCGAGGAGCTGATGACCGCCGAGACCGCCCACATCCGCGCCGCATATCCGGCCATCGACGCCGATTACCGCGCCAAACTGCACGAGGCAGGCGCGCCCATCGTGGAAGCCGGGCCGGAGGTCTTCGGCACGGCGGTTCAGGACTGGTATGCCGAATGGCGCCGGAAGACCCCCCTTCTGGCCGATCTGGAGGCCGAGGTCCGCTAGCGCCGACCGACCATGCGGGCCAGCGTTCCGTCGCGCCACATGCCTTCGTGCAGGCCGACCATGACGACATGGCCCGCGATCAGCGCCAGCATGACCCATGCCAATTCGCCATGCACCGCGCCCGCCAAGGTCTGCGTCCACTCCACCGGAACGGCTTTGGGCGCGAACACCTCCACCCCCAGAAGGCTCAGCCCACGGTCCCCACCCCATGCCCGCAGCAGCGCGACCGAAGGCACCGTCGCCATCACCGCATACAGCGCCAGATGACCCAGCCGCGCCCCCAGCCCAAGCAGCCCGTCCCCGTGATCGGGGCGGTTCTTGCGGTTCGCCAGCATCCAGACCACCCGCAGCACGATCAGCACGAACAGCACCGTTCCGACCAGCGCGTGGCCGCCAACGAAGAACGACACGAAATCCCGCCGTCCGAAAATCAGCCGCAGCGCCATGCCAAGGAACTGCCACAGCATCAGCGCGGCGATGGTCCAGTGCAGCAGGCGCGTCACGCGGCCATACATGTCGGGGCTGTCGCGCAACGGGAGTGCGGCCATGGCTACTTCCTTCGCATTCATCGGGTTGGCGATCCGGGGACAAAGTTGACTGTTTTTATCCGGAACGCTATGGCCTGACGCATCGGCAAAAGGCAAGGACCTTGGCGTGACAGATCCCATCCAGACATGGCCCGAAGACTTCGCGGCCCGCTATCGCGAAAAGGGCTATTGGCGGGGCGAGACGATGGGCGGCTTCCTGCACGCCCGCGCCGCCGAATCGCCGGATGCGGTGGCCGTGGTCGATGGAGCCACCCGCTGGAGCTATGCCGACCTGCTGGCCCGGTCCGAGTCCGCGGCCCATGGCTACCTGTCGCTGGGCCTTGCACCCGGCGACCGGGTGATCGTGCAGATCCCCAACGTCGCCGCCTTCTTCCCCGCCGTGTTCGGGCTGTTCCTTGCCGGGATGCTGCCCGTCTATACCCTGCCCGCGCATCGCGAAACGGAACTGGCGCATTTCGCGCGCAAGTCCGGCGCCAAGGGGATCGTCGTGACGGACGCCGCTTTCGACTACGTCGCCCTTGCCCGCAAGGTGCAGGCCGAGGTGCCCACCCTGCGCCACATCATCACGGACCCCTCCGGCCCCGCCACCCACCTGCCCAAGGTCGATCCGTCGCGCGTCGCGTTCCTGCAAATTTCGGGCGGCAGCACGGGACTGTCCAAACTGATCCCGCGCACGCATGACGATTACATCTACAGCTTCCGCGCCAGTGCCGAGATCTGCGCCCTTGGCCCGGAAAGCGTCTATCTTGCCGCCCTGCCCGTCGCCCACAACTTCCCCATGAGCAGCCCCGGCGTCTTCGGCACCCTCTATGCTGGCGGCACGGTGGTGATGGCCCCCGACCCCTCGCCCGGCACAGCCTTTCCGCTGATCAAGGCGCATGGCGTGACCATCACCGGCCTCGTCCCACCGCTGGCGCTTTTGTGGATGCAGGCCGCGCCCAAGACCGCGCATGACCTGTCGAGCCTGAAACTCCTTGGCGTTGGCGGTGCGAAATTCCTGCCCGAAGCCGCCGCCCGCGTGCGCGATGCACTGGGCTGCCAGTTGCAACAAGTGTTCGGCATGGCCGAGGGTCTGGTGAACTACACCCGACTGGACGATTCCGAAGACACCATCACCCAGACCCAAGGCCGCCCCATCAGCCCCGATGACGAGGTTCTGGTGCTGGACGACGACGGCACCCCAGTTCCCGACGGCACGCCCGGCAACCTGCTGACGCGCGGGCCGTATACCATCCGCGCCTATCACAGCGACCCGGCTGCGAATGCGCGCAGCTTCACTCCCGACGGCTTCTATCGCACCGGCGACATCGTCATCCGCCAGAACGGCTATCTGACCGTGCAGGGCCGCGCCGGGGATCACATCAACCGCGCGGGCGAGAAAATCTCGGCCGAGGAGATCGAGGACCACCTGCTGGCCCATCCGCAGATCTTCGATGCCGCCGTGGTCTCCATCCCCGACAAGCATCTGGGCGAGCGGACCTGCGCCTTCGTCATCCCCGAAGGCACCCCGACCGCCACCGAAATCCGCGCCTTCATGCGCACCCGAGGCGTGGCCGATTTCAAGGTCCCCGATCAGGTCGTCTTCGTGCCGGAGTTCGAGAATACCGCAGTGGGCAAGATCAGCCGCAAGGCCCTGCGCGCCGCCCTGCGCGCCAAGATGCTGGAGAACACATGACCCTGACCCTTGACCGGATGCGCCGCGACATCGCGGACGCGCTGTTCGTCGATCCGTCCGAAATTCCCGACGATGCGGTTCTGGCCGATCTGGGCCTCGATTCCATGCGGCTGATGGACCTGATGCTGGCATGGGAGGAAGCCGGGATGGATGCCGATTTCGGCATGCTGGCCGAACAGCCGACGCTGGCGGGCTGGTGGTCCGTGATCCAGCCGCGCCTGCCCGCCTGATGCGCGACATGCCCGGACACCGCTTCCCCCTGACCGAAGCGCAGGAAGGGCTGTGGTATGCGCAGGCGCTGGACCCTGCGAACCCGATCCTGAATACCGGGCAATATCTGGAAATCACCGGCCCGCTGGACATGGACGCCTTCCGCCGCGCCGTCGATCTGACGCTGGCGGAATCCGAGGCGTTGCGCCTGCGCTTCAGCACGACCCAGCCGCTGCAATGGCTGGGCGATCCGCCCGCGCTGACGGTCACGACCTGCACCGAGGCCGAGGCGCATGCCGCCATGCGCGCCGACACGATGCGCCCCCTTGCGCTGGAGGACGAACCCGCCGCCGCCTTCACCCTGTTCGCGGTCGGCGAAGGGCGGCACCTGCTGTATCAGCGCATCCACCATCTGGCTGTGGACGGCTACGGCATGGTCCTCGTGACCAACCGCATCGGCGAGCATTATTCCGGCATCCCCGCCCCCTTCCCCCCGCTGTCCCGCGCGACCGAGGAGGATCAGGATTACCGCCTGTCCGAAAAGCGCACCACCGATGCCGCCTTCTGGCACCAGACCTTGGCGGACCTGCCCGAAGTGTCCGGCCCCGCGCCGGGCCGCGCGGTATCGGGCCATGATTTCCTGCGCGAAAGCCGCTGGCTGCCGCAGCCGCTGCTGGACCGTCTGACCACCTTCGCCGCCGCCCAGCGCCTGACATGGCCGGACGTTCTGACCGCCATCACCGCCGCCTACCTTGCCCGTTGGACGGGGGGCGAGGCGGTCGTCGGTGTGCCCTTCATGGCCCGTATGGGCAGTCGCGCCTCGCGCGTGCCCTGCATGACGATGAACGTGCTGCCCTTGCGCGTGACCCCGGACGAGGATGCGCCGCTGTCCGAATGGCTGCGCACCGTCGCGAAGGATCTGGCGCAGGGCCGCCGCCACGGGCGATACCGCAGCGAACAGATGCGGCGCGACCTTGGCCTGATCGGCGGCGCGAAGCGGCTCCATGGTCCGCTGATCAACGTGCAGCCCTTCGATCTGCCGCCGAAATTCGCGGGGCTGGATGTGAGGCTGCACATCCTTGGCGCGGGTGCGGTGGACGATCTGACGCTGACCTTCCGCGGCGATGCCAAGACGGGCCTGCTGTTCGAGGTGGACGCAAACCCCACCCTCTATTCGGGCGAAGACGTCCATGCCCATTCGCTGCGGCTGGAGCATTTCCTGACGGCGGTGCTGGCGGGCGAAAGCCTCGACGTGCCCACCGCCATACCGGGCGAGGTTCCGGTGCAGGACACCGCCCACCCCATCCCTGACACGACCCTGACCGCGCTGATCGAGGCGCAGATGGCCGCCACCCCCGACGCCGTCGCGATCCGGTTCGGCGATCGCGCGATGACCTATGCCGACCTCGACCGCGAAAGCGCGGCGCTGGCTGCGAAACTGGCCGCAAGGGGCGCGGGGCCGGACAAGATCGTCGCGGTGAACATGGACCGCTCGCTGGACCTGCCCGTCGCCTTGGTCGCAATCCTGCGCAGCGGTGCCGCCTATCTGCCGCTGGACCCGGACCACCCGCCCGATCGCATCGCCCGCATTCTGGCGCAGGCGAACCCTGTGGCGGTGCTGCCCTGCGATCTGGACGGCGACGCGCCGATGACCGCCCCCGCGCCGGGCGACATGGCCTATGTCATCTTCACCTCCGGATCGACCGGCGATCCGAAGGGCGTGGTGATCGAACACCGCGCCATCGTGAACCGTCTGCTCTGGATGCGGGACCATTACGGCATCGACGCCACCGACCGAATCCTGCAGAAGACCCCGGCGACCTTCGATGTGTCGGTGTGGGAGTTCTTTCTGCCGCTGATCTGCGGTGCGGAACTGGTCATCGCCCCGCCCGGCGCGCATCGCGACCCCGCCGCCATCGCCGCGCTGATCCGGGGCCACCGGATCACCACGGTGCATTTCGTGCCGTCGATGCTGTCGGCCTTCCTCGCCTCCCCCGCCTCGGTCGGGCTGTCGCCGAAGCGCGTGTTCTGCTCTGGCGAGGAGCTGACCGCTGACCAGCGCGCCCGCTTCCACCGCCAGATCCGGGCCGAGCTTCACAACCTCTATGGCCCGACCGAGGCGGCGGTCGATGTCAGCTACTGGCCCGCCGCGCCCGACGATACCTCCAACCCGCTGCCCATCGGCTTTCCGGTCTGGAACACCACGTTGCATGTGCTGGATGAACGGATGCGGCCCGTGCCGCCGGGTCTTGCGGGGCATCTTTACTTGGGCGGGGTGCAGCTTGCGCGCGGGTATCTGGGGCGGCCCGACCTGACGGCGGAACGGTTCACGAACGGGCTTTACGTCACCGGCGATCTGGCGCGACTGCGGCACGATGGGGCGGTGGTGTTCCTTGGCCGATCCGACCATCAGGTGAAGATCCGGGGCCTGCGGATCGAATTGGGCGAGGTGGAGGCCGCGATCATGGCCACCGGTCTTGCCCGCGAATGCGTGGTGCTGGCGCGGCAGGATCGGCTGGTGGCTTATGTCGTCAAGGCCGCCGAATACGACGGCCCGCTGGCCGCGCGGCTGACCACGCTCCCCGCCTATATGATCCCCGCTGCCGAGGTGGTGCTGGACGCCCTGCCCGTCACCGCCAACGGCAAGCTGGACCGCAAGGCGCTGCCCGACCCCGCCTTCGCCGCCACCGGCCGCGCGCCGGAAACGCCGACCGAACGCCTGCTCTCGCGCCTGTTCGCCGAGGCGTTGCGCCTTGACGCGCCGCCCCCCGCCGATGCCGATTTCTTCGCTCTGGGCGGCGATTCCCTTGCCGCAGTCCACCTCGCTTTGGGCATCGAGCAGGAGACGGGGCGCGATCCCGGCCTTGGCACCGTGTTCGAGCATCCGATCCTGTCACAGCTTGCCGCCGCGCTGGATGCCGGGCGGCCTGCCGATGACGGTCTTGGGCCGGCGATCCTTCTGGCGCAGGGCGATACTGCCCGCGCGCCGCTGTTCCTGATCCATCCGGCGGGGGGGCTTTGCTGGGGCTATCGCGGCCTTGCGCGGCAGATCGCGCCGGAGCGGCAGGTCTGGGGCCTCCAGAACCCCGGCCTCGATCCCGACATCGCGCTGCCCGAAAGCCTCGATGCGCTGGCGGCGGGTTATGCGGACCGGGTCGCGGCGATGACCGATGGGCCGGTGTTGCTGGCGGGTTGGTCGGTCGGCGGGATCATCGCGCAGGCGATGGCCGTCCGGCTGGAGCAGATGGGGCGCCGCGTCGCGCTCGTCGCGATGCTGGACAGCTATCCCACCGATTGCTGGCGCAACGAGCCCGAGCCGGACCCCGTCGCCGCCCTCCGCGCCCTTCTGGCCATCGCGGGCCACGACCCCGAGGCGCATAGGGATCTGACCACCCGCGACGCCGTTGTGGATTTCCTGCGGCAGGGCGAAACCGCTCTGGGCCAACTGCCCGACAAGGTTCTGGACGGGGTGATCCGCACCGTGACCGACACGAACCGTCTTGTCCGCACGCATTGGCACCGCCCGATGACCGCGCCCCTGCTGCATTTCCGCGCGGCGCTGGATCACGCGGACCGCGATCTGCACCCGGCGATGTGGCAGCCTTGGGCGCAGGTCACGGTGATCGACCTGCCGCATCTGCATTCGCAGATGACCTCTGCCGCCGCGACGGCTCTGATCGGCCCGGCCCTCGCCTCAGCCCTGCGCGAAACGTAGCGCCAGCGGAAAGGACGCCGCCAGCGTATCGATATGGCGCAGGCCCGGCAGGATTTCCGGGCGGCAGGACAGTGCCGCCGCCAGCGCCATCGTCGCGGGCGCGGGTCCGTCCGGCGGTGGACCGTCCGCGCCCGACCGCTTTTCGGCATCGCTCAGCGCCAGCAGAAGCGGAGCGTTGGCGCGGGCATCCTTGGCGATGCGCTGCATCAGCCCCTCGTCCCACCAGACCGAAGGGCTGATCGCCGCGAAACGCGCAAACGCCTCGGACCGGGTCAGATAGGCGAACAGAGTGAACAGCCCGCCAAAGGAATGCCCCCAAAGTGTGCGCCGCGCCGGATCGACGGGCAATCCCCGCTCCGCCTCCGCCCGCAGCGGCCCCGTCAACAGATCGAGGAACCGCCCCGCCCCGCCCGCCATCCGCCCTTCGTGCACGTGGTCGGGGCGCACCCCGTCCGGCCCGTCGGGCGGCGTGAAGTCAAAGGTCCGCCGCTCGCGCGAGAATTGGCGGTCGGTGTCATATCCGACGCCCACCAGCATCAGCCCCCGCCCCACTTCCAGATCCCCCGGCGTCAGGAAATCGAAGGCCGCGTTCCCGTCCAGCATGTAAAGCACCGGCCACCCGGCTTCCGGCGCAGGCCCGCGCGGCACGGCGATGAACAGACGATGGCCCGGCACCTGCCGCTCGGACAGATCGTGACTGTCCTGCCGCACATCGAATATCTGCATCCGAGCCGCATGCGTCGCATGGTCCGGCCCGACCTTACCCTTTTGCATCTTTGCCCTGTCGGTTTTGGTTGACAAGAATTGTCATGATTATACTGATGCCCCCGGACAAGCCAGACCGGGGTTCCCCCCGCCAAGCCATTGCCGGGCAACATTTCTTGTAGGGGGCCTCTTATGGCACGACATTTCCGCTCCACCGTGGCGGCTTTGGCACTTTTCACGGCACCGGCCTTTGCCGAAACGGTCTTCACGCCCAGCGCCGACGGGTTCGCGGGCAATGTGCGCGCCAGCGCCGCCCAGCAGGGCGCGGCGATTTCCGCAGGCAGCACCGCCGTGATCGCGGGCCAAGGCCTGCCCCCCGGCCAGACCATCACGCTTCAGCGTGGCACGACCGTGCTGAACGCCGATCCGATCACCGTGGATGCCGAAGGCAAATTCAGCGTCGAGGTGAGCGTTGACGAAGACGCGGCAACCGGCCTGCAACCCGTCGTCGTCATTGCCGAAAACCCCGCCGCCGCGACCGTGGTGGACCTCAAGGTCTCTCCCGTCATCCCGGTGCAGGGCGAGGATCGGTTCGAGATCGCCAGCCAGAAGGTCACGCGCGGGCTCTATCAGGTCGCCTATTCCGAGGCGTCGGATGCGCTGTTCGTGACCGCCGCCGTGGGCCGCCCGCCGGTGAAGGAATCGGTGCTGTCCAAGGTCGATCCCGACACGCTTGAAGTGCTGGCCAGCATCACCCCCGAAGCCGCCCCGGCCCGCGCCGATGGCAGCGACGGTGGTCTGCTGGCCGTTTATGGCGTCGCGGTGGACGATGCGAACGGCACCGTCTGGGTGACCAACACCCGTCAGGACACCGTCGCCGTCTACAAGCAGGAAGACCTGTCGCTGGTCAAACAGTTCGAACCCGGCGCCGCCGACCATTCGCGCGACGTGGTGATCGACGAGGCGAACGGCCGCGCCTATGTCACCGCCGCCTTCACCGGCAATATCGAGGTGTTCGACGCCAAGACGCTGGAAAAGCTGGACCCGATCGTGATCGAATCCGCCAAGCGCGGCGAGGATTTCGGGGTCATGAGCCTCGATCTCGACACCGAACACAACAAGCTGGTCACCGTGTCCATGTCGTCCAACGAAGGCGCGCTGATCGATCTGGCCACGAACGAGGTCAAGGTGTTCGACCTGCCGGGCGCACGTAGCGCATCGGGCGTGGCCTTCGATGCGGCGGACAACCTGTTCTTCGTTGCCTCGCAGCAAAGCGACAACCTGCTGATCGTGAATGCCGAAACAGGCGAGACGATTCACGACGTCGAGGTGGGCGCAGGCGCGCTGAACGTCACCTTCGATCCGGTGAACCGCCTTGCCTATGTCGCGAACCGCGGCGCGGGCACGATCACGGTGGTCGATCCCGAAGGCACCATCGTCGCCAATCTGGATGGCGGCACCATGCCGAACCAGCTTCGCGCCGATGGCAAGGGCAACGTCTTCGTCGTGAACAAATCGCGCGGCGAGGATGACCCGGATGGCGACCGCGTCTGGCGCATCACGCCGGCCCAGCAGTAATCGGACGCGGCGGAGGAAACTCCGCCGCTTTTCGCAGGAGACGCCCGTGATCCGCCTTGCCCTCGCCTTTGCCCTGACCGCCCTGCCCGCCTGGGCCGAGATCAGCGCCACCGACATCATCGGGCGCGAGGTGGTGCTGGACGCCCCCGCGCAACATATCGTGCTGGGCGAAGGGCGGCACATGGCGGTGCTGGGCCTGCTGCATGACGATCCGGTGTCGCTGGTCGCAGGCTGGCGGCTGGACAAGGCGCTGGACCCGCCGACCCTTGCCGCCTATCGCGCGAAGTTCCCGGCCATCGACGCCATTGCGCCGGTGGGGTCGGGCAATCGCGACATCTCGGTCGAAAGCATCATCGCGCTTCAGCCCGATCTGGTGGTGTTGTCGCAGATGGACGTGGGCGATCCGGGGATGGAAACCGCCCGCAGCCAGATCGAAGCCGCAGGCATCCCCGTCGCCTATGTCGATTTCTTTGCCAAACCGCTGGAGAATTCGATCCCCTCGCTGCGCCTTCTGGGCAAGCTGACCGGGGCCGAAGCGCGGGCCGAGGAGTTCGCCGCGTTCTACGACGCGCATCTGACGACAATCCGCGAGCGGCTGGAGGGCGCGGATCGGCCTTCGGTCTTCTTCCACGTCCATGCTGCGCCTGTCGGATGCTGTTCGACCGTCGGCACGGGCGTCTTTCACGACTTCATCACGACGGCAGGGGGCCGAAACATCGGTCAGGACGCGGTCAAGGGGGTCTTGGGCAATGTCAGCCTTGAATATCTGATCGGGGCGGACCCGGATTTCTATGTCGCCACCGGCGGGGCACATATGGCCGCGCGCGGCGGTCTGGTGCTGGGCAGCGGCGTCGATGCCACGCAGGCGCAGGACAGCTTCGATACGCTGATCGCCGCGCCCGGCCTGTCGTCGCTGCGCGCGGTCGAGGAAGGGCACGCGGCGGGCGTCTGGCACCTGTTCAACGATTCACCCGTCCATGTCGCGCTGATCGAATATCTGGCCAAGACGTTCCACCCGGACCTGTTCGCCGACCTCGACCCCGCAAAGACACTGGCCGAGATCGAGACCCGCTTTTCCCCCGTGCAGGTTCCGGGCACATGGTGGGTAACGGCGGACCAATGACCGCGCTTGACCGTTACCGCAACCTTGGCCGCCGCCGCGCGTTTCTGGTCGCCGCCTTGGCCCTTGCGGCACTGGCGGCGCTGCTGCTTGACATCCTCACCGGACCGGCCAGCCTTCCATTGGCAGACACCCTTGCCGCCCTTCTGGGACAAGAGGTCCCGCGCGGAACTCAGGTCATCGTCTGGCAGGTCCGCCTTCCGGTCGCGGTGATGGCGCTTCTGGTCGGGGCCGCATTGGCGCTGGCTGGGGCGGAAATGCAGACGGTGCTGGAAAACCCGTTGGCCGAGCCGTTCACGCTGGGCGTGTCATCGGCGGCGGCGCTGGGCGCGGCGCTGGCCATCGTGCTGGGCGTGACGGTGCCGTTCCTGCCCCCGACATGGGGCGTGTCGGCCAACGCGTTCCTTCTGGCGCTCGGGGCGCTGGCGCTGTTGCAGATGCTGGGACGGTTGCGCGGCGGCGGGCCGGAAATGCTGATCCTGTTCGGCATCGCCCTGAACTTCACCGCAGCAGCGCTGCTGTCGCTCTTGCAATTCATCGCCTCGGCGGATGCGCTGCAACAACTGGTGTTCTGGACCATGGGCAGCCTTGCCGCGACCCGCTGGGAAGGCGCCCTCATGATCGCGCTCATCCTTGTCGCCTGCACCCCCTTCGCCATCCGGGCGGCGTGGCGCCTGACGGCGCTTCGAATGGGCGAGGAACAGGCCCGCAGTTTCGGCGTCGATA
Organism: Falsirhodobacter xinxiangensis; assembly: GCF_004959935.1. Classification (GTDB taxonomy): domain Bacteria; phylum Pseudomonadota; class Alphaproteobacteria; order Rhodobacterales; family Rhodobacteraceae; genus Falsirhodobacter; species Falsirhodobacter xinxiangensis. The sequence goes on along the minus strand of NZ_SMYN01000011.1, from coordinate 69,074 downwards.
CGCGGTCGTTGCGCCGCTGGGCGCTGGTGCGGGTCAGCCTGCTGGCGGCGGGCGCGGTGTCGATGGTGGGGGTGATCGGCTTCGTCGGCCTTGCCGGGCCGCATATCGCCCGGATGCTGGTGGGCGAGGATCACCGCTTCTTCCTGCCCGCGAGCCTGCTGACCGGCGCGGTGGTGCTGTCGCTGGCATCCACCGCGTCGAAGCTTGTGGTGCCGGGGGTGCTCTTGCCGATCGGGCTGGTGACATCGCTGATCGGGCTGCCGATCTTCTTTGCGCTGATCCTTGGCGGGCGGACGCGATGATCCTTTCCGTTCAGGGCATCACGGTGCGTTACGGCAAGCGTCTGGTGCTGGATGCGCTGTCGCTGCCCGATCTTGGCCCCGGCCTGACGGTGCTGGCCGGGCCGAACGCTGCGGGGAAATCGACGCTGCTGCGGGCCATCGCGAACCTTGCCGCCCATTCCGGCAGCGTCATGCTGGACGGCGTGGACCTTGGCCGCCAGCCCCCGGCCCAGCGCGCGGCGACGCTGGGCTTCATGCCGCAGGCGCTGCCGTCGGGATCGTCGTTGATCGTGCTGGAAAGCGTGATCGCTGCCCTGCGCGCCTCGGGCGAGGCGCCGCGCGCGGATGCGGCGGCGCTGGCGGTGCTGGAACGGCTGGGGATCGAGGCGCTGGCCTTCCGGCGGCTGGACCAGCTTTCGGGCGGGCAGCGGCAGATGGTCGGCCTGGCCCAAGCCTTGGTCCGCAATCCGCGTGTCCTGCTGCTGGACGAGCCGACGAGCGCGCTGGACCTCGCCTATCAGACCCGGCTGCTGACCGAATTGCGGCGGCAGGCGGACGCGGGGCGCATCGTCATCGCCGTGCTGCACGATCTGTCGCTGGCCGCGCAATGGGCGGACCGGATCGCGGTGATTGCCGACGGCCGCCTGCACAGCACCGGCACCCCGGCGGACGTGCTGACCCGCGACATGCTGGCCCGCGTCTATCGCGTGGACGCGCGGGTGGAGACCTGCGGGCGGGGGCGCACCGTAATCCTCGTGGATGCGGAATATCGCGGCGGCTGACACGTATGCCTGCGGAACCTTCCGCAAAGGGCAACGCCATGATCTTCAACAAGACGCCGCGCATCACCTTCACCTGCACGCCCGCCGACAAGGGCGTGATCGCCGAGCCCTTCCCCGCCAAGGGCTACATGCCCGACTGGTTCCGGAAGTTGCCCGCCGTGGACGAGCGCAAGCTCGCGACGAACGACACCGGCCTGACGGTCAAACGCTGCATGCCCTTCATCGACGCGATGACGACCGGCTGGATCATCCCGCTTGCCGCCACGGTGCGGATGGAGGTGTCCGAAGGCGGCCAGCAGGTCGACACCGGCTGGGATTTCGACCGCACGATGATCAGCACCCACGGGATGCACCAGGCGCGCGGCAATCCGTGGGGCCAGCGCCCACCGATGAAGTTCCACAACCACTGGACCATCGCTACCCCGCCCGGCTGGAGCTGTCTGTTCGTGAACCCGCTGAACCGTCCGAACGGGCTGTTCGAAGTGGTGGCGGGCGTGGTCGATACCGACACCTACCGCGTGCCGATCCATTTCCCCTTCTTCGCCACCGCGCCCGACGGGTTGCACGTCATCGAAAAGGGGTCGCCCATGGTGCAGGTCATCCCCTTCCGCCGTCGCAGCACCGACCTGCAAGCCGACATCCGCGCCGAAACGGCAGAGGAGCGCGACACCCGCAGCCGGATCTTCCGCAGCACCCTGTCGCGCACCGGCTGGTATCGTCTGTTCGCCCGCGACGACCGCAAATGAAAGGGGGCCGCCCTCCCGGCGGCCCCCGACACAGCAATCAAGAAGGCCGCCGATCCTGCGATCGGCGGCCTTTTGGTTCTTGCCCGTCGTCTCAGTCGTCGTCGCCGTCATCGTCCGACGAGTTCGAGCTGGAATTGCTGCTCGAATTGGAACTGGAGTTGCTGCTGGAGTTCGAACTGGAGTTGGAACTGCTGTTCGAGCTGGAGTTGCTGCTCGAATTGCTGCTGCTGTTCGAGCTCGAATTGCTGGACGAATTGGAATTGCCGCGCGATCCGCGGTCGTCATCGTCATTGTCGTCGTCGCGCGAATGGCTGCGCGAATAGGACCGCGCGACCATCCGGCCATCGTCGTCGCGGCGCGCTTCGCGGTGACCGCCGCCCAGAACATTCTCGACGAAGTTCGAGATGCGGTCACGCGTATCGGCTGCGGCGGGCGCCGCAGTTCCACTGGCGACGGCAAGTGCGAGTGCGGAAATCAGGCGTTTCATGGTGTTTCCCCTGTCATGGATCAACGGTCGATCCGTTGCAGGGGTATGACGCGCCACGCCCGGCTTTATTCCCTAGAAAGCCGCATGATAGATCGCCAGCACCTCCGCCTCGCTCATGTCGCGCGGATTGTTGTCCATCAGGCGGCGGATGGCATGGGCGTCGCTGGCAAAGCGGGCCAGTTGATCCTCGGTCGCGCCATGGGCGGACAGGCGCATCTCGATCCCCATATCCGCGCAGAACCGATGCGCGGCCCCGGCCAGATCGCCGGACAGGCCAAGCGCGCGGGCAACCTCCGCCGTCTTCGCCTCGGCGACGGGTTGGTTGAAGGCCAGCACATGCGGAAAGATGATCGCATTCGCCAGCCCATGCGGCAGATGCAGAAGCGTGCCCAGCGGATAGGCCAGCGCATGTCCCGCCGCCGTGTTCACCGGACCCAGACAAATGCCGCCATAGAAGGAGGCCAGCATCATCCCCTCGCGCGCCTCGGTATCGGTGCCGTCCTGAACCGCGCGGGCAAGGAACCGACCCACGAGGTCGATCCCCATGCGCGCGAACCCGTCGATCACCGGATGGGCGTTGCGGTTGGTGAACGCCTCGACGCAATGGGCCATCGCATCGACGCCGGTGGCCGCCGTCACAGCGGGCGGCACGCTGAAGGTCAGTTCCGGGTCCAGCACGGCAAGGTCTGCGATCAGATGCGGGCTTTCGACCGCGATCTTGGACCCTGCCACCGGATCGGTGATCAGCGCGCGGATGCCAGCCTCGGACCCCGTCCCCGCCGTGGTCGCAACCTGCACCAGCGCAGAACGCCGCCCGGCGACCTTGTTCGGCCCCGCCACATCCCGCAGCGTCTGGTCCCCGTCCCACATCGCCGCGACCAGCTTGGCCACGTCCATGACCGAACCGCCGCCCAGACCCACGACGATATCGGGCCGAACGTCACGCGCCGCCGCCAGCGCGGCGTCAAGACAGGCGATGTCCGGCTCGCCCGGAATGTCGCTGAAGACGGTCACGTCCGACAGGCCCAACCGATCCGCGAAAGACGCGGTATGCGGCGTCGCCAGCACGAAGGTGCGCCCTTGCATCGCGCCGACCTTCGCAACCGCGCCCGCGCCGATTTCCAGCCGTTTCGGCAGGTGGATGGTGATGTTCCTCATGCTTTCCCCGCGACCAGCTTGCGCGCATAGGCGATGGCTTCATTCATGTTGCCGTGGTTGGCGATGCCCTTCCCGGCAATGTCGAAGGCGGTGCCGTGATCGACCGAAGTGCGGTCGATCGGCAGCTCGACCGAGACGTTGACCGCCGTGTCGAAGGCCACCAGCTTGATCGGAATGTGCCCCTGATCGTGATACTGCGCGACCACCAGATCGAAGGCCCCGGAATAGGCGCGGTGGAACACGGTATCGGCGGAAATCGGGCCCGCGGCGTCGATCCCCTCGGCGCGGGCGGCTTTGACGGCGGGGCCGATCTGGTCGTCATCCTCGGTCCCGAACAGCCCGTTTTCGCCGCAATGGGGGTTGATGCCCGCGACCGCGATGCGCGGGGCTTCGATGCCGATGCGCTTCAGATGGGCGTTCCCGGCGCGAATCGTGGCCAGGACCCGCTCGGTCGTCGCGCGCTTGATCGCATCCTTCAGTGACACGTGGGTGGACACGTGGATGACCTTCAGCCGCTCGGACGCCAGCAGCATATAGGCCGCCGCCGATCCGGTCAGCGAGCGCAACATCCCCGTGTGCCCGTCATAGTGGTGGCCCGCAAGGTTCAGCGCCTCCTTGTTGATCGGGGCGGTGACGATGCAGCCGATGGTCCCGGCTTCGGCATCGCGGACGGCCTTTTCGATGAAACGAAACGCCGCATCCCCCGCCACCGGCGAAAGTTGCCCCCAGGGCAGCGGCGCATTCTCGATGGGCAGGTCCACGACGTGACCCTCAAGATCCACATCGCAGCCGACGGCTTTCTTCGCCGCCTCCAGCGTGGCGCGGTTGCCATAGATGCGCGTGCGGGCGCGGTCCGCGTCCGACATGTCGCGCAGGGCCTTCACGCTGATCTCGGGTCCGACGCCCGCAGGGTCGCCCATGGTGATGCCGATGATGTCGCTCATGCCTTTGCCTCCCAGCCCGGCGACAGCCGGACATATTTGATCGCGCGCCGATGATAGGTGTAGGTGATGTGAAGCGTCCCGTCCGGCGCCTGAAGCAGCCAGGGATAGGACATCTCCTTGTTGCGCCCGTCGGTGGAATCGTTCGACAGGCAGGTGCCGGGGCCATCCTCGATCACGATCCGCTGCGCAAAGGTGCGCCCACCGTCGTCCGACAGGCAGACCGCGACCGGCGCGCGCGGCACACCCCAGATCGGCACGCAGCCGCCTGTCGGGTCGGCATCGGGACGGTCGTCATCCTCGCCCAGCTCGTCATAAAGCGAGGCGCGGCGGTCGGCGCTGGCAGCCCCCGAGGCGAGGTTGCAGATCACCGCGATCCTGTCGCCAACCCGGATCGCCGCGATGGAGGAATTGTTGTTCGGCAGATCCGTCGCCACCGGCGCCTGCCAGACGCCGGCCACCAGATCGCTGCGGAACACGTGGTCGGCCTGACGGCGACGATAGAAGGCGGCATCCCCTGCCGGGCTCATATGCACGCAGCCGATGCTGTCCGGCACAGGCTCCAGCGTCCAGGTCGCACCGCCATCGGTCGAAATCCCCATCGCCGCATCGTCATGGCTGCCGTTCCACTTCTGCCCCGGACGCGAGACGCAGCGGAAGATCGGCAAGAGCCACGCCCCATCGTCCCGCACCGTCACGTTGCCGCGCACGAAACAACCGCGCGGCAGGTCCAGAAACCGCCCCTCGCCCGCCGTCACGCCATCTTCGTCGCGGGCCAGCGGCGCCATGCGGATGCGGCATTCGTCCTGATTGCCAGAGGGTTGCGAGGTGTGCAGCAGCCACATCTGCCCGTCCGGCGCATGGAACACGACCGGGTTCTGTTCCGAATGGTCGGGATCATGCGACAGTTTCCGCACCGGCCCCCAGCGCCCTGCCCCAGCCTCCAGCACGCTGGCATGGATCGAGATGTCGGATTTTCCCTCCAGCGTGCCGCCGAACCAGACGCAAAGCAGGGCGCCATCCTCCAGCAGCGACAGGAAAGACGCGTGGTTCTGGATCATCGGCGAGGGCAGGAACGCCTCGGCCCGCCCTTCGGCAACAGGGCGGACGACTCCCGTCATCGCCTGTTCGATCTGCGCTGGCGTCATCGATTCCTCCCTCTCGGCAACGGGGAGAGATTCGGAGTAAATCATAAAGTTGTCAAGTTACCATTTCTGCATGTGCGAAGAGCAAACCGGTCCACAACATTGTTTATATTGTGTTTAATTACAGGTTTCGATCACATATAACCATACTTGTTGACAACATATCTCAATCCTTCCATGACTTGTAACAGCTTCACATGCGGCAAGAGGAGGCCGCTCCGAACATCTTCTGGGAGGTAGATGATGAAGACCAAGCTTGCCCTCGGCGCGCTGATGCTCGCCACGAGCCTGACGCCCGCCCTTGCCGCAGACACCGACATCCGCGTCGTGCTGAGCGAGGATCTGGACCTGATCGAACCTTGCATGGCGACCCGGTCCAACATCGGCCGCGTCATCCTGCAGAACGTGAACGAGACGTTGACCGAATACGACACCCGCGAAGGCAAAGGCATCCTGCCGCGCCTTGCAACCGAATGGGAGCAGACAGACACCGGCTGGCGTTTCCACCTGCGCGAAGGGGTCACCTTCTCGGACGGCAGCACCTTCGATGCGCGCGACGTGAAGCATTCCTTCGACCGCGCCATGAGCAGCGAGATCAGCTGCGAGACGCCGCGTTACTTCGGCGGCATGACGGTCGAGGCGACGGTGGTGGACGATCACACCATCGACTTCACCGCCGATCCGGTGCAGCCGATCCTGCCGCTGCTTCTGTCGCTGGTCACCATCGTTCCCGAGGAAACCCCGGTCGAATTCACCCGCACCCCCATCGGCACCGGCCCCTACGAGCTGACCGACTGGACCCCCGGCCAGCAGATCGTGCTGACCCGCCGCGACGGGTATTGGGGCGACCAGCCCACCGTCACCTCGGCCACCTACCTGTTCCGCAGCGACCCTTCGGTTCGTGCCGCGATGGTGGAGACGGGCGAGGCCGACCTTGCGCCCTCCATCTCGGACGTAGATGCGACCAACCCCGAGACGGATTTCAGCTACCTCAACTCCGAAACCGTCTATCTGCGGCTGGATCATTCCGTTGCGCCGATGAACGACGTGCGCGTGCGCCGCGCGTTGAAGATGGCCATCGACCGCGAGGCATTCGTCGGCACCGTCATGGCACCGGGGACCGAGATCGCGACCGCGCTCGTGCCGCCGACCACCGCAGGCTGGAACCCGGATGTCGTGCCGACCGCCTATGACCTCGAAGGCGCGCAGGCGCTGCTGGAGGAAGCCAAGGCCGACGGCGTTCCCGTCGACACGCCCGTCAAGATGATCGTGCGCACCGGCAACTTCCCCGGCGTGACCGAAGTGGCCGAAGCCATCGGCCAGATGCTGAACGAAGCGGGCTTCAACATCGAGTTGCAGATGGTCGAAGTGGCCGAGCACGAGAAGTATTACTCCAAGCCCTTCCCCGAAAACGTCGGCCCCTACATCCTGATGGCGATGCATGACAACGACAAGGGCGACCCTGTCTTCACCATGTTCTTCAAATACGACACCGAAGGCCGCCAATCCGGAACCGCCGATCCGACGGCGGACCAGATGATCGCCGCCGCGCAGGCCGCCACCGGAGAGGAACGCGCCAAGCTCTGGTCCGACCTGATCGCATATCTGCATGACGACATCGCCGCCGATGCCCCGCTGTTCCACACGGTCGGCTTCACGCGGGTCGGCACGCGGCTCGACTTCAAGCCGACGATTGCGACGAACTCGCAACTGCAACTCCAGCAGATCGGCTTCAAGTAAGCCGCCTTCCCGGGCGGACGCCTCCCCCGCCCGGGACCCTTTCAGGAGCATCCGATGACCAAAGAAGCCTTCGTCGCACTCGTCACCTGTTTCAACGATGACGAGACGATCAATTTCGACGCCACCCGCGCGCAGGTCCGCCGCCAGGTTTCCGCCGGAAACAACATCATGTGCGCCGGGACCAACGGCGATTTCACCGCCCTGACCTTCGACGAGAAGGTCGCCCTGACCGAAGCCGTCGCGGACGAGGTGGCGGGCCGCGCGAAGATCATCGTGAACGCCGGAATGCCCGCGACGTATGAGACGGTCCTGCTGGCAAAGGAATTCGATCGGATCGGCGTGGACGGCATCGCGGTCATCACCCCCTTCTTCATCGCCTGCACGCAGGACGGGATGATCCGCCACTTCACCGCCGTCGCCGATGCGGTGAACACGCCCGTCTATCTTTACGACATCCCCGCCCGCACCCAGAACCACATCGAACCGGCCACCGCCAAGACGCTGTCGGCGCATGGCAACATCGCGGGCATCAAGGATTCGGGCGGCGCGCAGGACACGCTGGAGGAATACCTCGCGCTGGCCAGCGATGATTTCGCCGTCTATTCCGGCCCAGACCATCTGGTGCATTGGTCGCTGCAGAACGGGGCCAAGGGCTGCATCTCGGGGCTTGGCAACGTGCTGCCCGAGGTTCTGGCCGCCATCATCCGCGCCTTCAACGCGGGGGATCAGGCAGAGGCCGCCAAGCAGCAGGAGATCTTCGGCAACTTCCGCAAGGACCTCTACGGCCTCGGTTATCCCCCGGCGCTGGTGAAGCGCGCGCTTTACCTGATGGACAACTCGGTTGGTGCCAGCCGCCAGCCCGCTTTGCTTCCCGATCCGGCGCAGGACGCCAAGATCGCCGAGATCCTCAAGAAATACGCGCTGCTCTGATGGTCAAGGTGCTGACCACCTCGCCCGGCTTCGGCAAGCATGGGCGCGTGCCGGAACGGCTGGCGGCGACCGGATGGGACTTCGTGCGCGCCGCGACCGAGGCGGAGGTGATGGACCAGATCGGCGACGCGGACTTTCTGGTCGTGGGGCTGGTCGGCACGACGCAGGGAATGCTCTCGGCGGGCACGCGACTGAAGGGCGTTCTGAAACATGGCGTGGGCGTGGACAATATCGACATCCCCGCCTGCACCGCGTGCGGGCTTCCGGTGACAAACACGCCGGGCGCGAATGCCGATGCCGTGGCGGAACTGGCCGTCGGGCTGCTCTTCGCCATGGCCCGCAGCATTCCCGAAGGCCATGTCTCCGTCACCTCGGGCGGATGGGACCGGCGCGTCGGCACCGAGGTGGGCGGCAAGGTTCTGGGCATCGTCGGTCTGGGCAATATCGGCCGCAGCCTTGCGATCAAGGCGCGGGGGCTGGGCATGACGGTGATCGCGACCGATCCCCATGCCGACCGCGACTTCGCCGCCGCCCATAGCATCGTGCTGACCGATCTGGACGGGGTGCTGGTCGCCTCGGATTACCTGTCGATCCATGTCTTCGGCGGCAAGGACAATGCCGCGCTGATCGGGATGCCGCAGATCGTGCGGATGAAGCCCGGCGCGCGGATTTTGAACCTCGCGCGGGGCGAGGTGGTGGATCTGGACGCAGTGAACCTTGCGCTGACCACCGGCCACCTGGGCGGCGCGGCCATCGACGCCTATGCGTCCGAACCGCCGGACCGCAGCCATCCGGTCTTCGCCAACCCCAAGGCGGTCTTCATGCCCCATTCCGGTGCCGACACGCTGGAGGCGTTCGAGAATGTCGGGCTGATGAACATCGCCGACATGGAAACCATTCTTGCAGGCGGACGCCCCGCGCGCACCCTCAACCCCGAGGTTTTCGCATGACCCATACCGCCGACCATCTGCGCGATCTGGCGCTGGATCTGTTCAACCGCGCAGGGCTTGCCCCCGAAAAGGCAGCATCCGTCGCGCGGTTTCTGGTCGAGGCCGATCTGATGGGCCACACCACCCACGGGCTGGCGTTGGCACCTTGGTATCTGCAATCCATCCGCGACGGAGTGATGACCAAGGATGGCACGCCGGAAATCGTCTCGGACCGCGGCGCGGCCGTCTGCTGGAACGGCAAGCGTCTGCCGGGGGCATGGCTGGTGGAGCAAGGGCTGCTGCTGGCTTGCGAGCGGGCGGTGGAACACGGCACCTGCACGCTGGTCATCGGCGACAGCCATCATATCGGCGCGCTGGCCGCCTATCTGTCGCTGGCGACGGATCGGGGGCTGATGGTGTCGATCGCGTCGTCTTCGCCCTCGGGGGCGCAGGTTGCGCCGTTCGGCGGCACGCGCGGCGTCTTCACGCCGGACCCGGTGGCCTATGGCATTCCGACGCCGGGCGATCCGATCCTGATCGACATCTCGGCCTCGATCACGACGGCGAACATGGCCCAGCGCATGATCCGCGAAGGTCGGCAGTATGACCACGACTGGGCGATGGACAGGAACGGCGATCTGACCCGCGATCCCAAGGCGATCATGGATGGCGGATCGCTGCTTCCCACCGGCGGTCTGGACCACGGGCAGAAAGGCTATGGCATGGCCCTGTCGGTCGAGGCGCTGACCCAGGGCCTTGCGGGTTACGGCCGCGCGGATGCGCCCAAGGGCACCAACGCCGCCGTCACCATCACCGTCCACGACCCCGAGGCGTTCGGCGGGCGCGAGGCCTTCCTGCGCCAGACGGGCTGGCTGGCGGATGCCTGCCTCGCCTCGCCGCCCCGCGATCCGGCCCGCCCAGTGCGTTTGCCGGGACAGGCTGCGCTGGCCCGCAAGCGCCGTGCGCTGGAACAGGGGGTCGATCTCTACCCCGGCATCTACGACGCATTGCTGGCCGAGGGATGATCCGCCTTGCCATCATCGCCGACGATCTGACGGGCGCGCTGGACGCCGCCGCCCCCTTCGCCGGGCGCGGGCTGCGCACCTGCGTCGCCCTGTCGCCCGAAGCCTTGCCCGAGGCGTTGGAGGCGGAGGTGGTGGCCGTCAGCACCCGCTCGCGCGAGATTTCTCCGGATGCGGCGCGGGCGGCAGTGGAACTGGCGCTGTCGGCCCTGCCCCCCGGCACCCGCATATTCAAGAAGATCGACAGCCGCATGAAGGGCAACATCGCCGCCGAACTGGCCGCGATCCCGGCAAAGCGGATGCTGGTCGCCCCGGCCATCCCGGATTTCAGTCGCGTGGTGCGGAACGGCCATGTGCAAGGCTTCGGCGTGGACACCCCCATCGCCATCGCGCCGTTGCTTGGCCGCGCGGCCGAGATTCCCGATACGCAAACCGAAGCCGACATGGCCGCGCTGAATACCGATGACGCGCTGCTGGTCGGCGCGCGCGGGTTGGCCGAGGCTCTGGCGATGCGCCTGACAGGCCGCGCAGCCTCGACGCCAAAGTTGGCGGGGCCGCGCGGGCTGCTGGTGATCGGCTCTCGCGATCCGATCACCATGGCGCAGATCGCGGCCACGGGAATCGCGCCGACGCCCGCCCCGAACGGGATGATCCCGGACACTGCGGGTCTGCTGGTTCAGGCGACCCCCGGCGCGACGGTCGAAGACCCCGCCACCGTCGCCGCGAACCTCGCCCGCGGGATCATGGCGCTGCCCCGCCCCGACACCCTGTTCCTGACGGGCGGCGCCACGGCCGAGGCCGTGCTGTCCGGCCTTGGCATCCGCACACTGCAGCTTCTGGGCGAATGCCTGCCCGGCCTTCCGGTCGCGCGGGCGGGCGGCATGACCATCGTTGCCAAATCCGGCGGTTTCGGCGACACGAACACTCTGGCAAGGATCGCGAGGATGATCGGGGACGCATGATGCAGACGGCGGGGCGCAGGAACCTTGGCGAAATCGTGTTCGACCGGATGCAGCGCGCAATCAAATCCGGCTCCTATGCCCCGGACGAGCGGCTGCCGACCGAACACGACCTTGCCGCGGAGTTCGAGGTTTCGCGCCCCATCGTGCGCGAGGCGTTGCAGAAGCTTCGCGATCAGGGGCTGATCTACTCCCGGCGCGGGGCGGGCAGTTTCGTGCGCGCCATCGGGGTCAAGCAGCCGCTGGGTTTCGGCGCGCTGGAAAACGTGGCCGATCTGATGAACTGCTATGAATTTCGCGTGACGATGGAGCCGGAGGCAGCCGCCCTTGCCGCCGAACGCCACGATGCGGCGACGCTTGCGCCCATATCCGCCGCGCTGCACCTGATGCGCGATGCGACCAACCGGCAGTCCCACCGCGAAGATGCCGATTTCCAGTTCCACCTCGCCATCGCACTCGGCTCCGAAAACCCGTATTTCGCCACGTCGATGGAGGCGCTGAAGGATCACATCGCCGCGGGCATGCGGTTCCACGGCGCCTCGATCAAACGTGACGAGAGCGGGCTTTCGACCGTCTTTTCCGAACACGCGCAGATCCATGCCGCGATCCGCGACCGGGATTCGGCCACGGCACGCCAGCTGATGCGCGAACATCTGATCGGCTCGCGAGAGCGGGTGTTCGAAAAGCGCCGGCCCTAGATCGGCCAGACCTCGTCATCCTTGGCGGTTTGTGTCTCGGGGGTTGCAGTCGTGCGCATCCAGAAGATGCGCAGGAAAGACGCGAACGGAAACGTCATGATCTATACTCGGTAAAAAGGTCACGGGTTCAAATGCCGTTCTCATACCACGGATTTCGCAAGCGTCGCAGGGAAATCGACGGGCCGATCGGCGGCTTTCCGGACATGCCGGAAAAGCCTAGTGGCAGGCCGCATCGGCGCGTCGTATTTCTGTCGCATCTTAATGACTGCCAGCGGAAGCCCTGCCGTGCCGGAAGATCAACGCATCATCGACCTTGAACGGGAACTGATCGAAACGCGGCGCGCGGCCGTGTCGATCATCACTGGCCTGACCGAAGCACAAAGCGCGGCGGACAGGCTTCAGATCGCCGACGGGCTGGACCGCTCGGCAACCGAATGCGACGCGACCCGCGCGCGCCTTTCGCGCCTGATCGCTGCGGCCTTGCGCCGGGGATAGGGCATTAAGGGTTGCGGGCGCGCCCTCTTGATTCTAGATAGGCGCGTCATCATCCGAAGGCCCGGCTCCGTATGGAAAACGTCATCCTCACCGTTCACCTGATCCTCGCGCTCCTGCTCGTGGGGGTCGTGCTGCTGCAACGGTCGGAAGGCGGCGGGCTTGGCATGGGCGGCGGCGGTGGCGGTGGCGCCATGACCGGGCGGCAGGCGGCGAACGCGCTGACCCGCGCGACCTGGGTTCTGGCGGCGGCGTTCATCTGCACCTCGATCGCGCTGACGGTTCTGGCGGCGGCAGGTTCGGGCGGCGGTTCGGTCATCGACCAGATCGGTGGACAGGCCCCCGGCCAGCCCGACACGACCGCCCCGGCAGGCAGCGACCTGCTGCCCCCCACGCCGAACGCACAGCCGTTGACCCCGCCGCGCGCGGACGATGCGGCCCCGGCGGTTCCGCAAACTCCGGCCAACTGATCCACCACACATCGGCGGGCGACCTGCCCGCCAGACACCGTTTTGCGGGTGTCGGGTTGCGAAGGGGTCCACCCTCGGCTATATCCCGACTCCCGTGATGTTGCGTTTCCGGAGTTCCGAATCGCAACCTTGAAATGCATTCTCACGGGAGCAACCACGCATGGCGCGATACGTATTCATCACCGGCGGCGTGGTGTCCTCTTTGGGCAAGGGCCTTGCCTCGGCTGCCTTGGGCGCGCTTTTGCAGGCCCGCGGCTATACCGTCCGTCTGCGCAAGCTGGACCCCTACCTCAACGTCGATCCCGGCACGATGAGCCCGTTCGAACATGGCGAGGTTTTCGTGACCGATGACGGGGCGGAGACCGACCTCGACCTTGGCCATTACGAACGCTTTACCGGCGTTGCCGCGCGCAAGACCGACAGCGTGTCCTCGGGCCGCATCTATTCCACGGTGCTGGAGAAGGAACGCCGCGGCGATTACCTTGGCAAGACGATTCAGGTGATTCCCCACGTCACGAACGAGATCAAGGACTTCCTTGCCGTGGGCGAGGATGAGGTCGATTTCATGCTGTGCGAGATCGGCGGCACTGTCGGCGACATCGAAGGGCTGCCCTTCTTCGAGGCGATCCGCCAGTTCGCGCAGGACAAGCCGCGCGGCCAGTGCATCTTCGCCCACCTGACGCTGCTGCCTTATGTCACCGCCTCGGGCGAGTTGAAGACGAAACCGACCCAGCACTCGGTCAAGGAACTGCGGTCGATCGGCATCGCGCCCGACGTGCTGCTGCTGCGGTCCGAACATCCGATCCCGGAGAAGGAGCGCGAGAAGATCGCGCTGTTCTGCAACGTCCGCAAGGAAGCCGTGATCGCCGCGCCGGATCTGAAGACGATCTATGAGGCCCCACTCGCCTATCACCGCGAAGGCTTCGATCAGGCTGTGCTGGACGCGTTCGGGATTTCCCCCGCGCCGAAACCCAACCTCGACCGCTGGACCGACGTGATGGACCGGCTGGAGAATGCCGAGGGCGAGGTCCGCGTCGCCATCGTCGGCAAATACACCCAGCTTGAGGATGCGTATAAGTCGATCGCCGAGGCGCTGACTCATGGCGGCATGGCCAACCGCACCCGCGTGAAGGCCGAATGGATCGACGCCGAACTGTTCGAGAATGACGATCCCACGCCGTTCCTGTCCAATTTCAACGCGATCCTCGTCCCCGGCGGCTTTGGCGAGCGTGGGACTGAGGGCAAGATCAAGGCGGCGCAATTCGCCCGCGAAAAGAACATCCCCTATCTTGGCATCTGTCTGGGCATGCAGATGGCCGTGATCGAAGCGGCGCGCAACCTTGCCAAGGTGACGGATGCAGGGTCGGAGGAGTTCGACCATGAACACGGCAAGAAGCGTTTCACCCCGGTCGTCTATCACCTGAAGGAATGGGTGCAGGGCAACCACGTCGTTGCACGCAAGGTCGGCGATGACAAGGGCGGCACCATGCGTCTGGGCGCCTATACCGCCGCGCTGAAGGAAGGCTCGCTGGTGTCCAAGGTCTATGGCGCGACCGAGATCGAGGAGCGTCATCGCCACCGCTACGAGGTGGACATCGCCTATCGCGACCAGCTCGAGGCTTGCGGTCTGACCTTCTCGGGGATGTCGCCTGATGGCCGCCTGCCCGAGATCGTGGAACTGAAGGACCACCCGTGGTTCATCGGCGTGCAATTCCATCCGGAGCTGAAATCCAAGCCCTTCGCGCCGCACCCGCTGTTCTCGGGCTTCGTGCGCGCTGCGATGGACGCAAGCCGCCTTGTTTGACTTCCGCGCTCCTTGCCGTCATTTCGGGTGATGGCAAGGAGACCACGATGAAGAAACAGATCATCTGCATCAACTGGGGCACCAAATACGGCCCCCCCTTCATCAACCGCCTTTATGCGATGGTGGCGCGCAACATCACGCCGCCCTTCAGCTTCACCTGTTTCTGCGATGATCCGACCGGCATCCGCCCCGAGGTCGATTGCCAGCCTTTGCCGGAAATCGACTATAAACTGCCGGTCACGAAAAAGGGCATCTGGCCGAAGTCGCGGCTGTGGGGGGAACGCCTCGGCACGCTGGAAGGTCCGGTCCTGTTCATGGATCTGGATCTGGTCATCACCGGCAGCCTTGACGATTTCTTCACCTATGGCGATCCCGATCAGGTGATCCTGTCGCGCAACCCCGCCAAACCGTTCGAGCGGCTGGGCCAGACATCCGTCTTCCGCTTTCCTGTCGGCAAGCTGGCCCCGATGCAGGCGAAATTCGCCGCGAACGCCCAAGCCATCGCCGAGGAATATGTCTGGGAGCAGCGCTTCGTCACCCGCAACGCGCCGGGCGGGGTGGACCTGTTCCCCAAGGCATGGGTGCGGCACTTCCGGTATCAGTGCATCCCGCCCTTCCCGCTGAACTTCGCCCTGACGCCGCGGCTGCCGAAGGATGCGCGGATCGTGATCTTTCCCGGCGGCGTCTTTCCCGAACAGGCGATCAAGGGCGGCTGGCTGGAGCGCGAGGGGTGGAGCCTTGGCAAGCACCTGTCGCATACGTTCAAAGGGCCGCATCACGACGGGTCCACGTGGCGCTATCTGCGGCACTGGATGAAGCCGACACCATGGGTCGGCGACGCCTGGCGCGAATGAAAAAGGCCGCCCCGAGGGGCGGCCTTCGTTTTCAGACTTCGCCCTTCCGGGACCCCCAGATGCACAGCAGCGTGATCAACGCCGCGGCACAGAGGTAATACCCGACCGCGTGCAACCCATAATTCGCGTTCAGATAGGTCGCGGCATAGGGCGCCAGCGACGCGCCGAAGATGCCCGCGAAGTTGAAGGTCAGAGACGACCCGGTATAGCGGACCCGCGTGGGGAAGGGAGCCGCCAGCGCAGCGCCGATCACGCCATAGGTCATCCCCATCAGCGCCAGACCGATCACCACGAAGACCAGCGTTCCGCCCAGACCCGCCTGCAACAGCGGCGCAAGCGCGAACGAGAACACGGCGATCAGGATCGTCGTCACCGTCAGAACCTCGCGCCGACCATAGCGGTCGGCCAGCAGCGCCGAAACCGGGATGGTCAGACCGAACACGACCGAACCCAGCACCTGGATCTCCAGCGCGCGAACCAGCGGCATCCCGACGATGCGCGTGTTGTAGGACAGAAGATAAGCCGAGCCGATGTAGAACAGCACGAAGGTCGCCAGCGCGACGAAGGTGCCGAGGATCAGACTGCGCTTGTGGCTCTTGAACACCTCGGCCACCGGAACGGCGACGCGTTCGTCCCGCTCGATCGCCTTCTGGAAGTCCGGCGTTTCGGTGATCGACAGACGCACCCAAAGCCCGATGAAGATCAACAGCGACGAGGCGAGGAACGGCGCACGCCACACGCCGCTTTGGGCGATCCATTCGTTCGCACCCTCGTTCGGCGCGAAATACAGGATGAACAGGAACACCAACGAGGCCAGGAACAGCCCGACCGGCGCACCCAGTTGCGGGAACATGCCATACCAGCTTTTCTTGCCCGGAGGTGCGTTCTCCGTCGCCATCAGCACCGCCCCGCCCCATTCACCGCCAAGGCCGAAGCCCTGACCGAACCGGCACAGCGCCAGGAACAGCGGTGCCCAGACGCCGATGGTGGCGTGGGTCGGCAGCAGCCCGATGATGACGGTGGAAATACCCATCGTCAGAAGCGCCGCCACCAGCGTCGCCTTGCGTCCGATCCGGTCGCCGAAATGGCCGAACACGATCGCGCCGAAGGGCCGCGCAAAGAACGCGATGGAGAAGGTGGCAAAGGATGCCAGCAGCGCCGTCATGTCATCCGTGCCGGGGAAGAACAGCGCCGGGAACACCAGCACCGCCGCAATGGCATAGATGTAGAAGTCATAGAATTCGATGGTCGTGCCGATCAGGCTTGCCGCCAGCACGCGCGAAGGCTTGTTCAGCGGCTGCGTGGCCGTCGGCCCCGGCGAGGTGATATCGGTCATAGGATTGATCCGGTGTTGTTAGACAGGCCGCGTTAGCGCAATCTTGCACCGATTCCAACCCCAATCGCATTACGATTGTTACTTTCCTTTGCGCGCGCCAGCCGGTAGGCACGGCTCATGCTGTCCTATCAACACATCTATCACGCCGGAAATCTTGCAGACGTGCAGAAACATGCACTGCTTTGCTTCATGCTGGATTACATGGCGCAGAAGGACAAGCCGATCAGCTATATCGAGACGCATTCTGGCCGCGCGCTCTATCACCTCGACGCTGCCGAGGCCGTGAAGACCGGCGAGGCTGAAAAGGGGATCGCGGCGCTGGCCAAGGCATTCCCCAAGGATCACCCCTATATCCGGCATCTTGCAACGGTGCGCGAGCTGCATGGCAAGACCGCCTATCCCGGATCGCCGCTGCTGGCCGCGCTGTGCCTGCGCGACGGCGACGCGCTGCATCTGGCGGAACTGCACCCGCAGGAACATGCCGCGCTGACCGATGTGATGGGACGTTGGGGCGCGAATATCCACAAGCGCGACGGCTATGAATTCGCCATCGCGGCGACGCCCCCGACCCCGCGCCGGGGGTTCATGCTGATCGACCCCTCGTATGAGGTGAAGGCCGATTACGACGCAATCCCGAAGCACATCGCCGCCGTGGCAAGGAAATGGAACGTGGGCACCATCGCTCTTTGGTATCCGCTGCTGGCCAATGCCGCCCATATCGGAATGCTGGCGGAACTGTCCGAACGCTTCCCCGACGCCCTGCGGCACGAGGTCCGTTTCCCCCCCGTGCGCGAGGGACACAAGATGATCGGATCGGGCATGTTCGTCATCAATCCGCCCTATGGCACGGCGGATGAGGCAAAACGCCTCTCACGCCTTTTTGCCTAGATTTCCGGGGCGGTTTGCGCCACATACGCTGCCATGTTCGAAGCCCTGATCCGCAGCCTTACCGCCCCGTCGCCGCGCCGTCTGCCGGAACCTGACAGCCGCCTTGCGCTGGCTGCCCTTCTGGTGCGCATCGCCCGTGCCGACGGAAACTACTCGCAGGCCGAAGTTGCGCGGATCGACAGGGTGCTGGCCCACCGCCACGGGCTGACGCCCACGGACGCGCAGGCCCTGCGCAGCCAGGCCGAGGCGCTGGAGGCCGAGGCCCCCGACACCGTCCGCTTCACCCGCGCGCTGAAGGATGCCGTCGCGGTCGAGGATCGCGACAGCCTGATGCAGGCGCTGTGGGCGGTCGCGCTGGCCGATGGGCGCGACGACAACGAGGATCAGTTGCTGCGCCTCGTCTCGTCGCTTCTGGGGATCAGCGATCAGGACAGCGCCATCGCCAGACGCCGCGCCGAAGGGCAATAAACGCAGCCCTTCGCGGATTTGACCCGACGGCAATGCCTTACGCGTTGCATTGTGGCCAATTCTGCGCCCTACTTTCCCCATAAGCCCAGCGCGACGAGCGAGTGAACGTGACCAACGCCCCTGCCCCGGTTATCGAAATCCGGAACCTGCACAAATCCTACGGCAATCTGGAGGTGCTGAAGGGCGTCGATCTGACGGCCCCGCGCGGGCATGTCATCTCGCTCATCGGATCGTCCGGGTCGGGGAAATCGACGCTTCTGCGCTGCTGCAACCTCTTGGAAGACAGCCAGCAGGGCGAGATCCGGTTCGAGGGCGAGCCAGTCCGCTGGCGCGGAGACGGCGCTTTGCGCCAGCCCGCCGACCGGGCGCAGGTCATGCGCATCCGCACGAACCTGTCGATGGTGTTCCAGCAATTCAACCTGTGGTCCCATATGACCATCCTTCAGAACGTGATGGAAGCGCCCGTCACCGTCCTTGGCCGCCCGAAGGCGGAGGTGGAGGAAAAGGCGCGCATGTATCTGGCGAAGGTGGGCATTGGCGATAAGGCCGATGCATGGCCCGCCCAGCTTTCGGGCGGCCAGCAACAGCGCGCCGCCATCGCCCGCGCCCTGTGCATGGAACCCCGTGCGCTTCTGTTCGATGAACCGACCTCCGCACTGGACCCGGAATTGGAGCAGGAGGTGATCCGCGTCATCAAGGCGCTGGCCGACGAAGGGCGCACGATGGTCATCGTCACCCATGACATGAAACTTGCCGCCGACGTGTCCGACCATACGATCTTCCTTCACCAAGGCCGGATCGAGGAGGAGGGCGCCCCCGAGGCCGTCTTCGGCAATCCGCAATCCACCCGCCTGCGCGGTTTCCTCTCCGCCGGCGGCCACTGATCTCTACAGGGAGCTAAAAATGAAGAAACTGATCCTTTCCGCCGCCTTTGCCGCTCTGGCTGCCGGCGGTGCCCTTGCACAGGACACCGTGCGCATCGCGACCGAGGGGGCCTACCCTCCCTTCAACTTCATCAACGACGCGGGCAAGCCCGACGGGTTCGAGGTGGAGCTGTTCACCTCGCTGTGCGAAGCGGCCGAGCTGACCTGTGAATGGGTCACGACCGATTGGGACAGCATTATCCCCAACCTGCAATCGGGCAACTATGACGCCATCGCCGCGGGCATGAGCATCACCGAAGAGCGCAAGGCCGTCATCGACTTCACGCAGGCCTATTACCCGGCGACCTTCTCGGCCTATGCCGCGCCGTCGGCGGATGCGGACCTGTCGGGCGTCGTCGCCGCGCAGGTGAACACGATCCAGGCCGCCCATGTGGCCGAGACCGACGCGACGCTGCTGGAATTCGCGACCCCGGACGAAGCCGTCGCCGCCGTCCGCAACGGCGAGGCGGATGCCGTCTTTGCCGACAACGACTTCCTGAAGCCGGTGGTGGACGAATCGAACGGCGAATTCGTCTGGGCGGGCGAACAGATCCAGCTTGGCGAGGGCATCGGCCTCGGCATCCGCAAATCCGACACCGAACTGAAGGCCAAGTTCGATGCCGCCATCCAGACGGTCAAGGATGACGGCACGCTGAACGAGCTGCTGAAGAAGTGGTTCGGCGCCGACAGCGTGACCTTCTGATCCAAGGAACACGATGTTCGCCTATTGCGCCGATCCAAAGACCCTCGAAGGGTTTCAGTGGCTGTCATGCTATCTGACGACGGGAACGCATTTCTCGTTCTATGGATCGTTCCTGGTCGTGCTGGTGCTGCTGTTCGTCACGGCACCCGTGGCGCTGGCCTTCGGGTTCGGCGGGGCGATGGCGGCACGTTCGCCCGCCGCCCCGCTGCGCTGGCTGGGCAAGGGCTATATGGCCATGGTCCGGGGCGTGCCGGACATCGTGTTCTTTCTTTTCTTCATCATCGCGCTGGATCAGGGGTTCGAATGGCTGATGCATCAGGTGCGCTGCCCCGACTGGACCGATCCGATCCGTCAGGGGCTTGAGTTCCGCGTCTGCCCGCAGGCCAAGATCCCGCCCAACGCCGCGCCGCAGATGATCCACCAGATCTACAACTTCGGACTGGCGGTTGTGACCTTCGCCATCGTCTTCGGCGCATTCGCCGCGAATGTGCTGGCGGGTGCGATGTCCGCCGTTCCCCGCGCGCAGTTGGAGACCGGCGAGGCCTACGGCATGACCCAAGGCCAGGTCTTCCGCCGCATCATGGTGCCGCAGATGTGGATCTATGCGCTGCCGGGCCTGTCGAACCTGTGGCTGATCCTGATCAAGGCGACGCCGCTCTTGTTCATCCTTGGGATTCAGGACGCCGTCTATTGGGCGCGCGAGCTGGGCGGGTTCAAGTCGCAGACCTACAGCTATCCCCATCCCGACTGGCGGCTTTGGTATTTCCTTGGGCTGCTGATCTTCTATCTGCTGATGACCCGCGTTTCGGAAATCGTGCTGGGCCGCATCACGCGCCGCCTGACCCACGGTCAGGCCACGGCGGCGGGCGAGGCGCAGCGCAAGGGGGCGCTGGCATGACCTGCTGGGAAACCGTTCAGGCTTACGGCCTCCGCTCGCTCGGCTATGGCGAAAGGCTTCTCCCGCGCGAGGGGTATGACCTGTGCCAGCAATTCACGCTGATCGGCTCGGGCCTGATCTGGAACATCTATTTCGGGGTGCTGGCGCTGGCGGCGGGGTTCTTTCTTGCCATCGGGCTGGCGCTGGCGAAGGGTTCGTCCCGGCTCTGGCTGCGCAAACCGGCGGACTGGTTCGTCTTCGTCTTCCGCGGATCGCCCCTGTTCATTCAGTTCTTCCTTGCCTACCAGCTTCTGGTGCTGCTGCCGCGCGATGGCATCCAGCTTCCCTTGGGCCTGTTCACGCTGACCATCGGCACCGACTGGGTGACGAAGGCATGGGCCGGGGCGCTGCTGGTGCTGTTCCTGAACACCGCCGCCTATAGTGCGGAAATCTTCCTCGGCGCGCTGCGGTCGATCCCCAAGGGAGATCTGGAGGCCGCGGATGCCTATGGCCTGACCGGGTGGAAGAAGTTCCGCCGCATCCAGTGGCCGACCATGCTGCGCCTCGCCTGGCCCGCCTATACCAACGAGGCGATCTTTCTGTTCCATGCCACGACGCTGGTGTTCTTCTCGGGCTTCCCGGCGTTCCAGCAGCGGGGGGACGCGCTTTATTACGCCAGCTTCTTCGCGGGCAAGACGTTCAACCCGTTCGTCTCCTATCCCATCGTCGCCTTCTATTTCATCTGCCTGACGCTGATCCTGATCTGGCTGTTCGGGCGGGTAAATGCGCGGCTGAACCGGCATGTGCCGTCCAACGCGCGGGTCCGCCGCGCAAGGCTTCTGCCCCAGATCGTAAGGTGAGTGATGAAAGACTGGCTGCGCAAACACCCCGAAGTTCGGACCATCCGCGTGGCAGCAGTCGATCTGAACGGACAGGCGCGGGGCAAGCGCGTTCCCGCCCGCTTTGCCGACAAGGTGGTGAAGGACGGCACGCGCTTTCCCTATTCCGCGCTGAACCTCGATATCTGGGGCGAGGATATCGACGACAGCCCGCTGGTATTCGAACAGGGCGATGCCGACGGCATCCTGCGCCCTACCGAACGCGGCTTCATGCCGATGCCGTGGCTGGAGGCGCCGACCGCCCTGCTGCCCATCTGGATGTTCCGAGAGGATGGCCGCCCCTATGACGGCGATCCGCGCCACGCCCTGCGCGCCGTGCTGGACCGTTACAAGGCGCGCGGCCTGACCCCGGTCTGCGCGGTGGAGCTGGAATTTTTCCTGATCGACGATTCCGGCAAGACGCTTCAGGTGCCGCCCTCCCCGCGTTCGGGCAAGCGGCGCAAGGCGGCGGAAACGCTGTCGATCCGCGCGCTGGATGCGTTCGACACCTTCTTCACCGACCTTTACGACGCGTGCGAGGCGATGGACATTCCCGCCGACACCGCCACCTCCGAAACGGGCCTCGGCCAGTTCGAGGTGAACCTGATGCATTGCGACGACGCCCTGCGCGCCGCCGACGATGCGTGGCTGTTCAAGCAACTGGTCAAGGGGCTGGCCCGCCGCCACGGCTTTGCCGCCAGCTTCATGGCGAAACCCTATCCCGAATATTCCGGGTCCGGGCTGCATGTGCATTTTTCCGTGCTGGACGCGCAGGGGCGCAACATCTTCGATGATGGCGGGGCGAAGGGCACGGATACGCTGCGCCACGCCGTTGCGGGCTGCCTGAACGCGATGCACGATTCTGCGCTGATCTTCGCGCCGCATTCCAACAGCTATGACCGGCTGGTGCCGGGCGCACATGCACCGACCGCGATCGCATGGGGATACGAGAACCGCACCGTCGCCATTCGCATCCCCTCGGGCAGCCCCGCCGCGCGGCGGATCGAACACCGGGTCGCGGGGGGCGACGTGAACCCCTATCTGCTGCTGGCCGCGATCCTCGGTGCCGCGCTGACGGGGATCGAGGATGCCGAGGAACCGCCCGCCCCCGTGACCGGCAACGCCTATGCGCTGGAGGATCTGGCCCAGATCCCGACCACATGGGAAGGCGCGATGCAGGCGTTCGAAACCAGCGCCGTCATGCCCCGCATCCTGCCGCGCGAATTGATCCGCAACTATACCCTGACCAAGCGGCAAGAGCTTCACTACATCGCCGAACTCTCGCCCGAGGAGCGGGTGGAGCTTTACCTCGACACGGTCTGAGCTTGCCAATAGGTTGGCGGCGAACAACCTTTGGACAATCACATGCTTATCGGCATCCTCCAGACCGGCTACGCCCCCGAAGACCTCCAGACCGCAAGCGGCGACTATCCCGACATGTTCGCGCGGATGCTGGCGGGTTACGGCTTCACCTTCCGCACATGGAAGGTGGTGGACATGGAGTTTCCCGCCTCGGTTCAGGACGCGGAGGGCTGGCTGATCACCGGCTCGCGCCACGGTGCCTACGAGGATCACGCCTTCATCCCGCCGCTGGAGGCGTTCATCCGCGACATCTATGCCGCGCATGTGCCGCTGGTCGGCATCTGCTTCGGCCACCAGATCATCGCGCAGGCGCTGGGCGGGCGGGTCGAGAAATTCGCGGGCGGCTGGTCGGTCGGCCCGTCCGATTATGATTTCGGCGGCGACACCGTTACGTTGAACGCATGGCATCAGGATCAGGTGGTCCAGCGTCCCGAAGGGGCCGAGGTTCTGGGAAGCTCCGGCTTTTGCGAGAACGCGGCGCTGGTCTATGATGACCGCGCGCTGACGGTGCAGGCCCATCCGGAATTCGACGACCGTTTCCTGCACGGGCTGATCGAAAAACGCGGACGCGGCACGGTGCCGGATGCGCTGATCGACCGCGCCGAAGGGCGGCTGGGCCAGCCGAATGGTGCGGGCACCATCGCGGCCCGCATCGCAGATTTCTTCAAACAGCCGAGGTGAGCCATGGCCGACTGGACCGAACAGCTTCCGCAGGCGGCGCGCAACTTCATCTCGGGCCGCCGATTGGACGAGGTCGAATGCATCGTGTCGGACATCGCCGGGGTCGCGCGCGGCAAGGCGATGCCCGCGTCCAAATTCGCGCGGCAGGCCAGTTTCTTCCTGCCGAACTCGATCTTTCTGCAAACCATCACCGGCGAATGGGCGGACAATCCCTCGGGCGCCTTCACTGAACCCGACATGATCCTGACGCCGGATTTTTCGACCGCCACCGCCGCGCCCTGGACCGCGGACGTGACAATTCAGGTCATCCACGATGCGCATGACCAATCCGGCAACCCCGTCCCCACCGCCCCGCGCAACGTGCTGAAACGGGTGGTGGAGCTTTACAACGCCGAAGGCTGGACCCCCATCGTCGCGCCCGAGATGGAATTCTTCCTTGTCGCGCGCAACATCGACCCGAACATGCCGATCATCCCGCCCATGGGCCGTTCGGGCCGCCGTGCCGCGGGCAAGCAGGCCTATTCCATGTCGGCGGTGGACGAATACGGCAAGGTCATCGACGACATCTACGATTTCGCCGAACTGCAAGGGTTCGAGATCGACGGCATCCTTCAGGAAGGCGGCGCGGGCCAGATCGAGATCAATCTTGCCCATGGCGACCCGGTGAAGCTGGCGGACGAGATCTTCTTCTTCAAACGCCTGATCCGCGAGGCCGCCCTGCGCCACGACTGTTTCGCCACCTTCATGGCCAAACCGATCGAGGGCGAGCCGGGGTCGGCCATGCATATCCACCATTCGGTCGTGGACAGCGCCACCGGGCAGAACATCTTTTCCGACGCCAAGGGGGCCGAGACCGAGGCCTTCCTGCATTTCATCGCCGGGATGCAGACCCACCTGCCCGCCGCCGTCGCGCTGCTGGCCCCTTACGTCAACAGCTACCGCCGCTACGTTCCCGACTTCGCCGCGCCGATCAACCTGGAATGGGGGCGCGACAACCGCACGACCGGGCTGCGCATCCCGATTTCCGGCCCCGACGCGCGGCGGCTGGAAAACCGTCTGGCGGGGATGGATTGCAACCCCTATCTCGGGATCGCGGCCTCGCTGGCCTGCGGCTATCTGGGGCTGAAGAACGGGCTGCTGCCGCGCCCCGAATGTATCGGCGACGCGTATAACGTGGAAACCGACCTGCCCTACAACCTTGGCGACGCGCTGGACCTTCTGGAGGAGAACGAGGCCCTGCGCGAGGTGCTGGGGCCAGAGTTCTGCGCCTATTACGACAGCGTCAAACGCAACGAATACAAAGAGTTCCTTCAGGTCATCAGCCCGTGGGAACGCGAACACCTGCTGCTGAACGTATGAACCTGCTGACCGCCAACGACCGTCCGGGGCAATACCCGCCGTCCTATTATGCGGCGACGGCCACGCCCCTTGCCCCGTTCGAGCGGGCAGAGGGTGATATGCGCGCCGATGTCTGCGTGATCGGCGGCGGCTATACCGGCCTGTCGGCGGCGCTGCATCTGGCGCAGCGCGGCTACGACGTGGTGTTGCTGGAGGCGCATCGCGTCGGCTTCGGCGCATCGGGGCGAAATGGCGGTCAGGTCGGTTCGGGCCAGCGTCTGGAACAGGACGCGCTGGAAAAGATGGTGGGCCTCGACGATGCCCGCAAGCTGTGGACGATGGGAGAGGATGCCAAGGCGCTGGTCCGCCGCCTGATCGCCGATCACGCGATGCCGGTCACCTTCCGCCCCGGCATCGCCCATGCCTGCCGCCATGACAGCGAAGTCGCCCATGCGCGCGCCTATGCCGAAAAGCTGTCGCGCGATTATGGCTACGATCAGGTGCAGCCGCTGGACCAGGTCGAACTGGCCGCGATGATCGGCACCGGCATCTACAAGGGCGGCGATATCGACCGGGGGGCGGGGCATATCCACCCGCTGAACTTCGCGCTGGGCCTTGCCCGGGCGGCAGCGGATGCAGGCGTCCGCATCCACGAGCGCAGCACCGTGACCGCGCGGACGGGGACGACCGTCGCCACCGACCGGGCGACCATCCGCGCCGATCACGTCATCCTCGCCTGCAACGCCTATCTTGGCGATCTTGAGCGACAGGTCGCGGCCAAGGTCATGCCGATCAACAATTTCATCATCGCGACCGAGCCGCTGCCGGGGCTGATGCAGCCGGTGGCGGTTGCCGATACCAAGTTCGTGGTGAATTACTGGCGCATGTCGGATGACGGGCGGCTGCTGTTCGGGGGCGGCGAGAGCTATGGCTACCGTTTCCCCGACATCGCCAAGACGGTCCGCAAACCGCTGCTGGAGGTCTACCCGCAGCTGAAGGACGCCCGGATCGACTACGCATGGGGCGGCACGCTGGGGATCACGATGAACCGGATGCCCTGCTTCACCCGGCCGGATGCGAACGTCTTCTCCGCCTCCGGCTATTCCGGGCATGGGGTGGCGATGGCGACGATGGCGGGCCGCGTGATCGCCGAAGCCGTGGCAGGCAATGCCGAACGGTTCGATCTGATGGCCCGCCTGCCGCAGCACCGTTTCCCCGGCGGCGCGGCGCTGCGCTGGCCGCTGCTGGTGCTGGCGATGACGTGGTATTCGATGCGCGACCGTCTGGGTCTGTGATTGCCCCCGCAAGGCCGCGCGGATAGCCTGTTGGAAACAGCAGAGGATATGCCATGAATTCCTGGGAATCGCGGGCTGACGAATATTCGTTCTATGGCTTCACCGACCTGCCCTCGGTCGCACAACGGGGCGCCGTGGTTCTGACGCATGGCGAGGGGCCGTATATCTTCGACACCCACGGGCGGCAGTATCTGGATGGCAATTCCGGCCTTTGGAACATGGTCGCGGGCTTCGATCACCCCGGTCTGACCGAGGCGGCCAAGGCGCAATACGACCGCTTTCCCGGCTATCACGCCTTTTTCGGGCGCATGTCCGACCAGACCGTGATGCTGTCGGAAAAGCTGATCGAGGTTTCGCCTTTCGAACGCGGCAAAGTCTTCTACACCAATTCGGGGTCCGAGGCGAACGACACGCTGGTCAAGATGCTGTGGTTCCTTGCGGGTTCCGAAGGCCAGCCGCAGCGCCGCAAGATCATCACGCGGTGGAACAGCTATCACGGCGTCACGGCCGTCTCGGCGTCCATGACGGGCAAGCCCTACAACTCCGTCTTCGGCCTGCCGCTGCCCGGGTTCATCCAAGTCGGCAGCCCGCATTACTGGCGCATGGGCCACGAGGGCGAGAGCGAGGAACAGTTCGTCCAGCGCCTTGCCCGCGAGTTGGAGGCGACCATCATCAAGGAGGGCCCGGACACCATCGCCGGGTTCTTCGCCGAACCCGTCATCGGTGCGGGCGGCGTGATCCCGGCCCCCAAAGGGTATTTTCAGGCCGTTCAGGCGGTGCTGCAACGCTATGGCATCCCACTGGTCGCGGACGAGGTCATCACCGGTTTTGGCCGCACCGGCAACCTCTGGGGCTGCCAGACCTATGAATTCGTGCCGGATGCGATCATCTCGTCCAAGGCGCTGACGGCGGGCTATTTCCCGATGGGGGCGGTGATCCTTGGCCCTGACCTGACCGACCGTCTGCAAGCCGCCGCCGAAGCGATCGAGGAGTTTCCGCACGGCTTCACCGCCTCGGGCCATCCGGTCGGCTGCGCCATCGCGCTGAAGGCGATCGATCTGGTGGTGAACGAAGGGCTGCTGGAAAACGTCCGCCGCCTGACCCCGAAATTCGAGGCGGGGCTGGAATACCTGTCGCAGAACCCGAACATCGGCGAATGGCGCGGCAAGGGCCTGATGGGGGCGTTGGAGGCTGTGCAGGACAAGGCGACGAAGACCCCCTTCCCCGGCAATCTCTCGGTGTCCGAACGCATCGCCAATACCTGCACCGATCACGGGCTGATCTGCCGCCCGCTGGGGCAAAGCATCGTCCTCTGCCCGCCCTTCATCTGCACCGAGGCGCATCTGGACGAGATGTTCGGCAAGCTTGAAGAGGCGCTGAAGAAGGTCTTCGCCGAAGTCGCCTAACCCGCCAGCAGGTCGCGCGCAGCCTCGCGCGCGGCCTCGGTGATCGTATCGCCGGCCAGCATCCGGCCGACTTCCTCGACCCGTTGATCGGGGTTCAGCGGCACGACGGTCGATGTGGTCATCCCGTCCTTCACCTGTTTTTGCACGCGCCAGTGATGTGCGCCCAAGGCCGCGACCTGCGGCGAGTGCGTCACGACCAGCACCTGACCGCCCTCGGCCAGCGCGCGCAGACGCCGCCCGACGGCATTGGCGGTGGACCCGCCAACGCCGCGGTCGATCTCGTCGAAGATCATCGTCGCTTCGGGATTGTCGCCGGTCAGGCAGACCTTCAGCGCCAGCAAAAACCGCGACAACTCCCCGCCCGAGGCGATCTTGTTCAGCGGCCCCGCAGGCGCGCCGGGGTTGGTCGCAACGGTGAAGGCCACGGCATCGCGCCCCTCCGGCCCCGGATCGGCGGGTTCCATCACGGTGCTGAACACCGCCCGCTCCATCTTCAGCGGCGCAAGTTCCGCCGCCATCGCCGCATCCAGCCGCCCAGCCGCGTCGGCCCGCTGCGCCGTCAGCGCCTTGGCGGCGGCGTCATAACCGGCCTCCGCCTCGGTCACTGCGCGGTGCAGATCGGCCACGTTCTTTGCGCCGCCATCCAGCGCCGCCAGCCGGGCGCGAAGGTCTTCGGCAAAGCCGCCCAATTCGTCGGGCAGCACGCCATGCTTGCGGGCCAAGGCGCGGATCGCGAACAGCCGCTCCTCCAGCGCCTCAAGCTCTGCCGGGTTGAAGTCCAGCGCGCTCAGGCACTCCTCGACCCCGGCCTGCGCGTCGGACAGTTCCGCCATCGCCCGGCCCAAAGCCGCCAGCGCGCCTTCCAGCCGCCCCTCGGCTTTCTCGGACGCGCCCTCCAGCCAGCGGTTCGCGTCGATCAGCATGCCCTCGGCCCCTTCGGACAGGGCCTGATGCGCGCGGACGATGTCGGCGCGGATACGCTCCGCCCCCTGCATCGCGCGGCGGCGGGTATCGAGCGTGGCTTCCTCGCCGGGTTGCGGGTCCAGCTTGTCCATCTCCGCGACGGCGTGGCGCAGAAATTCCTCCTCGGCCCGGATCGCGGCCAGCGCGGCCTCCGCCTCGGCCAGCGCGCGGCGCGCGGAGGACACGCCCGACCACGCGCGACGCACCGGGCCAAGATCGGCACCCGCGAAGCTGTCCAGCATCTGCCGATGCCCGCGCGGGTTCAGAAGGCCGCGGTCGTCATGCTGGCCATGCAGTTCCACCAACAGATCCGACAGCGATCGCAGCACCTCGCCCGAGACGCGGCGGTCGTTCACCCAAGCGGTCTTGCGCCCGTCGGCATGGTTCACGCGGCGCAGGATCAGATCATCCTCGGCCTCGATCCCCGCATCTTCCAGCACGGCGCGGGCGGCGGGCGTCAGATCGAAAACCGCCGTCACCTCGCCCTTTTCCGCCCCGGCCCGGACCAGTTCCGCCCGTCCCCGCCAGCCCAGCACGAAGCCGAGCGAATCCAGCAGGATCGACTTCCCCGCCCCGGTTTCCCCGGTCAGGACGTTCAAACCGGGCTGGAACGACAGCGACAGCCGGTCGATGATAAGCATGTCGCGGATGTCGAGCGTGCGAAGCACTTACAGCCACTCACCCCGGATCATCTGGCGATAGACCTGACCCAGCCAGCCCGTCTCCTGCGCCTCGGGTGCCAGCCCCTTGCCTTTGAGCAGGCGGAAGCTGTCGTCATAGAAGGGCGAGGACTGGTAGTTGTATCCAAGGATCGCCGCCGCAGTCTGCGCTTCGGCATTCAGGCCCAGCGCAAGATAGCTTTCGACCAGCCGGTGCAGCGCCTCGGGCGTGTGGGACGTGGTCTGGAACTGTTCGACCACCACGCGGAAACGGTTCGCCGCCGCCGCGTAATTGCCGCGTTTCAGATAGAAACGTCCGATCTCCATTTCCTTGGCGGCCAGATGGTCGAAGGCGAGGTCGAATTCAAGCATCGCGGGGCGGGCATATTCGCTGTCCGGATATTGCTCGATCACCGTGCGCAGCGATTGCAGCGCCTGGAAGGTCAGGCCCTGGTCGCGGCCAACCTCGTCGATCTGGTCGTAATAGGACAGCGCCAGAAGATACTGCGCATAGGCCGCATCCTTGTCGCCGGGATAGAAGTCGAGGAAACGCTGCGCCGCACCGCGCGCGCTCTCATATTCCCGCGCCTTGTGATAGGAAAACGCCTGCATGATCAGCGACCGCTTGGCGTATTCCGTATAGGGATAAAGCCGCTCGACCTCCGAGAAGTAGCGAATCGCGGCGTCGGGCTTGTTGTCGGTTTCCAGCGAATACTCGCCCTTGCGGTAGATCTGTTCGGCGGTCATGCCTTCCAGATTCTCGACCTCGCTCTCTCTGGCACCGCAACCTGCGAGCAGCGCCGCCAGCAGAGCAGCACAGAGAATCCGCCCCGACTTACCGCCTGTCATATTCCGCCTACCTTCGTGCTTTGCCCTGCGCACGGGGTCCGCGCGCGGGGTGTTCGGGCTGTCGTAGCACAGAAAAATCCGAGGCGCAAAACGCCTTATGCGACCGCAGGAAGGTCGGCGCGAACCACGCCGACACCGGGCAGCTTCAGCCCTTGCGACAGGCCGCATTCCACCATCCGCCAAGCATCGCGGCGGGCGAACAGTGCGCGCAGCAGGCGGTTGGTCATCGCATGGCCAGCGCGGATGCCGGTATAGCGCCCGAGGATCGGCCCTCCCGCCAGCGAAAGGTCGCCGAGCGCATCCAGCATCTTGTGGCGCACAGGCTCGTCCCGGTGGCGCAGACCGCCGGGGGTCAGCACACGGTCGCCATCGAAGACCACCGCGTTTTCCACCGTGCCGCCCAGCGCCAGACCGTTCGCGCGCATCGCATCGACGTCGGACTGGCGGCAGAAGGTGCGGCTGTCGCTCAGCTCGCGCACGAAGGCGCCGTTGGACATGTTCAGGCGCTTTTCCTGACGCCCGATGGCCCCTTCGGCGAAATCGATTCGAAAATCGATTTCCAGCATCTCGGACGGCTCCAGACGGGCGATCGCCTCGCCGTCCTGAACCTCGATCGTTTCCAGCACGCGGATCGCACGAACCGGGGCGGCCTGTTCGCGCTGCCCCACGGCGATGAAACGCGCAACGAACGGCGCGGCCGAGCCGTCGAGGATCGGAACCTCTGGCCCGTCGATCTCGACCAGTGCGTTGTGGATGCCGCAGCCGGCCAGCGCCGCCATGATATGTTCGACGGTCGACACCGTGACGCCCGACGGGTTGGCCAGCAGCGTGCAAAGCTTCGACGGCACCACGGCATCCCAGCGGGCGGGGATCATCACATCGCCCGATGTCAGATCGGTGCGACGGAACCAAATGCCGTAATCGGCCGAGGCGGGACGCACGATCATACGCACGGGCTGCCCGGAATGGAGACCCAGTCCGGTAAAGCTGACAGCGGATTTCAGAGTGCTCTGCACGGGTATCGACCTTGATCTTATTTCCTGCGTCCCGATGGGAAGGGCGCAAGGATTAATTAGGAAAGGGCGGAGAGCATCTCAATTCACTCTTTATGTCGCCATGTGACAGAGGTGACACAAACCCGCAACCCATTGCAGACACGTAAAAAGCCCGGCACGAAGCCGGGCTTTCGCAAATGTGGATTTTCGCTCAGTTCGCCTGACGACGCAGGAAGGCCGGGATCTCGATCCGCTCTTGATCCGGGTTCTGGTCCTGTTCGTCGTCATAGGACGACGCCTGCGGTTGCGGCTGCTGCTGCGACCGCATCGGCTGCGGGCGTTCCGGCGCGGGTTCGGCGTGACCTGCCATCCGGTTGATCAGCGAGCCGATGCCGAAGCGCGGCTTTTCCGCCTGCGGCTGCTGGCGCTGCTGCACCGGAGCCTGTGCGGGCGACGGGCGCGGCGGGGCTTTGCTGACGGCGGCGGCCAGACGGGCCATCGCCTCGGGCGACGGGGTGCCAGCCTGACGCGGACGCGGTGCGACGAAGGCTCCGGCATCCTGGTTCATCGGCGCGGTCGGGCGTGCCTGCATCGCGGGGCGCGGCGCGGGGGCGGCCGGTTGCGGTGCGGCCTGCGGACGATAGGCGGGCGGCGGGATGTCCGACGCTTCCTCCTCGAACACCTCGCGCTGCGGCTCGAAGCTGGGCTGCGGTGCCGGCTGCGGACGCGGTGCGGGCGCGGCGGCAACCGGTGCCTGACGCTCGGGGGCCGGGGTCGGCAGGGGCGCAGCCATCGGGCGGCGCTGGACCGGGGCTTCCGCTGCGGATTTCGACGCGTCGATGCCGGTCGCGACGACCGACACGCGGATGCGCCCTTCCATCGTAGTGTCCAGCGTCGAGCCGACGATGATGTTCGCGTCCGGATCGACCTTGTCGCGGATGATGTTTGCAGCCTCGTCCAGTTCGAACAGGGTCAGATCGTAGCCGCCGGTGATGTTGATCAGAACGCCCTTGGCGCCGTTCAGGCTGATCTCGTCCAGCAGCGGGTTGGCAATGGCTTTCTCGGCGGCATGGACGGCGCGATCCTCGCCCTCGGCCTCGCCCGTGCCCATCATGGCCTTGCCCATCTCATCCATCACCGCGCGGACGTCGGCGAAGTCGAGGTTGATGAGGCCCGGACGCACCATCAGGTCGGTCACGCCCTTGACGCCCTGATACAGAACGTCGTCGGCCATCGAGAACGCCTCGGTGAAGGTCGTGCGTTCGTTGGCCAGACGGAACAGGTTCTGGTTCGGAATGATGATCAGCGTGTCCACGACCTTCTGGAGGGCTTCGATCCCGTCCTCGGCCTGTTTCATGCGCTTGTTGCCCTCGAACTGGAAGGGCTTGGTCACGACGCCGACGGTCAGAACGCCCAGCTCGCGCGCGGCTTGTGCGATGATCGGGGCCGCGCCGGTGCCGGTGCCGCCGCCCATGCCGGCGGTGATGAAGCACATATGCGCGCCGGCAAGGTGATCCACGATCTCCTCGATCG
The DNA here is from genome assembly GCF_004959935.1 of Falsirhodobacter xinxiangensis. Classification (GTDB taxonomy): domain Bacteria; phylum Pseudomonadota; class Alphaproteobacteria; order Rhodobacterales; family Rhodobacteraceae; genus Falsirhodobacter; species Falsirhodobacter xinxiangensis. The sequence continues at coordinate 36,482 of NZ_SMYN01000011.1, read as the reverse complement.
TCTCCTCGGCAGCTGCGGCACCCACGGACGGACGCGCGCCAGCACCCAGACCTTCGGTGACCTTCAGGCCCATCTGAATCTTGGCGACGGCGTTGCTTTGCTGAAGCGCCTGCGCGTCGGTGTTCGCGACGACGAACTCCACACCCTCAAGCTGCTGCTCGATCATGTTGTTGACGGCGTTGCCGCCGGCACCGCCGACACCGAAGACCGTGATCCGGGGCTTCAATTCCTCACGGTTCGCATTCATCAGATTTAGGGCCATCAGCTATCCGCCTGTGTTCGTGTATGCGGCACCGTTCAAGGGCACCTTTTTCCCGCGTTGATTTCCGATTTTAGACGCAAGCGCGCCACAGGTCACGCGCAAAAGCGAAATCGCCCACAAAATATGGTTGGATCGCCGCCATTTTCGGCGGCATTTCGCTTGGACTTACCGGATATGGTTGTCACCAGTTGTCTTTGAACCAGCGGAAGGCTTTCTTGAGCGACCGCGCGGGATAGCGTTCGGCGGGAATCTCGAAATCCCACCATTCGTCCTGCGGATGTGCGGCGAAAAGACACAAGCCGACGGCAGAGGAAAATGCCGGACCCGTCGTCTGTTTCGGCAACCCCTGCACCCGCAACGGACGGCCCAGACGCACGCGCTGGCCAAGGATGCGCGCGGCCAACCCATCGAGGCCGGGGATCTGGCTCGCCCCGCCCGTCAGCACGATCTGGCGGCTGGGCAGGTGATCGAATCCCGCCGCATCCAGACGGGCGCGGGCCTCCTCCAGAATCTCCTCCACGCGCGGGCGCATGATGCCGATCAGCTCGGCCCGGCTGACGGTGCGGGTGTCCTTGTCCCAGTCACCGGAATCGCCGCCGATCTGGATCATCTCGCGGTCGTCCATGCCGGTCGCGTGAACGCCGCCAAACTTGGTCTTGATCTTTTCCGCCGTCGCCAGCGGCACCTGCAGACCCTTGGAGATGTCGGAGGTGACGTGATCGCCGCCCATCCGGACCGTGTCGGCATAGATCATGTGTTTCTTGATGAAGATCGACAGGCCCGTCGATCCGCCGCCCATGTCGATGCAGGCGGCGCCCAACTCCTGCTCGTCCTCCACCAGCGAGGAAACGCCCGAGACGTAGGATGACGACGCGATCCCAGCCAGTTCCAGATCGCAGCGCTTGATGCAGTAAAGCAGGTTCTGGATGGTCGAAGCATCGACCGACAGCATGTGCATGTCGCAGGCCAGGCGGTTGCCGATCTGTCCGCGCGGATCGCCCAGACCCGAACGGTGGTCCAGCGCGAAGTTCACCGGCTGGGCGTGCATCACCTCGCGCCCGAACCCGATGTCGGGCACGTCGCAGGCCGACAGCACCCGCGCCACGTCCTGTTCGGTCACGACCGAATCCTGAAGCTCCCACGATCCGGCAAGGCCATAGCTGCGCGGCTCCCCACCCGAGAAGGTGGCGATGACGTGATCGACGCGCACGTTCGCTTCCTTCTGCGCGGCCTGCACCGCGGTGCGGATCGCGCGTTCGGTCTCGTTCATCACGCTGATCTCGCCAAAGCGGACCCCGCGCGACCGGGTCAGCGCCGCGCCGATGATGCGGAACTGGCTTTGGCCGGCCATTGAGCCGATGCCCTCGTCCTCCAACCGCTCCGGCCCGTCGAACCGCAGCACGAGGCAGGCGATCTTGGACGTGCCCACGTCCAGAACCGCGACGACACCGCGCTGGATCGCCGCGCGGCGCATGTTCCGCATCGCCCGCTGCGACTGATAGAGGTCGGTCATAATGCGCTCCCGCTCAATTTCATCCCGCGTGCACGGCGAAGTTCGGCCTGCGCATATGGCGCAAGTCGCAGCACGGGTCGGTCCTTCAATCTCAGGTCGATGGCGATCACGTCGCGGGCCAGCAGATCCTGCGCCTGATCCAGCGCGATGATCCGCTCCAGCGCGGCGACGGGGTTCTCCACCGGCAAAAGGATGCGCTGGTTGCGGTCCAGCACGATGTCCCACCGCCGCTCGCCCATCCGGATCAGGCCGCGCACGCGGGGCATAATCGGCTCGGCCGCGGCGATGATGGCCAGCGCCTCGGGGGCGGCGACGTTCGCGCCCTTGCCCGCCACCAGCGGCAGATCGTTCCGGTCGGCGCGGTCATGCACCAGCGTCACGCGGTGGCCGGTCGCATCCAGCAGTTCGACATTCGCCGCCGACCGCCAGACCAGCGCAGGCACCCGTTCGGTCACGACGGCCTGAAGCACCCCGCCCGGCTGCACGCGCACATCGACGCGGGCAACGGCGTCCAGCGTCTCGATCTTCTGGCGCACGGCTTCCAGATCTATCGCGAACGAACTTTGCGGCAGCGGCAGCGCCAGATAGCGCTCGATCGTCTCGGTCAGTTGCGGCGACGCGCCTTTCACGGCCAACGTTCCGACCATGAATTCCGGGCGCTGTTCCAGCTTTTCCCGCATCGCGGCAAAGCCACCGGTCAGCGCATTCCGCCGATCCTCGGAAGACAGGTAAAGCCCGACCGCCATGGTCATCAGGAAAACCGGAAGGCCCACGCGGATCAGCTTGCGATAGATCGGCGTCAGCAGCAGCCGCTGCAACCGGTATTGCGCCCGCGTCGGCGCGGGATCGCGGCGCGGCCCTACCTGTCGCATGAGGCGTCCCTCACGATCCAGTCGCACAGGTCCGGAAACGAAATGCCGCACTGCGCGGCCTGTTCGGGCGAAAGCGAGGTCGGCGTCATGCCCGGCTGGGTGTTCACCTCCAGCAGCACGACCCCGTCCAGCCCCCGCGCCTCGTCCCAGCGGAAGTCGCTGCGGCTGACACCACGGCAGCCCAGCGCGGCATGGGCGCGGATGGCATAGTCCATCAAGGTCTGCGTGATGGCTTCCGGCAGGTCGGCGGGCACGACATGGCGCGATCCGCCGGGGCGGTATTTCGCGTCATAGTCATACCAGCCCTCGGTCACGATATCGGTCACGCACAGGGCACGGTCGCCCATGACCGTCACGGTCAGCTCCCGCCCCGGCGCATAGGTTTCGACCATCACGCTCGCCGGCATCTGCGCCGACAGCTTCGGCGGCGCATTCGCGGCCTCGTGGACGATATAGACGCCGACCGAGGAGCCTTCGTTGTTCGGCTTGACCACATAGGGCGGCGGCAGGACATGCCCCGCCTCCACCGCGTCACGATCCGCGATCACGCTCTGCGCGACCGGCAGGCCCGCGACGGCGAAAACGTCCTTGGCCCGCGCCTTGTCCATCGCCAGCGCCGAGGCCAACACCCCGGAATGCGTATAGGGAATCCGCAGCCATTCGAGGATGCCCTGCACGCAGCCATCCTCGCCCCAGCGGCCATGCAGGGCATTGAAACAGCCATCGGGGGCAATTTCGGCCAGACGCAATGCCAGATCGGGGCCGGCATCGACCTCGACCACATCGTATCCTGCGATCCGCAGGGCTGCCGCGCATTCGCGCCCACTGGACAGCGACACCTCGCGCTCTGCCGAGGGGCCGCCCATCAGAACTGCAACCTTGCGGAACGTCCTGCCAGACAATCCCGCCATCTACTGCCTCAAAGCGCCCGGTTTTCCGGGTCACATCTTGTTATTTGTCAGCAGGTTCGCCGACCCGCATGATTTCCCATTCTAGCCTGATCCCCGCCGTCTCGAAAACCCTCTTTCTGACGGCCTCGCCCAGATTTTCCAGGTCGGCGGCGGTTGCGCCCCCGGCATTGATCATAAAATTCGAATGTTTCTCGCTCATCTGCGCGCCGCCAATGGTCGCACCGCGCATTCCGGCGTCGTCGATGACCTTCCACGCCTTCATCTCGTGCGTGTCGTCGTCGCGGCCGGTGGACGAATGCCCGACCGGATTGCGGAAGGTCGATCCGGCGCTGCGGTCCTTGACCGGCTGCGTCGCGTCGCGCTTGGCCAGCTGCCCCTCCATCTGCAGGGCGAGGTCCTGCGGAACGCCGCCCTCGGCGCGGAACACCGCTTCGGTGATGATGGCGCCTTCGGGCAGGTCGGACTGGCGATAGGCAAGGTTCAGATCCGCCGCAGAAATCACCCGCGCGCCATCTCGGGTGACGATCCGCACCTCGACCAGATGGTCCGCGACATAGCTGCCATAGCAGCCCGCATTCATCCGAACCGCACCGCCGATGCTGCCGGGAATCGTCCGCAGGAAGGTCAGATTGCGCCCCGCCTCGGCCGCCCGTCGCGCCACATGCGCGTCCAGCGCCGCCGCCCCGGCGATCACACGATCCCCTTCGATGCGGATGCCATTGAAGCCGCGCCCCAGACGGATCACCACGGCCCGAATCCCCCCATCGCGCACGATCAGGTTCGACCCGACGCCCATCGGGAACACCGGCACCGCAGGGTCCAGCGCGGCAAGGAACTGCACCAGATCCTCCTCGTCCGCGGGCTGGAAGAACCAATCGGCAGGCCCGCCCACGCGCAGCCATGTCAGATCGGCCAGCGCCCGCCCTTCGGTCAGGGTGCCGCGCACCGCAGGCATCGTCATGGCATCACCCCGCGCCCACGCCGCAGCACCGTTCGCAGCGGCAGAACGCCGACCGCCAGCGCCAGAAGACCCCAATACGGCCCGTGATGCAGGGTGATCAGCCCGAGGATCGGAATGCCCGCCCCCGCCAGCGCCCAGCCCGCCACCGCATGACCGCGCCGCCGCAGCACCAGCAGCGCCGCCGCCAGCCAGCCAAGGCCAAGGATCAGCCCGACGCTCATCCCAGCCGTCCCGGCAGCGCATTCGCCCAGGCCGAGATCGTGCCCGCCCCGAGGCAGACCACCATGTCGCCCGGACGCGCCTGTTCGCGCACCAACCGCTCCAGATCCTCCTCGGACAAGATCGCGCGGGCGTGGCGGTGGCCGTGGGCGATCAGCCCTGCCACCAGATCGTCGCGCCCCGCGCCGGGGATCGGCTCCTCGCCCGCCGCATAGATGTCAGAAATCGCGACGACGTCCGCCTCGTTGAAGCAGGTGCAGAAATCCTCGAACAGGCTGGCAAGGCGGGTGAAGCGGTGCGGCTGGTGAACGGCGATGACGCGGCCCTTGGTCGCCTGACGCGCGGCCTTCAGGACGGCCGCGATTTCAACCGGATGGTGGCCGTAGTCGTCGATGATGGTGACGCCGCCCAAGACCTCGCCCACCTTGGTAAAGCGGCGGTTCACGCCGCCGAACGCCGCCAGCGCCTCGCGGATCTGGGCGCGTTTCATGCCAAGGTGCCGCGCCACGGCCACCGCGGCCAGCGCGTTCGACACGTTGTGATCGCCCGGCATCGGCAGGGTGCAGCCCTCGATCACGGTGCCCTCTTGTTGCAAGGCCACATCGAAATGCGCGATGCCGTTCTCGTATCGCAGGTTCACCGCCCGCACGTCCGCCTGCGCGTTGAAGCCGAAGGTCGCGATGCGGCGGTCGGTCACGCGGCCCACCAGCGCCTGAACCTCGGCATGGTCGGTGCAGCAGACGGCCAGCCCATAGAACGGGATGTTGGTGACGAAATCCTGGAACCCCTTGCGCAGCGCGTCGAAGCTGCCCCAGTGCTCCATATGCTCGGGATCGATGTTGGTCACGATGGCGATGGTCGCGGGCAGACGGTTGAAAGAACCGTCGCTTTCGTCCGCTTCGACCACCATCCACTCCCCTGCCCCGGCCCGCGCGTTCGAGCCGTAAGCGTGGATCACCCCGCCATTGATGACCGTGGGATCGAAACCGCCCTTGTCCAGCAGCGTCGCAACCATCGTGGTCGTGGTCGTCTTGCCATGCGTTCCGGCCACCGCGATGTTCGACCGCAGGCGCATCAACTCGGCCAGCATCTCGGCTCGCCGCACCACGGGAAGCTGGCGGCGGCGCGCCTCCTCCAGCTCCGGATTGCCCTTCTTGATCGCGCTGGAGATCACCACCACCGCCGCATCGCCGATATTCTCGGCCCGCTGCCCTTCGAAGAAACTCGCCCCAAGTCCAACCAGCCGTTCGGTGATCTTCGATGCCTTGGCGTCCGATCCCTGCACGCTGTAACCCAAGGTCATCAGCACCTCGGCGATGCCGGACATGCCGATCCCCCCGATGCCGACGAAATGGATCGGGCCGAGTTCGCCCGGCAGTTTGGTTGCGGCGTTCATGTCTTCCTCAATTCTTCGACCACGGCGACCAGACGGTCGGTGGCGTCGGGCCGGCCAAGGGCCAGCGCGTTGCGAGCCATCTGCGTGGCGGCATCAGGCTGCGTCAGGATGGCGGTCATCTGGCCCACAAGCGCCGGAACGTCAAGCTGGGCCTCGGGGATCAGAACCGCCGCATTGCCCGCGACCAGCCCGCGCGCATTGGCGGTCTGGTGATCGCCCGCGGCGGCGGCAAAGGGGATCAGGATGGACGGACGCCCGATGATCGAGATGTCGGCCACCGAAGACGCGCCCGACCGCGAGATCACAAGCTGCGCCTCCGCCAGCCGCGCAGGCACGTCGGCAAAGAAGGGCTGCACCTCGGCCACGATGCCGGCATTGGCATAGGCTTCGGTCACGCGCGCGCCGTCCTCGGCCCGTGCCTGATGCGCCACGCGGACGTTCCGGCGCAGGTCGCCCGGCAGCGCCGCGATGGCAGCGGGCACCACATCCGACAGGATGCGCGCCCCTTGGCTGCCGCCGATCACCAGCACGTTCATCGGATGATCCCCCGGCGGGATATAGGGCGCCCCCGCGCGTTCCAGCACCGACGCGCGCACCGGGTTGCCGGTATGCAGCGCGCCGTCGAGCGGCACGCCACAGGCAACGACATCGACGCGAGGGGCGAAGATCCTGTTCACCTTGCCCAGCACGCCGTTCTGTTCATGGATCGCGCGCGGCAATCGCAGGATCGTCGCCGCCGCCAGCGCCGGGATCGAGGGGTATCCTCCGAAGCCCACCACCACCGCTGGCCGGTCACGCCGCATCGCAGCCATGGCCGACAGAACGCCCCCCCCGATCCGAAGCGGCACCAGCGCCTTCGCGGCCAACCCGCCACGGGCAAAGGTGGCCGAAGCCACCTCCTCGATCTTCACCGCATCCGGGAAGCCACCCGCGTATCGCGCACCCCGCGCGTCGGTCGAAAGCTTCACCCGCCAGCCGCGCGCCACCATCGCCTCGGCCAAGGCCTGCGCGGGGAACATGTGGCCCCCGGTTCCCCCGGCGGCGATCAGCAGCAGCGGTGCCATCAGCGGCCCCGCTTGAACAGGATGTCCCCGATCTGGCCCTGCGGCCGCGTGCGGGTCAGCGCCAGCAGCATCCCGACCGTGATGCCCGCCGCGATCACCGACGATCCGCCATAGCTGACGAAGGGCAGCGTCATCCCCTTGGCGGGCAGCAGACGCACGGCGACGCCCATGTTGATCATCGCCTGAACGCCGAAGATGCAGGCCAGACCCGTTCCCGCAAGCCGGATGAACGGATCACGTTCCCGCATCAGACGGAACAGGCTGCGCACCACGACCACGCCGTAAAGCGCGATGATGCACAGCACGAGGATCAGGCCGTATTCTTCCGCCGCCACCGCGATGATGAAGTCGGTATGCGCGTCGGGCAGCGACCATTTCACCTGCCCCTCGCCCACGCCGACACCGAAGAACCCACCCTCCATGATGGCGTTGGTGGCGTATCCAAGCTGGGTGCGCGGGTCGAGGTCGGGGTTCAGGAACCCGTCGATCCGCCGCGCAAAGTGTTCGGACGATTCGTAGAACAGCGTTCCCGCAAAGACGACCGCGCCCATGAACCCGCCGATCAGCACCATCGGCGCCCCGGCGACGAAATAGACCACGCTCCACCCGAACAGGATCAGCGCGGCCTGACCGAAGTCGGGCTGCATCGACAGGAAGGCCACGATCACCATGGTCACGGCAAACGAGATGCGCTTGCCCGGCGGGCCGTTCAGCTCCTGGCTCGCCGCCATCAGCCAGCCGGTCAGGATGACGAAACCGGGCTTCAGGAATTCCGACGGCTGGAACGACGCGAAACCAAGCGAGAACCAGCGCACCGCGCCCTTGCCGAAGTCGGTGCCCGCGAAGGGCAACACCGCCAGCGCGGCAAAGGCCGCCAGAAAGCCCAGCACGCCCAGACGCCGCACCCCGTTGGGCGTCAGCATCGAACAGCCGACCATCGCCAGCATCGCCATGACGCCGAAGAACGCCTGCCGCTGGACGTAATAGAACGGGTCCAGCCCGTTGCGCGTCGCCAGCGGAACCGAGGCTGCAAGCCCCAGCAGAAGGCCGATCCCGAACAGCACGAGGATCGAGGTCATCGACCACTTGTCGATCGTGCGCCACCAGCGGGGAAGAACCGGATCGGACGCGCGAACGGGAATCGCGCCATGGACCATTTCAGTCATGGGAATGTGCCTGTCTGCTGCTCATGCCCGGTTATCCGGGTCTGCCGCAAAGCCTAGCGCAAGGCCCCTTGTCTGACCAGTGCAAATGCTTGTTTCGGCATCACCCCGCCAGAATCGCGGCGACCTTGGCGGCGAAATCCTCGCCCCGTTTTTCGAAGTTCGGATACTGGTCGAAACTGGCCGCGGCGGGGGCCAGAAGCACGACCTCTCCGGCTTCGGCTTCCTCGGCGGCGCGGGCCACGGCGCGGTCCATCGTCTCGCAGATCTCATGCGGGGTGGTGCCGACCTGAAGCGCGAAATCGCGGGCGGAATGGCCGATGAAATAGGCCTTCGCCACCGATCCCAGATGCGGAGCCAGCGCGGCGATGCCGCCATCCTTGCCCAGCCCCCCTGCGATCCAGCGGATGCGCGGGAACGCCTGAAGCGCCTTGGCCGCGCTGTCCACATTCGTCGCCTTGGAATCGTTCACGAAGCGCACCCCGCCTCGTTCGCCCACCAGCTGGCTGCGATGCGGAAGCCCGGCGAAGGAGGACAGCGCCCCCTCGATCTGCTTCGGCGACAGGCCCAGCGTGCGGCAGGCGGCATAGGCGGCGCAGGCGTTCTGGTGGTTATGCGCCCCCGGCAGGCCCGAAATCGCGCGCAGGTCGATCGACGCCACCTGTTTCCCGCGCCGCCATTCCGACAGGAACCCCTTGCGCGCGAATACCGCCCAGCCGAACCCCTCCAGCTTCTGCCCCGACGAGATGCGGATAACCCGGTCATCCGCCGCGCCCATGCCAAGCTGGTTGGCCAGATAGCGCCCCTCGGCCTCGTCCACGCCGATCACGGCACGGTCGGGGCCGCCTTCGGTGAACAGCCGCCGCTTGGCCGCGAAATAGCCGCCCATGCCGCCGTGACGATCCAGATGATCGGGCGACAGGTTGGTGAACACCGCAACATCCGGCGTCAGCGCCCGCGCAAGGTCGGTCTGATAGCTGGACAGCTCCAGCACCACCACCTCGCCATCCTGCGCAGGGTCGATGTCCAGAACGCCGCGGCCGATGTTCCCGGCCATCTGGGTGGGGCGGCCAGAGTCTTCGATGATGTGATGGATCAGCGCGGTCGTCGTGGACTTCCCGTTCGATCCAGTCACGCAGATCACGCGCGGCATCTGGTCGAACGCATCCCAATCCTTTGTGGCAAAGGACCGGAAGAACAGGCCGATGTCGTTGTCCACCGGAACGCCCAGTTCCATCGCGCGGGCAATCACCGGATTGGGGCTGGGATAGAGATGCGGGATGCCGGGGCTGACGACCAGCAGCGCCACATCGTCGAAAGCATTCTGGCGCGTCAGATCATGCGGCGCGAAACCCGCCGCCTCGGCCTTCTCGCGCGCTTCGGGGCTGTCGTCCCAAACCAGCGGCTCGGCCCCGCCTGCCCGCAGCGCCGCCGCGGTGGCCAGCCCCGAACGGCCCAGACCCAGCACCGCGACGCGGCGCCCTTCATACCCCTGCACCGGAATCATCGGCTGTCCCCTGCTTTGTTCGCGCGGAAGATGCGACGGCCTCCCGTTCGGCGCAAGGCGAACACGCGTGAGTCACCCCCGCGTGCGCCCGCGCGATCCGCCGCGATGACGCTGCACAAAATTTCATCCCTTCGACAAAGAACGTTCTACCCATTGTTGCATTATTCGCGCCTTGCATGTGCGCCGCACGATCCCTCGCGCATCGCGAGAGCGATATTGCTGCAGATGCGTGATTGTCTTTGGCCCTCGGTTAATCCCGCACTAACCATTGTGTCGTCCCCGCTATCGCGCCTGCATTATCGGTTGGGACGCCATCGCGTCGCGACCGGGGATTGTTTTTTTAGTAGGAGGTACCACCCATGTCCATGATGAAGGCCATCGTCGCCGCCGGCGCATTTGCGCTTGCCCCCTTTGCCGCTTCGGCAATCACCCTGGAGCCCGACAGCTACGGCGTCGAAACCTTCACGCTGGGTGCCAATCAAACCAAGACCCTCGACTTCACGCCGACGGCTCCGCTTTCGGTCGAATTCGTGATCGCCGCCACCGGTAAGACCACCGGCGATCTGGGCACCGTCAAATTCGGCACGTCCTACTCGGTCGAAAAGGACCTGTGGACCTGGACGACGCCGAGACTGGCCTATGGCGCTGGCGAGATCGACTTCGCTTCGGTCGAAGACATGTTCTCGTTCTTCGTCACCACCGGCGAAACGAAACAGCCGATCGGCTTCACCGTCAGCTGGACCACCGAGTCGCCCGCTCCGGTTCCGCTGCCGGCTGCCGGCCTGCTGCTGGGCGCTGCCCTGCTGGGCATGGGCGGCGTTGCCGCGAAACGCCGCCGCAAGGCTGCCGAAGCCTGATAGCTTCCGACCCAAACGAAAACCCCCGGCAGTGCCGGGGGTTTTTGTTTATCTGACCTTCAGCGTCGCCAGACCGATCAGCGCGAGGATCAAAGAGATGATCCAGAAGCGGATCACGATCTGCGGCTCGGCCCAGCCCTTCTTCTCGAAATGGTGGTGGATCGGGGCCATCAGGAAGACCCGCTTGCCGGTGCGCTTGAAATACAGCACCTGAATGATCACCGACAGCGCCTCGACCACGAACAGCCCGCCGACGATGGCCAGCACGATCTCGTGCTTGGTGCAGACGGCGATGGCACCCAGTGCGCCGCCCAGCGCGAGCGAGCCGGTGTCACCCATGAACACCGCCGCCGGCGGCGCGTTATACCACAGGAACCCGAGGCCCCCCCCCACCAGCGCGGCGACGAGGATCAGAAGCTCCCCCGTGCCCGGCACGTAATGGATGCCAAGATAGTTGGTGAAGTCCACCCGCCCCACGGCATAGGCGATGGCGCCCAGCGTCGCGGCGGCGATCATCACCGGCATGATCGCCAGCCCGTCCAGCCCGTCCGTCAGGTTCACGGCATTCGCCGCGCCCACGATCGTCAACATCCCGAAGGGCAGGAAGAACCAGCCAAGGTTGATCAGCGCGTCCTTGAAGAAGGGCAGCGCCAGCTGATGCGTCAGCGCCTCCGGGTGCATGGCCGATGCCGCCCCGGTCGCGACCAGCGCCGTCACCAGCCCCAGCCCCATCCGCACCCGGCCCGATACGCCCGCCGTGCTTTGCTTCGTGACCTTGGCGTAATCGTCGGCAAATCCGATCAGCCCGAAGGCCAGGGTGACCAGCAGCACGATCCAGACATAGGGGTTCGACAACTGCGCCCACATCAGGGTCGAGAACAGCATCGAGGTCAGGATCAGCAGCCCCCCCATCGTGGGTGTGCCAGCCTTGGCGAAATGGGTCTGCGGCCCGTCCGTGCGGATCGGCTGGCCCTTCTTCTGCTTCAGCCGAAGGAAGTTGATCAGCGGCCGTCCGAAGATGAACCCGAAGATCAGCGCGGTGAAGAACGCCGCCCCCGCCCGGACCGTGATATAGCGGAGCAGGTTGAACGCGTCGCCGCCGTCCGAAAAATGCGAGAGCAACTGAAACATTCACACCGTCCCCTGATTGAAGCCGCCCGCTTTACCAAGTTTGCGCAGCGCGTCAACCACGAGGCTGACCTTGATTCCCTTGGACCCCTTGACCAGCACGATGTCGCCGGCATCGGCCAGCGCGCGGGCGCGGTCCGCGAGTTCTTTGGCCGTCTCCACCCATTCGCCGCGCTGGCGGCGCGGCAGCGCCTCGTGCAGCGCGCGCATCCGGGGGCCGACGCAATGGATCAGGTCGAAGGCCGCGATGGTGGGGTGGCTGGCGATGGCGACGTGAAGCGCCTGTTCCTGCGGCCCAAGCTCCAGCATGTCGCCCAGAACGGCGATGCGGCGACCCGCGCCGACGCGGCCCATCCCGTCCACCGGCTTCATGCAGGCGACCAGATCGAGGCTGGCCGCCACGGATGCAGGGTTGGCGTTGAACGCATCGTCGATCAGGTCGAAGGACACATCCTCGATCGGGTCCAGCATGATCTTTTCCCGTGTGCCGCGCCCCGCGGGCGGGGTCCAGCGACCCAGATCGGCGGCGGAGATCGCCGGGTCCAGTTCCAGCGCCTCGGCCACGGCCAGCGCGCCAAGGGCGTTCATCGCGAAATGGCGGCCCGGCGTCAGCACCTTGTAGAGCAGCCGTTTGCCGGACCGCAGGGCGCGGACCACGGTGGCGTCGGGGGTCGGCTGAATATCCTCGATCCGGTAATCGGCGTTCGGGGCGGTGCCGAAGGTCAGCACATGCCGCGCGCCCGCCTTGGCCAGAAGGATCGGCGTCACGTCCAGGTCGGCGGGCAGAACCGCCACGCCGCCGGGGCGAAGCCCGTCGAGGATGCTGGCCTTCTCATGCGCGATGCCTTCGACATTCTCGAACGCCTCCAGATGGGCGGGGGCGACGGTGGTGATCATCGCGACGTCTGGCGCGGCCAGCTTGGCCAGCGGCGCGATCTCTCCGGGGTGGTTCATACCGATCTCGATCACAGCGAAATCGGTGTCCTCGGGCATCCGCGCCAGGGTCAGCGGCACGCCCCAGTGGTTGTTGTAGCTTGCCTCGGCGGCATGGACGCGACCCTGCCCGCCCAGCAAGGCGCGCAGCATCTCTTTGGTGGATGTCTTGCCGACCGATCCGGTGATCGCGACCACCTTGGCCCGCGTGCGCGCACGGGCGGCGGCGCCCAGTGCCTCCAGCGCGGCCAGCACGTCCGGCACCAGCAGCAGCGCACCTTCGGGCACGCCGGCAACCGGGCGCGAAACCAGCGCCGCCGCCGCGCCCTTTTCCAGCGCCTGCCGGACGAAGTCATGCCCGTCGCGTTCGGCCTTCAGCGCGACGAACAGATCGCCGGGTCGCAGGGTGCGGGTGTCGATCGACACGCCCGTCGCATCCCACGCCCCCGTCACGCCGCCCGTCGCGGCGGCAGCCTCGGCCGAGGTCCAAAGAGGCGTATCCGTCATCGTATCATCCCATCCAGAGCCGCCACCGCGACCGAGGCCTGTTCCACATCATCGAAGGGAAAGACATCGCCCTTGATGACCTGCCCGCTTTCATGCCCCTTGCCCGCGATCAACAGCGCATCGCCCGCCTGAAGCGCATCGACCCCGCGCAGGATCGCCTCGGCCCGGTCACCCACCTCGTTCGCGTCGGGGCAGGATGCCATGATCGCCGCGCGGATGCTGGCCGGATCTTCGGACCGGGGATTGTCGTCGGTCACATACAGCACGTCCGCATTCGCCGCCGCCGCGGCCCCCATCAACGGACGTTTGCTCGTATCCCGATCACCGCCAGCGCCAAAGACGATGACGATGCGCCCCATCACATGCGGGCGCAGCGCCCGCAGCGCCGTCGCGATGGCATCCGGCGTATGGGCGTAATCGACATAGACCGCAGCCCCGTTCCGCCGCGTCGCCGCAAGCTGCATCCGCCCGCGCACGCCTGACAGGTCCGGCAGCACGTCGAACACGTCGCGGGCACTCGCGCCGCAGCCGATGGCCAGTCCCGCCGCCAACGCGACGTTTTCCGCCTGAAAGCCACCGATCAGGTTCAATCGCACCTGATGCGCGACGCCCTTCCATTCCAGTCGCAGGTCCTGCCCGGTCGCGTCGAACCGCTGGCCGACGATGCGCAGATCGCCGGCCCGCCCGACGCCCATCGTCGCGATGCCGCGTCCCGCCGTCAGCCGGGCGATGTCGGCCCCGCGCGGATCGTTCGTGTTGACGACCGCCACGCCATCCTCGGGCAGAAGCCGCGTGAACAGCCCCGCCTTGGCGTCGAAATAGGCGTCGAAGGTCCGATGGTAGTCCAGATGGTCCTGCGTGAAGTTGGTGAACCCCGCCGCCTTCAGATGCACACCGTCCAGCCGCCGCTGGTCAAGGCCGTGGCTGGAAGCCTCCATCGCGGCATGGGTCACGCCCGCCTCGGCCGCAGCCGCCAGCAGGCGGTGCAGCGTGATCGGCTCCGGCGTCGTATGGGGGGATGGCGCGGTCCATGCCCCCTCGACCCCCGTCGTGCCGATATTGATCGCGGCATGGCCCAGAAGCTGCCAGATCTGGCGCAGGAATGTCGAAACCGAGGTCTTGCCGTTGGTGCCTGTCACCGCCGCCATCACGCGCGGCTGGGCGCCGAACCACAGCGCCGCCGCCCCGGCCAGCGCGGCACGGGGATCTTCGGAGACGACCAGGGGCACCTCCTTGGGCACATGCACGGCCCCCGCCGCATCGGTCAGGATCGCGCCCGCCCCCATCCGCAAGGCATATGGAATGAATTCCGAGCCATGGACGCTTGCCCCCGGCAGCGCGGCGAACAGGTATCCGTCCTTCACCTGCCGGCTGTCCACGGCCAGCCCGGTGACCTGCGCCTCGCGCCCGCCGCGGGCTGTCAGCCCAAGCGCCGCGAGTGTCCTTGTCCGTTCCATGCGGCCTCCATCAGTTCCTGACGGCCAGCAGATGATCCGGTTCCGGTTCGGGCGCAATGGGGCGCAGGCCCAGAAGCGGGGCGGTTCGGCGGATGATCTCCGCCGAGACGGGAACCGCCGTCCAGCCCGCCGTGCGGCGCGGGGTGGGCAGCGTCGTCTCCACCGGCTCGTCCAGCGTGACGATCAGCACATATTGCGGGTCCGACGCGGGGAAGACCGAGGCGAAGGTGTTCACCACCTTGTCGGGGTAATAGCCGCCCTGCGGGTTCGGCTTGTCGGCGGTGCCGGTCTTGCCCGCAACCTCGTATCCCGGAACCTCGGCCAGCGACGCGGTGCCCTTGGTCACGACCGACCGCAGCATGTCCACCGAATTGCGGGCGGTTTCCTCGGACATGACGCGTGGGCCGTTCACCGGCACGTCGCGACGCAGCAGCGTGGGTTCGACCTTCACCCCGCCATTGGCGATGGTGGCATAGGCGGCGGCAAGGTGCATCGGGCTGGCCGACATGCCGTGACCATAGGACGTGGTGATCGTCACGATTTCCGGCCATTTGGTCGGCACCAGCGGGCGCGCGCCCGGCGCTTCGACCAGTTCCACCGGCGTCGGGTCGAACAGGCCAAGCGAGCGCAGGAACGCCTGCTGCCGCAGCGCCCCGATTTGAAGCGCGATCCGCGCCGTGCCGACGTTTGACGAATGCTCGATCACCTCGGCCACGGTCTGCATGCCGTAGTTCTTGTTCTGGAATTCCTTGATGCGGAAGCGGCCCCAGACCAGCGGCGTCTTGCCATCGATGATCGTGTCGGGCGTCACCAGACCCAGATCCATCGCCGCCGCGACGGTGAAGATCTTGAAGGTCGAGCCAAGCTCGTAAACCCCCTGCACCGCGCGGTTGAACAATGGGCTGTCACCCGGATCGCCGGTCAGAAGCGGCTGCGGGCGGTCGTTCGGGTCGAAATCCGGCAAGGACGCCATCGACAGCACTTCGCCCGTCTTGACGTCCATCAGGACCGCGGCGGCCCCCTTGGCGTTCATCATCTGCATGCCCGTGGCCAGAACCTCGGTCACGGTGGATTGCAGCGTCATGTCGATGGACAGGGCCAGCGGCTCAGGGTGGCCGGGATCGCGCAGGCGGTCGTCCTGCGCCTTTTCGATGCCCGCCATGCCGATCACCTCGGCCGAATGGACGCCCTCGGCCCCGAAGGTGGACCCGCCAAGGATATGCGCCGCCAGATGGCCGTTGGGATAGAGCCGCATCTCGCGCGGGCCGAACAGCAGGCCCGGATCGCCGATGTCATGCACCGCCTGCATCTGCTCCGGTGACAGCTTGCGCCTGATCCACATGAAGCTGCGCCCGTCGGTGAAACGGCGTTCCAGCGTTTCGGCATCCAGTTCAGGGAACAGCTTTTCCAGCTCCACCGCGACGCGGGCCGGGTCGATCATGTCCTTGGGATGGGCATAAAGCGCATAGGTCCGCAGGTTGGTCGCAAGAATGCGCCCGTTGCGGTCTACGATGTCCGCCCGGTTTGCCGAAATCTCGGTCCCCGCCAGCGCCGAACGCGGCTCCATCGGCTGGCCGGACGCCAGCGTGCCCATCCGCGCGCCGATCACGGTGAAGGCGGTGAAGAACGCCAGCCCAAGGCACAGCAGACGCGTTTCTGCCCGCGCGCGGGATTTGTCACGCATCGCCTCGTGCCGCAGGCGCAGGTTCTCGCGCTCGATGCTGTCCGGGTTCTCGCCCCGGCGGCGGGCTTCGAGGATGCGGGCAAGGGGGCGAAGCGGCGTGCGGATCATGGAATCAGCTCATCCTGAGCGGCGTTGGGGTCGATCATCATGCCGAACAACGGGTCCGGCGGATAAGTCACTTGCTCGGGCGTGCCGAATTGTTCGGGTGTCATCGCCAAAAGGCCAAGACGGTCGAAGTTCACGTTCACCAGTTCCCGCAGCCGGTCCGGACGGTTCAGATAGGCCCATTCCGCCCGCTGGATCGCCAGCGATTCCCGCAGACCGCCGATCTGGCGGTTCAGGGCCGACACATCCTTCAAAAGCTGCTGCGTCGCGTAATTCTCGCGATATGCCCAGAAGGCCAGTGCCATGACGGCAAGGAAGCTTGCGACGTAAAGGACCGGGCGCATCTACTTCCTCCGCACGGGAAGCTGCGGGACCGCCATCGCCGCCGCATCGACGGAACCGGCGGGCGCATTGGTGCGGATCGCGACGCGCAGCTTGGCGGAACGGGCGCGCGGGTTCGCCTCCAGCTCGTCATCGTCGGGGCCGATGGCGCGTTTGGTCGCCAGCGTGAACTGCGGCGGCTCGCGTTCGGCCACGGCGGGAGCATAGCGGTTGGCCTGCGCCTCCTGCCCTGCCCGGTTCTGGAAGAACCGCTTCACGATCCGATCCTCCAGCGAATGGAAGGTGACGACCGCCAGCTTGCCGCCGGGCTGCAACGCGCGTTCCGCCGCCGACAGCCCTTCGATCAGCTGGTCGAACTCGGCATTCACCGCGATGCGGAGCGCCTGAAAGCTGCGGGTGGCGGGATGGCTCTGCCCCGGCTTCGGGCGCGGCAGGCATTTCGCCACGATCTCGGCCAGTTGCAGCGTGGTCGTGATCGGTGTCGTGCGCGCGCGGACGATGGCCCCGGCAATGCGGCGCGAGGCGCGTTCTTCGCCGTAGTGGTAAAGGATGTTGGCCAGCTGCTCCTCGGGTGCGGTATTGACCAGATCGGCGGCCGAGGGGCCGTCCTGGCTCATCCGCATGTCCAGCGGGCCGTCCTTCATGAAGGAAAAGCCGCGTTCGGCCAGATCCAGCTGCATGGACGACACACCAAGGTCCAGCACCACGCCGTCCAGCGGCACGTCGGCATGTTGGTCCAGTTCGGAAAACGTTCCCTGCACCAGATCGACGCGACCGCCCCATTCCTGTTTGGCCGCCATCTCCAGCGCCAGCGGGTCGCGGTCGATGCCGATCACGCGGTCAGCGCCAGCCTCCAGGAGCCCGCGGGTATAGCCGCCCGCACCAAAGGTGCCGTCCAGCCAAACGCCGCGCACGGGGGCGACAGCCTCCAGCAGCGGGCGCAGCAGGACGGGGATATGCGGGGCATCGCTCATGGTCACACCTGCGGCGGCAGAAGGGTCAGCATGTCGATGCCGCCCTCCAGCAACGCGGCCTCCTCGGCCTCCTTCTCGGCCAGATCAGCCTCGAAAGCGTCGCGCTTCCAGATCTGGAAGGTGTTCAGCGTTCCGGCAAAGATCGACTCCACCGCGCCGATGTCGCCCTGCGCCAATCCCAGCTTTTCCCGGACCTTGGGCGGCAGCACGATGCGGCCATCCTCATCCACCTCGATGGTGGTCGAAAGGGTGATGTAGTTCCGCTCCAGCAGGCGGCGCTGCGGCGTGCCAGCGGGAAGCTGGAGGATGCGGGCCTCAAGCGCCGTCATCTCCTCGACCGTATAGCATTCGACGAATTGGCGGCGCGGGTCGCCATAGACCATCACGATGCGGGGGCGCTGCGATCCGGGATCTCCGGCTTCCAGCACGCGGCGGAAAGTCACGGGGATAAGCACCCGCGCCTTCGCATCAACCCTCTGGTTGAACTCGCCTCTGAACGCCTCTGCCACCGTTCCGTTTCCCGACTGCCCGCCGCCCAAGGGGTATCCCTGAACGGAAAACGGCGGATCGAGCGGCTGCCACTGCTCGATCCGCCGGTCTGTCCCATCGCTGGGTGCGTCCTGCTGCGCAAAGCCATCTGGGGGATGTCTGCTCGCCTGCGCGCCGGATCTCTTGTGTGGACGAAAGCGGTTGCCTGTATGAAACCTAAAGGTTTTTTGCCGTTTCGGGGTCTTTGTCGCCCCTGTTCAACTGCCGCCCTCGTCGTCGTGAGGTAGGAATGACATGGGATTGACTGGGACGCAAAGGAAAAAGTTGGGATGGATTTGGAACATTCCGGGACCATGGCAGTCTATCGGCAGGAATCCCCCGTCGAGCTCCAAGGGGTGAAACAAGATGTGGTTGTATTTTGTGGTTCCACACCCAATTTGTGGTGCTGTGGCAAGTTTCCCACTTTCGCCCAATTTCGGCAGGATCAGGGCGAGAAACTATCGCTAAAATTGTATGCACCTCGGATCACGCCCCGTTTGGTCGTGATCCCGCCATCGTGATTCGAGCGTGTGGTGGTGGTTTCCCAGATTTTCCCGACCGTCCCACCCGATCCCGGATCAGGCCATACCGCCCTTCACCAGACGATCGGCAAGGCGGGCATAGGCGTCCGCGATCGGCCCCTCGCCCGCCGCGATGGGGGCACCGGAGTCACCCGCGATCCGCACGGAAAGGTCCAGTGGCAGCTCGCCAAGGAACGGGATGCCATGCGCCTGCGCCTCGGCCGCCACGCCACCATGACCGAAGATATGCGCCTCATGCCCGCAGTTGGGACAGACATAGGAGGACATGTTCTCGATCAGCCCCAGCACCGGCGTCTTCAGCCGGCTGAACATATCCAGCGCCTTGCGCGCATCCAGCAGCGCGACGTCCTGCGGCGTGGACACCACGATCGCCCCCGTCAGATGCGTGCGCTGGCACAGGGTCATCGCCACATCGCCCGTGCCCGGCGGCAGGTCCACGATCAGCACGTCCAACTCGCCCCAGGCCACCTGGCCCAGCATCTGTTGCAGGGCGCCCATTAGCATCGGACCGCGCCAGACGATGGCTTCCTCCTCCTTCACCATCAGGCCGATGGACATGATGGTCACGCCATGCGCCTGCAGCGGGATGATCGTCTTGCCATCGGGCGAGGCCGGACGCTTCGACACGCCCATCATGCGCGGTTGCGACGGACCATATATATCCGCATCCAGAAGCCCGACACGGCGCCCCTGCCGGGCCAGGGCCACGGCAAGGTTCGAAGCGACGGTGGACTTGCCCACCCCGCCCTTGCCCGAACCCACGGCGATGATGCGGTCCACCCCACTGACCTTCTGCGGTCCCTGCTGCGGCGTGGGATGCCCGCCGATCTTCAGACTGGGCGCCTTCTTCGCCGGACCATGCGCCGTCAGAACGACCGAGACGTCGGTGACGCCGGGCACCGCCCGCAGCGCCACCTCTGCCGCCTTGACCACCGGCTCCATCGCGCGCGCTTCCTCCGCCGATGACGTCTCGACCACGAAACGGACCTGCCCGCCATCGACCACCAGCGCGCGCACAAGATCGCGCGACGTCAGGGTTCCGCCGGGAACCGCGATTCCCGACAGGGCGGCAAGAACGGATTCGCGCGTCACGGACATGGCTGGCTCCCTTACTGTCTTGCGCTCAACTTGTGCAGAACTGCGCCAGACGCAAGGGGAGAGGGCCAGACCGTCCTCATACCGCCCAAGTTTCCGGCAAACCTGCCCGCCACGGATCACCGCCGTGGACAGCCATGCGGATGCTGCATGGCGGAATTGACCAAGCGCGGGATTGTGCAGACGCAGCAAAACACGCATCTTGGCTTCAACAGAGCGGGACCGGATGGACGGACCGCGATACGGATGAAAGAGGCGCCCAGATGGCACAGGCAATTACCCGCGGCAACGAACTGCAACTCGACGGCTTCGCAGCCATCGTTCGTTCGATCAAGGCCGCAATCGAACGCCGCCGGGTCTTCAACCAGACCGTCGCTGAACTGAACCTGCTGACGGTGCGCGAACTGGGCGATCTTGGCATCACCCGCTCGTCGATCCGCAGCGTGGCACGCGAAGCCGCCTACGGCAACTGATTTCCTGCAAGGCCCCTCCTCCTCCCTGGGCCTTTCAGAAAAAGCGACGATGTCCTCCTCCTCCCTGACGTCGTCGCACCCTATATGAGGCAAAAGCCTCGACCGATGTTTGGACGGCCCCTCCTCCTCCCTGGGCCGATCGGACCCGCGGCGACCCCCTCCTCCTACCTGGGGTCGCCGCAACAGATAGAACGCTGCGATGGCCCTCCTCCTCCCTGGCCATCATAGTCCAGGCGACGCTCCCTCCTCCTCCCTGGAGCGTCGCCGAAAAATACGGGAACTTCGGTTCCTGCACGGTCTGCGGTTCCCCTCCTCCTCCCTGGGAACCGTCGATGCGGCGGCCCCTCCTCCTCCCTGGGCTTGCCGCAACCCTCTTCGGTCTCCTACCTCCTCCCAGGGGACCGCGGACTGAAGCATCGCCCCTCCTCCTCCCTGGGCGGTGTTTCGTAGCAACGACGGCCCCTCCTCCTCCCTGGGCCGGACGTTCGGAACGGCGGCACCCCTCCTCCTCCCTGGGTGCCGCCGTTTTCCATTTCAGCGTCAATGCATGCAGCAAAACTCCCCATGGGGAGTTTTTCCGTTTGGCGGTTTTGGATAAGGGCGGCAGCTACGCGAAGAAGGCGACGATCAGAACGGCACGTCATCCGCAGCAGCTGCAGAGACAACGAAGCTCGCCACGATCTTCTTCGTCCCGGCCTTGTCGAAGGCGACGTCCAGCTTGTCGCCTTCGACCCCCTGCACAGTGCCATAGCCGAACTTCTGACTGAACACCCGGTCGCCTTCGCTGAAGGGCGATACCGCCTTCAGGTCGATCACGATGCCCCCGCCCTCGCGCGGTTGGTTCACCGACCGCGTCGCAGCCCGGTCCTGCATCCGCTTCCATCCCGGCGAGTTGTAGACGTCGGCGCCGGCCACCCGATGCTCCATCGCACCCGAAGCCGCACCGTATCCGCCGCCATACAGCCCCGGCGGGGTCAGCACTTCGACATGCGTTTCGGGCAATTCGTCGATGAACCGCGACGGCAGCGCCGATTGCCACTGGCCATAGACCCGCCGATTCGCCGCAAAGGAAATCGTGCAAAGCTCCTCGGCGCGGGTGATGCCGACATAGGCCAGCCGCCGCTCCTCCTCCAGCCCCTTCAATCCCGACTCGTCCATGGATCGCTGCGACGGGAACAGCCCGTCTTCCCATCCCGGCAGGAACACCGCCGGAAATTCCAGCCCCTTGGCCGCGTGCAGCGTCATGATGCTGACCTTCTCGCCCGCCTCGCCGCTTTCGTTTTCCATGATCAGCGCAACATGTTCGAGGAATCCTTGCAGGTTCTCGAACTGCTCCAGCGCCTTGATCAGTTCCTTCAGGTTCTCGAGCCGCCCCGGCGCTTCGGGCGTCTTGTCGTTCTGCCACATGGCGGTATAGCCGGATTCGTCCAGGATCGTCTCCGCCAGCCGGACGTGGTCATCCCCCGACAGCACCGCACCGTGCCAGCGCCCGACCCCTTCGACGAATTGCCGAAGCTGCCCCGTGCCCTTGCCACCGATTCCGCCCTGCGCCAGCAAAGCCTGCGCACCTTGCAAAAGCCCCACGCCGGCATCTCGCGCCGCGCGCTGGATCGATTGCTGCGCCTTGTCGCCAAGGCCGCGCTTGGGCGTGTTCACCACCCGCTCGAACGCCAGATCGTCGTCGGGCGACACGGCCAGCCGGAAATAGGCCATCGCGTCGCGGATCTCCAACCGCTCATAGAATCGCGGCCCGCCAATCACGCGATAGGGCAAGCCGATGGTCAGGAATCGATCCTCGAACGCGCGCATCTGGTGCGAGGCGCGGACCAGAATCGCCATTCGGTCCAGCCCGATCGGCTCCATCCCCCGTGCGCCGCGGGACAACGATTCGATCTCGTCGCCGATCCAGCGGGCCTCCTCCTCGCCGTCCCAATGGCCGATCAGGCGCACCTTCTCGCCGCCCGTCGCATCGGTCCAAAGCGTCTTGCCCAGCCGTCCCGCATTCGCCGCGATCACCCCCGATGCAGCGGCAAGGATATGTTCGGTCGAACGGTAGTTCTGTTCCAGCCGGATCACCTTCGCGCCCGGAAAGTCCTTTTCGAACCGCAGGATGTTGCCCACCTCGGCCCCGCGCCAGCCATAGATCGACTGGTCGTCGTCGCCCACGCAGCAGATGTTCTTTCTCGCCTGCGCCAGCAGCCGCAGCCACAGATATTGCGCCGCGTTGGTGTCCTGATATTCGTCCACGAGGATATAGGGCAGCCACCGCTGATACTGGTCCAGCACGTCCGGCCATGTCTGGAAAATCATCAGCACATGCAGCAGCAGATCGCCGAAATCGACGGCGTTCAACTCCTTCAGCCGGTCCTGATACTGCTCGTAAATCTCGGTCCCGCGGTGATTGAAGGCCGCGGCTTCGGATGACGGCACATGGCGCGGCGTCCATGCGCGGTTCTTCCAGCCGTCGATGATTCCCGCCATCATCCGCGCGGGCCAGCGTTTCTCGTCGATATTGGCGGCGACGATCAGTTGCTTCAAAAGCCGGATCTGGTCGTCCGTGTCCAGAATCGTGAAGTTCGATTTCAGCCCGACCAGTTCCGCATGACGGCGCAGGATCTTCACGCTGATCGAATGGAAGGTGCCCATCCACGGCAGCGCCTCGATGCCGCCCAGCATCCTACCCACGCGGTCCTTCATCTCTCGCGCGGCCTTGTTGGTGAAGGTCACGGCCAGAATCTCGTTCGGGCGCGCCTTGCCGGTCTGCAAAAGATGCACGATTCGCGCCGTCAGCGCCTTGGTCTTGCCCGTTCCCGCCCCGGCCAGCATCAGCACCGGGCCATCCAGCGTCTCTACTGCCGCGCGCTGCGCCGGGTTCAGATCGTCCATATAGGGCATCGGCCGCGCGGCCATGGCGCGCTGGCTCAGCGGAACTGCGGCCTCGAAGGCGTCATCTTCATCGAAACGGTTCATCCCGCCAATCTAGTCGCCTTCGGCGGCTTTGAAAAGCGTTCGCTTAATGTTCTGTCGCGATCCTGCGGCTGCAATGTCGCGATTTAATTTGCGCTGCAATGCGGCATCGCTAGTGTCAGAAATATGTCAGCACGGCGAGGAGGCCATGATGTCCGTTTTCCAGAAGATTCTTATTGCCAACCGTGGCGAGATCGCGATCCGCGTGTTGCGTGCGGCGAACGAGATGGGGAAGCGGACGGTCGCGGTCTATGCCGAGGAAGACAAGCTGAGCCTTCACCGTTTCAAGGCGGACGAGGCGTATCGCATCGGCGAGGGGCTTAGCCCGGTCGGCGCCTATCTGAGCATCCCCGAGATCATCCGTGTGGCGAAGATGTCGGGCGCGGATGCGATCCATCCGGGCTATGGCCTTCTGTCCGAGAACCCCGATTTCGTCGAGGCTTGCACGGCGGCGGGGATCGCCTTCATCGGCCCGAAGGCGGCGACGATGCGGGCCCTGGGCGACAAGGCCTCGGCGCGGAAGGTGGCGGTGGAGGCTGGCGTTCCGGTGATACCCGCGACGGGCGTACTGGATGACGACTGGGACGCGATCAAGCGCGAGGCGGCCGAGATCGGCTATCCGCTGATGCTGAAGGCCAGCTGGGGTGGCGGCGGGCGCGGGATGCGTCCGGTGAACTCGGAAGCCGAACTGGTGGAGAAGGTGCGCGAGGGGCGGCGCGAGGCCGAGGCCGCCTTCGGCAACGGCGAGGGGTATCTGGAAAAGATGATCCTGCGCGCCCGGCATGTGGAGGTGCAGATCCTTGGCGACAGCCACGGCGACATCTATCACCTGTATGAACGCGACTGCACCGTCCAGCGCCGCAACCAGAAGGTCGTCGAGCGTGCTCCTGCGCCCTATCTGACCGC
The DNA here is from genome assembly GCF_004959935.1 of Falsirhodobacter xinxiangensis. GTDB lineage: Bacteria > Pseudomonadota > Alphaproteobacteria > Rhodobacterales > Rhodobacteraceae > Falsirhodobacter > Falsirhodobacter xinxiangensis. The sequence continues at coordinate 12,116 of NZ_SMYN01000011.1, read as the reverse complement.
CGAACAACGGGCCGAGGTTTGCGAGTTGGGCCGCCGCATCTGTGCCCATGTCGGCTATGAATGCGCCGGCACGGTCGAGTTCCTGATGGATATGGACAGCGGGGCCTTCTACTTCATCGAGGTGAACCCGCGCGTTCAGGTCGAACACACCGTCACCGAGGAAGTGACCGGCATCGACATCGTGCAGGCGCAGATCCTGATCGCCGAAGGCGCGACGCTGGCCGAGGCGACCGGCGCGGCCTCGCAGCAGGACATCACCCTGTCGGGCCATGCGGTGCAGTGCCGCGTCACGACCGAGGACCCGCAGAACAACTTCATCCCGGACTATGGCCGCATCACCGCCTATCGCAGCGCCACCGGCAACGGCATCCGGCTGGACGGCGGCACCGCCTATGCCGGGTCGGTCGTCACGCGCCACTACGATTCGCTGCTGGTCAAGGTCACCGCATGGGCCCAGACGCCCGAGGCCGCCATCGCCCGCATGGACCGCGCATTGCGCGAGTTCCGCATCCGCGGCGTGTCCACCAACATCGACTTCGTCATCAACCTGCTGAAGCACCCGACCTTCCTGTCGAACGAATACACGACCAAGTTCATCGACACGACGCCGGACCTGTTCCAGTTCGAACGGCGGCAGGACCGCGCGACCAAGATCCTGACCTATATCGCCGACATCACCGTGAACGGGCATCCGGAAACCGCGGGCCGCGCGCGCCCGGCGCAGGCGAAAGCCCCCCGCCCGCCCGCGCCGCATGGCAGCCCGCAACCCGGCACCCGCACCTTGCTGGAGGCCGAAGGGCCGAAGGCGGTGGCCGATTGGATGCTGGCACAAAAGCGGCTGCTGATCACCGACACCACCATGCGCGACGGGCACCAGTCGCTGCTGGCGACCCGGATGCGGTCGGTCGACATGATCGCCGCCGCCCCGGCCTATGCCGCGAACATGGGCGGGCTTTTGTCGGTCGAATGCTGGGGCGGCGCGACCTTCGACGTCGCCTACCGTTTCCTGCAGGAATGCCCGTGGCAACGCCTGCGCGACATCCGCGCGCGCCTGCCGAACGTGATGACGCAGATGCTGCTGCGCGCCTCGAACGGGGTGGGCTACACCAACTACCCGGACAACGTGGTGCAAAGCTTCGTGGCGCAGGCCGCAGGCTCGGGCGTCGATCTGTTCCGCGTGTTCGACAGCCTGAACTGGGTTCCGAACATGCGCGTCGCCATGGATGCGGTGATCGAGGCGGGCAAGGTCTGCGAGGGCACGCTGTGCTATACCGGCGACATTCTGGACCCGAAGCGGGCGAAATATGACCTGAACTATTACGTCGCGCTGGCCCGCGATCTGCAGGATGCGGGCGCGCATGTGCTGGGCGTGAAGGACATGGCGGGGGTGCTGAAGCCCGCCGCCGCCCGCGTGCTGATCCGTGCGCTGAAGGAGGAAGTGGGCCTGCCGATCCACTTCCACACCCATGACACCGGCGGGCTTGGCGGCGCGACAATCCTTGCCGCGGCCGAGGCCGGGGTGGACGCGGTCGATGCGGCGATGGACGCCTTTTCCGGCGGCACGTCCCAGCCCTGCCTCGGCTCCATCGTCGAGGCGCTGCGCGGCACCGAGCGCGACACCGGGCTGGACGGAACCGCGATCCGCGAGATCTCGGATTACTGGGGCGCGGTGCGCGGGCAATATGCGGCATTCGAAAGCGGCCTCGCCTCGCCCGCGTCCGAAGTCTGGCTGCACGAGATGCCGGGGGGCCAGTTCACCAACCTCAAGGCGCAGGCGCGGTCTTTGGGGCTGGAGGATCGCTGGCACGAGGTCGCCCAGACCTATGCCGACGTGAACCAGATGTTCGGCGATATCGTCAAGGTCACGCCCTCGTCCAAGGTCGTTGGTGACATGGCGCTGATGATGGTCGCGCAGAACCTGACCCGCGCGCAGGTCGAGGACCCGGGCGTCGATGTCAGCTTCCCCGACTCGGTGGTGGACATGCTGAAGGGCAACCTTGGCCAACCCCATGGCGGCTGGCCCGCGCCGATCCTGCAAAAGGTGCTGAAGGGCGAAACCCCACAGGCCGACCGCCCCGGCGCGCATCTGCCGCCGGTGGATCTGGAGGCGATGCGCGCGCAACTGGTCGCGGATCTGTCCACCGATGAAGACCCCGCCCAGATCGACGACGAGGATCTGAACGGCTACCTGATGTATCCCAAGGTCTTCACCGACTACTTCCAGCGCCACCGCACCTATGGCCCCGTCCGCACCCTGCCGACGCGCACCTTCTTCTATGGCATGGAACCGGGCGAGGAGATCGAGGCCGAGATCGACCCCGGCAAGACGCTGGAAATCCGCCTCGCCACCGTGGGTGAGACCAGCGACGAAGGCGAGGTCCGCGTCTTCTTCGAATTGAACGGCCAGCCCCGCACCATCCGCATCCCCAACCGTGCGGTGAAGGCCAAGACCGCCGCCCGCGCCAAGGCGGATGCGGGCAACGCGAACCATATCGGCGCGCCCATGCCCGGATCGGTCGCCTCGGTCGCAGTCACCCCCGGCGCGAAGGTCAACGCGGGCGATCTGCTGCTGACCATCGAAGCCATGAAGATGGAAACCGCGATCCACGCCGACCGGGCCGCAACCGTGAAAGCCGTCCACGTCACCCAGGGCGCACAGATCGACGCAAAGGACCTGCTGGTCGAGCTGGAGTAGTTTTTCCGACCGTTTTGCTTTCATTCCCGAGCGTTTCACTCTGCACCCAATAGCAAAGTGAAACACTCAACTATATGTAATCATTCACTTTTTTCTTGCGACGACGGAAATCTTGTTTTAGAAAGATTCCAAGGAAGGCGACTCGCCCTCTACCGCTCAACGCAAGAAGGAAGACAAAGATGACCAAGGGAAGCACCTGCTCCGCCTGCGCCTTCTATGAAGATCACGCAGCAAACTCCGCCGCCCAACTGGCCGATGCGGGTCTCTGCCGCTTCAACCCGCCCGTGACCCAGCCCGAAGCCGACGCGCGTGGCCTGTGGCCGGTCGTGACGTCGAAAGACTGGTGCGGCCACTTCTCGACCCAATTCGCGGCCGAGTGATATTTCCAAGCCAGGCAGCCACAAGCTACCCAGCCAGGAACCCGAAGGGCGGTGCAGCGATGCGCCGCCCTTTTCGCATCCCGCGTCACGAATTTTTCGTGATCCTGATTTTTGCCCTTGCGCCCCGCAGCGCCGCCCGATAAATCCGCCGCATCCAGACGGTGCGGGCGTAGCTCAGGGGTAGAGCATAACCTTGCCAAGGTTAGGGTCGGGCGTTCGAATCGCCTCGCCCGCTCCATCTGGATTTGGAGTGCGGGCGTAGCTCAGGGGTAGAGCATAACCTTGCCAAGGTTAGGGTCGGGCGTTCGAATCGCCTCGCCCGCTCCATCTGGATTTGGAGTGCGGGCGTAGCTCAGGGGTAGAGCATAACCTTGCCAAGGTTAGGGTCGGGCGTTCGCATCGCCTCGCCCGCTCCAACAAAAACAGGACATTGCAGGACCTTCGGACCACGCCTATAAGGCGCGGAACAGAAGGATTTTGCGATGCGCAAGGCTGACATCACCCGCAAGACGGCAGAGACCGACATCTCGCTGAACCTCGATCTGGACGGCACCGGCGTCTATGACGTGAAGACGGGCGTCGGCTTCTTCGACCACATGCTGGACCAGCTTTCGCGCCATTCGCTGATCGACCTGACGCTGCGGGCCTCGGGCGATACGCATATTGACGATCACCACACGGTCGAGGATTGCGGCATCGCCATCGGTCAGGCGCTGACCCGTGCGTTGGGCGACAAGAAGGGCATCCGCCGTTACGGCAGCTTCCACCTTGCGATGGATGACGCGCTGGTGCGGACCGCGCTGGACCTTTCGGCGCGGCCCTTCCTGATCTGGAACGTGCCCTTCCCGACGCAGAAGATCGGCAGCTTCGACACCGAACTGGTGCGCGAATTCTTTCAGGCGCTGTCCACGCATGGAGGGATCACCCTGCATGTGGACCTGATCCACGGCGTCAACAGCCACCACATCGCCGAAGCCGCGTTCAAATCCGTCGCCCGCGCGCTGCGCGAAGCGGTGGAGCCGGACCCGCGCAGCACGGGCCTGCCCTCGACCAAGGGGATGCTGTGATGCTGACGGTTCTGGTCGATTACGACAGCGGCAACCTGCATTCGGCGGAAAAGGCGTTCCAGAAGATGGCGGCGGAGGTCGGGGGCGAGGTGATCGTCACCGACAAGCCCGAGGATGTCGCCCGCGCCGACCGTATCGTGCTGCCGGGCGACGGGGCCTTTCCCGCCTGCCGCCGTGCACTGGGCGCCCATGGCGGGCTGTTCGAGGCGATCGAGGAGGCGGTGGTCCGCAACGCCCGCCCCTTCCTCGGCATCTGCGTCGGGATGCAGATGATGGCCACATGGGGCCGCGAATACGAAGATGTGCACGGCTTCGACTGGGTCGGCGGCGAGGTGGTGCGCATCGACGCGGGCGATCTGAAAGTGCCGCATATGGGCTGGAACGATCTGGTCATCGACAATCCGCATCCGGTGCTGGAGGGCGTCGCGACGGGCGATCACGCCTATTTCGTCCACAGCTATCACTTCCGCGTCGCCGACCCGGCGCAGCGTCTGGCCCATGTCGATTACGGGACCGAGATCACCGCGATCATCGGGCGGGACAACATGGTCGGTGCCCAGTTCCACCCCGAGAAAAGCCAGGCGACCGGGCTGCGCATCATCCGCAACTTCCTGACCTGGCGGCCCTAATCCACGCGCCGCCAGACGCCCCCGCTGCGGCAGACCATCAGGATGCAGCCCGACACGTCCAGACTGTCGCCCGAAAGCGTCAGCTTGCCGTTATAGGTCTTGTCGCGGTCGGGGGCCCAGACCTTGCCGCCCTCATAAAGCCCGCCGCCCGCGGGCTGCATGTCCCAGATGATCGCGCGCCCGGTATGCTGCGAGGAAATCTCGTTTCCCTGCGGATCGAAGGACCGCACCAGCGTGCCGCACAGCCCGCCGTCGCAGGGCGCGATCCGGACGTAGCCGGAATTGCCGTTGTCGTCCTTTTGCGTCTGCCACGTGCCCTCGATCGGGTCGGCCAGTGCGGGCGTCGCCGCCAGAAGCGCAATCATCAGGTATCGCATAGGGGCCTCCATTTTGCGCATCCAGCCATGCGGCGCGGGCCGGAGCAAGCGTGACGTTGCGCCCCTGCTCCTTGCGCGCTAGGAAACATCCAAACCACAGGAGCCGCGCAATGATCCTCTATCCCGCCATCGACCTGAAGGACGGCAAATGCGTGCGCCTCTTGCGCGGCGAGATGGAGGCGGCGACCGTCTTCGGCGACAATCCGGCGGCGCAGGCGGCCAAGTTCGTCGATGCGGGCTGCGAATGGGTGCATCTGGTGGACCTGAACGGTGCCTTCGCGGGTCAGCCCGTGAATGGCGACGCGGTCGAGGCGATCCTTGCCCGCGTAAACGTCCCCTGCCAGCTTGGCGGCGGCATCCGCGACATGGCGACCATCGCCCGCTGGATCGAAAAGGGTCTGGCCCGCGTGATCCTTGGCACGGTTGCTGTCGAAAACCCCGCGCTGGTGCGCGAGGCGGCGCTGAACTTCCCCGGCAAGATCGCGGTCGGCATCGACGCCCGCAAGGGCCGCGTCGCGACCAAGGGCTGGGCCGAGGAAACCGACGTGATGGTCACCGACCTTGCGCGTTCGTTCGAGGATGCGGGCGTCGCCGCGATCATCTATACCGACATCGACCGCGACGGCGCGATGGGCGGCCCGAACATCGAAGCGACCGAGGCGCTGGCCCGTGCCGTGTCGATCCCGGTCATCGCCTCGGGCGGCGTGTCGTCGATGGCCGATCTGACCGCGCTGCGCGATACCGGCGTCATCGCGGGCGCAATTTCGGGCCGCGCGCTTTACGATGGTGCGATCGATCTGGCCGAAGCCCTGAAGGCGCTGAAATGCTGAAGACCCGCATCATCCCCTGCCTCGATGTCGCCGATGGCCGCGTGGTCAAAGGCGTCAATTTCGTGGACCTGATCGACGCGGGCGACCCGGTGGAGGCTGCCCGCGCCTATGACGCGGCGGGTGCGGACGAGCTGTGCTTCCTCGACATCCATGCCACGCATGAAAACCGCGGCACGATGTTCGATCTGGTGACGCGGACGGCCGAACAGTGCTTCATGCCGCTGACGGTGGGTGGCGGGGTCCGCACGCCCGACGATGTGCGGGCGCTGCTGCTGGCGGGGGCGGACAAGGTCTCGTTCAACTCGGCCGCCGTGGCCGATCCGGACGTGGTCGCGCGGTCGGCGGACCGTTTCGGCAGTCAGTGCATCGTCGTCGCCATCGATGCAAAGACGGTCGAGCCGGGCCGGTGGGAGATCTTCACCCACGGGGGCCGCAAGCCCACCGGCATCGACGCGGTCGAATTTGCCCGCACCGTGGCGGCCAAGGGTGCGGGGGAAATCCTGCTGACCTCGATGGACCGCGACGGCACGCGGGCGGGGTTCAACATCCCCCTGACCCGCGCGATCTCGGACGCGGTCGGCATCCCGGTCATCGCCTCGGGCGGGGTCGGCACGCTGGACCATCTGGTCGAGGGCGTGACCGAGGGCGGCGCGTCGGCGGTGCTGGCTGCGTCGATCTTCCACTTCGGCACCTATACCATCGCCGAGGCGAAGGCCCATATGGCCGCCGCCGGAATCGCGGTGCGGCCATGAGCGCGCTGGAGCGGCTGGCCGCCACCATCGCGACCCGCAAAGGCGCGGACCCCGACACATCATGGACGGCAAAGCTGCTGGCCAAGGGCCCGGAAAAATGCGCCGAGAAGTTCGGCGAGGAAGCCGTCGAGGCGATCATCGAGGCGGTCAAGGGCGACCCCGCGCGCCTCACGTCCGAGGCTGCCGATGTGCTCTACCACCTCTTGGTGATGCTCGCCGCCCGCGACGTGACCCTGGCCGATGTGCTGGCCGAACTGGAACGGCGCGAGGGCACGTCCGGGATTGCCGAGAAAGCTAGCCGATAAGGCGCGGATATTCGATGGCGGGGCAGCGGTCCTCGATCACCGTGATCCCGTGGCTTTCGGCCAACGCCCGCGCTTCGGGGTTGCGGATGCCAAGCTGCATCCAGACCGTCTTCAGCCCCGGCAGCTTCACGGCCTGTTCCACCACGGGTGGCACGTCCTCGGACCGCCGGAAGATGTCCACCATATCCACCTGAACGGGCAACGAGGCCAGATCGGCCGCCACCGTCTCGCCCAAGGCCTGCGTTCCCGCATGGCCCGGATTGACCGGGATCACGCGGTAACCCTTCGACACCAGATAGGCCGCGACCTGATGGCTGGCGCGCGAGGGGTTCGGCGACCATCCGACAAGGGCGATGGTCCGGTTCGTCTGAAGGATGTCGCGGATGGTGCTGTCGACGGTCATGCTGGCTCCCAGAAAAAAGCGCCCGTCCTTGGGGAACGGGCGCTAAGTTACGGAACGAGGGACAGTGAAGTCAGGGAATGGGGGTTCCGTCCCCATCCTGATCATCAACATAATACGCCTATGGCGCATTGAAACCCCTGTTCGCGATTCTGTGAATTTTCGGGTGACGATTGAAACAAGAAGTCAACACAGGTCCCCGCGCCACACCAGGAACTGTGGCGAAAAGGACACGTAAATTCAACCCCGGGTCGCCGCCGCATAAAGCGCCACCGCTGCTGCGTTCGATACGTTCAGCGATCCGAACGCGCCACCGAACGGAATCCGCACCAGATGGTCGCAAGTCTCGCGCGTCTTTTCGCGCAGCCCCGGCCCTTCGGCGCCCAGCACCAGCGCCACCGGACGCCCCTCGGTTTTCGACAAGGCCGTGCCGATCTGCGTTTCCGCCTCGCCGTCCAGCCCCAGCAGAACGTAACCCATCGCGCGAAGTTCCTCCATCGCGTCGGACAGATTCGTGACCCGCAGATAGGGCTGACGTTCCAGCGCGCCCGAGGCGGTCTTCGCCAGCGCGCCAGTTTCCGGCGCGGAGTGGCGATGCGGCGCGATCACCGCCCGTGCGCCGAACACTTCGGCCGAACGCAGCACCGCGCCGACGTTGTGCGGGTCCGTCACCCGGTCCAGCAGAACGACCAGCGGCAGCCCCTCGCCCCCGGCGCAGACATCGGCAAGGCTGCCCCATTCCAGCGGCTTCACCTCCAGCGCGGCACCCTGATGCACCGATTCCGGGTCGATCGGCACGTCGAACTTGCGCGGATCGACGATTTCCGGCTGCAGCCCGCCCGCCGGGATCGCATCGGCCAGACGGTCGGCGGCGTTCTTCGTCAGCACCAGCCGCAACTTCTTGCGCGACGGATTCAGCAAGGCATCCCGCACCGCATGGATGCCGAACAGCCAGACCGTTTCCGCCGCCGAGGCGCGGCGCGCGCGTTCCTTGTCGATCACCCAGGAAGGCTTCTTGCTCATAACAGTCTCCATTCGCAGGGGGCGGACAATCGCGCGTCGCACATCTTTCCGCAAGCGGAACTTTCCTGCTTGACGCCCCCCGGCACCTTGGGTATTCCCCGCCCCCAGTGGGCGACGTGCTGCAAGGTGCGGCAGCGGACTGTAACTCCGCCGAGGCGACTCGTGCCTGGTTCGATTCCAGGGTCGCCCACCATCTTCCTGATAATGCAGGAACCTTCGTGAAAAGGGCGCGCCTTTACGGCGCGCCCTTTCCCGTTCAGGCCGTGGCTTCCAGCGCCTTGGGCGCGGATGCGATCTCGATCCGCCGCGGCTTCAGCGCCTCGGGCATCTCGCGCACCAGATCCAGATGCAGCATCCCATGTTCATGGGTGGCACCCGTTACGCGAACATGATCGGCCAGCGCGAAGCGGCGCTCGAACGCGCGGGTGGCGATTCCGCGGTGCAGATAGCGGCGTTCGGTCTTGTCCTCGGCCTTGCGGGCGGACACGTGCAAAGCGCCTTCCTTCACCTCGACGCTCAGTTCCTCGGGGGTGAACCCGGCAACGGCGATCGAGATGCGATAGGCATTCTCGTCGGTCTTTTCGATGTTGTAGGGGGGATAGCTGGGCTGAGCCACGTCTGCGGTCATAACCCGGTCCATCAGATCGGCAATCCGGTCGAAACCGACGGTTGCACGGTAAAGCGGTGCGAAGTCATAGCTGCGCATGTCATCCTCCGAAAGCGATGTCATTCGCCCTTCCCGCAAGGGGCAAGGGCCTGAGTTGTGCTTCGGCCCGTCATGGCACCGAAGCAAGTCCGATATGGGAAAAGCCCGATACCGTTTCAAGGCGCCGACGCGGTCACCCTGCCGCGCGAAGGGCCCCTTGGCACGCGGCGCGCCAGCCAATCGTGTATTACAGCGAAGCTTCGGCGCGCCTTCGGGATAGCTTGCACGGCTCGTGGTCGAGCGCTTGCGCCCGCAGAGTTCGTCATGCCGAAACATCAGGGCCAGCCTCAAAACAGACGTGCTCCATACGCGGCTGGTCTGCGGTGAAAAGAGAAGCGAGCGGCTAGGCTCAGGACCCATTCATCGGCGTGCGGCTTCACTGCCGGCGTGATACATGCGCTCCAACTATAGGAGGGTGTGGGTAAGCAATCTTCTCGGGTTGAGCGACGAGCGGATGGCGCGACTCGAGCCATTCTTTCCGAAGAGCCATGGCCGCCCACGGGTTGATGCCGTCGTGTTCTGAGCGGGATAGTCTCCATCAACCGTAATGGGTCACGCTGGCGCGATCCACCGAAGAAATACGGACCACCCAAAACACTTGACAACCGCTGGAAGCGTTTGGAGCGAAATGGGGGTATTCGCCCGAATAGTCGAGAGACTGGCAACCGATGCGGTGGAGCCGGCCACGATCATGATCGATGCGACCTACCTGAAAGCGCACCGCACGGCCTCAAGCCTGCGAAGTAGAAATGGGGATGCGGGCGCCTGATTGGTCGAAACAAGGGCGGGATGAAAACCCAAGCTGCATGCTGTGACCGACACATCCGGTCGCCGATCCGGTTCTTCATGTCTGCGGGTCAGGTCAGCGACTACACCGGCGCGGCGGCTCCTCTGGGTGACCTGCCCGCCGCAAAGTGGCTCCTCGCTGATCGGAGTTACGATGCCGACTTGTTCCGGGAACCCTGCAGGACGAGGGGATAAGAGCTTGCATCCCTGGTCGCAAGGCGCGAAAGGTCCCCGTCAAATACGACAAGCGTCATACAAACGACGTAACCGGATCGAGATCACGTTCGGGCACCTGAAGGACTGGTGACGCGTCGCGACCCGCTACGACAGATGCCCGACGGTCTTCCTATCCGCCGTCGCCTGGGCCGCCACCGTGCTCGTCTGGCTATGAGCCCTGAGCCTAGCGGCTTGGCGCATGTGAGCGAGTTCGACGACCCGGGCGAATGGCTCGGCGAAGTAAGCCGCCCCGGTCCGCGGGCGGCTGGTCGTCATCCCCGAGTCGGAAGCTTCATGTTCAGCCCCAGCGTCGAAGACATGCGAGAGTTGTGTCAGTTCCGCCGGGGGCTGGGGCCCTAGGCAGCAAAGTTGAGCTATCGCTATGCGAAAGAGCTTGCGCTCGTGGATATAGAACGTGCCCATGCCCGGCGCGACCAAGCCGGATTTGCCCGTGCCGACACGCTGTCCACGACAGCCGTGGTCAAAAATGCGGCAACCGTCAATCGCGCCCCCCCGATCACGATCAACCAGCACCGCACGCTGGCAATGCTGCTCCAGTCGGGCGATCTTGCGCAGGTCGAGGTGGTGTCGATGGAATACCTCGACGATGCCGAGGAGGCATTCCTAAACATTCTGATCCGCGATCCCTCGCTGCACTCGGCCTGATCTGCGCGGGAACGACCGACCCGCCGTCAGGTCTTTCGCATGCTCTTTCCCGCAACGAACCAGTTGGCCGGGCTGACATCCACGAAGACGACGGTCGTCGCGTCGGGCGGTGTGCCGGCGATTTCGGTGAACGCCTCCGTCACCGCCTGCGCGAGCCTGTCCTTCACCTCGTCGCTGCGACCTTCCAGCAGTTCGATCTTTACGATTGGCATCATCTTTCCTTCTTCATGGGCCATGTGTCCGCGATCCGGTATCCGCCGGGCCAGGGATCGCTGGGGTCGAGCATGTGCTGATGCGTGCCGGTAACCCAGGCGCGGCCGCTGATCTGCGGGATGATCGCGGGGCTTCCGCCCACGGTTGTCTCCTCCATGATCTCGCCGTGGAACTCCGACCCGATGATCGATATGCCGGTAAAGCGGTCGCCGACGCGCATCTGCCCCTTGGCATGAAGCAGCGCCATGCGGGCGGATACCGCCGTGCCGGTCGGCGAGCGATCCAATTTACCCGGCTGGATCGACACGACCGACTTTGCCGAAAACCCGTTCTCGATCCGGTTCAGCGCACCTGCGAACAGGCAGAAGGAATGGTGTTTCCAATCGGGGCGGTCGGGATGCAGGAAGGCCAGCTGCTCGTTCGCGGCGTCGGTGATCCGGACGCCCAGAACGGCAAGGTCGCGCGCCTCGTCCGTGCGAAGGGCAAGGTTCAGCGCGGGCGCATCGACGACCACGAAACTGTCGCCGCCATAGGCCGTATCGATGGTGATCGTCCCCAGCCCCTCCACCTCCAGCGGCACGCCAAGCTTGCTGGCGAAGGACGGCACGTTGCGCACCGTGATGCGCTGCGCCTTGCCGCCCGAGCAGTCGGCACGCACGCGCACCAGCCCGCCGGGCGCTTCAAGCACCATCTCCGTCACCGGCTCGGTCATCGGGATGATGCCGGTGTCCAGCAGAACGGTCGAGACGCAGATCGAGTTCGAGCCCGACATGGGCGGCGTATCCTCGGGCTCCATGATGATCCACGCGGCCTGCGCCTCGGGATGCTTGGGCGGAACCAGAAGGTTGACGTGCCGGAAGACGCCGCCGCGGGGTTCGTTCAACACGAAATTCCGCAGCGTCTCGTCCTGCTCGATCCAGCGGCGCTGGTCCCAGACCGTATCGCCAGGCGGTGGGGCAACGCCCCCGACGATGACATCCCCCACCTCGCCCTCGGCGTGGCAGGAGACGACGTGGATGACCTTTGTCGTTCGCATAGCGATCCCTCGATGTTGCGCGCCGTCAGTAAACC
>NZ_SMYN01000010.1 GCF_004959935.1 Falsirhodobacter xinxiangensis | reverse complement strand
AAATCTGTCCAAGGATCGGGGAGTAGCTCACTGGCTCAGGGCAATCTTGAACGCCGGATCATTGGCGAAGAGCTTATAGAACTCCAACTCCTCCTTTCGCCGCTTCAACATGACGTCCTGAAGAATTTTTTCCAGCGCTAGATCGCGATTATACGGATCAGGGTTTTCCTCGTACTTCTTCGTATAATCTGGATGCGAGCGAATGCTTTCTACCACGTTGATAAACTTGACGCGCTGTTCCTCGGGCGTAGCGCTCCAGCCTTGGAACCATCGTTCATTGAACGTCAGAATAATGACCTCGAGTGGATCCTTCTCCGGTTCGCCGTCACGATAGCCGCGTGGATTGGGGTTCTGGGGCTCGAGTTCCGTGGCGGAAGCATCAAGCTCGACACTGTGGTTCAGCTTGGTGCGCTCAAGGCCGTATGATGACAGATCAACCGCCTCCAGAAGCTCGTCGAGCATGTCCTGATCGGGATCCGTGATCTTCAGCTTCGGCACAAGAAACTTGAGGAACCAGAATAGCTTTTCCCATTCGACAACTTCAAATGGCATGATGGACGCCATCTGACCGTAAAGCCGTTCATATCGGCTTCCGTGTAGGAGACGCCATCCACGACCTTCTCGCCCGAGAACGCAATAAGCGCCTTGAACGGACTCCCCCGATCCGCGAGCAGCTTCGTCACTGCCTTGTAGTAGCGGATTGCCGCCTCAATGTTCTGCGTGACGATCATGCCCTTCGCGCGGCCGTGCAGCTTCTTGGGCGTGACAACATGCTCGACAAAGTGATCGAGCATGATTTCAGCTTTGGTGTTGATCGTCTGCTGACTCCGCTCAACATAGGCCCGCAGCTTCTTCTGTGCCTTTTTCGTGTCAAACAGCGGGTTGTCAGCGATCGACTTCTGGATCTCGTAATAGCTTTTATAGGTCGTGTAGTTGGCGAGGACGTTCAGGATGAAACCTTCCTCGATTGCCTGCTTCATGCTGTAAAGATGGAACGGGGCATAGCTGCCGTCTGCCTGCCGCTCGCCGAACTTTTCCAGCGTCGTATTCTTGGGCGTAGCAGTGAAGGCGAAATACGATGCATTGCCGCGCATCTTTCGTGACTGCATCGCGGCAAGGATCCGGTCCTGCGGATCATCCTCGTCCGGGTCTGCGCCCCCTGCCCCCATCGCGCGGTTCAAGTTGTCATTCGCCGAGCCGCTTTGACCGCTATGGGCCTCGTCAATGATCACGGCAAACCGCTTGTCGCTGAGGTCCGCTATGCCGTCGATGATGAAGGGAAATTTCTGGATCGTCGTGATGATGATCTTCTTGCCGTTCTCCAACGCGAACTTCAGATCGGCCGAGCGCAGAGCCGGGGCGACGATGTTCTTGACCTCGGAGAAGTCCTTAATGTTCTCGCGCAGCTGCTTGTCCAGCAGCCGCCGGTCGGTGACGACGATCACAGTATCGAACAGCGGCTGGTCAACCGCTTTGGCGCCCGGAACGCTTGCGCGCGCCGGATAGGTGTCGATCAGTTGATAAGCCGCCCAGGTGATCGAGTTCGATTTCCCCGAACCTGCCGAGTGCTGGATCAGATAGCTATGCCCGACGCCGGTATCCGCGGCATGGGCCAGCAGGCGCCGCACGACGTTCAGCTGATGATAGCGCGGGAAGATCAGCGTCTTTTTCGCAAGCGGCTCGGTTGTCTTGCCCTCTAACAGGACGAAATGCTGAATGATGCCGGCGAGGCTTTCGCGCGTCAGCACCTCTTCCCACAGATAGGCGGTTTTGTGGCCGTTGGAGTTCGGCGGATTGCCTTCGCCCTCGTTGTGGCCCTTGTTAAACGGCAGGAAGAAGGTTCCCGCCCCCGCCAGCTTGGTAGTCATGAACACTTCGTCGGTGTCCACGGCCATGTGCACCAATGCGCGGCCGAACTGCAGCAGGGGCTGCGAGGCGTCCCGGCCGTCGCGGTATTGCTTTTGCCCATGATAGCGGGCGGTCTGGCCGGTCCAGGCGTTCTTCAATTCAATCGTGATCAGTGGCAGGCCGTTGAGGAAGATGACCATGTCGATCTCTTCCAGCGGATTGATCTGCGAATAGCGCACCTGTCGCGTCACGCTGAAGATATTGGCGGCAAAGTTTTCATGCACCTTGGTGGCGGAGCTGGCCAGCGGCGCGGGACACATCAGCGTGAAAAGCGCGTCGTCGACGGCGAATCCCTTTTTCAGAAGTTGCAGCACGCCGTCTTTTTTCATCAGCCGGTCGAGGCGTTCGATGATCTTGCGCTGCCAGTCCACCGGATTGCGGTCGCGTAGCTTGGCCAGTTCCTTGCCCTGAGTGGCTTCCAGAAACTCCCAGAACAGCTTTGTGTCCAATGCGTACTGCGGGTCGAAATCGCTGGGTAGGCCAAGGCGGAACGGGCCATGACCATCCGGGCGGGGTGTCCGGCAAGGCCTTCGGTCGTCAGGCCGGTCAGGTGCTGCTGGATTGCCTGTTCCAGCGCGACTTCCTTAGTGTTGCTGACCATAATTCCCTCTTACGCGACCTTGATCTTGCCCGTGACCGCCGCGTTGATCAGGCTGGTCTTGTATTCCTTGAGTGCCGCGATCTGCTCTTCCTTGATGGCGATGCCATTATCGATCCTCTCACAGCCAGCCCGGATGTTGGCCGCGATCTCTGCCTGTTCATCAAGTGGCGGAAGGAAAAGGTCTACTTTCGAGAAGTTGTCAAAGTTCAGGTCTTGCCCATCCCGAATAAAGCTTCCGGTAGCCTGAAGTGTCTTGATGTATCGGGGGCTCTTGAACAGGTAGCCGAAGAAATCGGCATTCACTGGCTGCAACGGCTGCAGGATCACGTAGGATGATCGAATGCAGCCTGTCGCGAACGCCCGCTCCAGCCCGCCTTGAAAACTGCGCATGCTGATCACGAAATCATCAATTTCAACATGCTTGCGCTTTTCGAGATTGGTCTGGATCTTGACTACACGTCGTCCAACGAGCTCCTCGAACTCGTCTTGCGGGATCACGCCATAGGATTGCGTTGCCGAAAGCTGGATATCGTTCTTCCGCGCAAGTTCCTTGCGCTGCGTGAAAACATACTTGCTGCGCCGCACCTTCCAATGCGCGGGGATTTGGCCGATCCAGTCGATGCCGCTGTCCTCCATGGGGGCGTCGGGGTTCAGGCCGCGGGTGACGGCCTGCTGGATCAGGATCTGCCGCCGCTCGCGCAGCAGCGCGATCTGCTCTTCCTTGATCCGCACCGCCTCGTCGATCTTGGCACACTTTTCGTCGAGGAAGGATGCGATAGCGCGCTGTTCGGGGATAGGGGGAGCGGAACATGCATCTTCGCAAGATCCGTGGCGTTGATTGCTGGATAAGAGGCACCGACTGAGTTGGCCGTCACCTCATCCACGAAGCGATCATTTCGCAGAAGATAACCGACGAAGCGCGGATTAGCATTCCCGCGAGGCCGGATGACTGCGAAGCCTGTGGAAAATACGAGATCATCTTCGGGACACATGACGGTGGCGACCGCCTTCAAATAGGGGCGAACTGTTGAGAAAACTGTATCCCCACTACGAGCTAGGCGCCTTGCCCGCGACGGTGCCGCAGAGAAATCCTGATCCTCGAAGCTGTATGTATTCGACGCAGAATCGACGCCGGAAATATCAACGTATCGGATAAGCCGATTGCGGTAGGCCCTTTCATCGACGACGTCGTCGTTGAAAGTTGAAAAATCCTGAATGCGCATAACTTCCCAGTTCGCCGGAACTTGTTCTATCCAGTCGACATCAACCGGGGAATAGCCTTCATAAGCCGGATAAGCCGCGATATTCATTCCGCCGGCTCCAGCTTCGTTGCGACCTTCACGCCAAGAATATCCGCGATTAGCCCATCGGCCCGTTCCTCCAACGCCAGAATGTCCCGCGTCACATCTTCAAGGCTGCGCAGCGGCTTGTGGCGATAGAAATATTTGTTGAAGCTGATCTCATAGCCGATCTTCACGCTGTCGAGGTTGATCCACGCCTCCTCGACATGCGGCTTCACCTCAGCCCGGAAATAGCGGTGGATGCTGTCCTTTAGCGGCACGGATTCACTGTCGCGCAGATCGGTGCTGGTCTCGTAGGTCAGCCAGCTGCCATCGGGTTGTGCGTACAGACCGAAATCGCCCAGAGCCTCGACCGGGCAACCAAGCCGCGCGGCCAGATTGGCCAGCTCGGACGGCGTAAGGGTGAAAGACTTGTCGATCACCTTCTCCGCGTCCTCGGCGTACCAGCTGACCGCGTTCAGGATCGCGTTCTTCTCGGTCGCCGACAGCTTGATCTTGCGCGCCTTCATGACCTTGGTCACGCGGTCGCGGAAGGCGTTGAAGCCGGCGGTTTCCTCGGTGCCGACGGCCTGCATCAGCTGGTGCCCGGTTTCCAGAAGATCGCGCAGGCGTCGCCACATGCTGGTGTCGATCAGCTTGCTCCGTTGCTTGGCGTTAAGCGCAATTTCCTGCCCCTCGCACCATGCCTGGATGGCTTTGGCATGGGATTTCAGGAAGCCGGGATCATATACCTGATCACCATGTTCGGCCCACAGATGCTCCATCGGCTCGCGCAGGGTCTTGTCAAAGCGAAGCGGCTCCAACCGTTCGGCACTGAACTGTGCGCGGCGGCGGTCGGGGCGTTCAATGGTGACCTTATGGTAACCGAAATCGGTGTTGTCGAAGATCTGAACCGCGATGTCGGTCGGATCGCCGTTGGCGTCCAGTTCCCGCTCGACCGGCTGGAAAGCCAGATATGCCGCTGTAATCTGTTCGATATGCTCGGGCGAGAATTCGCAGTTCTTGTCGCCGAGGTTCTTGCGCAGCTTGCGGAACATCAGGTTCGCGTCGATCAGCTGCACCTTGCCGCGCCGCGCCTCGGGCTTGGCGTTCGTGACCAGCCAAATGTAGGTGGTAATGCCGGTGTTGTAGAAGAGGTTGTTCGGCAGCTGGATGATGGCGTCCAGCATGTCGTTTTCTATGATGTGACGACGAATGTTAGATTCACCGCTGCCGGCGTCGCCAGTGAACAGGCTGGATCCGTTGTGGACGCTGGCGATGCGCGAGCCGATGACGCTGTTGGCGATGGGCTTCATTTTGCCCACCATCTCCATCAGGAACAGCAGCTGACCATCGCTGGAGCGTGGGGTGGCATCGACGACCTCGGACTTGCCCCAGTAGTCGGTCAGTTCGACCTGAAAGCGCGGGTCGATGACGTCGCCATCTCGTACAATATCTCTCTAATCCGTCTTCCAACTTTTTCAATATGGCGGGTTCGACAGCATGAAGTCGAAACGAATATCAGGGAAGCTGTCCCTCGCCAGCGTAGATCCGGGCTTGATGTTTTCCGGGTTGTTGCCCTTGATCATCATGTCGGATTTGCAGATGGCATAGGTCTCGTCGTTGATTTCCTTGCCGTAGAGGTAGACGTCGCCCGCCGCAGCGATCGGCCCTTCCGGTTCCTTGATGTAGTTCTGCGCTTCAGTCAGCATCCCGCCGCTGCCGCATGCGGGGTCATAGATTGTCATGACGGGCGGCAGCTGACCGCTGATCGGATCGAAAATGAGGTGCGTCATCAGGTGGATCACCTCGCGAGGGGTGAAGTGCTCGCCAGCCTCTTCGTTGTTTTCTTCGTTGAACTTGCGGATCAGTTCTTCGAAGACGTAACCCATGCCAAGGTTCGACAGCCCGGGCATCATGCTGCCGTCCGGATCCTCGAGATCATGCGGCGTCAGGTTGATGAACGGGGAGACGAACTTTTCGAGAACGACATGCAGCACTTCTTTGTTCGCCATGTGCTGCATCTGCTCGAACAGCTTGAAGCGGGTGACAATTTCTTTGACGTTGTCGCTGAAGCCGCGAAGGTACTCATCGACGTTGGCCCGCAGAATTTGGTCATTGTTCGTCGCTGTGGCGTGGAGGCGCTTCAGCGTCCACTTGCTGGTGTTGTAGAACACGTAGCCTGAGGCAGCCATAAGGGGCGCATCGTCAAGTTCCGTCGCCTGCATATCGTCGCGCTGAAACTTGACCTCATCAAGGACCGCGTCCTTGGTCGGCTCGAGCAACGTATCCAAGCGGCGCAGAACGACCATCGGCAGGATGACATCGCGGTATTTGCCCCGCACGTAGACATCTCGCAGACAGTCGTCGGCAATGGACCAGATGAAAGAGATTAGTTTGTTATGGGATGCCTGGTTCATTTCAATGCACTGTCCTGAATATCGCCCGGCATGGTCCAGCGCGGGCGACCGATCATGCAAAGGCAATTTTTGCCGCAAACCTATTGTGTATGTACATCTGACGCAACGACGGATGCGCGAAGGTCTGGATCAGAATTGATCGGCCCACCGCATGGCGCGAGCAGGCATGAGCCCCCGCACCTTCCTACGCCGGTCTCGCGACGCAACCGGCACCACGCAGGGGGATTGGCTGATCGCGGAGCGGGTGGAGGCGGCGAAAGCGCCCCTCTGTGGCAGCCCTCTTGGCAATGAGGCGATCGCATTGGCCGGCGTTCCCCCGCGAATGCCCAGCGGCACCACTGCAGGGCAAAGACTTGGCTATCATCCTCGGCCTATCGGCAGTCAATCATCCCGATCCGAGTGTAGTCTATGGGACATTCCTGCCATTCGCATCCATGTGGCAAGATTACGTGATGAAGACAGCTCAAGGGTGGGAAAGCTGAATGACGGCAGCGCAGCATGGCGCCGCCATCAACCGGATAAAACGGCCAATCGTGCTCTGCGCGGAAGCCTCGCGCTCCTACATTGTCGGAGTAACTCGGTCTAGTAGTCCAAGGCACGAAGCATCATATAAATGCAGCGCCCTTGGTGACACATCGTTCAATGCCACTCTGAGAACTTGGGCGAGCGCGGTGCTGTTTGTAACAGTGAATGTAGCTCCTGAGAAAAACACACTCGGGCAGTCGCCGGTCCGAAGAAATCCCTCCTTTCTTGCCCCCCGTCTTTGGAATGGTCTGAAGCTCGCATTGCAATGAATATCGACTGCATCAGTCGGGATTTCGGAAAGCCGATTCTCGCTTATCGAGCGAAAGGGACAAGGGTCGATGCAGCACAGATCCGTCGACGCCGTTATGCCGGAAGTCGCAACGGCTCGGCGTGTCGCGGCTGGGATGGCGAGGCGCGCTGCCGAAGCGGATTCCGACGCACGACTGTCGCATGAAAGCATTGCGGCCCTGCACGCAGCGGGGCTTCTGGGCCTGACCGCACCCGTCTCGGCCGGTGGTTTGGGCGCGGGCCTCGCGACCGCGGCCGAGGTGATCCACGAAATCGGACGCGCCGATCCTTCCGTCGCGCTGGTCGCAGTTATGCACTACGTCAACATGGCAACGCTGTCGAAGGGGCGTTGGGATCCGTCACTGCTGGCGCAAGTGCTGCGCGGCGGGGCCGAACGGGGCGAGTTGATCAACGCCCTGCGCGTCGAGCCGGAGTTGGGCACCCCGGTTCGCGGCGGACTTCCCGCGACGATTGCCTGCGCCACCGCCGATGGCTGGTGCCTGTCGGGTCGCAAAATCTACTCGACCGGCTGCACCGCAATCCACTGGGGTCTCGTCTGGGCCGCAACCGACGAGGCCGAGCCGAGGGTCGGCCTGTTTCTGGTGCCTATGGCGGCTGAAGGCGTGACGATCCACGAAAGCTGGGACACGCTGGGCCTGCGCGCTTCAGCCAGCCACGACGTGGTCTTCGATAATGTTCAACTGCCGCACGGGGCTGCCGCCGACATCCGCCGCCCCGGAGAATGGGCGCGCGGCGACGATGTGGCGGCCTGGGGCAACCTGCTGATCGCAGCGCTTTATACCGGAGTGGCCGAAGCGGCGCAGGACTGGATCGCGGAGTTTCTCAAGGCTCGGGTGCCCGCGAATCTTGGGAAGCCCCTTTCCGAACTGCCGCGCCAACAGGAGGCGATGGGCGGCATCGCGGCGCGACTTTCAGTGAACCGCCGTCTGATCCGCGCAGCCGCAGCCGAAGTCGATGCCGGAAGCCCCCTGCCCGCCATCGAAAGCAATATCGTAAAGCTGACCGCCACCGAGAACGCCATCGCTGCGGTGGAGGCCGCGACGAAGCTTGCGGGCAATCACGCCATCGCCCGGCGCAATCCACTGGAGCGGCACCTTCGCGACGTGCTTTGCGGACGCATTCACACGCCGCAGGAGGATACCGTGCTGGTCGCCGCCGGGCGGCAGGCTCTGGGCCTTTGAACCGCAAACGATCCTAAGGACGACGCCGACGTGCCGCATCGTCCCAAACCTTTCCGGGCGCCTGCCCGCTTTGTAATGGAGATCCAGATGACCGACAGTGCCCCTTTCGCGAGACCAAACCGCCGCGGCCTGCTGAAGGCCGCAGCCGGTTTTGGCCTAGCCGCCCCCTTCATCGGTGCCGGACTGGGGCTGGGCCTTGGCCGGATCGCCAATGCCCAGTCCGCAGGTGCGCTGACCAAGGTGCGGTTCGCCTCGAACGCCTCGGCGATATGCCTCGCGCCGGTCTTCGTCGCAAAGGACCACGGCATTTTCGAGAAATACGGCCTCGACGTCGAGATCGTGAACTTCGGCGCCTCGACCGAGGCGCTTCTGGAGGCGATCGCGACCGGCAAGGCCGAGGGCGGCGTCGGCATGGCGCTGCGCTGGTTGAAGGCGCTTGAACAGGGGTTCGACGTCAAGGTGACGGCGGGCACCCATGGGGGCTGCTCGCGGCTGGTGACGACCGCCAACACCGGCATCACAGAACTGTCGCAGCTGCGCGGCAAGACTATCGGCGTCACCGACCTTGCGGCACCGGGCAAGAACTTCTTCTCGATCCTGCTGCATAAGGCGAGGATCAATCCGGAGACGGACGTGACGTGGAAGGCGTTTTCCGCCGACGTGCTGGAGATCGCCGCCGATCGCGGCGAGATCGACGCCATTGCCGACGGCGACCCCAAGGCCTTCTTCTGGCTGCGCGACCAGCCCGAGAAATACGTCCAGATCGCATCGAACCTCGACCACGGGTTCGAGAACCGCGTCTGCTGCATCGCGGGCCTCAGCGGCGAGCTGGTCCGTGAACGCCCCGAAACGGCGCAGGCTCTGACCCGCGCGCTGCTGGAGGCGCAGGACTGGACGGTGGCCAAGCCCGAGGACGCCGCACGCGCGTTCCTGCCCCAAGCCCCGCGCGGCCGCTCCATCGAGGATTTGGTTGCTGTGCTTCAGGACCAGACGCACGACCACACCCCCACTGGCGTAAGCCTGCGTGACGAAATCGCGCTTTATGCCGAGGAGCTGCGCGAAATCAACGTCTTCCGCCGCTCGACCGATCCGCAGGGATTTGCCGATCGGGTCTACGCCGACGTGCTGAGCACATGAGGAGGTCGCGATGACGACAACAGAAACCACCCTCCGTCTGGATGTCGGCCCCGTCACCGCGCTGCAGCCCGTCACCCTCCTGGCCGCCCTTGGCTGGTTCGGGGCGGCGGCGCTGCTTTCGTGGTGGCCCGATCTGACGTTCCAACCCCTTGTGCGTGAGCTGTCGCTGACATGGGCCGCCTTGGGCGCGGTCGTGGGCTTGTTCGGGCTGTTCGGCGGGCGGCTTGGGCGGGCCGGCGCATGGACGCAGCTTCGTGGGCCGTGGCTTTTCGCCATCGCGGTCGCGACCGTCGTCTGGACGGTGCTGACTGCCAAAACCGGAATCTTGCCGCAACCCTTCTTCCCCACGCCTCAGGCCATGTTCGAGGTATTCCTCTACGACTGGCCCAAGATGCTCCACAGCGCCTGGTTCTCGGTGCTGCTGCTGGGTCAGGGGTTCCTCTGGGGCGCTGCGGCGGGTTTTTCCATCGGCATCGCGATGGGCTGGTCGCGGGCGTTCAGCTACTGGTCGGTCCCGCTTCTGCGCTATATCGGGCCGCTTCCCGCCACCGCATGGTTGCCGCTGGCGTTCTTCATCTTTCCGACCTCGGGATCGGCCAGCGTTTTCCTGATCGCCTTTTCCACCGCCTTTCCGGTCGCAGTGCTGACATGGTCGGGCGTCGCGGCGGTGAACCGCGATTACTACGAGATCGCCCGCACGCTTGGCGCAAGCCCGCGCTTCCTGATCCTGAAGGTCGCGATTCCGGCGGCATTGCCGCATGTTTTCGTCGGTCTGTTCATGGGCCTGTCCACATCCTTTGCCGTCCTTGTCGTGGCCGAGATGCTGGGCGTCGAGGCAGGACTCGGCTGGTATCTGCAATGGGCGCAGGGCTGGGCCGCCTATGCCAACATGTATGGCGCGCTGTTCGTGATGGCCGCGATGTGTTCGGGGCTGATCACGCTGCTGTTCCGCATCCGCGACCGAGTTCTTGTCTGGCAAAAAGGAGTCGTAAGATGGTAGCCGCCGCACTTCAGACCGTTCCCGAAGCGGGCCGCAGCATCGCGGTCGACGCGGTCAGCCACCGCTTCGATCTGGAGGGCAAACCGCTGCCCGTGCTCGACGACGTTTCGTTCGATATCGAACCGGGTGCCTTCGTCGCCCTCCTTGGCCCTTCGGGTTGCGGAAAGTCCACGTTGCTGCGGCTTGTGGCCGGGCTTGATCATCCCGTGGCAGGGTCGATCAAGGTGGACGGGGCCAAGGTTGGCGATCCTGATCCGTCCCGCATCCTCGTGTTTCAGGATCCGACCCTTTTCCCCTGGCGCACGGTGCGCGCGAATGTGGCACTGGGGTTGGAAGCACAGGGTATCCTGAAGACCGAAGGGCGTCGGGTTGACGCAGCGATCCGCATGGTCGGGCTGGAAGGGTTCGACAAGGCTTATCCACATCAGCTTTCTGGCGGCATGGCGCAGCGAGTGGCGCTTGCCCGCGCATTGGTCAACCGCCCGAACCTGCTGCTGCTTGACGAGCCGCTGGGCAAGCTGGACTCGCTGACACGGCTGGCGATGCAGGCCGAGCTGGTCTCGCTCTGGCAACAGACCGGACTGACGGCGGTGCTGGTGACGCATGACGTCGAAGAGGCGATATTCCTCGCGCAGCGTGTCATCGTCTTTGGCCCGCGCCCCGCCCGCATCGTCGCCGATCTGCCTGTCGATCTGCCCTATCCCCGGCATCGGGGCGATCCGCAGCTGGCCGATCTGCGCCGTCAGGCACTGGGGCATCTGGGCCTCGAAGCAAGCTGGTGAATTCTCTCCAAGGTAACAAGATGATCCTCAGACTCTCCCTTCTCACCCTCGTCGCGCTGCCCGCGCAGGCCCATGTCCATACCGATCCGATCGAAGTCACCGCCGGCACACAGGTGGAGATTGCGCTGGAGATCGGGCACGGCTGCGCAGGCGCGCCCACTACGGGCCTGCGCCTTGGCGTGCCTTTCGGGTTGCAGGGCGTCACGCCGGTGGCTCCGGACGGCTGGACCGCCACCGCCTCGGCGACCGAGATCGCCTGGACCGGCGGCATCCTGAACGATCGCGACCACGGTGCCTTCACCATAAGCGCGACCGTCGCGCCCGACGCACCCGATCCGCTTCTGCTGCCGGTCATCCAGATTTGCGGCGATGCCGAGCACCGCTGGATAGAGACCGATGAAAACGCAGGCAGCCCCGCGCCGCGCGTTCGGGTGCTTGCCCCCTGATGACTTCGATCTTTAGATGCGCGATCCTGCTGTTGGTGCTGTGCAGCGGGGCTGCCCATGGCCACGCCGCGCTGATGGAGACGGATCCAGCAGATGGCGCAATCCTCGACGCGGGCCCCGATGCGGTCAACCTGCACTTCGACAGCCCCGTCCGGCCGCTAGTCGCGCGAGTGACAAAGCCGGACGGCACCACCCACACGCTGCCTGCAGCCACCCTCCAAGGCAATGCCGTCAGTTGGGCACTTCGCCCGTTACAGCAGCAGGGAAGCCACCTCATATCCTGGCGCGTCACCGCCGAGGATGGGCATCCCCTGGCAGGCGGAACGCTATTTTCGATCGGTGCGCCGTCGCAGATCCGGCCGGTGGAAACAGCCGCGCCGCTGCCGACCCGCCTTCTGCTTTGGGCGGCGCGCAGCATCCTTCTGTCCGCCCTGCTGGTGGGGGCGGGAGCGGCGGCCTTCGGGCTGCTCGCACGTTCTGCGCGGAACATTACGAATGGCGCTGCGGCGGTGGGGCTCGTGGCGCTGCCGGTCGTGGCGCTGACGCAGGGGCTTGAACTGCTGGGCTTGCCGCTTTCGGCAGTTGCCACCGCCGCACCGTGGCGCGAGGCGGTGACCGGCCCCTCGGCACTTGCCCTGCTGCTTGCAGGCGCGACATTCGCCGCTCTTCTCTTTGCCCGCCATCGCGCGATGGTCATTCTGGCACTGCTTGCCACGACCGCCTCGGCCGCCGTGGCGGGCCATGCCGCGACTGCGCCGCCGCAGATGTTGATGCGACCTGCGATCGCATTGCACGTCTTGGCTGCGGCACTGTGGATCGGGGCGCTTCCGGTTCTGGCCATTGCTTTGCGCACGGGAGGCGGCGCGGCGGCGCTGAGGCGCTTTTCGCAGATGATCCCTTGGGGGCTGGGGGTGCTGCTGGCCAGCGGCTGCGCCATTGCCGTGGTGCAAGTTGAACAACCGGCGGCACTTTGGGCGACCGCCTATGGCCGCGTGTTGCTGGCCAAGCTGACGCTGGTTGCGGCGCTTCTTGCGCTTGCCCTATGGAACCGCCATCGGCTGACGGGGCTGGCGATGATCGGTCGCCACGGCCCGCTTGTCCGCAGCATCGGCGCCGAACTGGTGCTGGCGGTGCTGATCGTGGGCACCCTCGCATCATGGCGTTTCACCCCACCCCCGCGCAGCCTGATCCCCCCGCCGGCGGAGTTGCGCCAGCCGCTTGCCTCGGGCGCCATCACGGGCACGTTGGTGCTGAACTCCGATCGCGCCGGACCCGTTGCCGCGCGGCTGGAGGACCTTCGCCTTGACGGTGCGCCGCTGTCGCCGCTTGCCGCAGAGGTCACGTTCGCAAAACCTGCCTACGGGCTGGGCCCCCTCGCGCGCCGCGTGGAGGGCGACGGCAGCACCACCGTGGAGGCCGGCACCTTCGTGCTGCCGATGGACGGGTTCTGGGTGCTGACCGTCATGCTGACCATCAGCGACTTCCGCGCCGAGAAAATCATGGACATCGTGACCTTGGCCCCTTCCCGTCCGTAAAGATGATTTTCCGCGCCTTTTCCTCGCAAGGCGAGGATGCCCGCGGAGGAGGGTCCTTCCGCGTTGCAACTTCGCAATATCAGTCTTGGCCGTTCATTCTGCCGCGATTACATGATCCTCACCCGCGAGGGCCCGCACGCGGGGGATCAGGTCACGGCCATAGACGAAGGCATCCTCCAGCGGATCGAAGCCGCGGATCAGGAAGGTGTCAATGCCGATGCGGTGGTAATCCATCATCGCCTCAGCCACCTGATCGGCCGTGCCTACAAGCGAGGTGGAATTGCCCGCGGCGCCGGTCAGCTTCGCCATTCCGGTCCAGAGCCTTTTGTCGAGGCGCGCGCCTTTATCCGCCGCCGCCAGCAACCGGCGCGAGCCTTCGTTCGGGGGCGTTGCGCTTCCGCCGGTGGAGATGTGGCGCGTAGCGCCGTCCTGCCGCAGTTCGGTCGCGCGGGCCAGAAGACGCTCGGCCTTGGCCCACGCCGCGTCCTCGGTTTCGGCAAGGATCGGGCGCAGCGACAGGCTGAAGCGCGGGCGGCGTCCGTGGGGCGCGGCGGCGGCGCGGACGGCGGCGATGGTTTCTGCCACCTGCTCCAGCGTCTCGCCCCAAAGGGCATAGGTGTCGGCATGCTTGCCCGCGACCGCGAGCGCCGCAGCGGAGGAGCCGCCGAAGAATACCGGCAGGTTGCGCGGCTGCACCTCGGACCGTGCGCCCGATACGCGGTAGTATTGGCCGGTATAGTCGAACGGTTCTTCCGCCTGCCATTGCTGCCGCAGGATATCGATATATTCCGAGGCACGGGCATAGCGTTCGTCCTTGCCCAGCCAGTCACCGTCGCGTGCCATCTCGGCATCCGCCGCGCCGGTGATGATGTGGACGGCCACGCGCCCGTCGGTCAGATGATCCAGCGTGGCAAGCTGCCGCGCCGCAAGCGTCGGCGCCACGAAACCGGGGCGGTGCGCCAGCAAAAAGCCCAGCCGCGAGGTCACGCTGGCCGCATATTGGCCGACCAGCAGGCTTTCGGGCGAATGCGAATGGAAGGCCAGCAGAACGCGGTCGAAACCGCCATTTTCGTGGATGGCGGCGGCGGCCCGGATATGTTCGCGGTCGATGACGGGGCCATGATACGGGATGGTTTCGGAGCCGTTTCGGTTGCCGATATAGCCGATGAATTCGATGGTCATGCGGGGCTCCTCAAAAGGTGATCCATTCGGGATCGTCGGTGATGTCCAGATCGGGCAGGTTGACCACGACTTCCTCGGTCCCGCTGCGCACCAGCGCGCAATGCAGATCCTCGGTGTCCGAGGCGTTCAGCTCCTGATGCGGCATGTAGGGGGGCACCAGCAGGAACGATCCCGCCTCGACCCTGGTGATGAACTCCAGCCGTTCGCCCCACCGCATCAGCGCGGTGCCGGACACGACATAAATGATGCTTTCCAGCGGCCCGTGATGGTGGGCGCCGGTGATCTCGCCCGGGCGGATGTGGTTGGTGCCGGCCCAGAGCGCCGAGGAGCCCGTGCGGGCGCCGGAAATGGCGACCTGCCGGTTCATGCCTTTGGTTTCCGGCGTTCCGGTATCGCGCGCGCGGGGGGCGATCACACGGATGCCCTCGGTTTTCCAGTTCTTTGCGATGGGGGTCTGTTCGGTCATCTGTTATCCTTTCAGTGATGCACACCCAGCCAGTCGAGGAACCGACCACGGAGACGCGCGATTGCGGGGTCGGCCACGTCGCGCGGACGCGGCAGGTCGATGCGATGCTCATGGGCGATGACGCCGTCCTTCATGACCAGCACGCGGTCGGCAAGCAGCGCGGCTTCCTCGACATCATGGGTCACCAGAAGGACCGCGCAACCGTGGCGCTGCCACAGTTCGGCGACCAGCGCCTGTGCCTTGATGCGGGTAAGCGCGTCGAGTGCCGCAAAGGGTTCGTCCAGCAGCAGAAGCTCGGGCTCGCGCACCAGCGCGCGGGCAAGGGATGCCCGCTGCGCCTCACCGCCCGACAACACCTTGGGCCAGACATCGGCGCGGTGGGAAAGGCCGACCTCGGCCAGCGCGCGTTCGGCAAGCTGGCGGTCGGCTCGGGGCAGACCTAGCGTCACGTTGCGCCAGACCTTCTTCCACGGCATCAGGCGGGGCGCCTGAAATGCCACGGCGCGGCGGGCGGGCACCTCGACCTCGCCATCGAAATCGCGGTCAAGATCGCCGAGGATGCGCAGCAGCGTCGATTTCCCGCAGCCAGAGGCACCCAACAGCACCACGAACTCGCCCGCAGCGATGGACAGGTCCAGCCCCTCGATCACACGGCGACCGTCGAAGGTGCGGTTCAGTCTGGTGATGCGAACAGCATCGGGGATGGCTTGGGTTATGTTCCGGTGAACGAGGGACGCCATGCAAGAAGGCTCCTTTCCAACAGGCGGACGATGAAGTCCACGGCCAGCCCCAAAAGGGCGTAAACGACAAGACAGACGACGATGACGTCTGTCTGGAAGAACTCGCGCGCGGTGGCCATCAGATAGCCGATGCCAGCGGTCGCGTTGATCTGTTCGCCGAAGACCAGCGCCAGCCACGCGACGCCCAAGGCGTAACGGAAACCGACCAGCGCATTCGGCAACGCCCCCGGCAGGATGACATGGCGCACTAGCGCGGCGCGGCCCATGCCCAACGTCCGCGCCGCTTCGACCAGCGTCTGGTCGACGCCGCGGATGCCTGCGTAAACGTTGATATACAGCGGAAAGGCGGTGGCCAGCGCGATAAGGGCGATCTTCGGCGCCTCGCCGATGCCCAGCCAGATGATCAGCAGCGGGATCAGCGCGACGTTGGGAACGGTGCGCAGCATCTGCATCGGCGCATCGACCAGATCCTCGCCCAGCCGTGTCAGGCCTGCGGTGACGGCCAGCAACACGCCGATGCCGCCGCCAATCGCCAGCCCTGCCAGCACCCGCTGCAGCGAGACAGCGATCGCGGCCTGAAGCTCTCCCGTCCCGATCAACCCTGCGGCGCTGCCGACGACGGTAGAGGGCGCGGCTAGAACCTCGGCGGGCAGAACGCCGGTCATGGACGCCAGTTGCCAAAGTGCCAGCAGCAGCACAGGCCCTATGGCGCGCCGCAATCCGCGTGCTGCGCCATGGCGGGTGCCTGCGGGCCGCAGCCGCACCAGATCCGGCGCGGGGCGGAATGGGGTCATCAGCGTCATTGCGACACCTCCAGCGGCTCCCGCTCGACAAAGGATGCGAGGTCCAGATCGCCCTGCAGCACGTTTGCCTCGACCCATGTGTCGAAGACCTGCTGAAGATCGGCTGCCAGTTTGTCGTCAAGCGGTCGGCGTTCGTAGGAGGTCTGTTCCTCGAACATCGGCTCCACGACCTCGGCATCCTGCTTGGTGAAGCCGCTGTAGAAGGCGATGAAATCCTCGTGGTTGTCGCGCGACCATGCATAGGCACGCTCCATCCGGTCCGCATAATCCGCAATGGCTGCGCGGCGCGCGGGGTCTGCCAAGGCGTCTTCGGTTGCGGCATAGACGGAATAACCGCTGTTGATGCCCTCGCCGTCGATCAGCTTCCTCGCACCAAGAACACCCGTCGTCCGCGCCGTATAGATGCCCCATGTGCCCCACGCGTCGATGCTGCCCGCCTGAAACGCGGCCGAGGCATCGGTGGGCGCAAGGAAGGCCAGCGTGACTTCGGATGGATCAATCCCCGCCTGGCTCAACGCACCCAGAACCAGATAATGCGAAACGCTGCCCCGCGTGGTGGGCGAGATGGTCTTGCCGCGCAGATCCGCGACGGATTGGATATCGCTGTCCTTCGGAACAATGATCGACGTGCCGCGACCGCCGTTGTTGAAGGCCGCCGCGATCTTGACGGGCGACCCGCCCGCAATGGCCGCCACCGCAGGCGAATCCGCCGACGAGCCAACATCGATTGCCCCCGCCTTCAGCGCCTCGTGCAGGTTGACCGCCGCCGGATAGACCGACCATTCGATGCGGTAAGGAACGTCGTCCAGCAGACCCGCGGCTTCCAGACGGGCACGTTCGGCACCGACCTGATCACCCACCCGCAGCACCACGTCCTGCGCGTGCAGCGGAGCGGCCGCAAGGGTCGACACGGCCATCATCAGGGCTGCAAATCGTCTGCGTGAAAGCGTGGTGGTCATCATGGTTGCTCCATTCAATCTCCATCACGACCATAGCACTCGGGATTTTTCGTCGCGTTTCAAAGCGACGCTGCCAAGGGGAATAAAGCTTCTGCAAGAGCAGGCCTCAGAGAAGGGAATACTTTATCTCGAGCCTCGACCCTGCTGGCGATGGAAGCCGGTATTCAAATGAACCAATGGTCCGAATGCGATCAACGATGCAATTCATGCACTGTGATCTCGACCGCCCAGCGGATGGCAGAGATGTCATATCTAAACGCAAGTCAGGTTTTCTTCTGCGGTATCAACGGCGGTCTGCTTTCCGGGATGCCGCGATGCGGCACATCGGGAGCCTGACCGCCGGGCGTAGGCCGAAAAACGCTTGCTTCAGATCGCAGCTGGCGAACAGGATGCGAATGGTGGCTAAGGGCTCGACGCGACGAGGATGTCTTGTCGTGCTATCATAACCCAGCATCATTCCGAAAGGCGGGCGGGAGCGGTGGATCGGAAGGCACTGCCATGTCCACCGAACTCGTTACCACTCCTCTTCCACCACAACGCATCGCCTGGAACAAGGGACGCATCGTCGGCCAGAAGCGACCGCAGCAGCCGAAGCACGTCTGGTCCATCCGCATCAGGCTGGAGATGTCCGGCGACCTCCGGGATCTTGCGCTGTTCAACATGGCGATCGACAGCAAACTGCGGGGCTGCGATCTGGTCCGCCTGCAGGTGCGCGATGTCTTCGCTGCGGGACAGGTCCGCGAACGGGCGTCGGTTGTTCAACAGAAGACCGGACGGCCTGTAAGGTTCGAGATCACTGAGACGACCCGCACCTGCCTCAAGCAGTGGATCGCCAGTCCGTCGATGAACGGCATGCAGTATCTCTGGCCCAGCCGGTTCCACGACCGACCGCATATGTCGACAAGGCAGTATGCCCGCCTGCTTCGTGAGTGGGTCAGTTCGATCGGATTGGAAGTCAGCAGCTATGGCACACACTCCATGCGGCGGACCAAGGTCGCGCAGATATATAAGAAAACCGGCAACCTCCGGGCGGTGCAACTGCTCCTTGGACATACGAAGATGGACAGCACCGTTCGATACCTTGGGATCGAGGTGGATGACACGCTGGCCATCTCAGAGGCCATCGATCTTTGATCGCCGAAGGCGGACCCAACGATCGACATATTCGGAGGGCCGCCGTCCTGGGCGGCCCGTGGGACATTCCCGCCATTCGCTGCACCGCAGAAGTAGCCTTGCTCTTGCATCGGTTTCATGGCAAGTTTGGAAGCCGAGTGTCGCAGCGCCGCCCCGAAGATGCAGCTCCGATGAATGTAGCAGACTGCGCTCGGGCTGGATAACATGGCCGACAATTTCGCCGCCTCATTGCCCCGAGGATGCGATGGCCTAGGTATGTATAACCTGCCGAGTATGCTCTCGGGAGAATAATGGAGGAGCCCATAATGGCCCCCACCTCAAAAATTGCCAATATTGCGACTGCTACACGTGCCAAGCCAACGTCAAGCATACACCACGGGTCGATCTTCGATCTGGACTATGGTTCCGCCGGGAAGGGCCTTCTTACCCGCCATCCAAGCCCGCCACCTGCTTATCAGCCAATTCGTAAAGCAGCGGCGCCCGATACGTTGTCCCTGAAAGATCACAGGCTGGCAATGTGGGGTGATTTACTCCGCAAGCCTGCAAAATGAAGATAATAAGCTAAACTTCCTGTTTAAGATCAGGCATATAGTGCATCTTGCGCAGGGCACTATCTCCAATTGTCCATCGGTTGGAGAGCAGTGATCCGCCCCCTGGAGCGTGTGCCTATCGGCCTATGCAAGCCCGCAGCCTTATGTTCGGTCGGGGCATAACAGCTCACGGCCCACCTTACCCGACGCTCCCGCGTTCGGTCGATCACGCCTGAGCGGCGCGTTTCCAAACTCACTGCAACCCAGCATGAATCGGAGGGCATCATGGCCCAGACTTCACTTACCTACGATATTGATGGCGACACCGGCAGCCTGCTGGCTGCCAGTCAGGAAGAAGCACATGGTATCCTCATCTCGAAGTTGCATGAGCGGCTGCCCGACTTGGATCACCTCAGCCTGCCAGCGATATCGGCTTCCGACGAGGATATTCGTCAAATCTTCGAGGAGGCAGGACTCGCGGACGTAGTGAGCTTCAAAACACAGATCTTCGTCGGCCCGTAAAGAACTGATCTAGCTCGGCACCTTGCCTCCGGCTTCGATCATGCGACGAAGGCTTTCGCCCTGCGGCGTTTGCCCCTGACTTGTCAGGAAGGAGTGCAGGTCCGTTTCGCTGGCCTGCCCGCCTGAGCTGGAGTTGGGCTCATGATGGACAACCGAACGATCACCGTTCTGTATCAGCAGCCAGCGATCACCATTGGCGCTCTTATAGATCTCAACGGTTCTATCCGCAGTTGGGCTCAGGTCCAGACTGCGCACATCAACCTCGACTTCCATGCGCTCAAAGGCCCCCGCGGGTCCTTTGAAACTCCCGGACACCGGAACGGCCTGCGTGATTTTGCGAGCAACGGCGACCGGGATGAGGTTGGCCGCTCCCATCGTGCCGTTGGTCGGATCGAAGGCGATCCAGCCGGGGCCAGGCAGGAATATCTCGACCCACGCATGGGTCGAGCCGGCACCTTTAATTTCCAAGCTATCCGGCCAAAGATAGCCGGACACGAGGCGAGCACCAAAGCCGAGTGCACGTGCCGCGTCTGCCAGAAGAACCGCAAGGTCCCGGCAGGAACCCGCGGCAACGTCCAAGGTCTGTTCCGGCGATTGCGTGCCCTCGTCCTCGCGGCTCTCGTATCGGATCTCGCGGTGCACACCGAGATTCAGGTCTTTCAAGAGCGAGAGCGTGTCTGTCTGCGGAAAGGCAATAAAGCTCCGGGCCCATGGCTCCACAGTGGCGTCCTTGGGGGCGTATTGCCGAATTGTAAACGACCCTAGGTCGGTCCAGATGTCATCCGCATACGAGAACGGGTATGATATGGCCGAGGCATCGATATCGAACACAGGCCATGCGGGCGCGCCCGATTTGACCTGCGTGTGGCTCTCGATAACCAGCAGATCGGTCTGTTCTTGAAAACGTGCCGTTGCGAGGCCATTGCCAAAAACGTCGCTTGACCAGGTCAGCTTTGCCGCGGGGGAACATTCGACCTGATGGGACAGGAGCTTGAGCTCGTAACTTTCCCGAGGCCGGAGCATCAGTCGATGCGGCAGCAACTGCACAGGCGCACGATAGCGATATGTCGTCCGGTGGACGATGTTCAGCGTCGGCATCTTCAGCTTCCTTTTCATTCGCCGGATCAGAGGGCAAACGGACGGCGTGTCGCCCGGCTACGCCGCCGGACAACCCAGCCTGCGGCGCCACCACGGAGCGCATGGAAATGCGGTCTTCCCTTGCCAATAAGCTAGCGTTGCGAATGGCTCATTCCATCGCCGCATGGATGTGCGATGCTAACCCCGGATTTTCTGAGAGCGTCCTATGCCGGGTCCGATCGTCGAAGCCGCGAGAACCATTCCCAATTTCACGACTGCCCCTCAAACACCGCGGCGTAGAAATCATGGCTGTTGCACATTGCTCTGCGGCGGCATTGTAATAATGCCCCGGCAGCCCCATCTGTAATCAGCAAAGACCCTGATCTTGAACTTCTGTCTCCTAACGGCTTCAGTCGAGCATTTGACGACTGAGCCACGCCGCCGCATGTCGCGGGCGGATCCTTACAGGAGACACACGATGGCCAATGGCACCGTGAAATGGTTCAACACAACCAAAGGGTTTGGTTTTATCCAGCCAGAGCATGGCACCAAAGACGTGTTCGTTCACGTCTCTGCGCTTGAGCGTGCTGGTATCCGCCAGCTGAATGACGGGCAGGCTGTGACGTTCGAGATCGAGAATGATCGCAACGGCCGCGAATCCGCGATAGACCTCTCTCTCGCTTAAGTTCGGCCAAATGCACAGGTGGCGCGGCAGATGCCGCGCCTTTTTTTGTTTAGGATAGATCATGGCTGGTAAGATACGGAACGACGGGCACGCTGAAGCGACAACAGTTCGCGAGGCTCCGCAGCCACTCGGCTGGGCCGAATTTTTTCGCCAACTGGCAGATGGCACTTACCGAGATCCCCGACATCTCGGCTAGTCAGGCGAACTCGGCACGGCACCAATTGTCTGCTCGCGAACGCTGGTGCGACACCCCAGGGGCAGTTGTTAGCGAGTTTATGTCGTGCGGATTGAAGCCCTCGATTCGAGCGGGGAACAGAAGGCAAAGGCAGGTTTCGAATGCTTGCGACTGTGAGCTGTCATCACCGGGCTGTTTGACATAGTCGCGCAAAGCAGCACCTCGATTGCAAGCTTCGTGGTGTCGTTTCCATGAATGGGGGCTCATTGCCGGCGGCTAGCTCAGAATGGGCCCCGATCATCAGCCCTCTTGAACCCTCGGTGGAACATCCATATACCATCCGTGTGGATGGTGGAGGCGATCGATGGATAACGTGCGGCAACTGCGCGAAAGAACTCCGGAAAGCGAAAAGATCACCCTTAATCTTGGCTATGTTGACCTAGGACGAATTGATCTTCTGGTGCAGGAAGGTTTCTACTCGAACCGGAGCGATTTCATTCGAACTGCCATCCGAAATCAGCTTGAGCATCACGGTGAGATCGTCGCTCGGTCTATTGAGCGGCACACGATGGAACTTGGCTTGCGCGACTACGGTCGTGCTGAACTCGAAGCCTTGCGTGATGCCGGCGAGGTTCTCCATGTCAAGGTTGTCGGCCTTGCCCGAATTGCTGCCGATGTAACACCGGAACTTGCACGGGTGGCGATCGGCTCGATCACAGTGCTGGGCGCGCTGCAAGCCAGCGCAGAAGTTCGGGCGGCGCTCGCTGACCGAATATCCTAAACAGTCGCAAATAGGAACATCGGGATGAAGAAGTTCTCTGCTGGCGCAATGCGCCTGACGATCCACGACGCGCGTTTGGCCTCGGCAAATGACCTCGTCCGCCGCACTCTGGCGCAGCATGGGCTAGCACCCGGTGGCTCTATTTCTGCGCCCATGCCGAACTTATCACCCAGAAAAAGTCCCGCCGCGCCTGCGGCTTTGATCGCGCCTGGCGCGAGTTTCGAGCAGGCAAGGTTTACCTGTGACGCCGGAAGCCGCAGCTACATGACGTATGTGCCGGCAAGCGCGAAGGATGGAGCAGCCGGCCTCCTTATGATGCTGCATGGCTGCACCCAGACTGCTTTGGATTTCGCAGCTGGCACCAAAATGAACGCGGTGGCGGATCAACATGGTTTTGTCGTTGTCTACCCGGAGCAATCGCGGGGCGACAATGCCCAGTCATGCTGGAACTGGTTCAGTCGCGGGGATCAGCAACGTGGTCGCGGAGAGCCAGCAATCCTCGCCGGTCTTGCTGCTCAAACCGCCCGGAAATTTGGTGTGACTCCTGAGACGACATTCGTCGCTGGGCTGTCTGCAGGGGCGGCGATGGCCGTAATCCTGGGGGAGACATACAACGACGTCTTCACGGCCGTGGGAGCCCATTCGGGGCTTCCCTACGGCGCTGCCACAGATGTGCCGTCCGCGTTCGCTGCGATGTCCGGAAACGCAAAGGATCGTCGCGCGTCGGCAAAACATGCCCCCCGAACAATCGTCTTTCACGGCACGGAAGATCATACTGTTAACCTGACAAATGCTGTCGCGATTGCAGATGATATTGTTCGCGCTGGGCCCGCGCAAACGCTGTCGGAAAGCCGCACCGGCCGAAAAAACGGTCGGACCTTCACCTGCGAGATCACTGAGACGGTCGAAGGCAGGTTGCTGATTGAGCATTGGAAAATCGACGGACTGGGTCATGCCTGGTCAGGCGGCGGGCCTGACGGATCCTACACGGACGCGACGGGCCCCGACGCGAGTGCCGAAATGGTTCGGTTCTTTTTGAAGCACCGGTAGCTTCCGGTCTAACAGGCGAGGCAACAGCGCTCCACTCCAACACCTGTGCAGCTCCAACTTCTTGCCACCTTCGCGTCACCGCGCCGCGCGCTGGATTGCGGTGGTGCGCCCTGGCGCCTCCTCGGTAATCAAGTGCCATCCTGCCGCTCGGCGCTCGGTCCCTGCAATCCGGGCGGCGGGGCGGCGCCTGCGTCTGGATCGCGGCCGTGGCTTCGGTCCAGCCAGCGCATTATGGGTGTCACTGTCAGTCCGTGCATCAGGATCGACGCCAGAATGACGAGGCCAACGATTGCCCATAGCCGATTTGCGCCCTCCACCGGCATGTAATTCAGGCCATAGGCCAGATAGTAGATCGATCCGACACCACGAATGCCGAAGAAGGCGATGGTCAGCTTCTCGGTCCGGCTCGCGGACAGGCCCCAAAGCCCGAGAAGCCCGGCTGCTGGACGGATCAGCAGCAGGATGACCGCCGCCGCCACCACATCCGTCCAGACCAGGGCGGCCAGAAGCCCCGTGGCCAGCGCTCCGCCGAACAAAAGCAAAAGCACCATCATCGCCAAACGCTCGATCTGCTCGGTCACGTCGTGCATCTCGCGGTGGAAATCATGCGTGCGATGGGCATGACGAAAAGTCAGGGCCGTCACGAAGACCGACAGGAAACCGTAGGAATGGATGATCTCGGTCAGCCCATAGGACACGAAGGTCGCCGCCAGCGCGATGAGGCCATCGCCGGTCTGCGCTAGCTTCGTCTCGGCAGGTATGTTGAAGGTGATCCAGCCGAAGATGCGCCCGATGAGGTAACCGCCTAGGACGCCCGCCACGATCTCCCACAGCACGTTGTAGCCGAGCCATGTCAGCACCCAGGGCTCGCCGGTGGACGCGGCCAACGTCAGCGCGATGGCCAGATGCACAAAGGGAAACGCGGCGCCGTCGTTCATCCCCGCCTCGGACGTCAGGCCGAAACGCACTTCATCTTCCTCACCGCTACGCGGGGGACCGACCTGCACATCCGACGCCAAGACGGGATCTGTTGGTGCCAGTGCCGCCCCGAGAAGCAGGGCGACGGTCCATGGCAACCCCATCCAGATCCCTGCCAAGGCGGTGATGGCAAGGATGCTCAGCGGCATGGTGATGAGGATCAGCCGCCACGACACTTGCCAGCGCCGCATTCCGAACACGCGGTCAATCTTCAGGCCCGCGCCCATCAGCGCGATGATGACCACGAATTCGGAAAACCGCTCGGTGATCTCTGGGTAATCCAGCGGCGATGGCACCAGCGTCACCTGAGGAAGAGAGAAGATCGCGGCGCCAAGGCTAATGCAGACGACCGGCAGCGACAGGGGCAGGCGCCGCAACGCGAGCGGTAGCCACGCTACCAGAGCGATTAGCGCACCCGCCCCTGTCAGGAGTAGGATATATGGGTCCGGGTGCAGGAACGTTTCCATGCATTACAACACCCGACGGGGCCTTTTGGTCCACGGGATCAGTGCGCACGAACGCTCGGCGATCAGACTTGGCGCCGCTCCGTAAATCAGCCGGCGCAGGCCGTATTCTTCACGATTTTCCGGTTCTGTGCGCCGTGACCAAACCGGACCGCGTTTACCGAGGTCATGCTTGGCGTGAGCAGCAGGAAGATGCGCCGCTTCTCCGGCCTCCGAGCCCTCAGCCGAACGTCCCGCTTTCACCGCGCGGCGTGCATCCATCTGCTCTGAAATAAGCCTCTGGCTTTCTTTCTCGGGGGATACGCTGCAACTGCATTCGCCGCAGCGGGTGCGAATGACGGCTTTGGGGCTTTCGCATCGAGCGGTGCCCGCACCTTGCGATTGTCCGGTTCGAGCGGAAATGACGGACGTCTGCGCCCGCCCAGCTATGGCACAAGCGAATAACGGATCAACGCGCTGAGGCAGGAGGTGGTAATCTGGCGGTTACTTTGCAATGCATCATTTTTCGCCTACATTGAACTTGACTGTCAGGATAATTTGTGGCCCCGGTCGCCGCGCGGATCGCGGGCCATTCGCTGCCCACCGCGCATCCCGACTACGTCGCGGCGCATCTGGCGCATCCGTCCTTCCGGCGCTGGCGGGCGATGGGGCTGGTGGACGGCGCGGACCAACCCGCCTATGCCCGCGACTGGCCGCAGAAAGACTGGCCGATGCCGGTCCAGCCCGCCGCCGCCTGCGAGGGGCCTTCGGTGAACGAGGCCTGCCCCTATTCAGGCAAGCCCGTGACTGACTTTCTGACCTTCGGTGGCCGGGTCTATGACTTCTGCAACCCGTTCTGCCGCGACAAGACCGTGGCTGACCCCGAAGCATGGCCTGCCTTCATGAAGATCGTTAACCTTTCTTAAACCCCCGGCCCCTACCCATTAACCAAAACGAGGTGGGATATGGTCACGCGCGCCTTCACGGTCGCATTCGAGGGCGTGGAGGCACGGCTGGTCGAGGTGCAATGCGCCGTGTCATCCGGCCTTCCGGCCTTCACCATCGTCGGCCTGCCCGACAAGGCCGTGTCCGAAGCGCGCGAACGGGTCCGCGCCGCGCTGGATGCCATGTCCATCGCGCTGCCGTCGAAACGGGTGGCGATCAACCTGTCGCCCGCCGATCTGCCCAAGGAAGGTTCGCACTTCGACCTGCCGATTGCCTTGTCCCTGCTGGCGGCGCTGGACATCATCCCCCGGGACGAGGTCGAGGGCGTCGTCGCTCTGGGAGAGCTGTCGCTGGACGGGCGGCTGACCCCGGTGCTGGGCGCCCTGCCCGCCGCCATGACCGCCGCCGAGGAGGATCGCGCGCTGGTCTGCCCCAAGGCCTGCGGGCCGGAGGCCGCATGGGTCGGCGCGACCGAAGTTCTGGCCGCCGGATCGCTGGCCGATGTGGTGCGCCATTTCACCGGCCAGTCCCCCCTGCCCCCCGTCGATCCGGGAGAGGCTGTCACCCCCGCCGCCAAACGCGACTTCCGCGAGGTGAAAGGACAGGAACGCGCCAAACGCGCCTTGGAGATTGCGGCGGCAGGGCGGCACCATGTCATGATGGTTGGAACGCCGGGATCGGGTAAATCCATGCTCGCCTCGTGCCTGCCCGGCATCCTGCCCCCGCTTTCGGCGGCCGAGGCGCTGGAGACGTCGATGATCCACTCCGTCGCGGGGCTACTGCAAGGCGGGATCAGCCGCGCGCGCCCCTTTCGCGAACCGCACCACACCGCGTCCCCCACCGCGATCACCGGCGGCGGGCGCGGTGCGAAACCGGGCGAGGTCAGCCTTGCCCATAACGGCGTGCTGTTCCTTGACGAGTTTCCCGAATTTCCGCGCAACGTGCTGGAAACCCTGCGCCAACCGATCGAGACGGGCGAGATCATGGTCGCCCGCGCCAACGCCCATATCCGCTATCCCTGCCGGTTCCTGCTGGTGGCGGCGGCCAATCCCTGCCGCTGCGGCTACCTTTCCGATCCGTCGCAAGCCTGCAGCCGCGCCCCGGTCTGCGGCGAGGATTACCTTGGCCGCATTTCCGGCCCGCTGATGGATCGGTTCGACCTGCGCGTGGACGTGCCGCCGGTGGCCTATACCGACCTAGACCGTCCTTCGACCGGGGATACCTCGGCCCAGATCGCGGCGCGGGTGGCGGCGGCGCGGGCCATTCAGGCGGATCGCTATGACGGCACCCGCGCCCGCGTGAATGCCGAAGCCGAGGGCAATTTGCTGGAAGCCGTCGCCACCCCCGACGATGCGGGCCGCGCGCTTTTGTCGAAAGTGGCAGAGCGGTTCGGTCTTTCGGCCCGCGCCTATCACCGCATCCTGCGGGTGGCGCGGACCATCGCCGATCTGGCGGGCGAAGACGAGGTCCGCCAGCCCCATATCGCCGAGGCCGTCAGCTTCAGGCTTTCGCTTCGATCGCCTGCCAGATGATCTCGGCCCCGTTGGTGCCGTCAAACCGCTCCAGCTCCTGAAGGCCGGTGGGCGAGGTCACGTTGATCTCGGTCAGCCAGTCGCCGATCACGTCGATGCCGACGAAGATCTGGCCGTTATCGCGCAAGGTGGGGCCGATGATGCGGCAGATCTCGCGGTCGCGCTCGGTCAGCTCGACCTTCTCTGCCCGTCCGCCGACATGCATGTTAGACCGCGTTTCGCCTTCTTGCGGCACGCGGTTGATCGCGCCGATGGGCTCGCCATCGACCAGGATCACGCGCTTGTCGCCCTTGGTCACGGCGGGCAAGTATTTC
The DNA here is from genome assembly GCF_004959935.1 of Falsirhodobacter xinxiangensis. Taxonomy (GTDB): domain Bacteria; phylum Pseudomonadota; class Alphaproteobacteria; order Rhodobacterales; family Rhodobacteraceae; genus Falsirhodobacter; species Falsirhodobacter xinxiangensis. Next base: position 107,917 of record NZ_SMYN01000010.1, on the reverse strand, counting down.
TGCACGATCAGCGGCTCGCGGCTCATCGAAGTGAACAGCTCGTGCAGCGATGCCAGATTACGGTCGTTCGGGTCCAGCCGGAACACGCCCGCGCCGCCATTGCCGTAAAGCGGCTTCAGGATGATGTCGCCGTGCTTGGCCTTGAACTCGCGGATGGTCGCGAGGTCACGCGCGATCATCGTCGGCGGCGTCAGTTCGGGGAAGCGCAGCACCAGCAGCTTTTCCGGGAAGTTCCGCACCCAGAACGGATTGTTCACCACCTGCACCGATTTCGGCAGCATGTCCAGAAGATGCGTCGTGGTGATGTAACCCATGTCGAAGGGCGGGTCCTGACGCAGCCAGACCACGTCGAAGCTGCTCAGGTCCACCACCTCGTCCGGGCCGTGATCGACGTGATTTCCCCTCTCGCGGCGCAGCGTCATCCACTGGCCGCGCGCGGTGATCCGCCCTTCGTCATAGGCCAGATGCTGGGGGTGGTAATGGAACAGCCTGTGCCCCCGCGCCTGCGCCTCCAGCGCGATGCGGAAGGTGCTGTCGCCGTCGATATTGACCGACCCGATGGGGTCCATCTGGAATGCGACCTTCATGCGTCTTCTCCTTTTGGCGCTTTTGTGTCAGGGGCCGAGCACGTTGGCAATGACCTCGACCCGGCCCGTGCCATCGACCAGCGCGACGTCGAAACGGCAGTCGGTGCGCTGGCCTGCGGGTTCGCCGCCAAGAAAGGCGCTCGCGCTGGCATGGATGCGGGCGATCTGGCGCGGGGTCAAACGCAGGGCGGCGGCGGCGTGGCTGCGGGACTTCTTCACCTCGACGAAGATCACGGTCGCCCCATCGCGCAGGATCAGATCGACCTCTCCGCCCGGCCCTTTCCAGCGCTTCGCGGCGACGGGCAGCGCATAGTGCCGCGCGACGATGTCTTCCGCCGCCAAACCCGCATGGTGGTTCACAAGGCTCACAGCTTCAGCGCCATCTGATAGACGTCACGTTTCGGCAGGCCCAGGCGCTGCGCCACTTCGGCGGCGGCATCCTTGACCGAAAGCGTTTCAAGCGCGCGGCGCAGGGCGGCTTCGACGTCCTCCTCCGACGCGACCTCGGGTGCGCCGCGATCCACCAGCAGCACGATCTCGCCCTTCACGCTGCGGTCGGCAAAGGCCTCTGCCAGTTCCGCGACAGTGCCGCGCGTGGTTTCCTCGAACTTCTTGGTTAGCTCGCGGCAGACGGCGGCGCGGCGGTCGGGCCAAGCCTCGGCCATGTCGCGCAGGGTGGCGGCGATGCGTTTGGGGGATTCGTAGAAGACCAGTGTGGCTTGAATCGGCGCGACTTCGGCCAGCGCCTTCTTGCGGGCAGACGATGTGCTGGGCAGGAACCCCGCGAACAGGAACCGGTCGCTCGGCAGGCCCGCGATGGTCAGCGCGGCCAGAACCGCCGACGGCCCCGGTGCGGTCAGCACCGTCAGCCCCGCCGCAATCGCCTCGCGCGACAATTCGAACCCCGGATCGGAAACCAGCGGCGTTCCCGCCTCGGACGCATAGGCAACCGACTTGCCATCCTTCATCGCGGCGATCAAGCGCGGGCCGGCGGAATCGCCGTTGTGATCGTGATAGGCGACCAGCGGACGTCCGCCCAGCGGGATGCCGTGAATCTCCATCAGATGACGCAGGGTGCGCGTGTCTTCGGCAGCCAGAACATCGGCGTCGCGCAGGATATCCAGCGCCCGCAAGGTGATGTCGCGCGCCGCCCCGATGGGCGTGGCGACGAAGTGCAGTCCCGGCGCGAGCATCGGTCATCCTTCAAAAAGTTGCCAACACCCCGTGATCGGCATAGGTTCGACCCGTCTGCTGCGCCCCAAGGGATGAGGAATCTCCGTATGTTGTCCGTTTTCAGGTTGGCCCGCAAGTCGCTGGGCCGCACAGTCATCGCCCTTTCCGCCCTCGCGCTGGCCGCGTGCGAACCTGTCGCCCTGTCCGGCACAGGTCCCGGTGCATCGCGCGGCGGCCCGGTGCCCGTGGCGCTTCTGGTGCCCGCAGGGTCTGGTCAGGCCAATGACGAGGCGCTGGCGAAAAGCCTTGAGAACGCGGCGCGTCTGGCGATTGCCGACCTCGGGCCGGGTGCCGTCGACCTGCGCGTCTATCGCACCGCAGGGCAGCCGTCGCGCGCGGCGGTCGAAGCCGCCCGCGCCGTGGACGAAGGCGCACAGGTCATCCTCGGCCCGGTCTTCGCCGCCGAGGCGAATGCGGCGGGGGTTGCCGTCGCGCAGCGCGGCGTGAACGTTCTGTCCTTCTCGAACAACACCGACATCGCGGGCGGCAACGTCTTCGTGCTGGGCCAGACCTTCCGCAACACCGCCTCGCGGCTGGCGCAATATGCGGTGCGCAACAATGCCGGGCAGATCATGGTCGTCTATGACCAGAACGCCGCCGGAAACACCGGACGCACCGCGATCGAGGCGGGCGTGCGCCAAGCGGGCGGCACGGTCGTCGGCGCGCAGGGCTATGAATTTTCGCAGAACGGCATCACTCAGGCAGCGCCGCGCATCGCGCAAGCCGCGCGGGACGCAAGCGCCAACGCCGTGTTCCTGACCGCAGGGTCGGATGGCGCGCTGCCGCTGGTCAGCCAGCTTCTGCGCGAAAACGGCCTGACGAACGAACGCTTCATCGGCCTGACCCGCTGGGACATTCCGGCGGCCACGCTGTCGCTTCCGGGCGTGCAGGGCGGCTGGTTCGCACAGCCCGATCCGGGTCTGTATGGCCAATACGTCGCCCGCTACCAGGGCGCCTACGGCGTCGCGCCGCATCCGATCTCGGGCCTTGCCTATGACGGGATTGCCGCGATCGGCGCGCTGGCGAAACGCGGCGACGCGCCCACCGCGCAGGCGCTGACCCAAGGGTCGGGCTTTGCTGGCGTCGGCGGCGTCTTCCGCCTGCTGGCCGATGGCAGCAACGAACGCGGCCTTGCCGTCGCGCAGATTACCAACAACCAGGTGACCGTGATTGACCCTGCTCCGCGCAGCTTCGGCGGTGCCGGCTTCTGAGCCGGCGCAAAGCGAACATCCCATCCTCCCGCCCGAGCGGATCGCGCAGGCGGGGGTTCTGACCGCCGCCATCACCGACGCGATCCGGACCGAGGGCGCAACCGACGCCCGCGCCATCCGCGACATCGCCGTGCGCCATCTGTCAGCCGCCCGCACCGACGCGGAAAAGCGGCTGACCGAGGCGTTTCTGGACACGCCGCGCGCCGCCCGCGCGCTGATCACCGGCCAGTCGCTTCTGGTCGATGCGCTGGTGATGACCGCGTTCAACGTGGCGGTCACGCATCTGCACCCCTCGGCCGCGCGCATGGCCGTGATCGCGGTCGGTGGCTATGGCCGTGCCGAAATGGCGCCGCATTCCGATGTGGATCTTTTGTTTCTCGTGCCTTCGGGCGCGGCGGACGGGCCTGCGGCGGCCATCGAATCCATGCTCTATATCCTGTGGGATCTGAAGCTGAAGGTCGGCCATTCCACCCGGTCGATCAAGGACTGCCTCCGCCTTGGGCGCGAGGACATCACGATCCGCACCGCCCTGCTGGAGCAGCGTTTCCTGACCGGCGACAAGGCGCTGGCGCTGGAATTGGACGAACGGCTGTGGAACGAGTTGTTCCGAAAATCCGGCCCCGAATTCATCGAAGCGAAGCTGAGCGAACGCGCCATCCGCCACAAGCGCCAAGGCAACCAGCGCTATGTGCTGGAGCCGAACGTGAAGGAGGGCAAGGGCGGGCTGCGCGATCTGCAAACCCTGTATTGGATCGGCAAATACCTGCATCGCGTCCCGCGTGCCGCCGGCTTGGTGGGGGCGGGCCTGTTCGAGCAGGAGGAATACGAGACCTTCCGCCGGGCCGAGGATTTCCTGTGGTGCGTGCGCTGTCATCTGCATTACATCGCCCGCCGCGCCGCCGACCAGTTGACCTTCGACATGCAGGTCGAGGTGGCATCGCGCCTCGGCTATGTCGATCGGGCGGGGCGGCGGGCAGTGGAGCTGTTCATGCAGGACTACTTCCGCCACGCGACCAAGGTGGGCGAGCTGACCCGCATCTTCTTGGCCGAACTCGAAGCCCGCCATGCGAAGCGCGAGCCGATGTTCTCGCTTCCCCGCCGCCGCAAGCTGCGCCCGGAATATCGTCTGGTGCAGGGGCGCATCTCGGTCGTGGATGCCGACGCCTTTCTGGCCGACAAGCTGAACCTGCTGCGCATCTTCGAGGAGTCTTTGCGGACCGGATACCTGATCCACCCCGACGCTATGCGGCTGGTCGCGCTGAACCTCGACCGGATCGATGACGAGATGCAGACCGACCGCGAGGCGAACCGCATCTTCCTCGACACGCTGCTGAAACACGGCAACCCGGAACGCGCCCTGCGCCACATGAACGAGATTGGCGTGCTGGGTGCCTTCATCCCCGATTTCGAACGGATCGTGGCGATGATGCAGTTCAACGTCTATCACCACTATACCGTTGACGAACACACGATCCAGACGATCTCGACCCTGTCCGAGATCGAGCGGGGAGAGTTGGCGGACGATCTGCCGATCGCCAGCGCCATCCTGACCGAAGGGGTCAACCGCCGGACGCTGTATATCGCGCTTCTGTTGCACGACATCGGCAAGGGCCGCCCCGAGGATCATTCCATCGTCGGCGCGCGCATCGCCCGCCGCGTGGCCCCCCGCCTCGGCCTGACCCCCGAGGAATCGGAAACCGTGGAATGGCTGGTCCGCAATCATCTGGTCATGTCCGACGTGGCGCAGAAGCGCGACATTTCCGACCCCCGCACGGTGCGCGACTTCGCCAAGGTGGTCAAATCGCGCAAACGGCTGGACCTGCTGACCGTGCTGACGGTCTGCGACATTCGCGGCGTGGGTCCGGGGACGTGGAACAACTGGAAGGCCCAGCTTCTGCGCACCCTTTACCGCGACACCCGCACCGCGCTGGAGGAAGGGCTGGAGACGCTGAACCGCGAGCATCGCGAGGGCGAGGGTCGCCGCGCGCTGCGCGATGCGCTGGCGGGATGGGACCAGAAAGACCTGCGGGCCGAGATGGCGCGCCACTATCCAACCTATTGGCAGGGGCTGCCCACCGCGACGCATGTGGTTTTCGCGGGTCTTCTGCGCGGGCTTGGCGATGACGAGATCCGGATCGACCTGTCCCCCGAACCCGACCGCGACGCGACCCGCGCCTGTTTCGCGCTGGCCGACCATCCGGGCATCTTCTCGCGCCTTTCCGGGGCGCTGGCACTGGTCGGCGCGAACGTGGTGGATGCGCGGACCTATACCTCCAAGGACGGCTATGCCACCGCCGTGTTCTGGATACAGGACGCCGACGGCGCGGCTTACGAGGCAAGCCGCCTGCCCCGCCTCAGCCAGATGATCGACAAGACCCTGAAGGGCGAGGTTGTCGCGCGCGAGGCGTTGAAGGACCGCGACAAGCTGCCCAAACGCCAAAGCGCCTTCCGTTTCCCCACCCATATCGCCTTCGACAACGAGGGATCGGAAATCTATACCATCATCGAGGTCGACACCCGCGACCGTCCGGGGCTGCTTTACGATCTGACGCGGACGCTGGCCGCCGACAATATCTATATCGCCTCCGCCGTCATCGCGACTTATGGCGCGCAGGTGGTCGATACCTTCTATGTGAAAGACATGTTCGGTTTGAAACTCCATACGAAATCAAGGCAGGAAAGCCTTGAGAGGAAGCTGCGCCAGGCGATCTCCGAAGGCGCGGCGAGGGCTGCCGTTTGAAACTGATGCGTGGTTTTCTGACGGTCGGGGGCTGGACCTTCGGCTCTCGGCTCGCGGGCTTCATCCGGGATGTGATGATGGCGGCCTACTTGGGCGCGGGGCCGACGGCCGAGGCGTTCCTTGTCGCCTTCTCGTTGCCCAACATGTTCCGCCGGTTCTTTGCCGAGGGCGCGTTCAACATGGCCTTCGTGCCGATGTTCGCGAAAAAGGTCGAGGGACGCGAGGACCCGCACGGCTTCGCACGCGACGCCTTCAACGGGCTGGGCTCGATCCTGCTGCTGGTGACGCTGATCGGAACGCTGGCGATGCCATGGCTGGTCTGGGCGATGGCCTCGGGCTTCGTGGGCGACGAACGGTTCGGGCTGGCGGTGGAATACGGGCAGATCGGCTTCGTCTATATCCTGTTCATCTCGCTTGTGGCGCTGATGTCGGGGGTGCTGAACGCCCATGGCTCGTTCACCGAAGCGTCGCTGGTGCCGGTGCTGATGAACGTGATCTTCATCGCCGCGATGCTGCTGGCCGACTGGCAGGGCTGGGATATGGGGATGACGCTGGCATGGACGGTGCCGGTCACGGGTGTCGCGCAATTCGCCTTCACATGGTGGGCGGCGCGGCGGATGGGATACACGTTCCTGCCGGGGCTTCCCCGCCTGACGCCGGACCTGCGGCGGCTGGTGGTTATCGCCGGACCTGCGGTTCTGGCGGGGGGCGTCGTGCAGATCAACCTGCTGGTGGGTCGTCAGGTGGCCAGCTTCACCGAGGGCGCCGTTGGCTGGCTGTCCTATGCCGACCGTCTGTATCAGCTTCCCCTTGGCGTCGTGGGCATCGCCATCGGCACCGTTTTGCTGCCGGAGTTGTCGCGCCGTCTGCGCGCTGGCGATACCGACGGGGGCCGCCACAGCTTCAACCGGGGGATGGAGTTCGCGCTGCTGCTGACCCTGCCTGCCGCCGTGGCGCTGGTGGTGATCGCGCTGCCGCTGACGCAGGTGCTGTATGAACGCGGGCAGTTCGACGCGCATGACAGCCTGAACACGGCGCTGGCGCTTGGGGCCTATGGCATCGGCCTTCCGGCCTTCGTGCTGCACAAGCTGTTCCAACCGCTGTATTATGCGCGCGAGGATACGCGCAGCCCGTTCCGCTTCGCCGTCTGGTCGATGGTGGTAAACGTCGCCTTCGCGGTGCTGATGATGCCGGTGATCGGCTTTCTTGCCGCCGCGCTGGCGACCACGGTTTCGGGTTGGGTGATGGTCGCGCAGCTTTGGTGGGGCGCGCGCGGGATGGGCGAGGCGGTCCGCATCGACGACCGGCTGAAGGCCCGCCTGCCGCGGATCGTCGCGGCCTCGGCCCTCATGGGTGCGGTGCTGTGGGGGGCGTCATGGCTGCTGGCGGATGCGCTGACCACGGGAGGTCTGCGCTATGCCGCGCTGGCGGGGCTGGTCGCGCTTGGCATCGCCAGCTATTTCGGCAGCGCCTATGTCTTCGGTGCGCTGCGGCCTTCGGACCTGAAGACCGCGCTTCGGCGTCAGCGCTGACGGATCTTTTCCATCACCCGCGCCGCCCCGCCGGGGCTGACGACGAAGGACATCAGGAACCCGGTCGCGAACCCTGCAAGGTCCGCGACCCATTCCAGCGTCCCGCCGAACAGCGCCCCGAACAGAAGCTGCACACCCAGAAGCAGCCCGATCAGCGAGAACGCCCGATATTGCGCCCCGCTGCCGGCCAGCTTCACCCAGAGCAAGAAGGTGAACGCCCCGATCAGGCCATAGACCGGCGGATAGGCCCCGAAGATCGGCTGCTCGGCCCATGGGATCAGGGTATAGACGCAGGCCCCGACGATGGCGGATGCGAAGAACACCGCCAGCACGGCCCATGCCCGAAACGCCTCGGCCACCATCTTGCCCAGTGCCAGCAGGATCACCACCGCAAACAGCGCATGCGTGATGGACCCATGGATGAACGGATAGGTCAGCAGCCGGATCACATGCTGCCACGGCCAGACGTTCTGTTCGACCATCGCCCGCAGGATGCCGGGAAAGAAGCCGAAACCTTCCACCGCCGAAAGCCGCCAGCCGATCGCGGCAGGGTCCGATGTCAGGCCCGTCGCGCCCAGCGACATGACCAGTTCCATCGCGATCATCGACAGGGCGAGCGCCCAGACGACAAGCGGAAGCGGGTTGATCGGGGCTTCTTTCATGCGGGTTCCTCTTGCTTCGGGCTTGCCGCCAGCGTTAAGCCGAAAGCCTGAAACTTTCCAGATGGAGAACATCATGACCGAGCCGGTCCAAACGCCTCAGGTCTTTCCCACGCGCGTCTTCTCGGGCATCCAACCCTCGGGAAGCCTTACGCTTGGCAACTACCTCGGTGCGCTGAAACGCTTTGCCCAAAAGCAGAACGAGGGGATCGAGACGCTGTATTGCGTGGTCGATCTGCACGCGATCACCGTCTGGCAGGAGCCTGCCAAGCTGCGCCAGCAAACGCGCGAGATTGCCGCCGCCTTCATCGCCTCGGGGATCGATCCGAAGAAATCGGTTCTGTTCAACCAGTCGCAGGTCTCGGCCCATGCGGAACTGGCCTGGGTGCTGAACTGCGTCGCGCGGATCGGCTGGATGTATCGGATGACCCAGTTCAAGGACAAGGCGGGTGCGAACAGCGAAAATTCGTCGCTGGGGCTGCTGGCCTATCCGTCGCTGATGGCTGCCGACATTCTGGCCTACAAGACCACCCACGTTCCGGTGGGCGAGGATCAGAAGCAGCACCTGGAACTGACGCGCGACATCGCGAACAAGTTCAACCATGATTACGGCGTGAAGTTCTTTCCCGTGCCGGAACCGCTGATCGAAGGCGCCGCCACCCGCGTGATGTCCCTGCGCGACGGCACCAAGAAGATGTCGAAGTCGGACCCCTCGGATGCCAGCCGCATCAACCTGACCGACGATGCCGATACGATCGCGAAAAAGATCCGCAAGGCCAAGACCGATCCCGAGCCGCTCCCCGAAAGCGTCGAGGGGCTGGACGGGCGTCCCGATGCCAAGAACCTCGTGAACATCTATGCCGCGCTGGCCGATCTGACCCCGGCGCAGGTGATGGCGCAGTATGCGGGCGCGCAGTTCGGCACGTTCAAACCGGCGCTGGCCGATCTGGCGGTGGAAAAGCTGGGACCGATCACGGCGGAAATGAACCGCCTGATGGCGGAACCGGACGAGATCGACGCCATCCTTGGCCGCGGGGCCGAACGCGCCGATGCCATCGCGCGTCCGATCTTTGACGATGTGAAGGACATCGTCGGCATGATCCGCTCGCGTCAGGTGTGATCGCGCGGGTCGCCCTGACCGCGCTTCTGGCGCTGTCGCTTTGCGCGACCCTGTTGACCGGGGTCCGCATCATGCGCGACCCCACCCTGCGCCCCTTCATCGACCGGGGGGCGCAGGAGATCGAGGCGGCGGTGGAGGCCGAGATGGCCCGCACTGCCCCCGAAACCATCGCGGCCCGGCTGGACGCGCTGTTGGCCGAGGACCCGCGCAACTGGGTCGCGATCGACGCGGTGGCCGAGGTCGCGGCGGAGCGCGGCCTCCCCGTTCCCGACCTGCCCCGCCCCGGCTTTCTGGAGAACGCCGCCGATTGCGCCGCCTGCGCCTATGATCCCGCCGCCTGCACGCTTTCGCCGGTGCTGATCTGTCAGGCCCCCGTCGCACTGACCAGCCTTGGCGACATCGCGGGGTTGGCGCGGGGCGGGCAGGCCTATGTCACCGGGGCCGAGGTGGATACGCTGGACGTGACCTTGTCGGCGATCGGGCTGGGGGCGACGGTCTTCGTCGTCGCCTCGGGCGGGTCCAGCGCTGTGGTGAAACTCGGCGCGGCCATGACCGGGATCGCGCGCAAGATGCGCCTGTTGTCGCCGCGCCTGACCGCCACCCTGACCCGCGCCGCGCGCGAGGGGATCGACTGGGCCCGCCTGCCCGCCGTGCGTGGCACGGACGATCTGGCCGCGCTGATGCGCCCTGCCGTGCTGGCCCCGGTGGCCGACATCGCGCGGGGCGCAGGCCGCATCGGCACCGCCCTGCCGCCCGCGCAGGCGCTGCACCTGATGCGCCACATCGACACCCCCGCAGACGCCCGCCGCATCGCCAACGCGTCCGAGGCGCTTGGCCCCCGCACCGTCGGCCGGATGGAGGTGCTGGGCAAGGCCCGCTTCCTGCGCGCGACATGGCGTGTGTCGAACGTCGCATGGTCGCTGCTGGCCGGGATCATGGGATTTGCGATGGCGCTGGCGGGCATGGTCGGCAACGCCGTGCAAAGCTGGGCGCTGCGCCGCCTGTCACGAAGCTGAATCCGAATCGCGGCACCCTGAACCTGGCCACCTGTCCCCCAGACGGCCAGAATCGGCGTCCCCCGGGTCCACCTGTCCCCCAAGACTGCCCGGGGGCGCATCTTGCCCATCCCGCCTGCGGATGATCTAACACCCGCGCAAAGGAAGGGCACGACCATGGCATTCGGCAAGAACATCCGCACCTTTTTCGACGGCAAGTGGCACGAGGGTGACATCCCCGTCATGCGCGCCGCCGATCACGGGCTGTGGCAGGGATCGAACGTCTTCGACGGCGCGCGGCTGTTCGACGGGGTGACCCCCGATCTGGACCTGCACTGCGCCCGCCTGAACCGCTCGGCCGAGGCGCTGATGATCACCCCCACCGTCGATCCCGCCGACATGGTGCAGATCGTGCGCGAGGGGCTGAAGGGTTACGCGAACGCCGTCTATATCCGCCCGATGTATTGGGCCGTGGACGGGTCCGAACTCGGCGTCGCGCCCAAGGAGGATTCGACCGCCTTCGCCATCAGCCTCGAAGAAGTGCCGATGCCGGACGAAGGCGCGATGACCACGCTGACCCGCACCCGCTTCCGCCGCCCCGTGCTGGAGGATGCGGTCTGCAATGCCAAGGCGGGCGCGCTCTATCCCAACAACGCCCGGATGCTGGTCGAGGCGAAGCGCAAGGGCTTCGGCAACGCGCTGGTGGCCGATGCGATGGGCAACGTGGCCGAAACCGCCACCGCCAACGTGTTCATGGTGCGGGACGGCGTGGTGTTCACCCCCATCGCCAACGGCACGTTCCTGTCGGGCATCACCCGCGCCCGCCACATTGCCAACCTGCGCGCTGACGGGATCGAGGTGCGCGAGGCCGTGCTGACCTTCGACGATTTCCATGCGGCGGAGGAGGTGTTCCTGTCCGGGAACTTCGCCAAGGTCACCCCGGTTGCCCGTTTCGACGATACCGAATACGCGCATGGCCCCGTCACGAAACGCGCCCGCGCGCTTTACATGGACTTCGCCCATTCGGCATAAAGACCAGACAGGGGGACGGATATGCGTAAGTTTCTGGTGGTTCTGGACGACAGCCGCGAATGCCTGAACGCGATGCGCTATGCCGCGTTCCGCGCCTCGCATACCGGGGCGGGGGTCGTGATCGTGTCGATCATCCCGCCCGAGGAGTTCCAGCATTTCATGGGCGTCGCCGACCTGATGCGGGCCGAGGCGCGCGAGCGGATCGAGGCCCATTTCGAGGTCTTCGCCAAATGGATGCGCGACCGGCAGAACGTGAACCCCACCCTGATCATCCGCGAGGGTGATCCGGTGCAGGAAATCCTTGCCGTCGTGAACGAAGACCCCGAGATCGGCATCCTGGTCCTTGGGGCGGGCACCGACAAATCCGGCCCCGGCCCGCTGGTCACGCAGATGAGCCGCGGGTCCGGCGCGCTGCCGATCCCCGTCACCATCGTCCCGGGCGAGATGTCGAAGGAACGGCTGGAAGCCATCACCTGACATGGACGTCGCATCGCCCTCCTCGCGGCTTGCCACGCGCCTGGCCTTCTTCGTCGCTGGCTTCGTCATGGCCTGCTGGGCGCCGCTGGTGCCCTTCGCCAAGGCCCGCGTCGGCGCGGACGAGGCGCAGCTTGGCATCCTGCTCCTCTGCCTCGGGGTCGGATCGCTGATCGCAATGCCCGTCACCGGGGTGGTCAGCGCCCGGACGGGGCCCAAGCCGATGATCCTGCTGGGCGGCTTTGCATTGGCGGCGATCCTGCCCGTTCTGGCACTGGGGGGCAGCCCGCTTTCGCTGGGGCTGGCGCTTCTGGTCTTCGGCGCGTCGCTGGGCACCATCGACGTTGCCATGAACATCCAGTCGATCGAGGTCGAGAAGGCCGCGGGCCGTCCGATGCTGTCGGGCTTTCACGCAATGTTCAGCCTTGGCGGCGTGGCGGGCGCGGGCGGCGTGACGCTGCTGCTGACGCTGGGCCTGCCCCCCTTCCCCGCATCGGCCATCGCCGCCGCGCTTGCCGCGCTGGCCATCGCCATCGCCATGCCACGCCTTCCGCTGATCGTGGCGGGCGCCCCCCCGGCCTTCGTGCTGCCGCGTGGGATCGTGCTGCTGATCGCCGTGCTGGCCGGGATCACCTTTCTGGTCGAAGGGGCGATGCTGGACTGGGGCGCGCTGCTGATGCAGCAGCGGCGGGTGCTGGCTGCGGAACAGGCGGGGATGGGATACATGATGTTCTCGGTCGCGATGACGGCGGGGCGGCTGGCGGGGGACCGGATCACCGCGCTGCTGGGTCCGTTCCGGGTGCTGACGCTGGGCGCGGCGCTGGCCATCGCGGGTTTCATCATCATCCAGACCGCCGGATCGCCCTTGGCCAACCTTCTGGGCTTCGGCCTGATCGGGATCGGCGCGGCCAATATCGTGCCGGTGCTGTTCAGCGCGGCGGGGCGGCAAAGTGTCATGCCCGCCAGCCTTGCCATCGCGGCTGTGACGACCGTCGGCTATGCGGGCGTGCTGGCCGGGCCTGCGACGGTCGGGTTCGTCTCGCACCCTACCAGCCTGCCCATCGCGTTCTGGCTGCTGGTCCTGCTGCCCCTGTCGGCCCGCGCCGTCGCGCGCTGACGGGAACATCGCGCCGAGCCCTTGGTTGCCCCCGGAAACGGAGGCACCGATGTCGGAATCCAAAACCACCCGCGACCACGACACCATCCGCAAATGGGCCGAGGCCCGCGACGGCCACCCCGCCAAGGTCGAAACCAAAGGCAAGGGCGGTATCCTGCGCATCGACTTCGGAGAACCGGAGGAGAACCTGACCCGCATCGACTGGGACGAGTTCTTCGCCATCTTCGACGACAGCGGACTGGACTTCCTCTATCAGGACAAGGTCGCCGATGGCGGCACCAGCCGGTTCAACAAGTTCGTTGCGGGGGATTAGGCCGCGAGGCCGATCGCCCCTTCGACCTTGCGCCCGTTCGCCATCAGGTAGAGCCCGATGCAGGTCGTCAGCGCCGCGATGAACAGCAGATACCACGCCGGGGCCATCGGATTGACCCGCAGAAGCGAGCTGACCGCCAGCGGGGTCAGCCCGCCGAAGATTGCATAGGCGACGTTGTAGGAGAACGACAGCCCCGTGAACCGCACCGGCGCCGGAAACGCCCGCACCATCACATAGGGCGTCGCCCCGACCAGCCCGACGACCAGCCCCATCAGCGCATAAAGCCCGAACAGCACCGGCAGCGATTGGCCCGCAAAGCTGTAGAAGGTGAAGGTCACTGCGCCGAAAAGCACCCCAGCGACCGCAAAGAACCGCCCGCTACCGAAACGGTCCACCAGCATCCCCGCCGATACGGTGCCGAAGATCAGGAACAACGACCCGAAGCTGGTCGCCAGCAGCGATTCCAGCGCGGAATAGCCATAGAGCTTCTGCAGGAAGGTCGAGGTCATCAGCGTCGTCACCACGACCCCCGCCGAAAGCACCCAAGTCAGCAGTCCCGAGATGATGACCCCGTGCAGATGGTCGCGCAGCACGGTCTTCAGCGGCAGGCTCTTTTGCAGCAGGTCGCTGTTCTTCATCTGCGTGAAGATCGGCGTTTCCGCCAGCCAGCGGCGCAGATAGACGCCGATCAGCCCGAACACCCCGCCGATCAGGAACGGGATGCGCCAAGCGAAGCCCGACACCTGTTCCGGCGTGAAGATCCAGTTGATCCCCGCCGCGATCAGCGAGCCCAGAAGGATGCCGAAGGTCAGCCCCGAACACAGGAAGCCGCAGGCCATGCCGACCCGGTTCGCGGGCACATGTTCGGCCACGAAGGTCCACGCGCCCGGAACCTCGCCCCCGATGGCCGCGCCTTGCAGCATGCGGAACAGGACCAGCAGGATCGGCGCCCAGACGCCCAGCGTCTCGTAGGTCGGCAGGCAGGCCATCGCCAGCGTCGAGATCGACATCAGGAACACCGACAGCGCAAAGACCCGCTTGCGCCCGCCCTTGTCGCCGAAATGCGCCATGACGATCCCGCCCAGAGGCCGCACGAGGTATCCGGCGGCAAAGATGCCGAAGGTCTGGATCGTCACCAGCCAGTCGGGCATGTCGGGCGGGAAGAACAGATGCCCGATCACGGTCGCAAAGAAGACGAAGATGATGAAGTCATAGAACTCCAACGCCCCGCCAAGGGCCGAAAGCCCCAGCACGCGCATGTCACTCCGGTTCAGCGGCCTTGCATCTGTCGTCATCGGCGTTCCCCCTGCCTGCAATCGCCCGCCTTATTGCGCCGCTTTGCCAATCCTGCAAGGCGGCACAGCAATTTAGAACCGTTCCAAAACTTGACATGGCGGCCATTCGGGCGCATATCGGTGCCCAACCCCGGAGGCCGCCCATGTTCATCCAGACCGAATCCACCCCGAACCCCGCGACGCTGAAATTCCTGCCCGGCCAGACGGTGCTGGAGATCGGGACCGCGGACTTCCCCTCGGTCGAGGCGGCGGACAAATCCCCGCTGGCACGCCGCGTCTTTGCGGTGGACGGCGTGACGGGCGTGTTCTTTGGCCATGACTTCGTGACCGTGACCAAGGCCGATGCCGCGCTTTGGGATCACGTGAAGCCCGCCGTCCTTGGCGCGATCATGGAACATTACCAGTCCGGCATCCCGGTGATGGAGGGCGAGGCCCGCCCCGCCGGTGGCCACGCCGAACACACGGGCGAGGATGGCGACATCGTCAGCCAGATCAAGGAACTGCTCGACACCCGCGTGCGTCCCGCGGTGGCTCAGGATGGTGGCGACATCACCTTCCACGGCTTCGATCGCGGCATCGTCTATCTGCACATGCAGGGTGCCTGCGCGGGCTGCCCGTCCTCGACCCTGACGCTGAAGATGGGGATCGAGAACCTGCTGCGCCATTACATCCCCGAGGTGCTGGAGGTGCGTCCGGTTGCGGCCTGACGCGCTGATCCTGGCCTTCGACACATCGGCCGCGCATTGCGCGGCCGCTTTGCTGTCGGGCGGCACCTTGCTGGCCCATGTCGAAGAACCGATGCAGAAAGGTCAGGCCGAACGCCTGATGCCGCTGCTGGAGGAGGTTCTGGCGGGTGCGGGGCGCAAGTGGTCCGATCTGGATGCGCTGGCGGTCGGAACCGGGCCGGGGAATTTCACCGGCGTTCGCATCTCGGTCGCGGCGGCGCGGGGGCTGTCGCTGGGCCTTGGCATCCCCGCCATCGGCATCACGACGCTGGAGGCGATGGCCCACGGCCTGCCCCGCCCACTGGTCGTGGCACTGGATGCGAAGCGCGGCGAGCATTACGTGCAGGAGTTTCCCGGCACTGCCCGTCTTGCGGCGGACATTCCGGACGGCCTCCGCCCCGCGCCCCTGTTCCCGCTGGCCGAAGCCATCGCGCGCGAGGCGGCGCTGCGCGAACCCGGCCCGCGCCCTGCGCCCTTCTATCTGCGCGGCGCGGATGCGGCCCCGCCTTCGGACCCGCCGCCCGTGATCCTTGATGTGGAATGATCTTGCGGCGATCCATGCCGCCAGCTTCACCAACCCTCCCCCGTGGTCGGCCCGCGATCTGGAAGCCTCCGCCACCGGCACGGGCGGCTTCCTGCTGCACGAGCCGCAGGGCTTCCTGATCGGACGCGCCATCGCGGGCGAGGCGGAGTTGCTGACATTGGCCACCCATCCTGCCGCGCGCGGTCAGGGGATCGGCGGTCGGCTGGTCGCGGACTTTCTTGCCCGCACGGCCAAAGCTGCCGATACCGCGTTTCTGGAGGTCGCGGCCGACAACGCCGCCGCGATCCGGCTTTACGTCGCGGCAGGTTTCGCGCAGGTCGGGCGGCGGCGCGGCTATTATGCGGGCGTGGATGCCCTCGTGATGCGCCGCGACCTCTAAGCTTCGGAAAAAGCTATTGCCGCACTGCGCTCCCGCGCTTTATCAAGGGGGAAAACAAGCCGCCGCTGGACGGCATCTTCGGGAGTATCGCAATGACCCTCAGGACCCTTCTTGGCGGGGCGGCACTGGCCCTCGTGGCTGGCGCGGCCCATGCCGATCCGGCGCTGATCTTCGATCTGGGCGGCAAGTTCGACAAGTCCTTCAACGAGGCTGCCTATACCGGCGCGGCCCGCTGGGCAGAGGAAACCGGCGGCACTTATCGCGAGCTGGAGATGCAGTCCGAAGCCCAGCGCGAACAGGCGCTTCGCCGTCTGGCACAGTCGGGGTCCAACCCCATCGTCATGACGGGCTTCGCCTTCTCCGACGTGCTGACGCAGGTTGCACCCGATTTCCCCGACACGAAATTCGTCATCATCGATTCCGTCGTCGAAGGCCCGAACATCCGCTCGGTCGTCTTCTCGGAACAGGAAGGCTCGTATCTGGCGGGCATCATGGCGGCGATGGCGTCGAAATCGGACACGCTCGGCTTCATCGGCGGCATGGACATCCCGCTGATCCGCAAATTCGGCTGCGGCTATGCCCAAGGTGTGCTGGCGACGAAACCGGATGCCAAGGTGCTGGTCAGCTGGACCGGGTCGACCCCGGCCGCATGGAACGACCCCGTGCGCGGCGGCGAGCTGACCCGCGCGCAGATCAGCCAAGGTGCTGACGTGATCTATGCCGCGGCGGGCGGCACCGGCATCGGCATCCTGCAAACGGCGGCGGACGAAAACATCCTGTCCATCGGCGTGGACAGCAACCAGAACCACCTGCATCCGGGACAGGTCCTGACCTCGATGGTGAAGCGCGTGGACAATGCCGTGTTCGACGCCTTCACCCAAGGCGACGCGGTCGAGCCGGGAACGGTCGTGCTGGGCCTTGCCGATGGCGGCGTGTCCGTCGCGGTGGACGAGGCGAACCAGGCGCTGGTCACGCCGGAAATGACGGCGGCGGTGGAAGCCGCCACGGCGCAGATCGCGTCGGGCGAAGTGTCGGTGCATGACTACATGAGCGACGACACCTGCCCGGTCCCCGGTTTCTGATGACCCAGACGGCTTCGCCTGCGATCGAGCTGCGCGGCATCTCGAAGGCGTTCGGGACGGTGCAGGCGAACAAGGACATCACCATCACCGTGCCCAAGGGCACGATCCACGGCATCATCGGTGAAAACGGAGCCGGGAAATCGACGCTGATGTCGATCCTTTACGGCTTCTATCGCGCCGACAGCGGCCAGATCCTGATCGGGGGGCGCGAGACCGCGATTCCCGACAGCCAAAGCGCGATCCGCGCCGGCATCGGCATGGTGTTCCAGCATTTCAAACTGGTGCCGAACTTCACCGTGCTGGAAAACGTGATCCTCGGGGCCGAGGATGGCGCGCTGCTGCGCCCCTCGCTGTCCAAGGCGCGCAAGGAACTTGCCCGGCTGTCCAAGGAATACGGGCTGGACGTGAACCCCGACGCAGTGGTCGAGGACCTGTCCGTCGGCCATCAGCAACGGGTCGAAATCCTCAAGGCCCTGTATCGGCAGGCCGAGATCCTGATCCTTGACGAACCCACAGGCGTTCTGACCCCGGCCGAGGCGGATCACCTGTTCCGCATCCTCCGCGGTCTGCGCGAACAGGGCAAGACGGTCATCCTCATCACGCACAAGCTGCGCGAGATCATGGCGATCACCGACAACGTCTCGGTCATGCGGCGGGGCGAGATCGTGGGGACGGTGAAGACGGCGGAAACCTCGCCGCCGCAGCTGGCGGAACTGATGGTGGGCCGCAAAGTGCTGTTGCGGGTCGAAAAAACCCCCGCCCGCCCGCGCGAGGTGGTGCTGGAGGCCAAGGGCCTGCGCCTGACGCGCGGGGGCGTCGAATTGCTGAAGGGCGTCGATCTGACCATCCGGCGGGGAGAAATCCTCGGGCTGGCGGGCGTGGCCGGGAACGGGCAATCGGAACTGCTGAAAGTGCTGGGCGGCATCGCCCGCGCCGAAGGGACGATCACCATGAACGGGCGCCCCTTCACCGACCCACGCGAGGCCGGGATCGCCCATGTCCCCGAAGACCGCCAACATCTTGGCGTCATCATGGATTTCACCGCGTGGGAGAACATGGCCTTCGGCTATCACCGCCATTTCGCCAAGGGCGCGCTGATGGACAACAAGACCCTGCGCGACGAAACCGCCGAGGCGATGAAACGCTTCGACGTCCGCCCGCTGCTGCCCGACTTGGTGATCAAGAACTTCTCCGGCGGAAACCAGCAGAAGATCGTCGTCGCCCGAGAGATCGAGCGGAACCCCGACCTGCTGCTGATCGGCCAGCCGACGCGCGGCGTGGACATCGGCGCGATCGAGTTCATCCACAAACAGATCGTCGCCCTGCGCGATCAGGGCAAGGCGATCCTTCTGGTCTCGGTCGAGCTGGACGAGATCATGTCGCTGTCGGACCGCATCGCGGTGATGTGCGGCGGGCGGATCGTGGGGGAACGCGATCCTGCCACCACCAATGAAAAAGAGCTTGGCTTGCTGATGGCCGGCGTGAACGACGAGGCCGCCTGATGCAACGCATTCCCCGCTGGGCCGATGTGGTGCTGGTTCCGATCATCTCGCTTCTTCTGGCCGCGATCTGCGCGGCGGGCGTGATCCTCGCCATCGGGCAGGACCCGATCGAGGCGCTGAACACCATGGTCGTGGGTGCCCTGGGCTCGGCCTATGGCTGGGGTTACACGCTGTATTACGCCACCAGCTTCATCTTTACCGGACTGGCGGTGACGGTCGCCTATCACGCGGGCCTGTTCAACATCGGCGGCGAGGGGCAGGCACAGATCGGCGGCCTTGGCGTCGCGCTGGTGCTGCTGTTCATCCCGTGGCCGCATTGGACGGTCGCGCTTCTGGCGGCGACGCTGGGCGCTGCGGCTTTTGGTGCGATCTGGGCGGCGATCCCCGGCTATCTTCAGGCGAAGCGCGGCAGCCATATCGTCATCACCACGATCATGTTCAACTACATCGCATATTCGCTGATCGTCTGGATGCTGGTCGATGTGCTGCGCCCGGCGGGTCAGGCGGAACCGGCGACGGCGCGGTTTCCCGCAACCTATGGCCTGCCGACGCTGACCGATATTCCGGTGCTGTCGTCGATCTTCACCGATCAGGTGCCAGCGAACGTGTCGCTGTTCGTGGCGCTGGCGGCCTGTTTCGCGGTGTGGCTGCTCTTGTTCCGCACCCCTTTGGGGTATGAAATCCGCGCCTTTGGCAAATCGGAATCCGCCGCGCGCTATGCCGGGATCAACCCCACCAAGATCATCGTCGTCACGATGATGATCTCGGGCGCTTTGGCAGGGATGATGTCGATCAACAACGTCATGGGCGAAAGTGGGCGGCTGCTGCAGAACGCGTCCGAGGGCGCGGGCTTCATCGGCATCGCGGTCGCGCTGATGGGCCGCAACCACCCGTTCGGCGTGGTGCTGGCGGCGCTGCTGTTCGGCTTTCTGTATCAGGGCGGGGCCGAGGTTGGCCTCTGGACCCAGATCCCAATCGATTTGCGGGTGGTGCTTCAGGGTCTGGTGATCCTGTTCACGGGCGCGCTGGATCATATGGTGCGGATGCTGCTTGGCCTGTTCTTTCGGCGGAGGGCTGCGTGATGGATTACGCGACGCTGCTGCAACTGCTGGACAGCACCGTGCGGCTGGCAACGCCGCTGCTGCTGGCATGCCTTGCGGGGCTGTTTTCGGAACGCGCCGGGGTGTTCGACATCGGGCTGGAAGGCAAGATGCTGATCGCGGCCATGACCTCGGGTGCGGTGGCGGCGATCAGCGGGTCGGTCTGGATCGGGCTGGCGGCGGGGATCGGCGCGTCGCTGGTCTGGGCGCTGATGCACGGCATCGCGTCGATCACGTTCCGGGGGAACCAACTGATTTCCGGCGTGGCGCTGAACTTCCTCGCCTCGGGGATCACGGTTCTGGTGGCGCAGGCGGCCTTCGGCCAGGGCGGGCGCACGCCGCCTTTGTCGGGCGATGCGCGGTTCGGCGCGATCACCCTGCCCTTCGCCGAGGCGCTGCGCGAGGTGCCGGTGATCGGCCCGCTGTATTTCGAGGTCATCTCGGGCCATCCGTTGCTGGTCTATGTCGCAGCGCTGGCCGTGCCCGTGACATGGTGGGTATTGTTCCGCACCCGTTTCGGCCTGCGGCTGCGGGCAGTGGGCGAGAACCCGGCGGCAGTGGATACGGCGGGCATCTCGGTCGTGCGGCTGCGCTTTGCCGCCGTGCTGATCGCGGGCGTTCTGTGCGGCATAGCGGGCGCCTATATGGCGACGGCGTTGCAGGCGGGCTTCGGGCGCGAGATGACGGCGGGGCGCGGCTATATCGCGCTGGCGGCGCTGATCTTCGCCAAATGGAAGCCGTGGGCGGCGCTGTATGCCACGCTGCTGTTCGGCTTCTTTCAGGCGCTGGCGCTGCGACCCGACGTGGTGACGCGCGTGACCACGCTGGACATCCCCGTCCCGGCGCTGGAGGCTTTGCCCTATGTGCTGACCGTGCTGGTGCTGGCGGGCTTCGTCGGACGCGCCATTCCGCCCCGCGCCGGGGGCGAGCCCTATGTGAAGGAACGCTGATGGATCTGGTCGCGCATATCAAACGGCTGGCGGGTGATGCACCGGTCCGCATCGGTCTGGTGCTCGGCTCGGGCCTCGGTCATCTGGCCGAGGCTGTGGACGGTGTCGCGATCCCCTATACCGACCTGTCCGGCTTTCCCCATGCCGGCGTGTCGGGCCACAACCCCAAGCTGGTGATCGGCGATCTGGAGGGGGTGCGCGTCGCGGTCTTCGGCGGGCGGATGCACTATTACGAATCCGGCAACCCCGCCGCCATGCGACTGCCGCTGGAGGTGCTCAAAGGTCTTGGCGCGGACAGCCTGATCCTGACCAATGCAGCGGGCAGCCTGCGGGCGGACATCCCGCCGGGCGATCTGATGCTGCTGTCTGACCATATCAACCTGTCCGGTGCGAACCCGCTGATCGGGGAAAAGACCGACGCGCGCTTCGTGCCGATGACCGACGCGCATGACGAAGGTCTGCGCGGGCAGCTGAAGGCGGCGGCGGCGCGGGCGGGCGTGGACCTGCCCGAAGGCGTCTATGCGTGGTTCTCCGGCCCCAGCTTCGAAACCCCGGCCGAGATTCGCATGGCCAAGGTTCTGGGCATCGACGCCGTCGGCATGTCCACCGTGCCGGAGGTGATCCTTGCCCGTTTCCTCGGGCTGAAGGTCGCGGCGATCTCGACCATCACGAACATGGGCGCGGGGCTGTCGGACGAACGGCTCAGCCACGAGCATACGAAGGCTATGGCGCCCCTTGGTGCGGCCAAGCTGGAAAAGGTGATCCGCGAGACGTTGCGCCACCTGCGATGAGGGACTAGACCGCCGTCCAACCCCTTGCTGCCGGTAAGCCCATGCAGATGTATCTTCCCATCGCCGAGGTTTCGATCAACGCCCTGCTGGTGCTGGGGCTTGGCGGCATCGTGGGCTTCATGTCGGGCATGTTCGGCGTGGGGGGCGGGTTCCTGATCACGCCCTTGCTGTTCTTCATCGGCATCCCGCCCGCCGTGGCGGTGGCGACGGGGGCGAACCAGGTCGTCGCATCCTCGGTTTCGGGCGTTCTGGCGCAGATGAAGCGCAAGGCGGTCGATTTCCGCATGGGCATGGTGTTGCAGGCAGGCGGGCTCATCGGGTCCGCCATAGGCATCTGGGTCTTTGCGCGGCTGGCGGTGCTGGGGCAGGTCGATCTGTTCGTGCAGCTGTCCTATGTGCTGTTCCTGGGCGCGATCGGGGCGATGATGCTTCAGGAAAGCATCCGCGCCCTGCGCCGCGCCAAGAAGCCCGGCGCGCCGATCAAGCGGGCGCATGTGCATACATGGGTGCATCGGCTGCCCTTCAAGATGAAGTTCCGCGCCTCGGGGCTGTATATCTCGGTGCTGCCGCCAATGATGATCGGCGCGGGCGTGGGGTTCCTGTCGGCGATCATGGGGGTCGGCGGCGGGTTCATCATGGTGCCGGCGATGATCTATCTGCTGGGGATGCCGACCAAGGTGGTGGTGGGCACCTCGCTGTTCCAGATCATCTTCGTGTCGGCCTTCACCACGCTGGCCCATGCGATGACCTCCGGCACGGTGGACATCATGCTGGCGCTGCTGCTGATCCTTGGCGGGGTGGTGGGCGCGCAATTCGGGGCACGGATCGGCGTGCGGCTGCGGGCGGAACAGCTTCGCATCCTGCTGGCGCTGCTGGTCATCGCGGTCAGCGTCAAGGTCGGCACGGAACTGGTTCTGACGCCGAAGGAGCCGTTCTCGCTTCAGGTGATGGGGGCCGAATGATCCGCGCATTCGCCATCCTGATCGCGCTTGCCCTGCCCGCCGCCGCGCAGGAGGAAAGCATCGTCGTCGGTCTGTCGCAGTCGTCGGTGTCGATCACCACCGATTTCGTCGGGTCCGAGATTCTGGTCTATGGCGCCGTCCGCCGCGACGCCCCCGCCCCGGCCGAGGACCCGCTGGAGGTGATCGTCACCGTCGAAGGTCCGGCCACCCCCATCATCGTGCGCAAGAAGGAGCGCCGCGTCGGCATCTGGATCAACCGCGACAAGGTCCGCATCGGCAGCGCGCCGACCTTCTATGCCATCGCGACGACCGGGGCGCTGGGCGACATCCTGTCGGAAACCGAGGATCTGCGTCACCGCATCACCATCCCATCGGTCATCCGTGCCATCGGCATCAGTTCCGAAGCCGAGGATGCCCCGCAATTCGTCGAGGCGTTGATGCGGATTCGGCAGGCGGAGGGGCGATACCGCGTCAATGAACACGCCGTCGATCTGGACGAACAGACGCTGTTCCGCGCCGATGTGGAGCTTCCGGCCGACCTGACCGAAGGCGACTACCGCGTGCGTATCTTCCTGACACGCGACGGGCGGGTGGTGGACACCATCGACCGCACCATCTTCGTGCGCAAGGCGGGGCTGGAGCGGTTCCTCTATACCATGTCGCGCGAGCAATCTGCGCTGTATGGCCTTTTGTCGCTGGCGCTGGCGGTGCTGGCAGGATGGGGCGCGTCCACGATCTTCCGGCTGATCAGGCCGTAAACCCTCCGTCGATGCCTGCGGCTTCCCTGGGGGATGCGCCCCGGCTTACGCGCTATGGGCACCGGCGGCGAGGGCGGCGACCATCTCCAGCACCTCGGACACCGGCTTTTCGTTGATCGCCTTGACGATCGCGGTGCCGACCACACTGCCATCGGCAATCGCGGCAATGTCGCGCGCAGCCTCGGGCGTGGTGATGCCGAAGCCGACGATCACCGGCAGGTCGGTCGCCGCCTTGATGCGCGCGACTTCGGGCGCGACATCGGCGGCCTTGGGCGCTGCCGCCCCGGTGATCCCGGTGATCGACACGTAATAGACGAAGCCCGAGGTGTTCTGCAGAACGCGCGGCAGCCGGTTCGCATCGGTGGTCGGCGTGGCCAGACGGATGAAGTTCAGCCCGGCCGCCTGAGCCGGGATGCAAAGCTCCACATCCTCCTCGGGGGGGAGGTCCACGACGATCAGCCCGTCGATCCCCACCGCCTTCGCATCGGTCAGGAAGCGGTCCACGCCGCGCGAATAGATCGGGTTGTAATAGCCCATCAGCACGATCGGCGTCACCTGATCGTCCTTGCGGAATGCGGCGACCAGATCCAGCGTCTTCTGCAACGTCTGCCCGCCCTCCAGCGCGCGTTGCCCGGCCAACTGGATCGTGCCGCCATCGGCCATCGGATCGGTGAAGGGCATCCCCAACTCGATCACGTCAACGCCGGCGGCGGGCATCCCGCGCATCACCGCCAGCGTCGTGTCCACATCGGGATCGCCCGCCATGACATAGGCGACGAACGCCTTCTTCCCTTCGGTTTTCAGGGCGGCGAACTTGGCGTCGATGCGGGTCATGGCGTCCTCGTGCAGCAATGCTTCTCCTTGGCGGATACGGGCCGGAAAAGCAATGCCGACGGGTCACATCTTCGACGGGCCGCCCACCAGCCAATGTGTGCCGAAACGGTCCTTGGTCATGCCGAAACCGTCGCACCAGAACACATCGCCAAAGGGCATGATCACCTCGCCCGCCAGCTTGTCGAAAATCGCCTGCGCCTCGGCGCGCGTCTTGCAGCCGTGGCTGACGGATACGCCCTGCTGCGACTCTCCCTCCATCCCCGGCGGGAAGTCCGAGGCCATCAGCATCCGCCCATCCACCGTCAGACAGGCATGCATCACCAGATCGCTGTCCGATTTGGGCATGTCCGGGCTTTCGGGCGCTTCGGCATAGGTCATCACGTAAAGATCGCCGCCGAACACCTCCTTGTAGAAACCCATCGCCTCGCGGCAGTTGCTTTTGAACATCAGGTAGGGATCGAAGCTCATTTCCGCGTCCTCCTTCTCCTGCAGGAAGGGTGCCACAGCGTCGCGGAAAATCAAGCGTGCCTTGCGCGCAAGGGCTTTCCCGCCTAGATGAACGCGCGTGCAGCAAAAGGGGACTGGCATGGGCTTTCGCATGGGTATCGTCGGCTTGCCGAACGTGGGCAAATCGACCCTGTTCAACGCGCTGACCCGGACGGCGGCAGCGCAGGCCGCGAACTTCCCCTTCTGCACGATCGAGCCGAACGTGGGCGAAGTCTCGGTGCCCGACGCGCGGCTGGACAAGCTGGCCGCGATCGCGGGATCGAAACAGATCGTCCCGGCGCGCATGACCTTCGTGGACATCGCGGGCCTCGTGCGCGGCGCGTCCAAGGGCGAAGGTCTGGGCAACCAGTTCCTTGCCAACATCCGCGAATGCGACGCCATCGCCCATGTGCTGCGTTGCTTCGAGGATGGCGACATCACCCATGTCGAAGGCCGGATCGACCCCGTCGCCGATGCCGAGACGATCGAGACCGAGCTGATGCTGGCCGACCTCGAATCCGTCGAACGGCGTCTGGCCAACCTTGCCCGCAAGCTGAAGGGCGGCGACAAGGAGGCGCTGGATCAGGACCGTCTGCTGCGCGCTGCCCTTGCCGCGCTGGAAGACGGCAAGCCCGCCCGCACCGTGCAGGTGGCCGAGGATGACCTGAAACAGTGGCGCATGTTGCAACTGCTGACCGCGAAGCCGGTGCTTTACGTCTGCAACGTCGAGGAATCCTCGGCCGCCGACGGCAACGGCGAATCCGCCCGCGTGGCGGAAATGGCGGCCAAGCAGGGTGCCGGCAGCGTCGTCATCTCTGCCCGGATCGAGGAGGAGATCAGCCAGCTCGACGCCGAGGAAGCCGGGATGTTCCTGTCCGAGATGGGGCTGGAGGAAGCGGGCCTCGACCGGCTGATCCGCGCGGGCTATGCGCTGTTGGGTCTTCAGACCTATTTCACCGTCGGCCCCAAAGAGGCGCGGGCGTGGACGATCTACAAGGGGATGCTGGCCCCGCAGGCCGCAGGCGTGATCCACGGCGATTTCGAGAAGGGCTTCATCCGGGCCGAAACCATCGCCTATCCCGACTATATCGCCGGCAAGGGCGAGGCGGGCGCGAAGGAGGCCGGAAAGTTCCGCGTCGAGGGCAAGACATACGAGGTGAAGGACGGCGACGTGCTCCACTTCCTGTTCAACGGCTGAACTTAATCCGCAACTCCGATGTAAAATCCCGGCAGCTGCACTATATATGACAGGACCGTGGGAATTCCTCTGGCGGCGCAAGGAGGCTTCCCATGGGAATGTTCAGCTCGAAACCGCCCTTTGATCTCACTGCTTTTCTGGCCCAGAAGGCCAGCCCGAAAGCATCCGTCCGTCGCGGCGCATGGAAGCCCAAGCCTCCCGCGCCGGACGATGAGCCAGAGAACGCCGATCCCAAGGATGAATGACCGCTGCCACAAGACCGCGGCAGCGGCGCGGGCCGATGGCCCCCGGATGGGGGCTTGAGGGCCGCGCCCCCTACCCCATCCGTTCCGAGGCATAGCTGCCGGGCGATGCCGGAAACACCACGGTCTTGTTCCCCGACATGAACACCCGATGGTGGATATGCGCGTGGATCGCGCGGCTCAGCACCGCCGCCTCGACATCCCGGCCAAGCGAGACGTAATCCTCGGCCGACTGGGCATGGGTGATCCGCACGATGTCCTGCTCGATGATCGGGCCTTCGTCCAGATCGGCGGTGACGTAATGCGACGTCGCCCCGATCAGCTTCACCCCCCGCTCGAACGCCTGCTTGTAGGGATTTGCCCCCTTGAACGACGGCAGGAAGGAATGGTGGATGTTGATGATCCGTCCCGACATCTTCTCGCAGAACGCATCCGACAGAACCTGCATGTAACGGGCAAGCACCACCAGTTCCGCCCCCGAATCCTCGACCAGCGCCAGAAGGCGCTTTTCGGCATCGGGCTTGTTTTCCTTCGTCACCTTGATGTGGTGGAACGGCAGATCGTGGTTCACCACCACCTTCTGATAGGTCATGTGATTCGACACCACACCCACAATGTCGATCGGCAGCGCCCCGATCCGCCAGCGATACAAAAGGTCGTTCAGACAATGGCCGAAGTTCGACACCATCAGCAGCACCTTCATCCGGTGCGCGCCGTCATGGATCGCCCATTCCATGTCGAAATCCGAAGCGACGGGCGCAAAACCGTCACGCAGCGCCGGAAGCGCCGCGCCCGTTTCGGGCACGAAGCTGACACGGCAGAAGAACATCCCCGTCAGCTCGTCATCGAACTGCGCCGAATCCGTGATGTTGCACCCCTGCTCGGCCAGAAAGCCCGAGATGGCGGCGACGATCCCGCGGCGGGACGGGCACTGAACGGTCAAGACATGGCGGGTCATCGGCTATCCTTGGTCAACTCCGATGCGGACCATGCCGCCGGGAGCCGTCCGGTGCAATCACATCGCGCGACATCCATGCCGCGCTTTCCGACATTCAGCGTTGGACCATCGCCGTGAACCCGCCATAGATCATGCGTTTCGCCTCGAAAGGTGCAGTGTCGGGTTCGCAATTCATGCGCGGGTCTTCCATGACCTTGCGGTTCACCTCGTCCCGATGCGCCCGGTCGCGATAGGTGATCCAGGAAAAGAACACCACCTCGCCCTGCTCCAGCTTCACCGCCATGGGAAAGGACGTGACCTCTCCCTGCGGGACGTCATCGGCACAGGCCTCGACATAGCTGATCGCGCCGTGTTCCATCCAAACCGTCGCGCCCAGTTCGGCCATCTCGCGGTAATCCTCGATCCGGTCGGTCGGGACGGGGATCACGAAACCATCGACATACATCGCACAGACCTCCTCTGCTGCCGCGAAAGGTAGCGCGGGTGCCTCAGACGTCGATCACCGCACGCACCGCACGCGACCAGCGGGCGTGGCGTGCGTCGCGCAGCCCCGCCTCCATCTGCGGCTCGAACCGCCGGTCCAGCGCCCAGCCCTTGGCATAGGCCGCCGCATCCGGCCCGATCCCCGCGCGCATCCCGGCCAGCCAAGCCGCGCCCAGCGCCGTGGTTTCCGTCACCACCGGACGATCCACCGGCGCGCCGATCACATCGGCAAGGAACTGCATCGCCCAATCCGACCGCGCCATCCCGCCATCGACGCGCAGCACGTCCGGCTCTCCCGACCAGTCCGCCCGCATCGCCGCCAGCAGATCGCGTGTCTGAAACCCGGTGCTTTCCAGCGCCGCCCGCGCCAGTTCCGCAGGGCCGGAGTTTCGCGTCAGCCCGAACACCGCACCCCGCGCATCGGGCTTCCACCACGGCGCACCAAGGCCCGTGAAGGCCGGGACCAGCACCAGATCCTGCGCCGGGTCCGCTCGTTCCGCCAGCGCCTGCGTTTCCGCCGAATCCGCGATGACGCCCAGCCCGTCGCGCAGCCACTGCACTACGGCACCTGCGACGAAGATCGATCCTTCCAGCGCATAGGTCACGCGCCCGTCCAGACGGCAGGCGATGGTGGACAGCAGCCGGTGCTTGCTGGCCACCCGTTCGGTCCCGGTGTTCAGCAGCGCGAAGCATCCGGTGCCATAGGTGGATTTCATCATCCCCGGCTCGAAACACGCCTGCCCCAGCGTCGCCGCCTGCTGGTCCCCGGCCACGCCAAGGATCGGGACGTCATATCCCAGCAGGTCCGTCACCCCGAACTCTGCCGCGCAGTCCAGCACCTCGGGCAGCAGGCCCATCGGGATGTCAAGCAACGCGCAGATCTCGGCATCCCATTCCCCGCGCCCGATGTCATACAGCATCGTCCGCGCCGCATTGGTCGCATCGGTGACGTGATTGCCGCCCGTCAGCTTCCAGATCAGAAAACAATCCACCGTGCCAAAGGCCAATTCGCCCCGCGCCGCACGCGCCCGCGCATCCGGCACGGTATCCAGAAGCCATTTCAGCTTGGTCCCCGAGAAATACGGATCGACCAGCAGCCCGGTCCGTTCGGTGATCAGCGCCTCGTGCTCCAGCAGCCCGTCGCAGATGTCGGTCGTGCGGCGGTCCTGCCAGACGATGGCGTTGTGCAGCGGCTCGCCCGTCGCGCGGTCCCACAGCAGCACCGTCTCGCGCTGGTTGGTGATGCCGATGGCGCCGATACGGTGCCCTTCCGCCGCCTTGCGGGCCGTCTCCTGCACGGTGCGCCAGATGTCGGCGGGGTCGTGTTCGACCCAGCCGGGGCGCGGGAATGCCTGGGGGAATTCGGCCTGCGCCGTGGCAATGGGCCGGAGCCTTTCGTCAAAGACGATGGACCGCGTCGATGTCGTGCCCTGATCGATTGCCAATATCATCCATATACTCCCTCAGCGCCTCCACCTGCGCCGCTGTCAACCGTAGCCCAAGCTTGGTGCGCCGCCAGATCACATCCTCGGCGGTGCGGGCATATTCGCGGGCCATCAGCCAGCGCACCTCCGCTTCGGTCAGCGTCGCGCCGAAATCGCGGCCCAGTTCGGCCGCCTCGGCCACGTCGCCCAGGACCTGCCAAACCTCGGTGCCATAGGTGCGCGTCAGCCGCGCCGCCCACGCCCCCGAAAGGAAAGGATAGCGGCGACGGATCACCTCGCGCAGCTCCGCCACCTCGGTCACCGGGAAATCGCCGCCGGGCAGCGCCACCTTGGCCGTCCAGTCGCCCGTCGCATGGGGAAAGAACGGCGAGAGCTTCGCCATCGCGTTTTCCGCCAACCGCCGATAGGTCGTGATCTTGCCGCCGAACACATTCAGCAGCGGCGGGCCATCCTCGTTCAACGACAGCACATATTCGCGCGTCGCCGCCGTGGCCGATTTCGCACCGTCATCATAAAGCGGGCGCACACCGGAATAGGTCCAGACCACCTGATCCCGCGTCACCGGCACCTTGAAATAGCGCGAGGCGAAGGCGCACAGATACTCCTGCTCCTCGGGTGTGCAGACCGCTGCCGAAGGATCGCCGCGATGTTCCTGATCCGTGGTGCCGATCAGGGTGAAGTCCTGCTCGTATGGAATCGCGAAGATGATGCGCCCATCCTCGCCCTGGAAGAAATAGGCGCGGTCGTGATCGTGCAGCTTCGGCACGACGATATGGCTGCCGCGCACCAGACGGATGCGTTCGGTAGTGGCCACGCCCGTATCCGCGATCACCTTGTCCACCCAAGGCCCGCCCGCATTGACCAAGGCGCGGGCGTGAAAGACACCGCCCTCGGTCTCCACCCGCCAGACGCCGCCCTCGCGGCGCGCTGCGGTCACAGGCGTGCGGGTCAGCACCCGCGCCCCCCGCGCCGCCGCATCGCGGGCGTTCAGCACCACCAGCCGCGCATCGTCCACCCATGCGTCGGAATATTCGAAGGCCAGCTTGAATTCGTCCTTCAGCGGCGCGCCCAGCGGATCGGTCCGCAGATCCACCCGCCGCGTTCCCGGCAGGATCTCTCGCCCGCCCAGATTGTCATACAGCCACAGGCCCAGCCGGATCAGCCATGCCGGACGCCGACCCTTGGTCCAGGGCATCAGGCGCGAGGTCGGGGTCGTCCCCTCGAACCGCATCCCCTCGCTGTAAGGCAGCACGAAGCGCATCGGCCAGCTGATATGCGGCATCGCGACCAGCAGCGTCTCGCGCTCGCGCAGGGCCTCGCGCACCAGATGGAACTCGAAATACTCCAGATACCGCAGCCCGCCATGGAACAGCTTGGTCGAGGATGACGAGGTGGCCTGCGCCAGATCGCCCTGTTCGGCAAGGACCACCTTCAGCCCCCGCCCCGCCGCGTCGCGCGCGATTCCGGTGCCGTTGATCCCGCCACCGATGATGAAGATATCTGCCACGTCCATGGGAAACTTTCGTTTTTCGCCCCCGATAAGCCTAGGGTCGTGACCCTTTGATGACAAGCGCCCGCCGCGCCGCTATCTCTGGCGGCATGGATCAGACAGCCCCCGACCTTTCCACCATCGAAACGCTTGCCCACGAAACCGTCGCCGCCCTGCCCGCCCCGTGGCAGGCACAGGCGGCGAAGGTCGTCCTGCGCGTCGAAGACTTCGCGCCGCAGGACATGCTGGCGGGCCTCGGCATCGAGGACCCGTTCGAGCTGACCGGCCTTTACGACGGCATCCCGCTGACGGAAAAATCGGTGATGGACCAGCCGATGGGGCCGGATACGGTGTGGTTGTTCCGGCGCGCGATCCTTGACGAATGGGTGGATCGCGGAAACGTGACCCTGCGGGAACTGGTCACCCATGTCACCGTTCACGAATTCGCGCATCATTTCGGATGGAGCGACGATGACATCGCCGCCATCGACCCGTGGTGGGAATAGGAGGAACGACATGAACCGACGCCAGGCCATCCTGACCGGAGCCGCGATGCCGCTTGCAACCCTGACCCCCATGGCCGCCCGCGCGCAGACCGCCCCGCCGCCCGCACTGTCCCGCAGCCTGACGCTGGGCAGCTTTCGCGTGACTGCGCTGCTGGCCGGATCGCAGGCGTCCGAGCCGGTGGGCACCTTCGCGCTGAATGCCCCGCCCGAAGAATTCGCAGCCTTCGCCGCCGAAAACTTCCTGCCTGCCGATCGTGCGATGTCCTACTACACCCCCGTCCTGGTCGAGGCCGGGTCCGAGGTGATCCTGTTCGACACCGGCGCGAACCCTGCCGGCCTTCTGGCCGCGCTGGAGGCTGCCGCCATCGACCCCGCCAGCATCACCACCGTCGTCATCACCCACATGCACGGAGACCATATCGGCGGGCTGTCGGAAGGCGGCACGCTGACCTTTGCCAACGCCAACCTCGTGACCGGGCGGGTGGAGATGGAATATTGGCTGGGCGCCGGGAACGAGACCTTCGACGCCAAGGTCCGCCCCTTCGCCGATGCCTTCACCCTGCTGGATGGCGATCAGGAGGTCGCCCCCGGCATCACCGCGATCGAGGCGTTCGGCCATTCCCCCGGGCACATGGCGTTCGACCTGCAATCCGAAGGCCGGCGCCTGATCCTGACCGCCGACACCGCGAACCACTACGCCTTCTCGCTGGGCCGTCCGGATTGGGAGGTGCGCTTTGACATGGACAAGGCCGCCGCCGCCGCAACGCGCAGGCGCATCTTCGGCATGATCGCGGATGAACGCCTGCCCTTCATCGGCTATCACATGCCCTTCCCCGCCGTGGGCTATGTCGCGCGCGACGGCGACAATTTCCGCTACATGCCCGCGACCTATCAATTCGACCTCTAAGCCGGAGCGAAGCTCCGGCCCGGCCCAACGTCGAGGCGATGCGCGAAGCGCGTCAACGAGTGGCGGGAGCCTCCGCTTCCGCCTTCTCCCACAGCCCGGTCAAGGATCGCGACAAAAGGTTCGGGATCTTCGGCTTCGGCGCGGAATGGAAGGCCATGGGGCGCGACAATTCCATCGCCGCCACCCCGATCCGCGCCGTCAGCGCGCCGTTGATGACCCCCTCGCCGAACCGGCGCGACACGCGGGACAAGAGCCCCCCACCCGCGACCGACCCGATCAGGTCATCCCCCACCGCCAGCGCGCCCGTCGCCACCAGATAGCCGAACACCCGCTGCATCAGCTTCAATGACCCGACGTTCCCGGCCCGCCCGCCATAGATCTCGGCAATCCGCCTCACCATCCGCAGGTTCGCATAAAGCGCCGTCGCCACATCGGCCAGCGCCACCGGCACCAGCGCCGTCACCGTCGCCACCTGCCGCGCCGCCGCTTCGATCTCGCGCCGCGCCGCCTGATCCAGCGGGGCCAGCAGTTCCAGTTCGGTCATCGCCAGCAACGCGTCGGCGTCGAACACATCCGCCTGCCGCTCGCGCAGCGCCGCAACGCTGCCCTTCATCTCGGGTCGGTGGGCATAAAGCGCCTCGATCCCCTGCACCACCGACCGCGCGGCCTTGACATCCGCCGTCACCCGCGCCTCCTCGGCCCGCACGCGCAGGCGGTCCAGCCGCCCCAGCCGCAGATAGGCAAGTGCCTCGCGCCCCGCCAGCATGAACGCCGCCAGCGCCGCCAGCCCCAGCAACGCGAAGGCCACCGCCCCCAGCACGGTATTGCGCGACAGCAGCGTCGCCACGAAATCATAGGCTGCGACCGACAGAACGAAGCTGAACGCCGCCCCGAAGGCCCAAAGCGCGAACTTCCACAGACGCGAGGGCCGCTTCGCCCCCACCCGCATCACCGTCTGCAAGGCGACCGTATCCGGCACCGGCGGTGCGATCGACGGATCGGCCGCATCCTCCCAATCGACGATCAGGGGTTTTTTCATAGCCGGTCTCCGATCAGGAACTCTGCCGCGCGATCAAGGCGGATATGGGGCGGCCCCTCGCCGGGCCGCAGGTTCACGCGGGCGGGGGCAAACCCCATCAGCGAAAATTCGGCATCCAGCCAGCGCTCCGCCCCCTCGCGCGCGGGGGACAACAGCCGTGCGGGGTCGGTCGGCAATTCACCCGGATACATCGCCGCCTGCCGGTCCGAACCCAGCAGCCGCCCGCGCACCGCCTCGACCGTCTGGCCGTGGCGCGTCACCGTTTCCTCGACCGTCGCACGCAGGGATGCCAAAGACATGGCCGCCGTCTGCGCACCTGCGAACGATGCCCGATCCCGCGCCTCGCGCAGAAGCGCCTCCATGATCGAGGTCAGCGCAGGATGCTGTGTATGATGGATATGGTCGGCCTTGGTCGCGGCGAACAAGATGCGCTCCACCCGCTTGCCCAGCAGGATCTGCGACAGGAAGCTGTTCGCACCGGGGCGGAACGCATGCAGGATCTCGGCCATCGTGCGGCGCAGATCCTCCAGCGCCTGCGGGCCGGCATGGATCGCGCCCAGCCCGTCGACCAGCACCACCTGCCGGTCGATCCGCGCGAAATGGTTGCGGAAAAAGCGGCGGACGACCTTGTCCTTGTATCCCTCGTATCGCCGCTCCATCTCGCGCCACAGGCTGCCGCGTTTGGGATCGGCGGGTTTGGGCAAAGGCGCGAAGGTCAGCACCGGCGATCCGGCCAGATCGCCCGGAAGCAGGAACCGCCCCGGCGTGCAGTCGGAATATCCGTCCTTTCGCGCCGCGTTCAGGTAATCGGTGAAGCTGGCCGCCAGCGCCTGCGCGCGCACTTCCTCCAGCGGCAGCGATCCATCCTCGGCCCGCGCCTGCGCCAGAAACGCCCGCGCCTGCGCCCGTTTCGCAATGCGGGCGAAGGTGGCATCGGACCACTCCTCGAACGACTTCTCCAGCAGCGACAGGTCCAGCAGCCATTCGCCCGGATAGTCGATGATGTCCAGATGCACCGTCTGCATCCCTTGCAGCCCCGCCAGCAGCCCCGAGGGACGCACCTTGAACGACAGGCGCAGTTCGGACACCGACCGGGTCGAGTCCGGCCAGCGCGGATCGTCGCCCGTCAGCGCGGCAAGATGGTTCTCGTAATCGAAGCGTGGCAGGGTCATGTCGGGCTGGGGCTGCAGCCAGACCGACTCGATCCGCGCATTCGCCTTCAGCTGCGGCATCCGCCCCCGGTCCAGCAGGTTGGCGACCAGCCCGGTGATGAACACCGTCTTGCCCGCCCGCGACAACCCTGTGACCCCCAGCCGGATCGTGGTATCGGCAAACAGCCCGCCAAGGCTGGCGGCCGTGCCGCTGACGCTGCGGCCCAATGTGTCGGCAAGGGTGTTCAGGACCACGCTATTCTCCTTTGACGTTCGGAATGTAGGCGGCGGCGCACCGCTTGTGTAGCCCCGGCGCGGCATGGTAGCAGGCGCCATGCCCAGATATGCGATGATGGTGGATTACGACGGCGGCCCGTTCAACGGCTGGCAGCGGCAGGCGCAGGGCCAGCCCTCGGTTCAGGGCGCCATCGAGGATGCGCTGGCACGGCTGGAGCCGGGGCCGCACACCATCGCCGCCGCGGGTCGCACGGATGCGGGCGTCCATGGCACCGGACAGGTCGCGCATTGCGATCTGTCGAAGGATTGGGACCCGTTCCGCCTGATGGGCGCGCTGAACCAGCACCTGAAACCGCTGCCTGTTGCGATCACCCTCTGCGCCCTCGTGCCGGACGATTTTCACGCGCGGTTCTCGGCCGTCGAGCGGCGGTATCTGTTCCGCCTGATCGCCCGCCGCGCGCCGCTGACCCATGACCGGGGGCTGGCCTGGCAGGTCGGCCACCCGCTGAACGCCGAAGCGATGCGGCAAGGGGCGGCGCATCTGATCGGGCTGCACGATTTCACCACCTTCCGCAGCACGATGTGCCAGGCGAAATCGCCGGTAAAGACCATCGACGAGATCACGATCGAGGACGTCGCCCTGCCCGCCGGCACCGAATACCGCTTTCGCCTGCGCGCCCGCAGTTTCCTGCACAATCAGGTCCGGTCGATCGTCGGCACGCTGGAACGGGTCGGCGCGGGCGCATGGCACCCGGACCGCGTGAAGGACGTGCTGGACGCGGCGGACCGCGCCGCCTGTGGCCCCGTCTGCCCGCCGCAGGGGCTTTACCTGACGGGGGTAGGATACCCCACCGATCCATTTGCAAAGGAGTGAACCATGCCGCAGGCCGACCTCTACTTTACCAAGGACAGAACCCTCCCCGCTTCCGTGCTGGCCGAGATCGAGGGGGCCATCGCCGCTTTCGACACCGCGGCGGGCGTGTGCAAGGGCCGCCTGCATCCGGTCGACGGGCATCACAGCCACGTCTTCCTGCGCCTGTCGCTGCTGCCCAAACCGCACCGCGACGCGGCCTATGCGGCAGAGCTTGGCAAGAAATTGGCCGAGGTGATCCGCCCGCATGTGGCGGCCCCCTCGGCCCTTGCAGTGAACATCAGCTTCGATCTGGTGCACTACACCGCAGTAACGGTCGAATAATCAGACCTTGTCGTCGGCGAAGATGTCCTTCTTGTGGGTGCCGTTCGGCACGAAGATCGTCCCGATCACCACCGTCATCAGCGCCACGACGATCGCATACCACAGGCCGGCATAGATGTTGCCGGTCTGCGCCGAGATGGCGAAGGCCGTCGCAGGCAGCAGCCCCCCGAACCAGCCGTTCCCGATGTGATAGGGCAAGCTCAGGCCGCTATAGCGGATGCGCGTCGGGAACAGCTCCACCAGCGCCGCGGCAATCGGGCCATAGACCATCGTCACCAACAGGATCAGATAGGTCAGCGTGATGACGATCATCAGCTTCTGGCCGGTGAAGATGTCGAAGAAGTGGTTCGCCTTCGCCACCGTCTGGTTGTCCGCCGCGGTCAGCGGATAGCCGGCTTCGGTCAGCGCCGCCGTCACCGCGCCGTCGAAGCGCGCCTTCTCTGCCGCCAGCGCATCGCCGGTCAGGGCCGCGCCGTCATAGGACGGGATCACCGTCTCCCCGATGGTCACGGTCGTCACACCGCTGCCATCGACGGAATCGTAATTCACCGAGGCCTTGGCCAGCGCCGCCTTGGCGATGTCGCAGCTGGAGGTGAACTTGGCCGTCCCCGTCGGGTTGAACTGGAACGAGCAGTCCTCGGCCCCGTGCGTGACGGTCACCGGCACTTGCTGCGCCGCGTAAAGTGCAGGGTTGGCGGTGCGGGTCAGATGCTCGAACACCGGGAAATAGGTGACGGCGGCCAGCAGACAGCCCGCAAGGATGATCGGCTTGCGCCCGATCCGGTCCGAAAGCGATCCGAAGAACAAAAAGCCCGCCGTGCCGAGGATCAGCGACCATGCCACGAACACGTTGGCGCTGAAGCTGTCGACTTTGACCACGTTCTGCACGAAGAACAGCGCATAGAACTGGCCCGAATACCAGACCACGGCCTGCCCCGCCGTCAGGCCGAACAGCGCGATCAGGGCGATCTTGCCGTTCTTCCAGTTGCCGAACGCCTCGCGCATCGGTGCCTTGGAGGTGCGGCCCTCTTCCTTCATCTTCTTGAAGGCCGGGGATTCTTCCATCTGCAACCGGATATAGAGCGAGATCAGCAGCAGGAAGATCGACCCAAGGAACGGAATCCGCCAGCCCCAAGAGTTGAACGCGGTGATCATCGTCTGCTGGCCATCGGCCCCAAGCACCGGATTGCCCTGCAGATCGACCACGCCCACCATGGGATAGTTGCCGTTGACATAGCCCTGCACGCACAGGATCACGATCAGCGACAGCAGCAGCCCCAGCGTCGCCGTCGTCTGGATGAACGCGGTGTAGTATCCGCGACGGTTCGCAGGCGCGTGTTCGGCCACATAGACCGCAGCGCCGCCATATTCACCGCCCAGCGCCAGCCCCTGAAGCATCCGCAGCACGATCAGGATGATCGGCGCGGCCACGCCCCAGCTTGCATAGCCGGGCAGCAGACCGACCAGGAAGGTCGAAAAGCCCATGATCAGGATCGTCATCAGGAACGTGTATTTCCGCCCGACCAGATCGCCGAGCGACCCGAACACCAGCGCGCCGAAAGGCCGCACGATGAACCCCGCCGCAAAGGCCAGAAGCGCAAAGACGTTGCGCGTCGCCTCGGGGAACGCGGTGAAGAACTGCGCCCCGATGATCGCGGCAAGCGAGCCGTAAAGGTAGAAGTCATACCATTCGAAGATCGTCCCGGCCGAGGAGGCAAGGATCACCTTCTTCTCCTCTCCGGTCATCGGACGCGAGCGAATCTCGCCCACATCCACCACATTGTTTGCCATCTGGCATCCCTCCCTATGGGCAAGCCGGTATCGTTCGCGGCCTGATGCCCCGTTGCTCCTTGCGGTATGTGAAACCGCCTCCCTGTTGCCGCCGACCCCTCCCCGGGCCTTTTGTGGCGGGTCTTACCGGATGACGGGTTCCACCATCCGGGTCAGATCGCGGCTGACCGCCGCGATGTCCTGCATTGCATCCAGGCGGCGAAGAACCCCCGCGCCTGCGTAATGCGCGATCAGCGGCGCGGTCTGGGCGTGATAGGTCGCCAGACGCTGCCGCGCTGTGTCCGCGTTGTCATCGCTGCGGCGCTTGAACTCAGTGCCGCCGCATTTGTCGCAAGCGCCGTTCGTCGGACGCTTGAACGTATCGTGATAGCCTTCGCCGCATTTCGCGCATGTGTGGCGACCCGCGACACGCGCGACCATCGCCTCGTCATCCACCTCCAGGCTGATGGCAAGGGACACGCCCTGCCCCGTTTCAGCCAGCAGCAGATCCAGCGCCGAGGC
This sequence comes from Falsirhodobacter xinxiangensis, assembly GCF_004959935.1. Classification (GTDB taxonomy): domain Bacteria; phylum Pseudomonadota; class Alphaproteobacteria; order Rhodobacterales; family Rhodobacteraceae; genus Falsirhodobacter; species Falsirhodobacter xinxiangensis. Next base: position 70,354 of record NZ_SMYN01000010.1, on the reverse strand, counting down.
CTGCACATCCGTGCGCGGGAACCCGTCAAGGATCACGCCGCTTTGCACATCGGGCTGCATCATCCGGTCGCGCAGGATTTCCAGCACGATCTCGTCGGACACGAGGCCCCCCGCCTCCATCACAGATTTCGCGGCCATGCCCGCCGGGGTGCCAGCGGCCACGGCGGCGCGCAGCAGATCGCCGGTGGACAGCTGGATCAGGCCCAACGTCTCCTCCAACATCCGCGCCTGCGTGCCCTTGCCCGCACCGGGGGGGCCAAGCAGGATCAGAACGGCGGGGGTGGTGCAGACCTCGCTCATGCGGCCCCCTTCTTGTTCGCGCGATTCTCGATCAGATCATCCACCACCGAAGGATCGGCAAGGGTCGAGGTGTCGCCAAGGCTGCCAAAGTCATCCTCGGCGATCTTGCGCAGGATGCGGCGCATGATCTTGCCCGAACGGGTCTTAGGCAGGCCGGGCGCCCATTGGATCAGATCGGGCGACGCAATGGGACCGATCTCAGCCCGGACCCATTTCACCAGATCCTTGCGCAGATCCTCGGACGGCTCGATCCCGTTCATCAGCGTGACATAGGCATAGATGCCCTGCCCCTTGATGTCGTGCGGGTATCCCACGACGGCAGCCTCGGCCACGTCCGGGTGGGCGACCAGCGCGGATTCGATCTCGGCAGTGCCCATGCGGTGGCCGGACACGTTCAGCACATCATCGACGCGCCCCGTGACCCAGTAATAGCCATCCTTGTCGCAGCGGCATCCGTCGCCGGTGAAGTAGTAGCCCTTGTACTGGCTGAAATAGGCTTCCTCGAACCGCTCGTGATCCTCCCAAAGCGTGCGCATCTGCCCCGGCCAGCTGTCCGAGATGGCCAGAACGCCCTCGACCGTGCCTTCCAATTCCTCGCCACTGGTCGGGTCCAGCACGGCGGGCTTCACGCCGAAGAACGGTTTGGTCGCCGACCCCGGTTTCGCCGGAATCGCGCCCGGCAGCGGCGTGATGACATGCCCGCCGGTTTCCGTCTGCCAGAACGTGTCCACGATGGGGCAGCGGCCCTTGCCGACATGGGTGTTGAACCAGTCCCACGCCTCGGGGTTGATCGGCTCGCCCACCGAACCCAACACCTTCAGGCTTTTCAGATCATACTTGTCCGCCCATTCCGGCCCCTGCGCCATCAGCGCGCGGATCGCGGTGGGCGCGGTGTAGAACTGGTTGACCTTGTGCTTCTCGCACACTTCCCAGAAGCGGCCCGCGTCGGGATAGCTTGGCACACCCTCGAACATCACGGTCGTCGCGCCGTTGGCCAGCGGGCCATAGACGATATAGCTGTGCCCCGTGACCCAGCCGACATCCGCCGTGCACCAGTAAACGTCACCGTCATGGTAATCGAAGACGTATTTCTGCGTCATCGCGGCATAAAGCAGATACCCGCCCGAAGTATGCACCACCCCCTTGGGCCGCCCCGTGGACCCCGACGTGTAAAGGATGAACAGCGGGTCCTCCGCCCCCATCGGACGCGGCGGACAATCGGGTGCGGCATGATCCATCAGCGCCTTGACGTCCACGTCGCGCCCGTCGATCCACGTCGTCTGATCGCCGGTGTGTTTCACCACCAGACAGCGCACCTTGTCCGAACAGCGCAGCAGGGCCGCGTCGGTGTTGGATTTCAGCGCCGTGCGCTTGCCGCCGCGCGGGGCGGTATCGGCGGTGATGACCAGCTTTGCCTGACAGTCGTTGATGCGGTTCGCCAGCGCATCGGGCGAAAAGCCCGCGAACACCACCGAATGGATCGCGCCGATGCGCGCGCAGGCCAGCATCGCATAGGCCGCCTCGGGGATCATCGGCAGATAGATCACCACCCGGTCGCCGCGCATCACGCCTTGGCTCAGCAGCACGTTGGCGAAACGGTTCACCTTTTCCGAAAGCTGGTTGTAGGTGATGTGCAGCGCCTCGGCCTTGGGATCGTCCGGCTCCCAGATGATCGCGGTCTGGTCGCCGCGCGTCGCTAGATGCCGGTCGATGCAGTTGACCGAGACGTTGAGGACACCATCCTCGAACCACTTGATCGACACCTGCCCATGCGTGAAATCGGTGTTCTTCACCTTGGTCGGCGCGGTGATCCAGTCCAGCTTCTTCGCCTCGCGCCCCCAGAACCCCTCGGGGTCCGAGATCGACTCGGCATAGAGCCGGTCGTAATCCGCAGGTTTCACATGTGCATTCGCGATGAAATCATCAGAAGCGGCATAAACCGCCTGACCGTGGTCCAACATCCACTCTCCTCCATTTCGGTGGCAGCCCTTGCGGGCAGCGACCATGCCGGCGAACCGGCCTCCCTGCGGATGATGGTAACGCGGATGTCAACGAGACGCTAACATTTTCTGAACATGCGGTTTTTCTGTAAATTCATTGACGGTCCGCGCCGCGCATCCGTAAATCCGCAACGCAATGGCCCTGATTTCACGGCATTTTCCCGGCGCCGGATTTACAGCGAATCCAGCCATCCGGGCAAAGCGCCGATATCGGCCAGCACGGTATCGGCATGTGGGGCAAGTTCGGCCTCGCCGGCGATGCCGGTCAGCACGGCGACGGTATGCATTCCTGCGCGGCGGCCCGCCTCCAGATCGTGGCGGCTGTCGCCCACCATGGCAACGCGCGACCGATCGATTCCCGTCGCGCGGGTGAAGGCCACGAGCTGCCCCGGCGCAGGCTTGCCGCCGAACCCGGAGTCGAACCCGGCGATGAAATCGAAATGCCCGGTCAGATCATGCGCCGCCAGATGCGCGCGGGCGGGTGCTTCGGCATCATTGGTCGCCAGCCCGATCCGCAATCCGCGCTCGCGCAGCCGCGTCAGCAGGGGGTCCAGCGGCACCGCTTCGGCCATCGGGGCCGATGCCGCCAGCGTATTCATGCGCGCGATCAATGCCTCCGGCTGCTGATGCGGCAGGAACGGCAGCAGAAGGGCCGCGATCTCGTCCGGGGTGCCGGCGATCACCGGGCTGCCCGCGTCGAAATCCTGCGTGTCGATGTCGTAACCGATGGCGCGGCCCATCGCGTGTTGCTGGCGCGGATCGTCCGAAAGCGCCTCCAACAGACGGCGCGACCAGCCGCCCCAGCTTTTGCGGAAATCGAACAGCGTGCCGTCCTTGTCGAAGATGATACCCTCGATCATGTCAGGTCCAATGCGGCAGGTCGCCGCCGGGCAGAACCGCCCGTGCGCGCATCGGCTCGGCATAGGGAACACCCGCCTGATCGCAATAGGCGACAACCCGCGCATCCTCGGCCAGGATGAAATCCAGGACCGCGCCAAGGAATTCGGGGCGCGCTGCCGCAAGGCGCAGATTGTCCACCGAAGCCCCTGTGTTCGTTAGGAATTCTGGCAGAAGGTCAGGCTGTGCGGCAAGCCAGACAAGCGCGCCGATGGCAAGCTTTTCTGCCTGCTCGCGGGGGGGAAGCGGGGGGGTGTTCATGGGTCGTCCTGCGGCGTCGAAAGGGATGAGGAAAGGAAATGTTAACCATTCATGGCGCAATGGTGGCAGGCGGCGAACGCGAGGTAAACCATGGTTGACGAAATCCTTGTCATAGACGGTTCCCAGACCAACCGGACCGTGTCCAAGGTGAAGCTGGCGGCTGCCTGCTACGCGCCTTTGCTTGCCTCGACCGGCGCCGACGGGATGGACGCTGCGGCGCGCCTGCGTCCGGGCGTGATCCTTCTGGACACCAACCTGCCCGACATGCCGGCACTGGACGTCCTGCGCCGCCTGCGTGCCGATCCGCGCAGCCGCGCCGCCCCCGTCATCGTCACCGGCGCCGAGGACCCGGCGCTGCGCGTCGCCCTTCTGCGCGCGGGGGCCGAGGATTGCCTCGCCCGCCCGGTGGACGATGCGCTGCTGCTGGCCCGCATCCGCGCATTGCTGCGGATGCGCCCCTCGACCGAGGAAGTGACGCCTTTGGGCATGGCCGAGGAGGCCGAGCCGTTCGAAGGCCCGCCGCTGATCGGCCTCGTGACCGAACGGGCCGATCTGGCGCAGCGGTGGCAGGCGGCGCTGGCCGGAACGGGCCGTCACCGCACGCTGGCCCTGACCCGCGAGGAGGCGCTGTCGGATGCGCGCTGCCCGCCCGACGTCTATCTGGTCGATGGCGATCTGGGCGGCCCCGGTGCGGGGCTGCGCTTTCTGTCCGACCTGCGTTCGCGCCTCGCGACGCGGGCGATCCCGGTCTGCATGGTGCAGCCGCGCTTCACCGCCGAAGGCGCGGCGATGGCCTTCGATATCGGTGCGAACGACGTGGTTCCCGCGCGGTTCGATCCGGCGGAACTGGCGCTGCGCCTTGGATCGCTGTCACGGCTGAAAAAGCGGATGGAGCGTCGCCGCGCCTCGGTCGAGGATGGCCTGCGGATGGCGATGGTCGATCCGCTGACCGGCCTCTACAACCGCCGTTTCGCCATGCCGCAACTGGAGGCGATGGCCGAACGCGCATCGACCGATGTTGCGGATATGGCGATCCTGATGCTGGATCTGGACCATTTCAAATCGATCAACGATCGCTGGGGCCATCCGGTCGGCGATGCCGTGCTGGTCGAGGTCGCGCGGCGTCTGGCCACGAACCTGCGCCCGTCCGACCTGATCGCCCGCATCGGCGGCGAGGAGTTTTTGATCGCCCTCCCTGATCTGCACCTTGCCGCCGCGCGGGGCGTGGCGGACCGGCTTTGCGCCGCCGTGCAGGCAACCCCGATCCGCCTCCCCTCGGGCGAGGCGTTGGAGGTCACGATCTCCATCGGGCTGGCAACGCGCGGGCGCCGGGGGTTCGAACCTGTGACCGATACGGTCGAACGCGCCGACAAGGCGTTGCTGGCCGCCAAGGCCGCCGGTCGCAACCAGGTGACCGTCGGCACCTGCCCCGCGCAGGGGTATCGCCCGCATTAGTCGCGGTGGCGGCGGTCCATCTGGTCCGCCAGCCGGTCGGCAAAGGCGGCGCGATCCTCGGGCGACAGGGCGGCGACGTGGTCCGCAATCAGCTTCTGCGCGATCCGCATCATCCGGTCGCCCCGGTCGCGCTGGCGTTCCAGCAACCCTGCGAATGCAGCCGGATCATAGGGCTGCGCGCGCAGCAGCCCCTGCATCTGGCCGAATTCTTCGCGCATCTTGCCCCAGGCCTGCCGCAGATCGGGTGCTTCGCGACGGAACGCCTCGCGCAGTTCCTTCCGCTCGGGTGGGGTCAGTGCGCCGTTGAACGGCCCGAAGGCGAACCCGCGCGAGGGGTCCTCGGCGCGCGGATGGTTGATCGCAACACCTGCCACGATGCCCAGCACCGCAAGGTTCAAGAGCACGGAGACCCCAAGGGCTATGCGCAGGGCGCGAACGGATCGAAACAGGTGGCGCATCTATTCCTCTGCCAGAAATTCGTATGTGGGGATCAGATCGACCGTATCGGGCAGGAAGGCTTCGGTCACGGCGGCAAGCGGCGCAGGTTCGGCCATGCCGATCCATACCCCGGCCAGCGCCGCCGTCGCCATGCCCCCGAACGCCCCGGCCCCGGCCAGCAGCACGCTCAGGAACCGCCAGCGCGACCGGCGGGGCGCGGGCTTTGCCTGAACCGCCTCGGCATCGGCCAGAATCCGGGCCAGCAGCGCGGGGCTGGGTTCCTCGGCCCGTGCAAGGGCGAAAAGATCGTCCAGATCGTTCATCTCAGACATCCTCGTATCCCAAAGCGGCGCGCTTGCCGGACAGCGCCGCCGCCAATGCGCGCTTGCCCCTTGCGGTCAGACTTTCCACCGCCTCCACCCCGATCTCCATGATCTCGGCGATGTCGGGGTTCGTCATCCCTTCGATATGGCGCAGCACGACCGCCTGCCGCTGGCGTTCAGGCAAGGCCGCCAGCGCCGCGTCCAGCGCCCTCATCCGATCGGCATCGACCATGCCATGCAGCACGGATGGCGCGCCATCCTCTGGCTCGGGCGCATCGTCCAGCGCCACGCCCCGGCGGCGGCGCAGCCGGTCGGTGCACAGGTTCGCCGCGACACGATAAAGCCATGTGGACACCTTCGCCTCGCCCTGCCGCCAGTCGGCGGCGATGCGCCAAAGCCGAAGCATCGCTTCCTGCGCGATATCCTCGGCTTCGGCCCGGTCGCCCAGCATCCGCGCAGCATAGGCCAGCACCCGCGGCGTCAACCGCAGCGTCAGCGACCGCGCCGCCGCCCCGTCGCCATTGGCGTAAAGGATCAGCAGCGCCTCGTCGGTCACATCTGCAAGCGTGTCGAGCGGCATGGTCATGCGTCCCTGCTATCGGGCTTCGCGAATGCTGGCAAACGGTCAGTCGCGGGGGCCCGGACGATGTGCGGCGTCCAGTTCCGGCTGGGTGATCGCGCCGTCGCCATCGCGGTCCAGCTTCTCGAACATCCGCGATTCGTGCCCTGCGGGAACGGCCAGCTCGGCGGCCGACAGCAGCCCGTCGCCATCCACGTCCATCCGCTCCACCTGACGCGCGGCACGTTCGTTCGCGCGTTCGGTCAGGCGGGCGATCTCGGCTGCGGCCAGTTCCTCGGCGCTGATGAGGCCGTCGCCATTGGCGTCCAGCGTGCCGACCTGCGCGGCGCGGCGGGCATTGGCTTCTTCTTCGGTGATGCGCCCGTCGCCATCGGCATCAAGTTCGGCAAAGTCGATCCGCATCGGGTGATGGCGCGGCCCGTCGGCGCCCGGACGCGCCAGCGCGGCGGTCGAAAGCGAGGCCGCGGCGATGGCGGCAAGGGTCAGTCCGGTCAGCATTTTCTGCATCGTTTGTCTCCTGCTTCGGGCGGGGCGTTTCTTCCCGGCCTCGACATGACAAACGGGGATGGCGGCTATTTCCGTCGCAGGACAATCCGTCCTCTAAACTTTTTGTGTCATCTGCCTTACATTGCCCCCGTTCCCCCGGAGGAAATCATGATCGAAGACCGTCCCATGAAACCGGCCCTGCTGCGCGGCTGGCGGATGCGGTGCCCGAATTGCGGGTCCGGCCGGATGATGCAGGGATACCTTGCCGTGCGCCCCGCCTGCCCCGAATGTGGCGAGGAGTTGCACCACCACCGCGCCGATGACGGCCCCGCCTATCTGACCATCCTGATCGTCGGGCATATCCTTGGCCCGCTGATCCTGTGGGTCTTCGTGGAATACCGGCCCGATCCCTGGGTTCTGGTCACGGCCTTCTCGATCGGGACGGTGGCGCTGTCGCTTTACCTGCTGCCCCGGCTGAAAGGTGCCTTCGTCGCCCTTCAATGGTCGCGCCGGATGCATGGGTTCAGTAGGACCTGAACCGCCCAAGGTCATAGCCATTCCAGTCCAGCACCTCGCGCGCGGCGACAAGCCGGTCCTGCGGAATCGGCCCTTCGCGATCCAGCAGCAGCCCGAAGCTGCCAGAGGGCGTGCCGATGGCCATGCTCCGCTCGCCCACGTCGACCCACAGTATCCACCAAGGTTCCACCTCTCCGGGCGGCAGGAACCGGCCCGGACCCATGGTCACGAACGGGCCGCCGATGCGTTTTTCCTGCCCGTTCAGGCACAGGCGCGCAGCCATGACGCCCCGGTCGAAGCTGACGCCGCCGGGCGCGCAGCCGGCCCCGAAATGCCCCACCTGCCGCCAGTTGCCCGACAGCCGCGCAGGATCGAACGTCGCGTTGGAATAGATCGGCACCGCCGTGTCGCGGAACGCCTGCGGCTGCGGCGGCTCGGCACGACCGCAGGCGGCCAGCGCCAGAAGAAGGACCAGCCGCTTCAATACGGGGCCGGCCAGCAGCGATGCGCCGCGTCGATCTCGGCCAGCACCTCGGGCGACAGGTTCACGCCAGCGGATGTAAGGTTGGTCAAAAGCTGATCCAGCCGCGTTGCCCCGATGATCGGCACCGTCGGGAAGGGACGAGAGCGATAGAAGGCCAGCGCCATCTGGCACGGGTCCAGCCCATGCCGCGCGGCGATGCCCAGATAGCCCGCCACCGCCTCGAACACATAGGGCGAGATGCGCCCGCCAAGGTTCGGCGTCCGCTCGCGCCGCGATCCGCCGGGGATCACATCGCCCGCATATTTGCCCGACAGAAGCCCCGTCGCCAGCGGCGAATAGCCCAGAAGCGGCATCTCCTCCATCACCGCAAGCTCGGCCCAGTCGCTGTCGAACTGGCGGCACAGCAGCGAATATTCGTTCTGCACCGTCATCATGCGCGGCAGGCCATTCGCCTCGGCCAGACGCAGCCATTGTGCCGCGCCCCAGACGGATTCGTTCGACAGGCCGAAATGGCGCACCTTGCCCTCGGCCACCAGTTTGGCGCCCTCCTCCAGCACGGCCAGCATGTCCGCCTCGACCGCCGCCCGATCGCCTTTGGGTGCGAAATCCCAGATCTTGCGGAAGTGATACGATCCGCGGTTCGGCCAGTGCAGTTGATAGATGTCGATGTAATCGGTCCGCAGCCGCACCAGCGACGCCTCGACCGCCGCGCGCATCCGGGCGGGGGTGATCGCCTCGCCGCCGGGGATGAGCGCGCTTCCCTCGCCGGTGATCTTGGTGGCGACGACCAGCTTGTCGCGCCCGCCCTTGGCCAGCCAGCTTCCAAGCATCGCCTCGGTCCCGCCCAGCGTTTCCACGGATGTGGGGTTGGTCGGATACATCTCGGCCGTGTCGATGAAGTTCACGCCATGCTCCAGCGCCATCGCGATCTGGTCATGGGCCTGGCTTTCGGTGTTCTGCGTGCCCCAGGTCATCGTTCCGAGGCAGAGTTCGGACACCGAGAGCCCGGTGCGCCCGAGGGAAATCTGTTTCATGTTCAGGCGTCTCCTTCTTGCACCGGAGCCTAACCTTCCGCCCGCCATTGGCAACCCCCGAGCCGGAACGCGCAGCGTGAAGGCGAGAGGAAAGGTGTGGCGCGGCACGCGCCGCGATTTGGCTTTGCCGACGCCCCTCGATGCCGCATCCTCCGAAACGGGAGAGATATGGGAGGAGAAACCGGATGACCCCGAAACTGACGCTGGCCCTTGCCGCGCTGATGCTGGCCGCATCGCCCGCCGCCGCCGAATATCCCGAACGCCAGATCACGCTCGTGATCCCCTTCGCGGCGGGCGGATCGACCGATGTCGTGGGCCGGATCGTCGCCGAACGGATGGGCGCCGATCTGGGAACGCAGGTGATCGTCGAGAATGTCGGCGGCGCGGGCGGCAGCCTCGGCGCCGGAAACGTCGCCGCCGCCGAGCCGGACGGATACACGATCCTGATGGGCACCGTCGCGACCCACGCGCTGAATCCGCTGATCCTGCAGCAGAAGCCCTACGACCCGGTGGCCGATTTCGCCCCCGTCTCGCTTCTGGTCGTGGTGCCGAACGTGCTGGCGGTGAACCCCGAACTGCCGGTGAACACGGTGCAGGAGCTGATCGATCTGGCGAAATCCGATCCGACCACGCTGGCCTATGCGTCCTCGGGCAATGGAACGCCGCTGCACCTGTCGGGCGAATTGTTCAAATCCATGGCGGCGGTGGAGATCGAGCACGTCCCGTATAAGGGGTCAGGCCCCGCGCTGACCGATGTTCTGGGCAATCAGGTGCCGATCATCTTCGACAACCTGCCCTCCGCCTCGGGTCACATCAGTTCGGGCAAGCTGCGGGCCTTGGGCGTGACCACGGCGGAGCGCGCGCCGTCCTTCCCCGATGTGCCGACCATCGCCGAAACCATTCCGGGATACGAGACCTACACCTGGAACGCCCTGTTCGCCCCCGCCGGCACCCCGCCCGAGGTGGTCGAGCGTCTGGCAACGGCGGCAAAGGCCGCGATGGCCGATCCGGCGGTGGTGGAACGCATGGCGGATTTCTCGGCCACCATCGTCGCATCGGGCCCCGAGGAGCTCGCCGAACATGTGAAGGCCGAGATGGCCAAGTGGGAACCCGTGGTGCGGGACGCCGACGTGCGGATGGATTGAGCCCACTGGCGCAACTGCCCTGCCCGCGTTAAACCCTGCCCGGACAGGCAAGGAAGGCGCGGGCATGGCACGGTATCTGATCACCTCGGCGATCCCCTACATCAACGGGATCAAGCATCTGGGCAATCTGGTCGGCAGCCAGCTTCCGGCCGACCTGATCGCACGCTACATGCGCGGCCGGGGGCACGAGGTTCTGTTCCTCTGCGCCACGGACGAACATGGCACGCCCGCCGAACTCGCCGCTGCCAAGGCCGGCAAGCCGGTCGAGGAGTTCTGCGCCGAAATGCATGCCGTCCAGTCCGAGATCGCCAAGGGCTTCCGGCTGTCCTTCGATCATTTCGGCCGCTCGTCCAGCACCCAGAACCGCAACCTGACCCAGCATTTCGCCGGCAAGCTGGCCGAGAATGGCTACATCACCGAAGTGTCGGAAAAGCAGGTCTTCTCGGTCGCCGACAACCGCTTCCTGCCCGACCGCTATATCGAGGGCACCTGCCCCAACTGCGGCTATGACAAGGCGCGGGGCGATCAGTGCGAGAATTGCACGAAGCAGCTCGACCCGACCGACCTGATCGAGCCGCGCTCGGCCATTTCGGGATCGACGGTTCTGGAAGTGCGGGAAACCAAGCACCTCTACCTGCGCCAATCCGCGCTGAAGGGCGAACTGTCGGACTGGATCGATAGCAAGACCGACTGGCCGATCCTGACGACATCCATCGCCAAGAAATGGCTGAACGACGGCGACGGGCTTCAGGACCGGGGCATCACGCGCGACCTGCACTGGGGCGTGCCGGTGAAAAAGGGCACCGAGGATTGGCCGGGGATGGAAGGCAAGGTCTTCTATGTCTGGTTCGACGCGCCCATCGAATACATCGCCTGCGCCGCCGAATGGGCGGATGCCAATGGCAAGACCGATGCCGACTGGGAACGCTGGTGGCGCACCGACAAGGGCGCGGATGACGTGACCTATCTGCAATTCATGGGCAAGGACAACGTTCCCTTCCACACCCTGTCCTTCCCCGCCACCATCATGGGCAGCGGAGAGCCGTGGAAGTTGGTCGATTACATCAAGTCCTTCAACTACCTGAACTATGACGGCGGCCAGTTTTCCACGTCGCAGGGGCGCGGGATCTTCATGGATCAGGCGCTGTCGATCCTGCCCAGCGATTACTGGCGCTGGTGGCTGCTGTCGCACGCACCGGAATCCTCGGACGCCGAGTTCACGTGGGAAAACTTCCAGGGCAGCGTGAACAAGGATCTGGCCGACGTTCTGGGCAACCTCGTGTCGCGCGTCACCAAGTTCTGCCGCGCCAAATTCGGCGAGGTCGTCCCCGAAGGCGGCCCAACGGGCGAGGCGCTGGTGGCCGAACTGACCACCCGCCTGCGCGCTTACGAGGGCCATATGCAGGCGATGGAGGTCCGCAAGGCCGCGACCGAGTTGCGCGCCATCTGGGTCGCGGGCAACGAATACCTGCAATCCGCCGCGCCGTGGACCGTCATCAAGACCGACGAGGATGCCGCCAAGGCGATGGTCCGCCTCGCGCTGAACCTGATCCGGCTCTATGCCGTCATCTCGCGCCCGTTCATCCCGGACGCAGCGCAGACGATGATGGACGCGCTGCATTGCGACGACTGGACCTGGCCCGAGGATGTGGCAACGGCGCTGGACACGCTGAAACCCGGCCACGCCTTCACCGTCCCAGAGGTGCTGTTCACCAAGATCGCGGACGAACAGCGCGAGGAATGGCAGACCAGTTTCGCCGGGATTCGCGCCTGACCTATTCCGCGGGGCTTTGCGAGGCCCCGCGCAACTCCGATTGCAGGCGAGCTTCTTCCTCGGCCTTGGGTTTGGAAAAGCCCGCCAGCAGCAGATAGGCGACCGGCGTCAGATACAGCGTCGCCACCGTCGCCAGTCCCAGCCCGCCGACGATGATCCAGCCCAGCGCCACGCGCGCCTCGGCCCCCGCCCCGTGAGAGAAGATCAGCGGGATGCCCCCCACGATCGCCGCCGCCATCGTCATCATCACGGGCCGCAGCCGGATGGTCGATGCCCGCCAGACCGCATCGCGGACGGATGCACCCTCGTCCCGCAACTGGTTCGCGAATTCCACGATCAGAATACCGTTCTTGGCCATGATCCCGACCAGCAGCACCAGCCCGATCTGGCTGTAGGTATTCATCGACGTCCCGGTTAACAGCATGGCATAGATCGCGCAGGCCAGCCCGAAGGGCACCGTCGCCATCACGATCACGGCGGCGATGAAGCTTTCGAACTGTGCCGCCAGCACGAGGAACACGACCAGCATCGCGAAACCGAAGGTGATGGTCAGGCCCGATGCCGTCTCGCCCAGCGTCGCGGCCTCGCCCAGGGGGATCAGGGCGCTGCCCTCGGGCAGTTCTTCCGCCGCGATCTGCTGCACGCGGGACAGCGCCGCGCCAAGGCCAAGCTCCGGCGTCAGGTCGGCCGAAATCTCCACCGCGCGCATCTGATCCTCGCGGCCCAGTTGCGGCGCGACCGCCCGTTCTTCCAGCGTGACGAAGGCGGAAATCGGAACCATCAACCCATCGGTCGTGCGGGCAAAGATGCGTTCCAGATCGCCCGGATCGTCCACCGGCTCGCCCGCCGGGAACATCTTGATGTCATAGCTTTTATCGTCGACGAACACCTCGCCTACCGCGCGCCCGTCCAGCACCGCCTGAAGCGCGTCCCCAAGCCCCTCGATCGACACGCCAAGGTCCGAGGCGCGGCGGCGGTCCACGGCGATGAAAAGCTGCGCCTGCGTCTGCTCGTATCCCAGCTCCACCCGGCCGAATTCCGGCTCTGCTTCCATCCGCGCCATGATCCGCGCCGCATTGTCCGCGATGGTGTCGTAATTCGATCCGGTGATTGCAAAGCTGAGCCCCCGCCCAGCCCCCCGGATGCCCAGCGAATTCGGCTGCATCACCGAAATGTCGATGCCGACGATCCCCTCCAGCGCCGGGCGCAGATCCGCGAGGATCTCCTGCTGGCTGCGGTCGCGTTCGCCCCACGGCGCCAACGAAAGGCCGATATAGCCGCGATTGTCGCGCCCGCCGCTGCCGGCGACCGAGAAGACCGAACGCACCTCGCCCGAGCGGCGCAGCGGTTCGACCACGGCTTCGATCTGCGCCATCTTGGCGGAGGTATAGTCCAGCGATACGCCCTGCGGCGCGGTGATGGACAGCGCGATGTTGGCGCGATCCTCCGGCGGGGTCACTTCCTGCCGGATATTGCCCGCCAGCAGCCATGCCATGCCGGAAATCAGCACCGTCGCCAGCACCACGACCCAAGGCGCATCCAGCGCCACCCGCAGGGTCGACGCATACAACCGCCCCAGCCGCCCGCCGATCCGGGCCAGCAGGCCGTCCGGCTCCTCGTGCCGGGTCAGCAGGCGCGCGCACAGCACCGGGCACAGCGTCAGCGCGACGACGCCCGACAGCGCCACGGCAATCGCCATGGTGAAACCGAATTCGCGGAACAATCCGCCCGTCTGCCCCGGCAGGAACGACAGCGGCACGAAGACGGCGATCAAGGTCAGCGTGGTCGCAACCACGGCAAAGAACACCTGCTGCGTGCCCAGCACCGCCGCAGCCCGCATCCCCATCCCCTGCGCCCGCCGCCGCACGATGTTCTCCAGCACGACGATGGCATCGTCCACCACCAGCCCCGTCGCCAGCAAAAGCGCCAGCAGGGTCAGGATATTGATCGAGAACCCCGCCAGATAGACCGCCGCCACCGTTCCGATCAGCGAGACAGGCAGCGCCACCGCCGGGATCAGCGTCGCGCGCCAGTCGCGCAGGAACAGCCAGATCACGGCGATCACGATGATCGCGGCAAGGGTCAGCGTCAGCTCGACCTCGTGAATCGCGCCTTCGATGAACAGGGCGCTGTCATTGGTCACGAACAGGCTGACATCGCGCGGCAGAAGCGGCTTCAACTCTGCCACCACGCGTTTGACGTCGCGCGAGATGTCCAGCGTGTTCGACTGCGCCTGCCGGATGATCCCCAGCCCGACGCCCGTCTGCCCGTTCGAGCGCAGCACGCTTTCGCCCTTGTCCGGCCCCAGCGAGACGCTGGCGACATCTCCAAGCTCCACCCCCGGCGCGATGACGATGCGTTCGAACTGTTCGGGCGTCTGCACGGTGGCGGTGGTCCGGACGCTCAGGCTGCTGGCGTTCGAAGACAACGATCCCGCAGGGCTGTCGAAAGCGACATTCTCCAGCGCCTCGCGCACGGTCGCCACGGTCAGGCCCCGGCTGGCCAGCGCCAGCATGTCCGTTTCCACCCGAAAGACCGGGGTGCGCCCGCCGCTGACCTGAATATCGGCGACCCCGGCCACGCCCAGCAGGCGTTCCTCGACCAGATCTTCGGACAGTTGCGTCAGCTCCTGCGGGCTGCGCGTGGCCGAGGTCAGCGCAAGGCGCAGGATCGGATCGGCATTGGCGTCCGATTTCACCACGCGCGGCTCGTCCACGTCGTCGGGAAGCTGGCCGCGGATACGCGCCACCGCATCACCCACATCCGTCGCGGCGATGTTGAGATCGGCATCGTCGCCGAATTCCACCGTCACCCGGCTTTCCCCGAAGCGCGACATCGAAGAGATGGCGGCCACCCCCGACACCCGCGCGGCAGCGGATTCGATCCGCTCGGTTATCTCGCGGTCCACGGTTTCCGGGGACGCTCCGTCGAAATTGGTGCTGATGCTGACGACGGGGCGGTCCACCTCGGGCAATTCCCGGATCTCGACCCCCATCAGCCCGGCAAGGCCCGCGATCACGATCAGCGCGTTCAGAACGAAAGCCAGCACCGGGCGGCGGATAAACAGCGCCGTCATCGACCGGCCGGCTTCCTCGGCCCTTTCGCGCGCGCCTTCCATCAACCGCCCGCCGGGGATGCGCCCGCCCCTTGGGCAAGTTCGCGCAGCGCAACGGGAATGCCGGGGCGCAGCGACTGGGTACCCTCGGTCACGACCAGATCGCCGGGGGACAAGGCTGCATCGACCAGCACCTTGTCGGCATTGCGCTGGATGATCGTCGCGGGCACCACCTGCGCCAGCCCGTCCCGGACTGCCCAGACGAAGCTGCCATCCGCCGACCATTGCACGGCCAGCGGCGGCACGGCGGGAAAATCCTGCCCCCGGAAATCCAGCGTGATCCCAAAGGCCATGCCGCCCCGCAGCACGTCGTCGCCATTGGGCAGCATCGCCTGCACCAGAAGCGTGCGGCTGGCCGGGTCCACGCGGTTATCAACCGCCCGGACCGCGCCTTCCAGCCGCATGTCGGGGCGCGACAGCGGATGCGCCTTGACCGCCATCCGTTCGGACACCCGCGCGACGAACCGTTCGGGCAGCCGGAAATCCACCAGCAGCGAGGATCGGTCGTCGATCTGCGCGATGGCGGTCGAAGGCGTCACCTGATCGCCCGGCTCCAGCGACAGGATCCCCAGCCAGCCGGAGATCGGGGCGGTGATGCGGCGCTTGTCGAGGTGCAGTTCGGCCTCTCTCAACGCCAGCGCGGCGGTCTCGCGCGACAGCCGCGCCTCGATCCGCTGCAACTCGGTCGCGGCCCCGGCCAATGCCTCAACCCGCGTCAGGGTGCGTTCGGCATCGGCAAGCACCAGCGCGGCGCGGTCGCGGGCGATCGTTTCGGCCTCGTTCCGCAGGGTGGCGATGACCTGACCGGGTTCGACCATGATGCCGGAGGTCACCTCGACCGTTTCCAGCACGCCGGTCACTTCGGGCACGACGGTCACGGTGCGGAATGGGCGCCCGTCGCCGATGGCGGTGGCGCGGTCGTCCACGGCGGCCATCACCACGGCTTCCGCCACCACGCGCACACTGTCCTGCGCTTGCATCGCCGCTGCGCGTTCGGGCGCAGGCGCGATCAGCCCCCAGGCCTGAAGCACGGGTTTCGCCGACGGCACGAACAGCGCCCAGACGGCAAATGCCGCAGCAAGCATGGCAAGGGCCGCAAGGCCTTGGGTGGCAACCTTCCGCACGGGGCGCAGCTTCCTTTTCCTTGTATCCGGCGCAGTTTGCCTGACGCGGACCTATCCTCCAAGACCCGTCGTCTCACGGATCGGTGAAGTTTTGTCGCAGCGCGTCCCGGATCAGCGCGATCTCGTCCTTGCCCTCGGCCAGCAGGATCGCCTCCAGCCGCCGGTATGCCGCCAGAACCGCCAGCCCCGCCGCGGTCACCTCTGCCCCGCCACCCTTGGCCCCACCCCGCGCGGACGCCACCAAGGGCTCGGCAAACGCCGCGTTCATCTCCTCCACCAGCGACCAGGCGCGCTTGTAGCTCATGCCCATCGCGCGCCCCGCGGCCGAGATCGAGCCCTCGTCGCGGATCAACTCCAGCAGCCGGGCCTTGCCGGGGCCAAGGCGCAGCCCGTCGAACTCGATACGCAGATGCAGACGTTCCATCACCCCTCGCGGAACCGTTATCGGAGCGGGGCGTTCGGCACCGTCCCCCCGTTAAGGATTGCCCCATGAAGCGCCTCGTCTGCCCGGTCTGCCAGCAGCAGGTCCATTTCGCAAACACGATCTGCCTGAATTGCCAGACCGACCTTGTCTATGACCCGTTCGCGGCGACGATGACCCCGCTGGACGGCAGCGCGCCCTGCCTCAACCGCGACCAGATCGCCTGCAACTGGCCCGCAGGCGACGGCGGCTTCTGCGAAAGCTGCGCTGCGACCGAAACGATCCCGGATCTGAACATCATGGGCAACCTCGATCGCTGGTCGCGCGTGGAGACGGCGAAGCGGCGGCTGTTCTATTCGCTGATCGCGCTGGGCCTGCCGCGTGTTTCGCCCGCGGGCAAGGCGCTGCGGTTCTCGTTCATGGCGGACGAGATCGGGCCGGACGGGCAGGTGATCCATAAGGTCCTGACCGGGCATGAGGAAGGCGCGATCACCATCAACATCGCCGAAGCCGACGATGATGAACGCGAGGCCCGCCGCGTCGCGATGGGCGAGCCGTATCGCACGCTTCTGGGCCATCTGCGCCACGAGGTCGGGCATTATTACTGGGAGGTGCTGGTCAAGGAAGCCGGGCGCGAGGCCGAATGCGCCGAGGTCTTCGGTGACGCCGCGCAGGATTACGCCGCAGCGCTGCAACGCCACTATGCCGAAGGCCCGCCCCAAGGCTGGGACGAGGCGCATGTCTCCTCTTATGCCACCGCCCACCCGTGGGAGGATTGGGCCGAAACCTGGGCGCATATGCTGCATATCGTGGACGGGCTGGATACGGCGCGCAATCACGGGTTGGACCCATCCGGCACGGGGGTGGACGATGCCCATGCCATCACCGACCCCGAGGTGCTGATGCAGGCGTGGATTCCGCTGGCCACCGCGATGAACGCGATGAACCGTTCGATGGGACATCAGGATTTCTACCCTTTCGTGATCTCGCCCATCGTGGCGGCAAAGATCGGCTACATCCTGCAACTTATCCGTCAGCCGGCCCTTTCAACCCAGGCCGTGGCCTGATCGCGCTGCGGTTGGGGGTTGCGCCCCGCCCCCCTACCGGGCCATCAGGAACATGCCCGAGACCAGTTCAGGAAGCCTGCCCATGCCTCTCCGCGCGATCCTCGCCGCCTTTCTCGTGATGCTGCTGCCGATGATGGCGATGGCGCAGGAACCCGCCGCGGCACCGCCTTCGGATCAGGCGGTGCAACAGCTTCTGGACATCCTGCAGAACGAAACCTCGCGCAATGCGCTAGTCCAGCAGCTTCAGGCGCAGGTCGCCGCCACCCCTGCCGCCACCGCCGCCCCCGAGGAGCCGCCCGCCTTCGCCCAGCAGATCGCCGAACAGACCGCGACCTTCGGACGCGAACTGACCGCGGAACTGGGGCGCCTCTGGACGGAACTGACGCGCATCTGGGTGCTGGTGCAGGACGTGCGCACCGCCGGAAGCCTGTCGCCCGAGGCGATCGCGCTGATCCTGACCGTCGTGACCACCATTGCCGCCTCGGCCATCCTTGGCCAGATCGCGGGGGCTTTTGCGCGCAGGCACACGCCGCCGCCAACCGCCGGCTTCGCCCAGCGCGCCAAGGCGACGGGGATTTCGGTCCTGTTCCGGCTGATCGCGCTGCATCTGGCATGGGCGCTCGGCTTCGTGCTGGCAACGGCGGTGTTTTCGTCGACCGGGGTGCCGAGCCAGTCGCAGACGCTGTATCTGAACGCCTTCTTCGTCTTCGGACTGGTCCGCGTGCTGCTGCGCGCGATCACCAGCCCGGATGCCGACAAGGAACCGGCGCTGTCGATCCTTGCCCCGGCGGCGCAGAGCATCGTCTATGGCAATATCGTCATGGTGGCGGGGCTGGTGATTCAGGGCTTCCTGTTCATCCTGCCGCTGACGCGCCTGTGGCTGGGGTTCGCCACCGTGCGCCCGCTGCGCACCCTGATCGCGACCATCGCCGCCATCCTTGCGCTGATCGCCATCCGCCGCATGGCGCGCGCATTGGACAAGGCGCGGGGCGACCGCGCGACCGCCGACGGCCAGCCCGGATCGGCGGTGGCCGAAGGGGCGCATTCCACATGGCGCCGCATCTGGCCGGTGCTGGGCTTCGTCTATGTCGTCTACTGCTGGTTCATCGCCGTCACCCGCCCCAACCTGATCGAGGAGATCGTCCTGCGCGGCACGATCTATACCGTGATCGCGCTGCTGATCCTCGTCTGTGCGCTGCGTCTGCTGAAATCGGCATCGGCAATCCGTGTGCGGCTGCCCAAGGCCGTGCTGGGCACGCTGCCGAACATCGAATCGCGCCTCAACCGGCTGATGACCACGATGGCCGCCATCGTCGCCCTGGTGCTGCTGATCGTTGCCGTGACGGTGGGCGTCACGGGCTGGGGCTGGATCGACAGTTCCGTGCTGATGACCGAGGGGATGCAGAACTTCCTGTGGCGGCTGCTGTCGGCGCTGCTGATCGCCGCCATCGCCGCGGTCATCTGGGCGGTGATCGACGGCTGGATCGCCTATCGCCTGCGCCACGCAGCGGGGGGCGGCGCGGCCACCAGCCGGACGAGAACGCTGCTGTCGCTGTTCCGCAACGCCTTCACCATCGCCATCGCCATCTTTGCCACCATGATCACCATGTCGCAGCTTGGCATCGACATCGCGCCGCTGATCGCCGGTGCCGGGGTGATCGGTCTGGCCATCGGTTTCGGCTCGCAGAAACTGGTGCAGGACGTGATCACCGGCATCTTCATCCAGCTTGAAAACGCCATCAACGAAGGCGACGTGATCGAGGTGGCGGGCATCGCCGGCAGCGTGGAGAAAGTGTCGATTCGATCGGTGCGCGTCCGGGCGGGCGATGGCGCGATCAACATCGTGCCGTTCAGTTCCGTCGATACCGTGACCAACCGCACCCGCGATTTCGGCCAGCACCAGCAGGTCGTCAAGGTCGCCTATTACGAGAACGTCGCCAAGGTGAAGGCCGCGCTGGACGAGGCGTTCGAGCGTCTGAAGGCGCTGGACAACGATCACGTCATCATCGGCGGTCTGGCCCATGACGGGGTGATCGCGGCGCTGGACAACACCATGAGCCTGCGCGCCAACATCAAGACGCTGCCGGGAAAACACTGGGGCATCGGCAACAAATACACCGAGCTTGTGCGCGACGTGTTCGAGGAGAAGGGCATTTCCGTCCCGCCGCCGCAAAGCGAGCTGATCTTCCCGCCCGATCTGCGGATGAAACGCGAGGCCTAGGGCCGCGACAGCCGCGCCGCCTGTTCCAGATCCTCGCGGAACCGGCGGCGCTCCGCCTTCGCCAGTTCGGGATCAGGCAGGCGCAGAAGGTAGGAGGGGTGGACCGTGACCAGCACCGGCGTTCCATCCTCCATCCGCTCCACCTGCCCGCGGCGCTTCAGAATGCCCTCGCCCGACCCGGTCAGCGCCTGAAGCGCGGTCGCGCCCATCGCGACGATCAGCTTCGGCTTCACCAGCGCCAGTTCCTGATCGAGCCATGTGTGGCAAGCATGGATTTCGCTGCCATTCGGCTTCTGGTGCAGACGGCGTTTGCCGCGCGGGGCGAATTTGAAATGCTTGACCGCATTGGTGATGTAAAGGCGGCCGCGGTCCAGCCCAGCCGCCTCCGCCTCCTGATCGAAGATCTGGCCTGCGGGGCCGACGAAGGGGCGGCCCGCCAGATCCTCCTGATCGCCCGGCTGCTCGCCCACGAACATCACTTCGGCATCGGCGGGGCCGATCCCGAACACCGTCTGCGTGGCGGGGGCGTGAAGCGGGCAGCGGGTGCAGGCCGCCGCCTCGGCCCGCAGCGCGTCCAGCGTTCCGGCGGTCGGCACCGGACGTTCGGGCACGGCCATCCGGCGGGCGACGGCAAGGCGGCGGGCGGGCGCCTCCTCGGCTTCGCGCGCGGCCATCTCGGCGACGCGGCGGTCGGCATCGCGGATAAGTCCGGGGATCAGATCCGCTTCGGGCAGGTTCTTCCAGTATTTCTTCGGCATCTCCGACTGCATCGCGCGCACCATCACGCGGGCCGGGTTGAAGATATTGGCGTAATAGGTGCGCCAAAGCTCCTCGGTCGCATCTTCGGGCGGGCGGGCAGCGGCGGTCGTCTCGTGGAAGGTCAGCGTGCCGTCGAAACGGGCGGTGATCTCGGGCGTTGCGATCACCCAATCCATGTCGCCGAAGCGTTTGGCGAAAAAGGGCGTCCCGGCTTCGACCGTGTGATGCTCCGGCTCGAACCATGCGGCAAAGGCGCGGCGGCCCTCCGAGGGCACCTCGCGGAAGCGAACGAAGGCGTGCATCTTGTGGATGTCGCGGCGCACGGACTTGGCCTGCTCCATCACGCGGCGGATATCGGCATCGCTTCGATCGCCCCAGACCAGCCCGTCGTTCAGCCGCAGCACCAGACGATAGGCGCGAGCAAAGCGTTCGGGGTCGGAATGACACAGGGCCGCCTCGATCTCGGCCAGCGCGGCACGGGGGATCGTCAGGCTGCGTCCCTGCCCCTTTGGCGCATCCCCGGCGAACAGGTCCGGCGGGGCGGTCCCGCGATGCCAGATGACATGTTCGGGCGCGATGCCTTCGGCGGCCAGCGCCCGCGCCTCGGTCCGCCATGCCGCCACCGTGCCGATGATGGGCAGCACGACCTGCCGCATCAGAACAGGCTCAACTGTTCCGGCGCGGGGGCATATCGCGCCCGAAGCGCATCGTCATCCAGCCCGCGCGCCGTCCAACCCGGAAGCGTGATGAAGGGCTTGGCATGTTTCGTCACCGCCCCCATCGCCACCAGATGTTCGAACCGCACCGCCCCGCGCCGCCGCGCCGCCACGATCCGGTCCACCGTCTTCACGCCGAACCCCGGCACGCGCAGCAGCATCTCGCGCGCCGCGCGGTTCACATCCACGGGAAACTGTTCGCGATGCGCCAGCGCCCATGCGGTCTTGGGGTCCACCTCCAGATCCAGCATCCCCTGCGAGGCGATCTCGGACACGTCGAACCCATAGAAGCGCAACAGCCAATCCGCCTGATACAGCCGATGTTCCCGCATCAGGGGCGGCTTTTTCAGCGGCAGCATCCGCGACGCGTCGGGAATGGGCGAGAAGGCCGAGTAATACACCCGGCTCAGCCCATAATTGGCATAGAGGTTCGCGCTCTGCGTCAGCACGTCGCGATCGTCGGCGGCATCCGCCCCTACGATCACCTGCGTCGATTGCCCGGCGGGCGCAAAGGCCGCGCGGCGCTTGCCCGTATGCGTCACCTCGCGCGAGGCTTCGCGGCGCAGGCGCACCTCGCCCATCGCGCGGCGGATACCCTTGGCCGATTTCTCCGGCGCAAGCTGCGACAGCCCGGCCTCGGTCGGCATTTCGATGTTGATCGACAGCCGGTCCGCATATTTTCCCGCCTCCTCGATCAACTCGGGCGAGGCGTCTGGGATGGTCTTCAGGTGGATGTAACCGCGAAACCCCTCCCGCTCGCGCAGGGTTTTCGCGATCCGCACCATGTCGGCCATCGTATCGTCCGACGACCGGATGATCCCCGACGACAGGAACAACCCTTCGATATAGTTCCGGCGATAGAATTCGATGGTCAGCCGAACCACTTCCTCGACCGAGAACCGCGCGCGCTCCACCTTGGACGACACACGGTTCACGCAATAGGCGCAGTCATAGATGCAGAAATTGGTCATCAGGATCTTCAGCAGGCTGATGCAGCGCCCATCCGGGGCATAGGCGTGGCAGATGCCCGAACCGCCCGACGATCCCACCCCCTTCCCATCGCGCGAATCCCGCTTCGCCCCGCCGCTGGATGCGCAGGAGGCGTCGTATTTCGCGGCATCGGAAAGGATCGCGAGCTTTTCGGTCAGGGACTTCATGCGTTCACTATATGTTCACGGACGTCAAAATGAAAGGGGGACGCCGAAGCGCCCCCCTCGCATCGGCGTCAGCCCTCGTATTCGGGCAGTGCCTCCAGCTCTTCGCGGGTCATGGTGGTATAGGCGCGGATGTCGTCGCCATCGTCCTGTTGCAGAATCTCAAGCTCGGTCATGGTCAGCGCCACCGGCTTCGCGCCGATCCCGAGGAATCCGCCCACATCGACGATCACCTGCGTGACCTTGCCCTGATCGTCCAGCACCAGTTCGGACACGGTGCCCACATCGGCATCCTCGGCGGTATAGACGTTGGCGCCGGTCAGGTTCTCGGACGTCACCGCTTCGGTCATCACGGGGCTGTAGCCTTCGCGGGACGAGGTGGTGGCCATGTCCGGGTTGGTGGTTTCCGGAGTTGCGGGCGCGGTCGGCACGGCGGGATCGGCCATCGTTCCGGTGCCGGTATCGGCGGGATCGTTGGTCGGGGTCATGTTCTCGCCCGTCAGCGGGGCCTGCGTGTCACCATCGGTCGCGGGCGGGGTCGTCGTGTCCTGCGCAAAGGCAAAACCGGCGGTCGCAGTGGCAAGGATGGTCGACAGGAAAAGCTTTTTCATCTGATGGTCTCCTCGAAATCAGCGCGCTCGTTCGGCGCTCCCATTCCCAACCTCGGTATGGAAATTCTGTTCCAAACCTTCTTTCCGGAACCTGCGGCGCGGTTGTCGGTTGGCCCAAGTCCAAGCCAGCGAAGAAAATCATGACCCTTCCGACAGCCATCTATCATCTGCTGCTGCGCGAAGGCCGCAGCTTCGACACCGCAAGCGACCTTCTGCCGCACCTGGCCGAGACGGGGTATTCGCACCTCTATCTCTCGCCCATCCTGCAGGCGACGCCGGGGTCCACTCATGGATATGACGTCAGCGACCCGACCCGCATCGACGAAAGCCTTGGCGGGATCGACGGCTTTGCCCGTCTTGCCGACGCGGCGCGGGTGCAAGGGATCGGGATCATCCTTGACGTGGTGCCGAACCATACTGCGTGCAACCTGTCGAATCCCTGGCTGCTGGACGTGCTGCGCCATGGCGAGGCAAGCAGATATGCCCGCCATTTCGACATCGACTGGGCGCGCGGGCGGCTGGTGCTGCCTTTCCTGCCCGCCCCGTTCGCCACGGTGATCGAAACCTTCCGGCTGGAGGACAAGAACGGCGGCATCCTGACCGACGGCCTTCTGGAACTGCCGCTGGCACCGGGCACCCTGCCCTCGGATGGCCATGACGACCCGGATATCATCGCCGCCGTCCACGAGGCGCAGCACTGGCGCCTCGCCCATTGGGAGCTGGAACGCGACGGCATCACCCATCGCCGCTTCTTCAACGTGACCGGACTTATCGGAATGCGGGTCGAGGACCGGCAGGTGTTCGAGGACATGCACGCCGCCACCTTCGATCTGGTGCGGCGCGGCTGGGTCCAGGGGCTGCGGATCGACCACATCGACGGGCTGGCCGACCCCGAAACCTATCTGGACTGGTTGGCCGAGGATCTGCCGGGCACTCCCGTCTGGGTCGAAAAGATCCTGACCGGCGACGAGGCGCTGCCCGACTGGCGCACGCTTGGCACCACCGGCTACGAATCCGCCCGCGCCTTGGCCCGCGTGCTGACCAACCCGTCGGGGCTGGAGGAGATCGACCGCCAGTGGCGCGAGGCCACCGGAGCGACCGGCGATTTCGAAGCCGCGCTGGAGGAGGCGAAGGGAGAGGTGATCCGTCAGGACCTTGCGGCGGAACTGCTGCAACTGGTCGCCCTTGCCCGCGCCGCCGCCGAACAGGACCCCGAGGCCGAACCGGGCGACGAATCCCTGCGCGAGGCGATCCTGCGCCTGCTGATCCACTTTCCCCGCTATCGCACCTATTTCACGGACCGCACCCGCCGGGGCGAGGATCTTGCGCTGATGGACGCTCTGGTCGAACAGGCCTCGCAAGGGCTGCGAACCGATGCGACCGTGCGGTTGGTCGCGGGTTTCGTCACCGATGCGGCAAGCGACCCCGCCCGCGCCTTCCGCACCCGGTTCCAACAGGTCACCGGCGCATTGCTGGCAAAATCGCACGAGGATACCGCCGCCTTCCGCTGGAACCGCTACCTTGCCGCGAACGAGGTCGGATCGCTGCCGGACGAGGCGAGCATGACCGTGCAGGCGTTCGACGACTGGATGCAAAAGGTGCAGCCGGCGCATATGAACCTCACCTCGACCCACGATACGAAACGGGCCGAGGATGCGCGGATGCGCCTTGTCGCCATCAGCCACATGCCAGACAGCTTCCTTGCGCTGTGGCGACGGGCCTCGGACATGCCGCAGGCGGATGCGGTCGATGCCAACCTGCGCTGGTATATTCTCCAAAGCCTGCTGGCCATGTGGGAGCCCGATCGCGGCGACATCGAGGATCGGCTGCGTGCCCATATCGAAAAGGCGATGCGCGAGGCCAAGCGGATCACCTCGTGGACCCATCCCGACGCGGCGGCAGAAGCCGCGCCCCTGGCCTTCGCCCACGCGCTGTGCCGAAGCTGGACCTTGGGCCTGCCCGAAGACGCGCATCCACTGCTGGACCGCGCCGACCGGCTGACATTGGTGCAAACGGCGCTGAAGCTGACCATGCCGGGCATCCCCTACGTCTATCAGGGGACCGAGGTTTCCGCCCATAACCTGACCGATCCCGACAACCGCCTTCCGGTTGATCATGCAGCCGTCCGGGGCGCGACCTGCGCGAAATCGCGGCTGACCCGCGTGCTGGTGGACCTGCGGCGCAAGATGCCCGATTTCTTCCGCGATGCCGGGGTCCGGGTGGATCAACCCGCCCCCGGCCAGCTTCGCCTGATCCGTCAGGGCGCATCTGGGCGGCTGACGGTGACGGCGGCGCTGGATGCCTCGACCCCAGCGCCGGGGAACCTCTGGCCCGACCGCGAAAACGGCCCGGTTTCCGTGCTGTGGGAACCGCGCTGAAATTCTTGCCGCAGTGCGGAACAAACGGGCCGGAGCGCGGTTCTGCCATCGCACAGGTTGAGCGATGCGAAATCGCGCCCCGGGGGACCCAGATGACAGCACGATCCGATGACCGCACCTTGGCCATCCTGCTTGCAGGTGGGCAGGGTTCTCGCCTTCACGAACTGACCGCGTCCGATTGCAAGCCCGCGCTCCACATGGGCGAAGGGCGCCGGATCGTGGATTTCACCATGGCGAATGCGGTGTCCTCGGGGATCGACCGGATGCTGGTGGCCACCCAATACCGCCCGGCCAGCCTCGAGGATCATCTGCCGCGCCGTTGGGGCCATGCCTTCCGCAACCTGTCGCTGCGCCATGGCCCGACCGTGACCGGCTCGGCCGCCGGATATGTCGGCACGGCCGCCGCCGTCGCCGCCAACATGGCCGAGATCGACGCCAGCGGTGCCGAGGAGGTGCTGATCCTTGCCGGCGATCACGTCTATGACATGGATTATGCCGCGATGATCGCCCAGCACCGCGAAACCGGGGCTGCGGTGACGGTGGCGGTGGACGCGGTGCCGCTGCGCGACGCCAGCGCCTTCGGTGTGCTGCATACCGATGCCGAAGGCCGCGTTCTGTCCTTCCTTGAAAAGCCCGCGCTGCCGCCGCATATGCCGGGCGATCCGTCTCGCGCGCTTGCCAGCATGGGCATCTATGTCTTCTCGTGGAACTGGCTGCGCGCCGCGCTGATGATGGACGCGATGGAGCTGGAAAGCAGCCATGATTTCGGCCATGACATCCTGCCGGCCGCCGTGGACATGGGCATCGCCTTTGCCCATCGTCGCCCGATGGGCGCCTATTGGCGCGACGTGGGCACGCTGGACGCCTTTCGCCGCACCGCGCTGGACCTGCGCGATGCGCATTCGCCTTGTCGCCTGCCCGACCGCATCGCACGCGCCGACCTCGACCCCGGACATGATGGCTGGGTGGGGCATTCGGTGACGATCTCGGGCATTTCGCTGATGGCACCGCGCAGCGCGGGCCGCTGGACGCTGCTGGACGAAACCGTGATCCTGCCCGGCGCACGGGTGGAAACCGGCGCGCGCCTGACCCGCGCCATCGTCGCGCCCGGCACCGTGATCCCGTCCGATCTGACTGTGGGCGAAGACCCGACCGAAGACGCACGCTGGTTCCGCAGGACTCCGGGCGGCACGACGTTGATCACGCAGGACATGCTTGCCCGCCGCGACGCCCGCGCCCTTGTCCGTCCCGCAGCCGCAATGGTGGTGACCCGCTGATGAACGACTACAGTTTCGACCTCGCCGCCTCGCGTTCCGACGTGCTGGGCGCGGATGTCAGCGCCGACGGCACCAATTTCGCCCTGTTTTCCGACAACGCCACCCGCGTGGAGCTGTGCCTGTTCGACGAAACCGGCGAGACAGAGATCCAGCGGCTGGACATGCCGCTCATGGAAGGCGGCATCTGGCACGGCTTCATCCCCGGCATTCGTCCGGGCCAGGCCTATGGCTACCGCGTCCACGGTCCGTATGAACCGGAGAACGGCCACCGTTTCAACCCGAACAAGCTGCTGCTCGACCCTTACGCGCGGCAGGTGGTGGGGCATACGAAATGGGATGACGCGCTGTTCGGCTATGCCCTGCCCGGCGACGATCTGACCTTCGACGAACGGGATTCCGCGCCCTTCATGCCCAAGGCGGTCGTGTCGGACCCCGATTTCGACTGGGATGCCGACTGGACGCTGCAATACCGCTGGTGCGACAGCCTGATCTATGAATCCCACGTCAAAGGCCTGACGCAGCGCCACCCCGGCGTGCCCGAGGAAGACCGCGGCACCTTTGCGGGCCTCGCCTCGGACGCGGTGATCGAGCATCTGCACCGCATCGGCGCGACGGCGATCGAACTGCTGCCCATACACGGTTTCCTGCATGACCGGCATCTGGTCGAAAAGGGTCTGTCAAACTACTGGGGCTACAACTCGCTTCTGTTCTTCGCCCCCCACCGTGGATACCTGAAGACCGGCAACCCGCGCGAAGTGAAGCTGGCGATCCAGAAATTCCACCGCGCCGGGATCGAGGTGATCCTCGACGTCGTCTATAACCACACCGCCGAAGGGAACGAGCGTGGCCCGACCCTGTGCTTCAAGGGCATCGACAACGCCTCCTACTACCTGCTGTCGGACGACAAGCGCCACAGTTTCGACACCACCGGCACGGGCAATACGCTGAACGTGGCGCATCCGATGGTGCTGCGGATGGTGCTGGATTCGCTGCGCTACTGGGTGCAGGTGATGCATGTGGATGGGTTCCGCTTCGATCTAGCATCCACCCTGGGGCGCGAAAGCCAAGGGTTCGAGCGTGAGGGCGCCTTCTTTGCCGCCATCCGTCAGGACCCGGTGCTGTCCAAGGTCAAACTGATCGCAGAACCCTGGGACATTGGCGAGGGCGGCTATCAGGTCGGCGGTTTTCCGTGGCCCTTCCGCGAATGGAACGACAAGGCGCGCGACGATCTGCGCGCGTTCTGGCGGCGCGATCCGGGTCTGGTGCCGCGCGTCAGCCAGCGGCTGACCGGATCGCCCATCCAGTTCAACCATTCCCACCGCCCGGCCACCAGTTCGATCAACTTCCTTGCCGCGCATGACGGCTTCACCCTGTGGGACACGGTGTCCTACAACGACAAGCACAACGACGCGAATGGCGAAGACGGCCGCGACGGCCATTCGCACAACCTGTCGGACAATATGGGCGTCGAAGGACCGGGCGATGACAGCGTCACCGCCTCGCGCCGCCGCCGGGTGAAGGCGATGCTCGGCTCGTTGCTGTTTTCTCAAGGCGTGCCGATGATCCTTGCCGGGGACGAGATCGGCCAGACCCAGCAGGGCAACAACAACGCCTATTGCCAGGATAACGAGATCGCGTGGCTGGATTGGGACAACCGGCAGGAGGCGATCACGCAGGCGGTGGCCGACATGATGGCCTTCCGCAAGGAAGTCGCGCTGGGCCAGATCCAATGGGCGACCGCCCCTGATGGCGACGGCAAGGGGCCGGAGGTGACATGGCACCACCCGCAGGGCCGCACCATGACCGACGAGGATTGGAACAGCGGCCTCGCCTGCATCGGGATGCGGCTGATGACCGGCTCGCACGACGTGCTGCTGGTGCTGAATGCGGGCGATGACGGCCCCTTTGCCCTGCCCGAAGGCGACTGGGTCCAGCGGATCGACACCGCCGCCGACCCCGTCGCCTGCGACCGCCCTGCCAGCGGCGAGGTCGCCCTGCCATGGCAAAGCGTCGCGGCCTTTACCCGGCAGCAGCCCGACGCCTGACCGCGTCGCGCCATGTCAGATAGGCGATGGACCCGATGATGATGCCGCCCCCCAGCAGCACGAACGGGTCCACGCTTTCCCCGAACAGGAAATAGCCGGACATCGAGGCCCAGATCAGGTTCAGGAAGGTGACCGGCTGCGTCACCGTCAGTGGTGCGGACGCAAAGGCGCGCGTCATGAAGTAATGCCCCGCCGTGGCAAAGATCGCCGTTCCCGCCAGCAACCCGTATTGCAGCGGCGTCGGCGCCTGCCAGACCGAAACGGCCAGCGGCAGCAGGATCACGGTCACCACCACCGACAGCATCGACACCACCATTTCCGGACTGGCGATGCGGGTCAGGCGGCTGGCGATCAGGTATCCGCTGGCGAACAAAAAGGCGTTGCCAAGCTGCGCCAGATGCCCCGGCTCCACCACCCGCGCGCCGGGCCGCAGGATCACCACCGCCCCCACCAGCGCGACAAGGATCGCGATGATCCGCCGCAACGACAGCGCCTCGCCGAAGATCAGCGCCGCGCCCAGCGTCACAAGGATGGGATTGAGGTAGCCGATCGCCGTCACCTCGGCCATCGGGATATGCGCCATGGCATAGAACCAGCACACCACTCCCGCCGCATGGACCACACCCCGCAACCCGAACAGCCGCAGCGCCCCCGGCGCGAACCCCTCGGCCCGCAGACGTGGCAGCAAAGGCAGCAGGAACACGCAGCCGAAGGCAAAGCGCAGAAACGCATTCTGCGCGGCGGGCAAATCATTCCCCATGTATCGAACGATCGCGTTCAGCGCGACGAAGCTGAACCCGGCGGCCAGCATCCACGCAATGCCAAGGGCGGGACGGTTGTTTTCCATGCGCGCGACCAGATACGAAGCCCGGTGCCGCTTCAAGCCCCGATCAGCAGGCTGGCCGCGATCACCCACATCAGAACGCCCACGGCACATTCCAGCACCACCCATGCCCGAGGCCGGGCAAAAACCGGCGCCAGCCAACGCGCCCCGAAACCCAGCGCGGTGAAGAACGAAAGCGAGGCCAGCACCGCCCCCACCCCGAAGGGCAGCGCATCATGCTGGGCCGAGATCGAGCCGATCAGCATAAGCGTGTCCAGATACACATGCGGATTCGCCCATGTCAGCAGCAGCGCAGTTGCCACCACCTTGCCGCGCGGGGCCGATGCCGTCTCCAGCATCTCGCCGCCGCGCCACGCCGCGCGAAACCGCAGCGCGCCATAGACGATCAGGAACGCCGCCCCCACGATCCGCATGGCCATCCCCAGCCCCGGCACCGCCGCCGACACCGCGCCGAATCCCAGAACCCCCGCCGTGATCAGAACCGCATCCGAGGCGGCGCAGATCGCCACCACGATGCCCACATGCTCGCGTCGAAGCCCCTGCCGCAGCACGAAGGCGTTCTGCGCCCCGATGGCGACGATAAGGCTGAGAGAGACGAAGAAACCGGAGATGAAATGGGTCATGGCGCGCTTGTAACGGCCATGCTCGAATCAATCGAATTAACTTTTCTGTCGCTGATTAAGCTATGCTAATGTTGCGCCATGCTGGATTACCCCCTCCTTTCCGCCTTGGCGCAAGTCCATCGGCGCGGCAGCTTCGACCTTGCCGCCGCGTCCTTGGGCCTGACGCCCTCGGCGGTGTCGCAGCGCGTCAAATCGCTGGAGGAACGCCTGGGCACGACCCTGATCCGCCGTGGCCAGCCCTGCACCGCGACCGAGGCCGGGATGCGCCTGATCCGCCACCATGACGAGGTCGCGCTGCTGGAGCGCACCCTTGCTGCCGACCTGCACCAGCCCGCCGCCCCGGCCACTCTGCGCATCGCCGTCACCGCCGATACCTTGGCGACATGGGTGATCCCGGCGCTGGCCCAAGTGCCGGATGTGCTGTTCGATCTGGTCATCGACGACCAGAACCACTCGCAGGACTGGCTCCGCCGGGGCGAGGTCGCCGCCGCCATTACCTCGCATCCCGGCCCGCTTCAGGGCTGCGACACGTTTGCGCTGGGCGCGCTGCGATACCGCGCCACCGCCAGCCCAGCCTATGTCGCGCGCTGGTTCGCGGATGGCGTGACCGCGCTTGGCTTGGCCAAGGCCCCCGCCCTGACCTATGACGACAAGGACCGCCTGCAATCGGACTGGATCCACGCCCGCATCGGGCGGCGCGTCGCCTATCCCACGCACCGGATGGCCGCGACGCACGCCTTCGTCGATGCCTGCCTTCACGGGCTTGGCTGGGGCATGAACCCCGAGCCGCTGGTCGCAGCCCATCTCGCCTCCGGCGCGCTGGTGGAACTGGTGCCGGACACGCCGCTGGACACGCCGCTATATTGGCAGGTCGCACGCCTGACCGCCCCAGCGCTGGCGGGGGTGACGGCGGCCTTGCGTCAGGGTGTCGTTAACCATTCTGCGGCAGGATCGCGGTCATGAAACGCTTGTTCGACGCCCTGTTTCGGAAAAAGCTGCCCGCGCCGAAGGTTCTCTCACCGGCAGAGTTCGGCGCCATGATGCGCGCCGAGGCCGCCGCGCGCCCGAAACCACCACCCCCGCCCGAGCGGAAGGAGGCGGGCGTGGTGGCCTTCCGCACCTTCACCCATATCTATTCGCACGCGGTCTATCGTATGTGCGTCCCCGATCCCACTGGCTATGACGAATTGCTGGCTGCCGACCTTGCACCCGAACCCCTTGGCCGCGCGGCGCGCGAGGCGCTTGCGGCAAGCCGCTTCATCACGCCGCAGCATCCCGAACGGGACAGCATCATGCGGTTTCCGACGAAAGAAGAGGCGGCCGCGGCAGACCAACGGCTGAAAAGCCACGCCAAGGTCCGATCGCTCAAGGCGCTTTTCGACGGGGCCGGAATGGTTTCGCTGCGGCTGATGGACGGGCGGATCGCGATCACGCCCCTGTGCTACCGCACACGCGGCGCTTGGGAAGGGTTCGCGGGCAACGGAGCGATCGACGTCGGTGCCGATGTAGCAGATAACGAACTAGGCGCGGCGATTGCCAAGGCCATCGCCATCAGCCGCGAAGCAAAAAGGCCCCCGAAGGGGCCTTGATCACAGCTGTGCCGCCACATCCTCAGGGATGTCGAAATTGGCGGTGACGTTCTGCACGTCGTCATCTTCCTCCAGCGTGTCGATCAGGCGCATCAGCTTCTGCGCGGTTTCCAGGTCGACATTGGTGCGGTTCTGCGGCTTCCAGATCAGCTTCGCCTCGGTGGATTCCCCAAGCGATTTTTCCAGCGCGTCGGACACTTCGGAAAGCTGGTCCATCGGGCAATAGATCCAGTGGCCTTCCTCGTCCGATTCCACATCCTCGGCCCCGGCTTCCAGCGCGGCCATCATCACCGTGTCGGCATCGCCAGCCGATGCGGGATAGGTGATCTCGCCCACCCGGTCGAACATGAACGACACGGACCCCGTGGTGCCCATGTTGCCGCCGTTCTTGGTGAAATAGCTGCGCACGTTCGACGCGGTGCGGTTCACGTTGTCGGTCATCGTCTCCACGATCACCGCGATGCCGTTCGGGCCATAGCCTTCATAGCGCAGTTCCGTGTAATCCTCGGCATCACCCCCTTGCGATTTCTTGATCGCGCGGTCGATCACGTCCTTCGGCATCGACACGGATTTCGCCGCCTTGACCGCCAGACGCAGACGCGGGTTCTTGTCGGGATCGGGATCGCCCATCTTGGCGGCGACGGTGATCTCCTTCGCCAGCTTCGAGAACATCTTGGAGCGCAGCTTGTCCTGCTTGCCCTTGCGGTGCTGGATGTTCGCCCACTTAGAATGGCCTGCCATGGCCGCCTCCGTCCAATAAAAGTTGGGGGTTCTTACCGCAGGGGCCGTGCCTCTTGCAAGCGACCGCCAAGGCGCACCGGCGAGACGGATTTTGCCAGCCCCGTGCGGTCGTCAGTTTCCACGAACACGCCCGACAAGGTTGCGGGGCCGTTCGCAGGTTCGAACCTGTTCTTCGGCATCCCGGTAACGAACCGGCGCATAGGCTCCAGCTTCTCCATCCCGATGACGCTGTCGTAATCGCCGCACATCCCGGCATCGGTCAGATAGGCCGTGCCGCCACCAAGAATATGCGCGTCCCCCGTCGGAATATGCGTATGCGTGCCGACGACGAGGCTGACGCGCCCGTCGCACCAATGGCCCATCGCCATCTTCTCGGACGTCGCCTCGCAATGCATGTCGATCACCGCCGCCTGACAGGCGCCGCCCAGCGAATATTGCTTGAGCACACCGTCGATGGCGGAAAACGGATCGTCAAAGGCGCGTTTCATGAACACCTGCCCCAGCACTTGGGCCACCAGCACCTTGCGCCCGCCCGTGGCGTTGAACAGCCGCGCCCCGCGCCCCGGCGCGCCCTTGGCGAAGTTCAGCGGGCGGATGATGCGGTTTTCGCTCTCGATGGCGGAAAGCATGTCCTTCTGGTCGAAGGCATGATCCCCAAGCGTCACACAATCGGCCCCGGCTTCGAAGATCGCCTTCGCGTGATCCCCCGTCAGCCCCATCCCGCCAGACGCATTCTCGCCATTGACCACGACGAAATCGAGTCCCCATTCGGCGCGCAGCCCCGGCAGGCGTTCCGTGATCGCGGCGCGGCCCGCGCGCCCCATGACATCGCCAAGAAACAAAATTCTCATGCACCAGCGATACGGCCCGCACTTGGCAGACGCAAGCCCCGCGCCTATCTGCGCGTGATGATCCTTGATGACTGGTTCGCCGAAAAAGGCTGGCACCTGCACCCGCATCAGCAGGCGATGCTGGACCGATCGCGCGATCCGGCGACGCTGCTGATCGCGCCCACGGGCGGCGGCAAGACACTGGCGGGGTTCCTCGCCTCGCTGGACGAGCTTGGGACGAAGCCGCCCGCGGGGATGCACACGCTGTACATCTCTCCCCTGAAGGCGCTGACCGCCGATATCCGACGCAACCTGCGCGCCCCCATCGAAGGCGCGGGTCTGGCCATCCGGGTCGAGGATCGCACCGGCGACACCACCGCAACCGCCCGCAAGCGCCAGCGCGCCGATCCGCCGCATATCCTGCTGACCACGCCGGAATCGCTGGCCTTGCTTCTGTCCTATCCCGACGCCGCGCGGACCTTCGCCGGGTTGCAGCGCGTGATCGTGGACGAAATTCACGCGCTGGCGGAATCCAAACGAGGCGATCAGCTGATGCTGAACCTTTCGCGGCTGCAAACACTGGCCCCGGGCCTGCGCCGCGTCGGTCTGTCCGCCACGGTCGAGGACCCGCCCGCCCTCGCCCGCTTCATGGGCGGTGCGGATGTTCTGGTCGCCGATCCCGGCCCAGAGCCGGACATTGCGATGCTGGAGACGCAAGCGCCGCCCCCATGGGCGGGCGGCGGCGGGCGCTATGCCATCCCCGACGTGCTGGCGCAGGTGAGGCGCCACAACACCACGTTGATCTTCCACAACACCCGCGCGCAAGCGGAACTGTTCTTCCACGACCTCTGGCTGGCGAATACCGACGATCTGCCCATCGGCATCCACCACGGCAGCCTGTCGCGCGAACAGCGGGCGCGGGTCGAAGGCGCGATGGCAGCGGGAGAGCTTCGCGCCATCGTCTGCACCGGCAGCCTCGATCTTGGCATCGACTGGGGCGACGTCGATCTGGTGATTCAGGTCGGCGCGCCCAAGAACGTCAAACGTCTGGTGCAGCGGATCGGCCGCGCCAACCACCGCTACAATGCGCCGTCCAAAGCGCTGCTGGTTCCCGCCAACCGTTTCGAAGTGGTCGAATGCGTCGCCGCGCTTCAGGCCGTCCGCGCCCGCGATCTGGATGGCGAACCGCGCGGCCCCGGCCCGCGCGACGTTCTGTGCCAACACATCCTCGCCACCGCCTGCGCCGGGCCGTTCGACGCGGGCGCGCTGTATGCCGAGGTCGTGACCGCCGGCCCCTACGCCACGCTGACCCGCGCCGATTTCGACGCCTGCGTGGATTTCTGTGCCACCGGCGGCTATGCCCTCGCCGCCTATGACCGCTGGAAACGCCTGCTGCTGCGGAACGGCCTGTGGCAGCTTCGCGACCCCCGTGCGGCGCTGGTGATCCGGCAGAACCTCGGCACCATCATCGACACCGAAAAGCTGAAGGTCCGCTTCCGCCGCGGCGGCCCGCTGGGAGAGATCGAGGAAGGCTTCGCCGCCACCCTGACCCCCGGCGACACCTTTCTGATGGCGGGTCAGGTCGTCCGATACGAGGCGATGCGCGAGCTGACGGTCGAAGTCACCCGCAACCCCGGACGCGATCCAAAGGTCGCGACCTTCGACGGCACCAAATTCGCGACATCGACCCTGCTGACCCACCGCATCCTCGAGATGTTCCAACAGGATCGCTGGCCCGAATTGCCCCGCCACACCGCCGAATGGCTGGCCCTGCAACGCGAGGTCTCGCGCCTTCCCGAACCGCACCGGCTGCTGTGCGAAAGCTTCCCCGATCAAGGGCGCGAATACCTGTGCATCTATGGCTTCGCGGGCCGCAACGCACAGCAGACGCTGGGACTTCTGGTCACCAAACGGATGGAGGAAGCGGGCCTTGCCCCCTTGGGCTTCGTCGCCACCGATTACGCCACCCTGATCTGGGGGCTGGAGCGGGTGCACGACGCCGCCCCCCTGCTCGACCCCGAAGGGCTGCGCGACGGGCTGGACACATGGCTGCGCGGCAATGCGGTGATGAAACGCACCTTTCGCAATTCCGCCGTGATCGCGGGCCTGATCGAGCGCGCGCATCAGGGGCGGCGCAAGACCGGGCGGCAGGCGACGTTCTCCTCCGACATCCTTTATGACACGCTGCTGCGCTATGACCCGGACCACCTGATGATGCAGGTCACGCGCGAGGAGGCGGAACGCGGCCTCGTCGATTTCAGCCGGATCGAGGAGATGCTGGAGCGCAACCACGGCATCGACCTTGTCCGCCGCGAACGTGTCACCCCGCTGGCCGCGCCGCTGATGCTGGAAATGGGCCGCGTCCCCGTCATGGGCGCCGCGCGCGAACGGCTGATGGAGGCCGAGGCCGAGCGGCTGATGATCGCGGCGGGGCTGGCATGAACCACCCCTTCACCCTTGCCGGAGCGGCACTGGTCGCCCTGCCCTCGGGTGCGCTCTGGTGGCCGGACAGGGGGATTTTATGCGTGTCGGACCTGCACCTCGGCAAATCCGAACGCCTCGCCCGCCGCGGCGGCGCGCTGTTGCCACCCTACGAGGCTCAGGACACGCTCACCCGTCTCGACGCCGATCTGGAGACCACCGGCGCCACCCGCGTCATCTGCCTTGGCGATAGTTTCGACGATGCCGAGGCGGTCCTTGGCGAATCCGAACGCCTCTGGCTTCTGCGGCTGATGGCGGGGCGCGACTGGATATGGATACTGGGCAACCACGACCCCGCGCCGATGGGCCTTGGCGGCGCGCATCTGGCCGAGCTCGTGATCGGCCCGCTGACCTTCCGCCACATTGCGGCAGGTGGGCACGAGGTCAGCGGCCACTACCACCCAAAGGCGCGTCTTGGCGGCACGGCGCGGCCCTGTTTCCTGCTGGATGCGCGGCACCTGATCCTGCCGGCCTACGGCACCTACACCGGCGGTCTGTGGTGCCACGATCCGGCCCTCGCTCGTCTCATGGCCCCCGGTGCGCTTGCGATCCTGACCGGCAAACGCACTTTCGCCATCCCGGTCTGACGCGCGGCAGCCGCCTGCGCCGAATGTCCCCGGATGGGGGCGTGAGGGGCAGGCGCCCCCCCTTACGGGGTCAGCCCCTCCGGCTCCGCCAGACCGTTCGCGCGGCAGCAGGCCGTCAGCGTATTGGCCAGCAGGCAGGCGATGGTCATCGGCCCCACCCCGCCCGGCACAGGCGTGATCGCCCCCGCCACGCTTGATGCCAAGGCGAAGTCCACATCGCCCACCAGCCGCATCTTCCCGTCCCGCTCGATCCGGTTGATGCCCACGTCGATCACCGTCGCGCCGGGCTTGATCCAGTCGCCCTTGACCATCTCGGGCCGTCCGACCGCCGCCACGAGAATATCCGCACGGCGGCAGACCTCCTCCAGATCCTTCGTGCGGGAATGCGCAACCGTCACCGTGCAGCTTTCGGCCAGCAGAAGCTGCGCCATCGGCTTACCCACGATGTTCGACCGCCCCAGCACCACCGCGTTCAGCCCCGAAAGGCTGCCATGATGGTCGCGCAACATCATCAGGCATCCCAGCGGCGTGCAGGGCACCATCGCCTTCTGCCCAGTGCCCAGAAGCCCGACATTCAGGATATGAAACCCGTCCACGTCCTTGGCCGGGTCCAGCGCGTTGATGACCTTGGCCGCATCCATGTGGCCCGGAAGCGGCAACTGCACCAGAATGCCATGCACCGCCGCATCCGCGTTCAGCCGGTCGATCAGCGCCAGAAGCTCCGCCTCGGGCGTATCGGCAGGCAGGCGATGCTCGAAGCTGGCCATCCCGACCTCGACCGTCTGCTTGCCCTTGGCGGTGACATAGACGTTCGACGCCGGGTCCTCGCCCACCAGAACCACGGCCAGCCCGGGCACGATCCCGCGCGCCTTCAGCCCCGCGACATGTTCCGCCACCTGTCCGCGCACCCGTGCCGCGAATGCCTTGCCGTCGATCACCTGAGCCATAAGGACGCCCCCATCTTGGATGCCGCCTCTTTACCCCCCCTTTCCCGGAAGGTGGAGAGGGAAAGGCGACGGCAGTTCAGCGTTTTGCGTCCAGATGCGGCCAGGCAGGCTGCGCCGGAAGATGCAGGCGAACCTGCGCGCCCAGCCGCAGCATCCCCTCGGCCTCTGTCCATGCGGTGATGCCGCGCAGACCCGCCGCTGCGGGTTTGAACGCTTCGCCATGCCCCGGATGCGCCGCCTCGATCACGCGGGCGGGCAACGTGCAGGGATGGTTCTGCATGTCGACCACCAGCGTCGCGCCGCCTTCCGCCTGAAGCCGCGACGAAGGCGGCAGCAGCGACAGGTCCGGTATTCCTTCGATCACCACGGTCGCGCCCAGAAGCGCAGGGTCCAGCCGCTCCAGCCCCATCTCCGCCGCGATGCGCCGCAGTTCGGACGCCGACAGGATCGAAAATTGCCGCGTGTTCCTGATCCGGGTGCCGCGTTTGTATTGCTGCGCGACGCGCACGCACGAAGACCGGGTCATTCCCGCATGCACGTCGCCTTCAGGTCCAGCGAAACTGGCGATCAAGGATTTCACCGGCTCGGACACCAGCGCCTTGCGGTCGCGCACCAGTCCCAGCCACGCGATCCTGCCCGCGAACGTCGTCGCGATCAGCGCGGGCATCGCAGGGTGAAGAAACAGCGGCGAAACGGGAACAGGACCGATCCGTCCTCTTGCAAAGGATAGGCTGCCGCCAGCGCGCTATCGTAAGCGGCGACGTAATCCGCGACCTCGCCCGCATCCATCCGCGAGGTGAAGCGCATCAGCCCGGTCGATTGCGTGAAATGACGCACCGGGTGCCCTTCAGCGGGCGCCAGGCGCTGAACATATTCCGTCTCCCACGCCGTCACCTCGCCCAAGGGGGCCAGCATCGCGGCATAGTCCTGCGCGGCCAGCACGCGGAACTCCGGCACGTTAAGGAAGCGGCCCGCGAACATCGCCAACGCAATATCCCGCATGAACCGGTGCGAAGGCGCCGCCTCCTGCCGGGGCATCTGCACGGCCAACACGCCGCCCGGTGCCAGCATCCCGGCAAGCCGCGGCAGAAGCGTCTCGTGCCCGTCCAGCCATTGCAGCGCAGCGTTGGAAAAGATCAGCGCAGGCGGTGCATCCGGCTGCCATTCGGCGATATCTGCCTTGACCAGACGGTCATAGCCCTGCGCCTCGGCCAGCATTTCCGCGGAAGTGTCCACCCCGATCAGCGGACGGCCCAGCGTGGACAGCGCACCGGCCACCGCGCCATCGCCGCAGCCAAGGTCGATCATACCGCCATCCGGCAATTCGCCCACCTGCGCCAGCAAATCCAGCGCGGGGCGCAAGCGAAGGCCCCGGAACCTTGAATAGGCTCCGGGGCTCCATGTCGGTGCTGCCGTCACGCCGAGGGCTCTGCCAACCCGTCGCCCGCAGGCTTGGGCCGCGTCTTGGGGATCGCGGCGATCGACCCGGTGCCCGAAGGCTTGTCCGCGCCGTCGTCATCGTCGTCCAGCGCCTCGCCCGCGATGACCTTGCGGATCTGGTTGCCGGTCAGCGTCTCGTATTCCAGGAGCCCCTTGGCCAGACGTTCGAACTGTTCGGTCTGTTCGGTCAGGATGCGATAGGCGGTCTCGTATCCCTCGTCGATCAGACGCTTCACCTCGGCTTCGATCATGTTCTTGGTTTCCGCGGAAACCGAGAAGCCGCCGGTCTGACCCTGATAGCCCTGATGCGCCTCGGCATAGTCGATGTTGCCGACGCTGTCCGACATGCCCCACCGCATGACCATCGCCCGCGCCAAAGCCGAAGCTTGCTGAATGTCGCCCGCCGGACCCGAGGAGACACCCTCCTCGCCATACTTGATGATCTCGGCGGCCTTGCCCGCCATGGTCATCGCGATCTTCTGCTTGCCTTCGTCCTTGTGCATGTTCAGCCGGTCCATCTCGGGCAGGCTGACGACCATGCCGAGGGCACCGCCGCGCGGGATGATGGTGGCCTTATACACCGGATCGCATTTCGGCATCGCCATGCCGACGATGGCGTGACCAGCCTCGTGATAGGCCGTCTTTTCTTTCTGGTCGGCGGTCAGGACCATGGACCGACGCTCGGCCCCCATCATGACCTTGTCCTTGGCGTTCTCGAAATCGTCCATGGTGACGAAACGGCGGCCGACCCGGGCGGCCATCAGCGCCGCCTCGTTGACAAGGTTCATCAAGTCCGCACCCGAGAATCCGGGCGTGCCGCGTGCAATCAGGCGCAGGTCCACGTTCGGACCCAGCGGCACCTTGCGGGCATGGACGCCGAGGATCTTCTCGCGCCCCTTGATGTCGGGGTTCGGCACGTGGATCTGGCGGTCGAAGCGGCCCGGACGCAGCAGCGCGGGGTCCAGAACGTCCTTGCGGTTGGTCGCGGCGACGATGATGACACCCTCGTTCGCCTCGAACCCGTCCATTTCGACCAGAAGCTGGTTCAGGGTCTGCTCGCGTTCATCGTTGCCGCCGCCGATGCCGACGCCGCGCGCACGGCCCACCGCGTCGATCTCGTCGATGAAGACGATGCAGGGCGCGTTCTTCTTGGCCTGCTCGAACATGTCACGGACGCGGCTTGCACCGACCCCCACGAACATCTCGACGAAATCGGAACCCGAGATGGTGAAGAACGGCACCCCCGCCTCGCCTGCAATCGCGCGCGCCAGCAGCGTCTTACCCGTGCCGGGCGGGCCGACCAGCAGCGCCCCCTTGGGGATCTTGCCGCCCAGACGGCTGAATTTCTGCGGGTTGCGCAGGAACTCGACGATCTCCTCCAGCTCCTCCTTCGCCTCGTCGATGCCCGCGACATCGTCGAAGGTCACACGGCCATGCTTTTCCGTCAGCAGTTTGGCGCGCGATTTGCCGAAGCCCATCGCCCCGCCCTTACCGCCGCCCTGCATCCGGTTCATGAAGAAGATCCAGATCCCGATCAGCACGAGGAACGGCAGCCAGAGCGAGATCAGCGACAGGAAGCCCGACTGCTCCTGCGGTTCGGCCCGAACCTCGACGTTCTTGGCGATCAGGCGGTCGGTGACTTCCTCGCCCGCCGGCTTGATCGATACGTATTGGTTCCCGTCGCTGCCGCGGAACATGACCCGTTCGCCATCCAGCGTCACCGACGAGACCTGATCGTTCTCGACCCGCTCGATGAAGTCGGAATAGGAAATGGTGCGCGAGGAATTCGTCGCCGTGCCGCCGCTGAACAGGTTGAACAGCGCCAGAACCAGCAGGAACAGGACAACCCAAAAGGCGATGTTTCTGGCGTTCCCCAAAGGTCGTCTCCCATAACGCGGTATATCGCGCACAAGATAGTCATTCGCGCGGGGGGTTCAATGCGATAACGGCGAAGAATGGAACGCCTCGGGCGGGGGAATATGCTGCACCACAAGGGCGGGGCCGAATCCGGCAAGGGGTGCGGCAACCAGCCGCCCCCCCTCGCGCACGGCGGGCGAGGCAAGAAGGCTGCGGCGCGGCAGCCCCGACTCGCGCCAGCGGGGGCAGAGGGCAATGTCCTGGCCCAGCGCGGAAACCTGCTGGCCGGGGGCCAGCCCTTCGATCCGCCAGCAGTCCCAGACGCTGCCCGAGGGGCCGGGCGTCGCCGCCGCCTCGCGCGCGATGCGCAGGGTCTTGCCCCGCTTCAGCACGCAGCCATGCAGCGTTGCGGTCTTTGCGGCCAAGGCACGCATCAGCGCCTCGCCGCGCGGGCCATAGGGCGCAGGCGCCACCCAGGCCATCGCATGCAGCACCAGCCGCCGCAGGATTTCGGGCGGCAGGTCCGGGTCGATGTCCACATCGCCACCGTCGATTCGCGCATGGGACCGTGCAGTCGCCAGCACCGCCGCATCCAGCGCCGCCCGCGCATCGGCCAGATGGCCCGCCACCTCGGCCAGCCGTCCTGCGGTCAGGCCCAGCGGCAGATGCGCCATCGCCTGCCGGGCGCGAACGCGGTCGAAACGCGGATTGTCGTTGGAGGGGTCATCGAACCACGCGATGCCCTTGGCGTTCAGGTGATCCCGCAAGGCGGCGCGCGACATCCCCAGCAAAGGTCGGCGCCACTCGATCCGGTCGAACCACGCGCCCCGCATCGCCGACAGCCCGTCCAGCCCCGCACCGCGCGCAAGGCGCATCAGGAACGTTTCGGCCACGTCGTCCTGCGTGTGGCCCAGCGCGACGGTGCCGATACCCCGCGCCATCGCCCATTCCGCGATCAGGGCATAACGCCCCCGTCGGGCGGCATCCTGAAGGTTGCCCGCACCGTCCCAATGCCAGCGCAGAATGTCGTGCGGGATACCGATGGTGGCGCAATGGCGGGCGACAGCCTCGGCCTCGGCCCGGCTTTCGGGGCGCAGCCCGTGATCCACCGTCACAGCATGGCAACGAAGCCCCGAGGCCAGCGACAGCAGTGCCATCGAATCCCCGCCCCCGGAAACGGCAAGGCCCAGGACCGGCGGAACCGGACCCAGGCCTTTCAGAAACTCCGCCTCAGTTGCAGCCAAGGCCCTGCATCGCGGATGCCGCCTGCCCTGCTGCCGGTTTGCCGGGAAAACGGTTGCCGACCTCGGCCAGCGTCACGCAAGCCTCTTGCGTCTGGCCCAGCTTGCCCAGCGCATCGCCCAGCTTGTAAAGCGCGTCCGGCGCGCGATCCCCGTCCGGCGAAAGCGAGAAGCTGTCCAGATAGGCGCGGGCGGCATTCGCCGTCTCGCCCAGTTGGGTCAGCGCATCGCCCCGCAGATACAGCGCCTCATAGGTCAGGGGCCCACCCGTATAGGTCTGGGCAAAGGTCGCAAACTGGTCAGCGGCGGCGCGAAAGTCACCCTGACCGAGCACCCCCTTGGCCCGGTCGAAGTCCGCTTGTTCGTTCATGGCAAGGTCGCTGCCGCCCGAAGACGGCGCAGGGGTTGGCGCAGGCGCAGGCGCGGCGGCCGGTGCCGCCGTGCCGCCCAGCGGGGCGGTTTCCGGGATGGCGCCGATGTCGCCGCCCTCCAGCTCGGTCACGCGGAATTCCAGATCGCCGATGCGGTTGGTGCCGTCTTGAACCACGCGGTTCAGGCGAAGCTCCACCTCCTCGGTCTTGGAGGTCAGGCGCATCAGCGACTGTTCCAGCGTGTCCAGCCGTTGCAGGGCCGAGCCGCCAGCCGCCCCCGAGGAAATCCCCCCCGAGGACACCAGTTCGGATTTCAGGCTGTTGAACTGCGCATTCAGCTGCGTCAGCTCTGCCCGGATGTCGGCCAGCGACTGGGCCCGATCCTGCGCGAAGGCAGTCGCGGGCAACAGCGCCAGCACAAGGATCAGAACCCGGCGCATCTTACATCCCCGCGCCTTGCGACAGAACCGTCACGGCGCGGCGGTTCTTGGCATAGCAATCCTCGGACGAGCAGACCTGAACCGGGCGTTCCTTGCCGTAGGACACGGTGCGCATCCGGCTGGGCGCGACCCCTTGCGAGATCAGGAAGTCCTGCGCCGAAGACGCGCGACGGGCGCCCAGCGCAAGGTTGTATTCGCGCGTGCCCTTTTCGTCGGCATGGCCTTCGATGATGATGGCATAGTTCGGGTTCTGGTTCAGCCACTGCGCCTGCTGCGTCAGCGTCTGGCGCGCGGCGTCGTCAACGGTCGACTGGTCATAGGAGAAGAAGACCCGGTCGCCCAGCGTCTGCTGGAAATAGGCCGTCGAGGTCGGATCGTTCGGCCCGCCAAGGCCCGACTGGCCGATGCCGCCCGCGCCATAGCCGCCCTGCCCGTATTGGCCGCCCGCACCCGCGCCACCAGCGCCGCCCGCACCGAACCGGCCCGGATTGTTACAAGCCGCAAGTCCCAGCACCGCAACGAGCAGCAGCCCCTTGGAAATCATTGTCATCGAACTGTCCTCTCGATGTGCGTTTGCCGCACGATAGCAGTTTTCAGTGCCCCGGCAATGCGGGGCACAATATTGTCAGGGCAACAGCGGCGACCACGCCGGGTCGGATGCGGGACCGTTGGTCGGCACCTGCTTCAGGTTGCGCCCCGAAATATCGACGGAATATAGCGAAGCCTGACCGCTTGCACCCGCGCCTTCGCGGGTGAACATCAGCACGCGCCCGTTCGGTGCCCAGGTCGGACCCTCGTCAAGGAAGGACGCGGTCAGCAGACGTTCCTCGGACCCGTTTGTGCGCATGACGCCGATGTGGAACCGGCCCGCATTCTGCTTGGTGAAGGCGATCATGTCGCCGCGCGGCGACCAGACGGGGGTGTTGTAACGCCCCTCGCCCGAGGAAATCCGACGCGCTTCGCCGCCACCTGCCGACATGACATAGATCTGCGAAGTGCCCGAACGGTCGCTTTCGAACACGATCTGGCTGCCATCGGGCGAGAAGCTGGGCGCGGTTTCGATCGACGGCGAGTTGGTCAACTGCCGCCGCTGCCCCGATTGCGTGTCCAGCGTATAGATGTCGGAGTTGCCGCCCTGTTCGAGCGAGAACACCACCGTCCGCCCGTCCGGCGCGAAACGAGGCGCGAAGGTCATCGTGCCGGGCTGTTCATCCAGCGCGCGGACCTGCATGTTCTGCATGTTCATCAGGTAAATGCGCGGGAAGCCCGACGCATAGGAGGTGAACAGGATCTGGCTGCCGTTCGGCGAAAAACGCGGGGCCAGCACCAGCGACGACGAATCCGTCAGATACTGGGTGTTCGCGCCGTCGTA
Source organism: Falsirhodobacter xinxiangensis (assembly GCF_004959935.1). Classification (GTDB taxonomy): domain Bacteria; phylum Pseudomonadota; class Alphaproteobacteria; order Rhodobacterales; family Rhodobacteraceae; genus Falsirhodobacter; species Falsirhodobacter xinxiangensis. The sequence goes on along the minus strand of NZ_SMYN01000010.1, from coordinate 26,410 downwards.
ATCCATGACCGCGACGCGCTTCTGGCGTGCGTCCTTCGGTCCGCTTTCCTGCACATAGACGACACGGCTGTCGAAATAGCCCGTCTCGCCGGTGATGCGGCTGTATGCGGCATCGGCCACCTTGTGGGCCATGCGGCGCCACGTGTCGGGGGTGCCTGCGAATTGCAGCCCCTCGCCCAAGGGTTGCCCCGAGAAGATGTCGAACAGGCGGAACTTCACGACGATCTGGTTGCCCGAGGCGCTGACGGCCCCGGTGATCAGCGCCTGCGCGTTGATCGCCTTCCAGTCGTTATAGGCGATGGGCGCGTCGAAGCTGGACACCCGGCTGATATGGGCGCTGGCCGGGATCTCGCGGAACAGGCCCGTTCCGGCAAGGTCGGCGGCGATCACGCGGGTGATGTCGGCGGCGTATTGCTGTGCCGCGCCGTTTTCCGCGATGAAGCCGGGGGCGGCGAAGGGCAGCGGTTCGATCACGCCTTCGGTGATCTCGATCCGCAGCGGCCCTTGTTGGGCAAGGGCCACGCCGCCTGTCAGCGTAAGCGCGATGGTCAGCGCGGTGGCGAGGGGTCTGAACATTGGTCTGTCCTCTGGCATTCCATTGCGGTGAATTATAGGCCCCGGCCCGCGCGCGTCACTTCACGCGCATGTTGGCCGGGTTGAACACGATCTCGATCTGGCTCCACTGGTCGTATTTGTCGGCCGGAAGCGGGAACCCTTGGGCACCGCAGCGGATGATGGCACGGCGCGCGGCCTCATAGGCCTGACGCGCACCAGCATCGCTGCCGCCCTCGTATCCGATCATCCTGACCGAACCGCTGTCCGGCACGCCGTTCTGCGCCACGTTGAAGCCGACGGTCACGGTGCTTTGCAGCGCCTCGGTCGAAAGCGAGCCGACGTTCCAGCATTGCTGGACCGCAACACGCAACGCGTCCTTCTCGCCCGAGGTCATCGGCGGACCCGAAGGACCGGACGGCGCGGCGGGCGTCGGGGCGGCCGCTTCTTCCATCGCTTCGGCCAGCGCATCGTTGACCGAGGTGCTGTTGGCGGGCTGCTCGGTCCGCGGGGTTTCGCGGGCAGGTTGGCGCGGTGTTTCGGCGGCGGCCTGCTGAGTCGGGCGTTCGGCCTGCACCGGCGCGGCGGCGGGACGTGCGGGGCGGTCGCGCGGACGCGGGCTGCCAGCGGGAGCAAGGGACGGCGCTTCCTCCGTCTCGGTCGCCTCGGTCACGACTTCGGTCGTCGCTTCCTCGGGGGCGGCCTCAGGGCGCTCCTCCTCCTCGGTGACGGTTTCCGACGGCTCGGGCGTCACGGCGGGGGTCGGCGTTTCCGCGATTTCAGCATTCGGGGCGGGCGTCGGCGCAGGCGTCGGAGCCACGCGCGGCGCGGGGCGCGGGCGCGGGCTGTTCTGCGGCGACAGCACGGGCTGCTCCTGCGGCGCGGGGGGCAGCACGGGTTGCGGCGCCTCGGTCACCTCGGGCACCGGATCGGGCGCAACGGTGGGCGCTTCGACCGGGGCAGGTTCAGGTTCCGGCAGCGGCTCCGGCTCGGGCGTGGGCGCGGGTTCCGGTGCAGGCTCGGGCCGTTCGGGCGCGGGCTGCGGGCGAGGCTGCGGGGCGGGTTCGGGCTGTGCGGGCGCTTCGGGCACGGCGGCGACCATCTCGTCGAATTCGGCATTCGACATGATCGACACCTCCGCCACCGAAATCGGCGGCGTCGGACGCGGCGCGAACAACCCGCCGAGCAAGGCCCAGAGAATCAGCAGCAGGTGGCCGATCCCGGAAATGATGACGCCGGTTCTCAATTCTCAGTTCCCGCCGAAGGTCGGCCCGTCGGTATCGGTCACGAGGCCAATGCTGTTGAACCCGCCCGCATTCAGCGCGCCCATGATCTGGGCCACACGTTCATAGGGGACGGCACCATCGGCCCGCAGGAAGATCTTCTTCGACGTCCGCTCGGCCGCGACGGCGGTCAACCTCGGGATCAGCTCGCCCTCGGCCAGTTCGGAGTTCTGAAGCATCAGGCGGCCATCGGCGGTCACGGTGATCGCCAGCGGCTCCTCCTGCTCGGTCGGCATGGCGGAGGCTGCGGTGTTGGGCAGCTCCACCGGAACGCCGACCGTCAGCATCGGGGCCGCCACCATGAAGATGATCAGCAGCACCAGCATCACGTCCACGAAGGGGGTGATGTTGATGTCGGCCATCGCGCCGCCGCCTGCGCGGCGACGTCCCCGGCGGCTGGTCCCGCCGCCTTTTTTCGCAACGCCAGCGCCCATGGATCAGGCGTCCAGCTGGCGCGAGAGGATGGTAGAGAATTCGTCGGCGAAAGCCTCGTATCCGCCAAGGATGCGTTCGTTGTCGGCGTTCAGCTTGTTATAGAAGATCACCGCCGGGATTGCCGCGACAAGGCCGATGCCGGTCGCCAGAAGCGCCTCGGCGATGCCCGGTGCCACGACGGCAAGGTTGGTGTTCTGGGAAATCGCGATCTGCTCGAACGAATGCTTGATGCCCCAGACCGTGCCGAACAGGCCGATGAAGGGAGCCGTCGCGCCGACCGTGGCAAGGAAGGACAGCCCCCCGCCCAGCCGTTCCGATTCCTTGGCGATCGCCACGTCCATCGACCGGTCGATCCGCGCCTGCGCGCCTGCGATCAGCCCGCCATCCTGACGGTGGCTGCGACGCCATTCCATCATCCCGGCGGCGAAGATCTTCTCGGATGCGCCATCGGGTTGCGATCCGGTCTTTTCGAAAAGCTCGTCCAGCGGTTCGCCCGACCAGAAGGCGCGGTCGAAGATCGACGCCTCGCGCTTGGCCAGTTTGAAGGCGATGTGTTTCTGAACGATGATCGCCCACGACCAGAAGGACATGACCATCAGCATGATCATGACGATCTTCACCGTGAAGGTGGCGCGTGCGAAAAGCGCGAGCAGGGAGAAGTCGATCTCCTGCGCCGCAGCTAGGGTTTGCGTATCCATATGCCTGCTCGTCTGAGTGGGGCCGTTTGCGTGGCCTCTTAGCGGCGAATCTATCCGTTTTGCAGGGGGTTTGCCAACACAACTCTGTAATGTGGCGAAACAGTGCCTCACATATCACGCAATACGGGCGGAAGACGGGTCGGGCGCCCGCCGGTGCCCATGCAGACCAGCGTGACGCGGGCGCGGAACAGCGGCCCGTCTCGCAGCACGGTCTGATCCAGCACGATCCGCGCCGGGCTGCGTTCCACCACCGCCGTCTCGACCGTCAGCAGATCGTCGAACCGCGCGGGGGAAAGGTAATCCGCCTCGATGCGCCGAACCGCAAAGACGGTGCCGGCCGCCTTCATCGCAAGCTGGTCGATGCCAAGATCGCGCACCCATTCGCTGCGCGCGCGCTCGATGAACTTCAGGTAGTTGGCGTAATAGACGATGCCGCCAAGATCGGTATCCTCGTAATAGACGCGGCAGGCGAAGCGGTGCGTCACAGCCGTGCCGCCAGCCTCAGCGCATGGCTATTGTCATTGGCGGCGGCGGGAAGCACCGGGTCGTAGGCGGCCTTCAGCACCGATGCGACATCGGGGCGCAGCGCCCCGCCTTCGACCAGCACCGCCTCGGGCTGCCATGTCAGGATCGACCGCGCCGCCTGATCCAGCATCACCAGATGGGCCGAGCTTTCGGCCACCGCCTCGTCCACGCGCAGGAACAGGATCGACAGCTTGATTGCGCCATCGTCGTCGAAGCGGAAGATGCGCGCCACCCCTGCCCCGATCTTCGCCTGCCCCTTGGCAAAGGACACGATGTCGGGGATCAGCCGTTCAAGGTTCGGCACCTCGGTCAGTTCGGACCAGTCGCGAAAGAAGAACATCATCAGGTTCGCGCCCAGTTCCGGGTCGTGATCGGCCATCTTGTGCCCTGCCGTGGCGACGACCGCCTCCACCGCGCCCTTGACCACCCGCAACGTCTCGTCCGAGACGCCGAAGGCGACGGGAACCACGGGTCTGCCCCAGCGGGCGAAGCGATAACCTTCTGGGTGGCGGAATAGGGATTCGACTTCGGCGGGTGTCATGATTGTCCTCTCAGCCAAAAAGATCGCTTTGCCGCGGCGGCTCCAGCCCCAGGTGCCGCCACGCCTTCGGCGCCAGCATCCGCCCGCGCGGGGTGCGTTGCAGCAGGCCTTGCTGCAGCAGATAGGGCTCGATCACTTCCTCGACCGCATCACGGGATTCGGACAGGGCGGCGGCGATGGTTTCCACCCCCACCGGCCCGCCGCCGTAATTCTCTGCCAGCAGCATCAGGTATCGCCGGTCCGCGCCGTCCAGCCCCAGATCATCCACGCCAAGGCGGCGCAAGGCCGTGTCGGCAATCTGCTGCGTCAGGCGGCCATCACCCTCGACCAGCGCGAAATCGACGACGCGGCGCAGAAGGCGGCCCGCGATCCGGGGCGTTCCGCGCGCGCGGCGGGCAATCTCCAGCGTGCCCTCGGGGTCCGAGGAGATGCCGAGCAGCCGCGCCCCGCGGGCGACGATCAGGTCAAGCTCCGGCACGGTATAGAATTGCAGCCGCGTCGGGATGCCAAAACGGTCGCGCAGGGGCGTTGTCAGCAGGCCCAGACGGGTCGTCGCGCCTACCAGCGTGAAGGGTTGCAGGTCGATCCGCACCGTCCGCGCCGCCGGCCCCTCGCCGATCACGAGGTCCAGCGCAAAATCCTCCATCGCCGGATACAGCACCTCCTCAACCACGGGGGACAGGCGGTGGATCTCGTCGATGAACAGAACGTCGCGCGGTTCAAGATTGGTCAGGATCGCCGCAAGATCCCCGGCCTTGGCCAGCACCGGGCCGGAGGTCATGCGGAACCCCACGCCCAATTCGCGCGCCATGATCTGCGCCAGCGTGGTCTTGCCCAGACCGGGCGGGCCGTGGAACAGGGTGTGGTCCATCGCCTCGCCCCGCATCCGCGCCGATTCGATGAAGACGCGCAGGTTGGCGCGCGCCTCGGCCTGGCCCACGAACTCCTCCAGCGCCTGCGGGCGCAGGGCGCGGTCGGCATCCTCGGGCAAGCGGTCGGCACGCAGGGTGGGATCGGGTTCCATCATGCGCGAACATTCCCCGAACGCACGGGCGAATACAACCCCGCCGATTCAGCCCCAGGGCCCCGAACGTCCCACGGAGGGTGCAGGGCGCTGCACCGGCGCCCCGGCCATCTTCTCCAGCGCCGCAATACGGTTGGCAGTGTTCGGGTGGGTCGAGAACAGCTTGTCATGCGCAAAGGCGTGCAGCGGGTTGATGATGAACATATGCGCCGTGGCCGGATTGCGTTCGGCGGCGTGATTGTCGATGCCCTTGGCGAATGCCTCGATCTTGCGCAGGGCCGAGGCGAGCCACATCGGGTTGCGGCAGATTTCGGCGCCGATCCGGTCCGCCTCGTATTCGCGCGAACGCGAGATCGCCATCTGCACCAAGGCCGCGGCCATCGGTGCAAGGATCATCAGCGCAAGCTGCCCGACGATCCCGCCCGTCCGTTCGCGGTTGCCGAAGAACATCGCGAAATTGGCCAGGAACGAAATCGCCCCGGCAAAGCTGGCGGTGATCGTCATAATGAGCGTGTCGCGGTTCTTGATATGCGCCAGTTCATGCGCCATGACCGCCGCGATCTCCTCGCGGCTCAGACGTTGCAGCAGGCCGGTCGTCGCGGCGACGGCGGCGTTTTCGGGGTTCCGCCCGGTGGCGAAGGCGTTGGGCTGATCTGTTTCGATCACGAAAACCTTCGGCATCGGCATATCGGCGTTCTGCGCCAGCCCCGCCACGAGGTTCACGAGGTCCGGCGCCGAGCGGGCATCGACCTGCCGCGCGTTGTGCATGCGCAGCACTACCTTGTCCGAGTTCCAATAGCTGAACAGGTTCATCCCGACCGCGATTACCAGCGCGATCAGCGCCCCGTTCGCCCCGCCGATCAGCGCGCCGACCCCAAGGAACAGCGCCGTCATGGCGGCCATAAGCATCGCTGTGCGAACGTAACCCATCAAACCCTCCGTTTTCCCGGATATGGGACGCTATTGTTTCGGCGCAAGAAGCCGGAGCGAAAGGCGGATCAGCATCGCCGCATCCGCCTGCGGCTGATCGGCCTGCGCCTGCGCCACCGCCGATGCCGCATCGCCGGGGCCGTAGCCAAGGTTCGCCAGCGCCGACAAGGCATCCGCCGTATGCGCGGCGGTGGACGGCGGCCCGGCCTTGATGCGCTTGGGAGCGTCGTCCTCGATCACCGCTGCCGTACCGCCCATCGCCATCAGCGACGGCGCCTTGGCCTTCAGCTCCAGCACCACGCGCTGCGCGATCTTCGGTCCGATCCCCTGTGCCGCCTGGATCGACCGCGCGTCCCCAAGCGCGATGGCCCGCGCCACCCCTTCGGCCCCAAGCGCCCCAAGGATCGCCATCGACGCCTTGGCCCCCACGCCCTGCACCGTCATCAGCAGCTTGTGCCATTCCTTTTCCAACAGCGTGCGGAACCCGAACAGCTGCATCAGATCCTCGCGCACCAGCATGTCGGTATAAAGCGCCACCGCCTCGCCCGGCCCCGGCAGCGAAGCCAGCGTCCGGTCCGAAACATAGACCATGTATCCCACGCCGCGCACATCGATCAGGACGTGATCCCCCGCGCGATAATCCACAATCCCCGAAATCTTGCCGATCATCTGCTCGCCCTTTCCACCGCCGCCTGAAGCCGCCCCGCGCTTTGCACATGGTGCGAATGGCAGATGGCGACGGCCAGCGCATCCGCCGCATCCGGCCCCGCGATCACCACGCCCGGCAGATGCAGGCGCACCATGTGATCGACCTGCACCTTGGCCGCATGGCCCACGCCCACAACCGTCTTCTTCACCGCATTCGGGGCGTATTCGCCCACCTCCAGCCCCGCCTGCGCCGGAACCAGCAGCGCGATCCCCCGCGCCTGCCCCAGCTTCAGCGTGCCTGCCGCGTCCTTGTTCACGAATGTATGCTCCACCGCGGCCGCCTGCGGCTGAAATCGCAGCAGCACCTCGGTCAGTTGCGCATGAAGCGACATCAGACGCTGCGCCAAGGACCCCGATTCGGAATGGCAGATACCGTTCGCGACATGCGTCAGCCGCGCGCCGGACACGTCGATGATTCCCCAGCCCATGTTCCGCAGGCCCGGATCAATCCCCAAAACGCGCATCCCGCCTCCTTGTCTTTTCCGGGGGTTAGCACGAAGCGCGAACATCTGTCACCCGTCGAATGCGCGAGGGCGATTTGCGACCCTTCGCGGACCGACCGCGACACCCCAGTAAAACAAGACGATTTCATGACGAAGAGCCATGCGATTCCTGCATTCCGGGCATACCGAACCGCCAGATTGTCATTCGCATGGCGCCCGCTTATCTGGCTGTCATGCAGCAAGGGTGCTGCAAAAATGATCCGTTTGAAAAAGGTAACAGCCATGGCCCTCGTTGACACGACCCGCCGGGCGCCCGCTGGCGCCATCCCGACCTTCCTGACCTCGTTTGTCCTCAGCCTCCGCGACTGGAACGATGCACGCATCACCCGCCGCGCCCTGAACAAGCTGTCGGACCGCGAACTGGACGATATCGGCCTCTGCCGCGCCGACATCGTGAATATCTGAAGGTCGCTGGCCTAAAGCAGCGTCTCGTGATGAAAGGGCCGAGCGGGAAACCGCCCCGGCCCTTAAGTCTTTCTAAGGGTCAGCGCGGACCATTCGCCCAGATCTTCGCGGTGCATCAGCGCGAATCCCTGCGCCTGATAGGCCGAAAGGATCGCCTCGGCCTGCACCACCAGCAGCCCCGACAGGATCACGATTCCGTCCGGCTTCGCATTCGCCGCCATGTCGGGCGCAAGTTCCAGCAGCGGGCCCTTCAGGATATTGGCAAAGATCAGATCGAACGGGGCCGCCGCGTGGATGTCGGGATGGGCGAAGCCCGCCGCCTCGTAACAGGCGATGCGGCCCGACAGACCGTTGATGTCGGTATTGGCCAGCGCCACGTCCACCGCCACCTCGTCGATGTCGGATGCCAGCACGCGTGCCGACGGAAGTTCCTTGGCCGCCGCCATCGCCAGAACCGCCGTGCCGCAGCCGATATCGGCGACATTCTCGAACGAATGCCCCGCCTCCAGCAGCCGGTCCAGAGCCTTCAGGCAGCCCAGCGTCGTGCCGTGATGCCCGGTGCCGAACGCCACCGTCGCCTCGATCTGCAAGGCCACGCGGCCCTCGGGCACCTTGTCCGCGTCATGGCTGCCGAAGACGAAGAACCGCCCCGCATCCACGGGCGACAACTCGCGCCGCACATGGGCGACCCAGTCCACCTCGGGCAGTTCGGAAATCGCGAAGGGCTTCGCCTCGAACGCCGTTGCCAGCAATTCCAGCGTCACTGTGTCGGGCTGTTCGAGGAAATAGGCGCCCACTTCCCACAGCCCGCTGTCGTCCTCGATCTCGAACACGCCGACGCCGGTGGGTTCCGGCTCCATCCGCTCCAGCGCCTCGGCGATGGCTTCGGCCTCGTCCTGACCCATCAGGGTCGTCAGGGCGGTATAGGTGGGCATCGTCAAGCTCCGGGTAAGGGGTGGTGCCGCCATCGCAAGATGGCCCGCGCGCCGAAGTGCTCCCCGGATGGGGGGCCTTCGGCGCGCGGTTTCGCGTCAGATGATCTTCTGGCCGGTCTTGGCCCAGTCGGCCATGAACTGCTCCAGCCCCTTGTCGGTCAGAACGTGGCTGGCAAGACCCTTGATGACGGCGGGCGGCGCGGTCATCACGTCCGCCCCGATCAGCGCGCATTGCGACACGTGGTTGGCTGTGCGGATCGACGCCGCAAGGATCTGCGTCTTGAAGCTGTAATTGTCATAGACGGTGCGGATGTCCTGAATCAGCTCCAGCCCGTCCAGGTTGATATCGTCCAGACGCCCGATGAACGGGCTGATGAACGTCGCGCCTGCCTTGGCCGCCAGCAGCGCCTGGTTTGCGCTGAAGCACAGCGTCACGTTCACCATGAACCCGTCATCCGACAGCGTCTTGCAGGTCTTGAGGCCATCCCAGGTCAGCGGCACTTTCACGGCGATGTTCGGCGCGATCTCGGCCAGCTTGCGGCCCTCGGCGATCATCTCGTCGGCTTTCAGCGCCACGACCTCGGCCGAGACCGGGCCAGAGACGATGCCGCAGATCTCTTTCGTCACTTCCAGAATGTCGCGACCCGATTTCAGGATCAGCGACGGGTTCGTGGTCACGCCATCGACCATGCCAAGATCGTTGAGTTCGGCAATCGCGGCGACGTCTGCGGTATCGACGAAGAATTTCATGTGACCATCCTCTGGGGCTTCAGGGGGGTGTTTCCCCGGCGTTCGGGCGTGTAATAGCCCAATGATGGGCTCAAGGAAAGGATGCGGCGTGCGGTTCCATGAAGGCGATCTGGTCGGCGTGCTGACGACCGAACCGCTGGGCCGCCCGCTGGATTACAAGGCGCCCGAAGGCGGCTGTTTCGCGGGCGATCTGGTGGAGGTCCCGCTGGGCCCCCGCCGCGTGCTGGGCTGTGTCTGGGGACCGGGTGAGGGGGGCTTTGATCCCGCGCGCGTCCGCTCCGTCTCGCGCGTCCTCGATGCCGAACCGCTGCGGGACGAGATGCGCGCGTTTTTGCAGCGTGCCGCCGACTACACGCTGACCCCCCTGCCCGCGATGCTGCGCCTTGCCACCCGCGCGCCCGATCTTGGCGCCGGCCCCGCCACCCGACGCGTCCTGCGCGCCACCGGGCGCGAGCCGGATCGCCAGACCGACGCCCGCGCCCGCGTCATGGATGCGCTGGACGTCTTCGACGGTGCCGCCGTCACACTGGCCGAGCTTTGCGCCGAATCCGGCGTCAGTTCCGCCGTGGTCAAGGGGCTGGTCAAGGCGGGCGTTCTGGCCGAGGAAGACGCCCCCCGCGATCTGCCCTATCCGCGCCTGAACCCCGACCTTCCGTCCAAGGATCTTTCGGACACCCAGCTTGCCGCCGCCAATACCCTCCGCGCGAACATGGACGGCTACGGCACGACGCTGCTGAAAGGTGTCACTGGATCGGGCAAGACCGAAGTTTACCTTGAAGCCGTCGCCGAATGTTTGCGGCAGGGTCGTCAGGCGCTGGTCCTGCTGCCCGAGATCGCGCTGACCGCAGGCTTCCTCGAACGGGTCGAGGCGCGGTTCGGCGCGCGCCCCGCCGAATGGCATTCCGGCGTCACATCGACCGAACGCCGCCGCCTGTGGCGCATGGTCAGCCAGGGCGAGGCGCAGCTTGTCGTCGGCGCGAGGTCGGCCCTGTTCCTGCCCTTCCGCGAGCTTGGCCTGATCGTCGTGGATGAGGAACACGACACCTCCTACAAGCAGGAGGAAGGCGTTCTGTATAACGCCCGCGACATGGCGGTGCTGCGGGCGTCGATCTGCGGCGCGCGGGTGGTGCTCGCCTCGGCCACGCCGTCGCTGGAGACGTGGGTGAATGCCGATCTGGGCCGATATGCCCGCATCGACCTTGGCGCGCGCTTCGGCACGGCGGAACTGCCCGAGATGCGGGCCATCGACATGCGGGCCGAGCGCCTGCCGGGGGACCGCTGGATTTCGGAAACCCTTGCCCGCGCGGTAGAGGCACGGATCGCTGCGGGCGAGCAGTCGCTTTTGTTTCTGAACCGTCGTGGCTATGCCCCCGTCACGGTCTGCCGCGCCTGCGGGCATCAGATCGGCTGCGACGATTGCGATGCGCGGATGGTCGAACACCGGTTTCTGAAACGGCTCGTCTGCCATCAATGCGGCGCGACGAAGCCGGTGCCAACCGCCTGCCCCTCCTGTCAGGTCGAAGGGCGGCTCGCCCCCGTCGGCCCCGGCGTCGAACGGCTGGCCGAGGAGGTTGCGGCGCGTTTCCCCGATGCCCGCGTGTCAGTCCTGTCCTCGGATCTGTTCGGATCGGCCCGCGCGCTGAAGGAGGCGATTGCCACCATTGCCGAAGGGGGCGCGGACATCATCATCGGCACCCAGATCGTGGCCAAGGGTCACAACTTCCCGCTGCTGACGCTGGTCGGGGTGATCGACGCCGATCTTGGCCTGCAAGGGTCCGACCTGCGCGCCGCCGAACGGACGTTCCAGTTGATGCGGCAGGTTGCGGGCCGCGCGGGGCGGGCGGAGAAGCCCGGCATCGCGCTGCTGCAGACCCACCAGCCGGAACATCCGGTCATCCGCGCCATCCTGTCCGGCGACGAGGAGGATTTCTGGCGCGCCGAGGCGACCGAGCGGCGGATGGCGGGCGTTCCCCCCTATGGCCGCATGGCCGGGATCGTGCTGTCGCACCCCGATGTCGCGCAGGTCTTCGACTTTGCCGCGGAACTCGCCCGCCGAGACGGGCCGCTCCGGGCCATCGGCGCGCAGGTCTTCGGCCCCGCCCCCGCCCCCATCGCCCGCGTCCGAGGGCGGCACCGCGTGCGCCTGCTGGTCAAAGCGGACAAGGGCACGCCCTTCCAACAGGCCGTGGCCAATTGGGTCGCGCAGCTCAAACCGCCGACCAACCTGCGCCTTGCCATCGACATCGACCCGCAGTCCTTCCTCTGACCGCGCGCCGTCCCTATATCTGCGGCAACAAGGAGGACCCAGATGTTCTTTTCCCGCCCCACCGACATGGTTCGCCCCGAAGACGCCCTTCCCGGCCGCCCGAACGCGATCCCCACCGCCGAGACGCATTTCCTCTCCGGCATCCCGCTGAAATCCCCCGTGCCCGAAGGGTTCGAGGAGGCGATGTTCGGCATGGGCTGTTTCTGGGGGGTGGAGCGCAAGTTCTGGCAGATCCCCGGCGTCTGGCTGACCATGGCGGGCTTTGCCGCCGGTTACACGCCGAACCCGACCTACAAGGAAACCTGCACGCAGATGACCGGCCATAACGAGGTCGTGCGGGTGATTTACGATCCGAAGGTCGTGAGTTACGACGATCTGCTGCGCGTGTTCTGGGAAAACCACGACCCGACTCAGGGGATGCGGCAGGGGAACGATGTCGGCTCCACCTATCGGTCCGGCATCTACACCTATGGCCCCGAACAGGCCGAAGCCGCCGAGGCCAGCCGCACCGCCTTCGAAGGCAAGCTGGCGGCTGCGGGATACGGGGCGGTCACGACCGAAATCCTGCCCGCCCCCACCTTCTTCTTCGCCGAGGATTACCACCAGCAATATCTGGCGAAGAACCCCGACGGTTATTGCGCGCTGCGCGGCACCGGCGTCAGCTGTTAATTGGCGGCGCGTTCGCGCGTGACGCGGCCCTGTTCGTCAAGGCGCAGCTCGACACGTTCGCCGAACGGGTTGGTCGCCTCGACGTTCAGCTTGCCGTCGTCGCTGCGGATGCGCCCCGCATCGGCATAGCCCAGAGCCGCCAGACGTTCGCGCGCCGCGCCGTCGTTCATCGCCCGGCGGTCGCGGTCCAGCTTGCGTTCGTATCCGTGGATCGCACCATTGGGCGAGGCTTCGATCTCGATCTTTGCGCCGTCTTCGGCAAACCCTTCGACCTTCACTTCGTCCCGGTCGATGTCCACTTCGGTCACGCGGGCGATGCCCTTGTATTCGGCGCTGTCCATCAGCGCGGCAGGCAGGATGCGGGTCAGGAATTGCGGCGGCAGGGCGCCGTCGCGGCTCGTCTCCACCTCGTCCAGACGTCCGTCGCGGTGGTATTCGATGCGGATCTCGCTTCCATCGGCAAGGCGGCCGCCGACGCGGCGTTCGCCATCGTCCATGCGGTCACGGATGTTCGTCAGGCCAAGGTCGCGCAGATCCTCGGGCAGCGTGGTTTCCTCGGCGGACACGCCGTTCGCGGCCTGCTGAACGCCCGTCGCGGCAAAGTTCGCGCCATCCCGCGTGCCGGTCACCGACACGATGTCGCCCCGCGCGGGCAGTTGCCCCGGCGCTTCGACAAGGATGCGCTGGCCATTCGATTCCAGCACGAACTGATCGGCGAAGACGTCTGCGACGCGGCCCGTCAGTTCCGCCGTCTGGGCATGGAGCGCAAGCGGCGACAGCAGGGCGGCGGAAAGAAGAAGGGTCGAAAGCTTGTTCATGGCGAATCTCCTGTGATCGGTCATGCAGCATCTTTGACATGGCACGGCCAAACCCCGCGCCAACGGCCCGTTTGGTTTCCGTTTGGCAAATACAGGCTATAACAGCCCCATGATCCGCGCGACACTTCTTGCCCTGTTCCTTGCATTGCCCGCCCACGCCCATGACGATCCGGCGCGGTTGGCCGAACATGCCTTGCCCATCGACCGGGCGCTGTCGGTGGTCGCGGGCCGATACGAGGGCCGCATGATCGCCGCCGAACTGACCGAGGATGACGATCGCCCCGTCTATGACTTCCGCTGGCTGACGCCGCAGGGCAATGTGCTGCGCATCCGGCTTGATGCCGCGACGGGACGGTTCCTGCTGGTGGACGGCGTCGGTCAGACCGAAGCGCGCATCCTGCCATGAAGGCGCTGATCGTCGAGGATGACGCGACCCTTCGCGGTCAGATCGCCGCCGCATTCGCCGATGCGGGGTTCGTCACCGACACCGCCGCCGATGGGGAACAGGGCGAATATCTGGGCGCGACCGAAAGCTATGACGTGGCGGTGCTGGATCTTGGCCTGCCGCGCCTTGACGGGATCGAGGTTCTGACCCGCTGGCGCAGCGCGGGGCTGGTGCTGCCGGTGCTGATCCTGACGGCACGGGGCGAATGGGCCGACAAGGTGCGCGGCTTTCGCGCCGGAGCCGACGATTACGTGTTGAAACCCTTCCGCATGGAGGAAGTGGTGATGCGCGCCCAGACGCTGGTGCGCCGCGCCGCCGGGCATGCACAGAACGTCGTCGCTGCGGGCGCGCTGAAGCTGGATACGCAGACCGGGCTGTTGACGCTGAACGAGATGCCTCTGCGCCTGACCCCGTTCGAGACGCGGCTGCTGCGTTATATGGTGCTGCACCGGGGCCGCGTGGTCAGCCGCACGGAACTGTCCGAGCACATGTATGACGCCGCAGCCGACCGCGATTTCAAATCGTTGGAGGTGGTGATCGGGCGCCTGCGCCGCAAGATCGGGGCATGGCGGGTCGAAACCCTGCGCGGCGAGGGATACCGGCTTTTGTCGGTGGAACCTGCATGAATTCGCTGCGGGGGCGGCTGCTGGCGTTTTCCGCGCTGTGGACGGCGGTTGCGCTGGTTCTGGCATGGATGTTCATCGCCGCCCTTCTGCGCGATTTCGTGACCGGACGCTTCGGCGCGGAACTGGACGCGGTGGCCGAATCCGTCATGGGCGGCGCGGAATGGCGCGGCGATGTGCTGGCGGTGGCGGGCGCGGGCGATCCGCGGTTCGATACGCCGCTGTCGGGTTGGTATTGGCAGATCGCTGACGGCTCGGAAGTGGTTGCGAAGTCGGATTCGCTCTGGACCTCCGACCTTGGGCCGCTGGGTGCGGCCATGGGCCCGGATGGAGCGGAGCTGTCGCGCAAGGCGGTGGGCTTCACCGCCCCCGGCGATGGTGCGCCGCTGACCCTGACCGTGGCGATGCCGGAATCGGTCCTCGCGCGCGAGATTGCGCGCATCACCCGCCCGCTTGCCTTGGCGCTTGCAGTGCTGGGGTTCGGTCTGGTCGCCGCCTCTGTCATCGGCGTCACGCTGGGCCTGCGAACGTTGAACCGCCTGCGCGGGTCGATCGAGGCTGTGCGCGCGGGCCGGATCGACAGCCTGCCCATTCCGGAAACGGCCGAACTGCGCCCGCTGGCCCACGAGATGAACCGCCTGATCGAGGAGAACCGATCCGTCATCGCCCGCGCCCGCGCCCATGTCGGCAACCTTGCCCATGCGCTGAAAACCCCGCTGGCCGCGCTGGCGAATGGCGGGGCCGACCCGGACCTGATCGCGCGGATGGACAGGACCCTTCGCTGGCACCTGAAACGGGCGCGGACTGCCGGGCAAGGGCGCAGCCTTGGCCAGACGACCCCGGTGGATGCGGTTCTGGACGATCTGCTTCAGGTGCTGGACCGCGACATGGAGCACCTGACGCTGACGCGCGATCTGCCGCCGCTGGTCTTCGCCGGAGAACGCGAGGATCTGGAGGAGATGCTGGGCAACCTGCTGGAGAACGCGGTGAAATGGGCAGCTTCGCGGATCGAGGTCACGGGGCGCATGGACGGCGCGCTTCTGCACCTGACGGTGCGTGACGATGGACCGGGGATCGCGCAGGACGATCTTGCCGCGGCGCTGTCGCGTGGGGCGCGGCTGGACGAGGCCGTGCCGGGCAGCGGCCTCGGCCTCGCCATCGTGGCCGATCTGGTGCAAGTCTATGAGGGGCAGCTGGACCTGTCGGCCGGGCCGGGGCTGGCCGCGACGCTGACCCTGCCGCGCGCACGCTCGCGGTGATCTGACTTGCACGGGACGGTCCGGCTCGGTTACGCCGAGGCCATGCGTAAGATCCTATTCCTCCTGCTGCTGGCGATCCCCCTTCGGGCCGAGGCGCACCCGCATGTCTTCGTCGATGCCACCGGCGGCTTTCGATTCGCCGATGGCGCGCTGACCGGCATCCGCATCGTCTGGCAATACGACGCCTTCACCACGCTGCTGCTTTACGACCAGCTCAACCTCGACCAGGACGGCGACGGGGCGCTGGATGATGCCGACATGGCCGAGATCGTCCGGGGCGAAACCGTGTGGGAGCCGGGATATGAGGGCGACACCTACCTTTGGGTGAACGGCGCGAAGAAGGCGCTGTCGCAGCCCAAAAACGGCGCTGCGCGAATGGTCGGCGACGCGGTCGAAGTCAGCTTCGATCTGGACCTGCCCGCGCCTATCCCCGCCAAGGGGCTGGGGGCGAGCCTGAAGCTGTATGACCCGTTCTACTATTACGCCTATGACATTCCGGGCGCGCCTTTGATGCTGGATGCGCCCGATGGGTGCGAGGCCAAGCTGATCCCCTTCGTCGCCGATGCCCAGACCCGCGAGTTGCAGGACCAGCTTCTGCAACTGTCGCAAGAGGATATCCCCGACGATCCGAATGTCGGTGCCCGCTTCGCCGACGAGGTCGTGCTGCGATGCGAGTGATTCTTGCCGCAGCCGCGCTGATCCTTGGCGCGTTCCTGCTGTCGCGCGGCGATCATGGCACCGCCGCGTTTGTTTGGGCGACCGAGCGGCAGCGCGAGTTCCAGAACGCGATGGCCGGTGCGCTTCAGTCGATCCGCGGGGGTGATGGGCTGGCGCTGATCACCCTTTGCGCGATGAGCGCGGGATACGGCTTTGTCCACGCGCTTGGTCCGGGTCATGGGAAGCTGCTGCTGGGCGGGGCTGCGGCCACCGGTCTGGTGCCGATGCGCCGGATGGTCGCGATCGGGCTGGCGGCAAGCCTCGCGCAGTCCGCGATGGCGATCCTGTTGGTCGCGGTCGGGGTGAAACTGCTGTCGCTTACGTCCCAGCACGCCATTTCACTGGCCGAAGGTGTATTGGCGGCGGCGAGCTATGCCGCGATTGCGGCGATCGGGCTGGTCATGATGCTGCGGGGCCTGCGCGCCGCGCGGGTCGAGGCGCATCCCCACGGCTGCGGCTGCGGCCACCATCACGGCCCCACCCCGGAGGAGGTCGCACGCGCACGCTCGCCCGCTGCCGCGCTGGCGTTGATCGGAAGCATCGCGATCCGGCCCTGTTCGGGGGCGTTGTTCCTTCTGGTCATCGCCTGGCGTTTCGGGATCGTCTGGCAGGGCGTGCTTGCTGTCATCGCAATGGGGCTTGGCACGGCGGCTTTCAACACATTGGCCATCGGCGGCGGCAGCACGATGCGACGACTGGCAGGCAATGGCGGACGGGCCGCGGTCACGGCGCAGATCGCGGCGGGCGGCGTCATCGCCCTTCTGGCCGGACGGATGGCACTGCAATTCATCTGATTGGTGGTTGGCAAAGAAAAACGCCCCGGAAAAACCGGGGCGCTCTTTTCGATGTCAGCTTGGATCAGCCGCGCTCTTCGATGATCTGAACAAGATGCGAGATCTTGTTGACCATGCCGCGAACGGAAGGCGTATCTTCCAACTCGCGCGTGCGGTTCATCTTGTTCAGGCCAAGACCTTTCAGGGTCGCGGTCTGGATCGCGGGGCGGCGGGCGGCCGAGGCCACCTGCTTCACGACGATGGTTTTCTTTGCCATGGTCCTGCTCCTTACGCTTCCGCGACTTCGGCTTCAGGCTTCTTCAGGATGTCCGCCACCTTCTTGCCGCGACGGTTCGCGACCATACGGGGGGAGGATTCCTGCTTCAGACCGTCGATCGTCGCGCGGATCATGTTGTAGGGGTTCTGCGAGCCCATCGATTTTGCAACGACGTCCTGGACGCCCAGCATTTCGAAGACGGCACGCATCGGACCACCGGCGATGATCCCGGTACCCGGAACCGCAGCACGCATGATGACCTTGCCCGCACCGTGGCGGCCGTTGGTGTCATGGTGCAGCGTCCGGCCGTCGCGCAGGGCGACGCGGATCATCTGGCGTTTCGCCTGCTCGGTCGCCTTGCGGATCGCCTCGGGCACTTCTTTCGCCTTGCCCTTGCCGAAGCCCACGCGGCCACGCTGGTCGCCGACAACCACGAGTGCGGCAAAGCCGAAGCGCTTACCACCTTTCACGGTTTTCGAAACACGGTTGATCGCCACGAGACGATCGGCGAATTCCGGGGTCTCCTCGCGACGGTCGTCGCGACGTTCCCGGCGGTTCTCACGTTCTGCCATAATCGTCTCCTTAGAACTTCAGACCGCCTTCACGGGCAGCCTCGGCCAAAGCCTTGATCTTGCCGTGAAAGAGGAAACCACCACGATCGAAGTAGCATTCTTCGATGCCAGCTGCCTTGGCACGCTCGGCGATCGCCTTGCCCACCGCGGTCGACGCTTCGATGTTGTTCTTGCCGAAGAAGCCCAGATCCTTTTCCAGGGTCGAGGCAGCGGCAAGCGTCACGCCGTTGACGTCGTCGATCAGCTGGACGCTGATGTTCTTGCTGGAGCGGTGGACCGACAGACGCGCACGTCCGTTGGCCATCGCCTTGATTTTGTTCCGCACGCGCAGGCGGCGCTTCTGGAACAGCTCTCGTTTGTTCAAAGCCATTTTCGCGCCCCTTACTTCTTCTTGCCTTCCTTGCGGAAGATGAACTCGTCCTTGTACCGGATGCCTTTGCCTTTATAGGGCTCGGGGCGTTTCCAGTCGCGGATGTTCGCTGCAACCTGACCAACGAGCTGTTGGTCGATGCCTTCCACAACGATTTCAGTCTGTTTCGGGGCCGTCACGGTGACGCCCGCCGGAACGGCGAAGTTGACTTCGTGCGAGTAGCCGAGGGACAGCTTCAGAACGTTGCCGGCCATCGCGGCGCGGTAACCCACGCCTTGGATTTCCAGCTCTTTCTTGAAGCCCGTGGTCACGCCCGTCACCAGGTTCTCGACCTGGCTGCGGACCATGCCCCACTGCTGGCGCGCCCGTTTGGACGTGCCGCGCGGCGTGACGGTGACCACGTTGTCTTCCAGTTTCAGCGTGACATCATCGGTCGCCGTGAAGCTACGGGTCCCTTTCGGGCCCTTCACTTCGACGGTCTGACCGCTGAGGGCAGCCGAAACGCCCTTGGGCAGTTCAACGGGTTTTTTGCCGATACGAGACATCTAACCCCTCCTTAGAACACGGTGCAGAGCACTTCGCCGCCAACGTTGGCGGACCGTGCAGCTGCATCGGACATGACGCCTTTCGGCGTGGAGATGATGGAAACGCCAAGGCCGTTGCGGACCGAGGGCAGATCTTTCGTCGCCATGTAAACGCGGCGGCCCGGTTTGGACACGCGTTTCACTTCGCGGATCACCGGGGTGCCCTCGAAGTACTTCAGGCTGATGACCAGCTCGCCCTGACCGTTTTCGGTCTCGTTCTTTTCATAGCCGCGGATGTAACCTTCATCCAGCAGCACGTCCAGCACCCAAGCGCGCAGCTTGGAAGCCGGGGTCGAAACCGTCGACTTGCCACGCAGCTGTGCGTTGCGGATGCGGGTCAGCATATCGCCAAGAGGATCGTTCACAGACATATGCGGTCCTCCTTACCAGCTGGACTTGACCATGCCCGGGATCTGGCCGAACGAGGCCAGTTCACGCAGCATGATCCGCGAGAGTTTGAGCTTACGGTAGTAAGCGTGCGGACGGCCCGTGAGCTGGCAGCGGTTGTGCAGCCGGGTCGCGGACGAGTTGCGGGGCAGTCCGGCCAGTTTCAGCTGCGCCTTGAAGCGCTCTTCCATCGGCAGATCTGCGTTCTTGGTGATTTCCTTGAGGGCGGCGCGTTTCGCAGCGTGCTGTTTCACCAGCTTGGCGCGCTTGACCTCACGTTCAACCATGGATTTCTTGGCCATATCTTATCCCTCGCGCGTTTCGCCGATGAAGGGCATGTTGAAATGCTTCAACAGGGCCTTCGCTTCGGCATCCGTCTTCGCCGTCGTGCAGATGATGATGTCCATGCCGAGGATCTCGTCGACCTTGTCGAAGTTGATCTCGGGGAACACGATCTGCTCTTTCAGGCCCATGGCATAGTTGCCACGGCCGTCGAACGAATTGCCTTTCACGCCGCGGAAGTCGCGGACGCGGGGCAGCGCGATGGTGATCAGACGGTCGAGGAATTCATACATCCGGTCGCCGCGCAGGGTCACCTTGCAGCCAAGCGGCATTTCTTCACGAACGCGGAAGCCGGCGATCGACTTCTTGGCATGCGTGATGACAGCCTTCTGGCCGGCGATCAGCGACAGCTCTTCAGCTGCGGCTTTCACCTTCTTGGTGTCCTTGACGGCTTCGCCGACGCCCATGTTCAGGACGATCTTGTCCAGACGCGGAAGCTGCATGTCGTTCTTGTAGCCGAATTCCGACTTCAGAGCGGGACGGATCGTGTCCTTGTACAGCGTCTTGTAGCGCGGTGCGTAGTTGGCTTGATCCAGCATCAGATCGCCTCCCCGGTCGTCTTGGCGAAGCGGACCTTCTTGTCGCCTTCGATACGGAAGCCGACGCGGGTTGCCTTGCCGTTCTTGTCCAGCAGCGCGAGGTTCGACAGGTCGATCGGCATCGCTTTCGGGATGCGACCGCCTTGCGAGCCCTGGGACTGCTTGGTGTGACGGATCGCGATGTTGATGCCTTCGACGACGGCTTTGTTGGCCGAGGGTGCAACGGACGAGATCGTCCCTTTCTTGCCCTTGTCCTTGCCGGTCAGAACGACGACTTCATCGCCTTTTTTGAGTTTCGCAGCCATCAGAGCACCTCCGGCGCCAGCGAAATGATTTTCATGAAGTTCTTTGCACGCAGCTCGCGCACGACCGGCCCGAAGATACGCGTGCCGACCGGTTCACCCTGGTTGTTCAGGATGACGGCAGCATTGCGGTCAAAACGGATCGACGTGCCGTCTTCACGGCGGACTTCCTTGGCGGTGCGAACGACGACGGCCTTGCGGACGTCACCTTTCTTCACGCGGCCGCGCGGAATGGCTTCCTTGACCGACACCACGATGATGTCGCCAACGGAGGCATACCGGCGGTGCGAACCACCCAGGACCTTGATGCACTGAACCCGGCGAGCGCCGGAGTTGTCAGCTACATCCAGATTGGTCTGCATCTGGATCATTTAGGTTCTCCCGACCTTTGGGGAGCGGCGTACCACCCCCAGGGTTTCGTAAAGTCTGGACCGATCAAGCCGAAGCTTCGATCACGACGGTCCAGCGTTTCGTCTTCGAGATCGGCGCACATTCCTCGATACGAACCGAGTCGCCGACCTTGAATTTGTTCTCCGCGTCATGGGCGCGGTATTTCTTCGAAAGACGCACGGTCTTCTTCAGAAGCGGGTGCTTGAAGCGACGCTCGACCAGAACCGTGATGGTCTGTTCGTTCTTGTCCGAGGTCACGGTGCCTTGCAGGATACGTTTGGGCATTCGTCAGATCCTCAGTTCGCCGCCGCTTCAGCGGCTTTCTGGTTCAGAACCGTCTTGATGCGGGCAACGTCACGACGGACGGCGCGCATGCGGGCGGTGTTCTCGAGCTGGCCGGTGGCCTGCTGGAAGCGCAGGTTGAAGGCTTCCTTCTTCAGCGCCACGAGCTGGTCGCGCAGCTGATCCGGCGTTTTCGCCGTGAATTCCTTGGCGGACATGCGTCCTATCCTTTCCATCTCACCAGAAGGCCCCTTGTCGGGTGACCCCATGCCTGGTGGGTTAATAAAATCCGAACCCCCGGCGTAAAGCGCCGGGGGTCCGGGAATTCTTACCAGTCTTCGCGAGCGACGACGCGGGTGGTAACCGGCAGCTTCATCGCGCCAAGACGCAGCGCTTCTCTTGCCACAGATTCGGCCACGCCGTCAATCTCGAACATGATCCGGCCCGGTTTTACCTTGGCCGCCCAGTAATCGACGGAGCCTTTACCCTTACCCATCCGGACTTCGGTCGGTTTCGACGAAACCGGGACATCCGGGAAGATGCGGATCCAGACACGACCCTGACGTTTCATGTGACGGGTGATCGCGCGGCGGGCCGCTTCGATCTGACGTGCCGTCACACGCTCCGGCTCGGTGGCCTTCAGAGCGAAGGTGCCGAAGTTCAGCAGGAAGCCGCCTTTGGCTTCGCCGTGAATGCGGCCCTTGTGCTGTTTGCGGAACTTGGTCCGTTTCGGTTGCAGCATCTCTCGTGCTCCTTACGCGCGCTCGCGGCGGGGACGCGGTGCGGCACCCTCCTGGGCTTCTGCGTGACGACGGTCGTGGGCCTGCGGATCGTGCTCCAGGATTTCACCTTTGAAGATCCACACTTTCACGCCGATGATCCCATAGGGGGTCGTCGCTTCTTCGGTCGCGTAGTCGATATCCGCGCGCAGCGTGTGCAGCGGAACCCGGCCTTCGCGATACCACTCGGTCCGTGCGATCTCGGCGCCGCCAAGACGTCCCGCGACGTTCACACGAATGCCCAGAGCACCGATGCGCATAGCGTTCTGCACGCCACGCTTCATGGCGCGACGGAAGGACACCCGGCGCTCCATTTGCTGGGCGATCGACTCGGCCACCAGCTGAGCGTCAAGCTCGGGCTTGCGGACTTCGACGATGTTCAGGTGCAGTTCCGACGCCGTGAACTGGGTCAGCTTCTTGCGAAGCGTCTCGATGTCGGCGCCTTTCTTCCCGATGATGACACCGGGACGGGCAGCGTGGATCGTGACGCGGCACTTCTTGTGCGGACGCTCGATGATCACCTTGGAGATGCCGGCTTGCTTGACCTCTTTATGGACAAACTCGCGGATCTTCAGGTCTTCCAGCAGCAGGTTGCCGTAATCTTTCGAATCGGCATACCAGCGGCTGTCCCAGGTCCGGTTTACCTGAAGACGCATCCCGATGGGGTTTACCTTCTGACCCATTACGCAGTCTCCCCTTTCTGACGCACCGTGATGGTCAGTTCGCTGAAGGGCTTCATGATCTTGCCGAACCGGCCGCGCGCACGCGGGCGACCACGCTTCAGCGTCAGGTTCTTGCCGCAATAGGCTTCTGCGACGACCAGCTGGTCGACGTCCAGGCCATGGTTGTTCTCGGCGTTGGCAATGGCCGACTGAAGGCACTTCAGCACGTCATGGCTGATGCGCTTCTTCGAGAAGGTCAGATCGGCGATGGCCTTGTCGACTTTCTTGCCACGGATCAGGGCAGCAACCAGGTTCAGCTTCTGCGGCGAGGTGCGCAGCATCTTCAGCTTGGCCATTGCCTCGTTGTCGGCCACGCGGCGCGGATTCTTTTCCTTGCTCATGGCTTACTTCCTCTTGGCTTTCTTGTCGGCTGCGTGACCGTAGTAGGTCCGCGTCGGCGAATACTCACCGAACTTCTGGCCGATCATCTCCTCGGTGATGGCCACCGGGACGTGTTTCTTGCCGTTGTAGACGCCGAACGTGAGGCCCACGAACTGCGGCAGGATGGTGGAGCGACGCGACCAGATCTTGATCACTTCGTTTTTGCCCGACTCGCGCGACTTCTCGGCCTTCTTCAGGACGTAGGCGTCGACAAACGGGCCTTTCCAGACGGAACGCGACATGGATTAACGCCCTTTCTTCAAGTGACGCGAGCGGACGATATACTTGTCCGTGGTCTTGTTCTTGCGGGTGCGGTTGCCCTTGGTGCCTTTGCCCCACGGAGTAACCGGGTGACGACCGCCCGAAGTCCGGCCTTCACCACCACCATGCGGGTGGTCGATCGGGTTCATCGCGACGCCGCGGACAGTCGGGCGAACGCCCTTGTGACGCATACGTCCGGCTTTACCGAAGTTCTGGTTCGAGTGGTCGGCGTTCGAAACCGCGCCAACGGTCGCCATGCATTCCTGACGGACCATGCGCAGCTCGCCCGAGGACAGGCGGATCTGGGCGTAGCCACCGTCACGACCCACGAACTGGGCGTAGGTGCCTGCGGCGCGTGCGATCTGGCCGCCCTTGCCGGGCTTCATCTCGACGTTGTGGACGATGGTACCGATCGGCATGCCCGAGAAGGGCATCGCGTTGCCGGGCTTCACGTCGGTCTTGGTGCCAGCGATGACGGTGTCACCGACTGCAAGACGCTGCGGGGCCAGGATATAGGCCAGCTCGCCATCTTCATATTTGATCAGGGCGATGAACGCGGTGCGGTTCGGGTCATATTCGATCCGTTCCACGACAGCCGCGATATCGAATTTGCGACGCTTGAAATCGACGATGCGATAGAGGCGTTTCGCCCCACCGCCGTGATGCCACATCGTAACGCGTCCGGTGTTGTTCCGGCCGCCCGTCTTCGTCAGACCCTCGGTGAGGGCTTTGACGGGGCGTCCTTTCCACAGCTCCGAACGGTCGATCAGAACCAGCCCACGCTGGCCAGGCGTCGTCGGCTTATACGACTTGAGTGCCATGCTTTCTGTCTTCCGTACAGCTAGGGACCTTATGGTGCAGGTCCGGTGAAGGGCTCCGAAGATCCCCGGTTCGTAAAATTCCGCGGCCCCGGACGAATCCGGGGCCGCGAGAATTTGGCGCTTCTATCAGAGTCCGGTGGAGACGTCGATAGTGTTTCCCTCTTCGAGGGTCACGTAAGCTTTTTTCTTGTCGCTGCGCACGCCGGGACGGCCGCGGAAGCGCTTGACCTTGCCTTTGGTGATCGTCGTGTTGACGGCTTTCACCTTCACGCCAAAGACAGCCTCGACGGCTTCCTTGATCTGCGGCTTGGTCGAATCCATCGCCACCTGGAAGACGACTGCGTTGGCTTCCGAAGCCAAGGTCGCCTTTTCGGTGATGATCGGTTTCTTGATGATGTCGTAGTGTTCCGGTTTCACGCTCATTTCAGGCGAGCCTCCAGCGCTTCGATACCCGCTTTGGTGATCACGAGCGTGTCACGCTTCAGGATATCATAGACGTTTGCACCGATGGTCGGCAGGATGTCGACGCCTTCGATGTTGCGGGCGGCCTTCACGAAGTTGTCGTTCAGGTCGGCGCCGTCGATGATCAGGACACGTTTCCAGCCCAGTTCCTTCACGGTCTTGGCCAGCGCACCCGTCTTGGCTTCCGTGAGGTTCACGTCTTCGAGAACGATCAGGTTGCCGGTCGCAGCCTTCGAGGACAGCGCATGACGCAGACCCAGAGCCCGGAATTTCTTCGGCAGGTCGTGGGCGTGGCTGCGCGGGGTCGGACCCTTGTAGGTACCACCGTGACGGAAGGTCGGAGCCTTGCGGGAGCCGTGACGTGCGCCGCCGGTGCCCTTTTGCTTGTAGATCTTCTTCGTCGAGTAAGACACGTCCGACTTGCCGAGCGTGGAGTGCGTGCCAGCCTGAGCCTTGGCGCGCTGCCAGCGAACGACGCGGTGCAGGATGTCCGCGCGCGGCTCCAGACCGAAGATGTCGTCGGACAGCTCTACCGAGCCAGCCTTTCCGGCATCAAGCTTGATGACGTCGAGTTTCATTTCGCTTCTCCTTCGTCGGAGGCATCGGTGGCCGGAGTTTCGGCAGCAGCGGCGGCCAGTGCGGCCTCCTCAGCGGCAGCCTGCTCGGCAGCAGCAGCGGCGCGTGCAGCTTCTTCCTCGGCAGCAGCGGCAGCGGCAGCTTCCTCGGCAGCCTTGTGGGCGGCAGCGGCAGCGGACTTCAGTGCAGCGGGGATGATCGCGTTTTCGGGGAACGGTTTCTTGACCGCATCCTTGACGGTGACCCAGCCACCCTTCGAACCGGGGACCGCGCCTTTGATCATGATCAGGCCACGCTCGCTGTCGGTCTTGACGACCTGCAGGTTCTGCGTGGTGACGCGGACGGCACCGAGGTGACCCGCCATCTTCTTGCCTTTGAACACCTTGCCGGGGTCCTGGCACTGGCCGGTCGAGCCGTGCGAACGATGCGAGATCGACACACCGTGCGAGGCGCGAAGACCGCCGAAGTTGTGACGCTTCATCGCACCGGCAAAACCTTTACCGATCGAGGTGCCCGCGACGTCGACGAACTGACCCGCGAAGTAGTGGTCGGCGATGATTTCCTCGCCCACTTCGATCAGGTTGCCTTCGGTCACGCGGAACTCGGCGATCTTGCGCTTCGGCTCCACGTTCGCTTTCGCGAAGTGGCCGCGCTGCGCTGCCGAGGTGCGTTTCGCTTTTGCAGTGCCCGCGCCGAGCTGAACGGCGGTGTAGCCGTCTTTCTCGACCGTGCGCTGTGCGACGACCTGAAGGGTGTCCAGTTGAAGGACGGTGACGGGGACCTGACGTCCGTCCTCAAGGAACAGACGGGTCATGCCCAGTTTCTTGGCGATAATTCCAGAGCGCATCTTTTTGCCCCCTTACACTTTGATTTCGACGTCAACGCCGGCCGCGAGGTCGAGCTTCATCAGCGCGTCCACGGTCTGCGGAGTCGGATCAACGATGTCGAGGAGACGCTTGTGCGTGCGGATTTCCCACTGGTCGCGCGACTTCTTGTCGATGTGCGGACCACGGAGAACCGTGAATTTCTCGATCTTGTTCGGCAGCGGAATGGGGCCGCGAACTTGCGCGCCGGTCCGTTTTGCCGTGTTTACGATTTCCTGGGTGCTGGCATCCAGCACGCGGTAATCGAAGGCCTTGAGCCTGATCCGGATGGTCTGAGTCATGTAGTGCCCCTTGGGCTCGGCGGGAAGTCAGGGGGCCCGTAGGCCCCCAAACCCCTCTTCCGGGTTGCGGTTGATTAAGCGATGATTTTCGAGNGAAAGGGGCCGCACTTTCGTGCGGCCCCTCACCCACGATCCCAATAAACGGATCAGGCGATGATTTTCGACACGACGCCTGCGCCGACGGTGCGGCCGCCTTCACGGATGGCGAAGCGCAGCTTCTCTTCCATGGCGATCGGCGCGATCAGTTCTACGTTGAACTTCAGGTTGTCGCCCGGCATGACCATCTCGGTGCCTTCCGGCAGCTGAACGGTCCCGGTCACGTCCGTCGTGCGGAAGTAG
>NZ_SMYN01000001.1 GCF_004959935.1 Falsirhodobacter xinxiangensis | reverse complement strand
GTCACTGTCCGATTTCAGGGGAGTAGCTCACTTCATCGATATTTCGGTAATCAAGCTGTTCAGCACAGTATCGCTCGATTTTTAAGGGCGTCTGATGACATAAGCGAGCGCCGGGGGAGCAGGCAGGTGCTCTCGGATCGGCGCGCAATCGAACATACTCTGTTCGCAGTTCTCTCATCGTTTGGGTTCATCGACCGAGGCAACGGAATGCGCCTGAAGGGTTCGGGCATGCTTCCCGCCATTCAATTGAAGAAGAATTCTCTCTCCGTCATTTTCAGGTTCGTGTCCCCAGTACGCGGTTGAGGAATCCAGAGAACCAAGTGCTCTGCAAAATATGATGAGAAAGCATGAGGTTGTGGTGGTGCCCGGAGACGGATTTGAACCGCCGACACGCGGATTTTCAATCCGCTGCTCTACCAACTGAGCTATCCGGGCAACGCTGCCTTTCGGTGGCGCTCTGATATGACAGGGCGCGGGGGGTGTCCAGAGGGTTTCGAAGAAAATCTTTGCCTTAATGCGGCAGGGGCGGATCTTCTTCGGTGGGTTCCTCCTCGGGGGCGACGGGGATGGCGTAGCTGCCCTTCAGCCAGCGGCCAAGATCCACATCCGCGCAGCGTTTGGAGCAGAAGGGACGGTATTTCGGGTCCGTTTCCTTGGCGCAGATCGGGCAGCTCATGCCAGCACCTCGGACAAGGGTGCGCGGTCGCGTTTGCGGACCAGTTCGTAGAGACCAAGGGGGGTCCATCCGGCAAGGCTGGTTTCCGCCGCCTCGCCCTTGAACGCAGCGCGCAGCACCTGATCCAGCGTGGCGCGGTCCTTCTTGGTCATCGGGGCGAAATCGACCACCACCTGACCGCCAAGGCCGCGCAGGCGAAGCTGGCGGGGCAGGTCGCGGGCGGCGGCAATGTTCACCTTCAGGCCGGCCGCGGGCGAGGTGTCGCCGCCGGTGTTCACATCCACCGCGACCAGAGCGCGAGTCGGCTCGATCACCATGCTGCCGCCGCCAAGGTCCACCTCGGGCGACAGGGCGGCGTCGATCATCTCCAGCACGCCATGCTCCTCGAAGCCGCCTTCGACCACCTCGTCCGGCGCGGGATCGGACCATTCGCGCCATGCGATCTCCTGCGCCGTCGGGCCTTCGACCAGCAGTTCGGGCGCGCCGTGGATGTCGGACAGAACCGCCTCGGCCAACTCGCGCGTGGCGATGATGTCGGCGGCGATCTCGCCCTCGTCCTCACCTTCGCAGGCAGAGCGGAGGATGACGCCCAGTGTCTCGTCCGCGCCGTCCATCGCGCCCTGCGCCAGCGCGGTCAGGCCTTCGCGCAACTCCTCGTCGCGGATGCGGCGCGAGACGTTCAGGCCGGGCGCACCGGGTGTCAGGATGCACAGCCGGCTTTTGAACAGCAGCCGCGTGGTGACGGGCGTCGCCTTGCCCCGTTCCGCCGCGCCCGTCACCTGCACCAGCACGCGCTGGCCGGGGGCGAGGCCGGAAACCTGCCGCAAAAAGCCCGAGCCGCCATCGGGCAGCTTCACGAAAACACCGCCCTGACCTTTCATCAGCCGATCCACCACGCCGCGATAGATCGCGCCGGGGATCGGCGCATCCGTGTCGGCGTCGATCAGCAGGTCGTGAAGCTGGCCGTCCACGATCAGGGCCGCCGCGTCGCGCCCCTGAAAGCTGTCCAAAACGATGATGCGACCCTTCATGCGGCCCTCCGATGCACGGGATAGCCGGCAGTGGCCAGCATTGCGGCGGTTTCAGCCATGGGCAGGCCGACGATGCCGGTGAAAGATCCGGAAATCCACGGAATGAACGCCCCCGCAAGCCCCTGGATGCCGTAGGCGCCCGCCTTGCCCTGCCATTCGCCGCTGTCCAGATAGGTGTTCAGTTCGATATCCGATAGGCGCTTCATCTTGACGTCCGACACGACCTCGCGCGTCCAGATGCGGCTGCCGCGGCGGATGGCGACGGCGGTGATGACCTGATGCCGGCGTCCGCCCAGCATCACCAGAAACTCGGCGGCTTGTCCGGCGTTTTCGGGCTTGCCCAGAATGCGGCGGCCCAGTGCGACGGTGGTGTCGGCGCAAAGCACGATATCGTCCTCGCCCGCCGTGATCGCCTCGGCCTTGGCCTTCGCGATGCGCGCGGCATAGGGGCGGGGCAGTTCGGCGCGCAGGGGCGTCTCGTCGATGTCGGGGGGCAGGATTGCGTCGGGGGTGATGCCCAGCTGCGCCAGAAGGTCCTTTCGGCGCGGGCTGGCAGAGCCGAGGATCAGGCGCATGGATACTCCTGTGGCCGGAGCCGTTCGCGGCTCCGGCAAGTTATTTGAAGCGGTAGTTGATGCGACCTTTGGAAAGGTCATAGGGGGTCATTTCCACCTGCACCTTGTCGCCCGCCAGAACACGGATGCGGTTCTTGCGCATCTTGCCTGCCATCGTCGCGATCAATTCATGGCCATTGTCGAGTTCGACCTTGAATGTCGCGTTGGGCAGGAGTTCCTTCACGACACCGGGGAATTCGAGAATGTCTTCCTTGGCCATGTTGTCTCCGAAAAGGGGTTCGGCCCGCGCGAGGGCGCAGGCTCGGGGGCTAGATGCGCCCGGACCGTCAAAGAATCAAGTGCAAAAGCGCAGCTGTTCGGCCCAGTGCAGATGATTGAGCACACCGCCATCGCGCCGCACCTCGGCCACGGCGGCCAGATCGACATACGCGCGCGCCCATCCGGGGGCGTTCAGATCGGTTTCGGCCAGCACCCCGGTTTCGGGCCAGCCGCGGTCGGGCGGGCCATAGATCGCGGCGCGGCCCACGTTTTCATCCACGGCGGGGCAGAAGTCGCAATCGCCCACGGTGGGGGCCTGCACCACGACGCATTGGTTCTCCAGCGCGCGGGCCATCGCGCCGACGCGGACGCGGGTGAACCCGGCCAGACTGTCGGTGCAGGACGGCACCAGCAGGATCTCGGCCCCCTGATCCACCATCGCGCGGGCCAGCAGCGGAAATTCGCTGTCATAGCAGATGATTACCCCGATCCGGCCCAGCGCGGTGTCGAAGACCTTCGGCGTATCGCCCGCGCGCACGTCCCAGATCTCCCGCTCGAACCGGGTCATGATCAGCTTGTCCTGATGCCCAAGGATGCCGCCCGGCCCGTAAAGCGTCGCGCGGTTCACGGGGCGATCCCCGGTGAAGACGGGCCGCGAGGCGCCAAGGATCAGGCAGTCGTTCTGGGCCGCCAGCTTCAGATGCAGCGCATCGACGGCATCCTCGTGGCGGGCGACCTCGTGCAGCGCGCGTTCCAGATCGGCGGCGACCTCGCGCCCGCCAAGGCTGGCCAGTTCCATGCTGCCATATTCGGGAAAGACCAGCAGATCGGCCTTGGCCGCGCCTGTCCAATCGGTCAGCTTCGCCTCATAGTCGGCGAAGCTGTCGAACCATGTCAGCGGATAGGCGGCGGCGGCGATTCTCATGCCGCGATTGAACGGAGGTTTGGGGCGATGGACAAGGTGGATTTCGAGGGCGCGTGCCATTGCGGCGGCGTTCGGTTTCGCGTGCATCTGCCGGGCGGCCTGAAATCCGCGCGGCGCTGCGATTGCAGTTTCTGCCGGATGCGCGGGGCGGTGGTCGTTTCGGTCCGGCTGGACGGGATCGAGTTCATCGCCGGCGAGGATCTGCTGACGCTGTATCAGTTCGGAACGATGACCGCGCGGCACCATTTCTGTTCGCGCTGCGGCATCTATACGCATCACCAGCGGCGGTCGAATCCGAACGAATACGGGGTGAACGTCGCTTGCCTTGGCGTAAGCCCGTTCCTGCCGGAAATTCTGGTGCATGACGGGGTGAACCATCCGTCCGACGGAGGCGGCAACCGGGTGGCGGGGGTGCTGCGCTTTACAGCGTTCTGATCCAGAACTGGAGCTGCTTGTCGGTTTCCCGGTCGTCGCCGATGTCGCGCCAGTGAAAGGTCGCGGTCACGCCCGGCATAGGGGCGTATCCGCGCGCCCGCCAGAAGGCGTCGTTCGTCCGGGCATTCGTGGGGCGCAGGGGGTGATCCTCGGGCCGGATCACCGAACAGAAGGCGCTGCGGGTCATGCCCAGCGCCCGCGCGTGATCCTCGCGCAGATCGAAGAACCGATGGCCGATCCCGCGCCCGCGATATTCGGGCAGCAGCACCGATTCCGCGCAATAGAAGACGCCTTCGGGGTTTTCGAACGCGAAGTCCTCTGCATCCTCCATCGGCATACCCGTCGCCGCGCCGACGATACGGTCCCCGTCGAACGCCCCCACGACGATGGCGCGGGGGTCGGCATAGCTGCGCAGATATTCCCGCTCATAATCCAGATCGCCGTCATAGATGTAGGGCCAGTCGCGGAACACCGCGATCCGCAGCCGCGCGACATCGTCCAGATGCGCGCCATCCAGACGGCGAACGATCATGCCGAGACCTGTCGCACCCAGTCCGACAGGTTGTAGAAGGTCGTGACGCGCGCGACCTTGCCATCCCGGATGTCGAAGAACGCCCCGGCAGGCAGGACATAGGTCTGACCCACGGCTTCGGGCAGGCCGGGATCGGTTTTCAGATATTTGCCATGGACGGTGAATTCGGCAGCGCCCCGGTTGCCTTCGGCAAAGATCACCATGTCCTTCAGCTGCTCGGAATAGCTGACGCCCATATGCGAGCAGAATTCGGCGAATTTCTCGCGGCCGTGGCGCGTCTCGCCCTCGTTGACGCGGTGTTCCACGTCATCGGTCACGAGGTCCAGCATCCCCTGTGCGTCGCCCGCGTTGAAGGCGGCGTAATAGCGTTCGATGACATCGCGGCTCATGCGTCTTTCTCCCTTGGTGGTCCGAACCGGGCAAGTATCCGTTCGCGGATCTGGTCGCGCGCCTGCCGATAGGCCGACAGCTTCGCATCGCGCGATTCCCCGATCCCGGTGGGGTCGAGGATCGGCCAGTATTCCACGTCCAGATGGTAATAGCGGGTCAGCTCCAGCGCCATGCGCTGGCTGGCGGGGGACAGCGCCACGATCAGATCGAAGCCGGAAAGATCGTCGCCCCATTCCTGCATCTCGTCGAAGGACCGGGCGCGGTGGCGTTCCAGCTCGATCCCCAGTTCGCGGCAGACGGCAACGGAAAAGCCGTCCACCTCCATGTCGTTCTTGACGCCCGCCGACTGGACATAGGACCGCTTGCCGTAAAGCTGCTTCATCATCCCTTCCGCCATGGGCGAGCGGACCGCGTTATGGTCGCAACAGAACAGGATGGAGGCGGGCATGTCGGCCAAGCGTTACCCCCAGTGCATGACGCAGATGAGGGTGAACAGGCGGCGGGCGGTGTCCTTGTCCACCTCGGCCTTGCCCTCCAGCCGTTCCTGAAGCACGCGGGCCCCTTCGTTGTGGATGCCGCGCCGGGCCATGTCGATCGCCTCGATCTGGCTGGGGGGTAGGCGTTTGACCGCCTCGGCATAGCTTTCGCAGATCTGGAAGTAATCCTTGACCACCTGCCGGAATGGACCCAGCGAAAGGTGAAATTCGCCCACCTTGTCCTGCCCTTCGGTCGCGATGTCGAATACAAGGCGCCGGTCGCGGATCGCCAGCAGCAGACGATACGGCCCATCGGGCGCCGCGCGTTCGGCGGGCAGGGTGAAGGAGTTCTCCTCCAGCAGGTCGAAAACGGCGACCCGCCGCTCCTGCTCGATCTCCGGCGTGGGGGGCTTCAGCCCGGTCTCGTCGATCTCGATATGGCAGATGCGGGTCATTGAAGCGCCCCGAGCTGTGCGGCTTCCCAGTCGGCGTAGGTGGTTCGGTCAGGACGGCGCCAGTTTCGCGGCCCATTGGCCGCACGGCCGAGGACGATGGCGGCCGCGGCAGACGCGCTCTTGAACGCATAGGAAATCTGGAACTTCCCGTCGGCGACAACGCCTTTTACAACAAGTTCGTTATGCAGCTTTTTATATGTATGCGCAGAATCGGCGTTCCAGTTGCCCGCGACCGATCCTTTGCGCACGACGAACTCGTCACCGATAACGTCGGCGGCGGCGACGATTTCTCCGCCTCTGCTCAGTTCAAAAAGCGGGGCAGATGGCTGATCATCTGAAAGCGTGGCGGATGCGCGACGCTTGTTGTCCACCATCAGACCAATTCCAAGCGCCGCCAGCACCAGATCGAGCATCTCCAGAAACTCTTCCATATTCGCGCGCGCGGCTTCGGACAGACCCGACCTTGGCGGAGTATTCCCGTTCTGGAGGGTGCTTCCGACCGTCAACGCTTTCTCCACCACGCGCGATTCCAGATATTTTATATGCGCCTTGTGCAGATTGTTCGAAAGGGTCGTGACGATGACGACCTCGTCCCACCAATCCCGGCTCTGGTCATGCGACTTGATGCGGCTGGCGACATCCTCGCCTTCGCCGACATAGGCGCAGGGCTGCCCGTCCTGTTCGCCCAGCAGCAGATAGACGCCAGCATAGGACGCTTGTTCGCGTCGCAGCCCCTTGGCGATTTCGGTGCGCGGGATGCGCAGGACGTGGCCGGTCCAGTTGAAGACCTCGGCGGTGACGATGCCTGCGGGTTTGCCGTCGACGAAGAACAGTTCGAGCGAGCGTCCGTGGTTCATTCGTTCAGCCTTTGCAGCCGCGCGGTGACCGAAAGCCCATGCGCCTGCAGGCTTTCCGAGGTCGCGAGGCGCTCGGCGGCGGGGCCGATGGCGGCCAGCGCCTTGGGCGTCATCTTGGCGATCGTCGTGCGCTTCATGAAGTCCAGCACCGACAGGCCGGAGGAGAAACGCGCCGAGCGGGCGGTGGGCAGGACGTGGTTGGGACCGCCGACATAATCGCCGATCGCCTCGGGCGTCCATGCGCCAAGGAAGATCGCGCCGGCATGGGTGATCTTTGCCGAAAGGGCGTCGGGGTCGGCGGTGCAGAGCTCCAGATGCTCGGGCGCGACGCGGTTCGAAAGGGTGGCGGCCTCGGACAGATCGCGGGTGGTGATGATCGCGCCGTAATCGCGCCAGCTGGCACTCGCGATGGCGCGGCGCTCCAGCGTTTCGAGGCGCCTGTCCACCGCATCGGCCACGGCGCGCCCGAAATCGGCATCGTCGGTGATCAGGATCGACTGGGCGCTTTCGTCGTGTTCGGCTTGGGACAGCAGATCCAGCGCGATCCAGTCGGGGTCGTTGTCCTTGTCAGCGATCACCAGAATCTCGGACGGGCCGGCGATCATGTCGATGCCGACCTTGCCGAAGACGCGGCGTTTTGCGGCGGCGACATATGCGTTGCCCGGGCCGGTGATCTTGTCCACCGGCGCGATGGTGGCGGTGCCATAGGCCAGCGCGGCGACGGCCTGCGCCCCGCCGATGCGATAAACGGTATCGACGCCCGCGATCCGCGCCGCCAGCAGCACGAGCGGGTTCACCACGCCGCCGGGGGTGGGGCAGACGATGACCAACCGTTCGACGCCAGCCACCTTGGCAGGGATGGCGTTCATCAGCACCGACGACGGATAGGAGGCCAGCCCCCCCGGAACATAAAGCCCCGCCGCCGAGACCGGACCCCAACGCCAGCCCAGCGTCGCGCCATGGACGTCCTGCCACCGCTCGTCCTGCGGAAGTTGGCGGGCGTGGTAGTCGCGGATGCGGTCGGCGGCCAACTCCAGCGCGGCGCGATCCTCGGGCGAGACCTTGGCGCATTCGGCCTCGATCTCCTCTGCCGTGAAGGCGAGGGTTTCTGGCGTCAGGTCCAGACGGTCGAAACGGGAGGTGAGGTCGATCACCGCCGCGTCGCCGCGTTTGCGCACATCGTCGATGATGGCAGCGACCGCGCTGTCCACATCGGGGCTGTCCTCGCGCTTCATGCCCAGAAGGGCGGTGAAGGCGGCCTCGAAATCTGCGTCGAGGGTGGACAGGAAGTGCGGCATGACGGTCTCCTTTCCACCCTGTTAGCAAGGGGCGCGAAGCCCGTCTAGCGGCGGGTCAGACGAGCGCGGCCATAGATCGTGTCGGTGGAAACCTCGGTCACGCGCATCTGCCCGTTCGGGGCGGGGGCATAGGTGATGGTGAAGGGGAAGCGCGTCTTTTCCGCCATGTCGCTGGCCGAGAAGCCTGCGATGCGGCGGTATTCGCCGTTGCAGGTGACGGTATCGCCGCGCCGCTGCGGACGTGACAGCGCAAGTTCGGTGGCGCGGCGCCCGTCGAAGATCTTGAGCGAGTGGCCGCATTCCTCGCCCGCCGGGACGTCGCGAAGGGTGGCATAGAGCGCGGTCAGCGGATCGACGGTGCCGCCTTGGGTGGTGGGGTTCACGTCATCTTCATCCGCGCGGCGGGGTGGGTCGTATTGCTTCACCTGTGGAACGCCAGCGCGGTATTCCATGACGGCATCGCGCTTGCGCCCGTTGTTGTCGGCACGCTCGGAATAGCTGGAGGGCGTGAAACGGTCCTGCGACACGCGGCCCTGCGCCGCGGCGTCATAGCGGATGCGGCGCAGGATGCCGACCAGCCCGCCGCTTTCCATCACGCCGTTCACGCTGTAGCGGCCGTTCTCCTCTTGCCCGGCGAAGCGGAGCGATCCGGCGCTGATGCCGCGGATCGTCAGCGAATAGCTGGCCTGTTCCTGCGCAATGGCTGCGCCCGGAAAGGCGAGAAGAAAGGCGAGGGCGATGTGGCGCATATGTCGTCTCCGTGTCGCGAAGGCTTGATATAGGGCGGCGGACGGCAGGGCGCGATGACATTTCCGCAATCGGCGGGGGGGTGGCGGGCTCCTCAGCCCCTCCGTCCGGAGGGCCTTCGTCGCCCGCGCTGCCACGGGGCCGTGGCAGCGGCGCCCTGCATTCAAGGTGAATCGCTTGACGCGGGCGGAGATTGTCCCTAAAGGGGCGCAACGGAATTTCGGCGCGCTGCCTTGTTGGCGGTGCCCTTCATGTTTGTAAAGGACCATCATCATGTCGCGCGTCTGCGAACTGAGCGGTAAAGGCCCGATGTCGGGCAACACCATCTCTCACGCCAACAACAAAAGCCGTCGGCGCTTCCTGCCGAACCTGAACGACGTCACGCTGATCTCGGACGTGCTGGGCCAGTCGTTCAAGCTGCGCATTTCTGCCGCAGCCCTGCGCACGGTCGATCACCGTGGCGGTCTGGACGCCTTCCTTGCGAAAGCCAAGGATGACGAACTGTCGGACAAGGCACTGAAAATCAAGAAAGAGATCAGCAAGGCTCAGGCCGCCGCCTGATCCTCGCGTTGATTTCCGTGTGATATCGGGCCTCGCCATCGGCGGGGCCTTTGCCGTTTTACCGGCTTCACGTGCCGCGCGGGCAAGGGTATGCATCTGCGCCATGCGCCTCGTGCTGCCGATCCTTGCGTCGCTTCTGCTGCTGGTCCCGCTTGCGGGCGGGTTGCGGCATGGCGCGCCCGCGATCTGGGCCGAACTTTGCGATGGCCACCTGATCGCGCTGGACGCGCAGGGCAAACCGATTCCCGACGGCTGCCCGGACTGCACCCCGAGCCATGCGGTGGCCGTGGCGGAGGGCGGCGCGATCCCAGACCGGACTGTCAGGATCTATCCGGCGCAGCCCGTGGCGGCACCATCGCCGGAAGTGGTCGCAAAGATGTCCGTCATCCGTGCCAGAGCGCCGCCGATGGTGCGGCAGCCCCATCGCATGATTTCCTTGAAAGGATGACAGAATGAAAGCCTTGACCGTCGCCGCCGCCCTGGCGCTTTTCGCCCTTCCCGTGCATGCCCATGACGGCATCCATATCGAGGACCCCTATTTGCTGGTGGCGGCCCCTGCGGCCAAGACCGCCGCCGCCTTCATGCGGATCGTGAACCATTCGGGCGAGCCGGACCGCCTCGTTTCGGCCCGTTCCGACGCGGCGGAGGTCGTGCAGACCCATACGCATAGCGAGGTGGATGGCGTGATGCGGATGCGCCACGCCGAGGACGGGTTTTCCGTGGAAGGGCATGCCGAACGCATACTGGACCGTTCCGGCGATCACCTGATGCTGATGGGCCTGACCCGCCCGCTGAAACCGGGCGAGACGGTGACGATCGAGCTGACCTTCGAGCGGGGCGAGGTGATCGACGTGGAGATGCCCGTGACCGACAAGACGCCCGAAGGCGCGTCAGCCGGCCATCACCACCACTAGCCCTTGCAATAGGCCTCGGCCGTATTGCCGAAGTTGCGATACCGCTGCCAGAAGGCCGAATCGCTGTCGCGCTTGGAGATTCGGATCTCTTGCGCGGCATCGGGATCGGCGAAGAAGCGGGCCGCCTTGCGCTGATCGCCGCCGCGCAGGGTCATGTCGGCCACCTGCTGGATGCAGGAGCAGACCGCGCGGGTGCCGTTGGATGCGTTCAGGCAGGCACGTTCGATCGGGCCTGCCATTGAGGGGGTGGAGAGGGTAAGCGCCGCAAGCGCCACCGCGAAGGTATGACGTTTCATCTGTTCTGCCTCGTTCCTGCCCGTTTCGGGCTTTTATTCTGTGGTGGCAGTATGGCGTGACGGGCGAAATTTTCAACGGGGCGGACACGGTTCGCGAAATCGTGACGGCGGCGGGGCGGGGGCCGCACTCTGCCATTGACCGGCCAATGTTTCATGGTCATATGCGCGCCATGACCCAGCTTGACCGCATTCGCAACTTCTCCATCGTGGCGCATATCGACCACGGCAAATCCACCCTTGCCGACCGTCTGATCCAGATGACGGGGACGGTGGCCGAACGCGACATGAAGGCGCAGATGCTCGATTCGATGGATATCGAACGCGAGCGGGGCATCACCATCAAGGCCAACACCGTGCGGATCGAATATCCGGCGAAGGATGGCAACACCTATATCCTGAACCTGATCGACACCCCCGGCCACGTGGACTTCGCATACGAGGTGTCGCGGTCGATGCGCGCGGTCGAAGGCTCGCTTCTGGTCGTCGATGCGTCGCAAGGGGTCGAGGCGCAGACGCTGGCCAACGTCTATCAGGCGCTGGACGCGGGGCACGAGATTGTGCCGGTGCTGAACAAGATCGACCTGCCCGCCGCCGAACCCGACCGCGTGAAGGCGCAGATCGAGGATGTGATCGGGCTGGACGCCTCGGACGCGGTGCCGATTTCGGCGAAGTCGGGGATGGGCATTCCGGACGTGCTGGAAGCCATCGTCACGCGCCTGCCCAGCCCCAAGGGCGACCGCGACGCGCCCTTGAAGGCGATGCTGGTGGACAGCTGGTATGACGCCTATCTGGGCGTCGTCGTCATGATCCGTGTCATGGACGGGGTGATCCGCAAGGGCGACCGCGTCAAGATGATGCAGACCGGCGCCGTTTACGGCATCGACAAGCTGGCCGTGCTGAAGCCGCAGATGGTGGACATCGCGGAACTTGGCCCGGGCGAGATCGGCGTGCTTACCGCATCCATCAAACAGGTCCGCGACACGCGCGTGGGCGACACGATCACCCATGAACGCAAGGGCACCGACACGCCGCTTCCGGGCTTCAAACCCGCGCAGCCGGTTGTGTTCTGCGGTCTGTTCCCGGTGGACGCCAACGATTTCGAGGCGCTGCGCGACGCGATCGAGAAGCTGGCGCTGAACGATGCGAGTTTCAGCTACGAGATGGAAACCTCGGCCGCGCTGGGCTTTGGCTTCCGCTGCGGCTTCCTTGGCCTGCTGCATCTGGAGGTCATCCGCGACCGGCTGGAGCGGGAATATGATCTGGACCTGATCACCACCGCTCCGTCGGTGGTCTTCAAGCTGCACATGAAGGATGGGGAGGTGCGCGATCTGCACAACCCCGCCGACATGCCCGACCTGACCTATGTCGAACATATCGAGGAGCCGCGCATCAAGGCCACGATCATGGTGCCCGACGACTATCTGGGCGACATCCTGAAACTGTGTCAGGACCGCCGCGGCATCCAGATCGACCTGTCCTATGCCGGCAGCCGTGCGATGGTCGTCTATGACCTGCCGCTGGCCGAGGTGGTGTTCGACTTCTATGACCGGCTGAAATCGGTGACCAAGGGCTATGCGTCCTTCGACTACACGATCAGCGAATACCGCGAGGACAACCTTGTGAAGATGTCGATCCTCGTGAATGACGAGCCGGTGGACGCGCTGTCGATGATGGTTCACCGCGACCGTGCGGAATCGCGGGGACGGGTGATGGTGGAGAAGCTGAAAGAGCTGATCCCCCGCCACATGTTCAAGATCCCGATTCAGGCGGCGATCGGCGGGCGCGTCATCGCGCGGGAAACCCTGTCGGCGATGCGTAAGGACGTGACGGCGAAATGCTATGGCGGCGACGCCAGCCGGAAACGCAAGCTGCTGGACAAGCAGAAGGCGGGCAAGAAGAAGATGCGCCAGTTCGGCAAGGTGGAGATTCCGCAGGAAGCCTTCATCTCGGCGCTCAAGATGGACAGCTGATGCGAACCTCGTCCGGGCCAGGCCATCGCGGCTTGGACCGGCGACGGTGGTCCGCCGGTTGCAAGGCGTAAAGCTGCCGCCCGTTTCGGCAACTTAAGCGCCTCACTGCCGATTATTTGCCAAGGCATTGAATTGCTTGGCAGGCATCGCATTCTCAAGCGCCCTTGATCGGGAAAGGCGGGGCCGACGGTTCGTGAGTGGATGAGTCCCGCTCCGGGGGGAGCGGTTGGGTCGGCCCCGCTTTTATTGGATCAAGGGTCGGGCGCCTGCGCAACGCCGCTGTCGGGCGATGCGCAGGCGTGGGATCAGTCTTCCATCGCCTCCAATTCGTCGATGAAGCCGGCGATCATCGACAGGCCCCTGTCCCAGAAGGCGGGGTCGCTGGCATCCAGACCGAACGGGGCCAGCAGTTCCTTGTGGTGCTTGGACCCGCCCGCCTTCAGCATCTCGAAATACTTGTCCTGGAAGCCCGCATCGCCCTCGGCATAGACGGCATAGAGCGCGTTCACGAGGCCATCGCCGAAGGCATAGGCATAGACGTAGAACGGCGAGTGGACGAAGTGGGGGATGTAGGACCAGAAGGTCTCATACCCGTCCATGAATTCGAACACATCGCCCAAGGACTGGGCCTGAACCGACATCCACAGCGCGTTGATGTCGTCGGGGGTCAGTTCTCCCTCGGCGCGGGCGGCGTGCAGTTTGCATTCGAAATCGTAGAAGGCGATCTGCCGCACGACCGTGTTGATCATATCCTCGACCTTGCCGGCCAGCAGGGTCTTGCGTTCGGCAGGCGTTTTCGCCGCGTCCAACAGTTTGCGGAAGGTCAGCATCTCGCCGAAGACCGACGCGGTTTCGGCCAGCGTCAGGGGGGTGGAGGACAGCATCTCGCCCTGATCCGCCGCCAGCCGCTGGTGGACGCCATGACCCAGTTCATGCGCCAGCGTCATCACGTCGCGCGGTTTGCCAAGGTAGTTCAGCATGACATAGGGGTGCACGGTCGTGACGGTCGGATGCGCGAAGGCCCCCGGTGCCTTGCCCGGTTTCACGCCCGCGTCGATCCAGCCATCGGTGAAGAACGGCTCGGCCAGTTCTGCCATGCGGGGATCGAAGGCAGCATAGGCTTCGGTCACGGTCCGGCGTGCCTCGGCCCAGTCGATCGTGCGGGGCGTTTCGGTCGGCAGCGGCGCATTGCGGTCCCAGACCTGCAGCGTATCCAGCCCCATCCATTTCGCCTTCAGCCTGTAATAGCGATGCGACAGCTTCGGATATGCGGCGACCACCGCGTTCCGCAGCGCCTCGACCACCTCCGGCTCCACATGGTTGGACAGGTGGCGCCCGGTCTGGGGCGTGGGCATCTTGCGCCAGCGATCCTCGACCTGCTTTTCCTTGGCCAGCGTGTTGTGGATGCGGGCGAACAACTTGACGTTCTTGTCGAACACGGCGGCCAACGCGCGGGCCGCAGCCTCGCGTTTCGCGCGGTCCGTGTCGGTCAGCAGGTTCAGCGTTGATTCGAGGTTCAACTCCTCGCCGTCGATGGTGAAGGTCAGGCCGGCCATCGTCTCGTCGAACAGGCGGTTCCACGCGGCGGCACCGACGGTGGACTGGTCGTGCAGGAACCGCTCCAGCTCGTCCGAAAGCTGGTGCGGGCGCATGGCGCGCATCCGGTCGAACACAGGCTTGTATCGCGCAAGATCGGCATTCTCTGCCAGCAGCGCGTTCAGATGCGCGTCGTCCAGCCGGTTGAATTCAAGGCTGAAGAAGACCAGCGGGGTCGAGGCGTCGGTGATCTCGTCCTGAATGTCGGCCATGAACTTGGCGCGTTCGCTGTCCATGGTGTTCTGGTAATAGCGCAGGCCCGCATAGGACATCAGCCGCCCGGCGGTCACGTCGATGGCCTCGTATGTCCGCACGCAGTCCAGCAGTTCGGCTGCGGTCAGGGCGGCCAGCTTGCCTTCGTATTTCGCGGCGAAGGCGGCGCAGGTCTCGCGCGTCCAGTCCAGATCGCGGTCCACTTCGGGCGCCTCGGGCGAGGCATAGAGGTCCGTCAGGTCCCAATCGGGAAGATCGCCAAGGTTCATGCGGTGTCCTTTCGTGTTGGACCCCATCTAGGGGTCCGCACAAGGTCACGGCAAGAGGGCGCGCAGGTTATCGAGCGTGTCGATCTCCTCGG
The DNA here is from genome assembly GCF_004959935.1 of Falsirhodobacter xinxiangensis. GTDB lineage: Bacteria > Pseudomonadota > Alphaproteobacteria > Rhodobacterales > Rhodobacteraceae > Falsirhodobacter > Falsirhodobacter xinxiangensis. The sequence goes on along the minus strand of NZ_SMYN01000001.1, from coordinate 399,758 downwards.
GTGGTTTGTCGCGGCGCCAGCGGGACATGCGGGGGAAGCGCAGGGCGATGCCGGATTTGTGGCGCGACGACGCCTGAATCCCCTCGAACGCGATCTCGAACACCTGCACGGGGGGGACGCGGCGGACGGGACCGAATTTCTCCAGCGTGTTGCGTTTGACCCAGGCGGTGATCTCGCCGAACTCGGCATCGGTCAGGCCGGAATAGGCTTTGGTGAAGGGGACCAGATCATCCCCATCCTTCACCGCGAAGGTGAAATCGGTGAACAGGGTCGCGCGCCGCCCACTGCCGGACTGGGCATAGATCATGACGCAGTCGACGGTATAGGGGTCCAGCTTCCACTTCCACCAATCGCCCCGCTTGCGCCCGACGTGATAGGGGGCGGCAAGGCGCTTCACCATCAACCCCTCGGCCCCCCGTTCGCGGGCGGTTTCGCGGATCGCAGCCAGCGCGGGCCATGCGTCGAAGGTCACGGCGGGCGAGATCGCGAGCGGCAGCTTCGGCAACGCCGCGACCAGCGCATCGAGCCGCGCGCGACGGTCCGACAGGGGCAGGGGGCGCAGATCCTCGCCGTTCTCCTCCAGCAAGTCATAGGCCAGCATATGCGCGGGCGCTTCGGTCAGCAGCTTCTTCGGCACGTTCAGCCGCCCGATCCGCTTTTGCAACTGCGCGAAGGGCAGCGGGGCACCGTCGCCCCAAGCCAGCACCTCGCCGTCGATCACGGTGCCATCGGGCAGGAAATCGGCCAAGGGCGCGAATTCGGGGAAGCGGTCGGTGATCAGCTCCTCGCCCCGCGACCAGAGCGCGAAGGCCCCGGGACGCTTGATAAGCTGGCCACGGATGCCGTCCCATTTCCATTCCGCCAGCCAGTCTGCGGGATCGCCCAGCGCCTGCGCGTCGTCCAGCGCGGTGGCCAGCGCGAAGGGATAGGGGCGCGAGCCTTCGGAGGCCGGATCGTTGGTCTGCACCAGCCGGGCATAGGTCGTGGTCTGCGGCGTCCAGTCGCCCATCAGCCGGTGGGCCAGTGCGGTTTCCTCGATCCCCGTGGCCTGAGACAGCGCCCGCGTCATCAGTCCCTGCGAGACGCCCATACGGAAGCCGCCGGTGATCAGCTTGTTGAACAGAAACCGCTCGGGCGTGGTCAGGCGGTCCCAGGCGTCAAGGATCGCCGCTTGCCGCAGATCCGCGGGCTGGCCCGTCAACGCGATCAGATCCGCGATCCAGTCGGCCAGCGGGCGATCGGCGCTGCGGGTGGCGGGGGGCAGGATCAGGCTGATGGTTTCCGAAAGATCGCCCACGATGGGATAGGCCTCCTCGAACAGCCACAGGGGGATGCCCGCCGCCTCGGATGCCCAGATGCGCAGTTCGGTGGAGTTGACGGCGCGTTTCGGGCGGCGGCCCGACAGCAGGGCGATGGTCCACAGGCGGTCTGCCTCGGGCGCCTCGCGGAAGTATTCGGCAAGGGCGGCGACCTTGGCGTTGGTTTTCGTGGTGCGGTCCAACACGTCGAACAGGGCGGCGAAGCGGATCATTCGATCACCTCGACATCGTCGGCGTCGTCGCCTTCGTATTCCGTTTCGACCACGCCGGCGTCATAGCCCTGATCCGCCAGCCAGCGGCGGAAGGGCGCGGTGTATCCATGCGTCACGAACACCCGTTCCGCCCCCGTCGCGCGGATCGCGTCGTTCAGCCCCCGCCAGTCGGCATGGTCCGACATCACGAACCCTTGGCTCAGCCCCCGCCGCCGACGCACCCCCCGCAGCGCCATCCACCCCGAGGCGAAGGCCTGCGCCGATGGCCCGAACCGCGCAGCCCATGGCGTGCCCAGCGCCGAGGGCGGCGCGACGACGAGCGCGCCGGGCGAAAGGCCCACATCCGGCCCGGCCCATGTCGTCTCGGGCAGGCGAAGCCCTTGTTCGCGCAGCACACGGTTCGTCGCTTCGACCGCGCCATGGGTCAGGATCAGGCCGATGGGATCGACATTGGCCAGAATGCGCTGCGCCTTGCCCAGCGAGTAGGCCCCGATGACGGACACCCGCCCCTCGGCGGCATTGGCGGCCCACCATGCGTTGATCTGCGCCATGATCGCAGGCTGCGGCTGCCAGTTGAAGACCGGCAGGCCGAAGGTGCATTCGCTGATGAAGGCATGGCAGCGCACCGGCTCGAACGGTTCGGACAGGCCATCGGGTTCGGTCTTGTAATCGCCCGACACGACCCAGACCTCGCCCGCCACCTCGACCCGGATCTGGGCCGAGCCGGGGACATGCCCCGCCGGATGGAACGACACGTCGGCATCCCCGATCCGCCGCACCTCGCCGAAACGAACCGTGTCCACCTTGACGCCAAGACGGTGGCGGATGGCAGGGGCGGCGGCTTCGGTCGCCATATAGCGGCGATGGCCCGCGCGGGCGTGGTCGGAATGACCGTGCGTGATCAGCGCCTTGTCCACCGGCCGCCACGGGTCGATGAAAAAGCCGCCCGCCTCGCAGAAGATGCCCCTGTCGGTGAAGCTCAGAACCATATCGCTCAGGTAGGACGCGGCCTGCGCCGGTCCAACGCCTAAATTTCGGGCAAATGCTGCGAACTTCACCCCGTAAATCGCGCCCGCACTTCCCCGCCGTGAAACCGCGGGATTAGACTTTGGAACAGCCGGCCACAGATCATGGCCATGCAGTGAGGGGCCGTAAGAGTGACGACCTATTTCAACGAGATGTTTCAGGACGGCGAAGTCCGCATTCCCTATGCAAGGCTGGAGGGTTGGACCAAACGAATGCCGGATGCGCTCCGGCACATGAAGCAGGCCGAGGCCGAGGCCCTGTTCCGCCGCATCGGCATCACCTTCGCCGTCTATGGCGAGGGCGGCGATCCGGACCGGCTGATCCCCTTCGATATGTTCCCGCGCGTGTTCACCGCCGCAGAATGGGCGCGGCTGGAACGCGGCATCAAGCAGCGAGCGCGGGCGCTGAACGCCTTTCTGGTCGATGTCTACGGGCGGGGCGAGATCGTCCGCGCGGGCCGCATCCCGGCGCATCTGGTCTATCGCAACGCGGCGTTCGAAAAATCGGTCGTGGGGTTCGTTCCGCCCAAGGGCGTCTATTCCCATATCGTGGGGATCGACCTTGTCCGCACGGGGCCGGACGAATTCTTCGTGCTGGAGGACAACTGCCGCACGCCGTCGGGCGTTTCCTACATGCTGGAGAACCGCGAGATCATGATGCGCATGTTCCCCGACCTGTTCCGCGAAAACCGGATCGAGCCGGTGGACAGCTACCCCTTGCTGCTGCGCCGCACGCTGGCCTCGGTCGCGCCGGCCAAATGCAAGGGCGATCCGACCATCGTGATCCTGACGCCGGGGCACTTCAATTCGGCCTATTACGAGCACAGCTTCCTTGCCGACCTGATGGGTGTCGAGCTGGTCGAAGGGCAGGATCTGTTCGTCGAAGGCGAATATGTCTGGATGCGCACGACCGAGGGGCCGAAGCGCGTGGACGTCATCTATCGCCGCATCGACGACGCCTATATCGACCCGCTGTGTTTCCGGCCCGATTCCATGCTGGGGGTGCCGGGGCTGATGGATGTGTATCGGTCGGGCGGGGTGAACATCTGTTCCTGCCCCGGCGCTGGGGTGGCCGATGACAAGGCGGTCTATACCTTCGTGCCAGAGATGATCCGCTTCTATCTGGGCGAGGAGCCGATCCTGAACAACGTCCCCACTTGGCAATGCGCCAAGGAGGACGACCGCAAATACGTGCTGGAGAACCTGAAGGATCTGGTGGTGAAGGAAGTCCACGGATCGGGCGGATACGGAATGCTGGTGGGGCCGAAATCCACCAAGGACCAGATCGAGCGGTTCCACGCCCGCATCAAGGACGACCCCGGCAACTACATCGCGCAGCCCACGCTGGCTCTGTCCACGACCCCGACCTTCGTGAACGAAGGCATCGCGCCACGCCATGTGGACCTGCGCCCCTATTGCCTCGTGGGCGAGCGGGTGGAACTGGTGCCGGGCGGGCTGACGCGCGTGGCGCTGACGGAAGGCTCTCTTGTCGTGAACTCGTCGCAGGGCGGCGGGGTCAAGGACACCTGGGTGCTGGCGGAGTGAGACAATGCTGAGCAGAACCGCCGACAACCTTTTCTGGATCGCGCGTTATATGGAACGGGCCGAGACGATGGCACGGCTGCTGGAGGTGGGCGCGCGTATTTCCCTGCTGCCCTCCGTCCACGGCTATCGCAGCGAATGGGACAGCCTGCTGCAAGCGTCCGGCACCGCCGACGGGTTCGACCGAAAATATGCCGAGCCGGTGGCGCGGAACATCGAAAGCTATCTGTTCTTCGACCATGACAACCCTTCGTCGGTCGCCTCTTGCTTGCGTCAGGCGCGCGAGAATGGGCGGATCGTGCGGACAGCCCTGACCACGCAGGTCTGGGATGCGCTGAACACCGCGTTTCAGGAATTGAAGCAGCTTGAACGCCAGCCCCGGTCGGAACTGGAACTGACTCAGCTGACCGACTGGGTGACGCGCCATGCGGCGATGGTGCGCGGGTCCATCGGGGCGACGCTGCTGCGCAACGACGGCTATGATTTCCTGAACCTCGGATATTGCCTCGAACGGGCGGATGCGACCGCGCGGCTGCTGGATGTGAAGTATTACGTGCTGCTGCCGCGGGTGGAGTTCGTGGGCTCGGGGCTGGACAATTATCAGTGGATGACCCTGCTGCGGGCGCTGTCGCTGCACCGGGCGTTCCACTGGACCTATGCGGGCGAGATCACGGCGCGCAAGATCGCGGATTTCCTGATCCTGAACCCGCAATCGCCCCGGTCGCTGGTCGCCAGCGTGGAAGGCATCAACCACGCGCTGCACCGGCTTGGCCGCGCCTATGGCCGCGAAACCGTGGCGCAGGTGCGGGGGCGGCAGCTGAACGACATGCTGGAGCGGGTCACGGTCGAGGATATCTTTGACGAGGGGATGCACGAGTTCCTGACCCGCTTCATCGGCGATGTGGCCACCTTGGGATATCACGTCTGGGAAAGCTATCTCACGGGGGATGTGCGATGATCCTGACTGTCGAACATGTGACCCGCTATGGCTATGACCGTCCGGTGCGCGGGCTGGTGCAAAGCCACCGCATGACCCCCGCCTCGCACGAGGGGCAGCGCGTCATCGACTGGGAGGTCGGGGTCAGCGATGGGCTGGCGGGCGGATCGTTTCGCGACGGGGCGGGGGATCGCGTCACAAGCTGGTCGGTGATCGGCCCCGTTTCGCAGGTCGAGGTGACGGTGCGCGGGCGGGTGGAGACGAAGGACACCGGCGGCATCCTGCGCGGGCACCGCGAGCTTGTCTCGCCGCACTGCTATCTTCAGGCGACGGCGCTGACCCATCCCGACGACGCGCTTCTGGCGCTGGCCGAAGAAGCGCGCGCGCTGCCCGAGGTGCTGGACGCCGCGCATCTGTTGTGTGAACGGGTGGCGAAGGCGATCCTCTGGACACCGGGGGTGACGCAGTCCCAGACCACGGCGGCCGAGGCGATGAGCCAGGCGCAGGGCGTCTGTCAGGACCACGCCCATGCGATCATCGCGGCGGCGCGGGCAGCAGGGATGCCGGCGCGATATGTCTCCGGCTACATGCTGGCCGAGGAACGGCAGGATGCGGCCCATGCTTGGGCGGAAATCCACGTCCCGAACCTTGGCTGGGTTGGGTTCGATGCGGCCAATGGCTGCTGCCCGGATGACCGCTATATCCGCATCGCATCGGGGCTGGATGCGCAGGATGCCGCCCCGATCCGGGGCTGGGCGCGCGGCGACGGCCAGGAAAGGCTGGAGGTGGCGGTTGCGGTCCAGACCGTGGAGCAATAAGTTGCGCGGGAACTGACCCGGGAAATTGCCATGACTTACTGCGTTGGACTTTTGCTGAAGGAAGGCATGGTCCTTCTGTCCGACACGCGCACCAATGCGGGTCTGGACAACATCGCCATCTATCGCAAGATGTTCGTGTTCGAGGAGCCGGGCGAACGGGTCATCACCATCATGACCGCCGGCTCGCTGTCGGTGACGCAGACCACCATCGCCCGCCTGCGTGAAAAGATCGAAAGCTCGGATTCCGACAGCGAGACGTCGATCCTCAAGGCGCCCAGCATGCTGAAGGTGGCCGAGTTGATCGGCAACATGCTGGCCGAAGTGCGCGCCGACGTGGATGACAAGCTGGCCGCGATGCGCCAGCACGCCTCGGCCAGCCTGATCGTTGCCGGGCAGCGGCGCGGGGGAGAGATGCGGATGTTCCTCATCTATCCCGAGGGGAACTTCATCGAAGCGACCGAGGATACGCCCTATCTTCAGATCGGCGAGCATAAATACGGCAAGCCGATCCTCGACCGGGTGGTGACGCCGGAAACCCCGCTGGCCGATGCGGTGAAGGCGGTGCTGCTGTCGATGGATTCGACGCTGCGGTCGAACCTGTCGGTGGGAATGCCGCTGGATCTGGCGATCATCGAACGCGACGGGCTGTGCGTGAAGGAAAAGCGGCGGATCGAGGCGGGGGACGACGATTTCCGCAAGATGTCCGAGGCGTGGTCGAACGCGTTGCGCGAAGGGTTTTCGCAGATCACCGTCTGAACAGATCCGCCGCCGCGTCGATGAAGGCGCTGCGGATCGGGGCGCTTTCCATCATGATCTCATGCTCGGCCCCTTCGGCCAGCGTCAGGGTGCCGCCGGGCCAGCGGGCCATGCGGTCGCGGATCGGGGCGGGGTCCACCACCCGTTCGCGCGTGCCCAGATGCACCAGCGCAGGCACGGCGGGCGAGGGCAGGCGGGCCAGCGACGCCGTCTCGCGCAGCGCCGCGTTCAGCCAGCCAAGGCTGGGCCCGCCAAGGGTCAGCGCGCTGTCCGCCGCATGTTCGCGCATCCGGTTCCATTGCGCCTCGTCCCCGGTCAGGGTGTTGCCGGCGAAGGCCGCCTCCAGCACATAGGTCGTGCGCGAGGTGCCCGGTGCCAGAACGTGCGAGCGGTTCAGCCGGGGCGAGCTGCCCGCCACCAGCCGCGCCAGCGGGCGCATGAACCGGCCCAGCGGAATGCCCCACATCGGCGCGGTGAAGGCCGCGGCTCGCACCTTCAGCCCCGAGGTCAGCGCCCGCAGCCCGATGCAGCCGCCCATCGAATGCGCCAGCATCAGCGGGCGATCCCCGGCCAGCGGCAGCACCGCCTGAAGGTCGCGCTGATATTCGCGAAAGCTGAGGACATGGCCGATCATCGGATCGGGCAGGGCGCGATCCGACAGCCCCTGTCCGCGCCAGTCCAGCGTCACGACGGAAAAGCCGCGCGAGACGAACTCGGCGGCGATATCCTCATATTTCTCGATATATTCGGTCCGGCCCGGCAGCAGCAGGATCGTCTCCGCACCGCCCTCCCATCGGGCGGCACGGATGCGGATGCCGTCATCCGTGCGCAACCAGCGGATCAACTCAGCGCGGCGCCAAGCTGCATCGCCATGGGCATGGACCCGTCCACCTTCAGCTTGCCGGTCATGAAGGCGGTGGTCGGGTTCATCTCACCCTCCAGGATCGCGCGGAACACTTCGGCGCTGGCGGTCAGGGTCACGTCGGCCTCGCCATCGCCCGCGCGCACGCCCGATGCGTCGGCGATGATCGTGCCCTCGCCGTCCAGCACGAACTTCGCGCTGCCGTCGAAATTCCGCAGCTTGCTGCCCAAGAGCGCGACCGCGCCGTCGATAACCTTGCTCATGCCCGTATCTTCCTTCATTCGTGACCGGGAGGGAACTGGCTTTTCCCCCGGCGCGCGTTACGATGCCAACTATGAAAGCGCGCCTTCTGTTTCACAATCGTCTCCTTGCGGCAATCGTGCCGATTTTTCTGGCCGCCCCGGTGTGGGCGCAGGACATGGATGCGCTGTATGACCAGCTTGCCAAGGCCACCCCCGAGGAGGCGCCGAGGATCGAACGGCAGATCACGGCGGAGTGGTCGAAATCCGGCTCTGCGTCGATGGACCTGCTCTTGGCCCGCGGGAACGAGGCGCTGGAGGCGGGCGACATCGACGCCGCGATCGAACATTTCACCGCCCTGACCGACCACGCGCCGGATTTTGCCGAAGGTTGGAACGCGCGCGCCCTCGCGTTCTTTCAGAAGGGGCTCTATGGGCAGGCGGTCGAGGATATCGGACGGACCCTGACCCTGAACCCGCATCATTTCGGCGCGATCAGCGGGCTGGCGGCGATGTTCGAGGAGATGGACCGCCCCAAGCAGGCGCTGGAAGCTTACAAGGCCGCCCTTGCTATACATCCCAATCTGGCTGGCGTAAGGGAGGCCGTGGACCGGCTGGAAGCCGACACCGAAGGCCAGGAGATCTGACAGCTCATGCGGACCGGACAGGTCACGGCGGTCCTTGGGCCGACGAATACCGGCAAGACGCATCACGCGATCCAGCGGATGCTGGGGCATCGGACGGGCGTCATCGGCCTGCCGCTGCGGCTTCTGGCGCGCGAGGTCTATGACCGCATCGTCGCGCAGCGCGGCCCTTCGGTCGTGGCGCTGGTCACGGGCGAAGAACGGATCGTGCCCGAACGCACCCAATACTGGGTCTGCACCGTCGAGGCGATGCCGCAGGAGATCGGCGCCGATTTCGTCGCCATCGACGAGATCCAGCTGTGCGGCGACCCCGAACGCGGGCATGTGTTCACGCACCGCCTTCTGAATGCGCGGGGCCTGCACGAGACGATGTTCATGGGGTCCGAGGTGATGCGCAGCGCCATCGCCGCGCTGGTCCCGAATGTGCAATTCGTGAAACGCGACCGATTCTCGACACTGACATGGGCTGGGTCGAAGAAGATCAGCCGGATGCCCGCCCGCAGCGCCATCGTCGGGTTTTCGGTCGACAACGTCTATGCGATCGCAGAACTGATCCGGCGGCAGAAGGGTGGTTGCGCGGTCGTGATGGGCGCGCTGTCGCCGCGCACGCGGAACGCGCAGGTCGAACTCTATCAGAACGGTGATGTGGATTATATTGTCGCCACCGATGCCATCGGGATGGGGCTGAACCTCGACATCCGGCATGTGGCGTTTTCCTCGACCGAGAAGTTCGACGGGCGGCGGATGCGTCCCCTGTTCCCGCACGAGCTTGCCCAGATCGCGGGCCGGGCGGGGCGGCATACCGAACCCGGCACCTTCGGCGTCACCGGCGAGGCAGGGCCGTTGGAGCCGGAAGTCGTCCGCGCCATCGAGGAGAGCCGCTTCGCCCCGATCCGCAAGCTGCAATGGCGCAGCGACCGGCTGGAATTCGGCACGGTGGACAAGCTTGTCGCCAGCCTGGAGGCACCGACGGACAACGAATGGCTGATCCGCACGCGCGAAGCGGACGATCTGCACGCGCTGAAGGCGCTGGCGGCCATGCCCGAGATCATGGACCGCGTGCAAAGCCCGCAATCGGTCAAGCTTTTGTGGGATGTCTGCCGCATTCCCGATTTCCGCGGAAAATCGGGGGGCGAGCATACCAGCCTTCTGTCCCGCATCTTCGGCTTTCTGCAGGGCGGCCGCGTTCCGAACGACTGGTTGGCGGGGGTGATCGCGCGCATCGACCGCACCCATGGCGACATCGACGCGATTTCGCGCAGGCTGGCATATATCCGCACATGGACCTATGTCGCGCAGCGCAAAAACTGGGTCGAAGACGAATCCCATTGGCGGGATGAGACTCGCGCTGTAGAAGACCGCCTGTCGGATGCGCTTCACGCGCAGTTGACCCAACGATTTGTCGATCGGCGCACTTCGGTTCTGATGCGCCGGTTGAAGCAAAAGGAGACCCTCGTGGCCGAGGTGAACGACAAGGGTGAAGTGACGGTCGAAGGCGAATTCGTCGGCCGTCTGGAAGGGTTCCGCTTCCGCCAGGATGCCAGCAGCTCGCCGGACGAGGCGAAGACGCTGCGGCAGGCGGCGGTGCAGGCGCTGCGTCCCGAATTCCACCTTCGGGCGGACCGTTTCTACAACGCCCCCGATACCGAGATGGACTTCACCGAGCAAGGTGGCCTCATGTGGGGCGATCAGGCCGTCGGCAAGCTGGTCGCCGGACCCGAGCCGCTGCGCCCGCAGGTGCAGGCTTTCGTGGACGAGGATGCTGGCGAGGAAGTGGCCGAAAAGGTCCGCCGCCGCCTTCAGCATTTCATCGACCGCAAGGTCGCTGCCCAATTCGAGCCGCTGCTGGCCATGAGCCGGGACGAGACGCTGGCGGGCCTTGCCCGCGGTTTCGCCTTCCGTCTGGTCGAAGGGCTGGGCGTGCTGCCCCGCGACGCCATCGCCGAGGAAGTGAAGGCGCTGGATCAGGAATCGCGTTCCGTCCTGCGCAAGCATGGCGTGCGGTTCGGCCAGTTCACGGTCTTCCTGCCCCTGCTGCTGAAACCCGCGCCGACCCGGCTGCGTCTGGTTCTGTGGTCGCTGACGAACAACCTGCAGGAATTTCCTGAAAGCCCGCCCCCGGGGCTGGTCACGATCCCGAATATCCCGGACGTGCCCAAGATGCACTATACCCTGGCAGGCTATCACCCTGCGGGCACGCGCGCGATCCGCATCGACATGCTGGAACGTCTGGCCGACCTGCTGCGCGCCAAGGACAGCCGCGCAGGCTTCGAAGCCACCCCCGAGATGCTGTCGATCACCGGCATGACGCTGGAGCAGTTCGCGGACCTGATGGGTGGCCTCGGCTATAAGGGCGAGAAGGGCGAGCGTCCCAAGTCGCGTCCCGCACCCGCAGAGGCACCCGTTGCCGAAGCACCTGCCGAGGAAACGGCGGCGGAGGCCGAGACGGTCGAGGCTGTTGAACCCGCGCCCGAAGCGCCGGTCGAGGTCGAAAGCTTCTATACCTTCACATGGGCCCCGCGCCGCCGCGAGCAGGCCGAGCGTCCGCGCCGCGAAAACAACCGCCCGCCGCGCAAGCCCGAGGGCGAGCGCCCGCCGCGCGAAGGCTTCAAGGGCAAGCCGAAGGGCAAGGGCAAGCCAGAGCGCGAGCGGAGCGACAAGCCCCGCAACTTCGAAGCGCGCCCCGAGCGTCCGGCAAAGATCGACCCGGACAACCCCTTCGCCGTTCTTGCGGCTCTGAAGAACAAGGGCTGACCCTTTCGTGGCGCGCAGCGAGATTCCGTCGCGCGCCACGATGCGGCTGGACAAGTGGCTGGTTCAGGCCCGGTTCTGCAAGACCCGCACCGTCGCCACCGAACTGGTCGAATCCGGCCATGTCCGCGTAAACGGGCAAAAGACGCGCAAGCCCGCCCATGCGGTTGGCGACGGCGATGCGTTGACCTTCCCGCAGGGCGGTCGAATCCGGGTGATCCGCATTCTGGACATGCCCCTGCGTCGGGGACCGGCTTCCGAAGCGCAGGCGCTTTACGACGATCTGGCGGAGGATGTTCCGCGCCCCGCCAACGAAGGGGAATGACGTTCCCCGGCGCGGCAAGTTTGCCCTTCTGCGGTCTTTCCTGTCCCGACACGCTTGCACCTTGCGCCGCTGGGGAATAGGTAACGATCGCGAATTCATATCCAGAGCCAAGCCATGACCTATGTTGTCACCGACAACTGCATCGCCTGCAAATACACCGATTGCGTCGAGGTCTGCCCGGTGGATTGCTTCTACGAGGGCGAGAACACACTGGTCATTCACCCGGACGAATGCATCGACTGCGGCGTGTGCGAACCCGAATGCCCCGCCGATGCGATCCGCCCGGATACCGAACCGGATATGGAGGATTGGGTCGAGTTCAACCGCAAATACGCGGAACTCTGGCCCGTCATTACCCAGAAACGCGACCCGCTTCCGGGATACGAAGAGCGCGACGGCGAGACTGGGAAGCTGGAAAAATACTTCAGCCCCGAACCGGGCGAGGGCAACTGAAGCTTATTGCACGGCGGCGTGATCCAAGGCTGACCGCTTTAAGGCGGCAGTTGGAATCGGTCGTTTTTTGTGCTATACAGATGTCACAAAACTAGCATGAAGCCTGACTGTCCCGCTGGCTTTTCGCCTTGGGGCCGTTTTTCTGATGCCAGATTCACGTCATTGCCGCCGAAGATGCCTTCGGCGGGTGAATTTTGTGTCAGGCAGGGTGAAAAGAGGAAACGGATGACCAAGACCAAGAAGCCTGAGTTTCGCCCGGACGATTTCGTCGTTTACCCCGCCCATGGCGTCGGCAAGATCATGTCCATCGAAGAACAGGAAATCGCCGGCCTTCGGCTGGAGCTTTTCGTGATCTCGTTTGAAAAAGACAAGATGACGCTGCGCGTTCCCACCCACAAGGCGACCGAAATCGGCATGCGGTCGCTGTCGGCGCCCGACGTGGTCGCCAAGGCACTGGACACGCTGAAGGGCAAGGCCCGCGTGAAACGCGCAATGTGGTCGCGCCGCGCGCAGGAATATGAACAGAAGATCAATTCCGGCGATCTGATGTCGATTGCCGAGGTCGTGCGCGACCTGCACCGGTCGGACGACCAGCGCGAACAGTCCTATTCCGAACGTCAGCTCTATGAAGCTGCGCTGGAGCGTCTGACCCGCGAAGTCGCCGCCGTGTCGGGTGTGGATGAAGCCGGTGCGCAAAAGCAGGTGGACGAGGTCCTGCTGTCCCGCGCCGCCTGAAAAACGCCCAGCGCCCAAGAAAAAGGCCGCGATCTTCGGATCGCGGCTTTTTTTATCCTCGGGGCATTTCCAGCGCCAGCATCCTGCCGCCCTTCTGGTAATGCACGGCGTTCTCAGTGATCGCGGCGACGGTGCCGCCATCCACCCTGTCCCCGACCCTGACCCGCGACACGCGGCCGTTGGATTGCCGGATCAGCGCCGCACGATTGGACGACGTGCCGGAAATCCCGATCACGTTCATGCGGCCAAGGTCCAGCGCGCTGACCATCGTGGCCTGCTGCGCCACCGAGGCGCGGGTGGGGATGCGCGGCACGACGGCGGCCTCCGGCTCGTCGTCGGCTTCCTGTTCGGTGCGGGCGGCGGGGACGGGGGCCGGTTCAGGCGCGCGGATCGCGGCCCGCTGCACGGTCGCCTGCGGTGCGGCGCGCGGGGCTGCGGGTTCCGCCATCGCGGCGGTCAGCGCCGCCTGGACCGAGGAATTCGAGATGCCCGAGGGCCGCATTTCAGGACGGCGCGAGATCGCCACTGCCAGCGCGGTGCCAGTATCGCTCGCGACGAGCGAGGCGGCATCCGTCGGCCGTGCGGCTTCGACCACGCTCTCGGTCCGCTCGCGCGGACGGGGGCTGGAGGTGATCCCAAGCTCGGCCTCTTGCGCAGGTGCGGCTTCGGCGGGCGCGCTTTCGGGGCGCATCCGGGGCCGGGCATCGGCAAGCGCCGGATCGACCGAAGGCGCAGGGGCTTCGGCAGCGGCTTCGGCACCGGGGGCGGGCGCGGGGCGGGGCGGCGGCACCTTGGGCGGCGCGCCTTCGACCAGCGTGACGCCATCGGGGGTCACGACGCCCTGTTCGGTCGGCTCGATCCGGCCCTCGTCGTCGAAGGCATAGTCGGTGCCGAAGGGCGGCGGGGCGGCTGCGGTATCGGGCCGGATGTCCGGGGTGGCCGGAACCAGCGCCGCGACCTGTGCAGCGGCGTCCGGCATCGGCGCATCGGTGGTCGTCAGCGCGATCTCGTCCTGCGAGGTGGCTTCGGGCGGCTGGTCGGCCACCGTCTCGGCGGCTTCGGGTGCCGCGGGGGGAAGTTCTGCCGCCGCCGCAGGCTCCACCTGCGCCACGACGACCTCCTCCTCCTCGGTGCCCCAAAGATCGGCGATGTAATAGGACGACCAGGCCGCGATCGCCGCCAGCACCAGAAGCAGCAGGACCGTCAGGATCAGCCCGAGGAATTTCGGCGACCCTTTCGGCGGAATGCCGGCCCCGAACGGATCGGTGCGGGTGCGGACCGGCTCCTGCGGCTTCGCGGCCTCGCGCAGCGGCGCGACGACCGGGGTCGGGCGCGGCGGCGTCGCTTTTGCCCGAAGCGGCGGCGGTGTCAGGTCGGGCGTGCGATTGGCCACCGGCGGCTCGGACGGGCGGGACAGATCGACGAAGGGGGCATCGCGCTCGGCCAGCTTGGGTTCCGTCCGCATGCCCGGCTCGCGCCGCGTGGATTTCGCGGGCCGCTGCTCTCGGGTCGCGGCGAACTCGACCGGTTTCGGGCGCTGACTTTGGAAGGATGGGTGATCGAAGATGGGCTGCGGCGCGGGTTCGGGCCGCGGGGCGGGCTCTTCTGGGGCCTCCGGTTCCGGTTCGGGTTCAGCAGGGGCCTGCCAGACCACCGCCGGTTCGGGAACCGGCTCGGGCTCGGGTTCGGCAGCGATCACGGGTTCCGGCTCGGCCTCCGGCGGGGCGGGCGGCACTTCGGGCTCGGGCGCCTCCACGATGATGACGGGCTGCGCGTCGCCCTCGGCCACTTCGCCCTCGGCCAACGAGGCGGGGGCGGTCAGGGTCGGGCCGAACCACGGCTCGCGCGGGAATTTCCCCTCGGGCGGGATGGCGGCGAAACCGACCGGACGCATGCCGTGATCGTTTGCGAAGCCCTCGGCCTCGTCCAGCGTCTCGCGCGCGAGAAGCGCGACGCGGGTGCTGTCGCCATCGGCCTGCCAGTCATAGACCAGATCGTCCACCGAATAGGGGGTCAGCCCGTCCACGGCACGCCGGATCGCGGCATCGTCCGACGCGGTGACCGAGGTATAGAGGATCTGCGAATTGGGGATCAGCAGCTTGGTTGCGAAACCGTCCGGGGCCAGCGCCTCGGCCCTGCCGCGCAGGGTGGCCATTGCATCGCCAAGATCGGGGTCCGCCACGCGGGCCACGCCGATTTGATGCCAGCCGTCTTGCGCGCGGTGGAGAAGGGCAACAGTTTCGTCAGAGAATAGAAGGGCAAAGCCGGGTTTCATGTCGCGGGGTCTAACACAGTTTCCGGGAAGGGCGATGTCCGCAACGCGGCTGTTTCATTTTTACAGCACCTTTTCGCCGAAGGAAAGAAAAAGACCTGAAATTCGCGTTGCAGTCGAACTTCGGGCAGGAAAATGTCGCTTAAAGTCAAGGAGGACTGACATGAAGATCATCAAGGCGCTGGCGCTGGGCACCGCATTGGCACTGCCGATGGCCGCAATGGCCGAGGCGCCGCGCATCACCGTCACCGGCGAAGGGCGCGTCGATGCCCGTCCCGACATCGCGACGATCACGCTTGGCGTGACCACCGAAGGCGCGACGGCGGCCGAAGCGATGTCCGGTAATTCGGCCGCGCTTCAGACCGTGCTGGACCGGCTGAAGGGCGCGGGGGTCGAGGATCGCGACCTTCAGACCTCGGGCCTGTCGCTGAACCCGAACTGGACGCAGGCCGACAACGCCGCACCGACGATCAGCGGCTATATCGCGTCGAACGTGCTGACGGTGCGGGTGCGGGCGATCGACAGCCTTGGCGGCGTGCTTGATGCGGCGGTGTCGGACGGGGCGAACACGCTGAACGGCGTGACCTTCGATCTGGCCGATCCGGCCCCTGTGCTGGACGAGGCGCGCAAGCTGGCCGTGGCCGATGCGCTGGCGCGTGCGCGTCTGCTGGCCGAAGCGGCGGGCGTGGGGCTGGGCGATATTCTGTCCATCTCCGAAGGCGGTGCAGCCGAGCCGCCGCGTCCGATGTTCCGCATGGACAGTGCCGCAGTCGGCGTTCCCGTCGCGGGCGGCGAGGTCAGCCGCAGCGCATCCGTCACGGTCGAGTTCGCGATCGACCAGCCCGAGTGATCTTGCGGCCCCGCGCCGCCTGAGGCATGGCTTCGTTCTGAACAGGACGAAGCCATGACCCTCGACATCTTTCTTGCGCTTGTCGCCTTCACCTTCGTCGCCTCGACCACGCCGGGGCCGAACAACCTGATGCTGATGGCGTCGGGGGCGAATTACGGCCTGCGCCGGACGGTGCCGCATATGGGCGGCATCCTGATCGGCTTCGGCGTGATGGTCTTCGTGATGGGGATCGGGCTGGCGGGTCTGTTTCAGGCCGCGCCTTGGTCGGTGGATGCGCTGAAGATCGCCAGCGCCTGCTATATGCTTTATCTGGCGTGGAAGATCGCCAATTCCGCCCCTCCCGGCCCGGCGGTCGAAGGGGGGCGGCCGATGACCTTCCTTCAGGCGGCGATGTTCCAGTGGATCAATCCCAAAGCCTGGGCCGGGGCGCTGACGGCGGTGACGGTCTATGCCGCCGATCGCAGCCTTGCCTCGGTCGCCATCGTGGGCATCACGTCGGCGGTCATCTCGATCCCGTCCGTGCTGCTTTGGTCGTGGATGGGGACCGAACTGCGCCGCTTCCTGTCCAGCCCCGCGCGGCTGCGGGCGTTCAACTGGACGATGGCGGCGCTTCTGGTCGCCTCGCTCTGGCCGGTGCTGACGCTTTAGGCGTTGGCGGGCAGGGGGAAGACGCGGTCATAGGCCCAGTTGAACACGAAGGCATAGACCAAATAAAACAGCGCGAAGGCCGCATCCATCACCAGCGCATGCCAGAGCGTGACGCCCAGATACCATGCGATGAAGGGCAGCATCATCACCAGAAGCCCGCCTTCGAACAGGATCGCGTGCAGGACGCGCAGCGCGACCGTCTTGTGGACCGTGCCGCGCAGCCGCTTCATCGCCTTGTCGAAGCAGAGGTTGTAGGCATAGTTCCAGCAGGTCGCGAGCGTCGCGCCCACGACGGCCACGACGCCGACATCATGGACCGGCATTCCGAAGCCCACAGCGGCAAGCGGCGTGAACAGGGCCAGACCGATGATTTCGAAGCTGAGGGCGTGACGGATACGGTCGCCGGTGGTGCGCATGGTTCTTCCCCATCGTTTGCCGGGCCGTCCCGATTGGTTCCCTGATGGGGGAGGTCGTCCTCTCGGGGGCCAATATAGGCACCGGAATTACCGAGTCCAGAGGCCCTCGCGCTTGATCGCGTTGCGGATCGCCTGCTCGCGCCGGGGAAGGGCGGCGCGGTCGAACATGGCGCGGACCTGCGCTCCCTGACCCTGATAGATCATCTTCTTCATCGGCCCATATTCGCGCAGCACCTTCTTAACCGGGTTCGGCGCTGCGGCTTCCTCAAGCGCCCGCACGGCATGGTCGGATTCGCGGGCATAGAGCAGCGGCAGAAGCCGCCAGTGGCAGGTCAGATCGCCGTCCAGCCCTGCCAGTTCCGGCCCCGGTCGTCCGCCGCCGAAGGAATGGATCACCAATGGCAGCACGATCTGGTCCAGCCACGGGGTCAGCGGTTGCAGGGCAAGGATGTCGGGCGGCGCGGTCCACAGACGGGTGGCCCAATCCGCGAACCTTGCGCCGAAGGCTTGCGGGCTTTCGTGAAAGAACCAGCCCGCGTTGAAGTAAAGATGCCGCCGCCAGTATCCTTCGGGCATCGCGGGATCGAGGCTGGAGGCGAAATCCAGCCCGAACAGATCGTAAAGCGCCGCCCATGTCTTCGCCTGCGTGGGGCCGTAAAGCTCCTCGGTCGGCCATGTATTCTCGCGCCGCATCGAGGCGGAGGGGCGGGCGAAGTCGAAGGCAACGCCCGACAGCGGCCCGGTCACCACGGTGTCCGTATCAAGGAACAGGAACGGCGCATCCGGCAGGGCGGCCAGCGCCTCGATCTTGTTGCCGTTGGGATAGGCGGCGCCCCAGATGCGGTTCTGGAACGGCAGGATCGTCGCACCCAGTTCTTCCAGCGCCGCGCGGGCATGCGCGTCCATGCGCGGATCGTCGGGCCAGAGCGGCCCCGGCTGCGGTTCGGCGATGAACAACTGCCCCGCAAAGCCCGGATCGCGAAGGCGAAGCGAGGATGCAAGCAGGATCGCCTCGTATTGGAGGCGGCCCGACTGCCCGATGGCAAGGATGTTGAAGGGGCGTGTCATCGCGATCCGAAGATCAGCCCACCGGGATGCGTGTGACCAGCACCTTGTCGATGCGGCGGTCATCCAGATCGATCACCTCGAACCGCCAGTTCTCGCGCACGAAGCAATCGCCCAATGCCGGCATCTTGCGAAGCTGGTTCAGCACGAGCCCCGCCACGGTTTCGTAATCGCCGGCCAGTTCGCGCGGGATGCGAAGCTGTTCGCAGAACTCGTCCACCGGCATCCAGCCGGCCACGAGATAGCTGCCATCCTCGCGCTCGACCAGCGACGGCTCGTCTGCCAGCGTTTCGCGGAACGCGCCCGTGATCGCTTCAAGGATGTCGCCCGTGGTGATGATCCCCTCGAAGCTGCCATATTCATCATAGATCAGCGCCATGTGGTTCGGCGAGGCGCGCAGGATCTCGATCACGTTCAGCGCGTCGGTGGCGTCGGAAATGACGGGGACTTCGCGCATCAGCTTGCCGACGTCCAGCGGCTCGCCCTGCGACAGGGCCGCAAAGGCATCGGTGACATAGAGCACGCCCAGAACCTCGTCCGTCACGCGGCTGCGGACGGGCAGGCGAGGGCGGCGGCTGTCGCGGATGACCTGCATCACTTCCTCGGGCGTGGCTTCAAGGTCGATCGACACCACATCGCGCCGCTGCGTCATCAACTGCGACGCCGAACGGTCGGCCAGACGCATCACGCCCGTCAGCATGTCCTGTTCGCCGGATTCGATCACGCCTTCCACATGCGCTTCGGCAAGGATGGTGCGGACCTCCTCCTCGGTGACGCGGGATTTGCTGTCCTCCTCGACGCCCAGAAGTTTCAGCACCATCCGGCCCGAGAAATCCAGAACCCAGACGATCGGCGCCGCGACCTTGGACAGGATCAGCATCGCCGGGGCAACCTTGGCCGCGACCCCTTCGGGGTTTTTCAGCGCGATCTGCTTGGGCACCAGCTCGCCCACGATCAGCGAAAGATAGGTCAGCAGAACGACCACCGCGCCGACGCCGATGGTCTGCGCGCCCGGCACGCCTTCGGCCGCAAGGAAGTTCGCGAAACGCGCGCCAAGCGTCGCGCCGGAAAACGCGCCGGACAGAACGCCCACCAGCGTAATGCCGATCTGGACCGTGGACAGGAAGCGGCCGGGGTCCTCGGCCAGCCTCAAGGCTGTCGCGGCCCCTGTGCTGCCCCCCTCAGCCAGCCCTTTGAGCCGCGCAGGACGAGAGGAAACCACCGCCAGTTCCGACATGGCCAATGCGCCATTGATCAGGATAAGGGCAGCGACGATCAGGAGTTCGAACAGCACTTTCTTGCCTTTGTTGTCTGGGAAGTTTCTGGATAGGGCCAAACGGGTCGTTCACGCAAGCACCGAGGCGCGAAGATGTCTGACAACTATGCCAATTCCGCACATATTCCGGGCGGTGATGAATATTTCGCGACATGGCGCGCAAAGGCTGAATCGTTTCGCAGCGCGCATCCGCCCGAAACGGTGGCCGGGATGGACCTGTTCCAGTTTCCCGCGCCCAAGGGGGTGATGGTTTTCGTGCATGGCGGTTTCTGGATGGAGACGGGGCCGCGCGACTGGTCGCATCTGGCGGCGGGGGCGCTGGCGCAGGGATGGTCGGTGGCGATGCCGGGATACACGCTGGCCCCTGCCGCCCGGATCGGCGCGATGGTCGATCAGGTCTGCGCGGCGGTGCGGGCCCTGGCCGCGCCGCGCATCGTGGTGACGGGGCATTCGGCGGGCGGTCATCTGGCGGCGATGGTGGCGACGCGGATCGCGGTGGAGCGGGTGGTGCCGATCTCGCCCTTGGCGGACCTGCGCCCGTTTCTGGACCATCCGATGAACCAGACGCTGCGGCTGAACGCGGCGGAGGCTGCGGCGCAAAGCCCGGTCAGCCATCGCCCCCTGTGCCCCGTCCATGTTCATGTCGGCGGGCAGGAACGCCCCGCCTTCCTATGGCAGGCGAGGGTGTTGTCCGAGGTTTGGGATTGCCCCTGGACCGTGGCCCCGGGGCG
This sequence comes from Falsirhodobacter xinxiangensis, assembly GCF_004959935.1. Classification (GTDB taxonomy): domain Bacteria; phylum Pseudomonadota; class Alphaproteobacteria; order Rhodobacterales; family Rhodobacteraceae; genus Falsirhodobacter; species Falsirhodobacter xinxiangensis. Next base: position 379,882 of record NZ_SMYN01000001.1, on the reverse strand, counting down.
GCATCACTTCGACGTCATCGAGGATCTGGAGCGGCCCTCGCCGCTGCTCGATGTGCTGCTTCAGGGCTGAAGACGTTCGATCTCGGCCTGCATCATCTCGACCTCTTGCCGGGCTTCGCGCAGGCCCTCCATCGTGGCGCGCAGGTCGGCCTGCGCCTCGGCCAGTTGCGCCTCGAGCTCGCGCTCGCGCTCTTCCATCATGACGATGGCCTGATCGCGCATCTCCTCGGCTTCGTGCAGGGATTGGGCAAGGCGGTCCACCTCGTCCATGCGCCCGTTGATGGGCGACAGGCGCGTGGCGATCCAGCGCGCGAACCAGCCCATCGCAAAGGCGATGAAAAGGATGACGGAAGTGGCGGCGATCAGCGCGGTGCGGTCCAAGGCGTTATTCCTGTTCGGGTCGGCGGCGGGGCGGCATGATGTTCTGTGGCGCGAAAGAACGGTTGGGGTCAACCGCTTCCTCGGGGGCTTCCTCGCCCTCGCCGTCGCCGGAACCGCTGACCTCGTCGAAGGGAATGCGCTGAAGCTCCTCCTCGCCTTCGGGGAACAGACGTTCCTCGACCTGCTGGATCACGGCGGCAGCCTGATCTTCGGGCGGGGCATTGGGATCGGGGGCAACGTCGGTCAGATGGAACTCGATCCGGCGGTTGGTCTCGCGGCCTTCTTCGCTGCTGTTGTCGGCGATGGGGTTCGCCTCGCCATAGCCCACGGCGGTCAGGCGGTCGATCGGCAGGCGGCGACCTTGCAGCGCCAGCAGAACCGCATCGGCGCGGGCCTGCGACAGCGAACGGTTGCCGCCCTCGCTGCCTTGGCTGTCGGTATGGCCCTGAATCTCGAACGACAGATGCGGGCAGTCCAGCAGCACCGCCGCCAGCGCGTTCAGCGTCTCGCGCGCCGAGGATTCGATCTCGGCCGATCCCGGCGCGAAGGCGATCTTGTTCGCGGCCATCGCACCGTTCAGGCGGCTTACGCAGACCTCGGGGGTGGGCAGGGCGGCATTGGGGTCCAGATCCTCGTCATAGGTGGCGGTGACCTTGAACTCCTGCCCCTGACCCAGCTTGCCCGACAGAACCTGCGTGATCTGCTGCTGGGTCAGCTTCGATCCGGTCACGCCCGACACTTCGACCAGATCGGGTGTCACGCGCAGTGTGCCATGCTCCAGGATGCCCAGCGCCTCCAGCCCGGCCATGACGCGCACGGACCAGCCGCGCGGCATTTCCGCATCGACCAGCGGCGATCCGGCGGTGCGGCCCGCGCCGAACTGCGCACGGGCAAAGCCGAGGACGGCATTCTGCGACAGCTCGTCCTTGACCCGGCCCGCGACGGTGGCCTCGCCCTCGGGGCTCAGAACGGCGGTGAATTCGGCGGGGCCTTCGGGCGTCTCCTCCGGCGGCTCCGGCAGGGTCGCGGTCAGCGAGAACACCTCGGGCAGCGAGGATTGCAGCCCTCCCACGATCCGGTCGAAGGCGGCGCGGTCGGACCCCGCCACCCCGGTCAGCGTGACATCGGCATCGGCGAAGGTCACGCTGCCCGCGCCCAGCGCGTCCACCGCGTCGATGGCGGCGGCGGCAGCCTCGCCCCAGCGGGGTGAAGGGGTTCCGAGGCCGATGATGCACTCGGCCTCGATCTCGGCTGCGGCGAGGATCGCATCCCGCGCGGCCTCGGTATCGGCAGCGCAGGCATCGAAGCGTGCGCCATCCTCGTCGCGGACATAACGCAGGGTGAAGGGCGTCAGAACGGGACGGGGGGCGGATATGGAAATCTCGGTGTCCAGCCCCTTGGCCAGCGCGGCAAGCTGCGTCTCGAACGCCTGTTTCTCGTCCTCGCTGTCGGAAATCGCCGTGACCTCGACCCGGCCCGGCGAGACGGAGATCTTGGACCGGGGCAGGAGCTTCAGCGCCTCCATCCCGAAGGCCAGCGCGTCGTCCCACCCCTCGGGGGCCGGGTGGGCGGCGGTTTCGAGCATGTCCGAGACATTGGCATCCGGCAGCAGGGCGCGGGCCTGTTCGGCGGCGGTCTCGTCCGGGCCAAGGCCGATCAGCGACACGTCACCTTCGTTCCGCAGCATCTCGACCGAGAAGTCCGGCAGGTCGATCGCGCGGGCGGGAGCCACGTCCAGCTCGTCCCGGATGCGCGAGGGTTCGACCACGCCGCCCGCGATGTTCACGGCGCGAAAGCGCGCAGCCTCGGTCGGGGCGGTGCCGGTGATGTGGACAGCCAGTCCGTCCGAGCGGACGGAGGCGAAATCCACCCCTTCGGTCGCCAGACGTTCGGCGATAGCGGCTTCCGACCGGTCCTCGATCATGCCCGCCGCGACCGTGGCGCCCAGCGCGGCAAGGCCGGCGGCACCAAGGAAGATGGCAGGGGTCACGATTTTCCGCGGCAGGGGCATAGGGATTTCCCGTTTTTCAGGCTGTGCCGCGGGTTTATGCATCCTGCCGCGCAGGGGCAATTACACGATTGCGGCACCGGCGAGAAACAGCGCAAGTATCAACCCCGCGTCGCGGTTCGACCGGAACAGTTTCAGGCACAGGTCGGGATCGTCGATTTCCAGCCTGCGAAGCTGCCAGACCATGTGCAGCGCAAAGGCGAGCACCCCCGCCAGCGCGATCAGCAGCGGCGCGCCGCGCAGGCTGATCGTCACGGCCATCGCCGCCAGAAGCGAGGCCGCGACCAGAAACCCGATCAGCCATTCGCGCGTGTCGTTCCCGAACAGGCGCGCGGTGGATTTGACGCCGATCAGCGCGTCGTCCTCCTTGTCCTGATGGGCATAGATCGTGTCGTAGAACAGCGTCCACGCAATCCCGGCAAGATAGAGGCACAGCACCGACACGCCCAAGGTGCGCCCATGCGCGGCCCAGGCCAGCAGAACGCCCCAGTTGAACGCGATGCCAAGGAAGACCTGCGGCCACCATGTGAACCGTTTGGCGAACGGATAGATGGCCACCGGCACCAGCGCCATGATCCCCAGCACGATGGCCGGAAGGCCTAAGCTGAACAGGATCACCGCCGCCAGCGCGATTTGGATCACCATCCATACGGCGGCCTGCCGCGTCGTGACCTGACCCGAGGGGATGGGACGCGACCGGGTCCGCGCCACCGCACCGTCGAAGTCGCGGTCGGTGATGTCGTTCCATGTGCATCCCGCGCCGCGCATCAGCACGGCCCCGATGGCGCAGGCGACGGCGATCCACAGGTCGAACCACATCGGAACCCCGGCCCCCATTGCCAGCGCCAGACCCCACCAGCAGGGGATCAGCAGCAGCCACGTCCCCACGGGGCGGTCGGCGCGCGACAGCCGCAGATAGGGGCGCGTCCATTCCGGGGCCAGCCTGTCCACCCAGTTGCCGGGAACCGCGTCCGCCACCTGTCCGAATTGCGTCATCTTGGGCCTCCGTTTTGCGGCTTTGTAGGCTGCGGCGTTGTGGCGGGCAACCGCTGCGGCTATTCAAGGGAAATGAAGATCAGATTGTTCGTGGATGCGCCCTTGTCTGATGGCGCCGAGGTGGCTCTGAACGAAGGTCAGGCGCATTACCTGTTCGGGGTCATGCGCCTTGCTGCAGGGGCCGAGGTTGCGCTGTTCAACGGCCGCGACGGCGAGTTCCGCTCGGTCGTCGGCCACGCGGGCAAGCGCGGCGGCACGCTGATCTGCGCCGAACGGAAACGGCCGCTCCAGCTTCCGCCCGATCTGTGGCTGCTGTTCGCGCCGATCAAGAAGGCGCGCACGGATTTCATCGTCGAAAAGGCAGCCGAGATGGGGGCGTCGCGCATCGTTCCGGTGCAGACGCGATTCACCAATTCCGAACGCATCCGGCAGGACCGCCTGCAAGCCCATGCGGTGGAAGCGGCAGAGCAATGCGGCGGCACGTATGTCCCCGAGGTGACGGACCTGATCCAGCTGGATCGCCTGCTGGCGGATTGGCCGTCGGACCGGCGGATCATGTGGTGCGACGAGACGTTGGTGACGGCCCGTTCGGCGCTGGAGGGGGCGACCGGCCCGTGGGCGATCCTGATCGGGCCGGAGGGCGGCTTTGCCGAGCCGGAACAGGCGCGGCTGCGGTCGATGCCGCAGGTGGTTCCGGTCAGCCTTGGCCCCCGCATCCTGCGGGCGGATACGGCGGCGGTGGCGGCGATGGCGCTGTGGCAATCGCTGCTGGGGGACTGGGGATGATCCGCCCCGAGATCCGCGAAGGTCTGCACCGCTGGCGCGAGGTGATCGCGGCGGGCGCGATCGCGGTCTTTGGGCTGTGGCTGTTGGGCAAGGGCTGGCTTCTGGGGCCGATCGGGGCGCTGCTGCTTGCCTTGGGCGCGGCGCTGGCGCTGAACGCCCGGCGGCGGATGCGTTTTGCCGGCAGCGGCGATGGCCTCGGGGTCGTGTCGGTGGACGAAGGGCAGATCAGCTATCTCGCGCCCGAGATCGGCGGATTCGTCTCCATCGCGGAACTGGTGGAATTGCGGCTTTTGTCGGTGCAGGGGCGGCGCATGTGGCGGCTGCGCCAGTCGGACGGGCAGGCGATTCTGATCCCGGTCGATGCGGCGGGGGCGGACAAGCTGTTCGATGCCTTCGCGGCCCTGCCGGGAATGGACGTTTCGCGACTTCTTGCAGCCAAACCCGACACGGTCGTCTGGGCCCGCCATTTGCGGGTCTTGACTTGAGCCGTCCGGCAGGACAGGTCATGCATTCCTAAAGGTCAGGCCGAGGCGCAGATGTCCATTCCCCAGCAGGGCGGCGGCCCGATCGAAAGTTTCGACCAGCTTGCCGCTTACATGGAAAGCGGCTGCAAGCCCCATGAGGCGTTCCGCATCGGGACCGAGCACGAGAAGTTCGGCTTCATGCCTGATCACTCGCCCGCCGGATACGATGCGATCCAGGCCCTGATGGAAGGGCTTGCCCACCGCTTCAACTGGAAGCGGGTGGAGGAACAGGGCAAGCTGATCGGCCTGTCGCGCGATTGGGCGAATATCTCGCTTGAACCGGGCGGGCAGTTCGAATTGTCCGGCGCGCCGGTGGAGACGATCCACCAGACCGCGGCCGAGCTTCAGAACCATCTGGAGGAAGTGGCCGAGATCGCGGGGCCGATGGGCCTGCGGTTCATGTCGATGGGCGCGGCGCCGGAATGGTCGGGCGCGCAGATGCCGGTCATGCCCAAGGGGCGGTATCGCCTGATGACCGATTACATGGGCCGCGTCGGCACGCATGGCACGCAGATGATGTATCGCACATCGACGGTGCAGGTGAACCTCGACTTCGCATCCGAAGCCGACATGACGCGCAAGCTGCGCGTGGCGCTGGCGCTTCAGCCTGTCGCGACGGCGCTGTTCGCCTCCTCGCCTTTCTTCGACGGCAAGCTGAACGGGCATAAAAGCTGGCGCTCGCGCATCTGGCGCGGTCTGGACGACAGCCGCACCGGGATGCTGCCCTTCGTGTTCGAGGATGGGATGGGCTTTCAGCGTTATGTCGACTGGGTTTTGGACGTGCCGATGTATTTCGTCTATCGCGACGGGAAATACATCGACGCGCTGGGCCAGTCGTTCCGCGACTTCCTGAAGGGCCAGCTTCCGGCGCTGCCGGGGGAACTGCCGACGCTTTCGGACTGGGCCGACCACATGACGACCGTCTTCCCCGAGGCGCGGGTGAAGAAATACATCGAGATGCGGGGCGCCGATGCCGGCCCCGTCTCTCGCCTGAACGCGCTGCCCGCGTTCTGGGTCGGGCTGATGTATGATCAGGGCGCGCTGGATGCGGCCTGGGATCTGGTGAAGGGTTTCGATGCCGAAGGGCGCGAGGCGCTGCGTGTGGCGGCTTCGGTCGATGCGTTGCAGGGGGCCGGGATTCTGGATCTGGCGCGCGAGGCCCTGCGCCTGTCGCGGGCCGGGCTGGCCGCGCGCGGGCAGGGCGAGGAAGGGTTCCTTGACGTGCTGGAGGACAGCATCGCCTCGGGCCGTGTGCCTGCGGATGACCTGATCGCCGCCTATGACGGCGAATGGGGCGGCGATCTGTCCCGCGTCTATGACGCCATGGCGCTCTGAAGGTCCAAGCGGAAGCGGGTGTCCCCGATCTGGTGGAACCCGATCGCCAGATAGGCGGCGCGCGCATCCTCGTTCCCCGGCGCAATGCCTGCGGTCAGATAGGTGCAGCCGAGGATGGCGGCCTTCTGCTCGCACGCTTCGACCATGCGGCGGCCAAGGCCTTTGCCGCGATGTTCGGGTTCGACATAAAGATGGTGGATGTCCAGCCCGCGCGCGCCGAATTGCAGCTGCGCGGTCGGGCACAGCGCGGCATAGGCGACGGGGCGCAGGTCACGTTCGGCCATCAACCCGTGCAGCCACGGGGTCGCGCTCGTGAAGTCGCGTTCAAGCATCGCAAGGGTGGCCGTCGCCTTGTCGCCGTGATGGCTTGCAAGGGCGGCGATCAGCGGCAGAAGGTCGGGCAGGTCGGTCGCGGTGACGGAACGGATGCGGGCCATCAGGATTTCTGGCCGATCTTCGGTTCCGTTCCTGCGATCAGGCGGCGGATATTGGCGTCATGCCGGATCAGCACCAGAAGCGCCAGCAGCGCGCAAAGCAACGCCACCGTCTGATACCCCGTCAGGATGGCGAAGATGGGCGAGACCACCGCCGCCACCAGCGCCGAAAGCGAGGAGTAGCGGAACAGTTTCGCCACCAGCAGCCAGGTTGCGCAGGCCAGAAGACCCACGGGCCAAGCCAGCGCAAGGATCGTGCCAAGGAAGGTCGCAACGCCCTTGCCGCCCCTGAATCCCAGCCAGACCGGGAACAGATGCCCGAGGAACGCCGCAAGACCTGCAAGCTGCGCTGCATCCTCGGCAAAGATTGCGCGGGCGATCAGCACCGCCACTGCGCCCTTGGCCCCGTCGAGGATGAGTGTCGCCGCCGCCGCCGCCTTGTTGCCGGTGCGCAGCACGTTGGTCGCGCCGATGTTGCCGGACCCGATGGCGCGCAGATCGCCCAGCCCCATGGCCCGCGTGATCAGCACGCCGAAGGGGATGGAGCCGAGCAGGTAGGCCAGCACCGCAACCAGCGCCAGCATGGGGATGGGAGTTTCAAGGAGCGGCATCGAACACCTTCTGACCGTTCACGAAGGTCGCGATGACGCGTCCCTCCATCCGTTGCCCGTCGAAGGGCGTGTTTTTCGACTTCGACCGCAGCGCGAAGCGATCCATGACGAAGGGCGCGTCCGGATCGAACAGCACCAGATCGGCAGGCGCACCGACGGCGACGCGGCCTTGCGGCAGGCCCAGCCGTTTCGCGGGGTTCAGCGCCATGGCGCGAAACAACTCCGGCAGGGTCAGACCACCCTGGTGGTAAAGGCGCATCGCGGCGGGCAGCAGCGTCTCCAGCCCCACGGCACCCGAGGCGGCGTCCTCGAAGGGCAGGCGCTTGGATTCCTCGTCCTGCGGGGTATGCATGGAACAGATGATGTCGATCAGGCCGGATGCGACGGCATCGACCATCGCCAGCCGGTCTTCTTCGGATCGCAGGGGCGGGGTCACCTTGAAGAATGTGCGGTAATCGCCGACGTCGTATTCGTTCAGCGTCAGGTGGTGGATCGAGATTCCCGCCGTCACATCAAAGCCGTTGGCCTTAGCACGTTCCAAGGCGGGCAATGTCCGGGCCGAGGTCACCTGATCGGCGTGATAGCGCACGCCGGTCATTTCCACCAAGGCGATGTCGCGATCCAGACCCATGCGTTCGGCCATCGGATGCACGTCGGGAAGGCCCCGGAGCGAGGCGAACTTGCCCTTCGTCACCGCGCTGCCTGCGGACAGGCCCGGCTCTTGCGGGTGGCCGATGACCAGCGCGCCAAGCGACCGTGCATAGGTGAAGGCGCGGTTCAGGACCTTGGTGTTGGTGCAGACCGCCTCGGCATCGGTGAAGGCGACGGCACCGGCGTCCAGAAGGAACCCGATCTCGGTCATCTCGCGCCCTTCGCGGCCTTTGGTCAGGGCGGCCATGTGCAGGATGCGGACCGGGGATGCCTCGCGCGCGCGGCGGGTGACGAATTCCAGCACCTCGGGCGTGTCGATGGCGGGGGAGGTGTCGGGGCGGGCGATGATCGTGGTCACGCCGCCAGCCGCCGCCGCCAGCCCGGCGCTGCGGAAGCTTTCCTTGTGGCGGTCGCCCGGCTCGCCGATGCGCACGCCCATGTCGACGATGCCGGGGGCAAGGCATTTGCCGTTCGCGTCTATGACTGCTGCGCCCTCGGGGGCGGGGCCGCCGATCTCCGCGATCAGGCCGCCGTCGATCAGCAGGCTCGTGGTGGTTTCGGTCAACGCCTCGGGGTCGATCAGGCGGGCATTGGTGATGTAAGTGCTCATTCTGCCGCCTCTATACCTTTGGGGTCGTCATGGTCGAAATCGGTGCGGATGGCCTTGGTCGTCTTGGCACCCAGCGTCTTCAGCGTTTCCACCTGCGACAGCACGTTGCCGCGCCCGGTCGAAAGCTTGCCCATCGCGTCGTCATAGGCGCTGCCCGCGGTGCCAAGCGCCTTACCCACCCGTTCCATGTCATCCACGAAACCTGCGACTTTTTCGTAAAGACGGCCGGCGCGGTGGGCGATGTCTTCGGCGTTCTGGTTGCGCCGCTCGATCGTCCAGACGTTGGAAATCGTCCGCAGCGCCATCATCAGCGTGGTCGGCGTGGCGATCGTCACCGATTTTTCGAATGCCATCGTGGTCAGATCGCCCATGTCGCGCAGCGCCTCGGACAAGGCGCCCTCGATCGGGATGAACATGACGACGTAATCGACCGAGCCATCCTCCAGCGAATGGTAGGCCTTGTCGGACAGGGTCTGGACGTGGCGGCGCAGGGCGGCGATGTGGCGGGCGCGGGCGGCGGTGGCCTCCAGTTCGGTTTCCGCGTTCACGCAGGTTTCGTAATCGACCAGCGATACCTTGCTGTCGATCACCAGCCGCTTGCCGTCCGGCATCCGCACGACCACGTCGGGACGGTAACGCCCGCCTTCGTCGGACACGCGATGCTCCTGCACCAGATATTCCTCGCCCTTGCGTAGGCCGGACCGCTCCAGCAGGTTTTCGAGGATCATCTCGCCCCACGCGCCCTGCCGCTGCTTGTCGCCTTTCAGCGCGCGGGTCAGGGCGACGGCCTCGCGGCTGACTTCCTCAGACCGGCGGGTCAGGGTTTCGATCTCGGTCTTCAACGCCTGACGGTCCTTCAGCGCGCCGTCATGGACGTTGCGGAGTTCCTGCTGGAAATGGTCCACATGCTGCTTCAGCGGGGCCAGCGCGGCGTCGAGGCGCTGTTTGCTCTCCTCGCCGTTCAGGCGCAGCGATTCGGCGGCAAGCTGTTTGAAGCGGTTTTCCATATCGGCGCGGACGGCGGACAGAAGCTCGATCTTCTCGGACGCGGCGGCGCGTTCCTTGTCCAGAACGGCGGTCATGTGCGACAGGTCCACGCGCGCTTCGGAAAGCTGGGCGCGAGTGTCCTCAAAGGTTTCCAGCGTCGCGCGGTGGCGTTCGGCCAGATCGGTGGCCCGGCGGGTTTCGGCGCGCAGGCCGGATTCAAGCGCGGCACAGGCGTTGGATTCGGCGCGAAGCTCGTCCCGCAGGTTGCCGACGTGGCGGCGTTCCTCGGACAGGGTCAGCGTCAGATCTTCGGCCTTGCGGGACAGGGTGGCGATTTCCGCTTCGCTGCGCGCAAGATCCTGCGCCAGCGCGGTTTCTTGTGTGCGGTCCGGGCGGCGCAGCAGCCAACCCAGAAGCAGGCCCAGAAGCGCCGCGCCGATGGCGAAGATGCCGGTGCGGTTCGCCTCGAACAAGGCGAGGATTTCGGCCTCGGTCACGCCATCACCTCGGCTGCGGCGGCTCCGCGCCGGGCGCGAAGGTTGCGGGCCAGAAGGTCCATGCAGGCCATGCGGACGGCGACGCCCATCTCCACCTGTTCCTGGATGACGCTGCGGTTGATGTCGTCGGCGATGGTGCCGTCGATTTCCACCCCGCGGTTCATTGGGCCGGGGTGCATCACGATGGCGTCGGGCTTTGCGAAGGCCAGCTTTTCGGCATCCAGACCGTAACGGTGGAAATATTCGCGTTCGGACGGGATGAAGCCGCCGTCCATGCGTTCCTTCTGAAGCCGCAGCATCATCACGACATCGGCCCCTTCGAGGCCCTTTTTCATGTCGTCATAGACCTCGCAGCCGAACTCCTGCACTCCTGACGGCATAAGCGTGGGGGGGGCGATCAGGCGGACGCGGTTCTCCATCTTGCCCAGCAGGATCAGGTTCGACCGCGCGACGCGGCTGTGCTGCACGTCACCGCAGATCGCGACGGTCAGGCGGTGGATGCGGCCCTTGGCGCGGCGGATGGTCAGCGCGTCCAGAAGCGCCTGCGTCGGATGTTCGTGCCGCCCGTCGCCCGCGTTCAGCACCGCGCAGTTCACCTTTTCCGCCAGCAGGTTCACCGCGCCCGATGCGCCGTGCCGCACGACCAGAAGGTCAGGGTGCATCGCGTTCAGCGTCAGGGCGGTGTCGATCAGCGTCTCGCCCTTCTTCACGCTGGACTGGGCGACGGACATGTTCATCACATCCGCACCAAGCCGTTTGCCCGCCAGTTCGAAACTGGCCTGCGTGCGGGTGGAGTTTTCGAAGAACATGTTGATCTGGGTCATGCCTGCCAGCACGTCCGACCGTTTTTCGGTGCGGCGGTTCAGCTCGACATAGCGGTCGGCAAGGTCGAGCACGGCGCGGATCTCGTCCGGGGCCAGATGCTCGATCCCAAGAAGGTGGCGTGCGCGGAAACTCATGGCGGCTCCTTTCCTCGGGGCTTTGGCGGCTTATAGAAAGGTCGGAGGCATGGGACAAGTCGGCTTGTCCCTGCGCGGGCGGGGGCATAGTTTCAGGGCCATGACTCGCGCCGAAGAAATGGATTGGGAAACTGCCGCCGCCGCCTTTGCGTGGCAGTTCGACCTTGGCGCGACCGAGGCGATCTGCGACGGCCCGGTGAACCGATACGAGCTTGAGGTGGTCGTGCCCAAGGCGGCCCCTGTCGTCGCGGCCCCCGCGGTGGCGGCCGAGGTCGATCCGGTGGCCGAGGCGCGGGCGCTGGCCGCAGCGGCGCAGGATCTGGACGGGCTGCGCGAAGCGATGGCCGGATTTTCGCTTTGCGAGTTGAAGCAGGGCGCGAAGAACACCGTGTTCAGCGACGGGCGGGCCGGTGCGCGGGTCATGATCATCGGCGAGGCGCCGGGGCGGGACGAGGATGCGGCGGGACGGCCCTTCGTCGGGCGCGCGGGGCAGCTTCTGGACCGGATGTTCGCGGCCATCGGCCTGTCGCGGGAGGCGCCGGGTCTGGAGCAGGCGATCTACGTCACCAATGTCATGCCGTGGCGTCCGCCGCAGAATCGCGACCCCGATGCGCGCGAGATTGCGATGATGAAGCCGTTTCTTGCGCGGCATGTGGAACTGGCGCAGCCGGAAGTGCTGGTGGTCGTCGGCAATTGTTCGGCGGATGCGGTGCTGGGCCAGCGCGGGATCACGCGGCTGCGCGGGAAATGGGGCGAGGGGCTCGGGCTGCCGGTGATGCCGATGTGCCATCCGGCCTATCTGCTGCGCAACCCGGCCGCCAAGCGCGAGGCATGGGCGGATCTGCTGGAAGTGAGGGCGAGGCTGTGAGCGACAGAGAGTTCATTCCGATCCGCATCGCGGTGCTGACCGTATCGGATACGCGGACGCCTGCGGATGACCGTTCCGGCGATGTGCTGGTCGATCGGCTGACGGGGGCGGGGCATCTGCTGGCGGGGCGGGCGATCGTGCCGGACGACCGGGAGGCGATTGCGGCACGGCTGCGTGAGTGGTGTGCGGATGATGCGGTGGATGTCGTGATCTCGACCGGGGGGACGGGGCTGACGGGGCGCGACGTGACGGTCGAGGCGCATCGGGATGTGTATGAGAAGGAGATCGAGGCATTTGCCACGATCTTCGCCGTGGTGTCGATGGGCAAGATCGGCACGTCTGCGGTGCAAAGCCGGGCGACGGGGGGCGTGGCGCAGGGAACGTATCTGTTCGCGCTGCCGGGCAGCCCGGGGGCGTGCAAGGATGCTTGGGACGAGATCCTGAAGTTCCAGCTGGATTACCGGCACAAGCCCTGCAACTTCGTCGAGATCATGCCGCGGCTCGAGGAGCATCGGCGGCGCAAGTGAGGGGGCGCCCTCGGGGGGCATCGAGCCCCCGCTCGGGCGGGCCGCAGGGGCGGCCATCGCGCCCTAATTGCCGGGACAGCCGTTGATTTCCACCGCGCGGCCATCGCCCAGCACCGTGACCGTCATGGCGGATCGGTTGATCGAGAAGGGCTGGCCGCTGGGCGCGACCATTTCGACGGTGGAGACGAGGTGGCGGCCTTCGCGCCGGGTTTCGCCTTCGGACGTCCAGATCGCGGGGTCGGCGGGCTCCAGCACCACGACCTCGTCGCCGCCTTGGGGGGGCAGGTCCAGTGTGGCGGTCACGCGCAGCCCGTCGGCGATGGGATCGATGCGGCAGGTGACGGCACCGACGCCCGCCTCGGATGCCGTGGCGGGGCGGGCGCGCAGCGCGGCGTCGATCAGCGCGTCATCCGTGCCCTTGCCGGTAAGATCGGCACCCAGCGACACGGCGGCGGGGACGCAGATGTCGCGGCAGACACCCAGATCGACCGAGGCGCGCAGAATGACCGGGCGCGACGGGTCGATGGGCGTGAGTTCGACAGGCAGCACCAGATCGCGCTTGTAGCCGATGGTCTGCATTCCGTTGGTGTGGAACACCGTCGGGCGCGGCCAGTGGAAGCGGACGGATTTCAGATTCTCGGACCCCGACCAGTCGAATTCGGGGGGAATCCCAGCCTCGCCCGGGCTGCGCCAATAGGTCTTCCAGTCGGGCGCGAGGCGCAGGTGGACCGCCGCCATCCGCGTTCCGCCGGGCATTTGCCAACCCGGCAGCACCGCCGCCGTGACGATGTCGGCGGGCATTTCCGCACGTGCGGCGAAGGGGGCGCATATCAACGATGCGAGGAGGGCGAGCCTGAACATGACGGCAGAGGATAAGCAGGTGGACCGGAATGAAAAGTCACTTTCCGGCGACGGGGCGTGACCTGTTGCACGCACGCCCTTGAGCGCGGGCGCGGGGCGCTACATATCTTTGTCATGGAGCACCAGTTGAACCTGAGCGGAGCCGTCCTGATCGCCATGCCCGGCATGGGGGACGAGCGGTTTGCGCATTCCGTCATCCTGATCTGCGCGCATTCCCCCGAGGGGGCGATGGGTCTGGTCGTGAACAAGCCCGCGCGCGATCTGGATTTCCACGGGCTTCTGGAACAGCTGGAAATCCCCGAGACGCCCGAGGGCCGCGACATCCGCGTGCTGCTGGGCGGTCCGGTGGAACGGGGGCGCGGTTTCGTGCTGCATTCGCCCGATTACGAATCCGAAGGCGCGACGATGGAGATCGAGGGCGGCTTCGGCATGACCGCGACCACCGACATCCTGAAGGCGCTGGCCGAGGGGAAGGGGCCGTCGCGCGCGATTCTGGCCTTGGGCTATTCCGGCTGGGGGCCGGGACAGCTGGAGGAGGAGATCGCGCGGAACGACTGGCTGACGCTGGACCGCGCATCGGCGGATCTGATCTTTGCCGAGGAAGATGGCGCGAAATGGACGCGCCATCTGCGGCATATGGGGATCGACCCGATGTCGCTGTCCGCGACGGCCGGGCGGGCCTAGGGCAGCACCTCGAACCGGTCCACGTCGACCATGCCGTGATCGGTGATCTTCAGATGCGGGATCACCGGCAGGGCAAGGAAGGCGAGCTGCAGGAACGGCTCCTCCAGCGTGACGCCCAGTGATTTCGCGGCGGCGCGCAACTCGATCAGCGTATCGCGGACGGTCTCGAAGGGATCGAGGCTCATCAGCCCCGCGACGGGAAGGGGGAGTTCGGCAAGGACGCGCCCGCCTTCGACCACGACGAAACCGCCCTCGATTTCCGACAGCCGGTTCGCCGCCAGCGCCATGTCGTCGTAATCCGCGCCGACGACCGCGATGTTGTGATGGTCGTGGCACACGGTCGAGGCGATGGCCCCGCGTTTCAGCCCGAAGCCATGGACGAAGCCGGTGGCGCGGTTGCCGTTCTTGCCGTGGCGTTCGATCACGGCGATGCGGATCAGGTCGCGGCCAAGGTCGGGGCGCTTGTCGCCATCGGTGGGGGCGATGTCGAAGGTCAGGTGCTGGGTGATGATCTTGCCGGGCAGGATGCCGATGACGGGTGTGTCCACGCGGTTGCCGCCGGCGCGGAAATGGTGCGGTTCGACCTTCGGCGCCTTGACCGAGTTGCGCGCGACGGGCGGGACGACCGTGCGGGCAGCGAAGGCCTCCGGCCCCGCGATAACGCCGCCCGACAGCACCAGCGAGGCGTTGCACCCTTCCAGCGTGTCGATCACCGCGATGTCGGCGCGCTTGCCCGGTGCGATCAGCCCGCGATCCTTCAGGCCGAACGCCTCGGCCGCGGAAAGGCTGGCGGCGCGATAGACGGCCAGCGGGTCGCGGCCAAGGGCGATCAGCGTGCGGATCATGTAATCCAGATGCCCGTGCTCGTCGATGTCCAGCGGGTTCCGGTCATCGGTGCACAGGCACAGATAGGGCGAGTGCCGTTCGGTCAGCAGCGGGGCCAGCGCGTGCATGTCCTTGGACACCGACCCTTCGCGGATCAGCACGCGCATCCCCTTGCGCAGCTTCTCCAGCGCCTCCTCTGCCGTCGTCGCTTCGTGTTCGGTGCGGATGCCGGCGGCGATATAGCCATTCAGATCGCGCCCGCGCAGCAGGGGGGCGTGGCCGTCGATGTGGCGGCCCTGAAACGCCTCAAGCTTGGCCATGCAGTCGGGCACCTTGTTCAGCACGCCGGGGAAATTCATGAACTCGGCCAGTCCGATCACGCGGGGATGGTCCATCAGCGGGATCAGGTCGGCGGCCAGCAATTCCGCCCCCGCCGTTTCCATATGCGTGGACGGCACGCAGGAAGACAGGTTCACGCGGATATCCATGACCGTGTGCTGCGAGGCATCGAGGAAATAGCGGATCCCGGTCAGGCCGCAGACGTTCGCAATCTCGTGCGGGTCGCAGATGGCGGTGGTCACACCGCGCGGCGCGACGCAGCGGTCGAATTCGTATGGCGTGACCAGCGAGCTTTCGATGTGCAGATGCGTGTCGATGAAGCCGGGGACGAGGATCTTGCCGGTGCAGTCGATCTCCTGCACCCCGTCATAGCTGTCGAAGACGCCGACGATGGTATCGCCGCAGATGGCGACGTCGGTTTGCACCAGATCCCCCGTGACCAGATCGAAGACCCGCCCGCCCTTCAGCACGATATCCGCGCGGATGATGCCGCGTCCTTGGTCGATCCTGCTGCCGAGGGTCATGTCTTCATCCTTTCCTGTTGCGCCTTCCGCGCGAGAGTGGTCCTGTTTGCCCAAGAAGCCAAGGAAAGCCAATGCCTCCGCTGCCCCCCGCCGCCTCGCGCCCGATGGTCGGAATCGCCCTGAAACTCGGATCGGTGCTCGTGTTCATCGTCATGTCCGCGCTGGTCAAGGCGGTGTCGGACACGGTGCCGCCGGGACAGACGGTGTTCTTCCGATCGTTCTTCGCGATCCCGGTGATTTTGGTCTGGCTGGCGTGGCGGCGCGAGTTGCGGATCGGGCTGAAGGCCGAAAGCCCCATCGGCCATGTCTGGCGCGGTGTGGCGGGCACGATGGCGATGGGCCTGGGGTTCGCCGCGTTGGCCTATCTGCCGCTGCCCGAGGTGACGGCGCTGAACTATGCCGGGCCGCTGTTGACCGTGGTGTTCGCCGCGATGTTTCTGGGCGAGGAGGTGCGTGCCTTCCGCCTCAGCGCCGTTGCGCTGGGCTTCGTCGGTGTTCTGATCGTGCTGTGGCCACGCCTGTCGCTGACCGAAGGCGCGATCGAGGAGGCGGCGCTGTTGGGCGCGATGCTGGCGCTGACGGGCGCGGTCTTTACCGGGCTGGCGCAGGTGTTCGTGCGAAAGATGGCGTTGGTGGAGCGGACGTCGGCCATCGTGTTCTACTTCTCGCTGACCTCGACAGTCGCATCGCTGATCACGATTCCCTTTGGTTGGGTCTGGCCGACGCCGTGGCAGACGGCGGTGCTGGTGATCATCGGGCTTCTGGGCGGGGTGGGGCAGATCCTGCTGACCTCCAGCTATCGCGAGGCCGATGCCTCGGTCGTGGCGCCGTTCGACTATGCCTCGATGCTGTTCGCGCTGCTGATCGGGTATTTCGTCTTTTCCGAGGTGCCGAGCGGGACGATGCTGCTGGGCGCTGCGGTCGTGGTCTTTGCCGGCTGCCTGATCATCTGGCGCGAGCATCGGTTGGGGTTGGAGCGGACCCGCCAGCGCAAGGCGATGTCGCCGCAGGGATGAGGCGGGTTCCGTGGCGGATTAATGCGCCCGCCGTGCCGCGGTCTTCATCCGCATGTCGCAAAACATCCCCATTAAAGCTGGGTTAATAAAGCGTTAGGGGGATTCCCATGTCGATCACCACCGGCGGCGTCACCACGTCGTTCCAAAACAATGCGGGCAACTCGTTCGAATCGAACCTGAGCATTGCCAAGTCCAGCCAGGTCATCGCCGATTACATGGCGGCGAACGGCAAGGGCGCGATTTCGAAACAGGATCTGGAGCAGATGGCGCAGAACGCACCTGCCGATGTCGCCGCCGCCGCGTCCTACATGCTGAAGCACGAAGACGTCTTCACCGCGATCGAGACGCATGACGTCGCGACCAAGGATGACTTCTCGGGCGTGTGGAACTTCGAATGGGCGGCTAAGGGCGGTCTGGACGGCACGGCGATCGATGCCATCGCCAAGATGGAAGACGCCTTCGACCGCGCCATCGCGAAATCGTCGGAAATCACCGAAAAGACCACGGTCGCCAAGACCGAACTGGACGCGACCAAACAGCGCCCGCAGAACTGATCCTCATGGCAGGGCGAGCTGGCGCAGCGTCTCCAGCCCGCCTTGCAACCCCGCGATCTGGTCGAACATCAGCGGGGTCAGAAAGGTCAGATACAGCACGATCAACAGCGAATAGAGCAGGTTCTTGATCGCCAGCGAAAGGTCGAACACATGCAGCTGCGGCGCCATGCGGGACAGGAACGCCATCATCACGTCGGCGATCAGGATGGCGATGACGATCGGGCCGGTCAGGACCAGCGCGATCTGCAGGATGCGGTCCAGCACGGACAGGATCGCGGCGGGGGCGGCATCGCCGATCACCGGGGCGAAGCTGGTCGCGGGCCACAATTCATAGCTGCCATAGAACGCGCCGAGCAGGAACAGGAACCCGCCGGACATGAAGAACAGCGCCACGATGGTCACGCTCAGCAGCGTTGCCGTGACCGAGGTTTCGCCGGACGACAGCGGATCGACAAGCTGCGACATGGTCGATCCGCGCTGAAGGTCGATCAACTCTCCCGCGGCCTCGGCGGCCCAGAACGGGATGCCGAAGGCAATGCCGATCACCGCGCCGATGGCTGTTTCCTTGGCGACGAGCCCGGCAAGCTCGAACGCCGTCGGCAATTCGACCGTGGATGCGAAGACGGCGGGCACCACCGGCAATGCGATGGCGAAGGCGGCGGCGGAGCGGATCATCCCCGTCAGGCCCAGCCGCATGAAGGCGGGCGTCAGCATGATCATCCCAATCGCCCGCGCCATCCCGACCGAGATGGCAACCAGCAGCGGATAGGCCACCTCGGTCAGGATCGCGGTGATCGCGCCCAGTTCCATTCAGCGGGTGATCTGCGGAAAGATGTCCAGCATCCGGCTGGCCAGCGCGCCGACCTGCACCGCCATCAGGCTGCCCGCGAAGATCACGACCAACATCACCGCGATCAGCTTCACCGCCTGCGGCAGCGTCTGGTCCTGGATCTGCGTCAGCGCCTGGAACAGGCCGACCGCGACGCCGATCACGATGGCGACCAGAAGCGCCGGTGCCGACACCATCAGCACCGTCATCAGCGCGCGGTTCATCTCGGCAAGGAAGATTTCCTGTCCCATCATCAGCCTCCGTAGCTGAGGATCAGGCCGTGCATCAGGCGCGACCACCCTTCGACCGCGACGAACAGGAAGATCTTCAGCGGAATCGAGATCAGCGTGGGCGACACCATCATCATCCCCATCGCCATCAGCACGTTCGCCACGATCAGATCGACGACAAGGAAGGGGATATAGAGCAGGAACCCGATCTCGAACGCGCGGGTCAGTTCGGATGCGACGAAGGCCGGGATCAGCACGATCAGATCGTCGTCGTTCAGCGCGGCGCGCGCCTCGGGCGACCAGACGCTGCTTGATGCCTCCATGAAGAAGGCCCGCTCGCGTTCATCCGCGAACCGCTCCAGATAATCGCGCAAGGGGGCGGCCAGCGCGTCGGCCGCGCTGAGTATGCCGTCCAGCGTGTCGATCCGGATCGGGTTGGCCTCCATCGCCAGATACATGTTCCCGACCAGCGGCGTCGTGACATAGACGGTCAGGATCAGCGCGATGCCATACAGCACGAGGTTGGGCGGCGATTGCTGCACGCCCAGCGCGTTGCGGATCAGGAACAGCACGACCGAGATCTTCAGGAACCCCGTCATCGTCACGATCGCCAGCGGCAAAAGCCCGATGGTCGAGATGACGATGATAATGGCCAGCAGGTTGGGTTGGAATTCGGTCATCGGGCCTTCGCGTCGAAAAGATGCAGGATGCGGATACCCGCGCCCGCGCCGATGGAAACCTGCGTGCCGCGCCCCAGGACGCGCCCGCCGATCACCAGATCGCAGGCGGTATCGGCAAAGCAGGCAAGGGGCAGCACCGCGCCGGGTTCCAGCGCGTTCAGGTCGGCCAGCGTCATCTGCGCGGCGGCCAGGTCGAAGCAGACAGGCGGCTCGGGATAGGCGGCGGGCAGGGGCAGCAGGTCCGTTTGCGCCACCGGGCCATTGTCGGTCAATGCGACCGCGGCGGCGAACCCATCCCCCGCCAGAAGCCGCGCGGGGCCGGGCTCCAGCAGGATCACATCGCCGGGGGAAAGGTCGGCGATTTCCGCCGCCGTCAGGAATTGCTGGCCCAGCCGAAGCGTGACGGGCACCGCCACGCCCGAGGGATCGGGCAGCTCCGGCGCCTCCATCAGATCTTCCAGCGCCTGTGCCAGCGGCGCCGACAGGTGCAGCGAAAGATGCAGCGCGCCGATGGCAACGTCGAAGGCGACCGGGGGCAGATCGCGATCGCCCGGTTGGATGGCGCCCAGTTCAGCCTCGATCATGGTCAGCAGGTCAAGACAGGCGAGTTCCAGAAGCATGCCCTGCTGCGCGGCATCGACGGGGCGCGGAGTGTTCAGTGGCTCCAGAATCCAGTCCATCGTCTCTGGCGGGATTTCCAGAACCGCCGTCTGGCCGCCGACCGAAAAGCCGTGACGCGCCGTTTCGGGCAGTTCGCGCCAAGGACCGAAATTCAGAACGGCGCCCCGCGACGGCAGGGGAAGGCTGCGGACCGATTGCACTGGCGTGGAATCGGCCAGCGCCTTGGCAAGCTGCGCCACGCCGGGTTTGAAATCAGTCATCGGTGTCCTCGTCGGCGGGGCGGGGCGTCGCAAGGCGCAGCTTCTCATGGCCAAGAACAGCGCGGCGCAGGTCGCGCTGCCGTGCGTCGGCATCGATGCGGGCATCTTCGACGCTGCTGGCGCTGGCGCGATGCGTCTCTGCCAAGGCTTCGCGGTGGTGCGATGCGTGCCGGGCGCGGATATCGGCATCGGTCAGGTCGGCCATGGTGAAGCCGCGAGCGATCATCGCGTCATGCAGCATGGCGTCCTGTGCGGCGGCGTTCCGGTCGTGACGCGCGATGGACGCCAGCGCCTCGGCTTCGGATGCACGGGCGGCGGCAAGGCGCGCCTCGGCCATCGCTGCGGCGTGGGCGGCGCGGGTCTCGCGCAAGGCGCGCAGGCGCAGAAGGGGGCGCAGGTCGGTCATGCGAAGATCGCCTCCATCTGCGCCAGCGTATCGCCCGCCGGGCCGGATTGGCGCAGGAAGGCTTCGATGGCAGGGACGAGCGCGATGGCGCGGTCCACCCTGGCATCGCTGCCAGCGCTATATTCGCCGATCCGCAGCAGAAGCTTCATTTCGTCATGCGTGGCCAGCGCGTCGCGGATGTCGGTCGCGAGTTCCTGCTGCCGTGCCGGGGCGACGGCGTTCATCAAGCGCGAGCGGCTTTGCAGGATGTCGATGGCGGGGAAATGCCCGCGTTGGGCCAGATCGGGCGACAGCACGATATGACCATCGAGGATCGACTTCGTCTCCTCGGCCACCGGGTCCAGCGATGCGTCGCCCTCGGTCAGCACGGTATAGAGCCCGGTGATCGACCCGCGCTCTCCGGGTCCCGCTCGTTCCAGAAGCCGGGGCAGGGCCGAGAAGAACGAGGGCGGAAAGCCGCGCCGCGTCGGCGGCTCGCCCGCGGCCAACCCGACTTCGCGCTGGGCGCGGGCAAAGCGGGTGACCGAATCCATCAGCAACAGCACGTCATGGCCAAGGTCGCGGAAATGTTCGGCCACCGTCGTCGCGGTATAGGCGGCCTTGACCCGTTCAATCGCGGGGCGGTCCGACGTGGCGACGACGGTGACGGTGCGGGCGCGCGCCTCGGGGGGGAGGTGGCGCTCCAACAATTCGCGCACCTCGCGCCCGCGCTCTCCGATCAGGCCGATGACGATGACATCCGCCGCCGTTCCCCGCACGATGGCCGACAGAAGCGAGGATTTGCCTGTGCCGGGCGCGCCGAATATGCCGACGCGCTGACCCCGCGCGACCGTCACCAATCCGTCGATGGCGCGGATGCCAAGCGGCAGGGGTTGGTGGATGATCTGGCGCGACAGGGCGTCGGGCGGGTCGCGATGGACGGGCTGCGGTGCGCCGTCGATGGGTGCGCCGTCCAGCGGCTGGCCCATCGGGTCGATGATCCGGCCCAGAAGCGCGCTGCCCACGGGGATATGCAGCGGGCGGCCGGTCGGGATCACCTCGCAGCGACTCGAAAGCCCTTCCAGATCGCCCACGGCGGCAAGGATGGCCAGATCGTCCTGAAATCCGATCACCTCGGCCGGGACCATCCGGCCCGTCACGGGATCGCGCAGGTGGCACAATTCGCCGATGCGGGCGGCGGGCAGGCTGGCGTGGATCAGGATGCCGCGAATCTCGCGCACGCGCCCGCGCATGGGTCGGGGATCGGTCGCTGCGGCGGCGCGGGCAAGGCGCGGAAGGATCGTGTCAAGCTGGCTCATGCCGCGCCCATGGCCGTGCGGATCGCCTGAAGCTGGGCGTCGATGCTGATGTCGATGCTGCTGGCCGGGCTGGACAGGATGCATTGACGGCCCGTCAGGTGGCGGTCCGCGGTGACGCGCAGGTCCAGCCCCCGAAGCTGCGCCTCCACCTCGGCCAGTGCGGGTTCGGGGACCGAGAGGGTGATCGCCTCGGTCCCGCGAAAGGTTTGCAGCGCGCGGCGGGTTGCGCGGGCGATCAGTTCGGCATCCGTCGCGCCGTCGAGGATCTGGTCGATGATGCGGAAGGTCAGATCGACCAGTTGCGGCTCGATGCCAGCAAGATAGCGGTCCACCTGCGCTTGGGTGGCAAGCAGAAGCGTGGCGGCGTCGGTCTCGCCCTGCTGGCGGCCATGGGCGCGACCTTCGTCGCGGGCGGCGGCGATTTCGGCATCGACCGTGGCGCGCAGGGCGGCGGCCTCGTCTTTGGCGCGGGACAGGAAGGCGAAACCGTCCTGCCACGCCTCGGCCTCGGCGGCGCGGATCACGCGGGCGGTGGGGCGGTCGGGCAGGGTCATTCCGTGTCCATCAGGCGGCAAAAAATGCGGGGGCCGAGCGTCAGGATCTCGTCGTCATCCGTGTGGGGCAGGCCGCCATCGCAGGGCCATTGCAGCGCGATGCGGCGGCGTTCCGCATCGGGCAGGTCCGCCAGCCATGCGGCAAGGCAGGCAGTGCCCGCGTTGTCGATAGCCGTCGCCAGCGCATCTGGGTCGGTTGGTGCGATCCTGTCCCAGCCCAGATCCACATGCGCGCGGGCATCGTCCAGCGCCGGGCCAAGCCGTGCGGACAGGTCGGCGATCACGGGCCCCCGGATCTCGCGCACGAAGCTGCGGGCATAAAGCACCGCACCGGCGCGCTTGGCGATCCCCTCCAGCACCGTGCGGGCGGGGGCGTCGCCGCTGTCCAGCATGACGGCGATCCGGCTTGCGAAACGCGGCTGCACCAGCAGCTTTGCCGCGACATCGACGGGGATGGGGGGATCGAAGGCGGCGGCAAGGCGGGCGGGATGCGGCGTCACTTGCGAACCTCAAGCAAGTAGGTCTCGGCCTGCCCACGCTTGCGCCAGACCATCCAGCCAAGCGCCGCGCCCAAGACCGCCGACAGCCCCGCCAACGCGGTCAAAAGCGCGACGAGGCGCGCGCGGCTGGTCTCCAGCACCCAGATGCCCAGCACATTCGCCAAGGGTTGCACGGTCGGGTCCAGGCGCGCCGCGGCCACCACCGGCACGACCGACACCTTGTCATAGGTCAGCCCCGCAATGCCGTTGGCGATCAGCGTCTTGATCTGCGGGATCAGCGTGGCGACGTCCAGACCCGCATCGTGCCGCACGAAAACGGAGGCCGAGGACGGCTGCGCGCCCTGCCGCAGCGGATCGTTCTCGGGCAGCACGATATGGACCCGGGCCGCCTGGATGCCGTCGATTTCGGACACGGTGCGCGACAGTTCCTCGGACAGCGCGAACAGCATCCGCGCGCGCTCCTGCATGGGCGAGGCGACAAGCCCGTCCTGCTGGAACACTTCGCCCATGGAGGCGAATTTCTGCTGCGGCAGCCCGGCCTGTTCCAGAAGCGCGACGGCTTCGGCAAAGCGGGCCTCGTCCACGCGGACGGTCATGGCGCCGTCGTCCTGCATCAGGCGGTTGGCGGGGATGCCGCTGCGTTCCAGCACGGCGACGATGCGGTTCGCTTCACGCTCGTCCAGATTGGTATAAAGATCTTCGCGGCAGGCCGAGAGGGTCAGGAGGGCCAGTGCGGCCAAGGCAAGTCTGGCGCGCATCACTGGCCGCGCAGAAGCGTGTTGGCCGCGCCGGAAACCTGCGTCGCGCCGCGCACGACAAGCTGCGTTTCGATCGCGTGATCGAACATCAGGCCAAGCGACTGGATCGCGCGGTCCATCTGGCTGTCGTTCACGGGTGCCGCGTCGGGCTGCGCGGGAAGGGTCGGCATATGTCCGGATGGCAGGCTGACCAGCGCGCTGCCGGTTGGCTGCTGCGACAGCTCGCGCGTGCGGTCGGCAAGGCTGCCGCTGCGTTCGATATAGCCCTGCAGGTTCTGCATGACCTCGCCGCCAAGCTGCTGCGGGCCGGCGCCCTGCGACAGCCCTTGGGCATTCGCGGCGGCATGTTCGAACAGGTTCTGCGTCTGAACCGCGTCCGTGGGGGCGGCGATGGCTTCGATGGTCATGTTTGTCTCCTGCGCGGTGGACGGGGGCATGGCCCCCGATCCGGTCTCATTCGTCCGACATCGCCTCGTTCAGGATGTCATTGGCGCGCGGCATGATGATCATCTGGCCGCCGATGGTGACGGCGCCTTCGATCATCATCTCCTCCAGTTCGGGCGTCATCTCGCCGCCCTGCGCATTCTCGATGGCCTTGTCGAAGGCGGCTTCGTCGCCGGAGGCGGAGGTGACGCCATCAGCGCCGGAGATCGGGGTCGTCGCCATGTCTGTGTCCTTTCACGGGTTGGGGATGGCAGTTGCGACGGTTTCGCCGCCGATACGGCCGCGAAAGACGCGGACGTTTGGGTGGTCCTGATCGGGCGCCGCCGGGGCGGGCTGCATGTTCTGCACGTAATCGCGCACCGCCGCGACAAAGGCGGGCGGCCCGGAAACCGAGACGACGCCGGTGCCGCCGCGGATGTCGAAACGGTCGTCGGCGATCTCCAGCCGGTCCAGTCCCGCAATTACATCCTCGCTGCGCAAACTCCCGATGGGCACGGTGCGCGTGGCATATTCGGACGCCGCGCTGACATGCAGCACCGCGCCGTCGAAATACCAGTTCAGCCCGTTCGAATCGCTCAGGCTGTCAAGGAACTCGCCCGCCGTGGTCGCATCGACGCGCCCGCGCACCCGCCCCTTGACGGTGTCCGACAGCGATACGGCGATGCCAAGATTGCGTCCGAAATCGGTGAATGTGGCGCGGATATCCTGATCCAGGACGACATAGTCATAGGGCGCGTCCGACCATGCGGGCACGGCCAGCACAGGGCTGGCAAGCAACGTCGAAAGCAAGGCGACGGCGGCCTGCAGGGATCGCGGAACGAAGGTCATGCCCCGGTGGGACCACAAATTTTATGCAGTTTTATGACAAACTGCGATGGGCGGATTATCGCTAACTTGTCGAAACTATACGTAAAACTTTCACACAAATCCGATTTTTTGCCCGCGACGGCCCGAAATGCTCGGGGCTGATGCAGAACGTGTCGGCAGCCCGTCGTGTGAAAACCTGAATGGAGTGACACCAATGGCAACCCCTCCCGTTTCGTCCGGCGGCGCCGACGCAGCAATCGCCAAGATGGAAGCCGCTTTCGACGCTGCCATCGAGAAATCGGCCAAGATCACCGAGATCACGACCGAGAAGAAGACCGAGCTGGACGCAACCAAACAGCGCCCGCAGAACTAATTTTTCAAAATGCAGGCGGCGCTGCGCCGCCTGCATTTATTTTACGGATTTCATTTGCCCATGACCGCCATGACACATGTTGCGACCGCCCCCCGCGGCGGGCTTATGCTGAACGTGCTGGACGGGCTGCATCGCGGCGTCGTGACCCCCATCGCGGGCGACAGCTGCATGATCGGCTCTGGTCCCGGCTGCGACGTGGTGCTGGCCGACCGCCAGATTGCGCCGGACCATCTGCGTCTGCGCTTCTATGGGCGGCAGGTGGCCGTCGATGCGCTTGGCGGCACTGTGATGATCGAAGGGCGACAGCCGGTCCAGCGTGGCCATGGCTGCCGCACGACGCTTCCCGTGACGCTGGCGCTGGGCGATGCGCGGTTCGAGATCAAGCGCAATGCCGTGCCGGACGGGCGGCGGATGATCGTCGGCCTCGCCTCGGCATTGCTGGCGGTGCTGGCGGTTCTGATCGCCACGCAATCCAGCGGTTTCGGCGTGGCGACCGCCCCGCGCGAGCTGCCTGCACCCGCAGCCCCCGCCATCGTCACCGACACCGACGCCGCAGATCGGCTGCGCGAGCGGATCGCGGCGGCGGGGCTGGACCTGACCGTCATCGCGAACGGCCATCACCTTGCGGTTTCGGGCAGCGTGACCGAGGCAGACTCGCCCAAATGGACGGAAGTGCAACGCTGGTTCGACGGCACCTATGGCGGGCGCAACGTGCTGTCCGGCAACGTGACCGTCGCCGCCCCCGCCACCCCGCCGAAATTCGCGTTCCAGGCCGTCTGGTTCGGTGCGGACCCCTATATCGTCGATGCACGGGGCGAGCGCCGCTATCCCGGTGCTGCACTTCAGCAGGGCTGGATGCTGAAATCCATCGAGGCAGGCGCAATCACCGTATCGCGCGACGGCAAGGACTTTCGGCTGACCCTATGACCTTCCCCGAATGAGCCGAATTTCCCGCCACATGTCCGGCCCCGACCGCCAGCGCCTTGATTCCGCGCTGGTCACGGCGGGGCAAAGCGCCGATGCCGCCACCCGCGCCCAGATCGCGGCGTTCGAATCCATCCTGCGCCAAAGCCGGCGCGGCAAGGCTGCGGGCCGCAATTCGCTGCGCGACGAGATCGAACGCCTGACCATGCCCGAGATCGCCGATCCCGGCATATTCGCCGCCGGCCGGATGAGCGATCTTCTGTCCCATGTGATCGAACAGATCCTGCCGCATCTGGACATGCCGCAGGACGTTCTGGACATCACAGAGGCGATGCTGCGCGAGGAGGTCGAAAGCCAGCGCGAGATTCAGGACCGCATCGGCGAAGGGTCCCCTGCATGAAACCCTCGACCCGCGATCGTGGCGACAGCGCCGATCTGCTGCATTCGCTCGGCTATCTCTATCTCAAAGGCGGGCGGGCGCGGCGGGCGCTTGTGATGCTGCTTCTGGCAAATCAGGTAGAGCCGGAGAACACGGGCATCCTGCGCACCCTGACGGCGGCCCTGATCGAGAACGGATCGTCGCAGCGCGCGCTTGCGGCGCTGAACCGGCTGGCGGAACTGGAACCCGACCGCGGAGAGGCGGCGACCCTGCTGCGCGCGCGTGCCCTGTGGATGATGGGCGACGAGGCCGAGGCGAAACGCTGCTTCGCCGCCTATGTCGCGCAAAGGAACGCGGCATGAACCGGGTGCTGGGCGGATTGAACCGGCTGGCGCGGATGGCCTCGCAACGGTCGGACATCATCGTGATGACCTTCATGATCCTTGCGGTCGTGATGATGGTCATCCCGCTGCCGACGATGCTTGTCGATACGCTGATCGCGGTGAATATCTCGCTGTCGCTTCTGGTGCTGGTGGTGGCGTTCTATATCGGGCGGCCGTCGGATTTTTCGGCGCTGCCGTCGATCATCCTGCTGGCGACCCTGTTCCGGCTGGCACTGTCGATCACCACGACGCGGCTGATCCTTCTGCAGGCCGATGCGGGCCATATCGTCGAAACCTTCGGCAATTTCGTGATCGGGGGCGAGGTGATCGTCGGGCTGATCGTGTTCCTGATTATCACCGCCGCGCAGTTCATCGTCATCACCAAGGGCGCCGAGCGTGTGGCCGAGGTTGCCGCCCGTTTCACGCTGGACGCGATGCCGGGCAAGCAGATGTCCATCGACGCCGACATGCGCAATGGCGACATCGACGCGATGGAGGCGCGGGGCCGCCGTTCGGCGCTGGAACGCGAAAGCCAGCTTTACGGCGCTATGGACGGCGCGATGAAGTTCGTGAAGGGCGATGCGATCACCGGGTTGATCATCGTCTTCGTCAACCTGATCGGCGGGCTGGTCGTGGGGATGATCAACCACGGCATGACATTCGCCGAGGCCGGGCGCACCTATTCCCTGCTGACCGTGGGCGACGGGTTGATCGCGCAGATCCCGGCGCTGCTGATCTCGCTTGCGGCGGGGACGGTGGTGACGCGGGTCGCCAGCGATGCGAACCGCGATCTGGGGACCGAGATCTTCAGCCAGCTCGGCTCGTCGGACAAGCCGCTGTTTCTGGCTGCAGCCGTCTTGCTGGGCGGGGCGCTGGTGCCGGGGTTCCCGACGCTGATCTTCCTTGCGCTGGCGGCCTTGTTCGCGGGCATGGGCATGGCCGTGCGCCGCCGCGTCGCGCCCCCCCAGCCGGAGCCGGTGATCGAGCCCGAGCCCGAAGACCTGCCCGCCGAGGTGGAGAGCGACGGCACGATCCTGTCCGACGGCTCGGCCCGGCACAAGGTCGTGGTCAATGTCGGCCCCACGCTGGGGCAGGCGGTCTGGTCCGACCGCTTCCGTCGCGACACCAACGGGCTGCGCGCGCAGCTTCATGCCGATCTGGGGCTCGACTTCCCCGCCGTGGAATTGCGCATGAAGCCCGAGATGCCCGCCGACCGCTTCCAGATCGACCTTGATGACGTGCCGATCGGCGAGGGAGAGATCCCGCCTGAAATGCTGATGCTGAACGACGATGCGATGCATCTGGACCTGATGGAGATTTCCTATCGCCACGGTCCCGCGATGATCGGCGATGCGCGCAGCACATGGATCGAAGATCACCATCAGGAGGCGTTGGATCAGGCCGGGGTCGGGACATATGACGCCGCGACGGTGCTTAACCTGTGCCTTGGCCAGTCGCTTCGCCGCTATGCCGCGCATTTCATCGGCATCCAGGAAACCCGCGAGATGCTGACCCGGATGGAGGGCGAATACGGCGAGTTGGTGCGCGAGGTCGGGCGTGTCGTGCCGCTGAACCGTCTGTCCGACATCCTGCGCAGGTTGGTGGAAGAAGACGTGCCGATTTCCAACATGCGCGCCATTCTGGAGGCGTTGGTGGAATGGGCGCCGCGCGATGCGGATACGGCATCGCTGACCGAACGGGTGCGCGCGGCGCTGGCGCGGCAGATCTGCCACCGGCACGCGCAGATGAACCGGGTGATCGCCGCCCATGTCACCACCCGCGTGACCGAGGAAGGATTGCGCAGCGCCGTCAAGCAGACCGGCATCGGCCCCAGCCTGCAGCTGGCCGAAGGTCCGGGCCGCGCGCTTCTGGAACAGGTGCGCCGCGAGGAGGGCACGATGCCTTCGGTCCTTTTGACCGCGATGGACCTGCGCCTGCCGCTGCGCCAGTTCCTGCTGCGTCACGGGATCGACATGGCGGTGCTGTCCTATCAGGAAATCGCGCCGGATTACTCGGTGCAATCGCTTTCGCCGATCAACCTTGCCGCGCGCAGGGCTCCGGCGCGGCTGGATACGGCATGAAGGAATGACGACGGAATGAGACGATTGATAGGCATGGCCCTGGCCCTGCTGCTGATTACGGGCCTTGCCGCCACGGCGCAGACCGTGGACGCCCGTTACGGCGAGACGCTGCGGATGCACATGGGCGAGGGTCGGATCATCCGCTTCGACCAGCCCGTGTCGGATGTGTTCCTTGCCGATGCCACGATTGCCGATGTGCGGGTGATTTCGCCGCAGGTGGTCTATGCCCATGCGCTGGAGATCGGGATCACCGACATGATGGCGCTGAACGCCGATGGCGTGACCGTCGGCAGCGTGGAGCTGAGCGTGACCGAGGATGCGCGCCCCCTGGCCGAACGCCAGCGGTCGGTGCAGCCCACCAGCACGATCAGCCTGCGCATGTTCGGCGATGCCCCGTCGGCCAGCGGCAATGCAAGCTCGCTGTCCGAGGCGGTCGACACCGCCGACACGCTGGAAAGCTATGCCGCGCCGGATGGGCCGGTCTTCAACAATTCCACCATGTCGGGGCCGAACCAGGTGAACATCCGGGTTCGGTTCGCCGAAGTCTCGCGCAGCCAGCTTCTGCAATACGGCATCAGCTGGGGCGTGTTCGACGGGGGCGGGTCGTTCAATTTCGGGCTGGTGACCGGGCTGGGGAACGCGCGTGGCGGGAACCTCGGCTATGCGGGGCATAGCTGGGACGGCGGCCGCGTGGACGTGCTGCTGGACGCGCTGCAACAGAACGGCGTGCTGACCATTCTGGCCGAGCCGAACATCACCGCCGTCACTGGCGAAACCGCCAGCTTCCTTGCCGGGGGCGAGGTTCCGGTGCCGGTTCCGGTCGGGGGCGATCAGGTGGGGATCGAATACAAGCAGTTCGGCGTGTCGCTTCTGTTCACGCCGACGATGCTGCCCAATGGCCGCGTGTCGATGCGTGTGCGCCCCGAGGTCAGCAGCCTTGCCGGGTCGGGCGTGGTCGAGATCGCGGGCCTGACCGTGCCGTCCCTGCAGGTGCGCCGCGCCGATACCACGGTCGAGGTCGGAAGCGGCCAGACCTTCGCCATCGCGGGCCTGTTCCAGCGCGATGCCGCCCAGCAGGTGAACAAGGTGCCGCTTCTGGGTGACGTCCCGATCCTTGGGCAGCTGTTCCGTTCCAGCCGCTTCCAGCGCAGCGAGACGGAGCTTGTCATCCTCATCACCCCCTATCTGGTGGAGCCGGTGTCGGAGCGGTCGCTGAAGACGCCGCTGGACAGCCCGCGCGGGGCGATCTCCTCTCCGGTCGCGTCGCGGCCCAAGGTCAATGCGGGGTATGGCTTCTATGTCCAGTAAGCGCGCTTTTCTGGCAGTGATCGTTCTGGCTGGGTGCAATCCGCCGCAGGAGCCGCTGCCCTATTCGCCGAACTATCACTATACCGGCGGGCAGGCGGGGGTGATCCGCAAGGGCTATGACACCCGCGCGGCGATGCTGCCCGATGCCTGCGTCACGCCCGATGTGCAGGCGGATGCGATGTATCTGCCCTCGGGCTGCGCAAACAATCTGAACCTGCAACTGATGGCGGCGAACCAGGGCGATCTGATGCGCGGGCGCACGACCGGCCCCGCGATGGCGGCGCCCGCCGCCCGCGCCGCGCGGCGGGTGATCGACGGGACGCAGCCCGAACCCGAGCCGCTTTCGGGCGAGACGCTGACCACGACCCGCCAGCCGATCGAGTGATGTCAGCCCAGAAGCCCGATGGCCCGCGCCTTGCCTGCGGGCGAGGCGATGGCGCGGATCTTGCGCGCCTCGGCCAGAAAGGCGCGTTTGTCGGCCTCGGGATAGTCGGGGATCTTCACGGCGGCGGCCTGCGCGTCCTGTCCGGCCAGCACCATGACCAGCATCAGGTTGCGGAAATGGCGCGCCTCGGCCCGGACGGACACGGTGTTGGCGCGGGCGGTTTCGATGGAGGCGGCACCCCTGCCGCCGATGGCTTCGGCCAGCGCGATGTTGGACTGGGTGTCGAGGTTCATCGGTTCGATCTCGGCCGCGTCGCGGAAAGCGTCCTCGGCCTGCGCGGCATTTCCGGTCAGGATCAGCGCGGTCCCAAGGCGGTTGTAGGCGGCGCTGGTCTGGACCTTGGGCGCGGCGGCGGCCAGCGTGCGCGCGGCGCTTTCGGTCTGGTCGGCCTGAAGCTGCGCGGTGCCAAGACCCAGCAGTGCCTCGCCATCGTCCGCGTCGGCATTCAGCGCCGTGCGGAAGGCGGCGGCGGCGCGTTCGGGCTGCCCCGCCGCCATCAGCGAATTGCCAAGGCGGGTATAGGCGCCGACCGTGTCCTTCGACGTGGCGGCGGCGCGTTCATAAAGGGTCGCGGCGCTTTCGGCATCGCCCCGTGCGTTCAGATCGTCGGCCAGCTTGATCATCCGCGCCTCGTCGCTTGCCGGGCCGCCTGCGCAGGCCGTCAGGGTCAGGGCAGCCAGCGTCGCCAGAACTTTACCTTGCATCGTCTCACCTTTGACATTCGGGGCCATGTATGAGCGGCGCAACCGAGGAACGCAACCTTCCCGCATCGGACAAGAAGCTGCGCGATGCCCGCGAAAAAGGGCAGATCGCCAAAAGCCCGGATCTGACCACGGGGATGGTGCTTCTGGTCGCGGTGGTGTGGCTGGTGTTCTCCATCGACGCGCAGACCACCCGCGCCGAGGCGCTGTTCCACCTTGTCGCGCGGCGGGTTCATGCCGAACCTTTCGCGGTGCTGTGGCCCGAGCTGCGCGCCCATGCGACGGCGATCCTGATGGGGCTGGCGGTGCCGCTGTTCCTGACGACACTGGCGGCGGTGGTCGCGACCAATCTGGCGGTGATGGGCGGCTTCATCTTTTCCACCGAGCCGCTGTCGCCGAAGTTCGAGAAGATCAACCCGGTCAGCGGCGCGAAGCGCATCTTCTCGATGCGCAGCGTGGTCGAGTTCCTGAAGGCGCTGTTCAAGATCACCGTTCTGGCGGCGGCCTTCGTCATCGTGTTCCGCGCGGGCATCCAGCCGCTGCTGCTGTCGTCATCCTGCGGGCCGTCCTGCATCCGCGCCAGTTTCGAGGGGATTCTGCACCCGCTGGTCGTCACTGCGATCGTCGTGTTCCTTGCCGTGGGCAGCGTCGACGTGCTGGTCCAGCAATGGCTGTTCAAGCGCGACATGAAGATGAGCCGGAGCGAGTTGAAACGCGAACGCAAGGATGCCGAGGGCGACCCGGCCATCCAGCAGCAGCGCCGTCAGCAGCGCCGCGAATTGCAGGCGCACGGGACGAAGACGGGGATCGACCGCGCCTCGATGCTGGTCGGCACGGCGGATGGGTGGGCGATCGGCATCCGCTACATCCGTGGCGAGACGTCGGTGCCGGTGATCGTGTGCCGCGCGGGGCCGGAGACCTCGGCGGGGCTGATCCAGCAGGCGCGGGGGATGCGCATTCCCGTCGTCGCCAATGCGGCGCTGGCCGGTGCCATCGCCCGCGCCGCCCGCAACGGCGAGCCGGTGCCCGCCGCCCATTTCCAACCCGTGGCCGACATCCTTGTCGCCGCCAAGCTGATCTGAGGAAGCCCCATGTTGCGTCGCGGATTTCTGGCCGGTCTGATCCTTGCGCCCCTGCCGTTGCGGGCCGACGAATATGTCGATTTCCTGCTGGGCCCGATGGGCCGCGCGCCGGGGCAGGGCGACCGGAGCACTCAGGCGCGCATCGCGCTGCATACCACCGAGGCGCCCGGGACCATCCTGATCGATACGCAGGCCCGCCGCCTTTACCTGATCGAGCCGGAAGGCGTCGCCCGAAGCTATCAGGTCGGCGTGGGGGCCGAGGGCTTCGGCTGGTTCGGAACCGAGACGGTCAGCGCGAAACGTGAATGGCCCGACTGGCGCCCGCCCGCCGACATGCGCGCCCGCCGTCCCGATCTGCCCGCCTTTGTGCCGGGCGGGCCGGGCAATCCGATGGGGGCGCGCGCGCTGTATCTGGGGCAGACGCTTTACCGCATCCACGGCTCGAACGAGCCGGAGACGGTGGGCGATGCGGCATCTTCGGGCTGTTTCCGCATGACGAATACCGATGTGATCGACCTTTATCCGCGCGTGCGGATCGGGGCGCGCGTTCGGGTGTTCTGATCGCAGGTCGGCGGAAATCCCCGCCTTATCAAGCCCAAAGCGTCATACGCAGGTCACACTGCGACCGTTAACCCTTCGCTAACCCTGCGACTGAAATCCCGAAAGGTTCGTTCTCATGTCCAACGTCACGCCCTCGTCCCCCGTCGATCCCAAATCCGTCGATCTGGACAACACTGCCGCATGGGAACAGGCCAAGGCGGATGCGAAAGAGGCGGGAATTCTGTGGGAACGCCCCGAGGGTGATACGCGCGACGCCAAGACGATATTGGAGGAAAGCGATCTTCTGAAGAACCTTGGCAACCAGTCGGGCGTGCGGGATTCGCTTGAAAAGCGCGTCGGCGGCAAGATCGGCGAGGATGCCGATGCCACCTTCCGCGCGGTGCAGGTGCTGGAGCACATCGAACGGTTCGAGCAGGACGGCAAGACCATCCTCGGCGGTGACATGGGCAACGGCGAGGTGAACGGCTTCCGCAAGAGCGGGCAGGCCGATCATGGCACCGAGGCCGGGCGGCTTCAGGATTTCGGCAAATACGGTTTCGGCCATCTGAACGGCGAATTGCAGCATATCGAAACCGCCGCCGAAGACCCGGAAGCCCGCAAGGAGGCCGAGGCGCTGGGCATCGAATGGGAACTGCCCGAAGGCGACAAGAGCACGGCGCAGGAGATCATCGACAAGAACCCGCTGCTGAAGAACCTTGGCAATCAAAGCAACGTCAAGGAGATGCTGAAAGAGCGCGTCGGCGATTTCGAGAATGATCCCAACGCCGCCCACCGCGCCGCGCAGGTTCTGTATCACGTCGAGAATTACGACAGCGACGGCAAGCGCATCGCCGGCAACGACATCGGCAACGGCGAGATCAACGGCTTCCGCAAAAGCGGCGAGGCGGACAACGGCACCGAGGCCGGGCGGCTTCAGGATTTCGGGAAATACGGCTTCAGCCATCTGAAAGGCGAGATCGGCAGCGCCGAGGGCGCGGGCGACGACAAGGACGCCAAGGCCAGGGCCGAGGCGCTGGGCATCCACTGGGTCCGCCCCGAAGGCGACACCCGCAGCGCCGAGGAGATCATCAACGGCGATCCGCTGCTGAAGAACCTTGGCAACCAGTCGGACGTCAAGGACATGCTGAAGGAACAGGTCGGCGATTTCGAGACCGACGCCGATGCCGCCTTCCGCGCCTCGCAGGTTCTGAAACATATCGAGACCTATGACGCGACCGGCAATTCCACCGGCAACACCAGCGACGGCAAGATCAACGGTTTCACCAAAAGCGGCGAGGCCGAGAACAACACCGAAGCCGGGCGGCTTCAGGACTTTGGCAAATACGGCTTCAAGGCGCTGAAGGGCGAGATGGCCGACACCATCACCCCCGAGATGGACGCCAAGGCAGAAAAGGCCCGCGCCGATGCCGTCAATGCCGCGCGCGAGGAAGCAGGCCTGCCGCCGATGACGGAACAGGACATCGCCAACCTGACCACCACCGAAAAAGGCACCGACGGCAAGAACCTGACCGTGACCGAGGCCGCCTGGCAGCAGGTGATGGCCGACTGGAAGAAGGGGATGGATGACGGGTCCATCAAGGCCGATGACGACCGGGCGAAGCTGTATAACGCGATGAAGGCAGGGGCCTTCATCGACAATGGCGCACAGATGTACACGCTCAGCATCAGCCAGGGCGTGACGACCGGCGCGGTCACCGGCAAGGACATGGAAGGCGTCATCGACGGCGCCAAGGTAGACGAGCAGATCGCCGCGCTGATGAACTCCGAGGCCGTCGGCAAGGATATCGCCGCCGCCCGCAAGACTGCGCTTGGCAAGGTCGAGGGGGGCGACAAGATCGTCGAAGACCTGAAGAAGATGGCCGAAAGCCCTGAATACGCCAAATACATCCAGGAACTCTCGCTCGACCCCGAGAAGAAGCAGGTGGCCGAGGACGACATCGCCGCGACCTATACCTCGCTTCTGGCCGCCGATCCCGAAGCCGCCGCCAAGTTCGCACAGAACATGCAGATCGACACCATGACGATGGAGCTCAACGAGCTCATGGCCGATCCGTCGAAGATCAGCGAGGAGAACCTGACCCTTGCCGGTTCCGATGCGGGAAAGATTCTGCTGACGCTGATCAAGAAGGGCGGTCTGGATCTGGGCCGTCGCGCGGCGGAAATGCAAAAGGCGCTGGAAGGCATCCTTGGCGACAAGAAGACCAATGCCGAATTCAGCAAGGCCCTGCAGGAGATCGGCGCGAAATATTCGCAAACCGGCACCGTCACCACCAAGGATGTCGAAAAGATCATCGGCAACGGCAAATACGAGGGCCTGCAAAGCGGCACGATCCGCGGCTTCTTCGAGGAGATGACAAAGGCGGGCGTGATCGGCTCGCTGGGCGGTGTCGTGTCGTTGGCCTCGGGCATCTATCAGCTTGCGGGCAAGGGCGGCACGCTGGCCGACACGACCGAGGAACGTCTGGCCATCGCCAAGGACTTCGTCAGCTTCGTCGGCGCGGGCAAGCATTTCGCCGATCTGGGCAACTACATCATCGGCGAGCACAACAAGAGCGTCATCGACCACCACGCCGAGATCGACAAGAAATACGTCTCGGAAGACGCCCCCGCCAGCGAGCGGGAAAACGAGAACCGTGAGATCAGGACGCAAGCCGAAATCGACGAGATGAAGGCGCAGAAGAAAGCGTCCTCGTCGCTTCTGGGGCTGGATGCGACGCTGAACGATCTGCTGGGCAAGCCGCAGGCGCCGACACCCGCCGGCCCGAACAACAGCTACGAAGGCTTCCGCAACGCCTTCAGCGAGGCGCTCGATGCGTCGTCCAAAAGCGACAGCTACAAGGAAAAGCTCAGCAAGTTCGAGGTCGAGGACCCCGAAAAGCTGATCAACTCGGTCCAGGATGGCTACAACACCCGTCCGGGCATCGTGGATGCCGACGGCAACCAGGCCAGCAAATGGCACAAGGGGGCTTCCGCTGCCCTATTGATCGCCAGCGCGGGGGCAGACACCTTCGCCGGTGCCGCCGACATCGCGATCGGCGCGCTGACCATCAAGAAGGGCCTCGCCTCGGGCGACGACACGACGACGGCCAAGGGCGCGATTCAGGTCGCGGCGGGGGGCTTCGGCGTCGTGGGCGGCGCGGCCTCGGGCCTCGGGCTGCTGAAGGGGTTGCAATTCGTCAAGGCGGCGGCTGCACCGTCCTTCCTGATCTCGGCCGTGCTGTCGATCGCAACGCTGATCCCGGACATCATCAACGACGTCAAGAAAACCAACCAGATCAACACCTATCGCGACGATATGCAGGACTTCTTCAAGCAGCTTGAAACCCAAGGCCTGCTGACGGAGAACGGTCTGGACAACTTCCGCTTCCTCGACGCCTATATGGAAAGCTATGGCCAGCGCGACGCGCCGGACGGCATCAGCGTCTTCGAATATCGTGCCGATGAGGTGGATCACTTCATCAACTACTGGAACGGCGATCAGGGGCAGAAGGCGGAGGAACGCGGCCAGTTCAGCTCGGGCTTCGGGCTGGACGAGGACAACCACGAAGACTACGCAGGCGACGGCGATAACCTGAACACCGACATGGAAGGGCAGGGCGGAACGTCCTGATCCGAACACGACCTGTCGGCGGCGCGCATCCT
The DNA here is from genome assembly GCF_004959935.1 of Falsirhodobacter xinxiangensis. GTDB lineage: Bacteria > Pseudomonadota > Alphaproteobacteria > Rhodobacterales > Rhodobacteraceae > Falsirhodobacter > Falsirhodobacter xinxiangensis. The sequence continues at coordinate 343,639 of NZ_SMYN01000001.1, read as the reverse complement.
GATGATGCCGCGCCGCAGGCGTCAGCGATCTTCGGGCGCGTGGATGAGGCTTTCGAGAGTTGAAGGCTCGGATTTCGGGATTCGAGCCGATCTTGAAAATAGTAGGGATGCCGTCGGCGGCGGACGATAGAAGAGTGCGACTCCGCGCGGCAATGTGCCCAGTTTTGTGTCTGTGCCCAAATGCGAAAAGCGGCCCTTGCGGGGCCGCTTTTTCGTTTATTCTCAGAGATTTGGAAGATCTCTGGCTCCGGCGGTAGGGATCGAACCTACGACCAATTGATTAACAGTCAACTGCTCTACCGCTGAGCTACGCCGGAACACAGGGGCTTATTAGCCATGCTCGCTGGGGGTGTCCAGAGGGGTTGTTGCGATTTTTTCATCCGGATGAAGAAAGTTCGTCATGGATGGTTTCGTAGCAGGAAGATGCCTCGTCCAATGACACCCGACGGGTGCGGAGGAGGTGGATGAGGTGGGCCTCGACGTTGCGGGTGGCGGCTCCGTGCAGGGTGCGGGGGGTGGTTGCGTAAAGTTGCGAGACAAGGGCCTCCAGCGTCATCGGGCGGCGGCGCAGGGCTTTGACGATCGATTCTTCGCGCGCGATGCGATGGCGGATGAGATAGGCGAGCCGTTCGGCCGGGTCCTCCATCGGATCGCCATGGGCGGAATGCAGGCGGCGCCAGGGGCGGGCCGCCAGCTTTTCAAGCGAGGTGATGTAGTCGGCCACGTCGCCGCGCGGAGGGATGATGACGGAACTCGACCACCCCATCACGTGATCGGCGGTCAGGCAGGTGTCGCGGAAGCCGAGGCACACTTGGTCGTCGGTGTGGCCGGGGGTGTGAATCACTTCCAACTGCCAGTCGGGGCCTTGCAGGATCTGGCCGTCCACCAGCGCGATGTCGGGGCGGAACGGCGCGTCCACCGCTTGCCAGCCGAGGATCGGCGCCCGGGTGGCTTCCTTCAGCCGTTCGGCAAGGCCAAGGTGGTCCTTGTGCGCGTGGCTGACGATGATCTGCGCGATCCTCTCGTCCGGGCCGAGCGCCGCCAGAATCGCTGTCAGATGCTCCTCCATATCCGGGCCGGGATCGACCAGCGCGACCTCTTTGTTGCCGACGAGGTAGGTGTTGGTGCCCCACAGGGTCATCGGGCCGGGATTGGGGGCGAGGATTCGGCGAAGACCGGGTTCGACCTCGATGGCCACGCCCGGTGCGAAGGAGGGGGGAGGGAGCGTCTTCATGCCCGCGACTATCGCGCCGGGGCGGGCCCGTGTCGATGGGGGTTTTTACATGGGCGGCAGGCGGCTAAGGTCGCCTCATGGCACATTCCCGCACCGTCCTTCCCCGAAGCCTCTATGGCCGCGCCGCGCTGATCCTGATCGTTCCGATCCTGACGATCCAGCTGGTTTTCGCGCTTCAGTTCATCCAGCGCCATTACGAAGGCGTCACGCGCCAGATGGCCGGCGGGGTGGAGATCGAGCTGAGCTATCTTCTGGACGAGATCGCCCGTGCCCAAGACGCCACCGACGCCAGCGACCGCGCCATCGAGATCGGGCAGGGGCTGGATCTGGACATCATCTTTCCCGCCCCGGTGCCGGTGGAGGGGGATCACCGCGATTTCTGGGACCTGTCTGGCCGGGCGCTGATTTCCGCGTTGCGCGAGGGGCTGCCCGAGATCGGCGGCATCGACCTTCAGGCCGACCGTCGCGCGGTCATCATCGGGCTGCAGACGGCGCACGGGCCGATGGAGGTCGATGTGGACCGGCGGCGCATGTCGGCGTCAAACCCGCATCAGCTTCTGGTGCTGATGATCGTGACCTCGCTTCTGATGACAGTGATCGCCTATCTGTTCCTGTCGAATCAGTTGCGCCCGATCGCCAAGCTGGCCGAGGCCGCCGATGCCTTCGGCAAGGGCCGCCACGTCACCTATCGCCCGCGCGGCGCGCTGGAGGTGCGGGCGGCGGGGGCGGCTTTCCTCGAAATGCGGAACCGGATCGAGCGGCAGATCGAACAGCGCACGCTGATGCTGTCGGGCGTCAGCCACGATCTGCGGACACCCCTGACCCGGATGAAGCTGGAACTGGCGATGATGGACGAGGACGACGCGCGCGATCTTCTGCGCGACGTGCAGGACATGGAGCGGCTGGTGGACGAGTTTCTGTCGTTTTCCCGCGGCGATGCGATGGAGGCGGTGGAGCCGGTCGATCCCGTCGCCATCGTCCGCCGCGCGGTCGAGAATGCGCAGCGGATGGGGCAGGATGTGACCCTTGGCGAATTGGCCGATCCGGGCGAGGTGCCGCTGCGCCCGCAGGCCGTGGCGCGGGCGCTGGACAACCTGATCGGCAACGCCGTCCGCTATGGCAAACGGGCCGAGGTGAGCCTTGCCCTGACCGAGCGCAACATCCGCTTCACCGTCGAGGATGACGGCCCCGGCATCCCCAAGGAGCGGCGCGAGGAGGCGATGCGCCCGTTCACCCGGCTGGAATCGGAACGCAATCCGAACAAGGGCGGGGGGGTCGGTCTTGGCCTTTCCATCGCCGCCGACATCGCCCGCAGCCATGGCGGACAGCTTCGTCTGGGCGAAAGCGAGACGCTTGGCGGGCTGAAGGCGGAAATCGTCTTGGCCCGGTGACCTTGCGGCTGGCGGAACGCATGACTAAGACTCTGGCAATCCCTCGTCGTTACGAAGTTCGCACAGCAACAGGCAGGCGCAGATGAAAGACCCGATCGATACCTACATGAACACCCTGGTCCCGATGGTGGTCGAGCAGACCAGCCGGGGCGAACGCGCCTATGACATCTTCTCGCGCATGCTGAAGGAGCGGATCATCTTCCTGTCCGGCCCGGTGCATGACGGAATGTCGTCGCTGATCTGCGCGCAGCTGCTGTTCCTGGAGGCGGAAAACCCGTCCAAGGAGATCAGCATGTATATCAACAGCCCCGGCGGCGTCGTGACCTCGGGCCTGTCGATCTATGACACGATGCAATACATCAAGCCGAAGGTTTCGACGCTGGTCATCGGTCAGGCAGCCTCGATGGGTTCCCTGCTGCTGACGGCGGGCGAGAAGGGGATGCGCTTCTCGCTTCCGAACAGCCGCGTCATGGTCCACCAGCCGTCGGGCGGGTATCAGGGTCAGGCGACGGACATCATGATCCACGCGCGCGAGACGGAAAAGCTGAAGCGCCGCCTGAACGAAATCTATGTCCGTCATACCGGCAATGACTATGAGACGGTTGAAGCCGCGCTTGAGCGTGACAATTTCATGTCGGCAGAAGATGCCAAGGCCTGGGGCCTGATCGACGAGATCGTCGAAAGCCGCGGCAAGGCCGAAGACACGACGAAATAAAAGGCGGCCCCCGGCGGCCCGATGCCGCCGGGGCGTTTTGCGATTGTGATGGCCGGGTGCTTGGCCTAGACTTGACTCTTAATGTTCCGGCCTCCGGGCCGGGTGCTTCCCAGAGGACGACGATGGCGAACAATTCAGGCTCCGACAGCAAGAACACGCTCTACTGCTCGTTCTGTGGCAAGAGCCAGCACGAGGTGCGCAAGCTGATCGCTGGCCCCACGGTGTTCATCTGCGACGAATGCGTCGAACTCTGCATGGACATCATCCGTGAAGAAACCAAGACGACCGGGCTGAAATCCACCGATGGCGTTCCGACGCCGAAGGAAATCTGCAAGGTGCTGGACGATTACGTCATCGGCCAGATCCATGCGAAACGGGTTCTGTCGGTCGCGGTTCACAACCACTACAAACGGCTGAACCATTCATCCAAGACGGATATCGAGCTTTCGAAGTCGAACATCCTGCTGATCGGCCCGACCGGCTGCGGCAAGACGCTGCTCGCCCAGACGCTGGCACGGATTCTGGATGTGCCCTTCACGATGGCTGATGCGACCACGCTGACCGAAGCCGGCTACGTGGGCGAGGATGTGGAAAACATCATCCTGAAACTGCTTCAGGCGTCGGAATACAACGTCGAACGCGCCCAGCGCGGCATCGTCTATATCGACGAGGTGGACAAGATCACGCGCAAGTCCGACAATCCCTCGATCACCCGCGACGTGTCGGGCGAGGGGGTGCAACAGGCGCTGCTGAAGATCATGGAAGGCACCGTCGCTTCGGTTCCGCCGCAGGGCGGGCGCAAGCATCCGCAGCAGGAATTCCTGCAGGTGGATACGACGAACATCCTGTTCATCTGCGGCGGCGCCTTCGCCGGTCTTGAGAAGATCATCGCGCAGCGCGGCAAAGGGTCGGGAATCGGCTTCGGTGCCGACGTCAAGGACCCGGACGGCCGCGGCGTGGGCGAGCTGTTCTCGGAACTGGAGCCGGAAGACCTGCTGAAATTCGGCCTGATCCCGGAATTCGTCGGCCGTCTGCCGGTGATCGCGACCCTGACCGATCTGGACGAATCTGCGCTGGTGACCATCCTGACCGAGCCGAAGAACGCTCTGGTCAAGCAATACCAGCGTCTGTTCGACATCGAAGGCGTGAACCTGACCTTCACCGACGATGCGCTGTCTGCGATCGCCAAGCGCGCGATCAAACGCAAGACCGGCGCGCGCGGGCTGCGGTCGATCATGGAAGACATCCTTCTGGACACCATGTTCGAACTTCCCGGCCTCGACGGGATCGAGGAGGTCGTGGTGAACGAAGAAGCCGTGACCAAGGGCACCAAGCCGCTTCTGGTCCATGCAGAAAAGAAGAAAGAGCCCGCTTCGGCAAGCTGATACGTGATCGCCCGGGGCTGGACCTCGGGCGTTTCATTTGCGATACGGGGTGCCGGAACCCCTCGGAGGACGTGTCTTGATCTATTTCCTCAAACGCATGGCGACCTGGTGGAACAGCCAGACGATCAACACGCAGGTCTTCACCTGGCGCCACGGCCAGAAGGTTGGCGAGGATGACCAAGGCAACGTCTTCTATCAGACGGCGGACAAGAAACGCCGCTGGGTCATCTTCAATGGCGAATCCGAGGCAAGCCGGATCGACCCCAGCTGGCACGGCTGGTTGCACCACACTTGGGACGAGCCACCGACCGTGAAGCCGCTGGTTCACAAGCCGTGGGAGAAACCGCATCAGGAAAACCTGACCGGCACCCCCGCGGCCTATGTCCCCGCAGGATCGCTGCTGCGGGCAGCGCCCCCGGCTCGTCGGGATTACGAGGCATGGCAGCCGGAATAATGTCTGAAAACAGCACAGAAGTTCTTGCCGGCGCCGCGGTGCTGGCCGCAGCGGTCGGCTTTCTGCTCTATGCCGGTCATTCGGCGGGCTTCGGCGCGGGCGGCGGCAGCTACCCCTTGACCGGCAGCTTCCGCACTGCGGATGGCATCAGCGTCGGCACCGATGTGCGGCTGGCGGGCGTCAAGGTCGGCACTGTCACCAGCCTCGCGCTGAACCCGGAAACCTATATGGCCGATGCGACCGTTTCGGTTCGTGACGGCATCCTGATCCCGACCGATTCCTCGCTGCTGATTTCGTCCGAGGGGTTGCTTGGCGGCAATTTCGTCGAAATCCAACCGGGCGGGGCGCTTGAAAACCTCGAACCGGGGCAGGAGATCGAGGATACGCAGGGTTCGGTCAGCCTGATTTCACTGCTGATGGCCTTCGTCGGCGGGCAGTCCGGCAGTGACGAACCCGCATCCGCACCCGCGCCATGAAGGCGGCGCTGATCGCCCTGCTGCTCTCGGCGGCGCCTGTCTTCGCACAGGAGGCCGCTGTCGCACCGGGCGGCACCCTGCGCTGGCTGGATAAGGTCACCGGCGCGACGGGCGATCTGGAGCTTTCCAACGGCCAGTCGCTGACCCAGGGCTTTCTGACGATCCGGTTGGACGAATGCCGCTATCCGGTGGCAGATCCCGCTTCGGACGCGTTTGCCCATGTCACCATTCAGGACAGCCGGGCGAATGCGCCGAACTTTTCCGGCTGGATGATCGCCTCCAGCCCGGCGATCTCGGCGCTGGACCACCCGCGTTACGATGTCTGGGTGCTCAGCTGCGCTGCTGGCTGACGGCAAGCGGGTCCGGCGCATAGCCTTCGGGTAGGAAATCTGCGCGAACCTCCAGCGCCAGCGCCAGCATTGCGTGATATTCCGCCCGCGTGACCTCGACCCCGCCCAGTGATTGCAGATGCGGCGTCAGGAATTGCGTGTCCAGCAGGGTGAATCCCCCCGCGCGCAGCCGATGCACCTGCCATGCCAGCGCGATCTTCGACGCATCCGTTCGGCGCGAAAACATGCTTTCGCCAAAGAACGCGCCACCCAGCGAAACGCCGTAAAGCCCGCCGATCATCTCTCCGTCCCAAACCTCGACCGAATGGGCGTGACCGGCCCGGTGCAGCGCGGCATAAAGAGAGATGATCTGGTCGTTGATCCACGTCTCGTCCCGCGCGGCGCAATTCTGCACGGTGCCGACGAAATCATGGTTGATGCGGATTTCATAATCCTTGCGCCGAATGCTGGCCCGGAGCGACCGAGACAGCCGCAATCCGTCCAGCGGCATGATCCCCCGCATGACGGGATCGATCCAGTCGATGCGGGGGGAGTCGCGGCCTTCGCCCATCGGGAATATCCCGGCGGCATAGGCGCGCAGCAGCAGCTCCGGTGTCAGCCGAACTGCGCCGCCAGCCATTTTTCCAGCCAGTGAATGTTGTATTCACCGTTCTGGATGTCCGGCTCGGCCAGAAGGGCGTGGAACAGCGGCACGGTGGTGTCGACACCATCCACGATCAACTCGCCCAGCGCGCGGTGCAGGCGGGCCAACGCCTCGGGCCGGTCGCGCCCGTGGACGATCAGCTTGCCGATCAGGCTGTCGTAATAGGGCGGGATCGAATAGCCGCCATACAGCGCCGAATCCATCCGCACGCCCAGACCGCCGGGGGCGTGGAACACCTTCACCTTGCCGGGGCAGGGGGCGAAATTCGGCAGACGTTCGGCGTTGATCCGAACCTCGATCGCGTGGCCGTTCAGTTCCAGCTCGTCCTGCGTGAAGCTCATCGGCAGACCCGCCGCGACGCGGATTTGTTCGCGGACGAGGTCCACGCCATAGATCGCCTCGGTCACCGGATGTTCGACCTGAAGACGGGTGTTCATTTCGATGAAATAGAACTTGCCGTCTTCATACAGGAACTCGATGGTCCCGGCGCCGATGTAGTTGATCTTGGCCACGGCGTCGGCGCAGATCTTGCCGATTTCCGCGCGCAGGGCCGGGGTGATGACCGGGCCGGGCGCTTCTTCGAACACCTTCTGGTGGCGGCGTTGAAGCGAGCAGTCCCGCTCGCCCAGATGGACCGCGTTGCCCTTGCCATCGCCGAAGACCTGAATCTCGATGTGACGCGGCCGTTGGAGGTATTTCTCCATATAGACTTCGTCATTGCCGAAAGCGGCCTTCGCCTCGGACCGCGCGGTGCGGAAGGCAACCTCCAGATCGGCCGGGGTCAGCGCGGTCTTCATCCCGCGCCCGCCACCACCGGCGGTCGCCTTGATGATGACCGGAAAGCCGATCTCGGTCGCGACCTTCAGTGCCGTCTCGTAATCCGGAACGCCACCATCCGATCCCGGAACGACCGGGATGCCCAGCGCCTTGGCGGTTTCCTTGGCGGTGATCTTGTCGCCCATGATGCGGATATGTTCCGCAGTCGGGCCGATGAAGGTGATGTCGTGATCGGCCAGCGCCTGTGCGAAACCGGCGTTTTCCGACAGGAAGCCATAGCCCGGATGGACCGCTTCGGCCCCCGTGATCTCGCAGGCGGAAATGATTGCCGATTTCTTGAGATAGCTTTCCGACGATGACGCCGGGCCGATGCAGACGGATTCGTCGGCCATGCGGACATGCATCGCATCGCTGTCGGCGGTGGAATGCACCGCGACCGAGGTGATGCCCATCTCGCGGCAGGCGCGGATGACGCGAAGGGCGATCTCGCCCCGGTTCGCGATCAGGATCTTTGTGAACATCGCGGGATCACTCCACGATCATCAGGGGTGCGCCGTATTCCACCGGGGTGCCGTCGGCGATCAGGATGCGCTTCACCGTCCCGGCGCGGGGCGCGGGGATGTGGTTCATCGTCTTCATCGCTTCGATGATCATCAGGGTCTGGCCTTCGGTCACGGCCTGACCGACCGAAACGAAGGTCGCAGCGCCGGGTTCGGGCGCAAGATAGGCGGTCCCGACCATGGGCGACGTGACCGCGCCCGGATGCTGGGCCGGGTCTTCGATCGCGGCGGGGGCGGCTGCCGCTGCGGCTGCCGTGGGCGCTGCGGCCACGGCGACCGGCGCTGCCGCGATCTGCGTCGTGACGATGTTGGCCTGTTTGACCACGCGCACTTCGAGGCTGTCATCCTCGGCATATTCGCGTTTCACCGACAGTTCCGTCAGGTCGTTGGCGTTCAGAAGTTCAGCCAGCGCCTGGATGAAGGCGACGTCGGTGTCGGAAGATTGTTTGCTCATGCCATCCTCGAGGGTCCGGCCATTCGGCCTGTTGATCACGGTTTGCGCCCTTGCGCGATTGCCCGGGTTTATACGCCACAGGTCCAGCAAGGGAAAGCGTTCAAATCAGCCGCTTGCGCGACCGGCGCGGCGCGGCTACCAAAACCCTCAGCCGCATGAAGGAGCCTGCGTGGAAAACCTGATCGACAGCATCCTCGATTTCGTCGAGGCGAACCGCGAATGGGCCTTCTGGATCGCACTGTTCTTCGCGCTGGCGGAAACGATGCCGATCATCTCGATCCTGATCCCCTCGACCGCGATCCTCGTGGGCGTCGGTGCGCTGGTCGCGACCGGAGAGGTGGAGTTCATGCCGATCTGGCAGGGTGCCTCCACCGGCGCGATCATCGGGTCCTGCACCAGCTGGTGGCTGGGGCGGCATTACGGCGACTGGATTCTGCGCCAATGGCCCATGAACAAAGAGCCCGAGCTGGCCGAAAAGGGCCGCGGTGCCTTTGCCAAATGGGGCGGGGCCGCGCTTTTGATCGGGCATTTCTTCGGCCCCCTGCGTGCCGTCGTCTTCCTTCTGGCCGGGATCGCGCGAATGCCGTTCCGCCGATTCATCGGCTGGAACATAATCGGCGCGATCGCATGGGCCTTCGCAGTGCCGAAATCGGGCGAGATTGGCGGGAATGTCGTAAGCTGGCTGTGGAACATGATCGCAGGGTGACATGCAAAGCGAGCAGGGAACGCACGCGCCGGGCTGGAAGCTGATCCTTGGATCGCTGGGCGTCGTCTATGGCGACATCGGCACCAGCCCGCTTTATGCGCTTCGGGAATCGCTTCATGCCGCCAGCAAGGACGGGCTAGTCCGGTCGGACGTGATCGGCATCATCTCGCTCCTGCTGTGGACGATCGTGCTGATCGTGTCGCTGAAATACGTGCTGCTGGTCATGCGCGCCGACAACCGGGGCGAGGGCGGGACGCTGTCGCTGGTGGCCTTGGTCCAACGCGCGCTGGGCCGCCGTCCGGGCTGGGTTCTGGCGCTGGGCGTCGTCGGCATATCGCTGTTCTTCGGCGATGCGATGATCACCCCGGCCATGTCGGTTCTGTCGGCGGTCGAGGGGATGGCGCTGATCTCGCCCGACTTCTCGCGCTATGTCATCCCGCTGACGCTGGCGATCATCGCGGGGCTGTTCTTCGTGCAGAACAAGGGCACGGGGCGGGTGTCGATCTTCTTCGGGCCGATCATGATGGTCTGGTTCGGGGTAATGGCGATCAACGGGCTGCTACATATCGGCGACGATCCGGCGATCCTGACCGCGCTCAATCCGTGGCACGCGCTGCTGTATCTGTGGGAAAACGGGACGGGCGCCCTGTCGGTCATGGGGCTGGTGTTTCTGGCCGTGACCGGGGGCGAGGCGCTTTATGCCGATATGGGCCATTTCGGCCGCCGTCCGATCCGCATCGCATGGGTCTGTTTCGTCTTCCCGGCGCTGGCGCTGTCCTATCTGGGGCAGGGTGCGGCGGTGCTGGCCCATCCCGAAATGGCGGCGAACCCGTTCTTTCTGATGGCCCCGCCCTGGGCGTTGGCGCCCTTGGTCGTGCTGGCCACCTGCGCCACGGTCATCGCCTCGCAAGCCGTGATCTCGGGGGCGTTCTCCATGGTGCAGCAGGCAGTGCAGATGGGTCTGCTGCCCCGGTTGGAGATTCAGCACACCTCGGAAACGCAGGTCGGGCAGATCTATGTGCCCAAGGTCAACATGGTGCTGGCGGCAGGGGTGATGGTGCTGGTGCTGGTCTTCGGCAGCTCGTCCAACCTTGCCAGCGCCTATGGGATCGCGGTGACGGGCGACATGGTCATCACCTCGATCCTGTCGATCGTGCTGTTCCGGCTGGGCTGGAAATGGCCGCTGGCGGCGGTCATCGGGGTCATGGTCCCGATCCTGATCGTGGAGCTTTTGTTCCTGACCGCCAACGCCGCCAAGATCCATGACGGCGGCTATGTCCCGATCCTGATCGCGGCGATCGTCTGCCTGCTGATGTGGGTCTGGGTGCGCGGCACGGCCCATGTGATGGAAAAGGCCCGGACCGGATCGCTGCGGCTGACCAGCCTGATCGGGATGCTGGAGAAATCCCACCCGCTGGAGGCGCCCGGAACGGCGGTGTTCCTGACCTCGGATCCCGATGTCGCGCCGCCTGCCTTGATGCACAACCTGAAGCACAACCACGTCCTGCATCAGCAGAATTTCATCGTGACGGTGCGCGTGGCCGACACGCCTTGGGTGCGCGATCAGAACCGGGTGCAGATCGAACGGCTGTCGGATCGGTTCGTGAAAATCGGCATCCGCTTCGGTTACATGGAAACGCCGAACGTGCCCAAGGCGCTGATGCTGGCGCGCAAAGAGGGCGAGAAGTTCGACATCATGAGCACGTCCTTCTTCGTCAACCGCCGCTCTTTCCGGGCGCCAAGCGGGGGCTGGCGCGAGCGTCTGTTCATCGCAATGACGAAATCCGCGTCGGATGCGACGGACTTCTACAAGATGCCGTCGAACCGGGTGATCGCACTTGGTCAGCAGATGACCCTTTAACCGAACGATCGGACGCATATATCGGGCGGGAAAGGGGTTCCCCATGAAATATTCGTTGCTCGACCTGTCGCCCGTTCCCGAGGGCGAGACGACCGCCCAGGCCTTGGCCAATACGCTGGACCTTGCCCGCCATGCCGAGGCGCTGGGCTATCACCGCTATTGGCTGGCCGAACATCACAACATGCCGGGGATCGCGTCGGCGGCCACTTCGGTCGTGATCGGGCATGTGGCGGGTGGGACCAGCCGCATCCGCGTGGGCGCAGGGGGCATCATGCTGCCGAACCACGCGCCGCTGGTGATCGCGGAACAGTTCGGCACGCTGGCAACGCTCTATCCGGGACGCATCGACCTTGGGCTTGGCCGCGCGCCGGGCACCGACATGGGCACCGCCCGCGCCCTGCGCCGCCATATGGAAGCGTCGGACACCTTCCCGCAGGATGTTGTGGAACTGATCGAGTATTTTCAGGACCCCGCGCTGGATGCGCGCATCCAGGCCGTGCCGGGGGTGGGGACCAAGGTTCCGGTCTGGATTCTTGGCTCCAGCCTGTTCGGCGCGCAGCTTGCGGCCTATCTGGGCCTGCCCTACAGCTTCGCCTCGCATTTCGCGCCCGCGGCGCTGGAGGCGGCGATCGAGACCTACCGCTCCACCTTCCGCCCGTCGCAATTCCTCGATGCGCCTTACTTCATGCTGGCGGCCAACGTCTTTGCCGCCGATACGGATGACGAGGCAAGGTTCCTGCGCACCTCGCAGCAGCAGGCGTTTGCCAACCTGCGCTCGGGCCGTCCGGGCCGCTTGCCGCGCCCGGTGAAGAACATCGAGGAGGTGGTCGCCGCCCCCTTCCTTGCCGGAGCCGAGGAGGCGCTGTCCGTCTCTGCCACCGGATCGCCCGCCACGGTCCGCCGCGAGATCGGCGCGCTGCTGGACCGCTATCGCCCGGACGAGCTGATGATCACCGGGATGATCCACGACCATCAGGCCCGCAAGCGCAGTTTCGCCATCGCGGCCGAAGTTCTGGCCGAGGCCGTGCCAGCCTAGGTTGCCAAGACCGGCGCGCCCCAAGGCGGGGTGCCGCCGGCTGTCACAAAAACTCCGACACCATCGGGGGAGATGCGGGAGCAGACCCGCATGGCCCGGATCATCTTTCTGCACGGCCGATCAAGCGGCGTGGATTTCGAAACCGCCCATCTGGGCAAACCATATGATCTGGAAGTTCGGTCCGAAGACGGCGTCGCAGTTGATCCTGACCGGATGGCGGAGCCAAAGGCGGATTTCCAGCTTCGCGCCATGACGGACGGTGGATGGCCCGGAAGCACGCATGCTTCCGGGCGCTGCGTCAGTGCTGCCGCCAATAGGCGATCTGCTGCGGATGGATCTGGCCCATCCACGTTTCCGTCAGCGGGGTTCCGTCCGCATCCGACAGATAGACGCGCAGGTCGGCGGTGGGCAGGGTCGTCTTGATGTCGAACTGCACGCGCCAGGTGTCGTCCTTGCCTTGGACGGGGGTCGTGTATTCCTCGACCAGTTCCGCGCCTTTGGGCAGGGTGATGTGGGCCTCGACGCCTTCGTCCAGACCCAGGCCTTCCAGCGGCTCGCCGGTGAACTCGACCAGCAGCTTGTGCTGATCCAGCGGGCGTGGGTTGCCCGGGTGGCCGCCTTCGCCGATGCGGGTGGCCGTGGTGCGGGCCAGCGGCATTTCGACCGGCGCATCGACGCCCCAGTGCATGCGGTAATCGAAGCGCATCTCGGTGCCGGCCTCGGGCTTCTGCTCGGGGTTCCAGAAGGCGACGATGTTGTCGAACACCTCGTCATTGGTCGGCAGTTCGACCAGCTGCACCGCGCCGTTGCCCCAGTCCGAGGTCGGCTCGATCCAGACGGACGGGCGCTTGTGGAACTGCACGCCGTCATCCTGATAGTTTTCGAAGTTGCGGTCGCGCTGCATCAACCCGAAGCCCTGCGGGTTCTGGTCGGCGAAGCTGGAGGCCATGACGCGGTCGGGGTTGTTCAGCGGACGCCAGATCTGTTCCCCCGTGCCCGAGATCATCATCAGGCCGTCGGTGTCATGCACCTCGGGACGCCAGTCGGCAGAAGCGAAACGGTTGCTTTCGGAATACCAGAACATCGAGGTCAGCGGCGCGACGCCCAGACGTTCCACGCCGTCGCGGAAGAACAGACGCGACTGGACGTCCATGACCTGACCCTTGCCATCCTCGTTCGTCATCGCGATGCGATACGCGCCCGAAACGCTAGGGCTGTCCAGAAGGGCGTTGACGATCAGGCTCTCGCTGCCCTCCTTGGGATGTTCGATGTAGAATTCGGTGAAGCGCGGGAACTCCTCTGGCGTTGCCAGCCCGGTATCCAGCGCCAGCGCGCGGGCCGACTGGCCGTATTGGTGCAACGCGCCATCGGTGCGGAAATACGAGCCGCCAAGGAAGCTGATCCAGTCGGTCTTGAAGTCGGGGCGCATCACGCGGAACCCGGCAAAGCCCGCGTCGTCGCCCATCGCCATGGCGGGGCTGTCTTCGGGCATGTCGAAATAGTCGCGGTGATAGACGACTTCGCGCGCCTGTCCGTCCTGCACGTCGTAAATCTTCACCGGTTGGCGGAAATAGGTGCCAAGGTGGAAGAACTGCACCGGAGAGTCGTTCACCATCAGGCTTTTGGCCTGTTTGAACATGATCTTCCAATGTTCGGTATAGGTCACATCCTCCAGCACCTTGTCATAGGTGGCGGGGGTTGCGGCATAGGGCGCGCGGGCCAGCTCTGCCGCCTTTTCGGCCAGCGCGTCGAAGCTGAACGCGGCGGCTGGGCCGAAGGGTTCGGCCTCGACCGCTTGGGTGGGGGCGGCGGTCTGGGCGAATGTCGGCGTCGCCAGCAACGTCATGGCTGTTGCCGCCAACAGGCGGAGTTTTCTGGACAAGTGAGGCCTCATGGGTGCGGATTCTTTGCCTGATGAAGTGTCCTTGCTGCATGCGCAAATCAAGCGCCGACGTGTCGCATCCGGCATGATGTTGCCACCGAAGCACTTTACCCCGCCCCGAAATGCGGCTTCAAATGGCCCGGTGGGGGGAGACCATGGCGATCACGGCGCTGACGGGAACGCGGGTGCGCGAAAGGCGGCTGGCCATGGGCCTGCGGCAATCCGACCTTGCGCGGGCGGTCGGCATCTCGGGCAGCTATCTCAACCTGATCGAGCATAATCGGCGGCGGGTCGCGACGGACGTGCTGGCGCGGCTGGCCGAGGTGCTGGACACCGATGCGCGGGTCTTGGGCGAAGGCGCGGGTGGGCGCGTGCTGGACGATCTGCGCGCCGCCGCCGCATCCGGCATGGCCACGCCCGAGATCGACCGGCTGGAGGATTTCGCAGGCCGCTTTCCCGGCTGGGCGGGGCTGGTCGCGGCGCAACATATCAGGCTTGGAGCGCTGGACCGCGCGGTGACGGCGCTGAATGACCGGATGACCCACGACCCGCATCTGAGCCACAGCCTGCACGAGGTGCTGTCGGCGGTCGCCTCGGTCCGGGCCACGGCGGCGATTCTGGCGGAAACCGATGATCTGACGCCCGAATGGCAGGGCCGGTTCATGGCCAACCTGCATGGCGACAGCGAAAGGCTGGCCGATGGGGCCAAGGCGCTGGCCGCGCATCTGGACGGCCCCGCCGCCGCCGACCCCGTCGCAGCCTCGCCGCAGGAGGAGATGGAGGCGTGGCTGGCGGGTCGCGGCTGGCACGTCGAAGGCGCAACCGGGGCCGAGCTTGCGGGCATGAGCGAGGCAGGCCGCGATCTGTCGCTGCGCTGGCTGGGGCGTTTGCGCGCGGGCGAGGGGCTGATCGCCGCGTTCAGGGACGCGCTGCGGCCCGGATCGACGGCGGGGCTGGTGATCTGCGACGCGTCGGGCACGCTGACATTCCGAAAACCCGCCGAGGGGTTCGACCTGCCGCGCTTCGGGGCCGCCTGTCCGCTCTGGCCGCTTTATGCCGCGCTGGCCCATGGCCGCCCGGTCGAGGCCCAGGTCGCCATGCCCGAACGGCGCTTCCGCATCCGCGCCTTTGCCGAAAGCCGCTGGCCCGAGGGGTTGTCGGGGCCAGAGGTGCGCGAGGCGGCGATGCTGATCGAGCCGTCCACCGATGACGGCCCGGCGCTGGCCGTCGGCACCACCTGCCGCATCTGCCCGCGCGATCCTTGCATCGCCCGGCGCGAGCCGTCGATACTGCGGGAATGAGGGGGGGCGTCATGGGACATGTGCTTCTGATCGAGGACGAGCCGAACATCGCCGAGGCGATCCGCTTCATCCTGTCGCGCGACGGGTGGCACGTCACCATCTATCCCGAAGGGGCCGGCGCGCTGGAGGCCGTGCGCTGCGTTGCGCCCGACATCGTGATCCTGGATGCGATGCTGCCGGGGCAGTCCGGGTTCGACATCCTGACCCGTATGCGCGCCGATCCGGACATGGCGGATCTTCCGGTCCTGATGCTGACCGCGCGTGGACAGCACCGCGACCGCGAGGCGGCGGAAAAGGCGGGCGTCAGCCGGTTCATGACCAAACCGTTCTCCAACGCGGAAATCCTTGAACAGGTGCGCCTGCTGGTGCCGCAGTGAAGCGTCCGCTGTTCCTTGCGCGCGGGCCATATCGGCGCCGGCGGCTGCGCGATGCGGCGCGGATATTGCCGTTCGCCGGGGCGGTTCTGTTCCTGATGCCGCTCTTGTGGCCCTCGCGCGGGACGGGGCTGAACGGGCTTTACATGCTGGCGGTCTGGCTGGGGCTGGTGGCGGTTGCGGCGGTGCTGCGTCTGTGGCTGGCGGATGAAAGCGGGCCGGAGGAATAATGCCCTTCAACCTGCTGGTCCTGTCCTGCGTCAGCTATGTCATCTTCTTGTTCCTCGTGGCCTTCATCGCAGAGCGGCGGGCGGCGGCGGGAAAGGTGCGCTGGCTGCGTTCGCCGCTGGTCTATACCCTGTCGCTGTCGATCTATTGCACCGCATGGACGTTCTATGGCGCGGTGGGATCGGCGGCGGCGTCGGGGCTGGAGTTCATGACGATCTATATGGGGCCGACGCTGGTCTTCGTCGGCTGGTGGGGGCTGCTGCGCAAACTGGTGAGGATCGGGCGGCAGCAGCGGGTGACCTCCATCGCGGACCTGATCTCGTCGCGCTATGGCAAATCGAACCTGCTGGGGGTGGCGGTCACGCTGATTTCGGTCGTGGCGGCGACGCCTTACATCGCGCTGCAACTGCAATCGGTGGTGCTGAGCTTCGGCGTCTTTGCCAGCGAGGATCGCGAGGGGACCGCGCTGTGGGTCGCCATCGGCCTTGCGCTGTTCACCGTGCTGTTCGGCACCCGCAACCTTGACGCCAACGAACGCCACACCGGCGTCGTGACCGCCATTGCGGTGGAGGCGGTGGTGAAGCTGGTCGCGGCGTTGGCCGTGGGGGTGTTCGTCGTCTGGGGGATCGCGGGCGGGCCGGCGGATATCCTCGGGCGGATACAGGCCGCCGACCGCCCCGAATGGGCGTTGGAGCCTGCGCGCTGGGCGGGGCTGACCTTCGCCTCGGCTGCGGCGGTGATCTGCCTGCCACGCATGTTTCAGGTGCTTGTGGTGGAAAACTCCGACGAAAAGCATCTTGCCACCGCAGGCTGGGCCTTTCCGCTTTACCTGCTGGGGATGAGCGTCTTCGTTATCCCCATCGCCGTCGTGGGGCTGGAGATGCTGCCGGACGGCAACCCAGACCTGTTCGTGCTGACCATTCCGCTGGAGGCGGGGCGCGGCGATCTGGCGATGCTGGCGTTTCTGGGCGGGTTTTCCAGCGCAACATCCATGGTGATCGTGGCGGCCATCGCACTGGCCACGATGCTGTCGAACCATATCGTGATGCCGATCTGGCTGGGGCTGATGCGGCCCGCCGTATCGGGCGATGTGCGCCGGGTGGTCCTGCTGTCGCGGCGGCTGTCGATCGCGGGGGTCTTGGCACTGGGCTACGCCTATTTCCGGCTGTCGGGGGGCGGGGCGGCGCTGGCGTCGATCGGGCTGATTTCCTTTGTCGGGGTGGCGCAGGTGCTGCCCGCGCTGGTGGGCGGGCTGTTCTGGCGCGGGGCGACGCGGATCGGGGCGGCGATGGGGTTGGCGCTGGGGACGGCGGTCTGGATCTATACGCTGTTCCTGCCGTCCTTCGGTGCGATCTCTCCCGACGGGTTCGGCATCGACTGGCTGCGCCCGCATGCGCTGTTCGGGACCGAAGGGATGGACCCGCTGCTGCATGCGCTGTTCTGGTCGCTGCTGCTGAACATCGCGGGGTTCTGCGTGGGGTCGATTCTCAGCTTCCCTTCGCCGATGGAACGGCTTCAGGGCGCGGCTTTCGTCGGCGTGTTCGACACCGCGCCGGGGCCGAGCGGCTGGTCCGGCGGCGCGCCAGAGGCCGAGGACCTGCTGGTCATGGCCCAGCGCATTCTGGGCGAGGAGACGGCGCTGACCCTTTTCCTGACCGAAGCGCGGGCGCAGGGCCGCGCGGGCTATCTGCCCGACCCGACCCCGGCATTTCTGGAGCGGCTGGAGCGGCGGCTGGCGGGCGCGGTCGGCGCGGCGACGGCGCATGCGATGATCTTTCAGGTCGCGGGCCGTGCGGCGGTCACGGTTGCCGACCTGATGGCGGTCGCGGACGAGGCGGCGCAGATCATGGAATATTCCGCGCGCCTGGAAAGCCAGCGGCAGGAATTGACCCGAACCGCCGCCGCCCTTCGCGATGCCAACGCCAAGCTGACCCGGCTGGCCGAGCAGAAGGACGCCTTCCTTGGCCAGATCAGCCACGAGCTGCGCACGCCGATGACCTCGATTCTGGCGTTCTCTGAAATCCTGATGGGCGATGTCGCGCCCGAGGATGCGCGGCGGCAGGCGGGCATCATCCATGCCGAAGCGATCCGCCTGACGCGGCTGCTGGACGATCTTCTGGACCTGTCTGTGCTGGAAAGCGGGCAGGTGCAGCTTCACATCTCGGACGTGCGGTTGCGGGCGGTGCTGGACCGGGCGCTGGCGGCCGCCGAACATGTGCGCCCCCGGCACGATCTGACCGTGTTTCGCGACAGCGGGGCCGAGGCGCTGGTCCTGCGGACCGATCCTGACCGGCTGGCGCAGGTTTTCATCAACCTGATCGCGAATGCGCGGAAATATTGCGATGCCGCAGAACCGCAGCTTCGCATCGTCGTCCGGGCGCAGGATGCGGGCGTGACGGTGGATTTCATCGACAACGGGCGTGGAATCCCGCGGCCCGCGCAGGCGACCATCTTTGAAAAGTTCGCGCGGCTGGACGAAAGCGGTCAAGCCGGCACCGGCCTTGGCCTTGCCATCTGCCGCGAGGTCATGGCCAATCTTGGCGGCACCATCGCCTACCTGCCGGGGCAGGGCGGTGCGGCCTTCCGGGTCTGGCTGCCGCTGTAAACCCTTCGTTAGCTTTCCTGTGCGACGGATGGCGTGACGAAAGGGGGCAACCGTGACGATCAGGCGTAAACTCTCCCTTGCCAAACCGGCGGCGGAATCGGGCGGGGACCGTATCTGGCGCATGGCGCTGGCCCGCGCCGCGCGGGATGGCCTGTCGTTGGCCTTGTCGATCATCGGGCTTTCCGTATCGCGCGTGTCCTTGGGCGAATTGTTGGAAAGCCTGCCTGACCGTGCGCTTCTGGGGATGCTGGAAGGGCCGGGTGGCATGGGCCTCGTCGCGCTGTCGCCCGAGGTGCTGGCCGCGATGACCGAGGTGCAGACCATCGGCAAAGTCACCGACCGCCCCGTCCCGACGCGCCGCCCCACCCGCACCGATGCCGCGATGGTGTCGGGCGTCGTCGATCTGGCGCTGACCGGGTTGGAGGAGGGGCTGGCCAGCGATCACGACCTCGTCTGGGCGGGGGGCTATCGCTATCATTCCTTCTTGCCCGATCCGCGCCCGCTGGACCTGCTGCTGGAAGATTTCGGTTATCGCCTGATGGTCGCGCAGGTGTCCTTGGGTGACGGCATCCGCAGGGGCGAGGTGGTGCTGGCCCTGCCCGCCGAAGGACGTGGCGACGTGCCCGTTCTGGCCGAGCCGGAGGATGAGGGGTTCACAGAACGTCTGGCCGAACAGGTGATGGCGGTCGATGCGGTGATGGATGCGGTGCTGTATCGTGTGACCGTGCCGCTGTCGGCCGTGCTGAACTGGGCCGAGGGCGATACGATGCCGCTGCCCCTCGCGGCTTTGGACCGGATATTGCTGGAAGGGCAGGGGCGGCGTCTTGCCGAGGGGAAGCTGGGCCAGAACCGGGGGATGCGGGCGCTGCGCCTTGCGGCGCAGGAGCCGGTCAACGTCGTGCCGCTGCGCGCGGTGGGTTAGGCCAGACGCTCCAGGGTCGGGCGCAGGTGTTCAAGCTGATAACCGTGGCGCGCTGGCAGGCCGATCAGATCGTCCACCGGAAGCTGCCCCGCATGTGCCAGCGCCCATACGACCGAACTGCGGTTGCCCGACGCGCAATAGGCCAGCACCGGACCTTCCGCGGCCTCGATCGCGGCGCGCTGGGCGTCCACGTTGTCCTGCGTCAGCTGCCCGCCGATCACGGGGTTGGCAACGAAGGTCAGCCCTGCCGCCTGCGCCGCTTCGCGGATCGTGTCGGTCTGAAGCTCCACCGGGATTTCGCCGTCGGGACGGTTGTCGATCACGGTGGTGTAGCCTGCTGCACGGATCGCGGCCAGATCGCCGGATTCGATCTGCGGGGAAACGGCGTAAGTATCTGTCAGCGCGCGGATTTCCATGATGCCTCCTTCAATTTCGAAGCATAGTAGCGCCGCCGCGCCGCAGGAGCAACCGCGCCGGGGCGCAGCCCCGGCGCCCGGCCCAACGTCGAGAAGATGCCAAAGGCATCAACGAGTGGCGGGAGCGCCCCCGTCAGCCCAGAAGGATGCCCGCCACCACCAGCATCAGCCCCAGCGATGACACGCCCAGCGCGATCAGGTTCACCATGACGATGCGTTGCAGTTTGCCGCGCACCACTTCCTCGGGGGCGTTCGCGCGCCGGATGCGCAGGGCAAGCACGATGCACCAGACCAGCCCGGCAACACCTGCCAGCGACAGGATCGCCCCCAGAACGATCAACCACTCCATGCCAGCCCCTTCCAATTTCTGCCCCGAGGGCGTAACCGAGCCGGTGACCGCTGGCAAGGAGTGAGACGATGACCGACGTGCTTCCCCCTGAGGGGCTGGACCTTCTGTTCCGCAAGGCGCGGACCCATAACGGCTGGCAGGATGCGCCGGTTTCCGACGATCTGCTGCTGAAGGTGGTGGAGCTTGCCTCGACCGGCCCGACCGCTTTCAACCAGCAACCCATCCGCGTGATCTTCGTCCGCTCGGACGAGGAGAAGGCGAGGCTCGCCCCCGCCCTGTCGCGCGGCAACCTGGAAAAGACGATGGCTGCTCCGGCGGTCGCGATCCTGTGCTACGACCTCGATTTCTGGAAACATCTGGACGCCGCCGCGCCGGGTTTCGATGCCGCGTCGATGTTCGACGGCAACCGTGCCGCCGCACTTGAAAGCGCGCAGCGCAACGGCTCGCTTCAGGCCGGGTATTTCATCCTTGCCGCGCGCGCCCTCGGCCTCGACACCGGCCCGATGAGCGGGTTCGACAAGCAGAAGGTGGCCGATGCCTTCCTGACGGATCACCCGTCGTGGGAGGTGAACATGCTCGTCAACCTCGGCCACGGCAATGCCGAAGCCCTTCGCCCGCAGCGCCCCCGTCACGCCCCCGAATTCACCGCCAGCATCGTCTGAGGATCACATGAGCGACATCGATTACAACGTCACCGCGGACGAGCTGCGCCAGTTCATCGAACGGTTCGAACAGCTTGAGGCCGAGAAGAAGGACGTGAACGAACAGCAGAAGGAGCTGATGGCCGAAGCCAAGGGCCGCGGCTATGACACCAAGGTGATGAAGAAGGTCATCGCCCTGCGCAAGCGCAAGCCCGACGACATCGCCGAGGAAGAGGCGATCATGGACATGTACAAGACCGCCCTCGGGATGAGCTAGGCCGACAGGAACCGCACCCCCGGCATGGCCATGATGCGCAGGATGTCCTCCTCATAGGCGTCTGTCATCGCATCGACCAGTTCGGGGGTCCATCCCGGCATTTCGATCTGCAT
Source organism: Falsirhodobacter xinxiangensis (assembly GCF_004959935.1). GTDB lineage: Bacteria > Pseudomonadota > Alphaproteobacteria > Rhodobacterales > Rhodobacteraceae > Falsirhodobacter > Falsirhodobacter xinxiangensis. The sequence continues at coordinate 322,489 of NZ_SMYN01000001.1, read as the reverse complement.
ATCGACCATCTCGGGCTTTGCATGTTCCTCCAGAAGCGCGGCGGTCACGTTCCGCCGCTCTTCGACCGGCAGGGGCTGCACCATATGTGCCCGAAGCCGCCCGATGCCCTTTTCGTCCATGATCGTCGCCAGCAGCTCGTCTTCGCCCTCCAGCGGGATATCGACGCCTGCCACCGCGCGCAGAACCTCGGGCCAGATCAACGGCGTATCTTCGTCGCACCAGACCGTCACCGGCATATCCTGCGCGAGAAGATCCGCGATCACCTCTGACCACCGAAGGCCCATTGGATCGATCCCGCCAAGGAAATCCTCGGCCGATTTGCCGCGCTGGCGCTGGAACAGGGCCGGCAGGAACGTCGCGGGGTTGCGGATCGCGATATGCAGCTCCGCCCCGAAGGACGGGAAGATGTTGGTGAAGCTTCGCACCCGCTCGCCCGCCGCCGGATAGAGCCGCCCCCGCACCACCCATTGCGGAAAGGACAGGAAATTCTCCCACGACAGGATCAGCCGTTCGGCCGTGCCGGCATCCATGATCTGGTCCAGCACCTCCTCCTGCGTTGCGTCGGTGGCCGGCATGCGCCGCAGCGCCGTCGCGGTATCGCGGATCAGGTTGCGATAGCGGGCCGGTCCGGGCACCATGACCCCCGCGTCCCCCAACGCCTCGCGGTTCTTCAGCAGGCAGCGAAGGAGACGTTCCTCATCCGTGCAATGGGCGCCAAGATGGTAGACTATCTGCATCTATAGGTATTTCCCGGTCTTTTCCGTTCTATACCGCGCATGGGCGTCCCGGTGAACCGCTTTCCTGTGCATTGGGCTTGTCTTGCCCCGAACTGCGCGGTAAATCCGCCGTAATGCCTCTATAGCTCAGCTGGTAGAGCGGCTGATTTGTAATCAGCGGGTCGGCGGTTCGAGTCCGTCTGGGGGCACCACCTTAGCTTGCATCAGCCCTTATTTTCCAAGTATATCAGGCCATATTCGTCCCTTCGGGTCCACTTTTGGGTTCACAAATGGGGACACATGGATGTTTCTGGCGATGAAATTACCGCACCTTCAGGCCCGTGGAGATGGCCGCTTTCGCTACCGCAGACGGGTGCCCGACTCGCTCAAGGAGGTAGTCGGTAGGGATTGGTGGCTCGTCTCCCTGAAGGCCAGAGAAGGGGCCGCGTTGGTGAATGAACACGCGAATGCCCATGCCAAGATTGAGCGCGAGATAGCCAAGGCGGAGACGCTGGCGGCGATTGGTTCATCCTCCGCGTTGTCGGAACTCGCACAATGGCGCGCGGCTGAGGTCAGGGCTGCCGCACTGCTCAAGGGCGGTGTGTCGGGTGTAGCCGATGACGAGGTCAGGGCGCTGCTAGCTGACAGCATTGCCTCACGCTACCGGCGAGACCCTGAGGACGACGAGGTTGTTGGTCTGTCCCCTGAGGATGCCATGACCATCCGCGCCCTTGTCGTGCCCTCTGCGGCTCCCCCTGAACCCACCCTTTACGATGCCAAGGAGTTTTACCTGAAGGAACGCCTCAAGGGTGGCGATCAGCCTGAGCATAGGGAAGGGGCCGTGAGGCTTGAGCGGGTCTACAGGCGCGCTGTGGAGGCGCTGGGGGACCGTGCTGGGCTGCCCCTGACCAAGTTCACATGGGCAGACGGAAGGGCGCTGAGAGACCACCTCCTCGCATCTCCGAAGAATGGCGGGAAGGGTAAGACCCTGACCCCTGCAACGGCCAAGCGGGAACTTGGATTACTTCGGACAGTCGTGGGCATGGCGCTGAAAGAGTTCCGCCTTGAGGGAAGGGCGATCAATCCATTCGCGGGGGTGGCACCTTCGGAGGCTCGTTCAGGTGGCCCGATAGAAGCTGAGGTAGAGAAGCGCCGCCCCTTGCCGCTGGATGTCATTGAGAAGATGCGCGCCCACCTTACGGCCACCAGCACGAACCCGGACGGGGCATTGATCTGGCGTATCCTGACGGGGACGGGTTGCCGCCTTGGAGAGGTTACCGGCCTGCATGTGGGGGATGTCGTCACCGATGGGGAGTTTCCGCATATTCGCGTTCAGTGGAACGAGGACAGGCGCTTGAAGACTCAAGTGTCCATCCGGTCGGTGCCACTATGCGGGGATGCTCTGGCAGCCGCGAAGGAGGCCCTTGAGTTGCCTCGAGAGGAGCACGCGGTGTTCCCCCGTTACGCCAAGCACCGAGGGCCGGATGCCGCCTCTGCGATCTTAATGAAGCACCTCCGCAAGTTCACCGATGACAAACGCCACACTGTTCACTCGCTACGGCACAACATGAAGGATTGGCTGGCGGATGCGGGGGTCGAGGAGAAGACGCAAAACCTGCTTTTGGGCCATACGCTCGGTGGAATTGGAGATCGGGTTTATGGGTCTGACCCCCAAAGACTTAGGCAAACTACGAGCGGGCTACGTGCCGCATTGAAAAAATCGATGCTTTTCTGCTACGCTGGCCGCGCTGACGTGGCGTTAGGGATGTGACGTTGATACATAGCTATCAAATTTGGAGGTGTTGATTGGCAGTTACCTCTTACCTTTTGCGTTTTACTGAGACCGAAGATGTGCAAGTTGATGCCTCGGGAATAACTATTTTTGTCGGGCCAAACAACTCTGGCAAAAGTCTCGCACTCCGTGAGATGAAGAGCCAATATTTTTATGAACAGACAAACACGCTCGTCGCTGCGTTGGTTCATGCCGATGTGACCCGCACGGAGATAGAAAGGGCTCTGGCGCAGTATACTATCGAAGTTCCCCAAGATGAATTTTTGCCTGATGATCACATCCGATTGGGTAACTTTGACTCATCCGGATTGCTTCAAACTCGGAACGTCCACAGAGACTCTTTGTATAACGTAGCAGACGGCGATGGTTCTGCTGAATATTTCAACAAAGAAGTTTTGAGTTTGGGCGTTTCGCTGCTCGATGGGCGCTCAAGATTTTCTCTTATAGTGGCGCGGGACGCAGGAGACATTGATAAGCCGCCAACTAATATGCTTTCGTTCCTCTTCTCAAATGACGGAGCTAGGAGGGAGGTTCAAAAAGTTGTTAGAGACTGCCTAGGCGTTAATCTTATTGTTGACGCTACATCACTAGGTCAATTTCGGCTTCGAATAACCGTGGAGGAGTTACCTGCGGACGAGCAGTCGCTACGAAAGGAATTCCGTGATCAGATCAAAAGTGCGCTTCTGGTCGAGCACGCTAGCGACGGCGTGCAAGCATTCATAGGTATTATCTGCTCAATCATGTCAGCGCACTACCACACTATTCTAATTGATGAACCTGAGGCATTCTTACATCCTCCGTTAGCACGAAGGTTAGGGCGTGTTCTAGGCGACTACACTAAAACAGGAGATGCCAATTTAATGGTTTCTACCCACAGTTCTGACTTTTTGATGGGGTGTATCGAGTCAGGACAAAATGTGCGCGTCGTTAGGATGGAGTATCGAAATAAAAAATCCCGAGGAATCCTAATAGAGTCAAATGACCTGAGAGCATTTTTTCAGCGTCCTTTAATTCGAAGTTCGAATGTGCTGAGCGCGCTGTTTTACGACGGTGTCGTAGTTTCTGAGTCAGACAACGACCGCGCCTTCTATCAGGAAATTTATCGTTTGATAGCCGATGGTAGACAGGATGCACCTTCTATACTCTTTATCAATGCTCAAAATAAACAAACGATACGGGATATAATTGGCCCGCTTCGAAAGTTTGGCGTTCCTGCGGCTGCTATAACTGATATTGACATACTAAAGGATGGTGGCGGAGTTTTTGCAGGTTGGCTGCAAAGCGCGAATGTGCCGCACGCTCTTCATCTGGGGCTGGGTCAGCAGAGGTCGGCCCTCTGTAAGGCTTTCGATGTGATCGGCAAGGATATGAAGGCAAACGGTGGTGTGGAATTCCTTCCTGATGGCGATAAGGATGCGGCAAATGAATTCTTTGATGGACTCAATCGGTGGGGTGTTTTTCCAGTTCGCGGCGGGGAACTCGAAAGTTGGCTGCCTAAAAAGGGAATCGAAGGAAAAAAGACTGATTGGGCTGTCTCCGCTTTAAATAGGCTTGAGCATTCCACAAACCGAGAGCCATTGGTCCCAGATGGAACAGATGTTTGGAAATTCATGAACATCGTAATTGATTGGATTGCGGACCCCGGTAGGAAAGGAATGTAGAGTTTGCGACCCCGCATTTCGCAGGGCCGCACACTTTTCATTTAGAGGTTGGAGTATTTGGGGAGTCCTTCGCCAACAGACGCGAGGATGTTGTGGATGACGAAGGTTTTTTGCAGCGGAAACAGGCTGAAGAAATTCCGTAGGTCTAGGTGAATTTAGTCGCAGTCCGAGCGCAGGGCTGCCGCATGGTCTCTGGCGTCAGCCATAGGGGGAACTGAGCGTCGATCTTCACTGCGCGACAGGGCGCTCGTCGTCATTCCGACTATCCGGGATAGTCTGCCATGCCTCTATCTCCTCATTTGCATCCCCCATGGAAAATGCGTTCGGGTCAATCTGAAGTCGAGATATATGGATGGGCAGAGAGTTCGCTACAGGTTGCAGGAGCTCGTCGACTATCGTCCAGTAGTTCTGGGTTCCCGGTGCAGGAATAAGTGTCAGATCGTCCGCATCTAGGTCGTTCGACTCAGCAAAGGCTTGAACTGTTGCAGACGCTATTTTGTCGAAGTCGGTAGGCACAAAGACGTCTCGATTGTTGTAGACGACACCCATAACTTCTGAATGCGAGTCAGAAAACGCCTCGGCTGCCTCACGTATCGTGTTTTCCATTGGAAGCCCCAAGTCCATTAAGATTCGCGCGTGTTCTTCGATTGCATATGAGACGAAACCGGCGTTGTTATATTCCTGCCGCCCCCCTAGCCAGTCGAGACTACCAGAGGCCCGCCTCACGGCCTCGTGAAACTTGTTTCTGTCAAGCTGCGTCGCGAGGTTGCTGCGTGAGTTTTTCCGGTCGATGCCCGCCGCCGCGCTTAGGGCTTCCTCGGTCGTGTGCCCGCCTGTCTTTTCCAACACCTCCGCATCTCTGTAGATCGCGGCGGCCGTTGCATCTTTGACGTGACGGTCTCTGAGGCGGGGTTCGTGCGCCATGGCCTTCCAAAGCTGAAAGGCTGTCTGGGCGGGTGCTGGGATCGTAATATTGCCATTCTCGCCCGCTCGAATACGCGCAGGGCCAAGAGACAGATAGCCATCCGACATGACTTTTTCCCAAGGCTCATAGGTCGCGCCCACACCCCATGAAGCTAGCTGCGAAGCCATTACCTGCGGAGTTGCTGATTGCGCCGCCATCGCGGTTAGTTGTTCATCGACAACTGCCTGCACCATCTCCTCCGCGTCGAGAGTAACCGCCCCGCCTGTGTGGGGGTTGATGACGGTCTGAGAGGCAACAGTGTGCGCCGCGCCGCTAGTTACCAAAGCGGTAGCGGTGTCCATCGCGTTTGATCGCAGGTTAGCTTCGAAGGCCCGTCCGACCCGCGCCTCTTGGACATTGGCGTTTTGATACAGCAGGCTCTCCTTCTCCGCTGCCGTCATGGAATGCGCGCCAACGAAGGTGTCCATCTGTTGAACGTCTCGTTCATCGAGTGTGCCGTTAGCGGCCCTGTTTCGGAGTTCGACCACGGACATGACGTTGCCCGCCCGGTCGGCCTTCCCTTGGTTCGCCTTTACGGTTTCCCTCATACGGGCAACATCGGCGACATAACCGGAGCGAGAGGCGAAAGACCCACGGCCCACAGGGTCAGCCGCGAGGATAGCCTCAACAGCCGCGAGGTTCCCCTCATCGGCATACCTGTCGGCCAGCTTCAGGGCTTCCGCGTCGAGTTGGCCGGGGGTCATCCCCAAGGCGCTCTCGTGGTCCGTGTAAAGCCGCGTCAGGGTTGCCCCGATGTCGGCCCCGGAGGTGACCGCATTGTCCACCGCCGCGCCTGCGAGGGTGTAGAACTGGTCAACCGAGCGGGCCTGAAGCTGGGTGTCCCGGTATTCCGCGTGTTGGTTGCGGATGTCGTTGAACACCCCGGCCATGCCTTCGCGGACGCCGGAAGCGATGAACTCGCTCTCGCCGTATGCCTCGTAGTCCTGCTGGGCATAGCCCGCCAAGAACTCGTCGAGGTTGCCGCCTTCCTTGTCGAACTCGTTGTTGTAGGCGGTGATGATCTCCCGCTTACGGTTCGCCGCGTGGGCCATCCCGAATTGCTTCTGGAAGGCTGCCCGATACCAAGGGCTTTCGGTCTTGCGCATGGTGCCCTTCGAGACAGCCCCACGGGCTTGGTCGTAGGTCATGCCTTGGATGGTATCGTAGGCGCGCGTTTCCTCGGCGGCGCGGTAGTCGTCCTGCGCCCCTTGGATGAACCCTTGGATTTCCGGTCGGATGGCCGAAAGGGAGTTCGCAAGGGACAGCAGAGGGGACTCTGCGACTTGGGCCACGGGGGCCGCGATGCCGAGAGGGCGGGCGATTGCCTGAACTTGGGGCATAGCGCCAAGGTCGGTGTTTACGGGCATTCTAGCCATTCTTTGATTCCTTCAAGATGTGTGTCGTCGAACGCGCTGATGTTGGGACAGGGAGCGGCACAGGGGAGTCGGGGAAGCGGCGTCAGGTATCCGCGAAGGTGACGCCACTACTGGCAGCGAGCGCCGCCGCTTGCTTCGCCAAGGCATCCGCTTCCTCGTTGAATTGATGCCCGACATGAGAGCGCACCCAGCGCCACGAGACATTCCATCCTGCGGCGGCGGCCTCGATGTCCTTCCACAAATCAGTGTTCTCGACGGGCTTCTTCGCGGAGTTACGCCAGCCTCGGGCTTTCCATCCAGGCAGCCATTCGTTCACGCCCTTGGAGATCATCTCAAGGTCTGCATAGACGGCGACGCGCTCAGCGGTCGGCGGTCCCAGCGCTTTGAGGGCTTCGGCTACAGCGGTCATTTCCATCTTGATGTTGGTCGTGATGAATTTGCCGGAGCCAGAGATCGCGACCTTTTTGATGACTTTATCGTCTGCGTCGAGGCGGAGAAGGAGGGCAGCCCAACCACCGGGACCGGGGTTACCTAAGGCAGACCCATCGGTGTAAATGGCGATGCGCGTGGCGCTCGCTTCGGTGTGTTCTGACACGTTGATTGCAGTGATTGCAGTGTCCGGTGAGTTGTCGTCGTAGCCGCGCGAAGTCTCGGCCCCCCTGATGAACGAGAGGAGGGCCGTGGGTTTCTGGGTGGTGCTGGTGTCTTGCATGTGGGTGCATCCATTCAGGCCGCGCAAGGGCAGCCTATGAGGGTTTCTCTGAAAGGTGTGGCGCTGGGGCGGGGTCAGGTATCCGCGAAGGTGACGCCCCGGCGGGCCGCCAGTTGTGCTGCCTCTTTCGCCAAGGTGTCTGCTTCTTCGTTAAACTCATGGCCTGCATGAGCGCGCACCCATTCCCATGAGATGTTGCGCCCTGCGGCAGCGGCTTCGATGTTCTGCCAGAGATCGGCGTTTTCGACAGGCTTCTTAGAGGCATTGAGCCAGCCTCGTGCTTTCCATCTAAGCAGCCATTCGTTCATTCCCTTCGAGATCATCTGAAGGTCCGAGTAGATGGTGATGTGTTCGTCGGTGGGAGACCCCAGCGCTTTGAGGGCTTCAGCGGGGGCGGTCATCTCCATCTTGATATTCGTTGTGATAGACTTGCCGGGGCCTGAGAGTGGCACCTTCTTGATGACGTTATTCTCTGCGTCGAGGCGGAGAAGGATGGCAGCCCAGCCACCGGGGCCGGGGTTACCTGAGGCAGACCCATCGGTATAAATGACGATGCGCGTTCGGGCCGCCTGAGCGGCTGGTGTTTCGGTGTTCATGTTTTTCCTTGGGGTGATGTGGGGGTGGCGCTTGTGCGCTGAGACCCTGAAGGCGTCATGCCCTATAGATGCAACTGAAGGTGCCTCTAAGAGGCTGGGTCTCCTCGGCATGGCCAAGATGGAGATGCACCTTGAGTTGCCCCCTAAAGGCCAACTTTTGGTCCCCTCTTATAGATGTGGAGGGCGGATTATGCCGCCGCCGATGCCTGAATGACTTCTCCGGTAGGCGGCTCAGGACAGCGAGAATGAACCACGTCCGGGGCACCGTATCCCCAGAAGCGTCGGCAGTAGGCGTCGGCGGCTTGTGAGATAGTCCGGTATGAGGCGGGGCATCTGCGAAAGAAAAGATGCGCCTTCTCTGGTGGTGCCGATAAGAGGCGAGGGTCTGTCAGGATGCCCCGGAGGTGGGCGTCATGGGTCCGTGCCGCCTCGATCAAGTCGCGCATGAAGCCGAGCCGTTCAAAGGGCGGCAGGCTATAAAGCGCCTCAGCGAGTTCCCTAGCGCGGGCGTTATGAGACCGCGCGCGTGTGCGTTCGGCGCTGCTGTTGGTCACATTTCGCAGCCCCCTTGCGGTGTTCCGAGTGGTGGCTTTCTGGCACTTCGGGGTGCAGTATCGTTGGTTGCTACGCGCTGGGGTAAACGTCGCGGCGCATCCCGGACAGGCGACAGCACCCCCATTTTTTACGTCTGAATATTCCGGCATCGCCGCGACTCTCCGGTGAAATGCAAAAGGCCCCCGAGGTTTCCCCCGAGGGCCGCGAACGGTGCGTGGCCGAGTGGTGCCTAGGCGCGCTGGGGCTTGATGAGACCGGCCTGCACTGCCTGCCGATACATCATCTGTCCCAAGCCCTGCTTCGACAGGTCCAAGAGGATGCCCTCACGGGTGCGCTTATAGGTGATACCTTCGAGGTCCAGCGCGTCGGCCACCGCGTCGGGGTCGATAACGTCCAGCCTCTCGGTGAACCCTTGGGCCAGCTTGGCAAACCCTGCCACGGAACTCGTGTGCATGAGGTCGCGGACACTGGCCTGAAACTGCGCTTTCGTGTCGGGGCTGCTGTGGATGTATTGGGTGAACATGTCGCGGTCGTGAACCGGGAAGGATTGTTCGAGATGCTGATAGACGGCATCCTCCATCCCATCCCGAGCGTTGTTCACGAGGGCAGCCATCTCGGCAGGCTCAAGGCCCGATTGCGAGGCCAGTTGGTCCAGCGCAAGCATGTTCAACTCGCCCTCCCGGATGATGGACTCTAGGGCCACCACAGCGCCCCCCTGAGTCGTCCTCTTGAGGACTTCGGCCAGTGCCCCTTCCGTGTCGGCATCGGCTTGGAAGGCCCCTCCCAGCGCCTCCTCAGCGGTGCCCCCAGAAGCGAGGCCGACACCGGCCCCCGCTTGCTGCATCTGGGGGTCAACCTTTGGGTGCGCGTAGGGGATGCCGAGACCGGACGGGGCAGACGCGTCGATGTAGTCTCCCGTGGCCGCGTCACGCCGGATGAGACCCATCGAGAGGGCGAGGGCGATGGTGCAACGCTGCCCTGCGACTTGGATGGTGTCACTGGTGTGGACTTCCCGCCCGATAACGTGGCCGCCAGAAGGGGACTTCGCGGTGCCCATGAGTCCGTCACGGGCGAAAGCATCTGCGGAGGTCACGACAGACGAACTATCACGGCGGCTCTCGCCTACGCCATTGCGAATGGTTACTTCGCCACCGCCGTTATCGGTGATGCCTTGGCCGGTTGTGTATTCCATGTTCGGTTTCCTTGAATTGGTTTCAGGCAGCGTCGGGCTGCGAGTGGAGGGGGCTGAGAGATTGTGCGATAGCGCCGCGCCGTTCTGCCTCGGTGACGGCAAGCGCGTAGGCTTTCCTCATCGTGGGGGTGGACGCTTCGCCCCGGCTAGGGACATTGACAAAGTTGGCGGATGCTTCCTGCATCAGGGCGAACAGGGACTTCCACAGCGCCCTATTGCGGAGTTGGACCGGGGCCTCACCCGCCTTCTCCGCGTCGAGATGCGCGCGGGTCGCTTCCAAGCTATCCATGAAGGCCAGCGAGTTGACGCACACGATCACCCCAACGCGATGACATTCGGGAGTTGCGCGCAGATATGCTTGGAGTGCGCGCAAAGAGGTTAGCAGGGCCTCCCGTTCGGCATGTCCGCGAAGGAACCCACTGATGGCCGCGCGCGTCATTTTCAGGCCACCGTCCGGTGAGAGGTGATGGGTGAAGGTAGCTGCACCGACAGGGCCGCCGCGTTGACTGGGGGGCGCGGGTCGCGTGGGTGGCGATGGTGATAACGGCCAGCGGCGGGTCCATGTATTCTTTAAGGGCGATCTTTAGGTTTTCCATGAGGTCTCTTGAGGGTTCACAGCCGGGGGCCGTGGGGTTTCTTGAAAGGGTGGCCTTTAGTCTTCGAGGAGGGTTCCTGCGGGGACTGAGCGGGCATCTGTGCGGTCGAACCTCCACCGCCCCGTGATCTCCGTTCCGGCTTCCTGCATGGCAGCGAAGCGGCGGTTCATGGTGCCGAGAGTGCGGAGCGACACGGGCACGGAAAGGGCGATAAGGTCGAGTGTAAGGCCGGTGTTCTGGCGGTCTCGAACCATTGCCCAAGCGGCATCGGCGCGGGCGTCGGCATAGGTGAATGGGGCGGGTTGCGGTGTCTGGCGAGTGGGCATGTTGAATGGTCCCTGAGATGGGTCGCGGCGAATTGCTTACGGCTAGGGGCGGGGTTAATCGGGCAAGCTGCCATAGGGCGCTTCGGGGATGCCGTTGCGGTGCGGCCTTAATGGTGCCGAGAGTGATGTAATGTGCTGTCATCTAGGGGTGGGGTTAATCGGCAACGTGCCGAAAGCATGAAGCGCCCAGCTTCTCCTCGCCCATGATGTAGCCGCCCGTCTTGCGGATGGTCGGGAGGACAACGCGGGTCACCCAATCTTGGAACGCGATAGCTTCTTCTCGGTGGGTCTGGGCGCGCATCACGAGGCGATACACACCACTTTCCGATACGATACTCATACCTCGATTGGGGAAACCGCTAACATCAGAGGTTCTGAGGTTTGATTTGAACAGTGTGGCGCGCTCGTCCGGCAGGAGGGACTTGACAGCCATAGCGGTAGCCCCGGCTGAGGTATATCCCAGCATGTCGCAGACATCCTTAGCGACAAACCAAGGTTCCCCTTCAAGGCGAACCGCCCGGAGGCCCAGCCCGTTGAACTCGAAGGTCTCGATAGCGACACCCTCGGTGGGCGCGGCGGTGTGCCGCACCGTGGCACGAAAGTTTCACCTGTTCTGAACTAGGATAGGAATTACGCCGAAGCCTTGACAGAGAATTAATAAGTCCTCTCCGTGGTCTTTCCATTCATCCAGAAGTTACATCATGCAACTGTGCAAAATACTCGCCGTTGTGGCTACCTTGACCCTTTGTAGCTGCACAACCCTCGATACGAATGTTAGCGCATATTCCAAGATACCTGCTGATCTACAGCCAAAAACGGTCCAGATCGTGCCACTGGTGCCCGAAGACGGAAAAAGTCTGGAATGGCAAACGGTCGCATCGAAACTGGCGACATCGTTAACGGAAAAGGGATATACGGTCGTTGCGTCCCGTAAACAGGCGCGTCTCACTGCGGGCCTTGGCTTCTTGATTGACGGTGGCGAGCGTGTAGCATCGTCTTATTCGATCCCACAATACGGGGTCACGGGATATAGCGGTGCCACCACTTCTGGAACGGTGGTGGGAAATTATTATAGCGCGACAACAACCTATACGCCTACCTACGGCGTTACTGGGTATTCCAGCGGCACACGTGTTGATACGATTTTCACACGCGGCACCATGCTCTTAATTCAGGATAATAATACCCGGCAAACGGTTTTCGAAGCGAAGGCCACCAGTCAAGGCGATTGCGGTAACATCGCACTCGTCGCTCCGGTAATGATTGAAGCTATCCTCTCAGAGTTTCCTGCTGGAAAGATTGGAACAGTGACGGAGATAGTAGATTGGGAGTGCTAGATGAGACGCCGGTGTTTCACCGTCAGTAAGTATCCGTTCTGCCCGTAGACGGAAACTTGACAGCAAACGCTAAGGGGTTCTGAAGTTGCCCGCCTGTGGTGGACCTTTGGGCGGGCAACTACAACGAACGCGCGCGCCAACAGATCACCCCTTCAAAGGCAAGCAAGGTCAATATTGCTGACCTATATAGGCAAGGGTGGGGGCTATTCGCGGTAGGTTATGGCTGAGGTGTGGGCTATTCGCCCTAACCCAGACGTTCCAAGACCCGCTTTACCTGTGACGCTTGCCAAGTGCCCCCTCGGGCAGTCTTTACGCCCCCCTTATCCAACGCCTCAGCAATCTCCCTAAGGCTTGCCCCTTGTGCCCGCATAGGCAGCACGAACGCGGCCACCTTGTCGGCCCTGTCCTTGGCCCCCGCTTGCACCGCTGCGTTGCGCCTTTCGGTGTTTGGCCGGATGCCCCCTAGCTTCGCCCCTTTGGCCTTGGCCTCTGCAAGGGCCGCTTTCGTCCGTGCGGAGATGAACTCGCGCTCTTGTTCGGCTAGGGCGGCATAGATGTGCAGTTGGAACTTGTCCGCGTGGGGCATGGAGGCAACCCGGAACTTGGCCTTCGGGTCATCCATAAGGGTGGCGATAAAGGACACCTTGCGGCTCAGGCGGTCCAGCTTCGAGACGAGGAGTTCCGCGCCGGTCTTGCGGACGAGGGCAAGGGCTTCAGCAAGGATGGGCCTATCGTTGTTCTTGCCGGTCTCGCTTTCGGTGAACTCAGCGATGACCTCAAAGGGGGTCTCGGAGTAGTTCTTTAGGAACAGCCGAATGTCGCGCTCTTGGGCCTTGAGGCCGAGTTCGGAGCGGGCTTGCTCCTCGGTGCTGACGCGCTTGTAGATGACATACTTCTTCATTGAAAAACCCTGCCCCGATGGTCTGGGACAGGGCTAACATCGCCTTGTTGCAAATGTCAATGATAGTTGTGGGTGTAACGATTAGTAGCCAGAGAACGTGCCGCCCGATTTATGGAAGTTGTGCAGGACGACCCTGCCATAAGGAAGCCAGACCATAAGTTCGCCAACGCCAGAGCGTTCGGTAGTGAATGAATGGTCCTTACGGCCATCATATTCCCAGAAGAACTCGAAGCCGAAAATGTAGATCGTGGTCATCCGCAGGTGGATGTCGATGTAAATGCGAAGCCCAAAGATATTGATGTCGATAGAGTTGTTCATGGTCGTCCCCAAAGTGCCCGGTGCGTTCTGCACCTATGCATCCATGAGTCATTCTTTGGCAGGCAGTCAACAGTTATTTCTTTTAAATACATCCACTTACGGGACTAAATCATCCGTGGAAGTATTTTTCTTGGGGCCGTTAATTACCCTGAGCCTCCACGCGTTCACCGAGGACCGGGAGGGGGGGTATCGCGCAATCCTCTAGTATGATCTCCCCGTCTCGCACTTGTATGCCGGAATATTCCGACCGTGGGGACAACACCTCAGGCGGACGTAGAGACGCTACGGCCAAGCGGGTCTGTTCTTGATTGGCGGCGGACATATCGGCCACCTTCAGGTTCACCTCTCGTGGTAACCTCTCCGCCACCCCGTGCGGCAGCTTCCCGACGTCCGAGACCAGCAACATAGCGCCCGTGTCAAAGGCAGCCTTAGCGGCTCCATAAAAGCGCACCTGAGGGTCTGTCTCGGTGTCCACCTTCTCGACGACATCTAGGATGACCCTGAAGTCTCCGCCTGTGGCCGCGTTGAGGTAACTGTAGTTGCGCGCTTGTTGGGACCAAAGGCCCGCCTTGTCTCGCCGTCTCTCGTCCATACGAAGGCACCGATACAGTATGACGGGGAAGGCATCGCGGCTGTGGCTTGCTTCCACCGATTGAAGGACAAGTGAGCGGAGGCGTTCGACGGAAGCCAGTAGGTCACCTGACGGGGGAGGCGGGAGGGGCAACAAGAGGCGTTCAAGGTGCGGCAGAGGAATGGAGACTACGCGCTCTCTGATGCCGTTGTCCCACGTTGCGCGGTAATGCTCTTTGGTGTCGAGGAACCTATTGCCGACGCGGGCATATAGAGATGACCCTGACGGTAGCGCGTGGGTGTGTAAGCCAAGGTATCGGTAGGCGTCGGGGACTGCCACGAAGATGGAATCGTTGGTTTGGCGCCACCGAACAACGTGCCCGGTCGTCGGGTCTGTAGCTGCGCCGAGGCTGGGATAAGGGGACATACTGGCACCTAGCGTTACTGATCTTCGGCCACTGAGGGCGCGGCGAGAAACTGGAATCAATCCCCCTAAGGTTCAGAAAGTCCGTGACGTGTGGCCCGCTGGCGATACCCTAAGGCCCCCTTGCGCGGGGACACTTGCGGTAATAGTTTGGGGACACTTGGCCTGAGGGGCGGACTCTCAATGGCTTGATATTGCTGCAATTATAGCGGTTTGATTGCTAAGTCTGCGTCCGTCTGGGGGCACCATTTTCCACGCAAGCAGCCTGCGGATTGAACGCGCGACGTGCCTGACCATATTCCTGTGCAGGAGGATCTTTCCATGGCAGGCGGATGGGCGCGGGATGGCGCCGTGAACGAACAAATCGACGCATCCATCGCGGATGAACTTTCGCGCCTGAAGGCGTTGCGGCGCCCCACGGGCGAAAGCTTCGCGTTTTGCGCCGAATGCGAGGAGCCGATCCCCGAGGCTCGGCGCATCGCCATTCCGGGCGTGAAGCTGTGCATCGATTGCCAGCGGGGCAGGGATGCCCGCCCCGAGGACCCGCGCGGCGGCATCAATCGCCGTGGGTCAAAGGACAGCCAGCTTCGCTGAGCCACGCGGCGCAAACCGTGCTATAATCCCCCGAGTCGTGCGTTCCGGGGGAGGTTCGAATGACCAATTCAGACACAAATCCAACGGTCGATCTTGCGGCGCTGAAGGCGAAGCAGCAGGGCGCGTGGTCTTCCGGAAACTATGCCGTTATCGGCACCACCTTGCAGATCGTGGGCGAGATGCTTTGCGAAGCCGTCGATCTTCGGGCCGGAGAGCGGGTGCTGGATGTCGCTGCCGGAAACGGCAATGCCACGCTTGCCGCCGCGCGCCGATGGGGCAAGGTCACATCGACCGATTATGTCCCGGCGCTTTTGGAGATGGGCCGCGCGCGGGCCGAGGCGGAGGGCGTATCGGTCGTCTTCCGCGAGGCCGATGCCGAGGCGCTTCCCTTCGAGGCGGGCGAATTCGACGTCGTGCTGTCCACCTTCGGCGTGATGTTCACGCCCGATCAGGAAACGGCCGCGCGCGAGATGTTCCGCGTCTGCGGTCCGGGCGGCAGGATCGGGCTGGCGAACTGGACGCCCGAAGGGTTCGTGGGGCAGTTGTTCAAGACCATCGGCAAATACATCCCGCCCCCTGCCGGGGTAAAGCCGCCGTCGCTTTGGGGCACCGAGGCGCGGCTGGCCGATCTGTTCCCCGGCGCGGATATTCGCGCGACGGAGCGGGAATTTTCCTTCCGCTACCTTTCTGCCAGCCATTGGCTTGAGGTGTTCAGAAGCTGGTATGGCCCGATGCACAAGGCCTTCGCTGCGCTGGATGGCGACGGGCAGCGCGCGCTGGAGGCGGATATGATCGCGCTGGCCGAAAGGTTCAACCGTGCGACCGACGGCACGCTGGTGGCGCGAGGGGCCTATCTGGAGGTGGTAATCCAGAAGTGACGTCCATGGCGCGGCTGGTCGGGACTCGACTCTGCATTGGCAAGGCATTATTAGAACAAAAAGTGAACATGTAAATTCGGGTTTTGGATTGGAATGGCGCGCCGGCTGCTTTCGATATGGTTTCCGCG
The DNA here is from genome assembly GCF_004959935.1 of Falsirhodobacter xinxiangensis. Lineage (GTDB taxonomy): Bacteria > Pseudomonadota > Alphaproteobacteria > Rhodobacterales > Rhodobacteraceae > Falsirhodobacter > Falsirhodobacter xinxiangensis. Next base: position 306,852 of record NZ_SMYN01000001.1, on the reverse strand, counting down.
ACTGGCCAGCGATGCGGCCTTGCGGACCTGCCCGATCGAGGGTGCGTTTGCGATGGTCCTTCGGTCGGGGAACACCGACCTGCTGCATTGCCTGAACCCCGAGGCCGAGCGGGCGGGGTTGTCCCGCGGCATGCCGCTGGCCGATGCCCGCGCGATCTGCCCCGATCTTCTGACGCGCCCCGCCGGAAACACCGCCCCCGTGCAAGAGGCGTTGCGCCGCTGGGCCATCCGCTATTCCCCCCATGTCGCGCCGGACGGGCCGGACGGGTTGATGGCCGATGTGACCGGAATCGCGCATCTGTTCGGCGGAGAGGGGGCCTTGCAGGCCGATCTGCGCGCGCGGCTGGAACGGGCGGGGTTCACGGCCCGCAGCGCCATTGCCGATACGCGCGGCGCGGCTCATGCGCTGGCGCGTCATGGGGGTGCATTGGCCGATCTGCCCGTTGCCGCCCTGCGGATCGATCCGGGCATGGCCGAGGCGCTGATCCGTCTTGGCTTGCGGAAGGTGGGCGATCTTCTGCCTTTGCCGCGCGCGCCGCTGGCCCGGCGTTTTGGGGCAGAGCTTGTCCTGCGGCTGGATCAGATGCTGGGACGACAGCCCGAACCTGTTGCCGCCCCGCCCGCCGCCCCGCATTTTGCCGTCCGCATGGCGCTGCCGGACCCGATCGGGCTGCATTCGGACGTGATGGCGGGGCTGTCGCGACTGCTGGACCGGCTTTGCGCGACGCTGGCGCGTCATGCGATGGGTGCACGCCGTCTGCGGCTTGAAATGCGCCGCGTGGATCGCGAAACGGTGGAGGTCGAGGTCGGCCTTGCCCAGCCCCTGCGCGATCCCACCCGCATCGCCCGCCTGTTCGCGCCCAAGCTGGAGACGGTGGATGCCGGCTTCGGCATCGATGCGCTGCGGCTTGTCGCCACCGTTGCCGAGCCGCTGCTGGCCCGGCAGGTCGGCGGCAAGCCCAAGACGGAGGATGCCATCTCGGACCTCATCTCGTGCCTTGGCAATCGGTTGGGGTTCGAGAACATCCTGCGGGTCGAGCCGACGGACAGCCTCATCCCCGAGCGCAGCTTTCGCCTTGTCCCCGCCGCCGAGGCGCGGCCCGGTCCCATGCCGCGCCTGCCCGCCGTGATCTTTCGCCCCGAACCGCTGACGGGCGCGCCGCCGGGCAGTTTCCACTGGCGCGGGCAACGCTATGACGTCCAGCGCGCCATCGGCCCCGAACGCATCTCGCCGGATTGGTGGGAGGATGATCCGGCATGGGCATCGGGCTTGCGCGATTACTGGCGTGTGCAGACCTGCCAAGGCCCGCGCCTGTGGCTGTTCCATACCCCCGAGGCCCCCAGATGGTTCGCCCAGGGAGCCTTCGCATGAGATATGCCGAACTGTGCACGACCACCAATTTCACCTTCCTGACCGGGGCCTCCCACCCCGAGGAGATGGTGCTGCGCGCCGCAGAACTGGGGCTGGAGGCCGTGGCCATCACCGATCGCAATTCCGTGGCCGGGGTGGTGCGCGCATGGAAGGCTTTGAAGGAGCTGACCCGCGTGCAGGAGGAGGCGGTGGAGGGCGGCGTCCTCGTCATCCGATCGCGCCGGCTGATGGATCATTCCAGCCGTCAGGTGCTGACCCATTCGACCGGCGAGGAAACTTTGCCGGTGTTCGAACATCTGCCCCGCCTGATCGTCGGCAGCCGTCTTGTGCTGGAATGCGGCGCGGAATGGCTGGCCCTGCCAACCGACAAGGCGGCTTGGCAGCGCCTGTCGCGGATGCTGTCCGAAGGCAAGCGCCGGTCCGCCAAGGGCGAGTGCCGCCTGACGCTGGGCAGCGTGCTGAAATGGGGCGAGGGGATGATCCTGATTGCGCTGGGCGATCCTTCGGCCAAGGTGATCCGCGCGTTTCCGGGGCAGGTCTATCTTGGGGCCGCGCCGCGTTACGACGGGCGGGACGCGCCGCGGATCGCGCGGCTGTCGGCGCGGGCCGTCACGCTGGGCATCCCCCTGGTCGCGGTGGGCGACGTTCTGATGCACCGCGCGCATCGCCGGCCATTGGCCGACGTGCTGACCTGCATGCGCCTTGGCGTGACTATCGACAATATCGGGCGCGCGCGTCTGCCCAACGCCGAACGCCGTCTGAAATCGGCCGAGGAAATGGCCCGCCTTTTCCCGCCCGACGCCATCGCCCGCAGCATCGAGATCGCCGAACGCTGCACCTTCGATCTGAAGGAGCTGGAATACCAATACCCGCACGAGAACAAGGACGAACCCGCCCAGCAGCGGCTGGAGAGGCTGGCCGCCGAAGGGCTGGCGCGGCGCTATGACGGTGCGGTGCCGCCCGCGCGCACCGCCCAGCTTCGGCGCGAGTTGGACATGGTCGCCAAGGTGAAATACGCCCCCTATTTCCTGACCGTCGCGGACATCGTGGATTTCGCCCGCAGCAAGGGGATCTTGTGCCAGGGGCGCGGATCGGCAGCCAATTCGCTGATCTGCTGGGCGCTGCACATCACCGAAGTCTCTCCCGAGGACATCGACCTGATCTTCGAGCGGTTCATTTCCGAAGAGCGCGACGAACCCCCCGATATCGACGTCGATTTCGAACACGAACGGCGCGAGGAGGTGATCCAGCACATCTATGACACCTATGGCCGCAAACGCGCGGGCCTGACGGCGACGGTCATCCACTTCCGGTCCCGCGCCGCGATCCGCGAGGTGGGCAAGGTCATGGGGCTGTCGCAGGACGTGGTCGCGCGGCTGTCGGGGCAGATCTGGGGCTGGTCCTCCGCCGCGCCGGACGACGAACGGGTGAAGAATGCGGGCCTGTCGCTGGAAGATCGCCGCGTTCGGCTGACCCTTGCGCTGATCGCGCAGATCATCGGCTTTCCGCGCCATCTGTCCCAGCATGTCGGCGGCTTCGTCATCACTCAGGGCCGGTTGGACGAGCTGTGCCCGATCGAGAATGCCGCGATGGAGGATCGCACCATCATCGAATGGGACAAGGACGACATCGACGCGCTGGGCATCCTGAAGGTGGATGTGCTGGGTCTTGGGATGCTGACCTGCATCCGCAAGGCGTTCAAACTGCTGAAGGATCACGATGGGGTGGAGGCGGACCTGTCGATGCCACCCAAGGACGAGCCGACCTATGACATGCTGTGCCGCGCCGATGCGGTGGGCGTGTTTCAGGTCGAAAGTCGCGCGCAGATGAACTTCCTGCCCAAGATGCGGCCACGCGACCTTTACGATCTGGTGTGCGAGGTCGCCATCGTCCGCCCCGGCCCCATTCAGGGCGGCATGGTGCATCCGTTCATCAAGCGGCGCCAGAATATCGAGTCGAGGGTCTCGCTCGGTCCCGTTCTGGACCCGATCCTGAAGCGCACCTATGGCGTGCCGCTGTTTCAAGAACAGGCGATGCAGATCGCCATCCACGGCGCGGGCTTTTCCCCGTCCGAAGCCGACCAGATGCGCCGCGCCCTGGCCACGTTCAAGAAGATGGGCACCATCGGTCAGCTGAAGGACAAGTTCATCGGCGGCATGATCGCCAACAAGCACGATCCAGAATTCGCCGAACGCTGCTTTGCCCAGATCGAGGGGTTCAGCTCCTACGGTTTCCCGCAAAGCCATGCCGCCAGTTTCGCGCGGTTGGTCTTCATCTCGGCATGGTTGAAATGCCACCATCAGGCGGCCTTCACCTGCGCGCTTTTGAACAGCCAGCCGATGGGATTCTATGCCCCGGCCCAGCTTGTGCGCGACGCCCGCGATCACGGGGTCGAGGTGAGGGGCGTGTCGGTCAACCATTCGCAATGGGATTGCACGCTGGAACAGGGCGCGCTGCGGCTTGGGTTCCGGCAGATCAAAGGCGTAAAGGAGGAGCATGGCATCTGGATCGGCCTTGCCCGCGGCAATGGCTATCCCGACGTGGAAAGCCTGTGGCGCCGTGCGGGCGTGCCGGCCGACGCGCTGGAGCGGCTGGCCGAGGCCGATGCCTTCGCCTGCCTGTCCCTGACCCGGCGCGAGGCGCTCTGGCAGGCCAAGGCGCTGCAAAGCCGCCCCTTGCCGCTGTTCGGGGCAGATGGCGAAGGCGGGGCCGAACCTGCCGTGCATCTGCCCCGCATGGGTCTGGGCGAGGAGATGATCGAGGATTACCTGACGACCCGCCTGTCCCTGCGCGCCCATCCGATGCAGCTTTTGCGCCAGCACATGCCGGGACTGACGAAACATGCCGCGCTGGACCGGGGGCGCGTTACGGTCGCCGGGCTGGTCATCACCCGCCAGCGCCCCGGCACCGCATCGGGCGTCATCTTCCTGACGCTGGAAGACGAGACGGGCTGCGCCAATATCGTCGTCTGGAACAGGGTCTATGAACGCTTTCGGCGCGAGGTGATCGCGGGGCGGCTGGTTTGTGTCACGGGCCGGATCGAACGCGACGGCCCGGTGATCCACATCATTGCCGACCGGATCGAAGATCGCTCGCATCTGCTGATCGGGTTGGGGCGGGGCGAGATCGACCCCGGCGATGGCCGCCGGGACGAAACCCGCCGCCCGGCAGGGGGCAGCATCCGCACCCCCGCAACCCACCCGCGGCATCAGGCGGGTCGGCTGTTTCCCAGCCGTGACTTTCACTGATCGTCACGGGGTCCGGGGGGGGGCGAAATGCCAAATCCAATACGACGAAGCCCCGCACGAGGCGGGGCTTTTGTCGTTCAAGTCTTTATTTTATTTGGTGGAGCCAGGCGGGATCGAACCGCCGACCTCTTGAATGCCATTCAAGCGCTCTCCCAACTGAGCTATGACCCCACCGGGTTCGCGATCCGTTATCGTTGCCGTTCCCGTCTCGCTTGGGCCTTCTATGGTTTGTCCCGGCGAGGTGCAAGTGGAAAAATTGCGCGCCCCGCCAAAACTTTTCGCAGGGCCTCAGCCCTCGTCTTCGTCGCCGGCAACGTCGGCCAGTTCGTCCAACGAGACGTTGTCGTCGCTGTCGTCTTCCAGCAGATCGTCGTCCAGATCGTTGTCTTCGGTCGTGCTGTTTTCCAGCAGATCGTCGCCGTCGATGTCCTCGACCAGCGATTCGTCATCTTTTTCAGACGCAACGCGCGAGATCACTGCCGCGGCGGCCTTGCGGCGCGCGCTTTCGATATCCACGACTTCGCCCGTATAGGGGCTGACGATCGGGGAGCGGTTCAGGTCGTAGAAGCGTTTGCCGGTGGTCGGGCAAAGGCGCTTCGTGCCCCATTCCTCTTTGGGCATGGTCTGTTCCTTCAAGAGAGGCTGGCTGTTGCAGAGTCGCAGTCGCTTGCCACACGGGCGCACGTCTGTCAAAGGCTTTCCGAAGCCGCACAGATGGGGGTTCCCCTTGTCGGATGCAAGGCTAATCTGGCACCGGCCAAGGAGAATGCCCATGCCGCTGTTGCCCGGAACCCCACAGGTGGAGATCACGCTGCGCCGTTCGCCGCGTGCGCGGCGCTTTTCCCTGCGCGTTTCGCGGCTTGACGGGCGGGTGACGCTGTCGCTGCCGATGCGTGCGCGCGAAGCCGATGCGCTGGCCTTCGCGGCAGGGCAGGAGGCTTGGATACGCCGCGCGCTGGAAGGGGTCGCGCCGGGGGCGGCGGTGGATTTCGGCACCGTCCTGCCCGTCGCGGGGCGGGCGCTGACCATTCGGCAGGGCGTGGGGCGGATTCGCGTGGACGGCGATTCGCTTCTTGTCTCCGGAGATCCGGGGCCGAAGGTGCAGGCATGGCTCAAGGCGCTGGCGCGCGACCGGCTGGCGGCGGCATCGGACCACCATGCCGCGCGGATCGGGCGCAGCTATGCCCGCATCACCCTGCGCGACACCCGCAGCCGGTGGGGAAGCTGCACGGCGGATGGCGGGCTGATGTATAACTGGCGGCTGATCCTCGCCCCGCCCGAGGTGCTGGATTACGTCGCCGCGCACGAGGTCGCCCATCTGGCCGAGATGAACCATTCGCCCGCCTTCTGGGCCGTGGTTGCGCAGCTGATGCCAGACTATGCCCCCCGCCGCGCATGGTTGCGGCGCGAGGGCGGCAGCCTGCACGCATGGCAGTTCACATGCTGACACCCCGGTCCGAGGCGGGCGCCGCCACGCATGAACGGCTGTATCGCGCGCTGCGAACGCAGGTCATGCATGGCGAACTGGCGCCGGGTCAGGCGCTGACCTTGCGCGGGCTGGGGCGCGAATTCGGCGTGTCGATGACCCCCGCCCGCGAGGCGGTGCGGCGGCTGGTGGCCGAAGGGGCGCTGACGCTGTCGTCGTCCGGGCGGGTCGCGACGCCGGAGCTGACGCCAGAACGGATCGAGGAACTGGCCGCCATCCGCGCGCTTTTGGAGCCGGAGCTGGCGTCCCGCGCCTTGCCCCGCGCGCATTTCGCGCTGATCGACCGACTGGCCGCGATCAATGCGGCGAATGGCGAGGCGGTCGCCAAGGGCGATGCCGTCGCCTATATCCGCACGAACCTCGAATTTCACCGCACGCTTTACCTGCGCGCGCAGGCGCCGGCGATGCTGGCGCTGACGGAAACGGTCTGGCTGCAACTGGGGCCGACGATGCGCGCGCTCTATGGCCGCCTGCGCCGGAACGAGCCGCCCGCGCATCACCGCCACATCATCGCCGCCCTGCGCGCAGGCGACGAGCCGGGCCTGCGCCTTGCGATCCGCACCGATGTCACCCAAGGTCTGCGCCACCTTGCCGGATGGGAGAGGACATGACCCACCACATCGACCCCGCCGCCGACATTGCAGAAACCGTGTTGCTGCCCGGCGATCCCCTGCGCGCGAAATGGGCGGCCGAGACGTTTCTGGACGGCGCGGTGCAGGTGAACGGCATTCGCGGGATGCTGGGCTTCACCGGGTCGTGGCGCGGACAAAAGGTGACGATCCAAGGGACGGGGATGGGGATGCCCTCCACGTCGATCTACGTCAACGAACTGATCCGTCTGGGGGCGAAGACGCTGATCCGCATCGGATCGGCGGGCGGGATGCAGCCGAATGTCAAGGTGCGCGATCTGGTGCTGGCGATGTCGGCCTGCCATGCGGGCTGGCCCTCGGCCACGATCTTCCGCGAATTGCACTTCGCGCCGACCGCCGATTTCGGCCTGCTGCGCGCCGCCGCCGCACTGGCCCCCGAGGCGCATGTGGGGCAGATCTACTCCTCCGACACCTTCTATGACGAACGGGCGGACCTTGGCGAACAGATGCGCCGCCACGGCGTTCTGGCGGTCGAGATGGAAGCGGCGGAGCTTTACGCCCTTGCCGCGCGCCACGGTTGCCGTGCCTTGGCCGTGCTGACCGTGTCCGACCATCTGCTGACGGATGAATCCCTGCCGCCCGAGGATCGCGAGCGCAGCTTTGCGCGGATGGTGGAAGTGGCGCTCGGTGCCGCTTTCGCTTGACTGGACCGATTCGCCGGGCTTTCCTGCTGCGCCGCAGCGAAAAGGAGAGCATCATGGAACAGCGCAAACTTGGTGGCCGAAAGGTCGGCGCGATCGGCTTCGGCGCGATGAGCTTCGGCGGCATGTTCGGCGCGACGGACGAGGCGACTTCGCTGGCCTGTCTGGACGCCGCGGCCGAGGCCGGAATCACCCATTTCGACACCGCCAACATCTATGGCGCGGGGCTGTCCGAGACGATCATCGGCAAATGGGGGCGCCGCGACATCCACCTTGCCACCAAATGCGGGATCGTCGGCGGGCCACAGCGCACGGTCCGCAATGACGAAGCCTATATCCGCGAAAGCCTCGAAGCCTCGCTTCGCCGTCTGAACCGCGATCATGTCGATCTTTACTATATCCACCGCCGCCAGCCCGAAATCGTCATCGAGGATCTGGCCGGCACCATGTCCCGGCTGATCGAGGAGGGGAAGATCGGCGGCTATGGCCTGTCCGAGATTGCGCCGTCCACGCTGCGCCGTGCCCATGCCGTCCACCCGGTGACGGCGGTGCAGAACGAATATTCGCTGTGGTCGCGCCAGCCGGAACTGGGTCTGATCGAGGCCTGTGCCGATCTGGGCGTCGCCTTCGTCGCCTTCTCTCCGCTGGGGCGGGGGATGTTCGGGCGCGAGCCGCTGAAGCGCGATTTCAAGCAGGGCGTCGATTTCCGTGCCACCAACCCGCGTTTCATCGAGCCGAACTTCGGCGCGAACCTCGCGGCCATCGCGCGGTTTCGCGATTTCTGCGCAGCGCGGGGGCGGACGGTTGCCGGGACGGCGCTGGCATGGGTGCTGGCGCAAGGGGATCACATCATCCCGATTCCCGGCACACGCACGGCGGATCATCTGGGCGACTGGGACAGCGCCCCCCTGACGCCCGAGGAACTGGCCGAGATCGGGCGCATCCTGCCCGCTGGATTCGCGCATGGCGACCGTTACAGCGACCAGCAGATGGCTTTCGTGGAACGTTACTGCTGACGGCGGCAGTGGCGCGGCTGCTTGCCTTTCGGCAGCCGCTCCTCGGCGCCGCAGACGAGGCAGTGGAAGAACGCCTCGTCCGGCCCGGCGCGGCGGCGATCCTCGCGCCATGTGCAGTTGGGCGTCAGCGTGTTGCTGCGATACCAGATCCACGCCGTCACGAAGAACACGGCGGCGACGATGATCAGCAGCAACGGCATGGCATCACGCGGCGTAATAGCCGAACATCTGATCCAGCACGGACGAGGCGGGGGTGTTCGCGGGCTTCGGTGCCTCGCGGCGGTAATATTCCAGCGACTGGGTTGCGGCGTCGGGTTTCTTGGACATCGTCGGCTCCTTCATGCGGGGCCGAGATAATCCCTGCCGCGCCCCGCAACCACCGCCAATGCCGCAACCTTGCCATGCATCCACCGCATCAATAGCCGGTCATCTCCAGATAGCCGTGCCCCGGATGGCTGCCCGAGGCGCGGATCGGCCCTTCCCAATAGGGGATGGTCAGCACGTTCCACGCCCGATCGTTCAGCGCCCGCGTCGTGATGTCCAGCCCCTTGGCCGGCAGTTCCAGCCGCCATTCCACCGGAACCTCGCGCCCTTCGACCTGCGCCGTTCGCAGGGGTGTCAGCCGCAGCGCACCCGGCGGCTGCGGGTCGGGCACCCCCTCCGGGGCGATCCATGTCGCGCTGGTGTAATCCTCGGTCCCGCGCAGGCGGAAGCCCATCAGCCGCGCGCCATCGTCGAAGGACAGGCTGAACCAGTCCCAGCCCGACTGATCACTTGCGAGCGGCTGCGAGGACCATTCGCGGTCCAGCCATGCCGTACCGGTGACGGGGATGGTCCTGCCATCCAGCTCCACACTGCCCGAGGCGCGAAAGAAGGGCTGCGAGTAATAGCGGCTGGCCTGTCCCGCCGCCGACTTCACCGAATAGCCGCCGTCGCCCTGAGCCACCAGCGGCCCCGTCGCCTCCAGCGCAAGATCATAGGCGAAGCCGTCCCCATGCGCGACCATCCGGTCCGCCAACCTCCAATCGTCGATCCACGCCTCGGTCGTCGATGCCCCCGCCTGTCCGATCCCGCCCCGCGCCAGCTTTTCCGCCGCGCGGTGGGTGGTGGCGGTCGTCAGCGCGGCATGGCCCAGCCAGACCTGCGGGCTGGCCCATCCCTCCGCCTCGAACGGGGCAAGAGCGCTGCGGAACAGTGTCCATTGCGCCCCGTATTCCGTGCCATTCGCGTCGGTCAGGTTGGCGGTCACATACCACCATTCGATGCGAAACTCCGGGTGGGCGGCATGGTCGGCAGGAAAGTCGAACGGTCCGCGTTCCGGGATCGCGAAACCGCCCGCATCGGTGCCCAGCCCCGCGAACCCTTGTGCGAAGGCCGGGGATGCCAGCAGCACCAGCGCAAGAACCTTACCGTTCATGGGCAAACACCTTCAGCAGTTCCGCTGGGCGCACCCGCGCCAGCCGCCGCACAGGCAGCGCCGCCGCCAAGGCCGCTGCAATCAGCGACAGCCCGCCCAGCCGCAGCCAGTCGCCGGGGAACAGCCGCATCGGCAGCCGCCAGCCAAAAGCCTCGACATTGACCACCGCCAGCAACACCCAAGCCAGCGCCAGCCCCATCGGCAGCGCCAGCACCCAGACCAGCGCCGCTAGCGCCAGCGTCCGCAGAAACTCCAGCCCCGCCAGCCGCCCGCGCGTCATCCCCGCCGCCCAGACCGGCGCAAGCTGCGGCAGGCGCAGTGCCGACAGCGTCAGCAGGCTTGCAAAGATCGCCAGCGCCGCGACCCCCAACGTCAGCACGTTCAGCGCGCCGGTCACCGCAAAGGTCCGCTCGAACACCTGCACCGAGGCTTCGCGGATCGCGGCCTGATTCTGCACGGCGACGGTCGGGAACGCTTCGCGGATCGCCGATGCAGGCAGGTCGGTGATCAGCGCATGACGCAGGATCGGCAGCGGATAGGCGGCGCGGTGGCGGTCCATGGACAGGATCACCTGCGGCATCGGGTTGCCGTAATCGGCATAGACGCCCGCAACGGTGCCCATGCCCGTCACGTCGCCGGGGGAAAGCCCCATCTGTTCGTTCACAAAGACCTCGCCCGCCGCCAGCCGGTCCCACGCGTCCGGCACAGCCTGCAACAAGGGCCAGGCGCGGCGGAACAGCGCGGCATCGACCATGCCCACCACCTCGACCGGGCGGCCGTCCAGAGTGTCCTCGGTCTGGATCATCGGCAGCGCCGTCGCGCGATCCCCCAGCCAGTCCAGCAGCCGGGCCGAGGTTTCGGCGTCCGCCGCCTCCACATACAGATCCGCCGCGAGCCGCTGGTCCAGCCACGCGGTGAAGGTGGTGCGAAAGCTGCCGACCATCGTGCCGACGCCGATATTCGCCGCCAGCGCCAGCAAAAGCGCCATCAGTGCCAGCGACAGGCCCGGAAGCTGTTGTCGCGTATCGGCCCAGAACCACTGCGCCACCGCGCCACCGCCGAAATGCCGCATCACCAAGGCCAGCGCAAAGGGCAGGATCAGCGCCCCGCCCAGCAGCAGCCCCGCCAGCACGCCGAACCCCGCCCACAGCCCCGGCACCAGCAGCAGCAACGCCGCCGCCAGCCACAGACCGAACCCCGCCAACGCCTGCATCCGCATCGCCCGTGCCGATTCCCGCGCCCATGCCCTCGGCTGCGCCGGGGCCAGCGGCGGCATCCGCCACAGCCGCCAGACGCTTTGCCCCGCCGCGACCAGCGTGCCCAGCACCGCGATGGCCAGCCCGACCAGCCACCATTCCGCCCGCAGGTTCAGCGTGCCGCCCACGTCTGCGCCATAAAGCCCACGCAATGTCGCCGCCACATCCGGCAGCAGCGCCGCCGCGATCAGCCAGCCAAGGCCCACCCCCGCCGCCCCGGCCACCAGCGCAAAGATCAGCAGTTCCGCCAGCAGCATCGCAGCCAGCCTACGGGCCGACACGCCCAGTGCGCGCAGGGTGCGGAACATCGCGCGGCGCTGCTCGAACGCGAGGCCGACGGCGGAATGCACGATGAACAGCCCGACGCCGAAGGCCAGCCAGCCAAAGGCGGTCAGGTTCAGATGGAAGCTTTCGGTCAGTTGCGACAGGTCCGCGCCGGTCGGGCGGATCACCGAATACCCCGGCGGCGCAGCCCCCGACACAAGCACCAGATAGGAGATGTCCTGCCCGAAGATCCCCGCCGCGACGCCGATATCGGTCAGCGCAAGGCCGGGGGGCAGATCCGCCGCCCGCACGCGCGGATCGTCCACCGGCTCGGATGACAGGATCACCCCATCGGTCAGGAAATCGGGCGAACCTTCGCCTTCGGAGGGCATGGTCAGCGGCTCGATCCCGACAAGGCGCAGGGATTGCCAGTCGCCCTCGATCACCGGCGACACCTGCCAGCCGGCGCGGCGCAGGGCGACGTAATCGGCCAGCGTGATGCGCGGCGCAACAAGACGCGGCAGGCGGTCCTGCGCCAGCGTCGATGCGGCGCGGTCATAGCTGGCCCGCGCCTCGGCATTGATGGCCTGCACCCCGGTCCAAAGCGCGGTTGCCAGCGCAAGGCCCAGCACCAGCATCAGCGCCTGCACCGGATGCCGCCGCCAATGGGACAGCAGCGCGTTCATGCCAGCCGCCCGGCACGCAGATGGGCGTGACGGTCCAGCATCGCGGCAAGGCGCGGCGAATGTGTGACCATCAGCAGCGCCGCGCCCGTATCGGCCACCAGCCGCAGCATCAGCGCCATGACTTGATCGCCCGTGGCTTCGTCAAGGTTCCCGGTGGGTTCATCCGCAAGGATCAGCGCTGGGCGCCCGGCAAGCGCGCGTCCGATGGCGACCCGTTGCTGCTGCCCGCCCGAAAGCTGTTCGGGGTAGCGGTGCAGCAGAGCCGAAAGCCCGAGCGCCCCGGCCAGTTCCGCCTGCCACGCAGGATCGAACCGCCCTGCCAGCCGCGCCTGAAACGCCATATTCGCCGCCACGTCCAGAGACGGGATCAGGTTGAACTGCTGGAACACCAGTCCCACCGTTTCCCGCCGCATCCTTGCGCGTTCGGCATCGGTTCGGCCCATCGGCTGGCCCGCAACCTCGACACTGCCGCCATCGGGGGCGTCCAGCCCGGCGGCCAGATGCAGCAGCGTGCTTTTGCCGCTGCCCGATTCCCCGGTCAGGGCCACCGTCCCGCCCGGCGGCAGCGACAGGCTGACGCCGTCCAGCACGGTTACGGAACCTTCGGAAGTGTCGTAGCTTTTGCGGATGTCGGTCAGGGTCAGCATGCACCAAGGCTATCACGAGGGGGGCGGCACTATGCAACGCGCGATGACGCGGATGGTTCTGATGGGCGTGTCGGGATCGGGAAAAACCACCGTCGGGCGCGCGCTGTCGGCCCGGACGGGCGTGCCGTATCTGGACGGGGACGACCTGCACCCGCCTGCCAATATCGCCAAGATGGCAGCGGGGCAGCCGCTGACCGATGCCGACCGCGCGCCGTGGCTGGAAAAAGTGGCCGAGGCGCTGGGGGCGGTGCCGGTGATCGTCGGGTGTTCGGCGCTTAAACGGCGCTACCGCGATCGGCTGCGGCAGGCGGGGCCGATCCTGTTCGTGCATCTGACCGGCGCGCCCGAGGTTCTGGCGGCTCGCATGGCGGGCCGGACCGGGCATTTCATGCCGGGCGCGCTGCTGCGATCGCAGCTTGACGCGCTGGAGCCGCCGGGGCCGGACGAAGACGCGATCACGGTGGACATAGATCAGCCGCTTCGGGCGATCGTGGAGTCGATCGCCACCAGGTGATTGTCCCAGGCCACATCCTCGCGCGTCAGCGGCGACAGCCGATCCCGCAGCACACAGATCGAACCGCCGCCATCGGTGATCGCAAACCCGCCGGGGGCCGGGGCGATGCCGCTGGCATCCGGGCGAGCGTGCCGTTCGACGGGCGTGCCGTCCGCCGCATGGATCATCACCACCCCGCCGGGGGGCGAGGTCAGCCCGATGCGCCCGTCATCCGCCCATGCGATGGACCCGGCATAGCTGCGCATCGCGAACATCTCGGCCTCGGCCGGCCAGCACAGCGTCGGGGCGGTGCCGCGCCGGTGGATGCCCAGCAGCGGCACGGGTTCGGCGGGGTCGCCCTCCCACTGCATGGCGAAGGCGACGGCATCGCCGCGCAGCGCAAGATGGCGGATCGACAACTGGGCAAAGTCCGGCAGTTCCACCACGTCCTGCACCATGCCGTCTGTCAGATAGCACAGGTTCGGGCGCATCGCGTCGATGTTCAGCTTGCTGCGGTCCTGCGGATCGGTGCGGATGCCGCCATTGGCGACCACCAGCGTGTCGGTGCCGGGAATGCGCCGGATCTCGTGCGGGCCGATCCCGCCCGAGGGAAACTCCCCCATTCGGCGATAGCTGCGCGCGTCCCATACGCCCACGCGCCCCTCCGACGTCTCGGCCAGCACCTCGGAGGTCCAGAGCACCGTGCCGTCCTGCGAAAAGGCGCCGTGGCCGTTGAACTGCCGCCCCTCGGGTGGGGTCAGGCGGGCGCGCAGGGTTCCGGTCGCGCAGTCGATCACCAGCGCATAGGTGCCGGGGCTGCGTGCGAATGCGACGGCCTCGGGGCGGGTCGGATGGGCGGCGGCGGCATGGCCGCGCGCGGGCAGTGGGATGCGGAACAGGATCTGCCCGTCCGACGCGATCCCGTGCAGCGCGTGGCTGTCATCGGGCAGGCGCGCAGCGGCCAGCCATGCCGGGCTGCCGGCATCCGCCCAGCCGACGCGCGGCACGGCGCTGGCCAGCAATCCGGCAAGGACCAATCTGCGCGTTGCCATCTCAGTCTCCGTCCGTGGTGTTGAACCCGGCACCGATGCCAAGCGCACCCCCGATCTCGTTCTGGGCGGCTTCGATGACGGCGTGGATCAACTGTTGCAGGATTTCCAGCTTCAGCCACCCCTCGGGCGTTGCGGCATCGGCAAAGTCGGGATCGTCCATGCGGTCGGCAAAGCGCCTTGCCTTTTCCATCGCCTGAAAGGTGCGCGGGATGTCGGGTTTCAGCGACAGCGCATCCGCCTCGATCGCCGCGAGCGAGAGGCGCAGGTTGCGCAGGCTGCGCTGCGACAGCCTCGCCTCGGCCCGCTCGGGGCGGGGATGGTCGAAAGATCCCATGGGCCGCCCAAGCCGCATGTCGGCATTGAAGGCCAGCCCGGTCATGATCTGGGTATAGATGGCCTGCGTCGCTTCCTCGCGCGTCAGGAAACGGTGATTCCCCGGCGCGCCTGCGGTCAGCATCAGCCCGGCGAAGCGATACCATTCTTCAAGGATCGCCCCGGACATGCGTTGCAGGTCCGTGGCGGCGGCGCCGATCACCTCGCAGCCGCGGGCCGAGGAATAGGCCGGGTCGTAAAGCAGGCGCTCCAGCGCAAACAAACCGCGCGCGGCGACGGATTGGCGTTCGAACCCGTCCAGCGGCGCGGTCCCTTGGGTCAACTCGTCCAGCACGCGCTTGCCCGTGCCGCGCGTATCGGGCCAGAAGGCGATGGCAAGGCCGCGTCCATCATCCTCGACCGGGCCGATGCGGATATGGGCGACGGCGATCCACGCATCGAACGTGTCGTTGAAAAGCGGGATCAGCACCTCGCGTGCGCAGGTGTCGGCAGCAGTATCGGCAAGTTCGGCGGCGGTGGCGGCAAAGCGTTGGTAGCCCGGCCCGATCCGCGCGTTCACGACCGTCGCGGTATCGGCGAATGCTGGGGCCGCCATCAGGACGAGCGCAAGAAGGGTCTTCATCAAAGGCTCTCCAGAAAGGCCAGAAGCGCGGCCCTGTCTTCGGCATCCAGGCTTGCCGCCGCATCGCGGGACGCGCGCCCTTCGCCATCATGCCACAGGATCGCTTCCCACAACGAGCGGGCGCGCCCGTCATGCAGATAAGACGCGGTTCCGGTGACAGTTTCGGTCATCCCGATCCCCCAAAGCGGTGGCGTGCGCCATTCGCGCCCCGTCGCGCGGGCTTCGGGGCGGTTGTCGGCCAACCCGTCGCCCATGTCGTGCAGCAAAAGGTCGGTATAGGGCCAGATCAACTGGAAGCTCTGTTCCGGGCGGCCGTCCAGCCGGTGGGTGACGAATTTGGAGATGTGGCAGGCGGGGCAGCCAGCCTCGTGGAACATCCGCTTGCCCAGCAGCACCTGCGCATTCCCGGCGCGGGGGCGTTCCGGCACGCCAAGGTTGCGGGCATAGAAAGCCACGAGGTCGAGGCTTTGCGCGTCCACCTCCAGCCCGTCGCGGATGCCGTCCTCTTGTCCGTCGGGGGCGGCGCGGCAGGCGGGCTGGGCGGGCATGCACTCGCCCCACGGCGCGGGGAACAGCACGGTGGACAGGCCCATGTCGCCCGCGAAGGCGCTGGCCGATTGCTGCCGGATGGTCGGCTGGCCAGCCTTCAGCCCAAAGCGGCCCAGCATGATCCCATGTTCCACCGACCCGACGATGTTCGCCCGGCCCGAGATGCCGTCGCCATCCGCATCATCCTCGTCCGCATGGGCAAGGATGTCGGCGGCGGGGATCGCCTCCAGCAGGCCCAGACCGATCATCTGCGGCGCAACGCGAGGGGACAGCATCACGTCCGGCGCCATCGAGCCGTAGCCGGGGTTCGCGATGGAATAGCTGGGCTTTCGCAGGCTGGCCGCGGACCCGTCGCCCAGTGTCACCGGAATCTCGGTCCATTCGGTGTCCATCCGGCCTTCCGCGGCATGGCCGGGCAGGGCGAGATCCTGAAGCTGTTCGCCATAGGCCGGGTCGGGGCTGGTGGCGATGTAATCCTCGATTTCCTCCGGCGCGCTGCCGCCGGGGATCGACAGCCGCAGAAAGATCGAGATGCGATCGTCCTGCGGCCCTTCGGGCGGATGGCCGCGCCCGTCCTTGACATGACAGCTTTGGCAGGCGCGCGCGTTATAGAGCGGGCCCAGCCCGTCCGACGCCAGCGTGGACGAGGGCGAACCGACCCAAAGCTTGCGAAACAGCGCGTTGCCCAGTTTGAAGTCCGTCTCGGACGCGAAGGGCATATTGCCGGACGGGTCGGAAAAGGCGTCGGACGTCGTTCTGCGGCGCACGGTGGCGGCCCCGGCGGGCAGGTGTTCGAAGGGTTCAGCCTTGGTGAAATCACGGGGCGGGGCAAGGATGGCCGCGATCCGCTTTGCTTCGGGTGCCGTGCCGGGAATGGCGGGCAGATGCGCGTCGTTTGGCGTCCAAGCCGCAAGCGGCTGCGCAAAGAACAGGAACACAGGCAATAGGCGCAACATGGACAAACCTCTTGGTTGTCGGTGTCGCGCCTTTGCTCGCCTTATTCAACGAAATTCTTGCCGCCCGTGTCGACGGCAAGAGGTCATTCCGCCTCGGAAGCAGGCTTCGCGTTCAGCAGGCCGTAGTTCTGCTCGCCGATATCGTTCAGCAGCGACAGCTGGGTTTCAAGGTAGTCGAGGTGGCCTTCCTCGTCCTTCAGCAGTTCCTCGAACAGGTTCTTGGACACGTAATCCTTGACGCTTTCGCAGTGATCGCGCGCTTCGGTATAGAGCTTGATCGCGTCTTCCTCGGCGGCCTTGTCAGCCTCCAGCGTCTCGCGCAGGGTCTGGCCGATGCGCAGCGGGTCAAGGCGCTGAAGGTTCGGATGACCTTCAAGGAAGATGATGCGCTTGATGAAATTGTCGGCGTGGTTCATCTCCTCGATGCTTTCCGCGCGCGACTTGTCGGCAATCTTGCCGTAGCCCCAATCCTCTTGCAGGCGATAGTGCAGCCAGTATTGGCTGACGGCCGTCAGCTCGGACCTAAGTCCGGCGTTGAGATATTCGATGACCTTCGGATCGCCCTTCATTGCCTTTGTCCTTGGCTGTAACGCGGCGCAGGCCGCGCAGATTGCTTGGGACTTCAAAGCTGTCGCATCTGCGCATGGTGTCAAGCAGCAAGGGCATGCAGCCGCCGCAATCGGCGCGTTTTCCCAGCGCGCGGTAAACCTTGCCGGGCGTGATGATGGTGGCAGGGTCCGAATGTCGCATCCAGTCCACGGCGGACCGGATGTCGTTGTCGGTGATGTTCATGCAGTGGCAGACGATCATGATTTCACTGGAAGACGGCGTTGGGGTTATCACGGCTGTCGGAGCCTTCGAAGGCGATGGCGTCGAGCGTCAGGGCCGTGACCGCGCGTTCGATGGATGCGGTTTGCGACACCAGCCCGTCGATGGCGGCGGTGATCAGCGCCTCGCCCTCGGCATTGTCGGCGGCAAGCATCTGGTCATAAGCCATGCCGCCCTCCGCCGCATCGCGAAGCGCGGTCATCGCGTCCATCGTGCGATCGAGCCGCAGCTTCAATTCGGTGTCGACCTCGGGCGCCTTTGCTGCGACCAGTTCCGACAGGGATGGGCCGGAAACTTCGGTCCCGTCCACGCGGGTATAGCGGCCCAGATAGACGTTCCGGATGCCCAGACCGTCATGGTAATGGCTGTTATGGGTGTTGTCGGAGAAGCAGTCGTGCTCCTCCTGGGGGTCGTTCAGCATCAGGCACAGCTTCATCCGCTCGCCCGCCTGTTCGCCATAGGACAGGCTGCCCATCCCGGTCAGCATCGCGCGCAGCCCGGCATCGGGGTTCTGCGTCACGGCCGTCCGCGCTGCGCCGCCGGTGGTCCAGTTCGCCGCCATCTCCTCCAGATCCGACACCAGAAGGGTGCTGGCGGCCTTCAGATACTGGCCGCGGCGGTCGCAGTTGCCGTTGGTGCAGCCATCGGTGGCGTAGTCGGTCCAGGGACGCTCTCCCGCGCCGGGTTCAAGGCCGTGCAGGTCCTGACCCCAAAGCAGAAACTCGATGGCGTGATAGCCGGAGGCGACGTTCGATTCGATCCCGTCCGCCTCGTGCAGCGTATCGGCGATCAGGGCCGGGGTGATCGCGCTTGCATCCACATCCGCCCCCGACAGCGTGAAGGCGGGATGCGCGATGACGTTCAGCGTGGCGAAGTCGTTATCCTCGGCCCCGCCATAGCCCGCATCGACGTAATCGATCAGCCCCTCGTCCAGCGGCCATGCGTTCACGCGGCCCTCCCAATCGTCCACGATCGGGTTGCCGAACCGAAACACCTCGGTCTGCTGATAGGGAACGCGCGCGGCCAGCCATGCGGCGCGCGCGGCATCCAGCGTATCCTGCGACGGGCTTGCCAGCAGCGCGTCGATGGCACCGTCCAGCGCATGCGCGGTGGTTAGGCTGTCGGCATAGCCCGCCTCGGCGATGTCGGCATAGGTGTCCACGACCTCGGCGCTCGTCACGGCGAAGGCCGGGATGGCCGTCATTGCGAAGGATGCGGCAAGAAAAGCGCGGAGGGGATGATGCGTCATGATCGCTCGCTGGGCTGGGGATGCCGGGCTGGGATTGCGGCCGCGCCGGGTGCCGGCGCGACCGGGCGGGGAGCCTTATTTCGTCAGGATCAGCTTGCCCGCGCGGGTGATCCGCAGGCTATAGACCTGACCATGCAGCACGATGCGCGCCTGCGTTCCGCCGTCGGTCAGGCGGGTGGCGTCATGCACCGGAATGCCGGTTTCGATGAGGTTCAGGGGATCGGTCATCGCGTTCATGCTGCACGCTCCATGCGGTCGATAAGTGCTGTGAAACCCGTGGTTCCGTGGGCAAGGCCCGCCAGCGCCTGACGAAGGATCTCGGTCAGGCAGGGTTCCGGGGTGATGGGTGTTCTTTCGGGCGTCATCGGTTTTCTCCGGGTCCGGCTGCCCGAAAGGGCTGGCTTGGATGAAGGAAAATTGACTGAAAAAGTCGGAGTTGTAAAGACTGATTTTTTTGGTCGGAAATAGGGTCGCAAGCGGAAGCTTGCCGCCGTCATGGAACGGTCGCATCCTGCGGCCCATATCGATGTCGGTTCAACCAGTGGAGTGAGGACGATGAAGGACGCGAAAAACATCCTGGACAGCCTGATTCAGAACTTCGGACAGGGCCGTTCGCAAGGGGGCGGTCTGGGCGGCGGCCTTGGCGGTGGTCTGGGCGGCATGGCCGAACAGGCCAAGGGCGCATGGGATCGTCAGTCGGGCATGACCAAGGGCGCGATTGCCGGCGGCGGTCTGCTTGCGCTGCTGCTGGGCGGCAAGAACAGCGTCCGGATGGCTGGCGGCGCGATGAAGATGGGCGGGCTGGCCGTGGTCGGCAGCCTTGCCTACAAGGCGTATCAGGATTGGCAGGCGGGCCAGAAGGCGCAGGTCGGTGCCGAGCCCGCAGCGACCCCGCTTCCTGCGCCCGAGGGCACGCCCTTCAACCCGACTGACCCCGAGGCGGCCGATGATCTGGCGACGCGGCTGGTGCAGACGATGGTTGCCGCTGCCAAGGCTGACGGCCACGTCACCCCGGACGAGCTTCAGCGCATCGAATCGCAACTGGGCGAGTTGGGGCTGGGTGCCGAGGCCGAGCGTCTGATCCAGGCGGAACTGAACGCGCCGCTGGATGTGGGCCGCATCGCCGAACTGGCCCGCACCCCCGAGGAGGCGGCAGAGATCTATACGATGTCGCTGCTGGTGGTGGACGAGGAAAACCCGGCCGAGAAGGGCTATCTTGCGATGCTAGCGGCACGGCTGAACCTCGATCCGGGTCTGGTCGAACATCTGCACGCCAAGGTGGCGTCGATCGCCTAGGGCCCCGAGCCGGCGGTGGCGGCGGTCAGCAGATCCGCCGCCGCACGCAGCGCGGTCCCCGCGCGCTGGGCGTCCGACAGGCTGAGCCGAAAGGCCGGGGCCGACAGCGCCAGCGCCGCATGTGCCCGCCCGTCATGCCCGAAGATCGGCGCGGCGACGCTGCGCATCCCCTCCATGCTTTCCTGATCGTCCAGCGCGTGGCCCCGTTCGCGGATGCCGGACAATTCGCGATCCAGCGCCGCCGCGGCGGTGATCGTCAGCGAAGTGTGCCGCACCAGCGCCCCAGGCTCCACCGCGCCCCAAGCCAGCAAAGCCTTGCCCGAGGCCGAGGCATGCAGCGGCGCGCGGCTGCCGGGCGGGAAATTGGCGCGAAGCTGGCGCGGGCCCTCGGCTTCGGCCAGATGCAGCACCTCGCCGCCCGAGGCGATGGCCAGCGACACGGTTTCCGACAATTCATCGCGCAGGCGGGCCATCGGGGCGGCGGCCCGCGCCACCAGCGAATCGCGCCGCAGGAAGGCGTTGCCAAGTCGGAACGCCCCTGCGCCGATGCGGAACCGCATGTCTTCGGATTCGACCATGCCCTCCGCCTCCAGCGTGGTCAGCGCGCGAAAGGTCGATGCAAGCGGCTGGCCGCCAAGCTCTGCCGCCTCGGACACGGTTAGCCCGTCATGCGCCGCCAGCAGCCGAAGCAGCCGGATGGCGCGTTCGACGGCGACGACGGTGGATGGGTCATCCGTGGTTCGCGGGCGGCCACGGGGACGGACGGGGATCGTGCTCATGCCGCTCTCCTTTTCGTGATCAAGCGGGCGCGGCGCGATTCCTGTCCAGCGATTCTGCGCGGGCGGATGACGCATCGGCACATTATCGCCTTATTGTGTGCATTGAAGCGGCGCTGCCATTCTGCTTTGTCGATGCAAAGGTCAGGAGGCAGGCATATGCGGGTGTTCCTCAACGGATTCGGGCGGATCGGGCGGTCGGTGCTGCGGGCATGGGCGCGGGGGACGTGGCCGGTCCAGATCGCCGGCATCAACGACATCGCGGCGCCCGACATGTGCGCCTATCTGTTCCAATACGACAGCGTGTTCGGGCCGTGGCAGGGAACGGTGGAATTGCGGGACGGCGCGCTGGTCGTGGACGGGCGGGCGATCCCGTTGCATCGGGCGGCGGACCTGTCGGCGCTGGACCTGTCGGGCGTGGACGTGGTGATGGAATGCACGGGCCGGGCCGATGGGCGCGACGTGGCGGAACGCGGGCTGCGGGCGGGGGCGGGGCGGGTTCTGATCTCTGGCCCGTCGAAGGCGTCGGATGTGACGGTCGTATTGGGCGCGAACGAGGATGCGGTCACGGATCAGCGGATCATCTCCAACGCGTCCTGCACGACGAATGCGCTGGCGCCGCTGGTGCGGCTGCTGGACCGAGAATGGGGGGTCGTGACGGGGTCGATGACCACGATCCACTGCTATACCGGCAGCCAGCCGACCGTGGATGCCCCCGCCGCCGATTTCGCGCGCAGTCGGGCGGCGGCGCTGTCGATGGTGCCGACGACGACCTCGGCCCAGCGGCTGCTGGATCAGGTCCTGCCGGATCTGGCGGGGCGGGTGCAGGGATCGGCGGTGCGGGTGCCGGTGGCCAGCGTCTCGGCCGTGGATCTGGCGGTGATGCTGGACCGGGTGCCGACGGCGGATGCGGTGAACGAGGCATTCAAGGCCGGCGGCGTGATCGGCTGGACCGATCGCCCGCTGGTCAGTTCCGACCTGCGGGCGCGCCCCGAAAGCATCGTCATGGCCACCCCCGAGACGCGGATCACCGCGCAGGGGATGGTCCGCGTCTTTGGCTGGTATGACAACGAATGGGGCTTTTCCAACCGGATGCTGGATGTCGCCTCAATGATCGGCGAGCGCCGCGGCGCGTGATGCCTCGGCGGCGGTGCCGCGCGCACCGTTGAAGAAGGCGTTCAGCCCGACCGCCGCGATCGTCGCCAGCAGGATGCCGCTCTCGATCAGCGGGTGCAGCCCATGCGGCATCCACATCTTGAAGTCCGGCGCGACCAGCGGGATCATCCCGAAGCCGAGCGAGACAGCGACGATGAACAGGTTGTTGCGGTTGGTCGCGAAATCCACGTTCGACAGGATGCGGATGCCGGTGGCGGCGACCATGCCGAACATCACGATCCCCGCGCCGCCCAGAACGGCAGTCGGCAGCGATTCCACCAGCGCACCCATCTTCGGCACCAGCCCCAAGACGATCAGGATGATCCCGCCCGCCACGCAGACGAAGCGGCTGCGAACACCCGTCACGCCCACAAGGCCCACGTTCTGGCTGAAGGACGTATAGGGGAACGTGTTGAAGATGCCGCCGATCAGCGTGCCCAGACCATCCGTCCGCAGACCCGCCGACAGGACGGGCTGGGTGATCTTGCGTTCGGTCAA
Organism: Falsirhodobacter xinxiangensis; assembly: GCF_004959935.1. Classification (GTDB taxonomy): domain Bacteria; phylum Pseudomonadota; class Alphaproteobacteria; order Rhodobacterales; family Rhodobacteraceae; genus Falsirhodobacter; species Falsirhodobacter xinxiangensis. The sequence continues at coordinate 284,362 of NZ_SMYN01000001.1, read as the reverse complement.
CTCGCCCAAAGCCAGAAACATCCCGGTGGATTCGATCATAACGACGATCATCACCAGCACCATCGTCACGATCATCACCGGATCGAAGATCGGCATGCCGAAGTGGAACGGGGTGATCAGCGCGAACCAATCCGCCTCGGCCACCTTGGAGAAGGCCATCTTGCCCGCGATCGTCGCCAGCACACCGCCGATCACGATGCCCAGAAGGACCGAGATATTGGCGATGAACCCCCGCCCGAACCGCGCGATCAGCAGGATCGACGCCAGCACGACGGCTGAAATCACGATGTTCCCCGCATCGGCATAGGCCGGGTTCTGGATCGTGGGCGCAAGGCGCAGCCCTTCGGGTGCCGCCACCGTTGTCAGCCATTCGGCATGGGCGGGATCGACGATGCGCGGGGCGGTGGGGCCGACGGGGTTGCCGAAGATCCAGTTGATCCCGATCCGCATCAGCGTCACGCCGATCACGAGGATGATCGTGCCCGTCACCACCGGCGGAAAGAACCGCAGCATCCGGCTGACCAGCGGCGCGATCGCCATGGAAATGATCCCGGCGGCGATGATCGCGCCGAAGATCATCCGCGCCCCCTCGGTTCCAGGATAGGCGCTGCCGATGGCGACCATCGGCCCGACCGAGGCGAAGGTCACGCCCATCATCACCGGCAGGCGCACGCCGAACCACTGGGTCATCCCCAGCGACTGGATCAGCGTGACGATGCCGCAGGCGAACAGATCGGCGGAAATCAGAAAGGCGACGTCGGCGGGCGACAGGTTCAGCGCCCGCCCGACGATCAGGGGAACGGCGACCGCCCCCGCATACATCACAAGAACATGTTGCAGCCCAAGCGTGAACAGCCGGGGCGGCGGCAGAAATTCATCTACCGGATGGGTCATCTTCTCTCTCCTGTTGGGTCGGTGCCGCTTCTGTGGCGGTCATCCGATGGTGTAGGGGTCCTTGAACCAGTGCTCCTGAAGGTTGGGGGTCGGGCCGATCCTGTCGATTACGGCGAACAGGCCGGGGGCGTGAAGCGGGGTCAGAACGCCGTGCCAGACGCCCCGATGGATGTTGATGCCCTGATGCGGGGCGGTCAGAAACGCGCGGGGCGTATCTGGCTGGTCGTCGCCGGTTGCGACGATGACCAGAAACGGATGTTCGGTCATCGGGATGAACGCCTGCGAGCCTTCGGGGTGGCGTTCCACCAGATCGAGGCGGTAGGGCAGGCTGCGCGGCTCGGCCCGAAAGATCGAGATGCCCGCCCGCGCATCGCCGAAATCAAGCCGCGCGCGGTCGTGGAAGCGGCCGCACAGACCCTGATTGATGATCTTGTCCGCGGTGCCCGCGGCCTCCAGCACGTCGCCGAAAGGCGCGAAGGCTTCGGCGGTCAGGGGCTCCGGGCGGATCATTTCAGCCTCAGCGAAGGGTGGCGGTTCACGTCCTTGTAGAGCAGATAGCGGAACGGCCCCGGCCCGGCAGCATAGCACGCCTGCGGGCAATAGGCGCGCAGCCACATGAAATCGCCTGCCTCGACCTCGACCCAATCCTTGTTCAGTTTGTAGACGGCCTTGCCTTGCAACACGTAAAGGCCGTGTTCCATCACATGTGTCTCCTCGAACGGGATGACGCCGCCGGGCTGGAAGGTGACGATGGTGACGTGCATGTCGTGGCGCAGGTCGGTCGGATCGACGAAACGGGTGGTGGCCCAGGCGCCGTTCGTGTCGGGCATCGGGCTGGGGGCGATGTCCTGCTCGTTCAGGATCAGCGGCTCGGGTTTTGCCATTCCGCCGGATTCCCAGATCTTGCGCACCCAGTGGAAGCGGGCATGGTCCGCGCCGTGGTTCCACAGCGTCCATGCCGACCCGGCGGGGATATAGGCATAGCTTCCGGCGCGCAGATCGTGGCGCTGGCCGTCGATGGTCAGGGTGGGCGTGCCTTCGGTCACGAACAACACGCCCTGCGCCTCAGCCTCGGGTTCGGGGGTGTCCGACCCGCCGCCTGGGGCGACCTCCATTACATATTGGCTGAAGGTTTCGCTGAACCCCGTCATCGGGCGGGCGATCAGCCACAGGCGCGTTCCGTCCCATCCCGGCAGGAAGCTGGTGACGATGTCGGAAAACACGCCGCGCGGAATGAAGGCATAGGCGTCGGTGAAGACGGCGCGGCCTGTCATCAGTTGCGTCTGCGGCGGCAGCCCGCCTTCGGGCGCGTAATAGGTCATGGCAGCAGGTCCTTCAGGCGAAGTTCGGCGATGCGTTCCACCTGCTTGCAGGCGGCTGCGAATTCGGTGTCGCGGTCATTGGCGATGCGGGTGGTGAAGGCGTGCAGGATGGTCATCTTGGTGTTGTCCCGCACGGCGATGATGAAGGGAAAGCCGTGCCGCGCGACGTAGTCGGCGTTCAGGCGCTGGAACGTCTCGCGCTCCTCGTCCGTCAGCGCGTCGAGGCCGACGCTGGCCTGTTCGGCGGAACTGTCGGCGGTCAGGCGTTTCGCCTGTGCCAGCTTGCCCGCCAGATCCGGGTGGGCGTTCAGCACGGCCAGTCGTTCGTCGGCGCTGGCGCTGCGGAAGGCGCGGCAAAGGGCGGAATGAATGCCCACGGCGCTGTCATGGGCGGGGCCAAGCTCCATCTCCCACGCGCGTTCGGCGATCCAGGGGGAATGTTCGAAGATGCCGCCGAATTTCGCGACGAAGCTGTCGCGGTCCATCTGGCTGGGCCGTTCGCGCCGGATGGGCGGGTGGTTCGCCGCCCAATGCGCCGCGATCTGGCCGCGCGTTGCGAACCACGCGCCGCGGTGCTGCGCGTAATCGAGGAAGCGGATCAGCCCCGCCGCCTTGCCCGGACGCCCGATCAGCCGGCAATGCAACCCGATCGAGAACATGCGCCCGCCCTCGGCGGTCAGCGTGTCGAAACTGTCCTTCAGGTATTGGAAGAACTGCTCTCCGGTGATGTAGCCGGGGGCGGTGGCGAACCGCATGTCGTTCGCCTCCAGCGTATAGGGGATGACAAGCTGGCCGTTGTCGAGCCAGTAGGGCAGGTCGTCGTCATAGGTGTCGGAGATCCAGTCGAAGCCCTGCTCGGACGTCAGGCGCACCGTGTTGGCCGAACAGCGGCCCGTATACCAGCCGCGCGGCGGCTCGCCCACCACCTCGGCATGCAGGCGGATGGCTTCGGCGATCTGGCGGCGCTCCTCCTCCTCGGGCATGGCGCGGTGTTCGACCCATTTCAGGCCGTGGGACGCGATCTCCCACCCGGCATCCTTCATCGCGGCCACCTGTTCGGGGCTGCGGGCCAGCGCGGTCGCGACCCCGTAGATCGTCACCGGCAGGTCGCGTTCGGTAAAGATGCGGTGCAGCCGCCAGAACCCGGCGCGCGCCCCGTATTCATAGATGGATTCCATGTTCCAGTGCCGCTCTCCCGGCCACTGGGCTGCGCCCGCGATGTCGGACAGGAACGCTTCGGACGCGGCATCGCCGTGCAGGATGCTGTTCTCGCCACCCTCTTCGTAATTCAGCACAAGGCTGACCGCGACGCGCGCATCGCCCGGCCAGCGCACCTGCGGCGGGGTGGCACCATATCCGGTCATGTTGCGGGGGTAGCGGTTCATCGGCGGTCTCCTTTCGTTTCAGATTATGCGGGATCGGCGAAGTTGTTTTTCAAGAAAACGGCGAAACTGCTTTACGGCAAGCCCGCACTCGCATCCGATGCTTCTTGCGGCGATGATGGCGAAAACGGAGGCATCGATGGGACGACTGACAACGCATGTGCTGGATACCGCGCTGGGCAAACCAGCGGCCGGTATCAGGATCGAATTGTATCGTGTTTCGGGCAACAGCCATCGCAAGATCGGCGAAGCGGTGACGAATGCCGATGGCCGCACCGATGCGCCGATGCTGTCGCCGCTGAAGGAAGGGCATTACGAGCTGATCTTCTTTGCCGGCGATTACCTGCGGACCAGCGGACAGGCGGCGGGCGAGGTGCTGTTCCTTGATCAGATCCCCATCCGCTTCGGTATCGCGGATGCCGAGGGGCACTACCATGTGCCGCTGCTGATCTCGCCCTTCGCCTACAGTACCTATCGCGGCAGCTGAGCCCAGCGGTCCTTGTCGCGGTGGAACGTCGCCTCGGCGGTGGTGCGGAATTTCGCGTCATCCCCCGCCGAGATGGCGCGGATATGCACCTCGGCCCGGCTGCAATCCAGCACGTTGAAGCTGTTTTCCTGATGGCGCAGGCGGGTTGACAGGCCCGTCCCGGCCTGCACGAACAACAGCCCCGGAGCATTGGTGAACGGCCCCACATGCGTCGTATGGATATGCCCGCACAGGACCACATCCGCACCGCAGTCCGACAGCGCCTTCAGCGCACGGCCCGCGCCGCGCATCAGGCGTTTGTCGGTGCCCTCCAGATGTTCCAGCGGGTGATGCAGGGCGACGACGCGCACGCGGTCGCCCGCACCCTCGAATTCGCGGCAGACACGGGCCAGCGTCTTGCTGCGGAACCGGCCCGACTGATGCGCCCAGCGGTTGACGGTATTGACGCCCACGACCTTCAGCCGTTCGTCCGACCAGGTGGGTTCAAGGTTCCGGTCGATGTATTTGCGGTATCGATGCCAGGGCCAGACCATCCGCACGAACAGATTGTCCAGGGGCGTGTCGTGATTGCCGGGCACCGACAGGGTCGGCGCCTCGATCCGTTTCACGAAGGCGGCGGCTTCCTGATATTGCCAGACGCGCGCGCGCTGCGTGAAATCGCCCGAGATCACGACGAGGTCCGGCTTCAGCGCGTTGGTTTCCGCCAGAAGCGGCTCCAGCAGGGCGGGGGAGGTGCGGCCGAAATGCAGGTCCGACAGGTGGACGATGCGTTTCATGGCGTCTCCACGCGGTCGGCCTCTGACGGGACGATGATGGACAGCGCGTCTTTCAGAATCTGGAACCGGATCGGCGTCTCCATCCGAGATTTTTCCCCGTCATAGGCGACCAGAAGCGAAGGTTTCGCGGTCTCCACCGTGAAATCCTCGGCATGGAGGATGTCGACATCGCGCCCCTCCTTCACCGATCGGGTGACCAGATGCCATGTCGTGCGCAGAAGCGCCCCTCGCCCGTCGGCATGCGAGACGAACATCACCAGATCGTCGTCGCTGATCTGTTCGGACCCCGGCAGGCCGAACCGTTCAAGCTGATAGGCAGAGCGGGCGACGAAGATCAGCGGGGTGGTCATCGCGCGGTCGTCCAACCGGATGGTCAGCGGCTTGCGGTATTTCATGAAGGTCTTCAGCACCGACCAATGCGCCGCGATCCGCCGCCGCCCGTATTTCTTGTAGACGGATTCGCGCTGCTTCAGGATCGCGGGATAGATGCCGAGGCTGGCATTGTTCAGGAAGACCTTGCCGTTCACCGTCCCGACCGAGATGCGGTGCGGATGCCCGTTCAGGATCGCCCGTGCCGCGGGCGCCGGTTCCTGCGGCAGTTGCAGGCCCCGCGCGAAATAGTTGAAGGTGCCCAGCGGCAGCACGGCCATATGGGCATCCGTGTTCACCATCGCATTGGCCACGCCCATCACCGTGCCATCCCCCCCGGCGGCGGCGATGGTGGTGAACCCGTCCGCAATCGCGCGGTCCACGGTTTCGGACAGGTCGTGGCCTTCCTGCCAGCGGCGCAGGGTCGCCGTGCCGAACACCTCCATCGCGCGGTCGATGGCCTGCGCGTCATGGCTGTTGCGGCCCGAATTTGGATTGGCGACGACGCAGATCGTGGCGGGGTCGATGGGCATGGGGGAAACTCCTTGGGGCCGGGGGCAACGCCAGTCGCCGCCTTCGGGTTTCGCCATAGAGTGCGAATGTTACGAAAGAACCTGCATCGCCGCCGCCATGTCCGCGCGGCAGCGGGCGGTGATGAAATCGACGAACAGCCGCAGCTTGGGATCGCGCAGGCGGCGGTGCTGGAACAGGCAGGAAAGCTGCGTCGGCAAAGGCGGCGTCGCAACCGCCACCGGGATCAGCGCGCCCGATTGCAGATGTTCGGCCACCTCGAAGATCGGCTTCATGACGATGCCGCGCCCGTCCAGCGCCCAGCCGGTCAGAACGTCGCCGTCATCGGATTCGAACGGGCCGGTGATTTCGAACCGGCGGGGGCCGTCGGGGGTCTGGAGCGTCCACTGAAACTCCTTCGCGCCCGGAAAGCGCAGGTTGAGACAGTCGTGATGCGCGTCCACCAGCGCCGCACCATCCGCCGGATTGCCCCGCCGCGCGATATAGGCTGGGGCCGCGCACAGCACGCGCGGGCAGTCGGCGACCAACTTCACCTTCAGCGTGCTGTCTTCAAGGATGCCAAGGTGGAAGGCCAGATCCAGCCCTTCGGCGGTCACGTCCACGTTGCGGTCCGATAGGCGCAGGCGCAGGTCGATCTGCGGATACAGATCCTTGAACGCCGGGATATGCGGCGCGATGAACCGCCGCCCGATGCCCAATGGGGCCGCCAGATGGATCGTCCCGCGCGGGTTCTGCGTCACGTCCACGACCGCCGCCTCGGCCTCGTCGATCGCCTCCAGCACCTTGCGCGCGCCGTCATAGAAGATGCGGCCGTTCTCGGTCGGTTGCAGGGTGCGGGTGGTGCGGTTGAACAGCCGCACGCTCAGATGCTTCTCCAGTTCCGAGATTCGGGCCGATGCCACGGCGGGCGATGTGCGCTGGTCGCGGGCTGCCGCGCTCATGCTGCCCAATTCATAGACACGGACGAACATCCGTATGTTGTTCACATAAGCCAATCGGGATTTTCCAGCGCGATTTGAAAGTGCTTGGGCATTTGCAGAATTAACAGAAAGGTGACGGGCGGTATAGCCTATGGCAAGCGAAGCAGGAGCCAGCCATGTACGACATGACCGTGATCTGGGAATGGGTGGAGATCGCCGCCCGCTGGACGCATGTGATCACCGCCATCGCGTGGATCGGATCGTCTTTCTATTTCATCGCGCTGGACCTTGGATTGCGCAAGGCGCCCGACCTGCCCGTGGGCGCGCATGGCGAGGAATGGCAGGTCCATGGTGGCGGCTTCTATCACATCCGCAAATATCTGGTCGCCCCTGCCGCGATGCCGGAACATCTGACCTGGTTCAAATGGGAAAGCTATGCGACGTGGCTGTCGGGCTTCACGATGCTGGTGCTGGTCTATTATCTGGGCTCGGAATTCTATCTGATCGATCCGGCTGTGATGGACCTGGCGCCGTGGCAGGCGATCGGGATTTCGCTGGGATCGCTGGCCTTCGGCTGGCTGGCCTATGACACGATCTGCAAATCGCGGTTCGGGGACGACAATACGCGGCTGATGCTGCTGCTTTACGTGATCCTTGTCGCGATGAGCTGGGGATATACGCAGGTCTTCTCGGGTCGCGCCGCCTTGCTGCATCTGGGGGCGTTCACGGCGACGATCATGTCGGCCAACGTGTTCCTGATCATCATGCCGAACCAGCGGATCGTGGTGGCGGACCTGAAGGCGGGCCGCGCGCCCGATCCGAAATACGGCAAGATCGCCAAGCAGCGGTCCACCCACAACAACTACCTGACGCTGCCGGTGCTGTTCCTGATGCTGTCTAACCACTATCCGCTGGTGTTCGCGACGGAATACAACTGGATCATCGCGTCGCTGGTCTTTCTGATGGGCGTGACGATCCGGCACTACTTCAATACCAAACATGCGCGGAAGGGGAACCCGAACTGGACATGGGCCGCGACGGTCATCCTGTTCATCATCGTGGCATGGCTGTCATCCGTGCCGATGATGCGGCAGGAGGCGGCGCTGACCCCTGCCGCCCAGCGTTTCGCGGATGCGGCGGGTTTCGATCAGGTGACGCAGATCGTGCAGGGCCGCTGTTCGATGTGTCACGCGGCCGAGCCGGGGTGGGAGGGGCTGATGTGGGCGCCCAAGGGCGTGCATCTGGAAACGCCGGACCAGATCGCGCACGAGGCGCGGCGCATCTATCTGCAATCGGGCGTGACCCATGCCATGCCGCCCGCGAACCTGTCCTTCATGGAGGAGCAGGAGCGGGCGGCGATCGTCGCGTGGTATCGGTCGGTCAGCGGCTGAGGCAGCCGGTCAGCGTATCGGCCAGCCCGTGCATCAGGTTTGCGTAAAGCTCGGGCCCTGCGTCCAGCGCCGATCCTTCGGGGTCCAGCGCATCGCCGACCGTGACGCCCGTATCGCCCGCCATCTGCGTCACCAGCTTGGGGTCGTGCTGCACCTCGGGGAACAGGCAGACCGCACCGCCCGCTGCCTTGGTGATTTCCGACAGCCGCGCAGCCGAGGGCGATGAGGCATCGCCCAGCGACACCGCACCCGCTACCGTCAGGCCGTAATGCTCGGCAAAGTAGCCATAAGCGTCGTGAAAGACGATGAAGGGCTTGTCCTTGATCGGGGCAAGCTGCGCTGTGATTTCGGCATCCAAGGCTGCGATGCTTTCCTTGCCTGCGGCAGCATTGGCGGCATAGGTCGGGGCGTTGTCCGGGTCCAGTTTCGACAGTTCCACCGCGATGGCGTCCAGCCAGACCGAAGCGTTATGCGGGTCCAGCCACGCATGGGGATCGTGGCCGTCATGGCTGTGGCCGTGATGTTCGTGGTCATGGTCATGGTCATGGTCATGGCCGTGGTCGTGATCCTCGGCATAGTCGCGCAGGGTGACACCGTCTGCCTTCAGCAGTCCAAGCCGCGCGCCGTCGCCGCCGATGCCGTCCAGCGTCCCGGCCAGCCACGGTGTCATCTCCGGCCCGACCCAGACGACCAGATCGGCATTGGCCAGACCCCGCGCCTGCGACGGGCGAAGCTGGAAGTTATGCGCGTCCGAGCCCGGCGGCAGCAGCACTTCGGGCGTCTTTCCCATGACGGTCGCCACCAAAGACTGCACGGGGGGAATATCGGTCACCACCGACACATCCGCAAAGGCGGGGAAGGCGGCGGTGGCAAGCAGCAGCGATATGGTATAACGCATGGGAACCCTTTCGTATCGGTGCGGCAGGGCGTATATGTGATAATATCACAAGTCAAGGGCCGCCCATGGAACCGCTCGCTTTCCACCATCACGACCATTCGCATTGCGAAGGCGATGTCATGCACCGGGCAGAGGCATTGGCGAAGGAGCAGCGTCTGCGCCTGACCCCCGTGCGCAAGCGCGTGCTGGAGATTCTGCTGGAGGCGCACAAGGCGATGGGCGCTTATGACGTGCTGCAACGGCTGGCGGCCGAGGGGTTCGGCAACCAGCCCCCCGTCGCTTATCGCGCGCTTGAATTTCTGGTCGAACACGGGCTGGCCCACCGCATCCGCCGCCTGAACGCCTTTACCGCCTGCATGCATCCGGGCGAGGCGCATTCGCCCGCCTTCCTGATCTGCCGCCAGTGCGATTCCGTGGCCGAGGCCGATGCGGCGGGTGTCCGCGCCGCACTTGGCGCATCGGCGGAAGCACTGGGTTTCACCATCGAACGCAGCAATATCGAGGCGCTGGGCCTTTGCCCGGCGTGCAAGACCGAATGAGCCTTCTGTCCGCCGAACATGTCACCGTCCGCCTTGGCGGGGCCGACGTGCTTTCCGATGTCAGCATCGCGCTGAATGCCGGAGAGATCGTGACCATCGTTGGCCCGAACGGATCGGGCAAGTCGACCTTGCTGCGGACATTGCTGGGAATCTTGCCCGTGTCGTCGGGGCGGGTGACGCGGAACGCCCGCATCGGATACGTGCCGCAGAAGCTGGCGCTGGAGCGGACCTTGCCGCTGTCCGTGCGCCGGTTCCTGTCGCTGCCGATCCGCCATTCGCGGGCCGAGGCCGATGCCGCGCTGGCCCGCGTCGGCGTGCCCGACATCGCGGATCGCCAGCTTGCCGATCTGTCGGGTGGGCAGTTGCAACGCGCGATGCTGGCACGGGCGCTGCTTGCGAAACCGCAGGCGATCCTGCTGGACGAGCCGACCCAGGGGCTCGACCAACCCGGCGAGGCGGCTTTCTATCGTCTGCTGGAGGAAGTTCGGCGCGACACTGGCGCGGCGGTGCTGATGGTCAGCCACGATCTGCATGTGGTGATGTCGGCCTCCGACCGCGTGATTTGCCTGAACGGGCATGTCTGCTGCGAAGGAACCCCGCGCGTCGTGTCGAACGCGCCGGAATATCGCGCGCTGTTCGGCCTTGGCACCCAAGGGGCGCTGGCGCTTTATCAGCACGATCACGACCATACCCACGATTGCGGACATGACCATGCTTGACGATTTTCTGATGCGGGCAGGTCTGGCGGGAGTCGGATTGTCGCTGGCGACCGGGCCTTTGGGGGCGTTCGTCGTCTGGCGGCGCATGGCCTATTTCGGCGATGCGACGGCCCATGCGGCGATCCTTGGTGTGGCGCTGGCGTTGGCGATGGACCTGCCGGTGGGCTTCGGCACGCTGGCGGTGGCGCTGGTGATGGCGGTGACGGTGTCCACGCTGTCGGGGCGGGGCTGGGCCATCGACACGGTGCTGGGGGTGCTGGCGCATTCGGCGCTGGCGCTGGGCCTTGTTGCGGTCAGCTTTCTGCAAGGGGTGCGGGTGGATCTGCAAAGCTGGCTGTTCGGCGACATTCTGGCGGTCTCGCGCGCGGATCTGGCGTTCATCTGGGGCGGGGGCGCTTTGGTCGCCGTGCTGATCGTCTGGCGGTGGGATCGGCTGCTGGTCGCCACGGTGAACGAGGATCTGGCCCATGCCTCCGGCATCGACCCGAACCGCGAGCGGATGGTTCTGACGCTGGCGCTGGCGGTCGTGGTGGCAGTGTCGATCAAAGTGGTCGGGGCGCTTCTGATCGCGGCGATGCTGATCGTGCCCGCCGCTGCGGCGCGGGCATTGGCGCGCGGGCCGGAGGCGATGGCGCTGCTGGCATCCGCCATCGGCGCGGCGGCGGCGCTGGCGGGGCTGTGGCTGTCACTGTCCTTCGACACGCCCGCGGGGCCGTCCATCGTGGCGGCGGCGGCGGCGGGATTCGTCATTGCCGGGGTCGTGGGCCGACTTCGCGCGTGATGTCGCTTTTCGTGCGTTTCATGTCGGGGCGACCGGCCCCGACCGCGCGCAGGATCGGGCAAGAATGGGGAAGCCAATAGCCCGGAGTCCCCGATGAAAACCCATGTCAAAGCCCTTGTCGTCGGCGGCGGTGCCGTCGGAGCGGGCGTCGCCTATCACCTTGCCAAAGCGGGCTGGGACACGATGCTGGTCGAACGCGACGAGCTGACCAGCGGATCGACATGGCATGCCGCCGGTCTGCTGCCGCTGTTCAACATGAGCTATGCGACGACCCACATCCACAAATACTCGGTCGATTTCTATAAATCGCTGGAGTCGGAGACGGGCCTGAACGCCGGTTTCGCGGTGGTGGGCAACCTGCGGATGGCGCAGACCGACGCGCGGATGGACGAATACATGCTGTATTCCTCGGTGGCGGAAACGGCGGATGTGTATCACGAATTCCTGACGCCTGCGCAGATCAAGGAGCGCTGGCCGCTTCTGCGCACCGACGATCTGAAGGGTGCGCTGTTCCACCCGCAGGACGGTTACATCAACCCCGCCGACGTGACGCAGGCCATGGCCAAGGGCGCGCGGCAACGGGGCGTGCATATCGAGCGCAAGGTGCAGGTGGACGGCTATAAGTGGACGGGCAGCGAATGGATCGTGTCCTGTTCGCGGATGGTGGAAAAGGGCGGCTATCTGGTCCCCTCGGACGAAAAGTTCGAGATCCGGGCCGAACATGTCGTGACCTGCACCGGCAACCACGCCCAGCGCACGGCGCGTCTGCTGGGCATCAAGATCCCCGCGATTCCGGTGGAACACCAGTTCATCGTGACCGAGCCGGACAAGGCGCTGCTGGACTGGAGAGCCGCCGGCAATCCCGAACACCCCGTCCTGCGCGACGCCGACGCCAAATGGTATGTGCGCGAGGAACGCGGCGGCTGGATTCTCGGCCCCTATGAGAAGGGCGCGCCCGCGCGGTTCGAATTCGAGGTGCCGGACAGCTTCCGCGCCGATCTGTTCCCGCTGGATCTGGAGCGGATCGAGGAGGAATACACCTCGATGCTGCACCGGATTCCGTCGTCGGAAACGGTGGGGCTGAAGGACGATTTCAACGGCCCGATCTGCTATACCCCCGACGGCAACCCGCTGGTCGGCCCCGCGCCGGGGCTGCGCAACATGTGGCTGTGCGAAGGGTTCTCGTTCGGCATCACGGCGGCGGGCGGCACGGGCTACTACCTCGCGCAGATGATGGTGGAGGGGGAGGCCGAGATCGACATGGCCAGCCTCGACCCCAAACGCTACGGCTCTTGGATGACGACCGAATATGCGGCGCGCAAGAACGAGGAATGCTACGACCACGTCTTCATCCTTCACCACCCGGACGAGGAACGCGAGGCTTGCCGCCCGCTGCGCACCGCACCCGCCTATGACCGCCAGATCGCGCTTGGCGCGCAGATGGGGCAGGTGAACGGGTGGGAGCGTCCGAACTACTATGCCCCCGAAGGGTTCAACGACCATGACTCGCGGTCCTTCCGCCGCGGCGCGTGGTGGAAATATGCGGAATCCGAGGCGCGGGCGCTGCGCGAGACGGCGGGGCTGATCGACGCTTCGGCCTTCACCAAGCATCTGGTGCGGGGCAAGGGGGCGACGGCGTTCCTTGATCACTTCACCTGCAACAAGCTGCCGAAGGTGGGGCGCATCAACCTGACCTATGCGCTGACGCCGCAGGGGACGGTGCGGACGGAATACACCATCGTGCGTTTGGCCGAGGACGAATACTACATCATCTCGGCCGGGGCATGGACGGCCTATGACGCCGATTACCTGCGCAAATCGGCCGAAGGGCACGAGGTCGAGATCCATGACGTGACGACCCAGTGGGGCGTCTATGCCCTGGCCGGACCGAAGTCGCGCGACATCCTGCGCGAGTTGATCAAGGATGCCGACCCGGCGACGGCGCTGTCGAACAAACGCTTCCCGTGGCTTTCGGCCAAACGGATCGAACTGGGCATGTGCCCCGTCAACGCCATCCGCGTCGCCTATACCGGCGAGCTGGGCTACGAGCTGCACTATCCGATCGAGTTCGGGCGTTACCTCTGGGACAAGTTGATGGTCGCAGGTGCGCATCACGGGTTGAAGCTTGTCGGCGCGCGGGCGCAGAACTGGCTGCGGCAGGAAAAATCCTATCGCGCTTTTGGGTCCGATCTGGGGCGCGATGCCACGCCGCTGGAAGGGGGCCTCGACCGTTTCGTCGATCTGTCCAAGGAGTTCGAGGGTAAGCAGGCGATGCTGGATACCGGCATCCGCAGCAAATGCGTGACGCTGCTGATCGACGGGCCGGCGGATGCCGATCCGTGGGGAAAAGAGGCGCTGGTGCTGGATGGCGTGAAGGTCGGGCGTCTGACCTCGGGCGGGTATTCGGTGGCCTTCGGCAAGCAGATCGGGATGGGTTACGTCCGTCCCGACCTTGCGGAAGTCGGGACGAAGCTGAAGGTGCGGATGTTCCGCGAACTGTATGATGCGGTCGTCACCGAGGATTCGCCCTTCGATCCCCAGAACGCCCGCATCCGCATCGACGGTTAGCGCACGCCCCTCTTACCTGACACGGCGGAGTTGCAGCCAGGTCTGCCACTCCTGCTCGTTTCCGCGGAAGGCGTTGATATCCACCTGACCCCCGATCCCGGGGATCAGGCCGGTGCCGGTATATTGCCAGAACTGCCAATCATGGCCCGGATGCACCTCGCGCGGGTGGCCCGCGACGGACCGCAGCCAGAAGTCATGCCCGCCCACGCGCCACATCTCGTTTTCGCGGAAGAAATCGACGGTGGAATAGATGATCGGGCGCTGGCCGTAATGCGCCTCCAGCAGGGACGAGAAGCGGGCGGCCTGCATCCGCACCACTTCGGGCGGCGGGCGCAGCGTGCAGGTGCGCGAGGTCGGCGTCCATTCCATGTCCAGCACCGGCGGCAGATCGCCCCGGTGACGCGGATAGTTGGCGATGAACCAAGCCGCCTGTTCGTCCGGCGTCCGGCAGAAGTAATAGTAGTGATAGGCGCTGACCGGAACAATCGCCGCGCGCGCGCCCGCCAGATGGGTGGCAAACATCGGGTCGCGGTAGTCGCCACCCTCGGTCGCCTTGACGAAGGCGAAACGCACGCCCGACCCGCTGGCCGCGAACCAATCCACGCTGGACTGATACCGCGCCACGTCGATGCCATGCACGGCATAGGCGGCGGGCACATGCCGTCCGCGCCAGTTCCACGGGGCGGCATCGCCGAAGGGCTGGGGAATGCCGGGGACCGGCTGGGGGCCGCGCGCGCCACAGGCGGCAAGCAGCACAAGCCCGCAAAGGGCAAGCAATCGAAGGGGCGTCATGGAAATCCTGAAAGGCGAATCACATCCGCCTTTTCGCGTGAAACGGATTCCCAGTCACCCGGTTTGTGGCCCGGCGCGCCGATTGGACGCGCCGGGGCCGGGGATCATTGCGGGATGCTGCCCGTGATGCCTTCGACATAGAAGTTCATGCCGGCCAGATCGCCATCTTCGGGCGTCTCGCCCTCGGCCAGCCAGGCCGAGCCGTCCTGCTTGTTCAGCGGGCCGGTGAAGGGGTGTTGACCGCCCACGATGGCGTCGCGCACCGCTTCGGCAGCGGCTTTGACCTCGGCCGGGACGGCGTCGGTGATCTCGCCGATCTCGACCTCGCCTTCGGCAATCCCGGCCCAGGTGGCCTTCTGCTCATAGGTGCCGTCCAGCAGTGCGCCGATCCGTTCGATGTAATAGGGTGCCCAGTTGTCGATGATCGACGACACGCGCGGGCTCGGTTTGAACTCGGTCATGTCAGAGGCCTGCCCGAAGCCGATCACGCCTTCGGTCTTGGCAGCCTCGGCCAGCGGGGCGGTAGAATCGGTGTGCTGAAGGATGACGTCCACGCCCTGTTCGATCAGCGCCTTGGCTGCATCCGCCTCTTTCGCCGGGTCGAACCAGGTATACGCCCAGACGACCGACATGGTGACGTCCGGGTTCACCTTGCGCGCGGCGATGAAGCTGGAGTTGATGCCCTGGATCACCTCGGGGATCGGGAAGGAGCCGATATAGCCGATCTTGTTGGATTCGGTCATGTGGCCCGCGATGGTGCCCATGACCGCGCGGCCTTCATAGAAACGCGCGTCATAGGTGGACACGTTCGCATGGTCGCGCTTGTAGCCGGTGGCGTGTTCGAACTTCACGTTCGGGAACTTGGCCGCGACGTTGTTCGTCTGGTCCATATACCCGAACGAGGTGGTGAAGATGATGTTGCAGCCCGACAGCGCCATCTGGGTCAGCACGCGTTCGGCATCCGCACCCTCGGGCACCGATTCCTGATAGGTCGATGCATCGACGCGGTCGCCGAATTCCTCGATCACGGCCAGACGGCCCTGATCGTGCTGAAAGGTCCAGCCGCCGTCGCCGATCGGGCCGACATAGACGAAGCAGGCCTTGACCTTGTCCATCCCCTGCGCCGAAGCGCCACCCGCGATGGCCAAGGTGGCCGCGGTGGCAAGAAGCAGTTTCTTCATGTGTAACTCCCCAAGGAAAGCCTCAGCGCGAGGCGTGAAAATTCTTGCCCAAGGATGCAGGTGCGGCCGCAGCGATCCGCCCGCGTCCCGAGGACATGATGACCAATACCAGTATCGTTATCAGGTAGGGCGACATCGACAAATACTCGACCGGGATTCGCGCGCCCGCCGCCTGAAGGTTCAGTTGCAGCACTGTGATGCCGCCGAAAAGATAGGCGCCGAGCAACACGCGCCACGGCTTCCAGCTGGCGAACACCACGATGGCCAGTGCGATCCAGCCCGCGCCTGAGGTGATGCCGTCCGTCCATTGCGGCACGCGGATCAGGCTGATGTAGGCACCGCCCAGACCCGCCATCGCGCCGCCGAAGCAGATCGCCAGCACCCGGATGCGCCGCACCTTGTAACCAAGCGCATGGGCGGCCTCGTGGTTTTCCCCCACCGCGCGCAGGATAAGGCCGATGCGGGTGAATTTCAGCACCGCCCATGTGGCCGCGACCATGACCAGCGAGCCATAGACCATCCAGTCATGCCGGAACAGGATGCGCCCCACCACGGGAATATCGGCCAGCGGCCCCAGCGGAACCGCCCCCGTCAGCGGCGGGCGGATGCCGACATAGCCCTGACCGATCAGGCTGGACAGCCCCAGCCCGAACAGCGTCAGCGCAAGGCCCGTCGCCACCTGATTGGCCAGCAGATATTGCGTCAGCAGCGCAAAGATCAGGCTGAGGATCGCGCCCCCCGCCGCACCGCCAAGGAACCCGGCAAGGGGGCTGCCCGTGTTCACGGCCACGGCAAAGCCCATGACCGCGCCGATGATCATCATCCCCTCGACCCCGAGGTTCAGAACGCCGGCCTTTTCCACCACCAGCTCGCCCAGCGCGGCCAGCATGATCGGAACCGACGCGACCATCAGCGATGCGATCAGGACCGCCGGGTTGATACCACCAAGATCCATCACTGCGCCCTCCCGATGCGGATGCGGTAATTCGACAGAAGATCGACGGCCAGCAGGAAGAACAGCAGCATCCCCTGAAACGCCTGAATGGCGGCGGCGGGCAGGCCCAGCATGAACTGCGCCAGTTCCCCGCCGATATAGGTCAGCGCCATCAGCAGCCCCGCCAGCAGGATGCCCACCGGGTTCAGCCGCCCAAGGAACGCGACGATGATCGCCGTGAAACCGTAACCGCTGGCGAAGTCGATGCTTATCTGACCCGCCGGACCCGTCACCTCGAACAGCCCGGCAAGGCCAGCCAGCGCCCCGGAGATGCCAAGGCACAGGATCACCAGCCGCGTGGGCGACACGCCCGCGAACCGCGCTGCCCGCGGCGCTTGCCCCGCCAGCCGGATCGAAAAGCCCAGCATGTGCCGTTGCAGCAGGATATAGGCGAAGGTGACCGCGATGAAGCTTGCCACCACGCCCCAATGCATCCCGGTTCCGGCGATCAATTCGGGGTTCGCGGCGGCGGGATATTGCGACAGGTTGCGCGATCCGGGAAAGCCGCCGCCTTGCGGGTTGCGCAAGGCGCCCAACGCCATGGACGACAGCAGCGATTGCGCGACATAGACCAGCAGAAGGCTGACCAGAATCTCATTGGTGCGGAACACCGTCCGCAGCACCGCCGGGATCATCGCCCATAGGAAACCGCCAAAAGCGCCCGCAATAACCATCAGCGGAAAGATGAACCATCCCCCCATCGGATAGAAGGCCAGCCCCACCGCCGCGCCGGTGATGGCGCCGATGATGTATTGCCCCTCGGCCCCGATGTTCCAGATACCCGCGCGAAAACCCAGCGACAGGCCGACCGCGATCAGAATCAGCGGCCCCGCCTTCACCAGAAGCTGCGGACGGCTGTAGGAGGCGAATTGCGGGTTGAACAGCGGGTCCCAGAAGATCGTGCGGATCGCTTCGACCGGGTTCTTGCCAAGGATGGCGAACATGATGCCGCCCGCGATCATGGTCAGCACGACCGCCAGAACCGGCGTCGCCATGCCCCATGCGCGCGAGGGCGATGCGCGTTTCTCAAGCCTCAGCATGGGCGACCTCCATTCCGTGTGCGCCGCCCATCATCAGGCCGATCTGGTCCATCGTCAGCCCTTGGGTGGGGCGCGGCGCTGTCAGCCGCCCTTCGTTCAGCGCGGCGAAGCTGTCCGCGATCTCCAGCAGTTCGTCCAGATCCTGGCTGATGACGACCACCGCCGCCCCATCCGCTGCGCGGTCGATGATCGCCTGCCGGATCGACGCCGCGGCTGCCGCGTCCACGCCCCATGTCGGCTGGTTGATGACGATGACGGTCGGGGCCTGCGACAATTCACGCCCCACCACGAATTTCTGCAGGTTCCCGCCCGAAAGCGACCGTGCCGCCACATCCGTTCCCGGCGTGCGCACGTCGAATTGCTGCACGATCCCTTCGGCAAAACGGCGCGCGCCCGCCCAGTCGATAAAGCCGCTGCGCGTCAGCCCCTTGCGGACCGACCCCGACAGCAGCGCGTTTTCGACAAGGCTCATGTCGGGCGCCGCCGCGTGGCCCAGCCGTTCTTCCGGCGCGGACACCATGCCCGCCTTGCGCCGCTGGATCGGACCTGCGGCACCGACCGGCACACCCGCGATCTTTACCGCCGAGGGCGACGTCCGCAACTCGCCGTTCAGCGCGAGCAGGAGTTCGTCCTGCCCGTTGCCCGCGACGCCCGCGATGCCCAGAACCTCGCCCTTGCGGACGGTGAAGGTGACGTTCTTCAGTGTCGTGCCAAAGGGGATCGGGGATGCCACCGACAGCCCCGCCACCTCCAGTGCGACCTCGCCCTTGGGCTTGGCCGACCGTTCCGGCGGGGTCAGCATGGTGCCGACCATCAGTTCGGCCAGTTCCCGCGCCGTCTTCTCGCGCGGGGTGCAGGTGGCGACCACCTTGCCGCGGCGAAGGATCGTCGCCTCGTCGCACAGGCTGCGGATCTCCTCCAGCTTGTGACTGATATAGAGGATCGCGGTCCCCTCGCGTGCAAGCTGGCGCAGGGTCTGGAATAGGATGTCCACCTCCTGCGGGGTCAGGACGGATGTCGGCTCGTCCATGATCAGGAGCTTGGGGTCCTGAAGCAGACAGCGGACGATCTCTACCCGCTGCCGTTCGCCCGCCGACAGATCGCCGACCATGCGGTCCGGGTCCAGCGGCAGGCCGTAATCCTGCGACACCTTGCGGATGCGGGCGGCCAACTCGCGCAGCTTGGGCGGGTTTTCCATGCCCAGCGCGACGTTTTCCGCCACCGACAGCGCGTCGAACAGGGAAAAATGCTGGAACACCATCGCGACGCCCAAGGACCGCGCGACCGAAGGTTCCGCCGGGGCATAGTCCTGCCCGCGCAGGCTCATCCGTCCCGCATCGGGTTTCACGAGGCCATAGATCATCTTGACCAGCGTGGACTTGCCTGCGCCATTCTCGCCCAGCAGCGCGTGAACCTCGCCCGGACGGATCTTGAAGGATACGTCGCTATTGGCCACCACGCCGGGATAGGCCTTGGTCAGGCCCTCCACGGTCAGAATTTCGCTCCCCGTCATCCGCGATCTCCGTCTCGGCTTTGTTTTTGCTCAATAGTTGTGCTGCCACGCCAATGGCAATGGCCTGCGGGTGTTTTCCAAGGGCAGTGTCACCTATGGGACATGTGATCCGGTCCGGGTCATGGCCCAGCACGGCGAGGCGGCTTCGGAACCGCGCCCATTTCGTCTGCGACCCGATCAGCCCGGCGAAGGCGAAGCCGTGGCCCAGAAGGCGGTGGCATATTTCCAGATCCAGCGCGTGGGAATAGGTCAGGATCAAGTGCTCGGCCCCCTTCGGCGCATGGGGCACCAGCCGCGCGGGGTCGGCGGCCCAGAGGCGGGTGGTGTAGCTGCGTTCGGGAAAGCGATCCTCGGACGTGTCGATCCAAGTGATCGCAAAACCGGGCAGGGGCGCGATGACATCGACCAGCGCCCGGCCCACATGGCCCGCGCCCCAGATCCAAAGCTCGCGTTCCGCCCGCGCCTCGGGTTCGACCATCCAGCCCTGCACCAGCCCGGGCAGGGGCAGGACGCCCTGATTGCGGGCGATGGCGACCATCCGCTTCACCGCCAGCGGCATTTCCCCCGGCCCGCGCGCGATCACAGGGCCGTCCGGCACCGAGTCATAGCGTTCGGTCAGAAGCGTCACCGCGCCGCCGCAGCACTGGCCCAGCGCGGGGCCAAGCGCGTGTCGGGTCAGCCCCGTGCGGCCCGCGCGCGCTGCGCGGATCGCCTCCCATTCCAGCGCGCCGCCGCCGATGGTGCCAAGGGTGCCACCGTCCCAGACCAGCATCGCCGCACCCACCTCGCGCGGGGACGATCCGTCATGGGCGGCGATGACGACGCGCATGACTGGCCCGTGCCGCGCGATGGCGGCGGCAAGTTCGCTGCGGTCAAACATGGCGCAGCGCCTTCAGGATGCGTTCCGGCGTCGCTGGCGCGCCCAGCGCCGGATACCGCGCACCGCAGGACGCAATCGCATCCGAGATCGCCATGAACGCCGAGATTCCCAGCATGAAGGGCGGCTCGCCCACTGCCTTGGACCTGCCGATGCTGTCCTCGGGGTTCGGACGGCCCCACAGCGCCACGCGGAAATCGCGCGGGCGGTCGGAACAGGCGGGGATTTTATAGGTCGAGGGCGCATGGGTCCGCAGACGGCCCTTGTCATCCCAGACCAGTTCCTCGGTCGTCAGCCAGCCCGCGCCCTGAACATATCCGCCCTCGATCTGGCCGATGTCCAGCGCGGGGTTCAGGCTGCTGCCGGTGTCGTGCAGGATGTCGGTGCGAAGGATGCGGTTTTCCCCGGTCAGGGTGTCGATCACCACCTCGGTCACCGCCGCACCATAGGCGAAATAGAAGAACGGGCGGCCCTGACCGCGCAGCCGGTCCCATGTGATCTTGGGCGTGGCATAGAAGCCGGTTGCCGACAGCGACACACGGGCCTGATAGGCCAGCGCCGCAACCTCGGCAAAGCTGTAATCGGCGCCGCCCACCGTCACGCGCCCGTCCTTGAAGGCGACGCCCGTGGTCTGGTGCCGTTCGCCCAGAAACGCCGCCATCCGATCACGCAGCGTCTCGCACGCGGCCTTGACCGCCATGCCGTTCAGGTCCGACCCCGAGGATGCGGCGGTGGCGGATGTGTTCGGCACCTTGCCCGTGTCGGTGGCCGTGATCTTCACCTGCGCCGTGTCGATCCCGAAGACGCCCGCCGCGACCTGCGCGACCTTCTGGAACAGCCCTTGCCCCATTTCCGTGCCGCCATGGTTCAGGTGGACCGAGCCGTCCTGATACACATGCACCAGCGCCCCTGCCTGGTTCAGCCATGTCAGCGTGAAGGAGATCCCGAACTTCACCGGCGTCAGCGCGATGCCGCGCTTCAGGATCGGGTTCTTCGCGTTCCACTCCGCGATGGCCTTGCGCCGTTCTTGGTAATCCGAGGTTTCGGCCAGCTTTGCCACCAGTTCGTGGCCGATGAAATCCTCGACCGGCATGTGATAGGGCGTGGTCTGCGCCGTGCCGGGGTCGGGCTTCGGGGCGGAATGCGGCACTCCCTCGGCGGCTTGCGAGGTCAGCTCGGGCGTGCTGGCCTGCGGGTGTTGCGGCGCGGGGGCCGGCGCATGGCCCATCGCGCGATAGAAGTTGCGGCGGCGGACCTCCAACGGGTCCATGCCAAGGGTGTGGGCGATGTGGTCCATCACCCGCTCGATCCCGATGACGCCTTGCGGGCCGCCGAAGCCGCGATAGGCGGTGGCGCTTTGCGTATTGGTGCGCAGACGGTGGCTTTCGATCCGCACGGCGGGCAGAAAATAGGCGTTGTCGGCATGCAGCATCGCGCGGTCGGCGACGGGCAGCGACAGGTCCTGCGACCAGCCGCAGCGGAACAGGTGGCGGAACTCGACCCCGGTGATGCGGCCGTCATCGTCGAACCCCGCGCGGTATTCGATCCGCAGGTCATGGCGCTTGCCGGTGATGACCATGTCGTCGTCGCGGTCATAGCGCATCTTGCAGGGCCGTCCCGTCGCGCGCGCTGCAACCGCGCAGGCGATGGCCAGCGCGTTGCCCTGCGATTCCTTGCCGCCAAAGCCGCCGCCCATGCGCCGCACCTCGACCCGCACGGCGTTCATGGGGACGTGCAGGGCGTGGGCAACCTTGTGCTGGATTTCCGTCGGATGCTGGGTCGAGGAGTGGATGACCATGTCGCCGCCTTCCTGCGGCAAGGCCAGCGCGATCTGCCCTTCAAGATAGAAATGTTCCTGCCCGCCGACCTCCATGCTGCCGGAAACGGTATGGGGCGCGGGCGGGATCTCGCCCTTCTGCCAGATGACCGGGCCGTTCTCGAACCGGCTGTTCGCGGCCATGGCCTGATCTACGGTCAGGATCGCGGGCAGTTCGGCATATTCGACGCGGCCAAGGCGGGCGGCCTTGCGGGCGGCCAGATGGCTTTCCGCCACGACGATGAACAACGGTTGGCCGACATAATGGACCCGCCCGACCGCCAGAAGCGGCTCGTCCCCGATCGAGGGCGAGCAGTCGGGCATCGGGTCCAGATCGTCGATCACAGCGACGACGCCGGGCGCATCCCGGACCGCCGACAGGTCCATCGAAAGGATATCCCCATGCGCCACGGTGGACAGCCCGAAGGCCAGATGCAGCGTTCCCGCTGGCACCGGAATGTCATCGACATAGCGCGCCGCGCCCGAAACATGCAGCGGGGCCGCGTCATGCGGCAGGGCCTTGCCCATCATGGCTGGACCTCCAGCACCGAAACCGGATCGCCGGCAAGGTCGTGGACATAGCGGCGCAGCAGGTTGCGCGCGACGGTCAGGCGGTAATCGGCGCTGGCCCGCATGTCGGACAGGGGGGTGAAGTCGGCCTCGAACGGGGCGTCGGCGGTCAGCGGTTTGCCGATCAGCGCATTTTCCACGTTCGTCGCGCGTTTCGGAATGCCCGCCATGCCGCCGAAGGCGATGCGGGCGGCGGTGACGATGCCGCCCTCGACGGTCACGTTGAAACAGCCGCAAACGGCCGAGATGTCCTGATCGAACCGCTTCGAAATCTTGTAGCAGCGGAGCGCGGGCGCGTGACGCGGAATGGTCACGGCCTCCACGAACTCTCCGGGGCGGCGGTCCTGTTTGCGGTAATCGAGGAAGAAATCCTCCAGCGGCATCTCGCGCCGCGCGTTCCCTTGGCGCAGATGCAGGGTCGCGCCCAAAGCGATCAGCGCGGGCGGCCCGTCGCCGATGGGCGAGCCGTTGGCGATATTCCCGCCGATGGTCGCGGCGTTGCGGATCTGGACCGAGGCATAGCGGCGCAGCATCTCGGCAAAGGAGGGATGCACGTCCCGCATCGCATCGCGCAGGGCGGCGATGGTGACACCCGCGCCGATACGGATGCTCTCGCCCATCTCGATCCGCGCAAGGTCCGTGACGCGGTTCAAAAAGATCGGGTCCGGCAGATCGCGCAGGTCCTTTGTCACCCACAGGCCGACATCGGTGGCCCCGGCGATCAAAGTGGCGTCGGGGCGGGCGGCATAGGCGGCGGCAAGATCGTCCACGGATACGGGGTGCGTCTTGGCGCTGTCGGCCAGCCACGGCGCGGGCGCACCCTCGGCAGCCTGCGCGGCGCGGATGATCGGCGCATATCCGGTGCAGCGGCACAGATTCCCCGCCAGCACGTCGTCATGATCCGTCCGGCCCGTGCAATGCGCGACCGCCATCGACATCACGAAGCCCGGCGTGCAGAAGCCGCACTGGCTGCCGTGGTGATCGACCATCGCCTGCTGCACCGGGTGGGGCGTGCCGTCCGGCGCGGCGATGCCTTCGACGGTGCGGACCGCCTTGCCGTCAAGCTGCAGCAGGAACAGGAGGCAGGCGTTCAGCGCCTTGGCCCCGCCCTCATCCGTGACCATGACCGTGCAGGCACCGCAGTCGCCTTCGTTGCAGCCCTCCTTGGTGCCGCACAGGCCGCGATCCTCGCGCAGCCAGTCCAGAAGCGTTCGGGTGGGTGGGGCGTCCAGCCGGACGGGCGTTCCGTTAAGGTGAAACGCGATCTCCATGTCGTCATCCGCCGCGGTCTTTTCGTTGCCTGGCGCGGCTGCCCGATGCGGCGTAAAGCACGGCGCGCCATTGCTGCGATCAGACCATCAAGCGCCTGCGCGGGCCATATGGCAAGCACGGCGTTTCCTGTGTTTCCTGAAGGAGTTTCTTTTCCTGCCGAAAAGCGCGGCGGTCTTTCGCCCGCATTGCGCGTCGGATAGGCTCATACCCATGTCGAATCCCGTCCGCTTTGTCCACCTTCGCGTCCATACCGAATATTCGCTGCTGGAAGGCGCGGTGCCGGTCAAGAAACTGGTCGGCCTGTGCGCCGCCCAGAGCATTCCCGCCGTTGCCGTGACCGATACGAACAACATGTTCGCCGCGCTGGAGTTTTCCGTGACCGCCAGCGGCGCGGGGGTACAGCCCATCGTCGGCTGCCAGATCTCGCTTGCCTACGAGACGGCGGCGATCGGGGAAAAACCCGTGCCGCCCGCGCCGGTGGTCCTGCTGGCGCAGGACGAGGCGGGGTATATGAACCTGATGAAGCTGTCCTCGTGCCTGTATGTGGACAAGGGCGGCCAGCTTCCGCAGGTCACGATGGAGGAGTTGGCGACGCATTCGGCCGGGCTGATCTGCCTGACGGGCGGGCCGGACGGGCCTTTGGGGCGGCAGTTGAGGAACGGGCAGCGAGGCAAGGCGGAAGCGACGCTGCGCCGGATGGCTGCGATGTTCCCGGACCGTCTTTACGTCGAACTTCAGCGTCATCCGGGCGAGGGTGGGCGGCTGACCGACGCCGAGGCGCTGTCGGAGCGCGGCCATGTCGAGATGGCCTATGACATGGCGATCCCGCTGGTCGCGACGAACGACGTCTATTTCCCCAAGGCCGAGATGTATGAGGCGCATGACGCGCTGATCTGCATCGCCGAGGGCGCTTATGTCGATCAGCAGCAGCCGCGCCGCCGCCTGACGCCGCAGCACTATTTCAAGACCGAAGCCGAAATGTGCGCCCTGTTCGCCGACCTGCCCGAGGCGCTGGAGAACACGGTGGAGATCGCACGCCGCTGTGCCTTCAAGGCGGCGAAACGCGCGCCGATCCTGCCGCGCTTTGCCGAGGACGAGGTGGAGGAGCTTCGCCGCCAGGCCCGTGCGGGGCTGGAGGCGCGGCTGGCCGTGATCCCCCATGCCGCGCCGGTCGAGGAATATAACGCACGGCTGGATTTCGAGCTGGGCATCATCGAGAAGATGGGCTTTCCCGGCTACTTCCTGATCGTCGCCGACTTCATCAAATGGGCCAAGGATCACCAGATTCCCGTGGGGCCGGGTCGGGGGTCGGGGGCAGGCAGCCTCGTGGCCTATGCGCTGACGATCACAGACCTGGACCCATTGCGTTATGCACTTCTGTTCGAGCGGTTCCTGAACCCCGAACGGGTGTCCATGCCCGACTTCGACATCGACTTCTGCATGGACCGGCGCGAGGAGGTCATCCGCTACGTCCAGGGCAAATACGGCCGCGACAAGGTGGGGCAGATCATCACCTTCGGCGCGCTGCTGTCCAAGGCGGCGGTGCGCGACGTGGGGCGCGTCTTGCAGATGTCGTTCATGCAGGTGGACCGTCTGTCCAAGATGATCCCCGTCGAAGGCGTGAAGCCCGTTTCGATCACCAAGGCGCTGGCGGACGAGCCGCGCCTGCGCGAGGCGGCGAAGGAAGAGGTGGTCGCGCGCCTCCTGAACTATGGCCAGCAGGTCGAGGGGCTGCTGCGGAACGCATCGACCCACGCGGCAGGTGTGGTGATCGGGGACCGCCCGCTGGACGCGCTGGTGCCGTTGTATCAGGACCCGCGTTCGGACATGCCCGCGACGCAGTTCAACATGAAATGGGTCGAGGCGGCGGGGCTGGTGAAGTTCGACTTCCTTGGCCTGAAGACGCTGACCGTGATCCAGAACGCGATCGACCTGATCCGCGGCGGCGGGCGGCAGCTTCACGAGGCGGCGGATGGGCGAGTGCTGTATGAGCCCGCCAAGGGGGCCGAGAACGACATCGGCCATATCCCGCTGGACGACAAGGCGACCTATGACCTTTATGCGGCGGCAAAGACGGTCGCGGTGTTTCAGGTCGAAAGCTCGGGGATGATGGATGCGCTGCGGCGCATGAAACCGACCTGCATCGAAGACATCGTCGCGCTGGTGGCGCTGTATCGCCCCGGCCCGATGGAGAATATTCCGACCTATTGCGAGGTGAAGAACGGGCTGCGGGAGTTGGAGTCGATCCACCCGACCATCGACTTCATCCTGGCCGAGACGCAGGGTATCATCGTCTATCAGGAACAGGTGATGCAGATCGCGCAGGTCATGGGCGGATACAGCCTAGGCGGGGCCGACCTGCTGCGCCGTGCGATGGGCAAGAAGATCGCCGAGGAGATGGCGAAGGAACGCCCGAAGTTCATCAAGGGCGCGGCGGACACCCACAAGATCGACGCGAAGAAGGCCGGCGAAGTCTTCGACCTGCTGGAAAAATTCGCCAACTATGGCTTCAACAAGTCGCACGCGGCGGCCTATGCGGTCGTCAGTTATCAGACCGGCTGGCTGAAGGCGAACCATCCGGTCGAGTTCATGGCTGGCGTCATGAACTGCGATATCGACCTGACCGACAAGCTGGCGGTCTATAAGCGCGAGGTCGACAAGCTGGGGATCGAGACGGTTCCGCCTTGCGTCAACCGCTCGCTTGCCACGTTCAGCGTGAAGGATGGCAAGCTGGTCTATGGCCTTGGCGCGTTGAAGAACGTGGGCGTCGAGGCGATGAAGATGATCGTCGCTGGGCGCGGCGAGCGTCCGTTCGCGACGCTGTTCGATCTGGCGCGGCGGGTGGATCTGAAGCGCGTCGGCAAGCGCCCGATGGAGATGCTGGTGCGGGCGGGTGCGTTCGATGTGCTGGACGCCAACCGCGCGCGGGTCTTCGACGCGCTGGACGGGCTCGTCGCTTATTCGGCGGCGATCCATGATGCGAAGGCTTCGACCCAAGTGTCGTTGTTCGGCGAGGCGGGGGACGACCTGCCCGAGCCGCGCATGGGATCGCGCGACGACTGGCTGCCGGTGGAGCGGCTGGCCGAGGAGATGAAGGCCATCGGTTTTTATCTGTCCGGGCACCCGCTGGACGATTACATGGCGGCGATCAACCGCAAGAACGTGATGACGCTGTCGGCGCTGACGGTGGCGGCGGAGCGGGGGGCGATGGTGGCGAAGCTGGCGGGTTCGGTCAGCTCCCGGCAGGAGCGGAAGTCGGCCAAGGGCAACCGCTTCGCCTTCGTTCAGCTTTCGGACCCGACCGGGCTTTACGAGGTGACGGTGTTTTCCGACACGCTGGAACAGGCGCGCGATCTGCTGGAGCCCGGGAAGAACGTGGTCCTGACGGTCGAGGCGAATCTGGAGGGCGACACGCTGAAGCTTCTGGCGCGGGCGGTCGAGGATATCGATTCGGTCGCGGCGCAGGGCGGCGGCAAGGGGTTCCGGGTGCATCTGGACCGGGCCGAAGCTGCTGCGTCGGTCGCCGCGCTGTTCGCAAGGGTGGAAGCGGGCGCACGGGGGCGGGGTGAGATCGTGTTCTGCGTGACCGATCCCGATGGGCGCGAGATCGACCTGCGGCTGCGCGAGCGGTACCCCGTGACGCCGCAGATCAAAGGCGCGATCAAGGCGATGCAGGGCGTGGTGCTGGTCGAGGATCTGTAGCGGGGGCGCGACGCTCTCGGGCATCTGCGATGCCGTCGAGCCCCGCGGCCTGCCTTGCGGCAGGCGTCACCCTTTCGGGATGCGGTGCGCGAAGGCTTTGGCGACCGTCACGCTCAGCACGATGCGGGCGACATGGTGGGCGGTCACGTAAACGACGCTGAGCTGGATCGAAAGGGCGATGAGGCTCATCTCGGTCAGGCCACCGGGGGCGAAGGCGAGGAAGATCGCCGGTGCGGGCAGGGCGGTCAGGTGCGACAGCACGAACGCGAAGAGCGAGGCGAGTGCCAGCCCCATGGCCACGTTGATGAATGCAAGGCGTCCGGCCAGCCACAGATGCGCGCGGGGAAGGCCGGCAAACCGCGCGCCGAGCACGGTTCCGACCACCATCTGCGTTCCGGCGATCGCCCAACCGGGGGGCGTGGCATCGGTGAACCCGGCGATATGGACGATGGCGGACATGGCAATCGCCCCCGTCATCGGCGCGGCGGGGAAGCGCAGACGGGTCGCGATCAACACCCCGGTGACGCCGGCCGCCGTCAGAATCGCAAGATCGGCCAGCGTCATCGACCCGCCGCCCTTCATCGGCATGCCTGCGGCCACATGGATGTCGGTCAGCACCAGAAAGGCCAGCGGCACGAGGAAGATCGTGAGGATCAGTCGCAGGAATTGCAGCAGAACCAGCAGGCGGGGATCGGCGCCCGCTTCCTCGCCCAGCATGACGGATTCGATCAGCCCGCCCGGAACCGCGCCGAAATAGGCGGTGGCGGGGGGCAGCGGCCCGAAACGGCGATAGAAGCGATAGCCGAGCCAATGCGCCAGCGGGATGTAAAGCAGCAGCGCCAGAAGGCTGGGCCACCAGCCGGGCATCTGCGCCAGCACCTGCGGGGTGAAGTTGCCGCCGATGGCGACGCCGATGATGGGGATGAAGATCATCCTCAATGTCGGCGGAACGAAGACGGTGCGTTTGAAGGGTCTCAGTTCCAGCGCGGCCGTTATTCCCACGGCCAGCAGCGATCCCATCAGATAGGCGAGCGGCAGATGCAGCGCATGCGCCAGGGTGCCCCCTGCGAACCCGATTGCAAGGGTCGTCAGGGTCGAGATCCAGTCGATTTTGCGAAACGCCTGCATGGGCCTCTCAGACCACCGCTGCGGATAAAGCGCAAGGGCCGCCGCTGCGGCCGCGCCCGAGCGGGGGCTCGATGCCCCCCGAGGGCGCTCTACCAGTGCGGCGGGCGCTGGTCGGCCAGCGGGATCGTCCCACCCTCGTCCGCCTGCCGTTCGGCCTCGCGCTCCAGTAGGAGCCCGACGCGCCGGGTCGTCAATGCAAGCTCGCGTTCCTGCCGGGCGACGATCTCGGACAACTCGTCCACCGTGCGTGTCAGATGCGCGATCTGTTCTTCCAGCTTCTCAGTCCGGTCCATCTGCCCCTCGCGGCTTGCCGCCATGCGCCCCATCCGATAAGGCCCATGTGCGAAGAATAGCGAAGGCTCCGATCATGGCCAAGGACAAGTCCCCCCGCCGCCCGCGCGCTGAAGCCCCCAAGGGTTTCCGTGACTATTTCGGCCCAGACGTCACCGAACGCAAGGCCATGCTCGATGCCATCGCCGAGGTTTATCATCGCTATGGCTTCGATCCGCTGGAGACGTCGGCGGTGGAGACGGTCGAGGCGCTGGGCAAGTTCCTGCCCGACGTCGACCGCCCGAATGAAGGCGTCTTCGGCTGGCAGGACGAGGACGAGCAGTGGCTGGCCCTGCGCTACGACCTGACCGCACCGCTGGCCCGGGTCGCCGCGCAGTTCCGCAACGACCTCCCCAGCCCTTACCGCCGTTACGCGATGGGTCCGGTCTGGCGCAATGAAAAGCCGGGGCCGGGGCGTTTCCGCCAGTTCTATCAGTGCGACGCCGATACGGTTGGCACCGCGTCCGTCGCGGCGGATGCCGAGATTTGCGCGATGCTGTCGGATGCGCTGGAAACGGTCGGCATTCCGCGTGGCGACTATCTGGTGCGGGTCAACAACCGCAAGGTTCTGAACGGCGTGATGGAGGTTGCGGGCGTTCTGGACCCCTCCGACCCCGACCGTTTCGTGGACGAACGCGGGATCGTCCTGCGCGCCATCGACAAGCTGGACCGTCTGGGCGATGCGGGGGTCCGCGCGCTGCTGGGCGAAGGGCGGCGGGACGAGAGCGGCGATTTCACCAAGGGCGCGGGATTGTCGGCCGAGCAGGCCGAGGTGGTCATGGGCTTCATGTCAGCCAAGCGTGCGACCGGTGCCGACACAGCAAACCGGCTGCGCGAACTCGTCGGCGCTTCGGTCGTCGGCCTCGAAGGCGTGCAGGAGCTTGAGCAGATCGCGGAACTGCTCGACCGCCAGGGCTATGGCTCCGACCGGATCGAGGTCGATCCGTCGGTGGTGCGCGGTCTGGGTTACTATACCGGGCCGGTGTTCGAGGCGGAGCTGACCTTCGAAATCCTCGACGAAAAGGGCCGCAAGCGTCAGTTCGGCTCGGTTTCGGGCGGCGGACGTTATGACGATCTGGTCAAGCGCTTTACGGGCCAATCCGTGCCCGCGACCGGCGTGTCCATCGGTGTGGACCGTCTGCTGGCCGCGCTGCGGGCCAAGGGCCGCATGGGGACCGAGGCGCAGGGTCCGGTCGTCGTCACCGTCATGGATCGTGACCGGATGGCCGATTACATGGCCATGGCCGCCGATCTGCGCAACGCGGGTATCCGGGCCGAAGTCTATCTGGGCAATCCAAAGAACTTCGGCAACCAGTTGAAATATGCCGACAAACGCCAGTCTCCCGTCGCTGTCATCCAGGGCGGGGACGAGGCGGCGAAGGGAAGCGTCATCCTGAAGGACCTGATCCTTGGCGCGAAGATCGCCGAGGGCGCGAGCCTTGAGGAGTGGAAGTCCCGCCCCGCACAGGTTGAAATCCCCCGCGCCGATCTGGTGGCCGAGGTTCGGAAGATGCTTTCATGAAAGCCGAAACGCGGGCCGAGGCCGAGCGGCTGTTTGCCGCCTTTCGCGCCGCAGGGGCGGAGCCGGTGGAGGCCGATATTCTGCTGCCAGCCGAAACCCTGCTGGACCTTTATGGCGAGGATATCCGCGCCCGCGCCTATGTCACGCAGGACCCCCTGCGCGGCGAGATGATGCTGCGCCCGGATTTCACCGTTCCGGTGGTGCAGACCCATATGGCGCATGGGGCGGACCCCGCGCGCTACACCTATATGGGCGAGGTGTTCCGCAAGCAGGACCACCTGCTGCCCCGCGCCTCGGAATACCTTCAGGTCGGGTTCGAGGTGTTCGACCGCACCGCCCCCGAGGAGGCGGATGCCGAGGTGTTCGCGCTTTTCGCCACGCTTCTGGAAGGGCTGCACCTGACGCCCGCGACGGGGGATATCGGTATCCTCACCGCGGCGGTCCGTGGGCTTTCCACGACCGAAACGCGGCGCGCGGCGCTGTTGCGCCATGTCTGGCGTCCCAAGCGGTTCCGCCTGCTGCTGGACCGCTTTTCCGGCAAGGTTCCGCCCCATCCCGCCCGCACGCGGCTGCTTCAGGCCATCGAGTCGGGCAAGCTGCCCAAGTCTGGTCCGCAGATCGGCTTGCGTGGGCTGGAGGAGATCGCAGCCCGTGTGAAGGCGCTGGCCGAGGATGCCGGCACCGCGCCGATTCCGACACGAGAGGCTGCGGCGCTGGACGATCTGCTGACCTTGTCCGGCCCGGCGACCGAGGCTCTTGAACGTTTGCGCGACATGGAGGTCGATCTGCCCCAGATCGGCGATGCGGTGGACCGATTCGCGGACCGTCTGCGTGCGCTGCGGGCGCGGGGGATCGACACCGACACCCTGCCGTTCGAGGTGACGCATGGCCGGGCCACGCTGGAATACTACGACGGCTTCGTCTTCAGCTTTCACGCGGCGGACCGGGGCTTGCCGCCGGTCGCGTCGGGTGGGCGCTATGACGCGCTGACGAAGGTGCTGGGGCAGGGGCGGTCGATTCCGGCGGTGGGCGGCATCGTGCGCCCGCACATGGTCGCAGAGTTGAGGGCCGCGTGATGTTGAAGATCGGCGTGCCGTCCAAGGGGCGGCTGATGGAGAAGACCTTCGACTGGTTCGGCGCGCGCGGAGTCGCCATGCGCCGCGACGGGGCGGAGCGCGAGTATTCCGGCGCGGTCGAGGGCGTGGACGGGATCGAACTCGTGATGCTGTCGGCGGGAGAGATCCCGCGCGAGTTGGCGGCGGGGCGCATCCATCTGGGCGTCACGGGCTCGGACCTCGTGCGCGACAAGCTGGCGGATTGGGCGATGCAGGTGGTCGAACTTGCGCCGCTTGGCTTCGGCCATGCGGACCTGATCATCGCGGTCCCGGCCTGCTGGGTGGATGTGGACACGCTGGACGATCTGGATGCGGCAGCATCCAGCTTCCGCCGCACGCATGGGTTCCGGCTGCGGATCGCGACCAAGTATCACCGGCTGGTCCGCGATTACCTGACCGAGAACGGCATCGCGGATTACCAGCTTGTCGACAGCCAGGGCGCGACCGAGGGCACGATCCGCAACCTGACCGCCGAAGCGATCGCCGACATCACCTCGACCGGTGAGACGCTGCGCGCCAACCATCTGAAGATACTGGAAGATGCGGTGGTGCATAAGTCGCAGGCGACGCTGTTCGCCTCGCGCGCGGCGAATTGGGATGCGGCCCCTGCGATGGCGGAGCTGATGGGCAAGCTGGGCCTGTCGGCCCCCGACGCCTTCGGACCGGCCTAGCGCAGCCCCATTTCGGCCAGCGCCTTGGCCAGCGCGGGGGGCAGGGACTCCTCCTCGTCGCGCCCCTCGGGCAGATCGGCAGGGGCGTCCTTGGGGTCGAGATAGCGCCACCCCTGAAACGCCCGGCGCGGCTGCGCCTCGGTCCGAACGATTCGCGGATCGAGGATCAGGGCGCAGCGGGCGATTCCATCCGCGCCCTCCACGCGTTCCAGCCCGGTCAGGGATTGCCGTGCCAGCACCAAGCCCTTGAAAACCCAGTAAAGCGAACCGCCCTCCAGAAGCTCGGCCTCGCGTTTGGGCCACATGCGGGTGACGTGGCGCGGCGCCTCGCCCTGCCAGCGCGTGCGCTGCCAATGGACAAGGTCTTCGACCTTTTCGGCCCCGACGCAAAGTTTCAGAAGATTGACTGTCATGGCGGGTGAAATAACCTTCCCGCGCGCGCCGGGCAATGCGGGCTTTACGCTACGTCAACTTGTCGCTGCCGCATCATTTTGCCGAAAATCGACTTGTCTGACACCTTTGCCGGGGGTAATGCGCCTTGCATTCGGGGGGAAATGCGAAAATCATTCCGCAATCTTCCCGATCACAAGAACGGCAGCGGGCCCACCCGCGCCAATACTGGAGGTTCATTCATGAAGTTCGCCCATCTTCTGGCGGCGTCCACGCTTGCGGTGATGGCCGCAGCCGGGGCCCATGCCAAAACGCTGGTCTATTGCTCGGAAGGCTCGCCCGAAGGGTTCGATGCCGCGCCCTATACGGCTGGCACCACGCTCGATGCGTCGGGCAAGGCGCTTTACAACCGTCTGGTCGAATTCGACCTCGGGACCACGAACGTCATCCCCTCGCTGGCCGAAAGCTTCGAGGTGTCGGAAGACGGGCTGGAATACACCTTCAAACTGCGTCCGGGCGTGAAATTCCACACGACCGACTATTTCACCCCGACGCGCGATCTGAACGCCGATGACGTGATCTTTTCGTTCCTGCGTCAGGCGTCTGCCGATCACCCGTGGAACCAGTATCTGCCGGGGATCAGCTATGAATATTACAACGGCATGGAAATGCCGACGCTGATCAAGGACATCGAGAAGGTCGACGACCTGACGGTGAAGTTCGTGCTGAACCGTCCCGAAGCGCCCTTCCTTGCCAATATCGCGATGAGCTTCGCCTCGATCGTGTCCAAGGAATATGCCGACCAGCTGGAAGCCTCGGGCAACATGGCCGCGCTGAACTCCGCCCCGATCGGGACCGGGCCGTTCAAGTTCGTCGCTTACCAGCCCGATGCCGTGATCCGTTACGCCGCGCATGACGACTACTGGAAGGGCCGCGAGAAGATCGACGATCTGGTCTTTGCGATCACCCCCGATCCGGCAGTGCGCCGCCAGCGTCTGGAAGCGGGCGAATGCCACATCATGCCCTATCCCGCGCCCGCCGATATCGAGGCGCTGAAGGGCAATGACAGTCTTGAGGTGATGGAGCAGCCGGGTCTGAACGTCGCCTATCTTGCCTACAACACCACCGTCGCGCCCTTCGACAATGCCGAGGTTCGCCGCGCGTTGAACATGGCGATGAACAAGCAGGCCATCGTGGACGCCGTGTTCCAAGGCACCGGCACGGTCGCCAAGAACCCGATCCCGCCGACCATGTGGTCCTATAACGACGCGGTCGAGGATACGCCCTACGACCCCGAAGGTGCCAAGGCGATCCTGGCCGAACAGGGTGCCGAAGGCCTGACCATGGAAGTCTGGGCGATGCCGGTGCAGCGTCCCTACATGCCGAACGCCCGCCGCGTGGCCGAGATGATCCAGTCGGATTTCGCAGCCGTCGGCGTGAACGTGAACATCGTCTCCTATGAATGGGGCGAGTATCTGGCGAAATCGACCGAGCCGAACCGCGAAGGTGCGGTGATCCTCGGCTGGACGGGCGACAATGGCGATCCGGACAACTTCCTTGCCGTGCTTCTGGGCTGCGCCGCGACGGGCGATGGCGGTGCGAACCGCGCCCAATGGTGCAACAAGGAGTTCGACGACCTGCTGCAACAGGCCAAGGTGACCTCGGACCAAGCCGAGCGCACCAAGCTTTACGAAGAAGCGCAGGTCGTCTTCAAGCGCGAGAACCCCTGGGCCACGCTGGCGCATTCGACCGTGTTCATGCCGATGTCGTCCAAAGTGACCGGCTACATCATGGACCCGCTGGGCACGCACAACTTTACCGGCGTCGATATCGCCGAGTAAGCGTTCCGTTCTACCTTACGGCGCGTCGGGCCTTTGGTCCGGCGCGCCTCCAACTTTCCGGAAACCGATGATCAGATTTCTTGTTGGCAAGCTGGCCTATCTGATCCCGACCTTCATCGGGATCACGGTGGTCGCATTCAGTTTCGTTCGGCTGCTGCCGGGCGATCCGGTGCTGCTTATGGCGGGCGAGCGGGGGATCACCCCGGAACGGCACGCGCAGCTGACCGCCCAGTTGGGCTATGACAGGCCCGTGGTGGTGCAATACCTCGATTTCGTCATGGGGCTGTTCCAGGGCGATTTCGGCACCTCGCTGGCGACGCGCCGCCCGGTGCTGGGCGAGTTCTTCGCGTTGTTCCCCGCGACGGTCGAACTTGGCCTCTGCGCCGTCATCCTTGCCACGATCATCGGCATTCCTCTTGGCGTCTTCGCGGCGATCAAGCGCGGGTCCGTGTTCGATCAGGTGTCGATGGGTGCCGCGCTGGTCGGGTATTCCATGCCGATCTTCTGGTGGGGTCTGCTGCTCATCATCTTCTTCTCGGGGATGCTGGGGTGGACGCCGGTTTCCGGGCGGATCGATCTGCTTTACTTCTTCCCGAACGGCACCGGCTTCATGCTGATCGACAGTCTTATGTCGGGGCAGAGCGGGGCATTCACATCCGCGCTGCGACACCTGATCCTGCCAAGCGTCGTGCTGGCCACGATCCCGATGGCGGTCATCGCGCGCCAGTCGCGGTCGGCCATGCTGGAGGTGCTGTCCGAGGATTACGTCCGCACCGCCCGCGCCAAGGGCATGTCGCCCTTCCGCGTCGTCGGCATCCACGCGCTGCGCAACGCGCTGATCCCGGTCATCACCACCATCGGTCTGCAGATCGGCGTCGTCATGGCCGGCGCGATTCTGACCGAGACGATCTTTTCCTGGCCGGGCATCGGCAAATGGATGATCGATTCGATCTCGCGCCGCGATTACCCATCCGTTCAGGGCGGCCTGCTGCTGATGGCGGGGGTCGTGATGATCGTGAACCTGCTGGTCGATCTGCTTTACGGCGTGATCAACCCGCGCATCCGGCATTCGTGAGGGGCAAATGACGACGAAACCTGCAACCACCCCCGGACCGCTGCGCGAGTTCTGGTTCTATTTCAG
This sequence comes from Falsirhodobacter xinxiangensis, assembly GCF_004959935.1. GTDB lineage: Bacteria > Pseudomonadota > Alphaproteobacteria > Rhodobacterales > Rhodobacteraceae > Falsirhodobacter > Falsirhodobacter xinxiangensis. Next base: position 248,890 of record NZ_SMYN01000001.1, on the reverse strand, counting down.
CGAAAACCGTGGCGCGGTGATCGGCCTGTGCGTCTTCGCGCTGCTGGTCTTCACTGCCGTTTTCGCGCCGGTTCTGGCCCCGCACAGCCCCGTGCACCAGTATCGCGACTTCTTTCTGACCCCGCCCTCGTGGCAGGAGGGCGGCACGTCGCAATTCCTGCTAGGCACCGACGCGGTGGGCCGCGACATCCTTTCGCGCTTGATCTTCGGCGCGCAGCAATCGCTGATCATCGGCGTGGTCGTCGTGACCATCGCGCTGTTCGGGGGGATCATCCTTGGCCTCATCTCCGGCTTCTTCGGGGGCTGGGTCGATGCGGTCATCATGCGTGTCATGGACGTGATCCTTGCCTTTCCGTCGCTGCTTCTGGCGCTGGTGATGGTGGCAATCCTTGGGCCGGGGCTGATGAATGCGATGATCGCCATCGCCATCGTCTTGCAGCCGCACTTCGCCCGTCTGACCCGCGCGGCGGTGATGGCGGAAAAGAACAAGGAATACGTCATGGCCGCGCGCGTCTCCGGCGCCGGCAAGCTGCGGCTGATGTTCAAGACGATCCTGCCGAACTGCGTCGCCCCTCTGATCGTGCAGGGCACGCTGTCGTTCTCCAATGCGGTTCTGGACGCGGCGGCGCTTGGTTTCCTTGGTATGGGCGCGCAGCCGCCGCTGCCGGAATGGGGCACCATGCTGGCCGAGGCGCGCGAGTTCATCCTGCGCGCCTGGTGGGTCGTGACCTTCCCCGGCCTTGCGATCCTGATCACGGTGCTGGCGATCAACCTCGTTGGCGACGGTCTGCGCGACGCGCTGGACCCGAAACTGAAGCGGAGCTGACATGGCACTTCTGGAAATCCGCAACCTGAACGTCAGCTTCGCGACCTCGACCGGCATGTTCCACGCGGTCAAAGGGCTGGACCTTAAGGTGCATGAACGCGAGGTTCTGGCCGTCGTGGGCGAGTCCGGCTCGGGCAAATCCGTGTCGATGCTGGCGGCGATGGGCCTGCTGCCGAAGACGGCCAAGGTTACGGCCGATGCGATGACCTTCAACGGGCGCGACCTGCTGACCATGCCCGCGTCCGAGCGTCGCGCGATCATCGGCAAGGAGATCTCGATGATCTTTCAGGAGCCGATCGCCTCGCTGAACCCGTGCTTCACGGTTGGCTATCAGCTTGAGGAAACCTTGCGGGCGCATCTTGGCCTTGGCGCCTCCGAGCGCCGCAAACGCGCCCTGGAGCTTTTCACCGCCGTCGGCATCCCCGAGCCGGAGAAGAAGCTGTCCGCCTATCCCCACCAGATGTCGGGCGGGCAGTGCCAGCGCGTGATGATCGCCATCGCCATCGCCTGCAAGCCCAAGCTGCTGATCGCGGACGAGCCGACGACCGCGCTCGATGTGACAATCCAGAAGCAGATCCTCGACCTGCTGATGAAGCTTCAGGAAGAAACCGGCATGGGAATGATCATGATCACTCATGACATGGGCGTGGTGGCCGAAACGGCAGACCGTGTGATCGTGAAATACAAGGGCCGCAAGATGGAGGAGGCAGGCGTGTTGGAGCTGTTCGAGACCCCCTCGCACCCCTACACCAAGGCGCTTTTGTCGGCGCTGCCCGAAAATGCCACCGGGGATCGTCTGTCCACCGTGTCCGATTTCGTGGACATGGCCGCGCTGGAGGGCCAGCAATGACCGCAGTAATCGAAGCCAAGGGCATCATCCGCGACTATGTCACCTCGGGCGGGCTGTTCAAGAAGGCCGGCAGCGTCCGCGCGCTGAAGGGCATCTCGTTCAGCGTCGAGGAGGGCAAGACCCTCGCCATCGTCGGCGAATCCGGCTGCGGAAAATCCACGCTGGCGCGGATCATCACGCTGATCGACCCGCCTTCGGGGGGCGAGCTGCTGATCGACGGCAAACCCGCGCAAACCTTCGGCATGACCGCCGAACTGCGCCGCAAGGTGCAGATCGTGTTCCAGAACCCTTATGGCAGCCTGAACCCGCGCCAGAAGGTCGGCGACATGCTGATGGAGCCGCTTCTGCTGAACACCAAGGACAACACCGCCACCCGCCGCGAAAAAGCGATGGCGATGCTGGTCAAGGTCGGGCTGGGGCACGAGCATTTCGGCCGTTACCCGCACATGTTCTCGGGCGGGCAGCGGCAGCGTCTGGCGATTGCCCGCGCGTTGATGGTGAACCCGCGCCTTCTGGTGCTGGACGAGCCTGTCAGCGCGCTGGACCTTTCGGTGCAGGCGCAGGTGCTGAACCTGCTGGCCGATCTGCAGCAGGAGTTCAACCTGACCTATGTGTTCATCAGCCACGATCTGTCGGTGGTGCGTTACATCGCCGACAACGTGATGGTGATGTATAAGGGCGAGGTTGTGGAATACGGAACGCGGGACGAGGTGTTCGGCAATCCGCAGCACCAATATACCCGCACCCTGTTCGCCGCGACCCCCGAGGCGAATATCGACAGCATCCGCGCGCGCGTGGAACGCCGCCGTGCCGCGGGTATCGGCGCATGAGGCTGCAGAACCTGCGCAAACGCATGGCCGAGACGGGGACCGATCTGGTTGCCGTCGGGCCGACCTCGAACATGGCGTGGCTGTCGGGGCTGCATCCGCATGGCGACGAACGTCCGGTGATGCAGATCGTGACGCAAAGCTGGGCCGGGTTCCTAATGCCCGCGCTGAATGCGGACAGCCAGCGGGGGCTGACCGATTTGCCCTTCGTGACGTGGCGCGACGATGACGGCCCGGTCGGCGCGCTGCGCGACCTGCTGGCACTGGCGGGGGCGGCGGGTCCGGTGACGGTCGCGCTGGACGAGACGATGCGCGCCGATTTCGCGCTGCTCCTGCTGGACAACGTGCAGGTCACGCGCCGCAGCTTCCTGTCGAACACGCTGGGCCATCTGCGCGGTCGCAAGGATGCCGATGAATATCGCATCCTGAAGGAAAACGCCGTCATCAACGACGGCGCGATGCGCGCGGCCTTCGCCTGCCTGCGCGAAGGCATCACCGAGGCCGAGGTTGCCGAGGTCGTCCAGCAATACTACCGCGATCAAGGCGCAGGGACCGAGTTCTTCAGCATCTGTTTCGGCGGCAACGGCGCCTTTCCGCATCACCACACCGGACAGACCAAGCTGGCGCCGAACACGGCCGTTCTGGTCGATATCGGCAGCCGCAAGGACGGCTATCCCAGCGACATGACACGCGCGGGCACTTTCGGGACGGTGGACGGCTTCGACGAGATCCATGCCGTCGTGGATGCAGCCGTTCAGGCAGCGCTGACGACGGCGAAGCCCGGCGTTCTGGCGCGCGACGTGGATGCGGCGGCGCGCGGCGTCATCGCGGCCGCGGGCTATGGCGATCGGTTCCTTCACCGCACCGGCCATGGCCTTGGCATCGACATCCACGAGGAACCCTACATCACCGCCACATCGGACGTGGTGCTGGAGGAGGGCATGGTCTTCTCCATCGAACCGGGCATCTACCTCGAAGGGCGCTTTGGCCTGCGGCTGGAAGAAATCGTGATCCTGCGCGCCGACGGCCCGGAGGTCCTGTCGGACCTGCCGCGCGATCCGTTCAGAGCCTGACCATCAGCCGGTGGACGAAATCCTCGTCCACCGGCATCTCGTGCACGACGCGCATCAGGATCGGCGCGATGACCAGATCCATCGCCATGTCGGGAAACGGCTCGCCGCGCGCATCGGCACGGGTCTGCATGATCGCCAACTGCTCCATCGTGAAATCGCGGCATTGCGGTGCGCAATCGCTGCCCAGCACATCGCGCAGCATCTGGCGGCCCACGGCGGTCGTCATCTCGTCCGCCAGTTGCAGGGCATAGGCTTCCAGATCGCCATAGGCAGAGCCGGTATCGACAGGGGGCGCGGCGGGGCGCATCCGTTCGACCGCGACATCCGCCAGCAGCTCCGACAGATCGCCCCATCTGCGATAGATGGTCGATGGGGTCACGCCCGCCGCATCCGCGATTGCGGGAACGGTGGCGCCGGGGCCAAGGCTGCGCACCGCCGCGTGGACGGCGGCCTGAATCCGCGCGCTGCGTCCGCCCTGCCGTTGCATTTCCTTCGCCATCCGCCCCCCTTGCGCAGAATCGCCCACCGCGTTACTTAACGCAAATACTTAGCTTTAAGAGGCCCGCGGATGCAACGCTTTCCCCTGTCAGCGATGACGGTCTATGGCTCCGTTGCGGCCAGCCTGTTTTCGGCCTCGTCTGCGGTGCCGACGCCACTCTATCGCATCTATCAGCAACATATGCACCTGACCTCGGTGCATGTGACGATGATCTTCGCCTGCTATGTCATCACGCTGCTGGCCGCGCTTCTGATCGCGGGGCGGCTTTCGGACCATCTGGGGCGCAAGCCGATGATCGGGCTGGCGCTGGCGATGAACCTTGCCGGAATGGTGCTGTTCACGGCGGCGGGCAGCTTCGAGGCGCTGATGCTGGCGCGGCTTGTGCAAGGGCTGGCGGTGGGACTGGCGCTGCCCACCTGCGGGGCGGCGATCATCGATGCGAACCCGCGTCTTGGCCCGACGTTGAACGCAGTGACGCCCTTTGCGGGGCTGACGGTCGGCGCGGTGGGGGCGGGGCTGGTCGCGGCCTATGCGCCGATGCCTCTGGTGCTGCCATACCTGACGGCGGCGGGGATCGCAGCGGCGCTGCTGGTCATGCTGCCGATGATGCCGGAGACCGGCACACCCCGGTCGGGGGCCATGCGGTCCATGCTGCCGCAGGTCGCGGTGCCTCGGGCGGCGCGGGGAATGCTGCTGCGGATCATGCCCATCACGGGGGCGGGCTGGGCGCTGGGCGGGCTTTACATGTCGCTGATGCCGGGGCTGATCGCGGATGCGACGGGCATTGCATCGCCGCTTCTGGGCGGGAGCGTGATCGGGGCACTGATGTCGATGGCGACGCTGTCCAGCTTCATTGCCCGCCGCCATCCGCCGCAGCGGGTGCTGGCCTTCGGGGCGGCGGCGCTGACGCTGGGCATCGCGGGATCGCTGACGGGGATCATATCGGGCGATGCCGTGCCGCTGGTCGTGGGAACGGCCGTGGCGGGGCTGGGGCAGGGCAGCGTCTTTTCCTCGGCGCTGCGGCTTTTGATGCCGATGGCAGAGGATCGCGACCGCGCGGGGCTTCTGTCGGCGTTCTTCGTGCTCAGCTATCTGTGCTTTGCCGGACCGACGGTTCTGGCGGGCTGGGCGGTGTCGGTCTTCGGCCCCGTCACGACGGTCACGGTCTATGGCTGCACGGTCGTGGCAATGGCGGCGATTTCGGTCGCCGCATTGCGCGTGCCGGTGTTGACACCGCAGCGCCCGGCTGTATAAGCCCCCGATCCACGGGCGACCGTGGTGTTGGTGTTGGTGGCCCCCGCAAGGGGATGCCTGTCACCCGCAAGGGGAAGGACAACGCCCTTCATGACACAAGAAGGAGATCAGCGGTGACGAAACGCACCTCTGCCAAGTACAAGATCGACCGCCGCATGGGCGAAAACATCTGGGGCCGTCCGAAGTCCCCGGTGAACAAGCGCGAATACGGCCCCGGCCAGCACGGCCAGCGCCGCAAGAACAAACTGTCGGACTTCGGCACCCAGCTGCGCGCCAAGCAGAAGCTGAAAGGCTACTACGGCGACCTGACGGAAAAGCAATTCCGCCGCATCTATGGTGAAGCCGAGCGCGTCAAGGGCGACACCGGCGAGAACCTGATCGGCCTGCTGGAGCGTCGTCTGGACGCGATCGTCTATCGCGCGAAATTCGTGCCGACGATCTTTGCCGCACGCCAGTTCGTCAACCACGGCCACGTCACCGTCAACGGTCAGCGCGTGAACATCGCGTCCTACCGCGTGAAGGAAGGCGACGTCGTCGAGGTCAAGCAGGCGTCCAAGCAACTGGCCATCGTGCTGGAAGCCGTCGCTCTGACCGAGCGTGACGTTCCAGACTACATCGAAGTCGACCATTCGAAGATGACCGCGAAATTCGTCCGCACGCCGGGTCTGGGCGATGTGCCCTATGCCGTCGTGATGGAACCGAACCTGGTCGTCGAATACTACGCGAAGAACTGATCCCGTTCGGATCGTCTTCAGGGGCCGCTGCGGGAAACCGTGGCGGCCTTTTGCTATGCGGTGCAATGTCATGCTGCATATGCGAACGGATCGCGCTATGACGGCGCGAATCCACGGAGCATCCACCATGTCTGCAAAAAACCAAGTCGAAGCCCGGTTTGAAAGGCTGCTTTTCGCGTCGCGGTGGCTTATGGCTCCGATGTATCTGGGGCTTGTCGTCGCGCTTGGGATGCTGACGATCATCTTCCTGCGCCAGCTTGCCTATTACGCCCCCCAGACCCTGACGATGACGGCCGAGGAGATCATCCTCGTCTGCCTGACGCTGATCGATCTGTCGCTGGCGGCGAACCTTCTGCTGATCGTGCTGTTCTCGGGATACGAGAACTTCGTGTCCAAGCTGGATATCGGCGATGCCGATGTCGACCGTCCGGGCTGGATGGGGACGGTGGATTTCTCGGGGCTGAAGATGAAGCTGATCGCCTCGATCGTGGCGATTTCCGCCATCCACCTGCTGAAGCGGTTCATGGAGATCGGCGAGACGGACTTCACGCCGCTGATGAACGATCCGGTGCTGTTCTGGCTGGTGGTGATCCACCTGACCTTCGTCGTTTCGGGTGTTCTGATGGCGCTGATGGACTGGCTGGCGTCCAAGTCTAAGTATTGAGCGTCTTTCTGCTGGCGCGACCTGCCCCCGGCGGCTAGAACCCGGGGGCACGAGGGAACCTGAGACATGATCGACGCCATACGTCCGCAGCCGGGCATTCTTGACATCGCGCTCTATGAGGGCGGGAAAAGCCACGTCGCGGGCATGACCAACGCGCTGAAGCTTTCGTCCAACGAAAACCCGTTCGGCCCGTCCGAGCGTGCAAAGGAAGTGTTCCTGCGGTCGGTCCACCAGCTTCACCGCTATCCCGGCACCGACCATGCCAGCCTGCGTCAGGCCATTGCCGAGGTGCACGGGCTGGATGCGGGTCGCGTGATCTGCGGTGTCGGCTCGGACGAGATCATCACTTTCCTGTGCCAGGCCTATGCCGGGCCGGGGGACGAGGTGCTGTTTACCGAACACGGCTTTCTGATGTATCGCATCTCGGCGCTGGCGGTCGGGGCGACCCCGGTCGAGGTGGCGGAGCGCGAGCGGACGACGGATGTGGATGCGCTGCTGGCGGGCTGTTCGCCGCGCACCAAGCTGGTCTTCATTGCCAACCCGAACAACCCCACCGGCACGATGATTTCGCAGGCCGAGATCGCGCGTCTGGCCGCGGGTCTGCCGCCGCAGGCGATCCTGGTTCTGGACGGGGCCTATGCCGAATATGTGCAAGGCTATGACGGCGGCCTTGGCATCGTCGAGGCGCGATCGAACGTGTTCATGACGCGGACCTTTTCCAAGATCTATGGCCTTGGCGGGCTGCGGATCGGCTGGGGTTACGGGCCGAAGGCCATCGTCGATGTGCTGAACCGCATCCGCGGGCCGTTCAACCTTTCGACCACGCAGTTGGAGGTGGCCGAGGCTGCGGTCCGCGATCAGGAATTCGTCACCCGCTGCCGGGCCGAGAATGCGCGCTGGCGCGTCTGGCTGGCCGAGGCGTTGGCGGAAATCGGTGTGCCTTCTGATACTTCGACGGCGAACTTCATTCTCGCCCGCTTTGCCGATTCCGAGGAGGCAGAGCTCTGCGATCTGTTCCTACAATCGCAGGGCCTGATCGTGCGCCGTGTCGCCAGCTACAAACTGCCCAACTGTCTGCGCATCACCATCGGGGACGAGGCATCCTGTCGCCGGGTTGCCCATGCCGTCGCGCAGTTCAAGGGTCTGCGCTGATGATCTATGACCGCGTCGCGTTGATCGGTCTTGGGCTTATCGCATCGTCGATGGCCCATGCGATCAAGGCGGCAGGGCTTGCGGGCGAGGTGACCGGCTTTGCCCGCAGCGCCGAGACGCGGGCCACTGCACGCGAGATCGACCTGTGCCGCGTCTGCGATACCGTGGCTGAGGCGGTTGCGGGGGCCGATCTGATCGTGCTGGCGGTTCCCGTGGGGGCAATGGGCGATCTGGCGGCGGAAATCGCGCCGCATCTGAAGCCCGGCGCGACCGTCACCGATGTCGGCTCGGTCAAGCAGGCCGTGATCGAGGCGGTGGCCCCGCATATCCCCGAGGGCGTCCATTTCATCCCCGGTCACCCGCTGGCCGGGACCGAGCATTCCGGCCCGCGTTCAGGGTTTGCATCGCTGTTTCGCAATCGCTGGTGGCTGCTGACCCCGCCCGAGGGCTGCGATCCGGCGGCGCTGCGGCGGCTGGAGGATCTGTGCCGTGGCATGGGCGCGAATGTCGATACGATGGATGCGCCACACCACGATCTGGTCCTTGCCGTGACCAGCCACACGCCGCACCTGATCGCCTATACGATGGTGGGGGTCGCGGACGATCTGCGCCGCGTGACGGACAGCGAGGTCATCCGCTATTCCGCCGCCGGTTTCCGCGATTTCACCCGTATCGCGGCCAGCGATCCGACCATGTGGCGCGACATCTTCCTGACCAACAAGGCCGCGACGCTGGACATCCTCGGGCGTTTCACCGAGGAGCTGTTCGCCCTGCAACGCGCGATCCGGCTGGGCGATGGCGAGCATCTGCACGAGTATTTCACCCGCACCCGCGCGATCCGCCGGGGGATCATCGATGCGGGGCAGGACACCTCGGCCCCGGATTTCGGACGGGGCGAGAAATGATCCTGCGCGGGGCGCTTCTGGCATTGGCTTTATGCGCCCCCGCATGGGCCGAGGCGCCCGCCACATCGCCGCTGCCGAAACAACGCCCGGAGATGCAGGAGGAAGCGTCGTCGCTGCGCCCGCGTCCTAAACCGCTGGACCTGCGCATCCCGCCCGCACCGCAGCGGATTGCCGCCATCGTCCGCCCGCGTCCCGGCACAGATGTCGTGGCCCCGCGCCGCGGCCAGCTTTGCGGCGTCCGCGGGATCGAGGGAGAGCAGATCGCGCCCGTCACCTCGCGCGTGAACGGCTGCGGCATCCCGGATGCGGTGCGGGTCCGCGCGGTCGCGGGCGTGCGGCTGTCGCAACCCGCGACGGTGGATTGCTCGGTCGCGCGGGCGCTCAATTCCTGGGTGGATGACGTGCTGCAACCGGCGATGGACGGGCAGGTCCGCGCGCTTCAGATTGCCGGGTCCTATACCTGCCGGGGGCGGAACAACCAGTCGGGCGCCAAGATCAGCGAACATGGCAAGGGCAGGGCGGTGGACGTGTCCGGCATCACCTTTCGCGACGGGCAGACGATCACCGTGCTGGGCGACTGGAACAAGGGCGCGCGGGGGCGGGCGATGGTTGCTGCCTACAAGGGCGGCTGCGGGATATTCGGCACCACGCTTGGACCCGGTTCCGACGGGTATCACGAGGACCACATGCATTTCGACACGCCGTCCGACCGCCGCAGCGCCTACTGTCGTTAACGTTCCGTCAGCTTCAATTCGATCCGCCGGTTCTGCGCGCGGGCTTCTTCGGTCGCGCCTTCGGCAACGGGGCGATACTGGCCGAAGCCCGTCGCCGCCAGACGGTCGGGCGGGAAGCCGAGGCTGTCCTGCATGAACCGCACCACCGACAGGGCGCGGGCCTGGCTCAATTCCCAGTTGTCGCGGAACTGGCCGGTGCCTGACAGCGGCAAATCGTCGGTATGCCCGTCCACCCGCAAGATCCAATCCAGATTGCCGGGAATCTGCGCCGAGACGTCGCGCAGGATCGCCGCGACACCCGCGATCTGATCCCGGCCTTCGGGCGACAGGTCCGCCGATCCGGTGTTGAACAACACCTCGGACGAGAAAACGAAGCGGTCGCCCACGATCCGCACACCCTGACGGTCAGCAAGAATGTCGCGCAACTGGCCGAAGAATTCGGAACGGTAGCGTTCGAGTTGCACAGCCTCGTCCTGAAGGCGCAGGCGTTCGGCTTCCTCCAACTCGGCCCGGCGGCGCTGTTCTTCGGCAGTCTGCGCCAGCGCAACGTTCAGCCGCGCGCCAAGGTCTTCCACCTGCACCTTTGCCGCATCGGCATCGGCGGCCCGCGCATTCAGCACGCCCTGAAGCGCACCAAGCTGCGAGCGGAGCGCGGCGATCTGTTGGTTCAGCACGGCGGTCTGGCGTTCGGAATCCGTGGATTTGGAGCGTTCCTGCGCCAGCGCGGCCTCGGCCGTGGCCAGAAGGTCGGCCTGGCGCGTGGTGCCGCGGGCGTTGCGGGCGGCCTCGGTCTGGGCGGCGGCAAGCAAGGTCAGAGTTTCCTCGGCCCGTTTGCGTTGCTCCTCCAGCGAAAGGCTCATCGCCGTCAGTTCGGCTTGCGAGTTCTGCAGCCGGGCACGCAGCTGTTCGGCGGCGGCGGCATCGACCAATCGCGCCTCCTCCGCCTCGTTCAGTGCGGCTTGGGCGTCGGCGGCGCGCGTCTCGTTATGCTCGGCCCGGGTGCGGAGGTCGGCGAGCATCGCTTCGATCGCCTCGCGTCGGGCGGCGGCAAGACGGGCCTGTTCGGCCTGTGCATCCACCTCCGTCCGTGCCTTGGCCAGCGCAAGGTTCAGCGCCTCTTGTTCGGAAATCAGGCGGGCCTGTGCTGCCTCCAATTCGGTCTTCGTCGCGGTCAGGGCCGTGACCTCGCCCCGCGCCGAATCGCGGTCGGCCAGAAGCGAAGCGACCTGTTCCTCGAAACTGGCGATTCGCCCTTGGGTTGCGGCAAGCTGGGTCGTCAGGGTCGCGGCCAGCAGCGCCTGTCTGGTGCCCTCGGCTTGTGCCGCGCCCAGATCGGTCGAAAGCTGCGCGGCCCTCCGCTGCTCCAGCCCCAAGGTATCGGCCAGTGAGGCGACCTGCGCCGTCAACTGATCCAGTTCCGTATCCTGCGAGGTGATGGTGTCGCGCAGCACGGATTGCACCACCAAAAAGATGGTCAGCACGAACATCAGCACCAGAAGCAACGCGGTCATCGCATCGACGAAGCCCGGCCAGATCTGCGATTCGCGCCCCCTTGCGCCGCGCCGCGACAGTGCCATCATGCCCTCCGCAGGGCTTGGGTCAGCGCGGCCAGATCACCGCGCAATTCCGCCACGCTTTCCTGCCGCCCCGAGGAAAGCTCCTCCAGCAGGCGCAGAAGCTGCATGTCGATCGACCGCAGACGCATCCGGTATTCGGCATCGGCGTGGGGTGCGTCCTTGGCGGCCTGCGCCTCCAGCGCGGCGGCGATGCGGGCCAGCGCGTCCTTGTCGGTGTCGATCCGCGTGACCAGAGAGCCAACAGCGCCGACCAGCGCGTCGATGCGGGCGTCGCTTTCGGCGCGGCTTGCTTCGGCCTGCGTGAACAGGTCCTGCGTCGCGGCCATCTGCTCGCCCATTTCGGCCAGAACGGCACCGACGCTGTCCACGTCGCCTTCGCCCGACATTCCGATGCGGGTGATCGAGGAGAGCCACTCCTCCAGCTCTTGGTGAAAGCGGTTCTGGCCGTGGCTGGCGAAAATCTCCAGAAGGCCGACGACCAGCGATCCGGCAAGACCCAGCAGCGAGGATGAGAACGCCGTGCCCATGCCGCCAAGCTGGTTCTGAAGGCCGGTCATCAGCGCGGTCAGCACCTCTGGCCCCGTCACGTCCGTGCCTTCGGCGGGCGACAGGCTGCGGATGGTTTCGACCAGCGCCGGAACCGTCGTCGCAAGACCAAAGAAGGTGCCCAGAAGCCCGAGGAAGATCAGCAGGCTGCCAAGGTAATGTGCAATCTCGCGCGATTCATCCAGACGGGTGCCGACGGATTCGAGGATCGAGCGAGAGGAGGAGGCCGAGATATGGCTGCGGTTCGTGCGCGAGCGCAAAAGCGCGGCCAGCGGCACCAGCATCGCGGGCGGTTCGGACTGCACGCCGCGCTGCTGCACGAAGGCCTCGATCCAGGTGATCGACTGCATCAGGCGAATGACGTGGAAGAAGCAGGTGCCGACGCCGATTGCAAAGACCGCGGCGATGAAGCCGTTCAGCCACGGTTTCGCCTGAAACAGCGGCCAAAGGTGATCCCATGCAAAGACGATGCCACCGATAACCAGCGCCATCACCAGCGTCATCAGCAGCAGTTGCCGCAGGGGTTGGGTAAAGAATTTGTCCGGTCGGGTCAGCGGGCCCGGACGGATCGCGTTGAAGGATTTTTCCACGGCTCGCCGTTCCTGAATTTCGCCTTACAATAGGCGCGGGCGGCGCGGACACTCAAGGCGAGAGTTCGTCCACCATCCGCGCAAGTTGGTGAATATCCTCGTCAGGAATGCCAAGCTGGTCCAGATGCAGCGCGGTATTGTGCAGATAGTCGCGGTTCGGCCCCATCAGCCCGGTCGCGCGCGCGATGATCGCCGCCTGATCCGCCAACGGCATCCCGCCGCAATATTGGGGATGCGCGGGGTCGATGACATAGGCGATGCAGTCGATCACCCCCTCCGGCCCCCGCACCGTGACCGTGGTTTCCAGATAGGCCGAAGACACCAATTCCCGCGCGCGCAGCTCTGCCATCGCCGCTTCCTCGGCGCCGGCGGTGACCAGAAACGCAATGCCGGCGCAGCTTTCCCCCGGTGCCGCGTCCAGCGCCAGCACCAGCCCCGGCGCGTCTTCGGTGCCGCGATAGTGGATCGACCACATGCAGAAGCTGCGGTGCCAGCCATCCAGCCGCGCCACCACCTGCCGTTCCACCGGAAAGCACGGGTTCCAGATGAGCGAGCCGTAGCCGAAGACCCAGAGCCGTTCCGTCATCCGCTGGTCCTTCCTTTCGGGCGCATGTAAAGGCTGGCTTATCAACGGGGGAAGGCGTTTGGCAATGCGGGTGGTTCTGGGCAGTGTGCTGGTGGCGGCTGTGGCTTACGGCGGCTACTGGTTCGTCGGATCGCATATGTTCCGCAAGGGCGCGGAGGATTGGTTCGCGGCGCAGCAGGCCGAAGGGCTGGTGGCCGAGCGCGAGGCGCTGTCGGTCACGGGCTTTCCCAGCCGCTTCGATCTGACCGTGACCGCGCCGCATATCGCCGATCCGCAGACGGGCTGGGGCTGGCGCGCGCCCTTCGCGCAGATCTTCGCGCTGTCCTACAACCCGACGCATGTGATCTTTGCCTTGCCGGACGATCAGGTGGTGGAAACGCCGCTGGGCGATGTGGCCGTCGCCGCGACGGGACTGAAAGGGTCGGTCCGGGTCGGGCTGGACCTTGCCCCCGTGCGGACCGCCGCGACGGGCGAGAGCATCCGCGCGACCCTTCCCGATGGCGAGGCGCTTGCGGACAGCTTCCGCTGGGGCAGCCGCGTCACGGAAGGTGCGATCCACGAAGTCGCGCTGGAAATCGCAGGCCTTGGCCTGACCGCGCCGGGTGTGGATCTTCGTGGCGGCAGCTTCACCGCGAACGGCACCGTGACGCTTGCGCCCGTGGTGGCCGACCTGCCGGTGGATGAACGGCCCGTGGAGATGCCGCTGGATGCGTTGTCGCTGACGCAGGCGGTGCTGCGGTTCGGCGATGTCTCTGTGCAGGTGTCGGGCGATGTGACGGCGGATGCCGACGGCTTCGCCGCAGGGCAGATGCTGCTGCGGGTCGAGGATTGGCCCGCCGCGCTGGATGCGGCGGTCAAGGCCGGGCTGATCCCAGAAAACCGGGCCGAGACGCTGGAGGGCGGGTTCCGCATGATGGCGAATGGCGATGCAGTGGAAATGCCGCTGACGCTGGCAGACGGGGTCGTGCGGTTCGGGCCGCTCCCCTTGGCGAATGCGCCGCGCCTGAAATGAAAAGGCCCCCTTGCGGGGGCCTTTCCTTTACTCGGCCGTCAGAAGCGGCGGTTTCTGTTTGGTGATGCGGGGGCTGGACGGCTCCTCGATCTGCAGTTCGATCTTGTCGTCCTTCACCGCGACCTTCACCACGCCGCCTTTGACCAGCTTGCCGAACAGAAGTTCCTCGGCCAGCGGCTTCTTGATGTTTTCCTGGATCACCCGGCCCAGCGGACGCGCGCCCATCTTGTCGTCGTAGCCCTTGTCGCCCAGCCATGCGGCTGCGGCGGGGGTCAGTTCGATATGGACGCCGCGATCCATCAGCTGCGCCTCAAGCTGAAGCACGAACTTCTCGACCACTTGCAGGATCACCTCTTTGCCCAAAGGCGCGAAGGAGATGACGGCATCCAGACGGTTGCGGAACTCGGGCGTGAAGGTCCGCTCGATCGCGGCGGTATCCTCGCCCTCGCGCCGGTCGCGGCCGAAGCCGATCGCCGATTTCTGCATTTCCGACGCACCGGCGTTGGAGGTCATGATCAGGATCACGTTGCGGAAGTCCACCTGACGGCCGTTATGGTCGGTCAGCTTCCCGTGATCCATCACTTGCAGCAGGATGTTGTAGACATCCGGGTGCGCCTTCTCCATCTCGTCCAGCAGCAGCACGCAATGGGGGTGTTGGTCCACGCCATCCGTCAGCATGCCGCCCTGATCGAAGCCGACATAGCCCGGAGGCGCACCGATCAGACGCGAGACGGCGTGTTTCTCCATGTATTCCGACATGTCGAAACGCAGCAGTTCCACGCCCAAGGTGCCGGCAAGTTGCTTTGCCACCTCGGTTTTCCCCACACCCGTCGGCCCAGCGAACAGATAGTTGCCGATGGGTTTCTCCGGCTCTCGCAGACCCGCGCGGGCCAGCTTGATCGCCGATGCGAGCGCCTCGATCGCCTTGTCCTGACCGAAGACCACGCGTTTCAGCGTCGGCTCCAGATCGCGCAGCACTTCGGCATCGTCTTTCGAGACGTTCTTCGGCGGGATGCGGGCGATTTTCGCGACGACGGCCTCGATCTCCTTCACGCCGATGGTTTTGCGGCGTTTGGAATCCGACACCAGATGCTGTGCCGCGCCCGCCTCGTCGATCACGTCGATGGCCGAATCCGGCAGCTTGCGGTCGTTGATATACCGCGCGGCCAGCTCCACCGCCGTCTTGATCGCGTCGTTGGTGTAGCGCAGGTCGTGGTGATCTTCGAAATGCGGTTTCAGGCCCATCAGGATCTTGATCGAATCCGGGATCGAAGGCTCGTTCACGTCGATTTTCTGGAACCGGCGGCTCAGCGCGCGGTCTTTTTCGAAGTGCTGGCGGAACTCCTTATAGGTGGTCGAGCCCATGGTGCGCAGCTTGCCGCCCGACAGCGCGGGTTTCAGCAGGTTGGACGCATCCATCGCGCCGCCGGAGGTTGCACCGGCACCGATCACCGTGTGGATCTCGTCGATGAACAGGATCGCGTCGGGGTGATCCTCCATCTCCTTGACGACGGCTTTCAGGCGTTCCTCGAAGTCACCGCGATAGCGGGTGCCGGCCAGCAGCGCCCCCATGTCGAGGCTGTAGATCGTGGCCGAAGCCAGGATCTCGGGCGTCTGGCCGTTGATGATCTTCCACGCCAGCCCTTCGGCAATCGCGGTCTTGCCCACGCCGGGATCGCCCACCAGAAGCGGGTTGTTCTTGCGGCGGCGGCACAGGACCTGAATGCAGCGCTCGACCTCTGCCTCCCGCCCGATCAGCGGGTCCACGTCGCCCTTGCGCGCCTTGACGTTCAGATCGACACAGTATTTCGACAGGGCGGATTCCTTCGCCTCGCCCGCCTCGGCCTTGGGCGTTTCGTGATGCGGCTCATCCGAACCCGACACCGAGCGGGCCTCGCCATAGGACGGGTCCTTCGCCACGCCATGCGCGATGAAGTTGACCGCGTCGTAACGGGTCATGTCCTGTTCCTGCAGGAAATAGGCGGCGTTCGACTCGCGTTCGGCAAAGATGGCGACCAGCACGTTCGCGCCCGTCACCTCGGTCCGGCCGGAAGATTGCACATGGATCGCCGCGCGCTGGATCACGCGCTGGAAGGCGGCGGTCGGCACGGCTTCGGAGCCATCGACGGTGGTGACCAGCGTGGACAGGTCGTCGTCGATGAAATCCACGAGGGTCTTGCGCAGTTCATCCAGATCGACCGAGCAGGCCTTCATGACGCGGGCCGCGTCCGGTTCGTCCAGCAGCGCCAGCAACAGATGCTCCAGCGTGGCGAGTTCGTGACGGCGGGCATTCGCAAGCGCGAGAGCGCCGTGGATGGCTTGCTCGAGAGTGGTGGAAAACGATGGCACGATGTGGTGCTCCTGTCCTGCGGGCCGGGCGGTTTCGGGGCCGTCCGACCGTTGCCTCGTCCCATTGAAGGTTGTCGCTTTATGCCCGCGCTTCAAGGGGTATTTCCAAAGCGCGAGGTTTTCACGCGCCTTGGTCGCAAATTGTGATCGGCCTTTTCAGGTCGGCTCAGAAATTGTCCTTCCGTTGCCTGATTTCAGCGAAAACCGCAGCAGCGGGCGCATCGGGCAGACCGACGGCATCCCGCAGGGCGGGAAGATCGGCGCGAAGGAAGGGGTTAGTGGCCGATTCATCCGCCAGCGATGACGGAACGCTGGGCCGGCTTTCGGCCCGATCGGCGGTGACGGTTTCGATCCGCAAAATAAGATCGGGATTTTCCGGTTCAAGTGTCGCGGCGAAGCGCAGGTTGCCTTCGGTATATTCGTGGCCCGAACAGACCAGCGTGTCGTCCGGCAGCACCGCCAGCTTCTGCAGGCTGTCCCACATCTGTTCCGCAGTTCCCTCGAACAACCGCCCGCAGCCCCCGGCCATCAGGCTGTCGCCGGTGAAGACGTAGCCGGGAGTGGGGAAGTGGAAGGCGATATGGCCGACGGTATGACCGGGAACCTCCAGCACGCGGACCGTCTCGCCGCAGACCTCGACCGTGTCACCCTCGGCGACGGCGATGTCGAGCGGGGGCAGCCGGTGCGCGTCGGCGCTGGCGCCTACCACCTTGGCCCCGGTCGCGGCCTGAAGCTTCGGCACGCCGTCGATGTGATCGCCGTGGTGATGCGTCAGCAGGATATGCGTCAACTCCCACCGCCGCGCCGACAGCACGGCAAGGATCGGCCCGGATTCCGGCACGTCGATGCAGACGGTGCGCATGGTTTCCGGGTCGTGGACCAGAAAGGCATAGTTGTCCCGCAGGCAGGGGATGGTCATCAATTCAAGCGGCATGGCTTTTCCCTTCCGGCGCACCTAAGTTCAGGGTTCGACATTCGCCCGGAAGACGCCGACCCGCAATGCATCTAGATGTGCTCGACCTGCGCAATTTCTACTATCGCACCCAGCTTGGCCGGGTCGCGCAGCGCGCCGTGCGCGACCGGATGGTGCGCATCTGGCCCGAGGCAAAGGGGCAGACGGTCGTGGGCTATGGTTTCGCAGTGCCCTTGCTGCGCCCCTATCTCGCCGAGGCGCGGCGCGTTATCGGGCTGATGCCCGCGCCGCAGGGGGTCATGCCCTGGCCCGCCGGGATGGACAACGTGTCCGTTCTGGCCGAGGAGATCGAGTGGCCGCTGGAGACCGGAATGGCCGACAAGCTGGTGCTGATGCACGGGCTGGAGACGTCCGAGAACCCCTCGGCGGTGCTGGATGAATGCTGGCGGGTGCTGGGGCCGGGGGGGAGGGCGCTGTTCATCGTGCCGAACCGTTCGGGCCTTTGGGCGCGGAGCGAGAATACACCTTTCGGCTTCGGGCGCCCCTATTCCGCCAACCAGCTGGAGGCGCAGCTTCGCCGGCACGCCTTCACGCCGGAACGCGCGTTTCCCGCGCTGTTCGCCCCGCCGTCGCACAAACGCTTCTGGCTGCGGACTTCGGGGCTGTGGGAAGGGGCGGGGCGTCGGCTTGCACCCTGGATCGCGGGTGGGGTGGTGATGGTCGAAGTGTCCAAACAGGTCTATGCGCCCAAGAAGCCGGGGCTTCGCGCCGCCGTGTCGCGCCCGCTGAAGGCGCTGGAGGGTGTGGCGCAGCCGGCGGCCTTGCCCAGCCCGCTGCTGGTGGAATCGCGGACGACCTGATTCTGCGCGGTTTGCAAGCGCGAAATCGCGGATGAAGCTGTGCGTGGATGGGTCAATTCGTCGCTGTCCGGTCAAAGGCCAAAAAAGCTTTGGTGTTGGCGCTCTCAGCCGCTTTTGCGGGCTGCTTCACAGTTGCGGCACCGGGTTTGCTCTGCTAAACGGACGCGGATTTGTGACGCATGGCCCCCATGCGGCCGAAATACCCCCGATCAGGGTCAAGCATCGAAAGGGTTGCAGTGTCCGAACCAGCCTCGATTTCCTCTGGCATCGCACAACGCTATGCCACCGCCGTATTCGAACTGGCGAAAGACGCCAACTCGGTCCCCCAACTCGAATCCGATCTGGACGCGCTTGATGCCGCGCTGCAGGGCAGTGCCGATCTGCGCGACGTGATCGCCTCGCCGATCTACTCGCGCGAGGATCAGGGGGCCGCGATCGCTGCCGTGGCGCGTGCGATGAACCTGTCGCCGGTGCTGGCGAACACGCTGTCGCTGATGGCATCGAAGCGCCGTCTTTTCGTGCTGCCGCAGCTTGTCGTCGCCCTGCGCGAGATGATCGCTGCGGATCGCGGCGAGGTGACCGCCGAAGTGACCTCGGCCACCGCCCTGTCGCCCGAGCAGTCCGCCAAACTTTCCGAAGTGCTGAAATCGCGCGTCGGCAAGGAAGTGAAACTGAAAACCGCCGTCGATGAAACGCTCATCGGTGGTCTTGTCGTCAAGCTGGGCTCGACCATGATCGACACCTCGATCCGCTCGAAGCTCGCAGCACTCCAGAATGCAATGAAAGAGGTCGGATAATGGCAATCCAGGCTGCCGAGATTTCTGCGATCCTTAAGGAGCAGATCAAGAACTTTGGTCAGGAAGCCGAAGTCGCCGAAGTGGGCCGCGTGCTCTCCGTCGGCGACGGGATTGCCCGCGTCTATGGTCTGGACAACGTCCAGGCCGGCGAAATGGTGGAATTCCCCGGCGGCATCCGCGGCATGGCGCTGAACCTTGAAACCGACAACGTCGGTGTCGTGATCTTCGGTTCGGACCAGGACATCAAGGAAGGCGACGTCGTCAAGCGCACGAACTCCATCGTGGACGTTCCGGCGGGCAACGGCCTTCTGGGCCGCGTGGTCGACGCGCTGGGCAACCCGATCGACGGCAAGGGCCCGATCGACGCGTCCGAGCGTCGCGTGGCCGACGTCAAGGCGCCGGGCATCATCCCGCGCAAAGGCGTGCACGAGCCGATGGCGACCGGCCTGAAGTCGGTGGACGCGATGATCCCGGTTGGCCGCGGCCAGCGCGAGCTGATCATCGGCGACCGTCAGACCGGCAAGACCGCGATCGCGCTCGACACCATTCTGAACCAGAAGTCGTATAACGAAGCCGCTGGCGGCGACGAGTCGAAGAAGCTGTATTGCGTCTATGTCGCGATCGGCCAGAAACGTTCGACCGTTGCTCAGCTGGTGAAGAAGCTGGAAGAAACCGGCGCGATGGAATACTCCATCGTCGTGGCGGCAACCGCTTCGGACCCGGCTCCGATGCAGTTCCTGGCGCCCTATGCCGCGACCGCGATGGCGGAATTCTTCCGCGACAACGGCCGTCACGCCCTGATCATCTATGATGACCTGTCGAAACAGGCCGTCGCTTACCGTCAGATGTCGCTGCTGCTGCGCCGTCCGCCGGGACGCGAAGCCTATCCGGGCGACGTGTTCTACCTCCACTCGCGCCTGCTGGAGCGTTCGGCGAAGCTGAACGCCGACTATGGCTCGGGCTCGCTGACGGCTCTGCCGATCATCGAAACCCAAGGCGGCGACGTGTCGGCCTTCATCCCGACCAACGTGATCTCGATCACCGACGGCCAGATCTTCCTGGAAACCGAACTGTTCTATCAGGGCATCCGCCCGGCCGTGAACACGGGTCTGTCGGTGTCGCGCGTTGGCTCGTCCGCGCAGACGGATGCGATGAAGTCGGTCGCAGGTCCGGTTAAACTGGAACTGGCGCAGTATCGCGAAATGGCTGCCTTCGCGCAGTTCGGCTCGGACCTCGACGCGTCCACGCAAGCACTGCTGAACCGCGGTGCGCGCCTGACCGAGTTGATGAAGCAGCCGCAATACGCGCCGCTGACCAACGCCGAGATCGTCATCGTGATCTTCGCCGGCACCAAAGGCTACCTCGACAAGGTCGCTGTGAAGGATGTGGGCCGGTTCGAAGCCGCCCTGCTGAAATTCCTGCGCACCGACCGCAAGGACCTGCTGGCCGACATCACCAACAACGACCGCAAGGTGAAGGGCGAGCTGGAAGACAAGATCCGCGCCGCGCTGGACGCTTTTGCCAAAGACTTCGCCTGAGGGCGGGGCAGGGAGATAACGGATGCCCAGCCTTAAGGACCTTAAGAACCGGATCGGAAGCGTCAAGAACACGCGGAAGATCACCAAGGCGATGCAGATGGTCGCTGCGGCGAAGCTTCGCCGTGCGCAGGACTCTGCCGAGGCTGCACGTCCCTATGCCGACCGCATGAATGCGGTCATGGCGGGGCTGGCAGGCTCGGCCTCGGGCGAGGGCGCGCCGCGCCTTCTGTCCGGGACGGGGGCCGACCAGGTGCATCTGCTTGTCGTGATGACCTCGGAACGCGGTCTGTGCGGCGGCTTCAACTCCTCGATCGTGCGCAAGGCACGGATCGCGGCGCAGGAGCTGCTGGCGCAGGGCAAGACGGTCAAGATTCTGACCGTCGGCAAGAAGGGGCGCGAGCAGCTTCGCCGGGATTATGGCCAGTATTTCGTGGCCCATGTCGATCTGAGCGAAGTGAAGCGCCTTGGCTATGTCAACGCCCGCGGTATCGCGCAGGACATCCTGGCCCGTTTCGATGCCGGCGAGTTCGACGTGGCGACGCTGTTCTACAACCGCTTCGTTTCGGTCATCAGCCAGGTGCCGACCGCGCAGCAGGTGATCCCGGCGGTGTTCGAGGAGAAATCCGTCGAGGGTGTGTCGGACCTTTACGACTACGAGCCGTCCGAGGAAGGCATCCTTGCCGATCTTCTGCCGCGCGGCGTGGCCACGCAGGTCTTCACGGCCCTTCTTGAAAATGCGGCGTCCGAACAGGGCGCCCGGATGAGCGCGATGGACAATGCGACCCGCAACGCGGGCGACATGATCAACAAGCTGACGGTCGAGTATAACCGCTCGCGTCAGGCCGCGATCACCAAAGAGCTTATCGAAATCATCTCGGGCGCCGAGGCGCTCTGATCCCGAACGGAGTAAACGACATGGCACAAGCAGCAAATGGCAAGGTGACTCAGGTCATCGGCGCCGTCGTGGACGTGCAGTTCGAGGGTGCGCTGCCCGCGATTCTGAACGCCCTGACCACCGAAAACAACGGCAAGAAACTGGTTCTGGAAGTTGCCCAGCACCTGGGCGAGAACACCGTCCGCGCCATCGCCATGGACTCGACCGAAGGTCTGGTGCGTGGCGCTCCGGTCGCAGATGCCGGCGCACCGATCTCGGTGCCGGTCGGCGACGCGACGCTGGGCCGCATCCTGAACGTCATCGGCGAGCCGATCGACGAAGCCGGTCCGGTCGAGGCGACCGAGCACCGCGCGATCCACCAGCCCGCCCCGGACTTTGCGGCGCAGGCGACGGAATCGCAGATCCTCGTCACCGGCATCAAGGTCATCGACCTGCTGGCCCCTTACGCCAAAGGCGGCAAGATCGGCCTGTTCGGCGGCGCGGGCGTGGGCAAGACGGTTCTGATCATGGAACTGATCAACAACATCGCCAAAGTGCACTCGGGTTACTCCGTGTTCGCGGGTGTGGGCGAGCGGACCCGTGAAGGCAACGACCTTTACCACGAGATGATCGAATCCGGCGTCATCAAGCCCGACGCGCTGACGGAATCGAAAGTGGCGCTGGTCTATGGCCAGATGAACGAGCCTCCGGGAGCGCGCGCACGGATCGCCCTGACCGGCCTGACGCTGGCCGAGCAGTTCCGCGACTCGTCGGGTTCGGACGTGCTGTTCTTCGTGGACAACATCTTCCGCTTCACCCAAGCCGGTTCCGAAGTGTCGGCTCTGCTGGGCCGTATCCCGTCCGCAGTGGGCTACCAGCCGACGCTGGCGACCGACATGGGCGCGATGCAGGAACGCATCACCTCGACCAAAGCGGGCTCGATCACCTCGATCCAGGCTGTCTACGTTCCGGCCGACGACCTTACCGACCCGGCACCGGCAACGACCTTCGCGCACCTTGACGCGCGGACGGTTCTGTCGCGCGCCATCTCGGAACTGGGCATCTATCCGGCTGTGGACCCGCTGGACAGCTCCTCGCGTCTGATGGACCCGCAGATCCTGGGCGAGGAGCACTATCAGGTTGCTCGCGACGTGCAGGGCATCCTTCAGCGCTACAAGTCGCTTCAGGACATCATCGCCATCCTCGGGATGGACGAATTGTCGGAAGAAGACAAACTGACCGTTGCACGTGCGCGTAAGATCCAGCGCTTCCTGTCGCAACCCTTCGACGTGGCAAAGGTCTTCACCGGCGCCGACGGCAAACAGGTTCCGCTGGAAGACACCATCGCCTCGTTCAAGGCGGTTGTTGCGGGCGAATACGACCACCTGCCGGAAGCTGCCTTCTACATGGTGGGCGGCATCGACGAAGTGATCGCCAAGGCGCAGCGTCTCGCGGCTGCGGCGTAAGGGGGACACATGGCCGACACCCTGCAATTCGACCTCGTGTCGCCGGAGCGGAGGCTTGCCTCCGTCGCCGCGACCGAGGTGCAGATCCCGGCGGCCGAGGGCGACATGACGGCGATGGCGGGCCATGCGCCCACCATCACCACCCTGCGTCCCGGCATCCTGCGCGTGTCCAACGCTCAGGGCAGCCAGTCCTTCGTCGTGACCGGCGGCTTTGCCGAGATCACGCAGACCGCGATTTCGGTGCTGGCTGAACAAGCCATCCCGGTCGAGGAGGCGACGGGCACGGTCTTCGACGACCTGATCGCCGAAGCCAAGAGCCTTGCAGAGATCGCGCTGCCCGAAGACAAGGCAGCGGCGGAGAAGATGGTGAACGACATCGTCGCCATGCGCCACGCCGCAGGTCACTGATCTCTCCAGTTTTATGAAAGGCCCCGCATTGCGGGGCCTTTTTTATTTCCGCGACCGCTCTAAACTCGACCGGTTGCAATGTGACGGGTCCATGAAGAATATCACCACCGCCAATCTGGGCATCTGTCAGGGGTCCAAGGTCATGTTTGCCGACTTCGCCCATGGGGGCGAGATGTGGACGGGCAACGGCCCGCGGGAAAGCCGCCACACCGTCCAGTTCGACGCACCCTTTGCCGAGGCGCCGACCGTCATGGTGGGGATCGCGATGTGGGATATGGATCAGACGACGGCGGTGCGCGCCGATATCGCTGCGGAAAAGGTGTCGCGGAAAGGGTTCGACCTCGTCTTCCGCACCTGGGCCGACACGCGCGTCGCGCGGATCAGGGCTGATTGGACCGCCCTCGGTCCCGTTCGGACCGAGGACGATTGGGACGTCGATTAACGCGAGTAGAGGCCTTCGTAGATCGGCACCAACGTATCCGTCTCGAACAGGGACGAGACCGAGGTGCCGTTCCACGTGTTCAGGATCGCTTGGGCGAACATCGGCGCGGTCGGCACGATTCGGATGTTCGGCGCGTTCTTGACGGCTTCGGTTGGCTCGATGGAATCGGTGATGACCAGCGACTTCATGACCGATTTCGTCACACGTTCGACTGCCGGGCCGGACAGCACGCCGTGGGTGATATAGCTGTGAACTTCGGTCGCGCCATTTTCGATCAGGACCTGCGCCGCCTTGCAGAGCGTCCCGGCGGTGTCGCAGATGTCGTCCACGATGATGCATTTCTTGCCGGTCACGTCGCCGATCACGGTCATCTCGGCCACTTCGCCGGCCTTTTCGCGGCGCTTGTCCACGATGGCCAGCGGGGCGTTGATGCGTTTGGCGATCTCTCGTGCACGGGCGACGCCGCCGACATCGGGCGAGACGATCATCAAATCCTGCATCTGCCCTTTGAAGTTATGCTCGATATCCAGCGCGAAGATCGGCGCGGCGTAGAGGTTGTCCACCGGGATGTCGAAGAAGCCCTGGATCTGGGCCGCATGCAGGTCCAGCGTCAGGATGCGTTCCACGCCCGCTTCGACCAGCAGATTCGCGACCAGCTTGGCCGAGATCGGCGTGCGGGCCTTGGAACGGCGGTCCTGACGGGCATAGCCGAAATAGGGGATCACGGCGGTGATCCGGTCTGCCGAAGACCGGCGCAGCGCGTCGGCAATGATCAGCAGTTCCATCAGGTTGTCGTTCGCCGGGTTCGAGGTCGGCTGGATGATGAACATATCCTCGCCGCGGACATTCTCGTAAACCTCGACGAAGATTTCCTGATCGTTGAACCGTTCGACGCGGGCATCCACCAGGCTGACCGCCATGCCGCGATGCACGGCCATGCGGCGCGCGATCGATTTGGCAAGCGACAGGTTGGCGTTGCCGGAAATCAGCTTCGGCTCGGTAAGGGCGGGCATGGGGCTATCCTTGGCAGCGGAATCGTCGCGCACCCAATAGCACCTGATCGCGCGCGGCGAAACGCGCGATCCTGTTATTGCGACAGATTAATCACAGGCTTTTCAGCCAGCCAGAAGCCCGAGGAAGGTATCGACCTCGGCATCGGTGGTGGACCATGACGTGACCAGCCGCGCCCCAAGGGGCGAGCCGCCGTTCAGATCGCGCAGACCATAGAAGGACGCGCCAGCCGCCTTGGCGCGGGTATGCGCCGCCTCGGGGAATTCGGCGAAGACGATATTTGCCTCGACCGGGTGCATCAGGCGGCCGCCGGGCAGGGCGGTGATCCCGTCCGCCAGACGACGCGCTGCGCGGTTTGCCTGCCCCGCCAGCCGCAGCCACAGATCGCCGTCCAGATAGGCCTCCATCTGCGCCGACAGGTAACGGTGTTTGGAGAACAGGTGCGCGCCGCGCTTCCTGCGCAGCTCGAACTCCGCCGATTTCGCAGGGTCGAACAGGATCACAGCCTCGACCCCCATCAGCCCGTTCTTGGTGCCGCCGAAGGAAAGGATGTCGATCCCGGCCTTCCACGTCATCTCGGCAGGCGTCGCGCCAGTGGCGACCAGCGCGTTGGCGAACCGCGCGCCGTCAAGATGGGTGCCAAGGCCCGCGCCCTTCGCCTGCGCCGTCAGCGCGGCGATCTGGTCGGGGGTGTAGACGGTGCCGAGTTCGGTCGCGTTGGTCAGGGTCAACGCGGCGGGCTGCGGGTTGTGGACCGACGCTGCCATTCCGCGCGACAGCACCGCCTCCAGCGCGGCTGGGTCGACCCGGCCGTCGGGGCCGTCAACCAGCGTCAGTTTCGCCCCGCCCATGAAAAACTCGGGCGCGTTGCATTCGTCCACCTGCACATGCGCCGTGCGGTGGCAATAGACGGTCCCCCAAGGCGGGCAGAGCAGACCCAGCGACAGCGAATTCGCCGCCGTTCCCGTCGCCACCAGATAGACTGCGGCCTGCGGTGCCTCGAACACCTCGCGCAGACGCGCGCGGACCCCGTCCATCACCGTGTCGGCGCCATAGGGCATCTGATAGCCGTCATTGGCGCGGGCAAGGGCGTCCAGCACCTCGGCCGGAACCGGCGAGGCGTTGTCGGAGGCGAAGAACATCAGGGGGTCTCCTCGATAATGTAGTCTTCCCAGTCTTCCTCGGGGACGGTGAATTCCGGGACGGTCCAGCCGCGCACCGACGCTCCCGCCCGGTGGATCGATTCGCGATCCCCGGTCAGCAGGTGATGCCAGGCGGGCAGGGGTTTCTTTTCATACATGCGGCGATAGGCGCAGGTCTGCGGCAGCCAATAGGCGATGCGGGGCAGGGTCTTCGGCGTCAACTGCACGCAGTCGGGGACATAGTCTCGCCGCGTCTCGTAATGGCTGCACAGGCAGCTTTGCCCGTCCAGAAGCTTGCAGGCCAGCCTGGTGAAGGCGACCTCGTTCGTATCCTCGAACTCGATCTTGTTCAGGCAGCATTTGCCGCAGCCGTCGCACAGCGCCTCCCATTCGGGTTGCGTCATGTCCTTCAGCTTTACGGTTTCCCAGAATCTTTCGCGCATCATCGGGCCTAGTTGGGGCCGCGCGGCCCGATTGTCAAAGGGCGGAAAGGATCGCGCGTGCCTTGGCGCAATCGGCGTCCATCTGCGCGATCAGCGCAGGCAGCCCGTCGAAGCGCAATTCGGGGCGCAGATACTCGACGAAGGCGATGGACAGGTGATGGCCGTAAAGGTCGCCCTTGAAGTCCATCAGGTGCGTTTCAAGGTTCGGAAGGTTTTCCCCGAACATCGGCCGCACGCCAAGGCTGGCCGCGCCCATATAGCTTCCGGCTTGCGGCCCGGTCAGAACATCGACCTTGACGGCGTAAACGCCAAGCTTCGGCAGATGAAGTCCTGCAACCGACATGTTCGCGGTTGGATAGCCGAGTTCGCGCCCGCGTTTCTCGCCATGGATGACCTCGCCCTCGATCCGGTGCCAGTGGCCCAGCATGGCGCTCGCGCGGCGCATGTCGCCGGTCGCCAGCGCGGCGCGGATGGCGGTGGACGAAATCTCCTGCCCGCCTTGCGCGATCAGGCCCGCGACGGTGACGGTGAAGCCGTGGTGCGGGGCCATGTCCTTCAACAGTGCCACATCGCCCATCCGTGCCCGGCCAAAGCGAAAATCGGCCCCGACCACGAGATGCCGGATGCCCAGACCGCCCGCCAGAACCTCGGTCACGAAGTCTTCGGCCGACAGACCCGCCAGCGCGGCGTCGAAGGGCAGTTCATAAAGCCGTTCGACCCCGATCTTGGCCAGACGATTCGCCCGCGCCTCGGGGTTCATCAGGCGAAAGGGCGGGGCGTCGGGGGCGAAGAACTCGCGCGGGTGCGGTTCGAACGTGACGATGCCCAGTGGGGCATCCGTGCGGGCAAGGTCGATCACCGCGCGGTGGCCCAGATGGACGCCGTCGAAATTGCCCATCGCGACCGAGGCGCCTTTGTCCGCCGCCCCAAGCCCTTGCCAGTTCCGGTATATCTGCATCGTCACAGCCTCGCGTCCGCGCCCCCCGTATCGCCTACGGGGGGGCGGGTTGCAAGATCAGCGCAGGAACCCGACCGAGAAGGTGGGCGTCAGCGTCTGTTCGATTAGCCATTTCTCCAGCAGGGTCGCGTCCGGGTTCGACGTGTCGTCGCCGAAATGCTTCGCCGCAAGCCCCGAGGTGATGAACAGCGAATCCAGCCCCTCGGACACGCCGCCCTGGATGTCGGTCAGGATGCCGTCGCCGATGCACAGGATTTCGGCATCGGTCACCGTCTTGTCGATCAGATGCAGACGGCGGCGGGCAAGATCGTAGATCGGGGCGTGGGGCTTGCCGAAGTAAAGGCTGGTGCCCCCGATCCGGTCATAGGCCTGCGCGATGGCCCCGGCGCAATAGATGCGCTTGTCGCCCAGATCCACCTCGATATCGGGGTTGGCGCAAAGCAGCTTCATCCCACGCGATTTGGCGAAGGCCAGCGTTTCGGCGTAATCCTCGGGCGTTTCCACCAGATCGTTGAACGGGCCGGTGCAGACGATGCCTTCGGCCTGTTCCAGCGGAACGCGGTTGATCGGCTCGTGCTTCAGCGCGGCCAGATCGGCGGACAGGTCGCTGAAGAACGGCTCGTCCTTGTCCGCGCCGATGAAATAGACGTTCTGACCCACCGCCCCGGTGATCAGCGCATATTGCGCCGCATCGCCCGAGGAGACGACATCATCCCACGCATCGTCCGGCACCTGAAGACGGGCAAGCTGCGCGACGATGCTGGGTTTCGGGCGCGGAGCGTTGGTGACCAGCACCACGACGCCGCCCTTGGCGCGGAACGCCTGCAGCGCGGCCACTGCGGCGGGATGCGCGCGCACCCCGTCATGCAGGCAGCCCCAAAGATCGCAGAACACTGCGCGGTAGCTGTGCGAAATCTCGGCCAGCGAGGATACGATGCGGGTCATCAGAGCTTCAGCGCCGGGATGATCTGCTTCTTGCGGCTCATCACGCCCGGCAGGACCACGGTGTCGCCGGTGACGGTCGCATCGAAGCTGCGTTCGGCGATCCGCTTCACCAGATCGTTCGGGACCAGCAGGGTCGCTTCTTCCTTCAGGATGTCGATGACGAACAGCAGCACCTGCTCGGCCCCGTCCTGCGCGGCAACGCCCGGCATCGCTGCGATCAGCGCGTCCTTGCGGGCCAGAAGCTGCGCGGGCGAGGTCGTCTCCAGAACGGAAATGCGCAGGTCATGCCCATCGACGGTGTATTCCTTGCTGTCCATCCGCAGCAGCGCCGCCTCGTCGAAGGCCGATACGTCGGATTTCGCGGCGAACATCTCGGCCGCGTATTCGGGGATGTCGATGCCCAGATTGTCGGCCAGCGCCTCGGCCACCTTGCGGTCATGGGCGGTGGTGGTGGGGCTGCGGAATTCCAGCGTGTCGGACAGGATGCAGGACAGCATCAGGCCCTTGATGTTGTTCGGCGCCGTGCGCAGCGCGCCGCCCATCAGATCGTGCATGATGGTCGCGGTGCAGGCCAGCGGACGGATGGTGATGTCGATCGGCGTCTTGGTGGACAGCCCGCCGACCAGCAGGTGGTGATCGATGATCGACACGATTTTCGCGTTGCCGATGGTGTCGGGAAGTTCCGCCGGGTTGTTGGTATCGACGATGGCGACCTTGTCGCCGTCTTCCAGCGCGGTCAGGATTTCGGGCTGTTTCTGGCCCCAGCGGTTCAGCACGAAGGCAGCTTCGGTATTGGGCTCCCCCAGCAGATAGGGCGTTGCTGCGGTGCCGCGAACCTCGGACAGATACCAGGCCCATGCGATGGCCGACGCGGTGCTGTCCGTGTCGGGCGACTTGTGGCCGAAAACCTTGATCATACGAAATACCCTGCAATTTGGCGTCGGGCCGCTTTATAGGCGAGGGGGCCGTCAATGTCACGCCCAGCCCATGCATCCAGCGCATGACGGGATTGTGTCATTCTGCGTTGCGGCAAGGGGGGTGATGCCCCATCTTCCCTCTTGTCGAATGGATCGACAGTTCAGAGAGACGAAAATGCAAACGCTGACCGCCAAAACCGCCCCCGCCACCACTGGCCTGTTCGATGCGATCGCATCGTTCTTCGGGATTTTCGGCGCTGCCATCAAAGCAAGCGCTGCCGTTGAAAATGGCCGGACCCCCAAGGCTGCCGACCTGCGCACGCTGGGGATCGACCCGAAAGCCTTCGCCCGCGCCTGATCTCAGGGGAGCGGACTGATTTCGAAGCCCCGTTCCCGCAGCAGGTTCAACACGCCGTCATGGCCCGCAAGGTGCAGCGCGCCGAAAGCCGCAAGCACCGGGCCATGTTCCGCAGCCGCCTCGATCACCGGTATCCAGGCGCGGTTGCGTTCGACCATCAGGACATGCTCCATCTGCGCAAATTCGGCATCCGCCCGCGCAGTGTCGTAGCCGGGCATGTCTGCGGCGGAAAGCCGCATGAATTCCCACATCTGCCGCGCGTCACCTGCGAAATACGAATCCGCCAGCGTGACGGCGTAATCTGCCGACTGCTTTTCCATCGGCAGGGTCATGCGGATCATGTCCAGCTGCTCCTCTGGCGGCATTTCCGCGAACAGACCCAGCACGGTATCCCACGGCTCCAGCGCCGCGATGGGGGTGCCTGCCCGCTTTGCCAGCGCGATGATGCGCTTGTCGAAGCCAAAGGTCGCGTCCGCGCCCGACTGGCAGGGCGGGATCGACAGCATCATCGACAGATACCAAGGCTGGAATTTCGCCGCCATGAAGGGCGGGATGCCCCTTGCGCTGACGGCGGCGCCGAGCGCCGACCAATCTTCTTCCGACAGCTGCTCGGGGATCGTCGGCCCGTCGGTGATTGTCACCAGCGCCGGATTTTCTCCCATATGTTTCAAAAGCTGCGCTTCCTCGTCCGGGCCCGCTTCGACGAGCACGGTGGCGGCATCGGCGACCGTGGCCTGGAGTGCGGCGGCTTCGACATCCAGACGAGGATCGTTCATGTGATAGGTGCCGACGATGGTCAGC
The DNA here is from genome assembly GCF_004959935.1 of Falsirhodobacter xinxiangensis. Classification (GTDB taxonomy): domain Bacteria; phylum Pseudomonadota; class Alphaproteobacteria; order Rhodobacterales; family Rhodobacteraceae; genus Falsirhodobacter; species Falsirhodobacter xinxiangensis. Next base: position 218,839 of record NZ_SMYN01000001.1, on the reverse strand, counting down.
CGTTCATCGCCGCGCACCGCCAGCCATCGGTTGCCGCTGGCGAAAGGCTGCGCTGCCACCGCTGCGTCCAGTTCGGCGCGACGCTCGCCGGGCAGGGTGTCGATGAGGTTCCTGCCATTGCATTCGGCGAATGCGGGCGTGGCAAGGGCGAGCGAGAGGAGCAATGCGCGGATCATGCACCCTTGGTTGCATGCGGCATCGTCATGACCAAGTGATCTTTCCGTATCATACCCGTTGACAGCCAAAATCCCCCTGCCTATCTGTTTTGCCATTAGCACTCAGACGACCCGAGTGCTAACGAGCTTCAACCTGGAACCTGAGGGAAATCCCAGATGGCATTCAAACCGCTGCATGACCGTGTCCTGGTCCGTCGCCTGGAAGGCGAAGAGAAGACCAAGGGCGGCCTGATCATCCCCGACACCGCGAAAGAAAAGCCCGCCGAGGGCGAGATCATCGCCGTGGGCGAGGGCGCACGCAAGGATTCGGGCGAGCTGATCGCTCCCGCCGTCAAAACCGGCGACCGCATCCTGTTCGGCAAATGGTCGGGCACCGAAGTCACGGTGGACGGTCAGGACCTGCTGATCATGAAGGAAAGCGACATTCTCGGCATCATCGCCTGAGATCTGCGCTTTTAACCCAATAGACATTCAGGAGCACTGAAATGGCAGCCAAGGACGTCAAGTTCAACACCGATGCCCGCGAGCGTATGCTGCGCGGCGTCAACACGCTTGCTGACGCAGTCAAAGTGACGCTCGGCCCGAAAGGCCGCAACGTCGTGATCGAGAAATCCTTCGGCGCACCGCGCATCACGAAGGACGGTGTCTCGGTCGCGAAAGAGATCGAGCTTTCGGACAAGTTCGAGAACATGGGCGCGCAGCTCGTGAAAGAAGTCGCGTCGCGCACCAATGACGAAGCTGGCGATGGCACCACGACCGCGACCGTTCTGGCGCAGGCGATCATCAAAGAAGGCCTGAAGTCGGTTGCGGCTGGCCTGAACCCGATGGACCTGAAGCGCGGTATCGACCTTGCCACCGGCAAAGTCGTCGAAGCGATCAAGGCAGCGTCGCGCCCCGTGAACGACTCGGCTGAAGTTGCACAAGTCGGCACCATCTCGGCCAACGGCGAAGCCGAAATCGGCCGTCAGATCGCTGACGCGATGCAGAAGGTCGGCAACGAGGGTGTCATCACCGTCGAAGAGAACAAAGGCCTCGAGACCGAGACCGAAGTCGTCGAAGGTATGCAGTTCGACCGCGGTTACCTGTCGCCCTACTTCGTGACCAACCCCGACAAGATGGTTGCCGAACTGGAAGACGCGCTGATCCTGCTGCACGAGAAGAAACTCTCGTCGCTGCAACCGATGGTTCCGCTGCTGGAATCGGTGATCCAGTCGCAGAAGCCGCTGATCATCGTGGCCGAAGACGTCGAAGGCGAGGCTCTGGCCACGCTGGTCGTCAACAAGCTGCGCGGCGGTCTGAAGATCGCAGCCGTCAAGGCTCCGGGCTTCGGCGATCGCCGCAAGGCCATGCTGCAGGACATCGCGATCCTGACCGGCGGTCAGGTCATCTCGGACGATCTGGGCATGAAGCTGGAGAACGTCACGATCGACATGCTTGGCCGCGCCAAGAAAGTGTCCATCACCAAGGACAACACCACGATCGTCGACGGCGCTGGCGACAAGGCTGAAATCGCAGCCCGCGTGTCGCAGATCCGCGCGCAGATCGAGGAAACCACCTCGGACTACGATCGCGAGAAGCTGCAGGAACGTGTTGCCAAGCTGGCTGGCGGCGTTGCCGTCATCCGCGTCGGCGGTGCGACCGAAGTCGAAGTGAAAGAGCGTAAGGACCGCGTCGATGACGCCCTGAACGCAACCCGCGCTGCTGTCCAGGAAGGCGTCGTCGTCGGTGGCGGTGTCGCTCTGGTTCAGGCTGCCAAAGCGCTGACCGATCTGAAAGGCGCGAACGCCGATCAGGACGTCGGTATCGCGATCATCCGTCGCGCGCTGGAAGCACCGCTGCGTCAGATCTCGGAAAACTCCGGCGTCGATGGCGCTGTGGTTGCTGGCAAAGTCCGCGAGTCGACCTCGACCGCGTTCGGCTTCAACGCCCAGACCGAGGAATATGGCGACATGTTCTCGTTCGGCGTGATCGACCCGGCGAAAGTCGTCCGCACCGCGCTGGAAAACGCGGCTTCGGTGGCATCGCTGCTGATCACGACCGAAGCGATGATCGCCGACAAGCCCGAGCCCAAAGGCGCTCCGGCAGGCGGCGGCATGCCCGACATGGGCGGCATGATGTAAGATCGATCGGGCGGCCTTCGGGCCGCCCTTTCTTTTTGCGCGGCTTTCCGCCGATGCAATTTGCGGTTGTTGCGTGGATTTCCGCCGACACGTAGCACTTTCGGGACCGCAACAAACCCGAGACATCCATGCTTCGCCATATCGCCGCGCTGACCCTGACCCTTGGCCTTGCGGCATGCGGAGGGGGACGCGAAGATGTCACCCGCGCCCAGGCATCCACCGGACAGGGCGAGGTTGCGCGGATGGTGGACGATTACGCCGACCGTTACGGCGTTCCGCGCACCTTGGCGCACCGGGTCGTGAAACGCGAAAGCACCTACAATCCGCAGGCCCGCAACGGCTCCTATTACGGGCTGATGCAGATACACCCTGCCACGGCCAAGACGATGGGCTTCCGGGGGGAGCCGTCGGAACTGCTGAATGCGGAAACCAACCTCGAATATGCGATGAAATATCTGCGCGGGGCGTGGCTGGTTTCGGACGGGAATCAGGACAGTGCCGTAGGCTGGTACAGCCGCGGCTACTATTACGAGGCCAAGAAACGCGGGCTGTTGCAGCAGACCGGGCTGAAGTCCTGATCGGCGACGCTGCGGTCCGCGTCCTGTTCATGGGCGCGGCGCTTTGGTTCTTGCTGATGCTGCGGCGCAAGCGGCTGCCGCGTTTGCGTTGGCTGGACGCGGTGGGTGCCTTGGGGCTTGCCCTGCATATGCTGACGATGCGCTGGAATCCTGCGGTCCTTGCGGCGACCTGGGCCGTTCTGCCTCTGGCGCGGGTGGTCGTGCGGGACTATCCGCCGCGCGCCGCGATCCTGCCGCTGGCGGTGCTGGCGCTTGCACTCGTCTCGCCGATGGCGGCTCTGTCGGGCATCGGGCTTGGCGTGTTTCTGGTCATGGCCCGGCGCGGGGCCGATCCGCTAGGGCGCGGCACGGGGCAGGCGCTCTTGTGTCTGCCGCCCGCCTTTGCATGGCTCGTCGCCCATCCGCCGGCGCAGGACTGGCAGCCCATCGCGCTGGGCGTCGCCTCGGCGCTGGCCTTTGCATCCTTCTTGGCGCTTCAGCGCAGGATCGGCTCCAGCGGGTCATAGAGGATGCCTTCGCCCCAAGCCGCCTCGGGCAGGCTGTCGGGCTTGAAGCGCAGATCGGCCAGATGCGAGCGGGTGAACCAGCGGCGCTGTGTGACGACGCCCTCGGGGTCGCGCCACGTTTCCGACAGTTCGCCCGACCGGACGGTGCAGCGGAAATAGATGTCGACCTGATGGAAGCCGATATCGGGATCGTGAAATTCATTGACCAGCGCCGGATCGCCCACCGCTATCACCAGGCCGGTTTCCTCGTGGACTTCGCGGATCAGGTTGTCGGGCAGCGAGGTGTTGGCGTGGACGCCGCCCCCGGGCGCGCACCACAGGTCCGACTGCCCCTCGGGCCAGGCATTGACCAGAAGCAGGCGGCGGTCCGCATCAAGGATCAGCGCACGGACGGCAAGGCGGGCGGGGCGTGGTTTCATGCCCCGCAGGGTGCGCGGGGATGCGGGCCGTGTCCAGACTTACTTCTGTTCCAGCGCGTCCAGACGCGCCTTTAGAACCTCGTTCTCCTCGCGCGCTTTCAGGGCCATGGCGCGGACGGCCTCGAACTCCTCACGCGTGACGAAATCGCGGTCGGCCAGCCAGCGGTCGATCATGCCGCGAAACGCGGTTTCCGCCTCGGTCCGGGCGCCTTGGGCCACGCCCATCGCGTTGGTCATCAGCTGCGACATGTCGTCGAGGAACTTGTTGCGACCCTGCATGGCATCTCCTTTGGCGGCTGGGCCTTATATGGCCGCAGGGGCCAAGGTTGACAAGTGCGCGGCGCGGGCGGAAAACCCCCGCGATCACCCAAGGAGACGTCATGAGCTATATCCCCTTCCCGGACATCTCTCCCGACATCTTCTCGGTCGATGTATTCGGCTTCACGCTGGCGCTGCGTTGGTATGCGCTGGCCTATATCGCGGGGCTGCTGATCGGCTGGCAGATCGTGCTTCGGCTGATCCGCTGCACCGCGCTTTGGCCGCAGGGCATCGCCCCGATGAGCGCCGAGCAGGTAGAACGTCTGCTGACATGGGTGATCCTTGGCGTGGTGATCGGCGGGCGGCTGGGCTTCGTGCTGTTCTATCAGCCCGCCTATTTCGCCGCGAATCCGGGGCAGATCCTTCAGGTGTGGACCGGGGGCATGTCCTTCCACGGCGGCTTCATCGGCACGCTGGTCGCGGCGTGGATCTTCTGCGCGCGCGAAGGGATCGTGAAACTGTCGGCGGCGGATCTGCTGGCGGCGGCGACCCCTCCGGGGCTTTTGCTGGGGCGGATGGCGAACTTCATCAACGCCGAATTGTGGGGCCGACCGACCGATGTGCCGTGGGGCGTGGCCTTTCCGGGCGAGGCGGCGCAGTCCTGCGCGATGGCAGTGGGCGAGGTTTGTGCGCGCCACCCTTCGCAGCTGTATGAAGGGCTGCTGGAAGGGCTGCTTCTGGGCATTCTGATCTTCGTGCTGATCCGGCGCGGCTGGCTCGGGCGGCCCGGTGCGATCGCGGGTGTGTTCTTCGCCGGCTATGGCGCGGCGCGGTTCTTCGTCGAATTCTTCCGCCAGCCGGATCACCAGTTCGTCTCGCCCGGCAACCCGCTTGGGCTTGCATGGCATGTCGGCGGATGGGGGCTGACGCAGGGGCAGGCACTGTCGCTGCCGATGATCGCGGTGGGGCTGTGGTTCGTGCTGCGGGCGCGTCGGGCGTGACGCCGCTGGGCGATCTGCTGGCGCGGCGCATCGCGCAGACGGGGCCCATCACGGTCGCCGACTTCATGGCCGAATGCCTGCTGCATCCCGAGCACGGCTATTACTCCACCCGCGAGCCGTTCGGTGCGGCGGGCGATTTCACCACCGCGCCGGAGATCAGCCAGATGTTCGGCGAGCTCATAGGCCTGTCGCTGGCCCAGCACTGGCTGGAGGCGGGCGGGCGGTTCACGCTGGCCGAGTTGGGTCCGGGGCGGGGGACGCTGATGGCAGACGTCCTGCGCGCGACGCGGGGGGTGCCGGGGTTTCACGGGGCGGCGGATGTCGTGCTGGTGGAGGCGAGCGCGCGGCTGGCCGCGGTGCAGGCGCAGGCGGTGCCGGTGGCGCGGCATGTGGCCGCGGTGCAGGATCTGCCGGACGGGGCGCTTTATCTGATCGCGAACGAATTCTTCGACGCGCTGCCGATCCGCCAGTTCGTCCGCGACGTGGCTGGCTGGCGCGAGCGGATGGTGGGGCCGGGGCTGGCCTTCGGCCTGTCCACGCCGATGCAGCTTGCGGCGTTGGAGCATCGGCTGGCGGATACGCGCCCCGGCGACATGGTCGAGATTTGCCCAATGGCAGACGGGATCATGGCCGAGGTCGCCCGCCGCGTGGCGCAAGGGGGCGCTGCGATCATCGTCGATTACGGCGGCTGGCATTCGCTGGGCGATACGCTTCAGGCGATGCGGCATCACGCCTTCGCGGACCCGCTGGCCGAACCGGGTCTGGCCGACCTGACCGCCCATGTCGATTTCGAGGCGCTGGCCAAGGCTGCCCCGCGCCACGCCTTCACCACGCAGGGCGAGCTTCTGACGCGGCTTGGCATCGGCGCGCGCGCCGAAAGGCTGGCAAGGGGGTTGACGGGGGCCGCCCTTGAAAGCCACCTTGCGGCCTATCGGCGCCTGACAGATGCAGACCAGATGGGAACGCTGTTCAAGGCGCTGGCCGTGACTGGGCCCAACGCCAAACTGCCGCCGGGATTCGCATGACGCTGGAAATCATCACTTCGCCCCTTTTGCGCCCGGTGCGGCACGGATTCTTCACCCGCAAGGGGGGCGCCTCCTCGGGGATATTCCATGGGTTGAATTGCGGCCCCGGCAGCAGCGATCAGGCCGAGGTGGTCGCCATCAACATCGGCCGCGTGGCCGAGGCGATGGGGGTGGACGGTCTTGCCACGCTGAACCAGGTGCATTCGGCGGATGTGGTCGTGCTGGATGCGGTGCCGGCGGAACGTCCGCGCGCCGATGCGATGGTGACGAAGGTGCCGGGCCTCGGGCTGGGCATCCTGACCGCCGATTGCCAGCCCGTGCTGCTGGCCGACCCCGAGGCGGGCGTGATCGGCGCGGCCCATGCGGGGTGGAAAGGTGCCATCGGCGGCGTGTTGGAAGCTACGGTGGAAGCGATGCGCGGGCTTGGCGCTGCCAACATCCGCGCGGTGATCGGCCCGACCATCAGCCAGCGCGCCTATCAGGTCGGGCCCGAGATGCTGGATGCGTTCATGGCCGAGGATCCGGATTATTCGCGGTTCTTCGCGCAGGGGCAGGGCGACCGGCTCATGTTCGATCTGCCGTCCTTTGGCCTGTCGCGGCTGCGCGCGGCGGGGGCGGAGGCGGAGTGGACCGGCCATTGCACCTATTCGGACCCCGAACGCTTCTTTTCCTATCGCCGCACGACCCATGCCGCCGAGGCGGATTACGGCCGCCTGATCTCGGTCATCAGGCTGTAAAGGGAACGCCCGGTTCGTCCTTGGCGCAGCGGATCACGAGGCTGGTCTTCACGCTGGCCACATTCGCCGCCGAGGTCAGCTTTTCCGTCAGGAAGGTCTGGAAGGTCGAAAGATCGGGGGCGACGCATTTCAGGATGAAGTCGATCTCGCCGTTCAGCATGTGGCATTCGCGGACCAGTGGCAGGCTGCGGCAATGTTCCTCGAAGGCGGACAGGTCCTTTTCCGCCTGCGACTGAAGGCGGACCATGGCAAAGACGTGAACCTCGAACCCCAGCTCGCGCGGGTTGATGTCGGCGTGATAGCCGCGGATGAAGCCTTCTTCCTCCAGCGCGCGAACGCGGCGCAGGCAGGGCGGGGCGGAAATTCCGACGCGGCGCGCAAGTTCCACGTTGGTGATCCTGCCGTCGGCCTGAAGCTCGGCAAGGATATGTCTGTCGATGGGATCGAGTTTCGATCCGGCCATGCGTTGCTCCGTCATGATGCGCAAGAAAATGTCGCCTGCGCGCAATATTCGAGTCGATGCTTTATCCCACGCACCGCCCCCCGGCAACCGCCGCGTCGGGGGTTTCCGCGCGGCGCGTTGGCGCATATATCGGGGGCCGACAGGAAAGGGCATATCCATGGGCGACACGCGGCACAGCAAGGTTCTGATCATCGGCTCGGGGCCTGCGGGCTATACCGCCGCCGTCTATTCTGCCCGCGCGATGCTGGAGCCCGTGCTGGTGCAGGGCCTGCAACCGGGCGGGCAGCTGACCATCACGACCGAGGTCGAGAACTGGCCGGGGGATAGCCACGTGCAGGGCCCCGACCTGATGGTGCGGATGGAGGAACACGCCCGCAAGATGGGTGCGGATATCGTGTTCGACTATATCTCGTCGCTTGATCTGTCGGTGCGGCCCTTCGTCGCCAAAGCCGACAGCGGCACGACCTTCACGGCGGATGCGGTGATCCTTGCGACCGGCGCACAGGCGAAATGGCTGGGCCTGCCGTCCGAGGAGAAGTTCAAGGGCTTCGGCGTGTCGGCCTGCGCGACCTGCGACGGATTCTTCTATCGCGGCAAGGAAGTGGTCGTGATCGGCGGCGGCAACACCGCGGTCGAGGAGGCGCTGTTCCTGACCAATTTCGCGACCAAGGTGACGCTGATCCACCGCCGCGACAGCCTGCGCGCGGAAAAGATCATGCAGGAACGCCTGTTCGCCAACCCCAAGGTCGAGGTGCTGTGGCACCACACGGTCGAGGAGGTTCTGGGCGATCAGGGCGTGACGGGCGTTCGGGCGGTCGATGTGCGCGACGGCAAGGAAACCGTGGTCCCCTGCGACGGCTTCTTCGTCGCCATCGGTCATTCGCCTGCCTCGGAACTGGTCAAGGACCAGCTGGAAACGCATTCGGGCGGCTATGTGAAGGTGGAGCCGGGCAGCACGCGCACGTCGATTCCGGGCGTCTTTGCTGCGGGCGATCTGACCGACCACATCTATCGTCAGGCGGTGACCAGCGCCGGGATGGGCTGCATGGCGGCTCTGGATGCCGAACGCTGGCTGGCCGGGATCGAATAAGCGGATCGCGCGCCCCGAGGGGCGCGCCTTTCAGTGCACGTTCACCGGCGCGAGGTCGTTCTGGAGCGCCAGCGCAAAGGCCATGCTGCGTTCCTTGACGATCGCAAGCTGTTCCCCATCGGCGCGGTGTAGGGCATAGAGCGTCTCCAGCCCCTCGGCCTGCTCCTGCACTTCCTCGGGCAAGTCGGCTACCGCGACGGCGCGGACATAGACCAGCTTGTCGGCGGGTTGGTCATGGGTGATCTGCATGATGCTCTCCTTTACTGGCGCGTGGTGCGGATCGGGATGGTCTGCACGATGGCGTCCGGCACGCTGCGGCGCAGGTCGATGTGCAAAAGCCCGTGTTCCAGTTCGGCACCGGCGACATCGACCCCCTCGGCCAGCACGAAGCTGCGTTGGAAGGCCCGTCCGGCGATGCCGCGATGCAGGAACACCCTCGCTTCGGTCTCGTCAGCCTGGCGGCCACGGATCACAAGCTGCCGATCCTCGACCGTGATGGCGAGGTCTTCGTCGCGGAACCCCGCGACGGCCAGCGTGATACGATAGGCATTCTCGGCCACCGCCTCGATGTTGAAGGGCGGATACCCTTCCGAAGATTTGGCAGTCCGTTCGACCAGCCGTTCAAGCTGTTCGAACCCAAGAAGGTGGGGATGCGCCCCGAAGCTCAGTTTCGTCATTCCGCTTGCCCTTGCGTGAAGCGACAAATCGCGCGGGCCCCGATTGTCGGGCACCCTTCGTCGAATATGGTGCGCAGCTTACCGCACCGCAAGGCTTGCGGAATTTCTGTGCGTTACGATGCGCGATCGGATATGATGTGAAAAAGCCAGCCCTGAATCGTGCCAGAGATGAACGCCCCATCCGAACTGAACCCCGAAGACATGCTGCGGATAAGGGTCGAGGTGCTGCGCCGCGAACACCGCGATCTGGACGATGCGATCCACGCGCTTGAGGGGTCCACGTCCGACCCCCTGACCCTGCGACGGCTGAAGAAGCAGAAGCTGGCGCTGAAGGACCGGATCGTCGCGATCGAGGATCAGCTTATCCCCGACATCATCGCCTGACCTTGCCCCTGCGCCGCGCGCCGCTATGATGCGGCGCTTCTAGCCAAGGAGGCCTGAAATGAGCGTGGATGTCGGGATCATCATGGGAAGCCAGTCCGACTGGCCGACGATGCGGGAAGCCGCGACGATCCTTGATGAACTTGGCATCACCTGGGAGGCGAAGATCGTGTCCGCCCACCGCACGCCGGACCGTCTTTGGACCTATGGCAAGGAAGCGGCGGGCCGGGTGAAGGTCATCATCGCGGGGGCGGGGGGCGCGGCCCATCTGCCGGGGATGATGGCGTCCAAGACCCGCGTTCCGGTGATCGGCGTTCCGGTCCAGACCAAGGCGCTGTCGGGCGTGGACAGCCTTTATTCCATCGTGCAGATGCCCAAGGGCTTTCCCGTGGCGACCATGGCCATCGGCGCGGCTGGCGCCGCGAATGCCGGGCTGATGGCCGCCGGGATGCTGGCGATTTCCGATACCGCGCTGGGCGCGCGTCTGGACGCATGGCGCGACGCCCTTTCCGCATCCATCCCCGAGGAGCCGCAGGATGACTGAAACGATCGGTATTCTTGGCGGCGGCCAGCTTGGGCGGATGCTGTCGGTCGCGGCCAGCCGTCTGGGCTTTCGCACGCATGTCTATGAGCCTGCCGCGAATCCTCCGGCGGCGGATGTGGCCCATGCGCTGACGACCGCGCCTTACGAGGACGAGGCGGCGCTGCGGGCCTTTGCCGCGTCGGTCGATGTCATCACCTATGAGTTCGAGAATGTCCCGACCTCGGCGCTGGATCTTCTGGAATCGCTGAAGCCGATCCGGCCGAATCGCAAGGCGCTTGCGACCTCGCAGGATCGGGTGGCCGAGAAGGAGTTCCTGACCGGGCTGGGCCTGTCCGTCGCGCCGTGGCACCCGGTCGCGTCGGCCGAGGATATGGCGGCGGCGGTCAAGGCCGTCGGCGCGCGGTCGATCCTGAAGACCGCGCGGTTCGGCTATGACGGCAAGGGGCAGGCGCGGCTGCGGATTGCCGAAGATGCAGGCCCGGCCTGGGAAGCGATGAAGGGGGCGCCTTCGGTTCTGGAGGGGTTCGTCGACTTCACGCACGAGGTGTCTGTGATCGCGGCGCGGGGGCTGGACGGGTCGGTCGCGGCCTATGATCCGGGCGAGAACGTTCACAAGGACGGCATTCTGGCGACCACGACCGTTCCGGCGCGGTTGACGGCGAGCCAACGCTCGGACGCGGTGCTGATCGCGGCGCGCATCCTGAACGCGCTGGATTATGTCGGCGTCATGGGGGTGGAGTTGTTCGTCACCACGCGCGGGCTGCTGGTGAACGAGATCGCGCCGCGAGTCCACAATTCGGGGCACTGGACGCAGAACGGCTGCGCGGTGGATCAGTTCGAGCAGCACATTCGCGCGGTGGTCGGCTGGCCGCTGGGCGACGGGTCGCGCCATTCGGACGTGGTGATGGAGAATCTGATCGGCGACGACATGCTGCGGGTGCCCGACATCGCGCGCGAGAAGAACGCGGCGATCCATCTGTATGGCAAGGCCGAGGCGCGACCGGGCCGCAAGATGGGCCACGTGAACCGGGTGGCGGTCCGCTGACTGCGTGATTAGGTTCATGGGCAAAGGAGATGCCCATGAACCCGCTGCTTTCCGACTGGTCCTTCCCGCCGTTCGATGCGATCCGCGACGAGGATTTCGCCCCCGCCTTCGATACCGCATTGGCTGAGGCGCGCGCGAACATCGCCGCGATCGCCGCCAACCCCGAAGCACCGAGTTTTGCCAACACGATCGAGGCGCTGGAAGGGGCCGAGGCTGCCTTGGATAAGGTGGCGGGCGTCTTCTATCCGCTGTCGGGGGCCGAATCGACTACCGCGCGCGAGGCGTTGCAGCGCGAACTTGCGCCGAAGATGTCGGCCTTTTCGTCCGAGATCATCAACAACCGCGCCCTGTTCGCGCGGATCGACGCGCTGACGGATGACGGTCTGACGCCGGAACAGGCGCGGGTGCTGTATCTTTACAAACAGATGTTCGTGCGGTCGGGCGCGCGGCTGGAGGGGGCCGAGGCGGAGCGGCTGACGGCGGTGAAGTCGCGCCTGTCGGTGCTGGGGACCGAGTTCAGCCAGAACCTTCTGGCCGAAGAGCGTGGCTGGTCCCGTGCGCTGTCCGCCGAGGATATGGAAGGGCTGCCGGATTTCGTCGTCGATGCCGCCAAGGCCGCCGCCGAGGAGCGGGGGCAGGAGGGGCATCTTCTGACGCTGAACCGGTCCTTGATCGTGCCGTTCCTGCAATTCTCGCCGCGTCGGGAATTGCGGCGCGTGGCCTATGAGGCATGGGTGGCGCGCGGGGCGAATGGAAACGAGCACGACAACCGCGCCATTGCCGCCGAAACGCTGGCCTTGCGCGAGGAGCGGGCGAAGCTGCTGGGATACGCCAGCTTTGCCGATTACAAGCTGGAGCCGGAGATGGCGAAGACGCCCGCCGCCGTGCGGGATTTGCTGATGCGGGTGTGGGAGCCGGCCAAGGTGAAGGCGCTGGAGGATGCCGAGGTTCTGGCGCGGATGATGCATGCGGACGGCATCAATGGTGATCTGGAGCCATGGGACTGGCGCTATTATTCCGAGAAACGCCGGGTGGCCGAGCATGATCTGGATGAGGCTGCGCTGAAGCCGTATCTGTCTCTGGATGCGATGATCGAGGCGTCGTTCGACGTGGCTAACCGGCTGTTCGGGCTGGAGTTTCCGCCTCTTGACGTGCCGGTCTATCACCCCGATGTGCGGGTGTGGCAGGTGACGCGGGGGGGCAAGCCGCTGGCAGTGTTCGTGGGCGATTACTTTGCGCGCGGGTCCAAGCGGTCGGGGGCTTGGTGCACGGCGATCCGCTCGCAGAAGGCGGAGGTGACGCCGATCGTGATGAACGTGTGCAACTTTGCCAAGGGCAGTCCTTCGCTGCTGTCCTATGATGATGCGCGGACGCTGTTCCATGAATTCGGCCATGCGCTGCACCAGATGCTGTCGGATGTGACCTATGGGTTCATCTCGGGGACCAGCGTGGCGCGGGACTTCGTGGAACTGCCGAGCCAGCTTTATGAGCACTGGCTGGAGGTGCCAGAGGTGCTTGAGAAGCACGCGCGGCATTACCGCACGGGCGAGCCGATGCCGAAGGCGATGATGGAGCGGCTGCTGGCGGCGCTGACCTATGATCAGGGATTCTCGACGGTGGAGTTTCTGGGTTCGGCGCTTGTCGATCTGGCGTTCCATGACGGGGCAGCGCCTGCCGATCCGATGGCGAAGCAGGCCGAGGTGCTGGCGGGGCTGGGGATGCCGAAGGCGATCCGGATGCGGCACGCGACGCCGCATTTCAGCCATGTCTTCTCGGGCGACGGGTATTCATCGGGCTACTACAGCTACATGTGGTCCGAGGTGATGGATGCGGATGCGTTCGCGGCGTTCGAGGAGGCGGGGGATTATTTCGATCCTGCGGTGGCGGCAAAGCTGGAGGAGCATATCCTGTCGGCGGGCGGCAGCCGCGACGCGGAGGAGTTGTATGTTGCGTTCCGCGGGCGGATGCCGGGGGTCGAGGCAATGCTGAAAGGGAGGGGACTGGATGCATAGGCCCGCGATTTCCTTCACCTATTGCACGCAGTGCAACTGGATGCTGCGGACGGCGTGGATGGCGCAGGAATTGCTGTCGTCGTTCGGGCAGGATCTGGGGTCCGTCACGCTGGTGCCGGGGACGGGTGGCATCTTCGAGGTGATGGTGGATGGCGAACTGGTCTGGGAGCGGAAACGCGATGGCGGGTTCCCGGACAGCAAGCAGTTGAAGCAGATCGTGCGGGATCGGGTCTGGCCCGAGCGCGATCTGGGGCATGTGGACCGATAGGGAGGGGCGGGCGGCGGGGGCATCGAACCCCCGCCGCCCGCGCTGCCGCGCGCCTTATTCGCCGCGGGGGAAACGCTTGGATTCCTCGAGGATGTTCAGGTCCATGTGGTTGCGCATATATTGCTCGGACGCGCGTTTCAGGGGCTGATAGTCCCACGGGTAGTAGCCGCCCTGACGCAGCGCCTCATAGACTACCCAGCGGCGGGCCTGGCTTTCCCGGACCTGCGCGTCGAAGCTGGCGAGGTTCCAGCGTTTGTCGGCCATCTGACGGAACTTGGCGAGGATGGGCGCGGCATCGGGGTCGGTGGCGCGGTTTGTGCGTTCCTGCGGGTCGGTGGAAAGGTCGTAGAGCTGCTCGGGGTCGAGATCGCAGCGGATGTATTTCCACGTGCCGTCGCGCAGGGCGACGAGGGGGGCGAAGCTGCCCTCGGCGGCATATTCCATCGGGACGGGGTCGCGTTTGGTTCCGGCCGCGACGGGCAGCAGGGATGTGCCGTCGGTCCAAGGCATCACCTCCTCCATCGAGATGCCGGCGAGATCGCAGAGCGTGGGGGTGACGTCGATGGTGGACGCGGGCGTGTCGATGCGCTGCGGGGCGAGATCGGGAGCGGCGATCATCAGCGGAACGCGGGCGGAGCCTTCGAAGAAGTTCATCTTGAACCACAGGCCCCGCTCGCCCAGCATGTCGCCGTGGTCGGAGGTGAAGACGATGATCGCTTCCTGCCGGGTGACTTCCAGCGTGGCGAGGATCTCGCCGATCTTGTCGTCGATATAGCTGATATTGGCGAAGTATCCGCGGCGGGCGCGGCGGATCATGTCGGGCGTGATCTCGGTCGCCGTGTAGTCGCAGGCGTCCATGAGGCGCTGCGAATGGGGGTCCATGTCGTCATAGGGGATCGCCTCGGGCGGTTCGGTCTGGGGGCAATCCTCATAGAGGTCCCAGTATTTCCGGCGGGCGACGTAGGGGTCGTGCGGGTGGGTGAAGCTGACCGTCAGGCACCATGGGCGCGGATCGGCGCCGCGCGACAGGTCGTAGAGCTTCTGGACGGCCTTGTGCGCAAGGTCGTCGTCGTATTCCAGCTGGTTGGTGATTTCCGCCACGCCCGCGCCCGAGACGGAGCCTAGGTTGTGATACCACCAGTCGATCCGCTCGCCCGGTTTGCGGTAGTCGGGGGTCCAGCCGAAATCGGCGGGATAGATGTCGGTGGTCAGACGCTCCTCCAGCCCGTGGAGCTGGTCGGGGCCGACGAAGTGCATCTTGCCCGACAGGGTCGTCTGATAGCCCGCGCGGCGAAGGTGGTGGGCATAGGTCGGAATGTCCGAGGCGAATTCGGCTGCGTTGTCATAGACGCGGGTGCGCGAGGGAAGCTGGCCCGACATGAAGGATGCGCGGGCGGGGGCGCAGAGGGGCGAGCCGGTATAGGTATTGGCGAAACGCACTGACCGCGCGGCCAGCTTCTTCAGGTTCGGGGCGTGCAGGAAATCCGCGGGGCCGTCAGGAAAGAAGGTGCCGTTGAGTTGGTCGACCATCAGGATCAGGATATTCGGGCGCGTCATGTCGACCTTTCAGCATCTGGGTTTTGCGGGGAATAATCTTCTCCGCCCGGCGACATGCTGTTTCGCATACGACACCTGAAACGAAAAGAGCGGCCCCGAAGGACCGCCCAATCCACTGCGATGACCTGAAAATCAGGCGATCGAGATGTTCGTCGCGGCTTCGCGACCGTCGCGGCTCGACTCGATGTCGAAGGTGACGGCTTGGCCGTCAGCCAGCGAACGGATGCCTGCGCGCTCCAGAGCCGAGATGTGGACGAACACGTCCTTCTTGCCGCCTTCCGGGGCGATGAAGCCGAAGCCTTTGGTTGCGTTGAACCATTTCACGGTGCCCTTGGCCATCGTGTGTCTCCTTTATGTGCCGCCCGCAGGATTGCGGCGACCCGGCTCGGTCAGTTCAAGATCGGAAGCTGCGGCCGATAGGGACAGGTTCGATAGGAATAACGTCGCACCGGAACGGTAGCGGAACGTCGGGCCTCGCGCAAGGCGCGTTTCTAGATGCGTCCCAGAAGCAGGAGAATCACCACGACGACCAGCACCAGACCGATCCCGCTGGATGGGAAATAGCCCCAGCTTCGGGAATGGTTCCAGTTCGGCAGCACGGCGACAAGTGCCAATATCAGAAGGACGATAAGGACGGTCGAAGCGGTCATGGTTTCCTCCCCGCGTTACGGGAAGGAAACGTGTTCCGGGGTAAGCGGTTCCCCGCTTAGCGGGTGAACTTCTTGTGCTTCACGCGTTTGGGGTTGACCGCATCGGGGCCCAGACGGCGGATCTTGTCCTTTTCGTAATCGTCGAAGTTGCCTTCGAAGAATTCGACATGGGCGTCCCCTTCGAACGCGAGGATGTGCGTGCAAAGGCGGTCGAGGAAGAAGCGGTCGTGGCTGATGATGACGGCGCAGCCGGCGAAGTTTTCGATCGCAGCTTCCAGCGCCTGAAGGGTTTCCACGTCCAGATCGTTGGTCGGTTCGTCCAGCAGCAGAACGTTCCCGCCCGATTTCAACAGCTTGGCAAGGTGGACGCGGTTCCGCTCACCCCCCGAAAGCAGGCCGACCTTCTTCTGCTGGTCGGTGCCCTTGAAGTTGAACGAGCCGACATAGTTGCGGCTGTTCACCTGCGCGTCGCCCAATTCGATGATCTCCGCGCCGCCCGAGATTTCTTCCCAGACGTTGGCTTCGGGGTTCAGGCTGTCGCGCGACTGGTCCACGAAGGCCAGCTTCACGGTGTCGCCCAGCGTGACGGTGCCGGTGTCGGGCTGCTCCTGGCCGACCAGCATCTTGAACAGCGTGGATTTGCCCGCGCCGTTCGGACCGATCACGCCGATGATGCCGCCGGGGGGCAGCATGAAGGACAGGTTCTCGATCAGTTGCTTGTCGCCCATCGCTTTGGACAGGTTCTCGACCTCGATCACCTTGCCGCCAAGGCGCGGGCCGTGGGGGATGACGATCTGCGCGCGGCCGACCAGATCCTTGACGGATTCGTCGGCCATCTTGTTATAGGCCGAGATACGAGCCTTGGATTTCGCCTGACGGGCTTTCGCACCGGCGCGGATCCATTCGAGTTCCTTCTCCAGCACCTTCTGCTTGGATTTGTCCTCGCGCGCTTCCTGCGCCATGCGTTTCGCCTTGGCGTCCAGCCACGAGGAGTAGTTCCCCTCGTGCGGCAGGCCGCGGCCACGCTCCAGCTCCAGAATCCACGACGTGATGTCATCAAGGAAGTAACGGTCGTGCGTGACCGTCAGGATGGTGCCCTTGTATTCGATCAGGTGCTTTTGCAGCCATGCGATCGTTTCAGCGTCAAGGTGGTTGGTCGGTTCGTCCAGCAGCAGCATGTCCGGCTCTTCCAGCAGCAGCTTGCAGAGCGCGACACGGCGGCGTTCACCGCCCGAAAGGGTGGACACGTCGGCATCGTCCGGCGGGCAGCGCAGGGCTTCCATCGCGATATCGACGGTGTTGTCCAGCTCCCACAGGTTCTGGGCGTCGATCTGGTCCTGCAGGGCTGCCATCTCGTCCGCCGTCTCGTCCGAGTAGTTCATGGCGAGTTCGTTGTAACGCTCCAGAATGGCGCGCTTGCCGGCGACGCCTTCCATCACGTTGCCGCGCACGTCGAGGTTCTCGTCCAGCTGCGGCTCCTGCGGCAGATAGCCGACGCGGGCGTCTTTCGCCGCCCATGCCTCGCCCTGGAAGTCCTTGTCGATGCCGGCCATGACCTTCAGCAGCGTGGATTTACCCGCGCCGTTGACACCGACGACGCCGATCTTGACGCCCGGAAGGAAGTTCAGGCGGATGTTTTCGAAGACCTTCTTGCCGCCCGGATAGGTCTTGGAGACGCCGTCCATGTGATAGACGTATTGATACGAGGCCACTGGCTGCTCCGTCGGTTAAGGGATTTGCGCGCCTTCTTAGCGATATCGCTGGACAAGAGCAATCAGGGGGTGGTTTCTGGCATCCGCCAAATGGGGGATGCAGGTGCAGGGCTGGCCGGTCGCGCGCAAGGGGATGGTGGTGGGACTGCTGGGCGGATCGTTCGATCCGGCCCATGGCGGCCATGTCCACATCACGCGCGAGGCGATGAAGCGGTTCGGGCTGGACCGGGTGTGGTGGCTGGTATCGCCCGGCAACCCGCTGAAGGCCAAGGGGCCGCGCCCGATGGCGGAACGGATCGCGCGGGCGCGGGCGGTGATGGACCATCCACGCGTCGTCGTCACGGATCTGGAGGCGCGGATGGGCACGCGGTATACGGCGCAGACGCTGCGGGCGCTGCGGCGGCGGTATCCGGGGGTGCGCTTCGTCTGGCTGATGGGGGCGGACAATCTGGTGCAGTTCCACCGTTGGGACGACTGGCGCTGGATCATGAAGAATGTGCCGGTGGGGGTGCTGGCGCGTCCGGGGTCGGGGGTCACGGGGCGGCTTGGGCGTGCGGCGCGGGCCTTCCGGGGCGGGCGGGTCGCGCCGGAGGTGCTGGGGCGGGCCGAACCGCCCGCATGGGCGTTTGCGGACCTGCCGATGGTGGATGTTTCCTCCAGCGACATTCGTGCACGGGGCGAATGGGGCTAGCGCGAATCCCTGCGGGGCGGGTAGCGTCGCGGATATGATTTCCAGACGTCTTCTTTTGGGCGGCATGATCGCCGCCACCGCAGTTCCCGGCTGTGCCGGGGCGCCCGAAACTTCGATCAGACCGCCCGTGCGCGGCGGGGGCAGTGCTTCGACGCTGGTCGCGCGGTCGGGGATCGCGCAGGTCGGCTATGCGGTGGCCGATGCGTCCGGTGCGATGCGCGAGGGGCAGGATGCGGACGTGCCGCTGCCGCCTGCATCCGTCGCCAAGGCGATCACGACCCTTTACGCGCTGGACCGGCTTGGGCCGGGATACCGCTTTGCCACGCGGGTGATGGCGACCGGGCCGGTGTCGGGCGGGATCGTGCAGGGGGACCTTCTGCTGGTGGGCGGCGGCGATCCGACGCTGGACACGGATGGGCTTGCTGCGTTGGTCTCGCAGCTTGCCGCGACGGGGGTGCGGGGCGTGCGGGGGCGGTTCGTGGCGCATGGTGGCGCGCTGCCTTTCGTTCCGCAGATCAGCGACGACCAGCCTTTGCATGTCGGCTACAACCCTGCAGTTTCGGGGCTGAACCTGAACTACAACCGGGTGCATTTCGGGTGGAGCGGGAATGGCGCCATCCGCATGGATGCGCGGGGGCGCGATGTGCCGCCCGTCACCATGTCGCGTGTGCAGGTCGTCGCGCGCGAGCGGCCCGTCTATGACTATCGCGGCGGCAACGGGGTGGACAACTGGACCGTCGCGGCGGGGGCGTTGCGGGGCGGGGGGACGCGCTGGCTGCCGGTGCGCCATCCCGACGAATACGCGGCCGAGGTGTTCCGGGTGCTGGCCGCCGCGCGGGGGATCGCGCTGCCGGAGCCGGTGATCTCGCGCGGGCAGGCGCAGGGGACCGTGCTGGTGACGCGCGTGTCGGAACCGCTGCCGACGGTGCTGTCGGATATGCTGCGGTTCTCCAACAACCTGACCGCCGAGGCGGTGGGGCTGGCCGCCTCGGGGCAGGGGTCGGTTTCATCCTCGAGGCGGGCGATGAGCGAATGGGCGCGTCGCTATGCACCGATGGACCTGCGCGACCATTCGGGCCTGAACGGGGATTCGCGGATTTCGGCGGCGGCGATGGTGCGGGTGCTGGCGGCGGCACGGGCATCCGGCTTGCGCGAGTTGATGAAGGATGAGGGGCTGTATGACGCCTCGGGGCGCGAGCATCTGTCGGACCGCATCCGCATCAAGGCCAAGACCGGGACCTTGAATTTCGTGTCGGGGCTGGCGGGTTATGCGAATGCGGGGGAGGAGTATATCTTCGCGGTATTCTGCGCCGATCTGACGCGCCGCCGCGCCGCGGTGGGCGAGGAACGCCCGGCGGGCGGCGCAGGGTGGACGCGCGGGGCGCGCGTCCTGCAAAGCCGGTTGGTGGAAAGCTGGGCTTAAGGGCGGACGTGACGGGCGCGCGCACCGCGTTCGATCGCGGCGGCGTGCAGGCGGTCCACGGCCAGTTCCTCGCGGATTTCTTCCAGCAGGCGCAATTCGGGCTGATATAGATGCCCGTCCGCCGCCGCCACGTCGCAGGCAAGGGCATAGGCCGTCTCGAACAGGCGTTCGGGCAGGGCGTCGCGGATCAGGCCGAACAGCGCGTCAAGGCCCTCCTCCTCCTCGAACAGGTCGAACACGGTCTGGGCGACGCGGCGGATGCGGTCGGTGTCGTATTGGCCGAAGACAGGCAGGTGGTTCACCATCTGCTGGATCGCGACCAGTTCCGAGGTGCGGACGGCCCCGTGCGAGGCCGAGACGGAGATCATGATGGCGACCAGCGCATCTTGCGCGGTCATCGAGGGGAGGGCTTGGTTCACGGGTTCCATCCTGTGTTTTGCCCGCCAGAATATTGACGGGGACGGGCGGCGGCAATAGACCACGCAGGCCTCTGGCGGCACGGGGCCGCCGGTCAACGGGGGAAATTCCCATGCGCGACGCCGCGATGAACTCCAAAGCCTGGCCTTTCGAGGAAGCACGGAAGATTCTGAAACGCGTCGGCGGCAAGGCCCCCGAAAAGGGCTATGTGCTGTTCGAGACGGGTTACGGCCCTTCGGGCCTGCCGCATATCGGCACGTTCGGCGAGGTGGCGCGCACGACTATGATCCGCCGCGCGTTCGAGGCGATCTGCGACATTCCGACCCGCCTGATCTGTTTTTCCGACGATATGGACGGCATGCGCAAGGTGCCCGACAACGTGCCGCAGCAAGAGATGCTGCGCGAGAACCTTCAGCGTCCGCTGACCGCCGTGCCGGACCCGTTCGGCGAATATGACAGCTTCGGCGGGCACAACAACGCGATGCTGCGCCGGTTCCTCGACACGTTCGGGTTCGAGTATGAATTCTACTCGGCCACCGAATTCTACAAATCGGGCCAGTTCGATCAGGTTTTGCTGCGCGCCTGCGAGCGGTATGACGAGATCATGGCGGTGATGCTGGCATCCCTGCGCGAGGAGCGGAGCGCGACCTATTCGATCTTCCTGCCGATCTCGCCTTCGACGGGGCGGGTTCTGTATGTGCCGCTGAAGAACGTCTCGAAGGACGGGTTTATCACCTTCGACGACGAAGATGGGACCGAGCACACCGTTCCCGTCACTGGTGGCCGCGTGAAGTTGCAATGGAAGCCCGATTTCGGCGCCCGTTGGGCCGCGCTGGATGTGGACTTCGAGATGTATGGCAAGGACCATTCCACCAACACGCCGATCTATGACAAGATCTGCGAAATCCTTGGTGGCAAGAAACCCGAGCATTTCACCTATGAGCTGTTCCTCGATGTGAATGGCGAGAAGATTTCGAAATCCAAGGGCAACGGGCTGACCATCGACGAATGGCTGACCTATGCATCGACGGAATCGCTGTCCTATTTCATGTTCCTGAAGCCCAAGACGGCCAAGCGGATGCATTTCGACGTGATCCCCAAGGCGGTGGACGAATATCACCAGCAGCTGCGCGCCTATGCCACGCAGGACGAGACGAAGCGGCTGGATAACCCGGTCTGGCACATCCATGGCGGCAACGTGCCGGAATCGAAGATGGTCGTGCCGTTCGCCATGCTGCTGAACCTTGCGAGCGTGGCGTCGGCCAAGGACAAGTCGGGGCTGTGGGGGTTCATCCAACGCTATGCCCCCGAGGCATCGCCCGAGACGCATCCCGATCTGGATCAGGCGGCAGAGTTCGCGGTGCGCTATTTCCGCGATTTCGTGGCGCCGAAGCGGCAGTTCCGGATGCCGACCGATCAGGAACGCGCCGCGATGGAGGATCTGCTGGGCCGTCTGCGTATCTGGGATGGCGGGCTGGACGCGGATGCGCTGCAGACCATGGTCTTCGCCGTCGGCAAGGATCACGGGTTCGAGCCGCTGCGCGATTGGTTCAAGGCGCTTTACGAGGTGCTGCTGGGCGCATCGGAGGGGCCGCGTTTCGGCGGGTTCGTCGCGCTTTACGGCGTGGAGGAGAGCATCCGCCTGATCGAACAGGGCCTTGCGGGCGAGTTCGTGAAGACCCAGGCCTGATGTTGCACCGCCCCCGTGCGGGGCGGTGTCCGGAACTTAACCGCCATCGGCAATCTTCGCCCTCAAGCAACCGAGCGCGAGGATTACCGGATGAACAAGGCGATTACCGAAGGGCTGGTCCTGATGCCACCCGCATTTGCGGCGGGGCTGAACCTTTGGTCGCGCGAGGATGGGCGGCCAGGGCAGGGCAGCTGGCAGGGGCAGGGCAACGCCGCCTTCGTCCCGGCGGATCAGGATTTCGCGGGCTGTCTGGAGATCCTGAAGCAGCAGACGGTGACCAAGCTGCGCTGTTTCCAACAGATCCCGATGCAGCCGGGCATGTATCTGCGCGTCACCGCGCGGGTGAAGGCGCTGGCGGGGGCGCTGCCTTCGGTCCGCATCGCGGCATGGGCGGGCAAGTCGAACGGCAATGCGTCGTCGGTGCCGGGATTTGGCCCAGAGGTGGCGCTGGAAAGCTATGGTTCGGTGGTCGAAGTGTCGGCCATCATCGGATCGGGTGCGCGGCATGGCGTGGACATGGTCTGGGGCACCGATCCCGTCTATGGCCATTTCGGGCTGGACCTGACCGGCGCGAATGGCGGCACGGTGCGGATCGACGACATCCGGATCGAGGACGTCACCTCGGTCTTTCACCGTGATATGATGGATTGGGTCGATGTGCGCGACTATGGCGCGATCGGCGATGGCGTGACCGATGATGCGGCGGCGTTTCTGGCGGCGGATGCGGCGGCGGGCGGGCGCAAGGTGCTGGTGTCGGGCGGCAGCTACTATATCGGGCGCAACATCACGCTGAATGCCCGCGTGAAGTTCGAAGGCACGCTGGTCATGCCCGCCGATGCGCGGCTGGCCTGCACGCGGAACTTCGATCTGGATACCTATGCCGCCGCCTTCGGGGGCGAACTTGCGGGTTTCAAACGCGCGCTGCACGCACTGTTCTATTTCACCGATCACGTCACGCTGGACCTTTCGGGCCGCCGCGTGGACATTCCCGATCCCATCGACGTCGCCGCGGTGGGCCGCCTGACCACGTTCGAGCAGCGCCGGGTGCTGACCAACGGGCAGCTCAACGCCGTGTCGGGTTCGGGCTGGGACAGCCGCACGGTCACGTCGGTCGCGACCTATACCACCTCGGACCCGAACCGTCTGACGGGCGTTGCCAACGTCGCGAATATCGAAGTGGGCTCGCTGGTGGCCGGCACGGGCGTCGGGCGCGAGATCTATGTTCGTGCGAAGAACGTGGCGGATGGCACGCTGGATCTGAGCGCCCCTCCGGGTGCGACGGGCGGCACGCGGACCTTCACCTTCACGCGCTTCCGCTATGTCATGGATTTCTCGGGCTTCACCAAGAACTCGAAATTCGAGATGACGGATATCGAGATCCAGTGCAACGGCGTCGCCAGCGCCGTGATGCTGCCGCCTGCGGGGACGATCTTCCGCATGGCCGATTGCGTCGTGAACAAGCCCAAGGATCGCGGGATCACATCCATCGGAACGGGCTGTCAGGGGCTTCTGGTCGATCAGTGCCAGTTCCTCTCGAACGAGCAGGAAAAACGGGTGCAGGAACGCACCACGATCGCGGTGAACGTCAATTCCAACGATGCGAAGCTGCGCGACAACCGGGTGGTGCGCTTTGCCCATTTCGCGATCCTTGACGGGTCGGGCCACATGATCATCGGCAACCACTTCTTTCAGGGCGACAATGAAAGCGCCGGGGTGCGCCGCGCGGGGATCGTGTTCACCCAGACCAATCTTCGCACCGTGGTCACGGGCAACTATGTCGACAACTGCTTCATCGAAATGTCGAACGAGCATGACCCGAACCCGGAGTTCAACAACGAGTTTTCCTTCGGCGGTCTGACGATTTCGGCCAACACGTTCATGATTTCCAGCTCTGCCCCCTATGCGCGCTGCATCGTCATCACGCCGCGCGGGCCGGGGCATTTCGTCAACGGGCTTTCGGTGACGGGCAACACCTTCCGCACGGTCAACACGACCATCGACCGTGTGGAGGCGATCGACACCACCTATGCCAGCATGGATTTCAGCCGTTTCCGCAACTGCGTGTTCGAGGCGAACACCTTTCACGGCATCACCGAAGCGACGGTCAGCCCGGTGACGGTGGAACATGCCCAGACCACGGCGGCGGGCACCTGGACCATCGACGGGTCAAGCTTCATGCCCTTCGGTGCGTGGTCGCGCAACGTGCGCGCCGTGGTGGCCGAGGGGCCGATCACCAGCGCCTCGGGTGCGGTGATGGTGCCGGTCCCCTATGTCGAGGTGGAGAAGGGCAGCGCGAAGAACCGGGTGGAGCTGCACTGGCCGCAGGCCGCAAAGGGCCGTGTCCACGTCACCCTGCGCTGCGACAACCCGAACTGAGGGTCCCGCCCACATAGACCGCTTTGATCGCGCGGTCGTCGCCCATCATGATCGTCGGGAACACGGCCTGCCAGATGTCGTCTGCGCGCCGTGTGGCCTGTTCGATGGCGGGGGTGGAGGCAAGATCGACCACGACGAGATCGGCCTCCATCCCCACGGCGATATTGCCGATCTGATGTTCGGCCCGCAATGCGCGGGCCGAGCCCTGCGTCGCCAGCCACCAAAGCTGCGACGGGTGGATCGGGTTGCCGCGAAGCTGCCCGATCTCATACGCTGCGGCCATGGTGCGCAGCATGGAAAAGCTGGACCCGCCGCCGGTATCGGTCGCCAGCCCCACGCGCAGGGTCTGCGCCAGCCCCATGTCGAACAGCCCCGATCCGATGAAGGTGTTCGATGTCGGACAATGCACAAGGCTCGCCCCCGCTTCGCGCAGGCGGGCCTTTTCGCGTTCGGTCAGGTGGATCGCATGGCCGAAGACCGCGCCTTCGCGCAGCAGCCCCTGCGCCTCGTAGGTATCCAGATAATCGCGCGACTGGGGGAAAAGCTCCTTCACCCATGCGATTTCGTCCGTCTGTTCGGACAGGTGCGTCTGCATCAGGCAATCCGAGTATTCACGCCACAGCGCGCCCAGCGCCTCCAGCTGCTCCGGCGTCGAGGTGGGCGAGAAACGCGGCGTGATGACGTAGCTCAGCCGGTCCCGCCCGTGCCATTTTTCCAGCAGGCGCTTGCTGTCGTCATAAGCCGATTGCACCGTGTCGCGCAAACCGTCCGGCGCGTTGCGGTCCATGCAGGTCTTGCCCGCGAACGCCCGCAGCCCGCGCGCCTGCGCTTCGGCGAAGAAGGCGTCCACGCTTTCGGGATGGATCGTGGCATAGGAACAGACGGTCGTCGTGCCGTTCGCCAGCGTCAGGTCGAAATAGCGCGAGGCCACATCGGCGGCATAGGCGGGATCGGCGAAGCGCATCTCCTCGGGGAAGGTATAGGTGTTCAGCCAGTCGATCAGCCGTTTGCCCCAGCTGGCGATGATCGCGGTCTGGGCGTAATGGACATGCGCGTCCACGAACCCGGCAGAGATCAGCGCCCGCCCATGATCGGTCACGCGCGCCTGCGGGAAATCGCGGCGCAGACGGTCTGCCGAACCCACCGCCACGATGCGGCCCGCGTCCAGCACCAAACCCTCGTCGATGCGCGGCGCGGTGTGATCGCCGTCGAAACCCAGCACCTGCCCAAGAAGAAGTTCCATCGCCCGTCCTTGCTTTATCACCCCGTTACACTAAACCCCCATCGGTTCGGACGAAATCCCCGGCTGCCCCTGTTTCGGTGAAACACCTTGCGGTAAGATCGTGGCAATGACCCAAGGAGGCAGCATGGCTGAAATCGAGACGGAAGCGCGCGACGAGACCCCGACCAGCGCGATTCTGGACGCCGTGGAGGCCAAGGATACCGACCGCCTCACGGAACTTCTCGATCCGCTGCACGCTGCCGACATCGCCGACCTTCTGGAACAGATCGCCCCCAACGAACGGCGCGAGCTGCTGCAACTGTGGTCGGGCGAGATCGACGGCGAAATCCTGTCCGAGATCGACGACTCCATCCGCGAGGAGGTGATCGAGAACCTGCCCTCCGAGGTTCTGGCCGAAGCCGTGCGCGAGCTGGACACCGATGACGTGGTGGACATCCTCGAAGATCTGGAGGAGCCGCAGCAGGCGATCATCCTGAACGCGCTGGACCGGGCGGACCGGGCGGCGGTCGAACAGGCGATGACCTATCCCGAATATTCGGCGGGCCGCCTGATGCAGCGCGAGGTGGTGGTCGCGCCCGAACACTGGACGGTGGGGGAATCCATCGACTACCTGCGCCGGGTCGACTATCTGCCGGACCAGTTCTATCACGTGATCCTTGTTGATCCGCGTATGAAGCCGCAGGGTTACGTCACGCTGGGCCGGATGCTTTCGGCCCAACGCGAGGCATCGATGAAGGAACTGGCCGAGGACAGCTTCCGCACCGTGAAGCCGACCGATCCCGAGGCGGATGTCGCCTATATCTTCAACCAGTATCACCTGATTTCCTGCCCCGTGGTGGATGATGACGGGCGGCTGGTCGGCGTCATCACCATCGACGATGCCATGAACGTGCTGGATGAGGAGCACGAGGAGGACATCCTGCGCCTTGCCGGTGTGGGCGACGAAAGCTCGATCTCGGACGGCGTGGTCGAGACGCTGAAGCAACGCTTCCCGTGGCTGGCGGTGAACCTTCTGACGGCGAACCTGTCGGCTTGGGTCATCTCGCAATTCGACGGGACGATCTCGGTCATCGTGGCCTTGGCGGCGCTGATGCCGATCATCGCGTCGATGGGCGGCAATGCCGGGACGCAATCGCTGACCGTGGCCGTGCGGGCGCTGGCGACGCGGGACCTGACCAGTTCCAACGCGCCGCGCGTCGTGAAACGCGAGGTGCTGGTGGGATTGGTGAACGGGCTGGCCTTTGCGGTCATCATGGGCGGGATCGGGGTCGCCTTCTATGGCGGGCCGATGCTGGGGGTGGTGATCGCGCTGGCAATGATCATCAACCTGATCGTCGCATCCTTGGCCGGGGTTCTGGTGCCGTTGGGGCTGAACAAGCTGAAACTGGACCCGGCGCTGGCCTCGGGGACGTTCGTGATGACGCTGACGGATGTGATCGGGTTCTTCGCGTTTCTGGGGCTGGCGACGGTGATGCTGCTGTGACGAAGGCGGAGGCACGGGCGCGGGCATTTGCCGCGCGCAAGGCGGCACATGCCGCAGGGCAGGGCGCGGCGGCGGATCATCTGACCGCGTGGCTGGCCCCGCACCGGGGCAAGACCCTTGCCGGATACATGCCGATGCGGACCGAGATCGACCCTCTGTCCGCGATGGCCGCGCATGACGGCCCGGTCTGCGTTCCGGTGATCGAGGCGCCCGGCCAGCCGCTTCTGTTCCGCCGCTGGACACCGCAGGCGAAGATGGTGCAGGGGACCTTCGGCGCGCTGGTCCCGGCAGACGGCGACTGGCTGGTCCCCGAGGTCGTGATCGTGCCGCTGGTCGCGTTCGATGCACGAGGGTATCGGCTGGGCTATGGCGGCGGCTTCTATGACCGCACGCTGGAAGGGCTGCGCCGCCACGCGCCCGTGCTTGCCGTCGGTTTCGCCTTTGCCGCGCAAGAGCAGGCTGCTGTCCCGATCGAGGCGACCGACCAGCCTCTGGATGCGCTGGTCACCGAAAAAGGCATCCTCATCTTCTGAGCGGAAGGCTCGCGGCAAGGCTTTGCAGGCTGCGGTGAAAGCCGTTGCGGGGTGCAGCCTCGGCCAGCGGAACCGCGCGTTCGGCCGCAGCGGCGACGGCACGCCCGCCATCCGGCAGGTTGGCCGCGATCGTCAGCGCGCCCGAGAACCGGCGCATCCGCGCGCGGCCCGAAATGTCGATGACCCCCGGCGCACGGTTGACCACATGGCGCAACTTCGCCCGCGCATCCGGGTCCAGATCGCGCGACAGCCGCATCGCGCTGCGGATCGAGCGGGCGTCAGGCTCCATCACCGTCAGCGCCAGATCGGCCTCGGCCATCACGGCTGTGGCCAGATCGGTATCGCCGGTGGGCAGGTCCAGCAGCAGCACGTCGAATTCCGCCCGCGCGCTGGCGATCAGGCGGGGCAGGTTGCCTCCGGTGGCGATCAGGACGTGGAAGCGGTTGCGCCAGTTCTGAAGGCCTTGCGGAAAGGCGGCAGGGACGGTGCTGTTCAGGTTCAGATAGGCGGCCACCGATCCCGAGCGCGGGTCGAGGTCGATCAGGCAGACCCGGTGACGCAGGCCCAACTCGTATGCAAGGCCGATGGCCAACGTGGTCGCCCCGACACCGCCCGCGACGCCGATGACAGGAATGGCGACCCCGTCCCGCTGGGGGCGGCGGGCGGCAGGGGCAAGATCGTCCGCCGGGCCAAGCCCGGTCGCTTCGGTGGCGCCGCCGCGCAGGGCGGCCTCGCGCAGCGCACCATGCGGCAGGGGATAGGCCAGAACGTCATCCGGCCGCAGCCGCAGGATCTGTTGCAACGGGGCCGGACCGATGCCGTCGCAGACCAGCATGATCCGCAGCCCGGCCTGACGCGCGGCCTCCATCGCCGCGGCAATGGCAGGGTTGCCTTCGTCCGCGGCATCCAGCGCGAAGACGACGAAGCGCAGCCCGGTCGAGGATGCAAGGAAACCCGCCGCCGTTGCCAGCGACAGGTCGGCCCATTGATCGCCCAGTTCAGCCTCCATTTCCGCGACCAGTTGGTCGAAGCGGCCCAGATCGCGCGAGATCG
Source organism: Falsirhodobacter xinxiangensis (assembly GCF_004959935.1). GTDB lineage: Bacteria > Pseudomonadota > Alphaproteobacteria > Rhodobacterales > Rhodobacteraceae > Falsirhodobacter > Falsirhodobacter xinxiangensis. The sequence continues at coordinate 190,711 of NZ_SMYN01000001.1, read as the reverse complement.
TGCAGGCGGCAAGAGAGGCTGGCCGTGGCGCAAGGCTCGCGATGCTGGTCATGTGGCAGAGTTCCCGAGAGTCGTGTTCTCGCGATCTATGCCAGCATGACTAACAACTCGTTAATCCCGGCTTATCGTGGGATACGAAGGACTTGGCCGGGATAGATCTTGTCGGGGTGCGACAGCATCGGCTTGTTCGCCTCGAAGATCTCGGGGTAGCGGTTCGCATCGCCAAGCGTCTTCTTGGCGATGGCCGAAAGGGTGTCGCCCTTTTCCACCGTATGGAAGATCACGTCGTCGTCGTGGTCATCTTCGACCGAGGCGACGCCCGCGACGTTGCCGACCGCAAGGATCACCTTTTCGCGCAATTCCGGCGACGCGGATTTACCGGCGAGTTTCACTTTGTCGCCTTCGACCTTGATATCCAGACCGCTGGTATCGAGGCCAAGATTTGCGACTTCCTGTTTCAGGACGTCGGCGGTCGGGGCGGCATCGGCTTCGGCGGGCAATTCCTTGCCGGATTTCTTCCAGAAGTTGAAAAGTCCCATGATCGTCCTCCATTTGACTCGGCGTTAAATTTGGCCGCGATACGCGAAGGTTTTATTTAATCGCGGAATCGAATGCGGCCACTGCGCCGGGGTGAAGCGGCGCGGCAAGGCCGGTATCGCGCATTCCGCGCGGCGAAAGATTTTCCAGCACCGATGCCGAAAGCCCGACCAGAGTCATGTTCTCCAAAACGTGCCGCACGATCGCGTTCACGATATCGTCCGGCGTTTCGGCCCGCGTCACCAACGTCGCCACCACGGCGAAAGTCTGCGTGCGCCCCTTGTGGCCATAGGGGATGCGCGGGATGGATGCGTGGACGTAGTCGGGATTGGCCTGAAGGAAGGCGCGCACCTGCGGGCCGGAGACGGGCACGAGCCGCGCGTCGCAGTCGCGGATCGCGCGGGCGACCCCGGCATTCGGGTGGCCCACGATCAGCACCGTCGCGTCGATGCGGCCGGCGCAAAGCTCGTCCAGTCCCGCCCCGGCCGGAAGCTCCAGCAGGGCGGCGAATTGCGACCGGTCATAGCCCACCGCTTCCAACAGGCGCATGATGGTCGCGCGCCGCCCCGACGCGGGCAGGCCGATATCGATCCGTTTGCCCAGAAGTCCGCCGAGGCTGAGGATATGCGCATCCGCCCGTGCAAGGATCGTCAGCGTTTCGGGATAAAGCGACATGACCGCACGCAGGTCTTCGAAAGGGGGCTGGCCCTCGAACGGCCCTTCGGAGGACAGCGCCATCCGCTGCACATCCGATTGCAGCAGCGCAAAATCGATCTGTCCACCCCGCAGCGATTCGAGGTTGTAGATCGACCCCGGCGTCGCTTCGGGGCTGCATCGCAGGTTGCCCCGTTCGGCGCGGTTCGTTGCGTCGCAGATCGCCGCGGCGGCGGCATAGTAGCTGCCACTGACATCGCCCGACCCCATCGTGTAAAGTCGCAGGTCCTGCGCCCCCGCCGAAGCGCACAGTCCGAAGACCAGCCCAAGGACAAGACGAAACATCCGCAACCCCCGAAACCATTGCGCATATTAGGGCATGGCGCGAATAATGCGGCAAGCCTGTAAATTCCTCTCGCACAAACGAATTTGCCGCGCCAATATGCCGGGGCAATTCGGGTTCGGGGCAATATGCCGGATTTCGTCTACGACATTCCATTGCGCGATCTGGCCACATGGTTCGCAATTGCGGCGGTGGGGTCGATCATATTCGGGATGCTGGTGGTCAAGCCGATCATGCGGCTTCTGATCGGCGCCGGTCCGGATTTGAACGAGGCGATCAATTATGGAACCGCAGGGTTCAACCTTTTCTATGGGTTGCTTCTGGGTCTTCTGACCGTTTCCGCATATCAGAACAACGAACGGATTGCCGAGGCGGTGCTGCAGGAGGCGACGGTGCTGGCAGCCGTCTATTCCGACGTGAACGCCTATCCCGAACCCACGCGGTCCGACACCAAGGCGATGATCCGCGATTACGTCCTGTTCACGCTGTACAAGGATTGGCCCGCCCATGCGCGTGGCGCCTATCTGGACGGCGGCGCGAACCGGGTGAACGCGATGCGCCAGAAGCTGTCGGCGTTCGAGCCGCAGACCCCGGGGCAGGAGATCCTGCACGCGCAGATGCTGTCTGCGTTTCAGGAATTCACCCGCGCGCGCCAGCTTCGCCTGAACGGGGTGTATACCGAGATCCCGAACGTGCTGTGGTATGCCGTGCTGGTGGGGGCGGCGATCAACATCATCCTGATCGTGCTTTTGCGGATGCGGCCCGTGCGGCAGTTCGTTCTGGGCACCATCACGGCGTTCTTTCTGGGCGTGATCCTGTTCGTCATCGTGGCGCTGGACGATCCCCTGCGCGGCGAGGCGGCGATCCAGCCCGACCCGCTGCGCCGATTGTGGGACCGCGTGATGATCTGGGACGAACCCTGATGGCCGATTTTTCCATCCGCGAAGTCGAAGGGATGCGGCAGGTCCGCATCGAGATTGCGGGCGAGACCGTCCGCGCCCGCCGCGGCGCCATGTCCACCCTGCGCGGCGACATCCAACTGACGCCGCGCCTGCCGGGGGTGCGTGACATCTTCCGGTCGATCTTCACCGACGAGGCGCGCATCCGGCCCTATTACTCCGGCAGCGGGTCGATCATGCTGCAGCCGTCGCTGTCGGGCTATCACCTGATGGATGTCGGGGCGGACGACGCTTGGGTGCTGGAGCCGGGTGTCTATTGGGCCTCGGAAGGCAATGTCGCGCTGGGCATGAGGCGCGAGCCGTTCTGGGCCAGTTTCTGGGCCGGTGACGGGTTCTTCACCTGGAAGACGACGCTGCGCAATCCGGGCCGCGTCGCCATCAACGCCCCCGGCCCGGTGGAGGTTGTGGACGTGGACGGCGAATTGCGCGTGCAGGGTCGGCTGGTTCTGGGCCGGACCGAGGGGCTGCGGTTTTCGTCCCGCCCCGCGGCACGGTTTCCGCGCAGCCTGATCTCGGGGCAGAAGCGGCTGCGCGTCTATACCGGTAAGGGCAAGGCGCTGGTCTGTTGGACGCCCTATTGGAACGAACACCTTTACCGGCGCATGACCGGCGAAAGCATCGAAGGATCGCTGTTCGAATAGGTTTCGGCTTCGACCTCGCGCGCGACTTCGGCAATCAGCGCATGGATGCGGGCGACGGGCGGGCGCATGTCGGGCCGGGCCACAAGATGCGTCAGGGCAAGACGGTCCTGCGGCAAGGGCAGGGGGCGGAATTCCACCCCTTCGGTCGCGACGTGGCGGGCTTGTTCGGTGACCAGCGCCAGCCCAAGCCCTGCGCCGACCAGCGACAGGATCGCGGGCGAATGGGCCAGCCGATGCTGTTCGTCCGGGCGGATGCCCAGCGCCTGGAACAGCGAGGTCTGGAACTGGTGCAGATAGGGCGCGTCGGTGGAATAGCCGATGAAGGGCTGCCCCGTCAGGTCGGCCACCCGCAGCGGCCCGCGGGCCAGCCGATGCCCGCGCGGCAGGGCCAGAAGCATCCGTTCGCGCATCAGCACCTGCACCTCCAGCCCCGGTGGATGGTCGATGGGGCGCACGATGCCGATGTCCAGTTCGCCGAAGGCAAAGGCGTTCATCTGCCCTACGGCGTTCATCTCGCGCAGTTGGAACCCGATGCGGGGGTATTGGCGGGCGGCGGCCGCAATGATGCGCGGCAGCAGCCGGAACGCCGCCGTGCCGAAAAAGCCCAGCCGGACGCTGCCCTCCACCGCCTCGCCATCCTGCCTTGCCGAGCTTTCCACCGTTCCCGCATGGGTCAGAAGCGACTGCGCTTGCGGCAGGAAAGCGCGTCCCGCCGCCGTCAGCGCGACCCGCTGGCTGGACCGTTCGAACAGTTGTGTGCCCAGATATTCCTCCAGCAGCCGGATCTGCCGGCTCAGCGGCGGCTGCGACATGTTCAGCCGCCGCGCGGCCCGCCCGAAGTGGAGTTCGGTCGCGACGGCAACGAAGGAGCGCACCTGAACCAGATCGAGCATGATCCAACCTTTGAATTGAAATGATCCGAAGATGATATTGGATCGGCATTGCGCTGGCAATTATGATCGCTTCAAACGGAGGGAATGCCATGAAAGACCTGCAGACCGGCGAACGCCTGCTGCCCATCAACCCGCTGAACGCCGGCCTGCCGCCGGGCGAGGCGACGACCGACCGCGTGGTGGGGATCAAGCTGTCATCCGTGGTGATGCCGCTGGCAGCCCCCATCTCGGACGCCAAGGTGCTGGCGGGGCGGCAGAAGCCGATGACCGAGGTGACCTTCCTGTTCGCCGAGATCAAGACCGAGCAGGGGTTCGAAGGGATCGGCTATTCCTATTCCAAACGGGCCGGCGGGCGGGCGCAGTATCGCCACGCCTGCGACATTGCGGATGCGCTTCTGGGCGAGGACCCGAGCGACATCTCTCGCATCTGGGAAAAGCTGGTCTGGGCAGGGGCTTCGGTCGGGCGTTCGGGCCTGTCCACCCAAGCCATCGCGGCGTTCGACGTGGCGCTGTGGGACCTGAAGGCGCGGCGCGCGAACCTGCCGCTGGCGAAACTGCTGGGCGCCCATCGCGATTCGGTGCGCTGCTACAACACCTCCAGCGGGTTCCTGTCCTCCAGCATCGAGGAAGTGCGGGAGAAGATCACCGCATCGCTGGAATTCGGCATCGGTGCGATCAAGCTGAAGGTCGGCCAGCCCGATCCGATGATCGACCTGCAACGGATCGAACAGGTGCGCGAGCATATCGGCGGCAACGTCCCGCTGGCCATCGACGCGAACCAGCAATGGGACCGCACGACCGCCCTGCGTTTCGGCCGCATCGTGGAACAGTTCAACCTGACCTGGATCGAGGAGCCGCTGGACGCCTATGACTTCGAGGGTCACGCGATGCTGGCCGCGGAACTCGCAACGCCGATCGCGACCGGCGAGATGCTGACCTCGGTGGATGAACATCTGGGCCTGATCGCCGCCAATTCGGTCGATTTCATCCAGCCGGACGCCCCGCGCGTGGGCGGGATCACGCCCTTCCTGCGCATCTGCGCGCTGGCGGACCAGAAGAAGCTGCAACTCGCCCCGCATTACTGCATGGAGATCCACCTGCACCTGACCGCCGCCTATAGCCGCGAGCCGTGGGTCGAGCATTTCGACTGGTCCGACACCATGTTCGAGCACCGGCTGGAGGTGAAGGACGGCCGCATGATCGTGCCGAACCGTCCCGGCCTCGGCCTCGTGCCGTCGGGTCAGATGCGCGCGTGGACGTCCGAGACGGCGACGTTCGGGAAGTTCTGACGCCGCTCCAGCGCCAGTCTTGGGCGGTCGGTGGTCATCACCTTGGCGCCCAAGGCCAGCGCGTGGTCGATCTGTGCCGCCGAATGGGCGCCATAGACGCCGAATGCCAGTCCCGCCGCCTGCACCATGCCCGCCAGCGGCGCATCGGCCAGATCGACCTTCACGGCGATCTCGGCAATGCCGCGGGTTTGGGCTAGTGCGATCACCTCGGTGGGCCCGACCTGCCGCAGAACCGGCGGGGACACGAGCCAGAGCGACGGGCGCAGGGCTGCCGCCACCTCCAGCAGGAAGGAGGAGAATACCGTCCGCTCCAGCATGCCCTCGGTGGACAGAACGTCGATGACCCGGTCCGCAAGACCCGGATAGGGCAGACCGTCCGCGCCCGCCTTGATCTCGCACCGCAGGGCGATGGGGATGGGACGGAAGATGGCGCAAAGCTCGTGCAGGGTCAGGGGCGCTTCGCCGGGGGAATGGTTCAGGCGGGCGGCTTTCACCTAGGCCAGCGTCAGCTTCGCGATCTCTCCTCTGCGGTCGGTGGTGCGGTCCAGCGTGGGGTCGTGATGGACGACGATATGGCCGTCCGCGGTCGGATGGACGTCGAACTCCACCTCCTCGACCGGCAGCGAAGCGGTCATGCGAAACGCCGAAGGCGTGCTGTCGCCCGATTCCAGCGTGCCGCCGCGATGGGATGCGATACGGGTCACAGCGCGCATTTCCGCAAGGGAAGTGCTGCCGCGCCCAATGCCGCCGCCTCGGCGCCAAGGTCCGAAACCATCAGCTTCGGCATCGGCCTCTGGATGCCATAGCGCGTGTTGCGATAGGGCTGGCAGCGTGCGATCAGCGCCTCGGCCAGCTTGCGCGGGATCTGTCCGCCCAGGACCACGGCCTGCGGATCGATGACGGCCCAAAGCGCGGCAACCAGACGGTCGAAGGCGGGCATGACTTCCTCGACCCAGCCCGACACTTCGGGCCAGTCGGGGTCGAAATCGCGCGACAGTTCCGCGATGGTGCTGATGGGAACGCCCGCCGCGATCAGGCGGGGCAGCAGGAATTGCAGCGCGGGTCGGCGGTCATGTTCATCCACGGTATAGATGCCCGAAATCTCGCCCGCGTTGCGGTTGCCGCCGGGCAGAAGCTCTCCATCCACGATCAGGCCGCCGCCAAGGCCGAAGTTGAACGAGACATAGGCGAAGGTGTGGAAATGGCGGCCAAGGCCCAGCATCATCTCGCCCATCGCGGCGGTGTTGCCGTTGTTGTCGATCCAGACCGGCAGGCCGAAACGCGCGTATAACAGCGGCCCCAACTCGATCAGCGACCAGTCGTGCAGCGGCAGCGGCGCGTTGAACTGCGTGCCGGAGATCCAATAGCCCGAGATGCCAAGCGCGACGCCGAGGCAGCGATCCGCGCCGCGCCCGTGTTCGGCACCGATGTCGGCCATCTGCGCGACGATCATGTCCAGCACCGCTTCGCGGCCCAGCCCGGCGATGGGAAGCTGACGCTGCGCGATGGGGACGCCAGCGAAGTCCATCAGGCATATACCCACATCGTCGGTGTTCAGCGACAGACCCCAGCTGTGCGCGAAATCGCCGTTCAGCAAAAGCGAGGGGCTGGGCTGGCCGCGCCCAGCGACGCGCGGCGGGCCAAGGCGGATCAACCCGCGTTCGGTCAACTGGTCGATGATCCGGTGCACCGATTGCTGGCTGATGTCGAAGCGCGGCGAAAGTTCGGCCCGCGTCGATCCGGGCGCGGCGTGAAGACGGCGCAGGATCATACGCTCGTTATCGGAAACGACGGGACCTCGCGGTGCCCGGCGAAAGCCATCGCCGACAAGGGAAAAGGGATCATAGGCCATAATACTACACTTCGCGCGATTTATGAACCTGCCTATCACGGCGACTGTAACGATATAATAAAAAAACCTTCGCCTCATTGTCACACACAAAGCGTAGTAAACCAGGGACTTCAGCAAACCGGACGTTCAAGATGCGCTTCCTGACCCCCCTTGCGGCACTTGCCATGACCACCGCCGCCCATGCCACGGATATCGAGTTCTGGTATGGCAATACCGGCAGCAACGAAAAAGCGATCCTTGCCGCATGCGAGGCGTTCAACGCCTCGCAGGATCAGGACCACGTGTCCTGCGTCGGGCAGGGCAGCTACGAGGCCGGGATGCAGAAGGCCATCGCCGCCTATCGCGCGGGCAACCATCCCGTGCTGATCCAGTTCTTCGACGCAGGGACTTTGGATCTGATGCTGTCGGGCGCCGTGATCCCGGTGTCCGAGGCGATGCCCGACGCCCCGTGGGACAGCTATATCCCCGGCGCGCGGGCCTATTACGAAACGGCGGACGGCAAGCTGTTCTCGCAGCCCTACAACTCGTCCACGCTGCTGTTCTATACCAACAAGGCGATGCTGGCCGAAGCCGGGATCGAAAAGACCCCCGAGACGTGGGAGGAGGTCATCGCCGCCGCCCGCACGCTGAAGGAGGCGGGCGTATCCTGCCCCTTCGCGACCGATATCAACGCATGGCGCCAGATCGAGCAGTTCGCCGCCCGCCACGGCGTGCCGATCGCCACGCAGTCCAACGGCTATGACGGGCTGGATGCGGAATATGTCATCGATCAGGGCATCGTCGCGCAGCACATGAACAACCTTGCCGACTGGCACGAGGAAGGGCTTGTCCGCTTCGACGCCGAAACCAAGGCCGCGAAATACAATGCCGCCTTCAGCGCGGGCGAATGTGCGATGATCGAAGGATCGTCGGGCGGCTATACCTCGTTCACCGAGGCGCTGGGCGCGGATGCGATCACCGTCACCCTGCCGCCGATGTATGAGGGGCAGACGCGCCACAACACCTTCGTCGGCGGCGCATCGCTGTGGCTGATGAAGGGCCATGACGAGGCCGAGGTGAAGGCGGCGCAGAACTTCCTCGATTATCTGCGGACCCCCGAGGCGCAGTTGGAGTTCACGGCCGCCACCGGATACCTGCCGGTCACGCAATCGGCGCTGGACCTGCTGGAATCGTCGGGCCGCGCCGATGCGCCGGAATTCGCCACCGCAGGGCCGGGGATGGAGACGCTGGGCGCGCCGGGCAATGCCGATACGCGCGGCATCCGTCTGGGCTTCTATGTCCAGTTCCGCGACATCTTCGCCGAGGAGACGCAGCGCGCCTATAACGGCGACATCACCATGGACGAGGCGCTGGCCAATTCGGTCCGTCGGGGCAACGAATTGCTGCGCCGGTTCGAGGCGACCTACGCCGCCAACTGAAGCGGATGCGGGCCAGAGCGCCCGCATCCCTCCCGAGGTCCAGATGACACAATCCCCGTTCCGCTCGCGCTTGATCGCGCTGCTGTTCCTGTCGCCGCTGATCCTGCTGACGGCGCTGTTCTTCTATTGGCCGGTGGCCGAGGCGATCCGCTGGTCGTTCTTTCTGGAACAGCCCTTCGGCGGCGGGTCCACCTTCGTCGGCCTAGCCAACTTCCGGCGCGTGCTGTCGGACCCGGAGTTCTGGAAAAGCCTGAAGCTGACCGGGATCTTCATGGTCACGGCTTCGGTCCCGGCGGTGCTGGTGCCGTTGGTGCTGGCGATGGCGGCGGACCGGGGGCTGCGCACCTCGCGCATCGCTCGGAACGTGCTGGTCTGGCCGAAGGGGGTGGCTGGGGCATCTATCGGGGTGATATTCGGATTTATCTTCAATCCCTTCGTCGGCATTCTTACACCGCTTAATCAACTGTGGCCGGGCATCTGGTCGCCGGGAACGGACGGGGTGGATGCGTTCATCACGCTGATCGTGGCGAACCTGTGGAACGGCATCCCGTTCAACTTCGTCATCCTTCTGGCCGGACTTCAGGCGCTGCCCGACACCTATTCCAAGGCGGCGGCGCTTGATGGTGCGGGGCCGTGGCGGCAGGCGCTGGACATCCGTCTGCCGCTGCTGGCCCCGCAGCTTTTCTTCGTGCTGGTGCTGGAATTCACCGAAAGCATCATCAATGCCTTCGGCCTGATCGACACGATGACGCGGGGCGGGCCGGGGGGCGCGACGACGCTGCTGGTCTACAAGATCTATGCCGACGGGTTCAAAGGGTATGATCTGTCGGGCGCGTCGACGCAGACGGTGCTGCTGATGATCTTAGTCCTGCTGATTGCCGCCGCGCAGTTCCTGCTGATGGAACGCCGCGTGAAATACGAGCGCTGAGATGATCGAGACACGCACCTCCTTCGACCGGATCGCGATGGCGATCCTTTGGCTGGGCATCCTGTTCATCCTCGCCCCGCTGTGGATCGCGCTGATGAGCGCGTCGCACAGTTACGAGCACATCCTTCGCAACGGGCTGGCATGGTATCCGGGCGGGCATCTGGTGGATAACCTGATCCGGGTCTTCACCGACACGCGCATCCCGGTGCAGATGTTCAACAGCCTGATCGTCGCGCTGATGACGGCGGTGGGAATCTGCATCCTGTCCTTCTGCACCGCCTTCGCGCTGGTTTTTCTTAACCTGCGTTTCGGCTGGCTGGTGTTCGCGACCATCTTCGGCACCATCCTGCTGCCGGTCGATATCCGCGTCGTGCCCACCTATCAGGTGATGTCGAACATCATGGAGCCGTTCGCCGCCCTTGGCCTTCCGGTGCCGCAGATCAGCCTCGTGAACACCCATATCGGGTTGGCGCTTCCGGCGATCGCGCATGGCACCGGCACGTTCATGCTGCGCCAGTTCTTCCGCACCGTGCCGATGGACCTTGCCCGCGCGGCGCGGATGGACGGGGCGGGGGCGCTGCGGTTCATGTGGGATGTGCTGCTGCCCTTGTCGCGCCCCGCGCTGGCGGCGCTGTTTGTGCTGATGTTCCTTGGCGGGTGGACGAACTACCTTTGGCCGCTGGTCGCAAGCTCGACCGCCGACATGCAGACGGCGGTGGTGGGGCTGGCACGTCTGGCGACCGATGGCGACAGCCGCGCGCCGGATTTTCCGCTGATGATGGCGGCGGCCTCGGCCGTGTCGCTAATCCCGCTGACCCTGATCGCGGTGCTGCAACGCTTTTTGGTGCGGGGCATGGCCTTGACGGAGAAATGATGACCCTGACGCTTGAACGCCCCGTGACCGCCGCCGCCCGGACCGGCACCGACATTCATATCGAGGGGTTGGAGAAAACCTATGCCGGGGCCCAGGCCTCCGTGATCCCGAACCTGACCGCGCATCTGCGGGCGGGGGAATTCACGGTGATCCTCGGGCCGTCCGGCTGCGGGAAATCGACGCTGTTGAACATGCTGGCGGGGCTGGAGGCGGTGGGCGCTGGCCGCATCCGTTTCGGGGCACGCGAGGTTCAGGCACTGGCCCCGCGCGACCGGGGCTGCGCGATGGTGTTCCAGAACTATGCGCTTTACCCGCATATGACGGTGGCGCGGAACATGGATTACAGCCTGCGCATCGCCAAGGTTCCCCGCGCCGAACGCGAGGCCCGCGTGGCCGAGGTTGCGCGGATGCTGGAGTTGTCGGCGCTTCTGGACCGCCGTCCCAGCCAGCTTTCGGGCGGGCAGCGCCAGCGCGTCGCCATCGGCCGCGCCATCATCCGAGAGCCGCAGGTGCTGCTGTTCGACGAGCCGCTGTCGAACCTCGACGCACGTCTGCGGAACGAGACGCGGATGGAGTTGGCGCAGCTTCACCGCCGCATCGGCGCGACATCGGTCTTCGTCACGCATGATCAGGTGGAGGCGATGACGCTGGCCGACCGCGTGATGATCCTGAACAAAGGGCGGATCGAACAGTTCGCGCCGCCCTCGGACATCTATGCCGCGCCTGCCTCGACCTTCGTGGCCGGGTTCCTCGGATCGCCGCCGATGAACCTGCTGGCGGTGGAATCGCGGAACGGGCGGATGGCGCTGCCGGACGGCTCGACCATCGGATGCCGCCGCGACGGGATGTTCCAGCTTGGCATCCGCCCAGAACATATCCGCCTTGGCACCGGGGCCGAGATGCGCGTGCAGTTCCGCGAGGAGCTTGGATCGCATTCGGTCATCGCCCTGACCACCTCTGACGGCGGTCGCCTGCGCGTCACGGCCCCGCCCGGCGGTGTGGGGGATGCCCTGCGCGTGTCCTTCCCGCAGGACGCGCTTCACCTTTTCGATGCGGAAACGGGTCTTGCCGTCCGCGAGCTTCTGATCCGGACCTGACATGAAATCCTATCGCCAGACCATTGCCGAAAATGCCCTCGGGGCCGCCGTCATCGCCCATCGCGGGGCATGGCACGCCGCGCCGGAAAACAGCCTGCCTGCCATCGCGGATGCCATCGCCATCGGCGCGACCGTGGCCGAGGTGGATGTGCGGCGCACCGCCGACGGGCATCTGGTGCTGATGCATGACCGCACGACCCTGCGGATGACGGGCGTTGCCCTGACGCCCGAGGATGTGACGCTGGCCGACCTGCGCGAGCTGCGCCTGTTCGACCGCGACGGCGCCGACGCGCGCGCGACCGATCACCGCATCCCCACGTTGGCCGAGGCGCTGCGTCTGGCCAATGGCCGCATCGCGCTGGACCTCGACCTGAAGGACCGTGCCATCGCCGCCGAGGTCATCGCCTGCGTGCAGGCCGAAGGGGCCGAGGAGCTCGTGGACCTGAAGTTCACCGCCGAGACGGTGGCCGAGACCGCGGCGCTGGCCAGAATGCAGGCCGAAAGCGGTATCGCGGTCATGGCGATGGCAACCTTCGGCACGGATGCGGTCGATGCTTTGCTGGCCCATCCGCCCTTCATGGTGGAAAGCAAATATGAAACGCTGGATCACCTGCGGGCAGCGGCAAAGCGTCTGCGGGCGGCGGGAATCGCCGTCTGGGTCAATACGTTGGATGTTTCCTTCTGCTGCGGGATGAACGATACAGCGGCACGGCGCAACCCGGATGCGGTCTGGGGCGCGCTGCTGGCGGCGGGGGTGAACGCGATCCAGACCGACGAGCCGGCATTGCTGATCGAATGGCTGACCGCCAGAAAGGCCGCCGCATGAAGCTTTCCGACCTCCTGCCCGTCGAGGCGCTGACGCGCGAGGTCGGCTGGCGCATCGTTCTGCCGCGTTTCGGCACGCTGGCAGCAGGCGAGATCCGCGCCAAGACCGCCATCGACGATCTGGTGACGGTCGCGGATCTGGAGGCGGAGGTGGCGCTGGCGGATGGTTTGCGCCGCCTGTTCCCCGGCTGCGCCGTCATTGGCGAGGAAAGCGCGACGCCCGATTTCGACTATGACAGCCCCGAGCTTCTGTTCGTGATCGACCCTGTGGATGGCACATGGCCCTTTGCGCATGGGCTGCCGATTTTCGGGGTGATGACCGCGGTGCTGTCGCATGGGCGGACTGTGGGCGGGCTGATCCATTACCCGGTGACGCGCGACACCTTGGTGGTCGCGGCCGGGGAAGGCGTGTATCATTTGCGCGCCGATGGCGTATCGACTCGCCTTCCGACGCTGCCGCAAGAGGCGCGGATGGTGACGGGATTGATCCCGCTTTCGCTTTACAAGTCCCAAGGGCGGATGGAATTGCTGCGCGCGTTCGGCGATCTGTCGCGGATCGTGACGATCCAATGCTCCGCCCATGAATATCGGATGCTGGCCGAGGATCAGGCGGATTTCTGCATCTCGACCGGGCTGAAGCCTTGGGATCACCATACTGGACAGCTGATGCTGACCGAGCTGGGCGGGTTCGCGGCGACCGTCGATGGGCGGCAATGGCCGAATGTGACGGGGGCGGACCGGCTGATTTCGGCCCGCAACCGTGCGACGTGGGAAAGGGCGGCTGCCGCCCTTACATGAAGCCCAGTTCCAACCGCGCTTCGTCCGACATCATCTCCATCCCCCACGGCGGGTCGAAGGTCATGCCGACGTTGACATGCTTAACGCCCGGGAGCGGCTCGACCGCCTCGGCCACCCATCCCGGCATCTCGCCCGCGACGGGGCAACCGGGGGCAGTCAGGGTCATCAGGATCTCGACTTCGGATTCGTCGTTGATGGTGATGGTATAGACGAGGCCGAGATCGTAGATGTTTACCGGGATTTCCGGGTCATAGACGGTGCGGCAAGCATCGACCACGCTGTCATACAGCGGATGTTCGGTGCTGGAGGGCTTGATGAGGGGCTCGCCCTCGACCTGGGTCGTGTCGTCCATCTGGATCACCTTTGCTTGCGGGCGCAATATAGGTATCCGCGCCTCATGCCTCAACCCAGATCGTCACCGGGCCGTCATTGATCAGCGACACCTTCATGTCCGCGCCGAAGCGACCCGTCGCCACGGTGAAATCGCGGGCCATCAGGGCGGCGAAATGTTCATACAGGCGGCGGCCATCCTCGGGCGCGGCGGCCTGCGAAAAGCCGGGGCGATTCCCGCGCGAAGTGTCTGCGGCCAGCGTGAACTGCGACACGACCAGCGCCGCGCCGCCGGTATCCTTAAGCGACAGGTTCATCTTGGCCGCGTCGTCCCTGAAGATGCGCAGCTTGCCGATCCGCGTCGCCAGCGCATCCGCATTGGCCTCGGTATCGCCCTGCATCGCGCAGACGAGGATCAGAAGGCCCGCGCCGATTTCTCCGATCCGCTTGCCATCGACGGTGACGGCAGCCTCGGAGACGCGCTGCAGCAGTGCCCTCAAAGCTCGTGTTCCCAAGGCGGGTTGGCGCCCGCCCGTGACACGGTCACGGCGGCGGCGCGCGCGCCCAGGTCCAGCGCGGCATCAAGGATGGCGTCCGTCAGTACGGCATCCTTGGTCAGCGCACCCGCGCGGTGCAGCGCGGCCAGAACGCCCGCGTTGAACGTGTCGCCCGCGCCGACCGTATCGGCCACCGTCACGCGCTGCGAGGCCACGAACCGGTCCTGTGTGGCGGTGATCGCATGGGCACCCTCGGCCCCCTTGGTGATGAACACCACCTTCGGCCCGCGCGCCAGCAGCCCGCGCGCAAGGTCCGTCACCTCGCCGGGGCCTTCCAGCCAGTGCAGATCCTCGTCCGACAGCTTCACGATGTCGGCCAGCGCCAGCATCCGGTCGATCCGCGCGCGATAGGTTTCGGGGTCGGTGATGAAGCCGGGGCGGATGTTCGGGTCCAGCATGGTCACGCGCGACGGAGCCTCGCGCGCCATCAGCGCGGCATAGGTTTCCGCAGCAGGCTCATTCACCAACGAAATCCCGCCGAAGAACAGCGCCTGCACATCTGCGGGCAGGGCGGGCAGATCGTCCGCAGCCAACAGCCGTCCCGCGGTGTTCTCGTCATAGAAGGCATATTGCGCCTGACCGTTCGTCAGCGTGACGAAGGCCAGCGTGGTCGGGCGGTTCGAACGGGCGCAGAAGCCGGTCTCGACGCGGCTTTCCTCCAGCACATGGGCCAGTTTCGTGCCGAACAAGTCGTTCGACAGGCCCGAGAAGAACCCGGCGGGCGCGCCCAGTCGGCCCAGCGCGATGGCCGTGTTGAACACCGCGCCGCCCGCATGGGGTATGAAGCCCTCGTCCTTCGGCAGCATGTCGATCAGGGCTTCGCCACAGCAGAGGATCATGTCAGGCCTCGAAATAAGGGGTCAGGTTGGTGCGGACGCGATCCAGCGGGGTTGCGCCGTTCATGTCGGGCAGGAAGGGTTCGCCTGTTATTGTCTCATACGCCTCGACATAGGCGGCGGCGGTGGCGGCGATCATCTCGGCCGGGATCTCGGGAATCTCGTCGGCATAGGGGTCGCAGCGGGCGGCGACCCACGACCGGATCACGTCCTTGTCGAAGCTGGCGGGGCGGGTGCCATCCTCGAACGCCTGCACGTAGCTGGCAGCGTGCCAGTAGCGCGAGCTGTCGGGGGTGTGGATCTCGTCCGCCAGCAGGATCGTGCCGTTTTCATCCACGCCGAATTCGTATTTGGTGTCCACGAGGATCAACCCGCGTTGCGCCGCGATCTCTTGCCCGCGGGCGAACAGGGCCAGCGCCATCTTCGACACCGTATTCCATTGTTCCTGCGTCAGCAGCCCTTGGGCGACGATGGTGGCTTCGTCCAGCGGCTCGTCATGGCCGCCGTCGAAGGCTTTCGACGTCGGGGTGATGATCGGCTGCGGCAGCGCCTGATTGTCACGCAGGCCGTCGGGCAGCACATGGCCATACATCTGCCGCACGCCCTGCTTATACAGCGTCAGGACCGAGGTGCCCGTCGTGCCCGCCAGATACCCGCGCACGACGATTTCCACCGGCAGGATCGTTACCAGCTTGCCGATGACCACGTTGGCATCGGGATATTCCAGCACATGGTTCGGCGCGATGTCGGCGGTCTGCTCGAACCACCAGCGGGCCATCTGCGTCAGCACCTGGCCCTTCCACGGGATCGAGGTCAGGATGCGGTCGAAGGCCGAGATGCGGTCGGACGAGATCAGGATGCGCCGCCCGCCCGAGATGTCGTAGCAGTCGCGCACCTTGCCGAAATAGGGGTTCGGCAGTTCCGGGATGCGGGCTTCGGGCAGAACACGGGACAAATCGAGCGGCATGGGTGTCTCCTTTGCCTTTTCGCTAGGGCCGCTCGCGGCGGCTGTCAACGGCGGCCCGCGAAGAAGTCCCGCAGAAGGGTGGCGGCTTCGGTTTCGGCCAGACCGTCATAGACCTCGGGGGTGTGGTGGCATTGCGGATGGCTGAACACCCGCGCCCCATGGGCGACGCCGCCCGATTTCGGGTCGGATGCCGCATAGTAAAGCCGGCCGATCCGGGCTGCGGCGATGGCGGCGGCGCACATCGGACAAGGCTCCAGCGTGACATAGAGATCGTGGCCGCCAAGACGTTCGGACCCGGCGATGCGGCAGGCCTCGCGGATGACCAGCATCTCGGCATGGGCGGTGGGGTCGGACAGCTCGCGCGTGCGGTTGCCTGCGGCGGCGATCACGCGCCCGTCGCGGACGATGACGGCACCCACCGGCACCTCGCCCCGCAGGGCGGCGGCACGGGCCTGATCCAGCGCGATGTCCATATGGCTGCGGAACGTCATCGCCCGTTCATGCCTTGCACGGGCGCGAAGGGCAACTTGCTTAAATGCGCCAAGACACATATCAAGCAGGGCTACACGAAGGATTGCCCCGATGACCGAAAAGAAAGACGGCGAACGCATCGCCAAGGTGCTGTCCCGCGCCGGTGTCGCCTCGCGCCGCGAGGCGGAGCGGATGATCGAGGCGGGCGAGGTCGCGGTCAACGGCAAGGTCATCGAAAGCCCGGCGCTGAACGTCACGGCGGCGGACAAGATCACGGTGAACGGCGAGCCGCTGGCCCCGCCCGAGCCGCCGCGCCTGTGGCTTTACTACAAGCCCGAGGGGCTGGTCACATCGGCCAGCGACGAAAAGGGGCGCGAGACGGTTTTCGACAACCTGCCCGAAGACATGCCGCGCGTCATGTCGGTGGGGCGGCTCGACCTCAATTCCGAGGGGCTTTTGCTGCTGACCAACGATGGCGAGCTGAAGCGCAAGCTGGAGCTTCCTTCGACGGGCTGGCTGCGGAAATACCGTGTGCGGGTGAATGGCAATCCGACCGACCCCGATCTGGAGCCGCTGCGCAAGGGGATCACGGTCGAGGGCGAGACCTTCCAGCCGATGGAAGTGAAGCTGGACCGAATCCAGGGCGCGAATGCGTGGCTGACGGTGGGGCTGCGCGAGGGCAAGAACCGCGAGATCCGCCGCGCGATGCACGCGATCGACCTGACGGTGAACCGGCTGATCCGCGTCAGCTATGGCCCGTTCCGCCTGAACGAGTTGAAGCCGGGCGAGGTGTCGGAGGTCAAGGGCCGCGTCTTGCGCGACCAGCTTGGCATGGACCCGATGGAGGGTGACAAGCATCCGGGCGCCAAGGCACGCGAGGCGAAGGCCCGCCCGCCCGAAGGCAAACGTCCCGTCCGCAAGGACGGCGAGAAGCGCGTCTTCACTGCGCGAGGGAAGAAGGACGCGATGCCGTCCGAAGACCCGGCCAAGCGCAGCAACCCGAAATTCGCGCCGCGCCGCCCGGCCGGTCCCGGTCCGCGCAAGCGTTAGGTCGGGCGCACCATCTCGAACACCTCGGACACGGCGGCATAGTCGTGGTAGCCAAGGCGCGAGAGCGGCGAGAATTGCGTCACGTCGAACCGGCCGTCCACCACGCAATCGTCGCGCAGGTGGACGCCGATCACTTCGCCCAGCACCATATGGTTCGCGCCGCCTTTCAGGTCGATCACCTGCGTCACGCGGCATTCCAGCGCGGCGGGCGCCCCTGCGACGCGGGGACAGTCGATCGTCTCGCAGGCGGCTTTCTCCAGCCCGGCATGGTCGAACTCGTCCGTTCCGCGTGGCAGCGCCGCCGAGGTTTCGTTCATCTGCACCGCCATGTCGATCCCGACGATGTTCACGCAGAACACTCCGGACTCCCGGATCGCGGTCAGGCTGTCCTTCACCCCGGTGGACGAGAACATGACTTGCGGCGGGGTGTAGGCGATGGCGTTGAAGAAGGAGTAGGGCGCAAGATTGTCGCCCGATGCCCCGCGGGTCGAAATCCAGCCGATGGGCCGGGGCGCGACGATGGCGTTGAACGGGTTGTGGGGCAGGCCGTGGCCATCCTCGGGGCGATAGAACATCTTGGCTCCTTTCTGATTTGCGACTGTCATGCCCGCGTGCTACCCGCGTTTCCAGAAGATTCGGAGGCCGCGTGTATCAGCTGGAGCAGGAAAAACCGAGCGACTGGTGGGATGTGGAGGCGCTTTACGACCTCTGTTTCGCGCCGGGGCGGACGGCGCTTTCCTCGTATCGGCTGCGGGACGGGGTGGCGACGGTGGCCGCACTTTGCGCCGTGCTGCGCGACGGGGACGGGGTTCTGGCCGCCGCGATCCGCTACTGGCCGGTCGAGGTGGCCGAGCATGACGTGCTGCTTCTTGGCCCCGTGGCCGTGCACCCGACCCGGCAGGGCGAGGGGCTGGGCGCGCTTTTGATCACCGAGACGCTGGCCGAGGCTGCGCGGCTGGAATGGGACCGCGTGATGCTGGTGGGGGATGCGCCCTATTACCGCCGTTTCGGGTTCCGCAAGCTGGAAGGCGTCGTCATGCCGCCGCCGACCAACCCCGACCGGGTGCTGGGCGTGTCGCTGGTCGCGGGGGCGTGGAACGGGGTGAGCGGACATGTGACGAAGGCGCGCGGGGTCTGAGCGAAAAGCCGCCAAAGCCCTATTGGCAGTATGGGAAACCTTCGGCTAGTGTGATCCTGTTTCAAAGAGTTGCGGGGAATCCGATGCCTGCGAAGTCGTTCAGAACCCTCGCCTTTCTGCTCCTCATGGGGCTGATGATCTATGTCGCGACCGATGGGGTAAGCTGATGGCGCGGCGCGTTACGGGCAAGTTCAGCCCCGGCGGTCCCGGGGGCGAGCCGCACGCCTGGGATGGCAGGCGGCGAGAGAAGGGCGGCGCCCGGACCAAGATCATGCTGTTCCCGGCTGTGCTGTTCCTAGTGAACGGTCTGCGGGGAGAGCCGGCGCAGATGGTCGCCGGGGTTGCCGCCTTCGTTCTGATCCTGTGCGCATCCTTTCTGACGCGCGAAGGCGTGCGGGCGGAGAACGCCTATGACGCGCGCCGCGTTGCGCGCCGCCCCGCCTTTCCGCGCAAGATGTTCGGGGCGGTGCTGACCGCGCTGGGCGTCGGTGCGGGCGCGTTGATGCGGGGCGAGGGGCCGGTGTTTCCGGTGCTGTTCGGGCTGATGGCGGGGGCGCTGCATCTGGCGGCCTTCGGCCTTGATCCGCTGAAGGACAAGGGTATCGAGGATGACTTTCAATCCGACCGGGTCGCTCGCGCCGTGGACGAGGGCGAAAAGCATCTGACGGCGATGCGCGAGGCGATCCTGCCCCTGCGCGACCGCGACCTGACCGAACGGGTGGACCGCTTTGCATCCGCCGCCCGCGCGCTGTTCCGGCAGGTCGAGGAAGACCCCGGCGATCTGAGCGCCGCGCGCAAATACATGGGCGTCTATCTGATGGGCGCGCGCGATGCGACGGTGAAGTTCGCGGGCGTTCGCGACCCCGCCGCCCGCGCCGATTACGTCGCTTTGCTGGACGATCTGGAGACGAGCTTTGCCGGACGCAGCAAGGCGCTGCTGTCCAATGACCGAACCGCCCTTGATGTGGAAATCGCCGTCCTGCGCGAAAGACTGTCGCGCGATGCGCCCTTGACCGAAAGGTAGACCATGATCCCGACCGTTGCGAAAGAAGCCGCAAAGACCTCGGAAGAAATCGCTGCCCTGCCGGGTAACGCGCTGCCGACCCCGCCCGAGGAAACGCTGCCGCTGGAGAATGCGCCCCCCGCGCAGGCCGAGGCGATCCGCACCCGCATGGCGCAGATCGACATGACGAACACGCAGTCGATCATCGCCTTCGGATCGGCGGCGCAGGCGGAACTGCAACAGATCAGCCAGGCGATGCTGGCCGATGTGAAGAACAAGGAAGTCGGTCCGGCGGGCGACAGCCTGCGCCAGATGGTCACGACGATCCGCGGCTTTTCGGTGTCGGAACTGGACGTGCGGCGCAAGAAAAGCTGGTGGGAGCGCATCACCGGCAAGGCCGCGCCCTTCGCCAATTTCGTCGCCCGGTATGAGCGGGTGCAGGACCAGATCGACAAGATCACCGAGACGCTTCTGGGGCACGAGCACAAGCTGCTGAAGGATGTCAAAAGCCTCGACATCCTGTATGACCGAACGCTGGATTTCTATAACGAACTGGCGCTTTACATCGCGGCCGGCGAGGCGAAGCTGGTCGAGCTGGACCAGACTCTGATCCCCGCCAAGGAAGCGGAACTGGCCGGAACGCCCGAGGCCGATCAGGTGATGGGCGCGCAATCCCTGCGCGATCTGCGCGCCGCGCGCGACGATCTGGAACGCCGGGTGCATGATCTGAAGCTGACGCGGCAGGTCACGATGCAGTCGCTGCCCTCGATCCGGCTGGTGCAGGAGAATGACAAGTCGCTGGTGACGAAGATCAACTCGACGCTGGTCAACACCGTCCCGCTGTGGGAGACGCAGCTGGCGCAGGCGGTCACCATCCAACGCTCGCGCGAGGCGGCGGAGTCGATCCGCGCGGCCAACGATCTGACGAATGAACTGCTGACGCGCAACGCCGACAATCTTCAGGAATCCAACCGCGTGGTGCGGACCGAGATGGAGCGCGGCGTCTTCGACGTCGAGGCGATCCGCAAGGCCAACGCCACCCTGATCGCGACGATCAACGAAAGCCTGCAGATCGCGGACGAGGGCAAGGCCAAGCGCGCCGCCGCCGAGGAGGACCTGAAGAAGATGGAAGCCGAACTGCGCGATACGCTGGCCGCCGCCCGCGCGCCGCGTCCCGCCCCGGTGACCTGACATGCGGTGGGGGCGGACCCTTGGGCTGGGCCTGACCGCGCTGCTTCTGGCAGGCTGCGCGGCCGAGGTTGCTTCTGTAAAGCCGGGGCTGCGGCCCAAGGCCCGCCCCGCCGCCCAAGCTGCGCCGCTTCCGCCATCGGCAGAGTCCGAGGCGCTGCGCGTCTATTACTCCGCGATCCAGTCCGACCAGATCTCTCGGGGGTTGCTGCGCACCGATGGGGGCGGGCCGGACACACCGTTCACCGACACGATGCTGGCCGAGAATTTCGTCCGCATCGCACTTTATGACGAATATACCCGCGGTAGGGACGGGTTCACGCAGGCCGAGGTGCCCAGCCCGCTGCGCCGTTGGGCCGGGCCGGTAAAGGTGGGCGTCGTCTTTGGCCCCTCCACCCCGGTGGAAAAGCGCGGGATCGAAAAGGCGCGGATCGGATCGTATCTGTCGCGCCTTTCGCGGCTGACGGGGCATCCGATCGCGTTGGCAGACGATGGCGCGAACTTCCACCTGTTCATCCTGAACGAGGATGAGCGCCGCGCCATGGGGGATCAGTTCGGCAAGATGCTGCCGGAACTTTCGGCGGCCGAGGTTGCCGCGGTGGTGGCGCTGCCCCGGTCCACCTATTGCCTCGTCTATGCCATGTCGGTGGGGGGCAGCAGCACCTACAGCCGGGCCTTCGCGCTGATCCGGGCCGAACAGCCCGACCTGCGCCGCATGGCCTGCCTGCACGAAGAAGTGGCCCAGGGTCTGGGCCTTGCCAACGATCACCCGCAGGCGCGCCCCTCGGTCTTCAACGACGACGAGGAATTCGCGACCCTGACGGTCATGGACGAATACCTGCTGCGCATCCTTTACGACGCGCGCCTGCGCCCCGGCATGACCGAGGCCGAGGCGCGCCCCATCGTGCAGCAGATCGCGACCGAAATTCTTGGCGGAGGTGCCTGATATGGTTTTCGATTTCCTGCGAGGACAGTTCATCGACGTGATCCACTGGGTCGATGACACGCGCGACACGATGGTCTGGCGGTTTGATCGCCACGGTCACGAGATCAAATACGGCGCCAAGCTGACCGTGCGCGAGGGGCAGGCGGCGGTCTTCATCCATGAAGGCCAGCTTGCCGATGTCTTCGGGCCGGGGCTGTATGAGCTGGAGACGAACAACCTGCCGATCATGACCAGTCTTCAGCACTGGGATCACGGGTTTCGGTCGCCCTTCAAATCCGAGATCTATTTCGTCAACACGACCCGGTTCAACGATCTTAAATGGGGCACCAAGAACCCGATCATCGCGCGCGACCCGGAATTCGGGCCGGTGCGGCTGCGGGCCTATGGCACCTATTCCATGCGCGTGACCGATCCGGGCCGGTTCATGACCGAGATCGTCGGCACGGATGGCGAATTCACGGCGGACGAGATCAGCTATCAGATCCGCAACGTCATCGTGCAGGAGTTCAGCCGCGTCATCGCCGGTTCGGGCATTCCGGTGCTGGACATGGCGGCGAACACGGCGGATCTGGCCAAGCTGGTGGTGCAGGCGATCACGCCCACGATCGAAGGCTATGGGCTGACGCTGCCGGAATTCTATGTCGAGAACATCTCGTTGCCCGAGGAGGTGGAGAAGGTTCTGGACAAGCGCACCGGTGCGGGGATCGCAGGGGATCTGAACAAATACATGCAGTTCAATGCGGCCGAGGCGCTGGGCAAGGGTGGGGCTGCGTCATCCGCGATGGAGACGGGTCTGGGCGCGGCCATCGGGATGAACATGGCCCAGCGCGGGCCTTGGGGCGCGGTTCCGCCGCCCCCGCCGCCGGTCGATCCGGCCTGGCATATCGCGATCAACGGGGTGGCGCAGGGGCCGTATTCCAGTGCCGATCTGTCGGGCAAGGTCGCCAGCGGCAGCGTCACGCGCGACAGCCTCGTCTGGACCACCGGGCAGGAAGGGTGGAAGCCTGCTTCCGAAGCCCTGCCGCAACTGTTCGCCAACGTGCCGCCGCCGATCCCGGGAGGCTGACTTGCCGGACCGTCACTGGCCTTGTGACCGCTGCGGCGCGGACCTACGGTTTGCGCCCGGCCAGACGCAGCTTGTCTGCGATCATTGCGGCCATATGCAGGAGATCCCGCATCAGGAAACCCGGCTGGAGGAGTTGGACCTGAAGGCGGCCTTGCGCGGGCAACTGAGTGCCGCGCAGATGGAGACGGTGCCAGCCACGCGCTGCCCCAACTGCGGCGCGCTGATCGAATTTCAGGGCGCTTCCCATGCCCGCGAATGCCCGTTCTGCGCGACCCCGGTGGTGGTCGGCACGGGGACCGAACGGCTGATAAAGCCGCAGGCGGTGGTGCCGTTCCGCCTGACCGAACGCGAGGCGAAGCAGGCGATGTCCAACTGGCTCGGCTCGCTTTGGTTCGCGCCGAACCGGCTGCAGGAATATGCGCGCAAGGGGCGGTCGCTGACGGGGATGTATGTGCCGTGGTGGACCTTCGATGCTGCGACCCGGTCGACCTATGTCGGCGCGCGGGGCGAGTGGTATTACGAAACCCAGATGGTCACCGTGAACGTCAACGGGCGAATGGAGCGGCGGCAGCAGCAGGTGCGCAAGACCCGCTGGTTCCGGGCGCAGGGGCGTGTCGGGCGGCGGTTCGACGATGTTCTGGTGCTGGCCAGCGCCAGCTTGCCGCGCGATTATGTCGAGGCGTTGGAGCCGTGGGACCTGTCGGCGCTGGAGGGTTATCGCGGCGATTATCTGGCCGGATTCACCGCCGAGGGTTATACCGTGCCGTTGGATCAGGGCTGGCAGAACGCGCGGCAGGTGATGGCGCAGGTAATCCACCGCGACGTGATCCATGACATCGGCGGCGACGAACAGCGGGTCGAAGGGATCAACACCGACTATGCCGACGAAAGCTTCAAGCATGTGCTGCTGCCGGTCTGGATGGCGGCATACCGCTATGGCGGGAAAAGCTATCGTTTCGTGGTGAATGGGCAGACGGGCAAGGTGCGGGGCGAGCGGCCCTATTCCACATGGAAGATCGCGCTGGCCGTGGCCCTCGCGATCATCGTGGCGGCGGTGTTCCTGACGCTGGCTAGATCGTAATCGGGCTCAGGACTTCGGGTTCGATCACCTGAACGCCGGGCAGGGCGTCGATCAGCGCCTGTGCCGATTGCTCCAGCGCCGGGAAGGTCTTGTAGTGATAGGGGATCACCGTCTTGAAGTCGAAATACCGCTTGGCGGCATAGGCGGCGCGCTTCATGTCCATCGTGTAATGGCCCCCGGCGCAAAGGATGCCGATGTCGGGTTTGTGGTAATCGCCCATCCAGTCCATGTCGGCCAGGATGTCGGTATCGCCCGAGATGTAGATCGTATGCCCTTCGCCCGCGATCATGTAGCCGGATTCGGTCCCGGCATAGATCGGTCCCGTCCGCCCTTCGACCGATGACGAATGCGTGGCGTTGACCATTGTGACCTTCGCGCCGTTCAGATCGACGGTGCCGCCTTTGTTGAAGCCGATGCCCTCGATCCCTTCCTCGTGCCCCCACCAGCCGATCAGGTCGGCGATGCCCACCAGCGGGATCTTCCGCGCCTTGGACAGTGCCAGCGCATCGGCGGTGTGATCGCCATGGCCGTGCGTGACGAGGATATGCGTCGCACCTTGGGTCGCTTCGTCCTGACGGTCGGCGGGAAAGACCGGGTTGCCGCTGAACCACGGGTCGATCAGCAGGACGGCCTGTTCGATTTCCAGCCGGAAGCCGGCATGTCCGAGAAAGGTGAGTTTCATCGCGTCTCTCCTTGGGCTGCGCCTGCGGCAAGCTAACGCCTTGCGCGGCAAAGGGAAGGGGGATTGACTGGCGGCATGGATTGGTTTGCGAGCATCGACGCCTATTGCGAACGGCTTGGCCCGGCTTACTGGGCCGAGCCGGTGAATGCGCTGACGAACATCGCCTTCGTGCTGGCGGCGGCGGTGGTCTGGCGGCAGGCGAGGGGGCTGGGGCGGACGATGTGCGTGCTGCTGGCGGTGATCGGGGTGGGATCGTGGCTGTTCCACACCCACGCGAACCGGTTGACGGCGATGATGGACACGACGCCGATCCTTGCGTTCATCCTGCTGTATGTGTTCGCGGCCAGCCGCGATCTGCTGGGGATGCGGCCCTGGGGCGCGGGGCTGGCGGTGGTTGGGTTCTTTCCCTTTTCGGCCCTGCTGGTGCCTGTGTTTCAGGGGCTTGGGATGGGGTCTTCGGCGGGCTATGCGCCGGTGCCGGTGCTCATCCTGATCTATGCCGCGCTGCTGTGGCGGCGTGCGCCTTCAACGGCGAAGGGGCTGGCGGTGGGGGCGGGGATATTGTGCCTGTCGCTGGCGGTTCGGATGGCGGATATGCCGATCTGCGGACGGTTTCCGCTGGGCACGCATTTCCTGTGGCACATCCTGAACGCGGTGATGCTGGGCTGGATGATCATGGTGCATGGGCGGGCGGACCGCCCGGCTCAGGCCCGTTGAGGGCCATCGCCCGGCGGTGCTGCCGCGCTAGAGATAGGCCAGCGCGGCGGCGTGGATTTCGGGATTGGCGGCGGCGATGACGCGGCCCCCCTGATGGGCCGGGTTGCCGGTCCAGTCGGTGACGATGCCGCCAGCGGCCTCGATCACGGCGATGGGGGCCTGGATGTC
Source organism: Falsirhodobacter xinxiangensis (assembly GCF_004959935.1). GTDB lineage: Bacteria > Pseudomonadota > Alphaproteobacteria > Rhodobacterales > Rhodobacteraceae > Falsirhodobacter > Falsirhodobacter xinxiangensis. Next base: position 165,403 of record NZ_SMYN01000001.1, on the reverse strand, counting down.
GTAGGGTTGCAGGCCAGCTTCGACCACAAGATCGATATGTCCGGCGGCAAGTAGCGCATAGGCGTAGCAATCCATGCCATATCGCGTCAGTCGGGTCTGCTTCGACAGGCGGCGGAAGGCCGCGCCTTCGTCGGGGGTGCCGACCTCGGGGAAGGTGGTCATTAGAAGCGCCTCGGCCAGCGGCCGGGCTGGGCGGGTGCGAAGCGGCCGGGCGCCGAGCGGGCCGGTCGTGCTGGCGATACCGAAGCCGCCCGTGAACCGTTCGCCGATGTAGGGCTGGTCGATCAGACCATAGATCGGCCCGGTCGCATCCGCGACCGAGACCAGGACGCCCCATGTCGGGGTGCCGCAAAGAAAAGCGCGGGTGCCGTCCACCGGATCGAGCACCCAGGTCAGGCCGGAGGTTCCGGCGTTCGCGCCCATCTCCTCGCCAAGGATGGCGTCATGGGGGCGGCGACGGGCAAGAATTTCCCTCATTCGCCGCTCCGCTTCCCGATCCGCGATCGTGACCGGATCGAAAAGCGTTGTTCCCTTGTTGTCGGCCGACAGGTCGGCCGCGCGGAAATGCTGAAGCGTGGCTTCACGTGCTGCGTCTGCAAGCTCCGCCGCGGTTGAAATCAGGTCTTCCCGTAACGACTTTTCCATCTGCGCTCCCTCACCGGCACCCGTGCGCTAATGTTACCGGGGCGGCGGGTCAACCGTTTCAGTGGACCATGGGGCGGATGGCGACGGCGGCGGCCGTCACGCCGGCGGCGTTCAAGCCGCGTCGGACAACACCCTTGCCAGATCGAACAGACGGCGGCGCTGGGCTTCGGGGATCGCGTAATAGGAACGGACGAGCTCCAGAGCTTCCTTGTCGGCCATCATGTCGCCTTCGACGACCGAGGTGCTGCGGTTCGCTTCGGCACCTTCGAGACCTTCGAAGAAGAAGGCGATGGAGACGCCGAGAACTTCAGAAATGTCCCACAGACGCGACGCGCTGACGCGGTTCATCCCGGTTTCGTACTTCTGGATCTGCTGAAACTTGATCCCCACCTTGTCGGCAAGCTGCTGCTGGGTCATCCCCACCATCCAGCGACGGTGGCGGATACGTTTGCCGACATGGGCGTCAACAGGGTGTTTCATTCACAAACTCCACTTTCTCATTACAGTCGTCCCTCGACACAACATAAGCAAGAATTGTGCCAAATCGACTCGCCGGTCAAAGAAAAGCGAACCGATGAGTAGAAATACGCCTGACCTGTCCTTTTAGATATGTCCCTTCCGGCAGGGTCGCCTGATAGGGTCCGCATCCGGTGCGGGCTGATTTGTGTAAGCATGCATGTTAACCAACACAACCCCAGGGTGTTTGGCATTTTGCATTGCGTAATGCGAAAATTCCCCCTCAGGTGTTGTGCAATTCGCGAAATTCGCGCCTTTGGGTTGCCGAGACCCGGACATAAATTCGATTCGGGCGCAAAAGCCCGGACGTTTTCCTCTATGTCGGCGTCCGTGAGGCAAATGGTCACTGCGACTGCACGCATTTTCCGGCGGGAGGCCGTTGAAAGCTCTGTTATGCTTTACGATATCAAGCACGATACCGGCGCGCGCGCCCAAGCGCCGCGCGGGAAAGTTTACGGAGGTATGAATGGCTGACTATCAGACGATCGGTTCTGTTGGCGCCGGCGCCCGGGCCGGCCAGATCGATCAGGGGCTTCGCGCCCACATGAACAAGGTCTATGGGCTGATGTCCGTGGGCATGCTACTGACCGGCGCTGCCGCATGGGCCATTGCTGGCCTTGCGACCACGACCGACCCGTCGCTGGCACAGGCGCAGATCGGCGATCAGTATCTGACCTCGCTGGGCGTTGCGATCTATGCCTCGCCGCTGAAGTGGGTGATCATGTTCGCCCCGCTGATCATGGTGTTCGCGTTCGGCGCTCTGATCAACAAGCTGTCGATGGCTAGCGCCCAGCTGTTCTTCTATGCCTATGCCGCGTTGATGGGCCTGTCGCTGTCGTCGATCTTTCTGGTCTTCACCGGGGCTTCGATCGCGCAAACGTTCCTGATCACGGCCATCGCGTTCGCAGCACTGTCGCTCTATGGCTATACCACCAAGAAGAACCTGTCGGGTTTCGGCACCTTCCTGATGATGGGTGTGATCGGTCTGGTCGTGGCGATGATCGTCAACATCTTCCTGCAGTCCCCGGCGCTGATGTTCGCGATCTCGGCCCTTGGCGTTCTGATCTTTGCGGGTCTGACCGCCTATGACACGCAGAACATCAAGAACACCTACCTTCAGCACGCGCATATGGGCGACAGCGAGTGGTTGGGCAAAGCGGCGATCATGGGTGCGCTCCAGCTCTATCTGGACTTCATCAACCTGTTCATGTTCCTGCTGCAGTTCATGGGCAACCGCGAGTAAATCCGGCCCCTGCGCACGAATGATCTTGAAGCCCGCAGACCTCTGGTCTGCGGGCTTTTTCGTGTCTTGGTGTTCGCCTCGTCCTTCCTGCGGTCAACGCCGTGCGTGGCAAAGTGACAACGCTGGCGTTTTGTCGCAGCATCGCCCCTGAATAAAAGTTGAGCGGCCCGTGAACTCTCGTAAGTTACGCAGCGCCGCCGAGAGTGGCGGACCGACGGTCGAACGTCGGCACCGCGCATCGGTCCGAAGCTTCTAAGATCAGCCAGCCATCGCCAGCACCCTAAGGAAACTCGTCGGGCCTGCCAGCCTGACGAAAACGTATGTGCATATTTGACAGGATGAAGAATGGTGAGGAATCAACGCGGATTTGGTCGGACGAGCCGGCGAAGCATCATGCTTGGGGTGTCGTTGCTTTGCTTGGGCGCCGCTGGCGCAGTCGCGCAAGAGGGGGGCTCGACCGATGTCCCGGCCAATACGGCGCGCCCGATCAGGCTTGAGCCGATCATCGTTGCCGGCGCAGCGCCGCCCGCCACGGGTGTCATCGGCGCGCCGTCATTGGCCTTCTCGGGCGGGCAGGTCGCCACGCAGGCGAGGCTTGGGGCCTTCGGCAATCGGGACGTGCTGCGCACGCCGTTCCGGCTGACCGGCTATACCGAGAAGACGATCCGCGACCAGCAGGCGCGTTCCGTTGCCGACGTGACGCTGAACGAGCCTTCGGTGCGGCAGGACGCGCCGGCATTCAGCGAGCGGGACTCGTTCTTCATCCGGGGCTTTTCGGTCACCAACCTCGATACGCTTTACGATGGGCTGCCTTACATCGGCAATCCGCGCAAAGGCCATCTGGAGGGGATCGAGCAGGTTGACGTTCTGCTGGGGCCGACCGCTTTGGCACTTGGTGGAACGGGCCGCGTGGGCGGCACGATCAACTTGATCCCGAAACGCGCGGGCGACGAGCCGCTGACACGCCTGACAACGTCCTGGCTGTCGGATTCGCAGATCTGGACGCATCTGGACGTGGGCCGGCGCTACGGCGCATCTGGCGAGTGGGGCGTGCGCGGGAACCTGTCCTATCGCAACGGTGATACGGCGCTGGAGCATAACAGCAACGAGATCGGCGTCGCGACGCTTGGCCTCGACTATCGCAGCGACCGGCTTCGCGCTTCGTTCGACCTCAATCATACCAACCAGAACATCAATGCGCCGACATCGCTGTTCAATGCGGCGCCGGAGCTGGGCAGGGAAGTGCCGTTCACCCTTCCGGACGCGCCGGATGGTGACATAAACACCTCCAACCCGTTCGAATTCCACGACAGCAGCTACAACATGGCTGCGGGCCGGGTCGAATATGATATTCAGCCCAACACGACCGTCTATGCAGCGGCGGGGATAAGCCGTTACCGCGAAAACTTCCTTACGACCAATTACGAGATCTTCAACTCGAACGGGGATGCGCTGAACTATTACGGCTATAATCCGCAAGAGATCGAGGGCAACTCGGTCGAAGTCGGTTTGCGTTCCGCTTTCACGACGGGGGCGGTCGAGCACCAGCTGAACATCGGGCTCACCTATTCGATGAACGAGAACCACCGGGGCCTGGACGTCCATCCCAGCGTTCAAGGATTCGAAGGATACCCGATCAACATCTACGATCCGGTCTATCAGAATGGGCCCCCGGATATTTCGGGTCTGCCGCGCGCGAAGGATACGATTCCCTTCTCGGACCTGCGCACAAGATCCATCTTCATTGCCGATACGATGTCCTTCATGGATAACCGTGTTCAGCTTACGCTGGGCGGGCGTTACACCGATTTCCATACGCGCGGCTTCGTCACGCGGACGCGGCTTGGTGCTATCGGCTCGCAAAACTTCAACGACGAACAAAGCGACTTCTCGCCCGCCATTGCGGCATCGGCGCGCGTCACCGAAGATTTGACCGTCTATGCCAACTATGTCGAGGCATTGACCGAGGGGCCGACCGCTCCGAATGCCGCGGCAAATGCCGGGCAGTTGTTCCCGGCATCGGTCAACAAGCAAAAGGAGATCGGCGCGAGATACGAGTTGGGCGGTGCCGTCCTCTCTGCTGCGCTGTTCGAGATCAGGCAGCCCAATGGTTTCACCGATCTGGTGACGGGGGAATTCGGGGTCAACGGCCATCAAGTCAATCGCGGGCTGGAACTTGCCGTTTTCGGAGAGCCGATCGACGGCTTGCGTCTGCTGGGCGGCGTGACGTTCATGGATGCCGAGTTGGATCAACCGGGCGGCGAGACTGATGGCAACGACGCGCCCGGCATTCCCGATACGGCTGTCAGCCTTTATGCGGAATACGACACTCCGTGGATCGAAGACCTCAGCCTGAATGGTCGCGTCGTCTATAGCGGCAGCAATTATTACGATCCGGAGAATACCGTGAAGGTTGCGGATTGGACCCGGCTCGATCTTGGTGCGCGTTATACGATGGAACGTCCGAATGGCCGCTCGGTCGAATTCCGCGCCAATATCAACAACGTGCTGAACGAGAATTACTGGGCATCCTCCGCCCGCGGTTTCCTCGCCGCAGGTGCGCCGCGCACATTTGCGCTGTCGGCGTCGATGACATTCTGATGGACGATCCCTGTCAGGCCGCAACAGGCCTGACAGGGATCGTCCCCCTCATATCAACATGAAAACTTCTACGGCCCGGTCGCGTTGACACGAACTGGGATACGTTCGATTTTGCAGCCNCGCGTTGACACGAACTGGGATACGTTCGATTTTGCAGCCAGATCAAGGTGCCGGGGGAAGCCTCGGGTAAAAGCGAATCCGGTGTGGCCGTCGCCAAATCCGGAACTGGTCCGCAACTGTAGGCGGAGAGCCTGTCCGATATGCCACTGGCACTTTGCGCCGGGAAGGCCGGACAAGGCGCGGACCCGCAAGTCAGGAAACCTGTCTGGATCGATCACCTGTTGCGACCGCGGTGGGCGTGTCGGGAGCGGCTCATCCGCAAGGTGACATCGCCGCCTCCCGACATTCGTCGCGGGGTATTGGATTTTCACGGCCTGTCCTATCAGGCCGCTTAGAAGGCATGTCAGGATGGGCAACGACCTCGCCTATTCCACTAGAAGGGCGCTGTTGCCCAAATCAGCTGAAGGCCGGGGCTGTCCTTTCCCCGGTCAGACTTATCGCATGGCTTGCGTGACGGGGATGCCGAGCGTGGTGAAGCCGTTCAGGACTGCAACGCGGATCTGGAACACTACTATCTGACGGCCGAAGTCCCGGGCGGGCAGGCGCTGGCCCAGCAGCTTGACGCAATGCGTTTTGATTTCGGCCCGGCTTCGGCGGTGATAGCCGCTTGATCGTCGCCCGATGGGGCGCCCGACCCGCTTCGAGGTGCGCAGGATTTCGTTGCGGGCGATGGCCCGGCGCCTCGGGCGGCGAAGGCTCCGTGCATTTGCGGGTGTCGAAAGCGCCATCGGCGGTGACGGTGGCGATCTCCTGTTCAGGCGGGATCTGGTTGAGCAAGTCGGGCAGCAGGGGCGCATCGCTCACGTTGCTGGTGGTGCACTCGGCCGCGCGGATTTCCAGCGTTTTCTCGTCGATACCGATGTGGAGCTTGCGCCGCGAGCCATGTCCGCCATTGGTCCGAGGACAATGGCGAGCGCGTTGTTTCAAGCCGCCATGCTTGCGGGCCTTAACCTTCAACCTTGATCCCGGTGCTGTCGACCAGCAGGTGCAGGGGGCCGTTCAAACCACGATAAGGAATGTTCACCTGCAGGGTCTTTTGCCGTCGTGACAGCGTGCTGAACTGAGGATCGCCCGACGAAGGGCGCCTGCCAGTTCAGACCAGTCAGCCGCAACATGCTCTCGACGAACCCTGTCGTCTGTCTGAGCGCCGTGCCGAACAGCACCTTCATGGTCAGGCAGGACTGGATCGCAGCATCGCTGTAGTCGCGCTGACGACCACGTTTACCTGTCGCACCGGCCTCCCACGTCATGGCCGGATCGAGCCAGATCGTCAGCGAGCCACGGCGCTTCAGCGCTTTATTGTAGCTCGGCCAGTTACAAGTCTTGAAGGTCGGTGGTGTCGGTCTGCTCATGCTGCGCAGCTATCACGCTGGATTCACGAAAGGAATCCAGCGCTGGATTTGTGCAACGGAGCCAGTGAGATGGAATCATGTCGCGAATGCCGAGCGTTAGCTACGGGCTATGCTGCAGCCGTTCTCTCCGCGCCACCGCCCGAGAACTGGCCTGACTGCAACGCCGCCCTGCGCCACCGAGGCTCTCTCGATTTGGTTCACTCCGGCGATGGTTTGGAATGCCGCGAAGGCCGGAAAGCGTGGCCATCCGAAGATGTTCTCGCAGAGCGCGGTCCGAATCTTCCTGAAGTTGAACGGTGAGGAGCGCTCGGAAAACAGTCCGGTGGACTGTTTTCATCTCTGAGCGGGCGAAGCCCCGGGACGTTTCGGCCTGCCGCTGCGATAAACGGTCGGGCTGGCCGCCAGACGGACCTGTGCCTCTGTTGTTCGATAGTCCAAGTTCCGTGGCGATGGCGAATGGCAGGCACGCAAGCATGGCGCATCCCGCCACAGCCGATGGTGCAAGGTCCATATCGGCTTGGATGCCCCAAACCGGCGACGTCAGGGCCATCGAATTCACGTCGTCGCCGCGCAGACTGCAAGGGCGATGGGGTGCGAGGAGGAGGTGCTGGCCGGAATTTACGGGCAAGACCATCGTCGCGATCCTGCCCGACAGCGCCGAACGCTATCTCGGGGCGGCGGCCTTCGCAGCGGGATGAGTCATCTTTCCCAGCTTTCGGCGAATGTCTTCGATGCGACGAAGCTGCCGGGCTGGGGCGACACGGGAGGTGGATCGCAGATCCCTTCTTCCAGATACTGCATCGCAGCCATGAACCCGGCCGAGGAGAAGGGTTTGGAGATCAGCCCATGCGCGCCTGCAAAGTCGTCGGGAATCTCGCGTGCATTCGCGGTCACGAAGACGATGATCGTGTCCGGCCAACGCGCGCGGATGTAATCGCTGACCTCCAGCCCGAAGCTGCCGCGCGCCAGATGCATGTCGACCAACGCCACGTTGGGGGTCTGGTCGTCCGGGATGGCTTCCACCTCGTCCAGTGCGACAGCGGTTGCCATGACGCGGTGCCCAGCATCCTCTACCATCAGTTCGATATCCATGGAGATCAGCGGCTCATCCTCGACGACAAGGAAATCCAGCGGGCCGGGATGACGTTTCATGGGGCCTCCACATTGATGGAAAGATCGACGCGCGTGCCAGAGGCATCGGTCGCCCAGGTGACCTCTGTCGCCACCTGTCTGGACAGACGGTTGATGATGATACCGCCCAGACCGGAAGGGGGCTGATCACCGAAGGTTCCTCCGGTGCTGTCGTCGGAAATGACCAGCCGGACGCGGCCACCTTCGGTCCGGGCGTGGATGCCGATCTGCCCGCTGTCACCGGGCCGGAAGGAGTGTCGGATGGTGTTGGTCAGGATTTCGTTCACGATCAGGCCCAGCGCCGAAGCCTGGCCTGGCGACACTTCGGCGCGCTTCAGGTCGGCCACGAGGCCGATGTCGCGGTCATCGGCTGCCTGAACCAGATCCCCGGCAAGGTTGGCGGCATAGGCGCCGATGTCGAACCGCACGACGTTGTCGGATTGGTAGAGCCTGCGGTGAACGGTCGCCAGCGCGTCGATGCGTTCCATCATCGCGCGGAGCCGTTCAACCGTCCTCGGGTCCTCGATCTCGCGCATTTGCAGCCGCAGGATGGAGCCGATCATCGTCATGTTGTTCTTCACGCGGTGATCGACCTCGTGCAGCAGCAGCTTCTGCGCCTCAAGCGCGGCGCGCAGGTCGGCGGTGCGCTTTTCGACCTCTGCCTCGACGCGTTCCTTCTGGCGGGCGACGCGGGAGTGAGCGTCGATGCGTGCCGTCACATCCAGCTGCGAGGCGAAGAAGAACTGTATCCGCCCTTGGTCATCCTTGACCGGGCTGAGATAGAGCGCGTTCCAGAACGCCGATCCGTCCTTGCGGTAATTCAAGAGATCCAGCGCAATATCCTCGCCGCGGGCGATGGCCCGGCGGATGGCATCCACGGCGTCAGGGTCGGTATCCTCGCCTTGCAGGAACCGGCAGTTGCGGCCCAGCAACTCGTCGCGGGGATAACCCGTCAGCTTCTGGAAGGCCTCGTTGGCAAAGACGATGGGATTGTCGGGAAGCTTGGGGTCCGTGATGATCATGGGCATCCGCGTCGCACGAACCGCTGCCGCGAAAGGGTCTCCGCGGCCCTGTTCGTGGTGTATGGCATCCGTCAGATGCCAGTCCTTCCGTTCTTCCACGACAATCTCCGTTTACGGGCGTCTCCGCCCTCCGTTCATATGACAACCTGACAACCGCGCGCCGGTTCCGTCGCCCGTCAAAGCGGCGGAACGGCAAAGGCGGGCATACGCGAAGGATCGCCCAGAAAGCGCCTTGCGCAGTCCAGCGCCTCGCGGATCGTCACGTCCATGTCCAGATAACGGTAGGTTCCCAGCCGCCCGACGAAGGTCACGCCGCGCTCCGCCGTGGCCTTCCGGGCATAGTCGCCCAGAAGCGCGCGTTCCCTTACCTGTCTGATGGGATAGTAGGGAATGTCGTCCGGCCCGCATTCCCGGCTGAACTCGCGATAGAGGATCGAGCCGGAATGCGCCTCCCACGGGGCGAAGTGCTTGTGTTCGGTGATGCGGGTGAACGGCACCTCAACCTCGGGGTAGTTCATGACGGCGCAGCCCTGCCAATCGCCGTCGTATCGGAAGCTTTCGAAATCCAGCGTCCGATACCCGAGCCGACCAAGATCGTAGTCGAACCACCCGTCCAGCGGGCCGGAATAGAAGACGTGATCGAAGTCCTTGGCGTCGCTGCGGGCAAAGCGTGTGCCAAGGCTGACGCTCATGTTCGGATGATCCAGCACCCGCTCGACCACGGCGGTATAGCCGTGCTCTGGCATCCCCTGAAACCGATGCGCGAAATAGTTGTCGTCGTAGTTGAAGCGCAGCGGCAGGCGTTTCAGGATGCTGGCCGGAAGATCGGCGGGCGGGCAGCCCCATTGCTTTTGCGTATATCCCTTGAAGAATGCGTCATACAGATCGCGCCCGACGAAGCGCAGTGCCTGGTCCTCGAAGGTCTGCGGTTCGGTGATGGATATGTCGGCCTGCGTCTCGATGAAGGCGCGTGCCTCGTCGGGGCGCATGGCGCGGCCATAGAACTGGTTGATCGTGTGAAGGTTCACCGGCAGGGAGAAGACGTTGCCGCGCAGGGTCGTCTTCACCTGATTGCGAAAGGGCAGGAAGGTGCCGAAACGGTTCACGAAATCCCAGACCTCGGCATCGTCGGTGTGAAAGATATGCGGGCCATAGACATGGACCATGACGCCCGTCTCGGGGTCGCGGCGGGTGTGGCAGTTGCCCGCGACGTGGTCGCGCGCGTCCACGATGTTCACATGCCAGCCCGCTTCGGCCAGCGTTCGCCCGATGACCGCGCCTGAAAATCCTGCACCGACCACCATGATCCGACCCATCGCAATCCCCCTGCATGTCGCAGGGGCCTGAACAGCGACATCCGCGACAAGTTCCTGCTTTCACGGCGGGAACATTCGACCTTCGATGCGGTTCAACGGCCAATAGGCGCGGCATCCGCCGTGACCTCTCCTCGGAATGGATGGCAAGATGACGCGGCGCATCGTGGCAGTGTCTGATTTCTGCGACCCGCAGCCGTCTTTGGAATCGCCTTTGGATATGGACGCCGCGCGCGGGGACTGGCTCGCGGTGACATTGCCCGGCCCGGCTGCGGTGGAGGTGGTCGGCGGGTATCTGGAACGCCTGCCGCTGGCCTGCGTCGCGGCGGGGCTGGCCGACACCGCCGAGGTCTGGCGTTTCGCGGGGGATGACGCGGCCCGCGATATCGGCGGCGCTGCGGGGCTGGGCGGGATCGTCTATCGCACGCTTCGCGCCGATGGTCCGGCCCCTTTTCGATCGGTTGACGCATTGGCGCGGATTGCCGTGCATGGCCCGCCCGAGATCCTGTGTGTCTGGGGGCTGGGCGTGGAGGAGCGTATTCTTGCGGCCTGCGCCTCCAGCATCCGCATCTACAATTCCATCGACGCGCCGGCCTTGCGGATACCGCCCGAGATCAGCCGCCATGTCGATCTGTTCCTGACAGGCGCGGAATGGCAATCGGACGAGATCCGCGCGCGCCACCCCGACGCGCTGTGCCTCGTGCTGCCCATCGGGCCGGAGTTCGCCTCGGACCGGACATTCTTTCCCACTGGGGCGACCAAGGATTACGACGTCGTCTATGTCGCCGCGACCCAGCCCTACAAGCGGCACGACCTGCTTCTGGACGCGCTTGCACCGCATCACCGCGCGCTTTGCGTCGTCGGCTATGGCCACATGACCGGCGAATTGCAGGCCGAAGCGATGCGGCGGGGGTTGCAGGTCGATTGGGTCGGTCCGGTGGATCACGCAGGGGTCAACGCGCTGATGAACCGCGCGCGCGTCGGCGTGGTTTGCGGGGTGGAAGACGGCGCCCCTGCGATCCTGACGGAATACATGCTGGCCGGGTTGCCGGTTCTGGTCAATGCGGGGCTGGTCTGCGGGCGGCAGTATATCCGCGAGGATACCGGGATGATCGCAACCGAGGCGGAGTTTCCCGCCGCGCTGGATCGGCTGATCCAAACGGCGGGGCGGTATGACCCGCGGAGCGTGGTTAGGTCGCATTGGACATGGCCACATTCGGTCCGGCGGCTGGCCGGGGCGATCGAACAGGCAAAAGCGAGAAAAAGGGTCGACGCATGAACGTGTTGCAAACCGAACAGCCCGTGCCGCTGATCTGCTTTTCGCATCTGCGGTGGGATTTCGTGCTGCAACGCCCGCAGCACCTGATGTCCCGCTTTGCCGCGGAACGCCCCGTCTGGTTCTGGGAAGAGGCGATCCCCACCGACCACCATCTCCCCTATCTGGAGTTTCACGCCTTCGACGGCACGTCGGTGCAATCCATCCGCCCGCGCGTGCCGCATGGGATGCCGCAACAAGAGACGTTGACGCGGCTGCTGGATCAGTTTCTGGCGATCACCGGAATCACGCTGCCGGTCATGTGGTTCTATACCCCGCAGATGTGGCCCTTCGCCGCGCATGTGGCGGCGTCAGCCATCGTTTATGATTGCATGGACGAATTGTCGGGCTTCCGCTTCGCCCCGCCGGATCTGGCACGGAACGAGGCGGCGCTGATCGCCCATGCCGATCTGGTCTTCACCGGCGGGCACAGCATCTTCGAGGCGAAGCGCGGCGCGCATTCCGACATCCATCCTTTCCCCTCCAGCGTGGATGCCGCGCATTTCCGCGCCGCGCGGGATGGCTTGCCGGACCCGGCGGATCAGGCCGGGATCGCCAATCCGCGGTTGGGATATTACGGCGTGGTGGACGAGCGGCTGGATCTGGACCTGATCCGGCAGATGGCATTGCTGCGCCCCGATTGGCAGATCGTGATGGTGGGGCCGGTGGTCAAGCTGTCGCCCGCCGATCTGCCGCGGACCCCGAACATCCATTGGCTGGGGCAGAAGGACTATGCCGACCTGCCGCGATACATCGCCGGATGGGATCTGGCGCTGATGCCCTTCGCCATCAACGAGGCGACCCGCTTCATCAGCCCGACGAAGACGCTGGAATACCTTGCGGCGGGGCGGCAGGTCGTCTCGACCCCCGTGCGCGACGTGGTGCGCCATTACGCGGGCCTTGACGCAGTGCGGATCGAGGAGGGGGTCGACGCATTCATCGCCGCCTGCGATGCGGCACTGGCCCATCCGTGCCCCCGCGACGCGGCGGATGGACTGCTGGCGGGGCAAAGCTGGGATGCGACCTTTGCCGCGATGAACGCTCATCTTGCGCGTATCCGCAAGGCGCGCCGCCCCGGCTGGGCAGTGGCGGAGATCGCGGCACGGGTTCGGACTTGATCCCCCGCATCCTCGCAACCGACAGCGCCGAGCCGTCGGGCGTCGGGCGCATGATGCTGACCCTTGCGGCGGCGCTTCCGCGCGGCTCCGTACGGCTGTTGTTCCCCGATCACGCCTTGGGCCGCGCGCTGGTGACCGAGGCGGTGGGGCAGGGGGTGATCGCCGCAGTGGTGGCCGAGGGTGGCTGGCACCGCGCCTTCGCCCATGCGCCGCTGATCAACATCCATGCCGGGATCGGATGGGAGGGGCATGGCCTTTGCGCCATCGCCCGCGCCGCAGGGGCCGTCGTCGTGCGGACCGAGCATCTGCCTTGGCTCCTGACCGATCCGGGCCAGATCGCTGCCTATGCCGCCGCGTTGGCGGATACGGATGCGGTCATCACCGTCAGCGAAGGGTCGGAGCGCACATGGCGGTCCGTGCTTTCCGCGATGCGCCCGAACCTGCCCTTGACCGCCATTGCCAATGGCATTGCGCCGCCCGTGCCGGCCGATGGGGACGACGCTGGCGGCTTGCTGTGCGTCGCCCGCCTGACCCCGCAGAAGAACCACCGCGTCCTGCTCGCTGCCATGGCGCGGCTGCCCGGCAACGTGCGTCTGCGTCTTGCCGGAACCGGGCCCGAGGAAGCTGCGATCCGGCGGCGTATCGCGAGGCTTGGCCTGAACGCCGAGCTTCTGGGCCATCGCGACGACATCCCCGCGCTGATGGCCGGGGCCGATGTGCTGGTCCTGCCTTCGGCATTCGAGGGGCTGCCGCTGGTGGTGCTGGAGGCGATGGCGCTTGGCTGCCCGGTCGTCGCGACCCGGATCGGCGGCGTGGTCGAGGCGCTGGGCGAGGATCACCCGTGGCTGGTCCCACCCGGCGACCGCCGCGCGCTTGCAGCGGCGCTGGCGGATGCGCTGGGCAAGCCCGAGGACCGCGCGCGCGTCGCGGCGCATCAGCGGCAGCGGTTTGCGGACCGCTTCACCGCGGCCCGCATGGCGGCAGAAACGGAACGGCTTTTCCACAGGCTTCAGAAGACGAGGACGCAATCCATGACGACACGGCTGGGCTTCATCGGCGCTGGCGGCATCGCGCACCGCCATTTCGGAGTGCTGGAGCAGATGGAGGACGTGGCAATCACCGCCATCGCCGATCCCGACACACCCCGTGCCGAAGACGCGGGCAAACGCTTCGGTGCCGCGGTCTTCGCCGATCACGCCGCCATGCTGGAAGCGGCCGAACTGGACGCCGTCTTCATCTGCGTGCCGCCCTTCGCGCATGGAGAGATCGAGCGTGCCTGCATCACGCGCGGTCTGCCCTTCTTCGTCGAAAAGCCGTTGTCGCTGGATCTGACGCTGGCCGAGGAGATTGCTGCCGAGGTGGAAGCCGCGGGCCTCGTGACGGCTGTCGGCTATCACTGGCGCTACCTCGACACCGTGGATGCGGCGCGGGCGGAACTGGCGCGGAACCCGGCCCATCTGATGACCGGCTTCTGGCTGGACCAGACCCCGCCGCCACAATGGTGGTGGCGCGAGGATGGCTCGGGCGGGCAGGTGGTCGAACAGGCGACGCATATCATCGACCTTGCGCGCTTTCTGGCCGGGGATGTGACCGAGGTTTACGGGATTGCCGCGTCGAGGCGCCGCGAGGATTTCTACGGGCTGGACGTCCCGACAGCGACCACGGCGACGTTGCGCTTTGCCGGGGGTGCCATCGCCAACCTGTCGGCCACCTGCATCCTGCGCTGGAACCACCGCATCGGACTGCATGTCTTCGCCGATGCGCTGGCGCTGGAGATCACGGATCACGACATCATGGTCGATGTGGGCCGGGGCCGTCCCGTCCGCCGTGCCGAGGGTGACCCCGTCTGGCGGCAGGACCGCGACTTCATCGACGCCGTGCAGGGGCGCGAGAACCGCATCCGCTGCCCCTATGCCGAGGCGCTTCAGACGCATCGCGTGGCGCTGGCCATCTCGAAATCGGCAGCCTCGGGTGCGCCGGTGAAGATGGAGGTGCTGCGGTCGAACCCGCAGCCCTTTTTTCGCGCTGCCGCTTCGTAGGTGCCCCGCCATGCCGCATCAGCACCGCCGCATCCGATCGCTGGGAATAGAGCGTCCGAACGAGCCATATTTCTTCGAATATGACGAAGCCCCGGCGGGCGACGGGCAGTTGCGCCTTGACCTGATGTTCACCGGGATCAGCGCCGGGACCGAACTGACCTTCATGAAGGGCACCAATCCCTATCTGCACAGCCGATGGGACGCGGGGCGCGGCGTCTTCGTTCCGGGCGAGGCTTCGGCGCATTACCCGGTGAACTTCCTTGGCTATATGGAGGTCGCGCGGGTGATCGACGCGCGGGCGCGCGGCTTTGCGAATGGCGAGGTGCTGGCGACAACCTTCGGCCACAAGACCGGGCATACCGCGAATCCCGATCACGACCTGCTGGTGAAAATCGGCGATCTGGACCCGATGCTGGGCATCTTCGTGGCACAGATGGGACCGATCGCGGCGAACGGCATCCTTCACGCCGATGCCGAACAGTTCGGCGCGGCGGTTCCCCATCTGGGCGCGGGTGTTGCGGGGCGGCCCGTGCTGGTCTGGGGCGGCGGCACGGTGGGGCTGTTCTGCGCCCTGTTCGCCCGCCGCGCGGGGGCGTCCGAGGTGGTGGTCGTCGATCCGTCCGGCTGGCGTCAGGATCTGGCGCGCCGCATGGGGTTCGATGCGATGGGCGAGGAGGAGGCGTGGCAGCACGCCAAATCCCGCTGGGGTCACGGGGCCGAAATCGTGTTCCAGACCCGCGCCCATTCGCACAGCCTGCATCTGGCCCTGCGGTCGCTGGCGCCGCAGGGGGTGGTGATCGATCTGGCCTTCTATCAAGGCGGGCTGGACGGCGCCCGGCTGGGCGAGGAATTCCATCACAACGGCCTGTCGATCCGCTGCGCCCAGATCGGGCGGATGCCGCGTCCGCTGGCCCCTGCGTGGAATCAGCGGCGGCTTGCGCAGGAAACGCTGGACCTGCTGGCGACCGAAGGCGAGGCGATCCGGCGGCACATGATCACGCATGTCGTGCCCTTCGACGAGGCGCCGGACTTCCTGCGTCACCTGGTGCGCGATCGCCCCGAATTCCTTCAGATCGTGCTGGAACACAAATGACGGAGCGCGAGGCCGAGGACCGCCGCGCCGTCGCTGCCCTTGCTGCGGGCGCCTTTCCCGAACCGCACCCCGATGCGGGCAAGATCCGCATTCTTTGGGTCTTTGCATGGCTGGTCGTGGGCGGCGAGGAGACGGAGGCCCGCCTTCTGGCGCGGACGCTGGACCCCAGCCGTTACCGCATCACCGTCCTGCCCTGTTTCCGCAAGGACGGAATGCCGGATCAAAGTCACGAGCAGCTTCGCGCCCTTGGGGTGGAGGTGGATACGGCGGCCTATACGCTCGGGTTCGACGAGACGGTGGATTACCTGCGCCGCCGGATCGCGGGTGCTGATATCGTGATCTCGTCGCAGAACGTGGCCGACATCTATCCGGCAATGGACCGTCTTGCCCTGCACCCGCCGCTGATCGAACATGGCGGGCTGGTGTCCGAGGCGCTGGCGGGGCCGAAACACCTGACGACCCGCTATGTCGGGGTGTGCGACACGATCCGCGCGGCAGCGGCGGGGCGGATGCGGGCGGATCATGCGGTAGAAATCCCGTCGATGGTGGACCTGACGGAGTTTTCGCCCGCGATGCGCCAGCCGATGCGCGCGGCCCTTGGCATCGCCCCGGACGAGGTTCTGATCGGCTGGGTCGGGCGGCTGGACCGCAAGAAGCGGGTGGAGGATTTCATCGCCGCCGCTTTGGACGTCGCCACCACCCATCGGAACGCACGCTTCATCGTCGTCGGTGGGCCGGATGCCTTCATGCCGAACTATGCCGAGGAGCTTCGCATCTTGGCGGGCGGGCGGGTCATCTTCACCGGCGACCGGGCGGATGTGCCGGATCTGATGGCGGCGATGGATGTTTTCTGCTGGCTCTCGCGCGGGGAGGGGATGCCGCATGTGATCGCCGAAGCCGGGGCGGCGGGGCTGCCGGTCATCGCGACGCCCGACAACGGCGCGCTTCAGCAGATCCGGGACGGCGCGACGGGGATGTTCGTGCCGCACGAGGCGCCTGGCGCCTTCGCAGGGGCCATGCGCCGCCTGATCGACGATCCCGCGCTGCGCGCCCGGCTTGGGCAGGGGCTGCAAGCCCATGTCCGCGCGACCTATTCCGCCGAAGCCGTGGTGCCGCAATGGGAGGCGCTGTTCGCCGAGGTGCTGGCCGAGCGCAAGGCCGCGCCGCCGCCAACGACCTTCGACAGTTTCGTCCTTGGCGGTTGGGAAAGCTCCTCTCATCGGCGGCGCGATGGGGTGCGGCTGGATCTGCTGGCATCCACGGGGCATGACAGGCACGCGGCGGGCGATTACACGCAACTGGCGGGGCTTGGCATCCGCGCCTGCCGCGACGCGGTTCGCTGGCACCTGATCGAGCCGTCGCCGGGGCGCTACGATTTCGCCTCGCTGACGCCGATGCTGGAGGCGGCGCAGGGCAGGCAGGTGATCTGGGATCTGATGCATTACGGCTGGCCCGACGATCTGGACATCTGGTCGCCCGGCTTCGTCACCCGTTTCGCCGCCTTCGCCCGCGCGGTCGGGCGGCATCACCGCGAAGTCACGGATGCCGTCCCGTTCTGGTGCCCGGTGAACGAGATCAGCTTCCTTTCGTGGGCCGGGGGCGATGCGCAGTATCTGAACCCCTTCGCCGCCGGGCGGGGGTTTGAGTTGAAGGTCCAGCTTGCCCGCGCCGCGATTGCCGCGATGGCTGAATTGCGCGCGATCGACCCGCGCGCGCGCTTCGTTCACGCCGAACCGCTGATCGCCATTCACCACGCCGATCACGCGGGGCGCCCGCGATGGGAGGCGCAGGGCTGGCACGACGCCCAGTTTCAGGCGATGGATCTGATTTCGGGGCGGATCTGGCCGCAGATCGGGGGCGATCCTTCGCTCTTGGATATCGTCGGGGTGAATTACTACTTCAACAACCAGTGGATTCACGGCGGCCCGCCCATCGACGTCGACCACCCATCCTATGCCCCCCTGTCCGACCTGCTGTTCGAGGTCGCTGCGCGTTACGACCGCCCGCTGCTGATCGCCGAAACGGGGACCGAAGGCGCGCGGCGGGCCTCATGGCTCGATTGGGTGGGCGGCGAGGTTCGGCGTGCAAGGGCGCGGGGCGTGCGGGTCGAGGGGGTCTGCCTCTATCCGGTGGCGGACCATCTTGGCTGGGACGACGACCGTATCTGTCCGAACGGTCTTCTGGGCCATCGGGTGATCGGCGGGCGCAGGGCGGTCCACCAGCCGCTGGCCGACGCCGTTTTCCGATTGACCGCCAAGGCGCGATAGGGAAGCCTTCGCCCATGTTTCCAATCCGCGATCATAACCCTTCGGGGCAGGTCCCTTGTGTGACCTATGCGTTGATGGCCGCGAATATCGCGGTCTTCCTGCTGTCATGGTTCGGGCTGGACGAGGTGGCGCTGGGCTGGTTCTGGGTGGATTGGGGGCTGGTTCCGGCGGCGGTGATCCAAGGGCAGCAGCTTTGGGGCTTCGTCACCTCGATGTTCCTACATGGCGGCTGGATGCACCTGATCGGCAACATGCTGTTCCTGTGGATATTTGGCGACAATCTGGAGGAGCGGTTCGGGCGGGCGGGATATCTTGGCTTCTACCTCGCCTCGGGGCTGGCGGCGGGGCTGCTTCAGGTGGCCAGCGATCCGTGGTCCACGGTGCCGATGGTCGGCGCGTCGGGCGCGATCGCCGGGGTGATGGGGGCCTACCTGCTGCTGTTTCCACGGGCCAAGGTGGATATCCTGCTGATCCTCATCGTCTTCTTCAAGGTGTTCAGCATCCCGGCATGGATCATGCTGGGTCTTTGGTTCGGCCTTCAGGTCTTCAATGGGCTGACGGTGCCGTCCGAAATGGGCGGTGTCGCCTATTGGGCACATGCGGGCGGGTTCATTGCCGGGATGGCGATGGCGGTGCCGACATGGATACGTTTGGGCGGGCGGCGGTTCTGGCAGATCACGCATGGCAAGCCGCCGCACCCGGCGGCGGTCTATGCTCCGACGCGAATCCCGAAGATCACTCGCCGCGGATGATCTTGCGGAAGGGTTCGAACAGGCTCTGGTTGCCGCAGATGATCGAACCCTTGACCAGCGGCTCGTCGCCCTCGCGGATGGCGGAAACCATGCCGCCCGCCTCCTTGACTAGAATCATGCCGGCTGCCATGTCCCACGGCTTGATCCCGCGTTCCCAATAGCCGTCGTAGCGGCCAGCGGCGACATAGGCGAGATCCAGCGCCGCAGCGCCCCAACGGCGCACGCCCGCACAGACCGGCATCAGCCGCGCAAGATCCTGAAGCGAGGCGGGCAGGGTGCCGCCGGATGCGAACGGAATGCCGGTGGCGTAGATGGATTCGATCATCTTGTTGCGACCCGACACGCGCAACCGGCTGTCGTTCATCCAGGCGCCTGCGCCCTTTTCGGCCCAGAACATCTCGTCCTTCGCGGCGTCGAAGACGACCCCGGCCACGATCTCGCCCTTGTGCTCCAGCGCGATGGACACCGCCCAATGGGGCAGGCCGTGCAGGAAGTTGGTGGTTCCGTCCAGCGGATCGACGATCCAGCGGCGGGTCGGATCGGCACCTTCTTCGCCACCGGTTTCCTCGCCCAGCCAGCCATAGGTCGGGCGGCCGCCCATCAGTTCTTCCTTGATGATCCGCTCGGCCTCTCGGTCGGCTTTGGACACGAAGTCGCCCGGACCCTTGGAGGAGACCTGAAGGTTCTCGACCTCGCGGAAATCCTTCACGAGGCTGCGGCCTGCCTTGCGGGCAGCCTTGATCATCAGGTTAAGGTTCGCGCTGCCTTGCATGTCTGGACTCCTGCGATTCAAGGGCGGGGGTATAGGCGCAAGGGGGCGGAAAGGAAAGGGGCGATGATATGCAACTTTTCGGTTGCTCTTTTTGCCGGTTGTGGGAATATGCAACCAGGAGGTTGCCGATATGGACAAGATCGAAAAGACCATCGACATCACCGCGCCGGTTTCCCGCGTTTGGCGGGCATTGACCGACCATGCCGAATTCGGGGAATGGTTCCGGGTTGCCCTCGACCAGCCCTTTTCCGAGGGGGCGCTTTCGACCGGGCGCATGACCTATCCGGGGTTCGAAGGCTGGCCTTGGCGCGCAACCGTCGAACGGATCGAGCCGGAGCGGCTGTTCCGCTTTCGCTGGCACGATTACGATGGGCAGGGCGATATCGCGGATCAGGCGGAAACCACTGTGACCTTCATCCTAACGCCCATCGACACCGGAACGCGGTTGACGGTGGTGGAAAGCGGCTTCGAAAACCTGCCCGATCATCGCCGCATCCCGGTCATGCGCGACAATACCAGCGGCTGGGAAATCCAGCTTGGGAACATCGCCGCCCATGTCGCCTGACCTCGCACCCGTCTTTGCGGCGCTGGGCGATCCGACGCGGCTGGCGCTGATCGCGCGGCTGGGCGGGGGGGCGCTGTCGATCACCGAACTGGCCGAGGGGTTGCCGCTGACCCGTCAGGCAGTGGCGAAACATCTGTCGGTGATGCGCGGCGCGGGGCTGGTCGAACAGTCCCGCGCGGGGCGCGAGGCGCGCGTGTCGCTGCGCCCCGAGGCTTTGCTGGCCGCACGCGACCACCTGACCCGCGCGGCGGCGCAATGGGACGGGACGCTCGCCCGCCTCAAGCGGCTGGCCGAGGATTAGCGCAGGAACTCCCGCCGGCGGGGCAGGAACACCGTCAGCACGCCCAGCGCGGGCAGCCATGCGCACGCAAGATAGACGGCGCGGATGCCATACATGTCGGCGAAGACACCCAGTGCCGCCGCCGCGATTCCGCCCATCCCGAAGGCAAGGCCGAAGAAAATCCCCGCGACCATTCCGACCCGGCCCGGCAGAAGCTCTTGCGCCGTGACCACGATGGCCGGGAAGGAAGACGCCATGATCAGGCCGATGATGACCGAAAGCACCCCGCTCCAGAACAGGTCCACGAAGGGCAGCGCCAGCGTGAAGGGCAGCGCCCCCAGCACCGAGAACCAGATCACCGCCACCGTGCCGAATCGATCCCCGATCGGGCCGCCGATGACCGTGCCGACCGCAACCGCGACAAGGAACAGGAACAGCATCATCTGCGAGGTCTGGGTCGATACCCCGAAACTCTCGATCAGATAGAAGGTGTAGTAGCTGGAGATGCTGGCCATGTAGGCGTTCTTCGAGAACGTCAGGAAAGCCAGCACGACAAGCGCCACGATCACGCGGTTCCGGGGCAGCGGCAGGGTGCGATCCACGATCTTCTGCCCGGCGGCGCGGGCGTGTTCGCGATACCACACGCCCACCCGTTGCAGGATCACGATGCCCAGAAGCGCGATCAACGTGAACCATGCGATGCTGGGCCGCCCGAACGGAACGACGATGAATGCGGCCAGAAGAGGCCCCGCCGATTGCCCGAAGTTGCCGCCCACCTGGAACAGCGATTGCGCCAGCCCGAACCGCCCGCCCGAGGCCATGCGCGCGACGCGGCTTGCCTCCGGGTGGAAGATCGACGATCCGATACCGATCAGCGCCGCCCCGCACAGCAGCACCGGATAACTGGGCGCCCATGCCAGAACCACCAGCCCCACAAGGCTGGACGCCATGCCGAAGGCCAGCGACATCGGCATCGGCTTGCGGTCGGTATAGATGCCGACCACGGGTTGCAGCAGCGAGGCCGTGCATTGGAAGATCAGCGTCAGAAGCCCGATCTGCCAGTAATCCAGCGCGAAATCGGCCTTCAGCACCGGATAGATGGCCGATAGCAGCGATTGCAGCACGTCGTTCAGCATGTGGCACAGGCTGATTGCAAGGATCACGGGATAGGTCGTCGCCGCGACCGGATTGCGCATCGCACTGGAAGCGTCTGCCATTTCGGCCCTCCTGATCTGGATTCGGTCAAGCATTAGGCCGATCGGGGGCGAATGGCCAGACCCGGCGCGACGGATTGTCGCGCATCGTCATGGAATGCGCGCAGCCCCTGCCGCGTAGCCCCGTGACAGCGACACGGAAAGGACATTCGATGAAAGCTGCATGTATCGCCCTTGCGCTTCTGGCGCTGCCGACGGCCGGGCTGGCCGACGACGATGACGACGTGATCTTCCTGCTGCGGGATTTCCTGCCGCAATATGAGCTGCGGGACTTCGACGACGACGACCGCCGCGTCGTCATCCGCGACTGGCGGTGGCAGGATGACCGCCGCCGCTGGCGGGACCGCGATGACGACGACGACGACGACGATGATGATGACGACGACGACGATTGAGTCAGTTCTGCGAGACGGGGAGCGGCCCCGCCTCCGTCTCGCACGCCGCGGCGAAGGTCAGCAGGCCATGGCCATAGACGTCGTCGCGGCCCGGATCGCCCAGATCGCTGGCGGTCAGCGCCAGCCGTTCGGCCACCATCGCCGGGGTCAGCGCAGCGTCCGATTGCAGCAGCCGGGCCGCCGCCGCCGTCACGAAAGGCGCGGCGAAGGAGGTGCCCGTCTTGGGCCGTCCGCCGCTGATGGATGCGGCGGTCCAGACCTCGACGCCCGGCGCGGCAAGATGCACATGCGGCCCGCGCCCCGCCCGGCGATAGACCTTGCCGCTCCGGTCCACCGCCGTCACCGCGATCACTCCGTCATAGGCGGCGGGGAAGGCGGGTTCGGCTCGCGCGCCGCCATTGCCCGTTGCGGCCACGATGACCGTCGTCTCCGCAATCCGCGTGACGGCTTGTTCCAGCACCGTATTCGCAGGCCCGGCCAGTGACAGGTTCACCACCTGCGCGCCGTTTTCGGTCAGCATGTCCAGCGCACGGATCAGCGTGAAGGCATCGGCCCTTTCGTCGCTGCCGCTTCGGTGGAACGCATCGACCGCGACCACTGGCAGATGTGGCACCAGCCCCGGCGTGCGGCTGTTCGGATCGCCCACCAGCAACGCGGCAACGGCCGTGCCATGCATCTGGCCCGAGGGGTCGTCGCCCATTTCCAGCCGGTGCACGTCGATCCGCGCCCCGGCAAAGGTCGCGTGATCCGGGTTGATGCCGGTATCGACGATGCCGATGGTCACGTCCGGCCCGCAAGCCTCGCGCGAGGTCGGCATCTGCCAGCCGACCTGATCCTGCGCCTGACAATTCTCGCAGGATTCGCCGCGATAGTAGTGGTTGAAGTCGGCATCCCCGCCCGAGGGAAGGGCGCGCACCGCCGCACGGGCCGCATCCAGATCCAGCGCCGGGGGCGCTTGCAGGCGGCGCATGATGACGTTCAGCGACGGGACCGACTGCTGCTCCAGCACCGAAAACCCTTGGGCGATCAGGGCGTCCAGATCCTGCTGGCTCAGGTTCAACACGACCAGTTCCGGGCGATAGGCGGGCGGCGGCGGGGCGGGCGGGGCCTGGCGGACCACGCGGCGCTGCGGCTCGGGGCGGCCCAGCAGGTTGCGCAGAAAGCGCGGCATCTCTCCGTTGCCGCGATAGGTGGGCCGATCGTCCCCCCCGCCGTCCGATGAACGACCGCCCCCGTCATCGTCGTCGTCGTCATCATCTCCATCGTCGTCGTCCTGCGCCCATGCGGGACCGACGATCGGCAGGCGCATCGCCTCTGCCGTTAGGGCAAGCAGCGCGATGAGCAGGAATACGCGCGAAAGATGACGGGTCATGGATGTGTCGCCTCCCGGGGCTGGTGCAGTCGGTCTGGGCAGTCTATGCAGCTAACGTCTATCCGCGCATAAACATTCCCGCCTGCGTGAAAGGGCCGCACCCTTGCCGATGACCGACCCGTTCAGCGAAAACCTGATCGCTCTGTTGCCCAACCTGCGCAGGTTCGCGCTGTCGCTGACGCGGCGGGCGGACCTTGCCGATGATCTGGTGCAGATCACAGCCGAACGCGCATTCGCGGCACGGGGGCGATACGATCCCTCGGTCCGGCTGGATGCGTGGCTGTTCCGCATCCTGCGAAATGCGTTCATCGACATGACGCGCCGCGACAAGGTTCGGGGCGTGACGGTCGATGTCTATGACACGCCCGAAGCTGCGACGGTGGACGGTGCCAGCGTGACGGAAACCGCGCTGATGCTGGGATCGGCGCAGGAAGCGATGGCGCGTCTTCCGGATGAACAGCGGCAGGTCATGATCCTTATCTGTGTCGAAGAAATGAGCTATGCCGAGGCGGCCGAGGTTCTTGGCATCCCTCCCGGCACGGTGATGAGCCGTCTTTCGCGCGCACGGCTGGCGGTGGCGCAGATGTTGGGAATAAAGTAGGGGCCGATGCGTATTCCGCGTGACACCCATCGGCAGGAGATATGAATGGACATCACCGACGAGACCCTGATGGCCTTTGCCGATGGCGAGCTGGCCGAGCCAGAGGCATCCGAACTGGCCCGCCGAATCGAAGCGGAGCCCGACCTTGCGGCGCGTGTGGCCATGTTCCGACAGACACGCGACATATTTGCGAAGATGCCGGCGGGCCCTGTGCCGGACGCGCTGGCGGATCGCATCCGCGCGATGGCCGAACCTGCGCCGGCGTCCAACGTCGTGCCGATGCGCCGCAGGGTGCCGTTGTGGCAGCTTCCTGCGGCGGCGGCGGTCGCGCTGGCGGTCGGGCTGGGGGCAGGCCTGTCGCTGGTGCCTTCGGGCGGGACGGATCTGGCGGTGCTGGACAGCCTTCCCTCGGGCGAGGCGCGGGATGGCGTGACTGCGGTTGCGACCTTCCAGACCGCCTCGGGCGATCTGTGCCGCGAGTTCGAGCAGGAGGGCATGATCTCGGTCGCCTGCCGCACCGAGGGTGGCTGGCAGACGCGCCTTGCCGTGGCGACGGGCGGCGAGGGGTATGCCCCCGTCTCGGGCGTCGAGGCGCTGGATGCGTGGCTGGCCGGGGTCGAGGCGGGCGATCCGCTGGACCCCGAGGCCGAAGCGTCAGCCCTGCGATAGCCGTTCCGCGCGGGCGAGGGCGAGGAATTCGGCCATGAAGGCCTTGCCCGTGTCCACCGCGCGGCTGGCGGCATAGCTGGTGCGCGTGATGTTGCCCGGCGCAAGCGGCAGGCAGGCATAGTCGGGATTGGCGCGCTGGTCCCGCAGCACCCAGTCGGGCAGGACGGTCACGCCCCGGTCGGCGGCGACCAGCAGCAGGATCACCGCCGTCAGTTCGACCTGCCGCATCGCGCGCGGTTCCACCCGTGCGGGCGTCAGAAGTTCGGTGAAGATGTCCAGCTTGTCGCGCGACACCGGATAGGTGATCAGCGTCTGATCGCGGAAATCCTCGGCCTCGACCATCGCCTTTGCCGCCAGCGGGTTCTGCGACGAACAGACGAAGGTCGGCTGATAATCGAACAGCGGGTTGAAGCTGACCCCGTCCAGCGCGATCGGGTCCGAGGTGATGACGACGTCGATCTCTTCCCTCAGCAGGGCGGGGAAGGCGTCGAAGGCCAATCCCGCGCGGATGTCCACATCCACATCCGGCCATGCGTGGCGGAACTTCTCCAGCGCGGGCAGCAGCCATTCGAAACAGGCGTGGCATTCCATCGCGATATGCAGCCGCCCCGTCTTGCCCGACCGCAGGGCGCGGAATTCATCGTCCAGCGCCTCGATCTCGGGCAGGATGCGTTCGGCCAGCTTCAGCATCTTCTGCCCGGCGGGGGACAGCTTCAGCGGGCGGGACCGGCGGACGAACAGCTCGATCCCGGCCTGATCCTCCAACCCCTTGATCTGATGCGACAAGGCCGATTGCGTCATGTTCAGGATTTCCGCCGCGCGTGCCAGACCGCCCGCCTGATGGATGGCGCGGATGGAACGCAGGTGCCGGAACTCCAGATGCATGTTTGCCTCATATTGATCTTGAGGAATATGAATTTGCTTCACGCTGCTGTAAATGCGACTTATCCTGAATAAAAGGAGACACCCGCATGGCCCCGCGCATTTCGTTCGAATTCTTTCCGCCGCAGACGCTGGATGCGTCCTTCCGGCTGTGGGAGACGGTGCGGATGCTGGCGCCGATGGACCCGACCTTCTGTTCCGTCACCTATGGCGCGGGCGGCACGACGCGCAAGCTGACGCATGAGGCGGTGACGACCATCGGCAAGCAATTCGGCCTGAACGTCGCCGCGCACCTGACCTGCGTGGACGCGACGAAGGCCGAAACGCTGGAGATCGCGAATGCCTATGCCGATGCGGGGGTGACGGAACTGGTGGCCCTGCGCGGCGATGCCCCCAAAGGGGCGGAGCGGTTCACGGCGCATCCCGATGGGTTTGCGAACAGCATCGAACTGGTCGAGGCGCTGGCCGCGACGGGGCGTTTCAAGATTCGCGTCGGCGCCTATCCCGAACCGCATCCCGAAAGTGCCGACACGGCGGCGGATGTCGAATGGCTGCGCCGCAAGGTCGAAGCCGGGGCCTCCAGCGCCATCACCCAGTTCTTCTTCGAGCCGGAGACGTTCCTGCGATTCCGCGATGCCGCCGCTGCGGCGGGGATCGCTGCGCCGATCCTGCCCGGCATCCTGCCCATCGCCAACTGGAACGGGGTCAAGAAATTCGCCACCCGCTGCGGTCAGGCCGTGCCGCAATGGCTGGACGACAAATTCACCGCCACCCCCGTGGCCGAGCACGAGGCGCTGTCGATCCGCCTTTGCACCGATCTGTGCCGGACGCTTCTGGCCGAAGGGGTCGAGGATCTGCATTTCTACACCCTCAACAGCCCGTGGCTGAGCCGGGACGTGGCGCGCGCTTTGGGGGTTCAGGAAACCCGCCCTTTGGATCATAGGGCGGCATAGTCGCAAACGGTGCATGAAGCGTCTTGCCAGACGCATCCGGGCGGGCTAACACGCCCCTGTCAGGTTCGGGAGAAGCCGGTTCGATCCGGTGCCGAAGGAGCAACCGCCCCGGTAAACTCTCAGGCAAAAGGACCGGTCTGACCACGGAACTCTGGAGAGTGGCGCGGTGCGCCCGCCGACGGGATAACGATCTCAGGCACCAAGGACAGAGGGGGCGTTTCATATGGCGATCGACGCCAGAGGAGTGCCCATGACCGACCTGCGCCGCCTGCCGCTGCATGATCTTCACATCGAAATGGGCGCCCGGATGGTGCCCTTCGCCGGGTGGGAGATGCCCGTGCAGTTCGCAGGCGTGATGCCGGAACATCTGGCCGTCCGCGAGAAGGCTGGCCTGTTCGACGTCAGCCATATGGGGCAGGTGATCCTGCGCCCCCGTCGCGACATGGCGCAGTTGGCCGCAGACCTTGCCGCGCTGATGCCGGTGGAGGTCGCCGCTTTGCCCGAGGGGCGGCAGCGTTACGGGCTGCTGACCAACGAGGATGGCGGGATCATCGACGATCTGATGTTCGCGAACCGGGGGGATCATTTCCTGCTGGTGGTGAATGCCGGGCGGGCGGATGTGGACATTGCCCATCTGCGCGCGCATCTGGGCGATCAGGTCCAGCCCGTGAACCGCGCGCTTCTGGCGCTGCAAGGCCCGCTGGCCGAGGATGCGCTGGCCCCGTTGGTCCCGGCGGTGCGTGCGATGCGGTTCATGGATGTCATCACTGCCGATACGCTGTTCGGGCCGCTGTGGATTTCGCGTTCTGGCTATACCGGCGAGGATGGGTTCGAGATTTCGGTGCCGACGCCCGGCGCCGAAGGGCTGGCGCGGGCGCTGTTGCGCAATTCGCAGCCCATTGGCCTTGGCGCGCGCGACAGCCTGCGGCTGGAGGCGGGGTTGTGCCTTTACGGTCATGACATCGACGAGACGACATCGCCCGTCGAGGCGGGGCTGACCTGGGCGATCCAGAAATCGCGCCGGACCGGCGGCTTCCCGGGCGAGGGTCGTATCCTCGCAGAACTGGCGGGCCGTTCAGAGCGCCGCCGTGTCGGCCTGCGCCCCGAGGGCCGCGCGCCGATGCGCGAGGGCACCAAGCTGTTCGCCGGGGACCGCCCTGTCGGCATTGTCACATCCGGCGGGTTCGGCCCTTCGGTCGGCGCACCCGTTGCCATGGGCTATGTCGAGGCGGATGCCGCGGCGATCGGCACTCAACTTTTGGGCGAAGTCCGTGGCAAGCTCTTGCCTGTCACCGTTTCCGCCCTTCCTTTTCACCAGACCACCTATAAACGCTGAGGAGCGTCATGAAATATACCGAAGATCACGAATGGCTGCGCATCGAGGGTGATCTGGTCGTCGTCGGCATCACCGAACACGCCGCGACCCAGCTTGGCGACGTCGTATTCGTCGAACTGCCCGAAGTGGAAACGATGGTCGCGACCGGGGACGAGGTCGTGGTGATCGAAAGCGTCAAGGCCGCCTCCGACATCCTTGCCCCCATCGACGGCGAGATCGTGGCCGTGAACACCAAGCTGGCCGATGCGCCGGGGCTGGTGAACGAGGACCCGCTGGGCCGGGCCTGGTTCTTCAAGCTGAAGGTCGACGATCTGTCGGTTCTGGACGAATTCATGGACGAGGACGAATACGCCGACCTGATCGGCTGATCCGTCCAACCCGCGCGACACCTTTGCCGGAGCCGTGGCTCCGGACGATCCCTTGCACCCCGGAGCCACGATGTTCACGCCCACCGCCTATGATCCCTACGACTTTGCCAACCGCCGCCATATCGGCCCGTCGCCGTCCGAAATGGCCGAAATGCTGGCGGCCTGCGGCGTGGAAACGCTGGACCAGCTGATCGATGAGACTATCCCGGAGTCGATCCGGCAGGTCGATCCGCTGGACTGGGCGCCGCTGGCGGAACACGAGCTTCTGGCGAAGATGCGCAAGGTGGGTGAACGGAACCGGGTGATGACCAGCCTGATCGGGCAAGGTTATCACGGCACTGTAACGCCGCCCGCCATCCAGCGGAACATATTGGAAAATCCGGCTTGGTATACGGCCTATACCCCCTATCAGCCCGAGATCGCGCAAGGGCGGCTTGAGGCGCTTTTGAACTATCAGACCATGGTGACGGATCTGACGGGATTGCCGGTCGCGAACGCCTCGCTTCTGGACGAGGCGACGGCGGCGGCCGAGGCGATGGCGATGGCCGAACGCGCATCGAAGTCGAAAAGCCGCGTCTTCTTCGTGGATCGCGGCTGCCATCCGCAGACCATGGCCGTGATCGAAACCCGCGCCCGCCCGCTGGGGATCGAGGTCGTGGTCGGCGATCCGGCAGAGATGGGCTTCGACGTGTTCGGCGCGATCTTTCAATATCCGGGCACCTATGGCCATGTGACCGACTTTGCGGACGTCATCGCGAAGCTGCACGAGGCGAAGGCGCTGGCGGTGGTTGCGACCGACCTTCTGGCGCTGTGCCTGCTGAAATCGCCGGGCGCGATGGGTGCGGATATTGCAGTGGGATCGAGCCAGCGTTTCGGCGTGCCGATGGGCTTTGGCGGACCGCATGCCGCCTTCATGTCCTGCCGCGACGAGTTCAAGCGGACGATGCCGGGGCGGATCGTCGGCGTTTCGGTCGATGCGCGCGGCAACAAGGCTTATCGTCTGGCGCTTCAGACGCGCGAGCAGCATATCCGGCGCGAGAAGGCGACTTCGAACGTCTGCACCGCGCAGGCGCTTCTGGCGGTGATGGCAGGGTTCTATGCCGTGTTCCATGGCCCGAAGGGGCTGCGGGCGATTGCGGAACGGGTGCATTTCCACACCGTTCGGCTGGCGGATGCCTTGCGCGCCGCCGGGGCCGAGGTCGCGCCCGAGGCGTTCTTCGATACGATCACCGTCCGGGTGGGCGCCGGGCAGGCGGGTATTCTGGCGGCGGCGCGTCAGCGGGGGATCAACCTGCGCAAGGTTGGCCGTGACCGCGTCGGCCTCTCGCTGGACGAGACGACCAATGACGATGTGATCGCGCGGGTGCTGGATGCGTTCGGCATCCATGAGGCGCCCTCGCATGTCGAGGCGCTGGGCTTTCCGGATGCGATGCTGCGCGGCGACGATTACCTGACCCATCCGATCTTCCAGATGAACCGGGCGGAGTCCGAGATGATGCGCTATATGCGCCGTCTGGCCGACCGCGATCTGGCGCTGGACCGGGCGATGATCCCGCTTGGGTCCTGCACGATGAAGCTGAACGCCGCGGCCGAGATGATGCCGATCACATGGCCTGAATTTGGCACGCTGCATCCTTTCGCGCCGGCCGATCAGGCGGCGGGGTATCACGAGGCGATTGCCGACCTGTCGGAGAAACTGTGCACCATCACCGGCTATGACGCGTTTTCGATGCAGCCGAACTCGGGCGCGCAGGGGGAATATGCGGGGCTTCTGACCATTCAGGCTTACCACCGCTCGCGCGGGGAAGATCGCGACATCTGTCTGATCCCGATGTCGGCGCATGGGACGAACCCGGCCTCCGCGCAGATGGTGGGGATGAAGGTGGTGGCGGTGAAGACCGCGCCCAACGGCGATGTGGACATTGAGGATTTCCGCGCGAAGGCCGAAGCGGCGGGATCGAAGCTGGCGGCGGTGATGATCACCTATCCGTCCACCCATGGCGTGTTCGAGGAGACGGTGCGCGAGGTCTGCGAAATCTCGCACGCGCATGGCGGTCAGGTCTATATCGACGGTGCGAACATGAACGCGATGGTCGGGCTGGTCCAGCCGGGGGCCATTGGCGGCGATGTCAGCCATTTGAACCTGCACAAGACTTTCGCGATCCCGCATGGCGGCGGCGGTCCGGGCATGGGGCCGATCGGGGTCAAGGCGCATCTGGCTCCGTTCCTGCCGGGCCATCCCGAGACGGGCGGTGACGAGGGGCCGGTATCGGCGGCACCTTACGGGTCGGCGTCGATCCTGCTGATCTCCTGGGCCTATTGCCTGATGATGGGCGGGGCGGGGCTGACTCAGGCGACGCGCGTGGCGATCCTGAACGCCAACTATATCGCGGCACGGCTGCGGGGCGCCTATCCGGTGCTGTTCATGGGCAACCGGGGGCGGGTGGCGCATGAGTGCATTCTGGACACCCGGCCCTTTGCGGCGGCAGGGGTGACGGTGGATGACATCGCGAAACGGCTGATCGACAACGGCTTCCACCCGCCGACCATGAGCTTCCCGGTCGCCGGAACGCTGATGGTGGAGCCGACCGAGTCCGAAACGAAGGCCGAGATCGACCGTTTCATCACCGCGCTGCTGGCCATCCGGCAGGAGATCGCGGCGGTGGAGGCCGGAGAGATCGCGGCGGACGCCTCGCCGCTGCGCCATGCGCCACATACGGTCGAGGATCTGGTGGCGGAATGGGACCGCGGCTATCCGCGCGAGCAGGGCTGCTTCCCGCCCGGATCGTTCCGGGTGGACAAGTATTGGCCGCCGGTGGGTCGGGTCGATAACGCTTATGGCGACCGCAATCTGGTTTGCACCTGCCCGCCGATGGACAGCTATGCCTGAACGGGCGTCGGGGGGCGGCTGCCCCCCGATCCCCCCGCCCGGAGGACCTCGCGAGGCCCTCCGGACCGCCCCGCTTGACTTGCCCCGCGCCCTTTGCCAGAAATTCCTGCGATGGGGTCGTAGCTCAGTTGGGAGAGCGCGTCGTTCGCAATGACGAGGTCAGGGGTTCGATCCCCCTCGGCTCCACCAGCATCAGCGCGGGACTGATCGGCCCCGAGGGGGGCGGACGTGACGGAACTTCTCTTGTTGATTGCCGGGATACTGGCCGGGGCGGTGAACTCGCTGGCCGGGGGTGGGTCGTTCATCATGATGCCGGCGCTGATCTTTGCCGGGGTGCCGCCGGTGCTGGCGAATGCGTCGAACACCTATGCCGCGCTGCCGGGATATGTCAGCGGGGCCTGGGGGTTCTGGCCGTCGATCCGGGCGCATCGGGGGGTGCTGCTGCCCTATTCGGCGGCGGCGCTGGTGTTTGGATGGCTGGGGGCGGAGCTGCTGCTGGTCGTGACGGAGGAGCAGTTTGCGGTCGTCGTGCCGTGGCTGATGCTACTGGCGGTCGGGCTGTTCGCGTTTGGCGGCAAGGTCAGCGCGGTTCTGCAAGGGCGGGGCGCGGTGGTGCTTTGGGTGTTTCTGGCTGCCGTCTGCACCTATGGCGGGTTCTTCAACGCGGGGCTGGGAATCTTGCTTCTGGCGTTTCTGGCCACGGCGGGCATGACGGACATCCACGCGATGAACGGGCTGAAGCTGTGGATTTCCGCGCTGGTGGCGGCAGTGGCGGTGGTGCGGTTCGCGCTTGCCGGGTCCATCGTCTGGTATCACGGCACGATCGGGCTGGTCGGGGTGACCATCGGAGGATACGCCGCAGCGCGGCTGGCCCATTTGGTGCCGGTGCGCGCGCTGCGGTGGGCGATCATCGCCTATGGGCTGGCGATGACCGTCTGGTTCTTCAGCCGGCTCTGATCACTCGGCCTTTTGCGCTTCGATCGAGATGCGGACGCGAACCTCGTCGCTGACGGCGGGGGCGAACATGCCGGCGTTGAAGTCCGAACGCAGCAGGGTGGTCGTGGCGTCGAAGCCCAGCCATGCCTTGTTCGCCATCGGGTGGGTGCCCTGCTGGTTCAGCACGGTGTCCAGCACGACTTCTTTGGTCACGCCGTTAAGGGTCAGATCGCCGGTGATGAGCGCGGTTTCCTCTCCGGTGATTTCGATGGATTTCGACACGAAGGTCACCGTCTCGTCCTTGCCCTCGCCGCCGAAGAAATCGGCCGACAAGAAGTGCTGGTCGCGTTCGGCGACGCCGGTCAGCATGGCGGTGATCGGGAAGGTCGCCGTCACGGTCGAGGCTGCGGGATCTTCAGCGTCGAAGCTGATCTCGCCCTCGATGCCGCCGAACATGCCGGTGGTGGTCGAGAAGCCGAGGTGGTTGTAGTCGAACACGATCTGGCTGTGCGTCGGATCGAAGGTATAAGCCTCGGGTGCGGCGAAGGCGGTGCCGGCAGACAGGACGAGCGCGGCGACGGCGGCGGATTTCAGCATCGGGATCTCCGTTATGATTGACGTCGGAAGGGTGCCCGGTTTTGCCGCCCTGCGGCAATTGCCCATGTGCGAACAACGGTTTCGCGATCAGCGCACAACACGTTTCCGCTTGGCCCTTGCGAGGGGCGAAGGGATGTGTATAAAGCCCCATCCTTTCCGCATCACCGGAACCGGCGCAGGCTCTCGTGGATGGGCGGCGGGAAGGGATACGCCCGTCCTATGAAATGCGCCCGAACAGGAGTGCACATGCCGCTTTACGAGCATGTTTTCATCTCGCGTCAGGACTTGTCCAACGCGCAGGCCGAAGGCCTCATCGAACATTTCTCCACGGTTCTCGCAGATAACGGCGGCAAAGTCGTCGAGCACGAGTACTGGGGCGTCAAGACGATGGCCTACAAGATCAACAAGAACCGCAAAGGCCACTATGCCTTCCTGAAATCGGACGCCCCGTCGGCTGCCGTTCAGGAAATGGAACGCCTGATGCGCCTGCATGACGACGTGATGCGCGTTCTGACCATCAAGGTCGACGAGCACGCAGAGGGCCCGTCGGTCCAGATGCAGAAACGTGACGAGCGCGAAGGCCGCGAAGGCCGTGGCGACCGTCCGGATCGTGGCGACCGCGGTGACCGCGGCGGCTTCGGTCGTCGTTGATCTGAAAGGAACATATCATGGCGAACAAACCGTTCTTCCGTCGTCGCAAGGTTGATCCGTTCGGGGGCGAGAACGCTCCGGCGATCGACTATAAAGACACCCGCACGCTGCAGCGCTACATCTCCGAGCGTGGCAAGATCGTTCCGTCGCGGATCACCGCCGTTTCGGCGAAAAACCAGCGCAAGCTGGCAGCTGCGATCAAGCGCGCGCGCTTCCTCGCCCTGCTGCCCTATGCTGTGAAGTGAGGATAGGCTGATGCAAGTTATCCTTCTGCAACGCGTGGCCAAACTTGGCCAGATGGGCGAAGTCGTCAACGTCAAAGACGGCTACGCACGCAACTACCTGCTGCCGCAGGGCAAGGCGCTGCGCGCCAACGAATCGAACATCAAGTCGTTCGAAGCGAAGAAAGCCCAGCTGGAAGCCGACAACCTGGAAACCCGCAAAGAGGCAGAAGCCTTCGCCGGGAAGCTGGACGGTCAGCAGTTCATCGTGATCCGTTCGGCATCCGACGCGGGCGCGCTTTACGGTTCGGTGACGACCCGTGACGTGGCCGAAGCCGCGACCGATGGCGGTTTCACCGTCAACCGCGCGCAAGTGGTTCTGGACCGTCCGATCAAGGATCTGGGCCTGCACCCGGTGACCGTGGTCCTGCACCCGGAAGTCGCGGTGAAAGTCTCGATCAACGTCGCACGTTCGGTCGAAGAAGCCGAACTGCAAGCTTCGGGCAAGTCGATCCAGGAACTGGCCGCCGAAGCCGAAGCCGCTGCCGAATTCGAGATCGCCGAGCTGTTCGACGAAATCGGTGCTGCACAGGGCGACGAAGAAGACGATCGCTGATCCTTTCGGGATCGCGGGCAGGGGCCGCCTCGGGGAACCGGGGCGGCCTTTTGCTTGGAACGCCTGCCTTGCCTGAGACGTTCCGTCATCGGCAGAAGGAGCAAGGCGATGACCGGCAGACCCATGAAGATTGCAGCAGTCGTCGCGCTGGGCCTGATCGCGGTGCTTCGGCGCGACACGCCAGCGCCACCATTGCCAGAGACGGCGACAGGCGCGGTCACCGATCATCCGCTGCCCGAAACCACCCCGCCGCAGGGCCGCGATGCCGCGCGTCCCACCCAGATTCCGATGCGGGGATGGCGCCAGATCGTGATGCGGACTGCCGCTGCCGTCATGGAGCATCGCGTGCTCGCCGTTGCGGCGGGCGTGACCTTTTTCGTGCTGCTGGCTTTCGTGCCGGCACTGAGCGCATTCGTGTCGATCTATGGCCTGTTCGCCGACCGGACGACGATTGCCGAACATATGGGCCTACTGGATCAGGTCTTGCCGGTGGGGTCGATGGCGGTCGTGCAGGATCAGGTGACGCGCCTTGCGACGGCGGGAACGACGGCCATGACCTTCGCGTCGGTGCTGTCGCTGCTGATTGCGCTGTGGAGCGCGAATGGTGCGACGAAGGCGATGATCGAGGCGCTGAACGTCGCCTATGACGAGCGCGAGAAGCGCAGTTTCGTGAAGCTGACGCTGATCTCTTTTGCGATGACGCTGGCGATGCTGGGCCTTGGGCTTGCAATGATCGTGGTGGTGGCGGTGCTTCCGGCGGTGATCTCTTTCCTGCATGTTCCGGGCGAAGGGGCCGCGTTGATGGCGCGCTGGCCGGTGATCTTGCTGGTGATGCTGCTGGTGCTGGGCGGGCTTTACCGATTTGGGCCAAGCCGTGATGCCGCGCGCTGGCGGTGGATCAGTCCGGGGGCACTGGTGGCTGCGGTGGGGCTGGTCGTGTTTTCGATGCTGTTCTCGGTCTATGCCGGCAACTTCGCGAATTTCAACGAGACCTACGGCTCGCTCGGCGCGTTGATGGGCCTTCTGACGTGGCTTTGGCTGGGATCGGTGATCGTGCTGGTCGGCGCCGAACTGAACGCCGAGGCTGAGAAGCAGACCAACCGCGATACGACCACCGGCGCGCCGCGCCCGATGGGCGACCGCAATGCGCGGGCTGCGGATGTCGTGGCGCTGTAGGATGTCGGTATGCTAGAGCTTCGGCGGAGAAGGAGCCCGCCGATGTTCACCACATATCTTGCCCTTGCCGCTGCCATTGCGTTGGAAGTCGTTGGGACGACCTTCCTGCAAAAGTCCGAACAGTTTACCAAATTGGTGCCGACATTGCTGATGGCGGTCTTCTATCTGGGAGCGTTCTGGCTGCTGTCGTTTGCCTTGCGGACCATGCCGGTGGGCGTCGCCTATGCGATCTGGAGCGGTATGGGTATCGTGCTGATCTCGCTGATCGGGGTGTTCGTGTTCGGCCAGCGGCTCGACGCGCCGGCCATTCTGGGACTGGGCTTGATCGTGCTGGGGGTGCTTGTCGTGAACCTGTTTTCGAAAAGCGTCGGTCATTGAACGCAAAGACCCGGCAGCGCGATGCTGCCGGGTCTCGTTTCTTCAGAAGTCCCAGTCTTCGTCTTCGGTCGCGACCGCCTTGCCGATCACATAGGACGAGCCGGAGCCGGAGAAGAAGTCGTGGTTCTCGTCCGAGTTGGGCGAGAGGGCGGCAAGGATCGCCGGGTTTACATCCGTAACCGAAGCGGGGAACAGCGCCTCGTATCCAAGGTTCATCAGCGCCTTGTTGGCGTTGTAATGCAGGAACTTCTTCACGTCTTCGGACAGACCGACGCCGTCGTAAAGCTCCTCGGTATAGGCTTCCTCGACCTCATACAGCTCGAACATCAGGCTGAAGGCGAAGTCCTTGACGGCCGCGCGTTCGGCCTCCGACACACGCTCCAGCCCCCGCTGGAACTTGTAGCCGATGTAATAGCCGTGGACGGCCTCGTCCCGGATGATCAGGCGGATCAGGTCGGCGGTGTTGGTCAGCTTGGCCCGGCTGGACCAGTGCATCGGCAGATAGAAACCGCTGTAGAACATGAAGCTTTCAAGGAAGCAGCTTGCCACCTTGCGCCGCAGCGGGTCGGCGGCCTTGTAGTGCTTGAGGATCAGGTCCGCCTTCTTCTGAAGGTGGGTGTTTTCCTCGGACCAGCGGAAGGCCTCGTCGATTTCCTGCGTGCTGCACAGGGTCGAGAAGATCGAGCTGTAGCTGCGCGCGTGGACCGCCTCCATGAAGGCGATATTGGTCAGCACAGCTTCCTCGTGGGGGGTGACCGCGTCGGGCATCATCGACACCGCGCCGACCGAAGCCTGCACCGTGTCCAGCATGGTCAGCCCCGTGAAGACGCGGATCGTGAGCTGGCGTTCGTAATCGGTCAGCGTCGCCCAGCTGGGGATGTCGTTCGACAGCGGCACCTTTTCCGGCAGCCAGAAGTTCGAGGTCAGACGGTTCCACACCGTCAGGTCGGTCTCGTCCTGAACGCGGTTCCAGTTGATGGCGCGGGTAGGGGTGCGGCGCACCGGGGACTGGGCGTTCATGGCGATCTCTTGTGCTGGTTTCAGGGCAGCGTCTATCGCGAAGCATACCAAGGAACAAGCAGAAATCTATGATTCTCACAGCTTAAAGTTGCAGTCTTATCAGTAGGTTAGATATAAAAAGACCGGCGGCAAAAAGCCGCCGGTCTTTGAATTTGTAGCATCCAGTGAAGTCAGAGGGTGCAGCTGACGCAGCCCTGAACCTCGGTCCCTTCCAGCGCAAGCTGGCGCAGACGGATGTAGTAGATCGTCTTGATGCCCTTCTTCCACGCATAGATCTGGGCGCGGTTGATGTCGCGGGTCGTGGCGGTGTCCTTGAAGAACAGCGTCAGCGACAGGCCCTGATCGACATGCTCGGTCGCGGCGGCATAGGTATCGATGATCTTTTCCGGCCCGATTTCATAGGCGTCCTGGTAATATTCCAGGTTGTCGTTGTCCATGAACGCGGCGGGATAATAGACGCGGCCGATCTTGCCTTCCTTGCGGATCTCGATCTTGGACACGATCGGGTGGATCGAGGAGGTCGAGTTGTTGATGTAGCTGATCGAGCCGGTCGGCGGGACGGCCTGAAGGTTGCGGTTGTAAAGGCCGGTGGCCATGACTTTCGCCTTCAGGTCGGCCCAATCCTCGCGCGTGGGCAGGGCGACGTCGAACTTTTCGAACAGCGCCGTCACGGTTTCGGTCTCGGGCAGCCAGTCTTGCTCGGTGTATTTGTCGAAGAAGGTGCCGCTGGCGTATTTCGAGTCTTCGAAGCCGCGGAACGATTCACCATGTTCGACCGCCAGCAGGTTCGACGCGCGGATCGCGTGGAAGGCGATGGCGGCGAAATAGGCGCGGGTGAAGTCGACGCCTTCGACCGAGCCGTAATGGATGCGCTCGCGGGCAAGGAATCCGTGCAGGTTCATCTGGCCAAGGCCGATGGCGTGGGATTCATCGTTGCCGCGGCGGATCGACGGCACCGAGTCGATGGCCGACATGCGCGACACGGCGGTCAGCGCACGGACCGAGGTTTCGACCGTTGCGCCGAAATCCGGGCCGTCCATCGTCTTGGCGATGTTCAACGAGCCGAGGTTGCAGGAAATGTCGGTCCCGAGGTGCTGATAGCTGAGATCCTCGTTGAACTCCGACGCTTCGTTCACCTGCAGGATTTCCGAGCACAGGTTGGACATGGTGATCCGTCCCGCGACCGGGTTGGCGCGGTTCACGGTGTCCTCATACATGATGTAGGGGTAGCCGCTTTCGAACTGGATCTCGGCGATGATCTGGAAGAAATCGCGCGCCTTGATCTTCTTTTTCTTGATGCGCGGGTTGTCCACCATTTCGCGGTATTTCTCGGTCACCGAGATTTCCGAGAAGGGCACGCCATAGACCTTCTGCACGTCATGGGGCGAGAACAGATACATGTCCTCGTTCTTCTTGGCGAGTTCGAAGGTGATGTCGGGGATCACGACGCCCAGCGACAGGGTCTTGATGCGGATCTTTTCGTCCGCGTTCTCGCGCTTGGTATCAAGGAACTTCAGGATATCCGGGTGGTGGCAGTTCAGATAGACCGCACCCGCGCCCTGACGCGCGCCAAGCTGGTTGGCATAGGAGAACGAATCCTCCAGCAGTTTCATCACCGGGATGACGCCCGAGGACTGGTTCTCGATCCCCTTGATCGGCGCACCCGCCTCGCGCAGGTTGGTCAGCATCAGGGCGACGCCGCCGCCGCGCTTGGACAGTTGCAGCGCCGAGTTGATCGACCGCCCGATCGATTCCATGTTGTCTTCGATGCGCAGCAGGAAGCAGGAGATGAGTTCCCCGCGCTGTTTCTTGCCGGCGTTCAGGAAGGTCGGGGTGGCGGGCTGGAAGCGGCCCGAGATGACCTCGTCCATCAGCTGCATCGCCAGCGTTTCGTCGCCCTGCGCCAGCGTCAGCGCCAGCATCACGACGCGGTCTTCGTAACGCTCCAGATAGCGCTTACCGTCCTTCGTCTTCAGCGTGTAGCTGGTGTAGTATTTGAACGCACCAAGGAAGGTCGGAAAGCGGAACTTCTTGGCATAGGCCGCGTCCCAGATGCCGCGCAGGAAGGGGCGGGAATACTGGTCCAGCACCTCGGTCTCGTAATAGCCCTCGCGCACCAGATAGCCGAGCTTTTCTTCCAGCGAGTGGAAGAAGACGGTGTTCTGGTTCACATGTTGCAGGAAGTATTCCTTGGCCGCACGGCGATCCGCATCGAAGCGGATTTTGCCATCCGCATCGTAGAGGTTCAGCATCGCGTTCAGCGCGTGGTAATCCAGCGAGGGGCTCTCTACGGGGCGATCGAGCGTTGCCGTGTCCAAAACGTTTCCAATCCTTGTCTCACGCGCGCCACATCCTCGTCCGTGCCGGAAAGCTCGAAGCGATAAAGGACTGGCACACCACATTTGGCCGCGATGATCTTGCCCGCATGGGCGAAGTATTCACCGAAATTGCGGTTCCCCGAAGCGATAACCCCGCGCAGAAGACATCTGTTCGCGGGGTCGTTGAGGAACCGGATCACGGGTTTGGCAACCGCGCCATTCCCAAGACCGTCTGAATAACTCGGGGTGATCAGAACGTAGGGTTCCGTCACCCGCGTCTCGCCCAGAATTCGCGTGGCGGGCAGGCCCAGCCGATCCACGAACCTTTGCGTATTGCCCGAGCCGGACGAGTAATAGACCAGTCCGGCCACGTCGTCAGGCCAGCGCGCCGATCTTGTCGGGACGGAAGCCCGCCCAGTGGTCGGACCCCGCGATGACGACGGGGGCCTGACGATAGCCAAGGCCCGTCACATGCTCCATCGCCGCCGCGTCTTCGGTCAGGTCGACGACGTTATAGACGATGCCCTTGCTGTCCAGCGCACGCTTGGTCGCGTCGCATTGCACGCAGGCGGGTTTGGAATAAACGGTCACGGTCATCGCTTTGGTCCTATTCGGCGTGGGCGCGTGGTCCGGGGCCGCAAGGGCACCGGGCCAATGCCCGTTGTCACATCATCCGCGAGGATCGTTTGTGGCAGGCATGATCCATACCGCAAGATATGGTGTTCCATGCCAGCCTCGAAAAGGCTTGGCCCAATGAAAATTGGGTTTGTTGCCTCTCCGATGCCTCAACCTCTAGCGGGTTGTCGCGTCCTCGGGGCTATATATAGCGCCCGAGGGGGCGAGTCTGTCAACGCCAGAAAAGCAGGGAAGGGCCGATTTTCTGTGGGCGATGTGTGGATAAGTTTATTATTCCGCAGCGACGGCGTTCGCGCCTGGCGTGTAGTTCAAAATGGGGGACAACCAACGCTCTGCATCCTCCAAGCTCATCCCCTTCCGCGCGGCATAGTCCTCGACCTGATCGCGTTCCACCTTTGCCACGCCGAAATAGTAGGCATCGGGGTGGCCGATATAGATGCCGGACACCGAAGACCCCGGCCACATGGCCAGCGATTCCGTCAGGGTGACGCCGGTGCGGGCTTCGGCCTCCAGCAGGCGGAACAGCGTGGTCTTTTCCGTATGGTCGGGCTGGGCGGGATAGCCGGGGGCGGGCCGGATGCCGCGATAAGGCTCGCCGATCAGGGCGGTTGGGGCGAAATCCTCATCCGGTGCGTAAGCCCACAGCTCCTTGCGGACCATCTCGTGCAGGCGTTCGGCGAAGGCTTCGGCGAAACGGTCGGCCAACGCCTTCACCATGATCGAGGAGTAGTCGTCATTCGCCCGCTCGAACCGCTCGGCGATCGCGATCTCCTCGAAGCCCGCGGTCACGACGAAGCCGCCGACATAGTCGGGCGTGCCTTCGGGGGCAACGAAGTCGGACAGGGCGACGTTGGGCCGCCCGTCACGTTTTGCCACCTGCTGACGCAGGGTGTGCAGCGTGTCCAGCTTCGTCGTCCGCGACTCGTCGGTATAGAGGCGGATGTCGTCGCCGACCGCGTTTGCAGGCCAGAAGCCCACCACCGCCGAGGGGCGGAACCATTTTTCGGCGATGATCTTTTCCAGCATCGCCTGCGCATCGGCATAAAGCCCGCGCGCGGCTTCGCCCTGTTTCTCGTCGTCCAGGATTTTGGGAAAGACGCCCTTCAACTCCCACGTCTGGAAGAACGGCGTCCAGTCGATATAGCGCGCCAGTTCCGCCAGATCCCAGTCGTCCCAATGCTTCAGGCCAAGGAAGCTGGGCGCGGGGACGGTGTATCCGGTCCAGTCCACCTTCACCGCATTGGCCCGGGCCGAGGCCAGCGGCAGGCGCTTCTTCTCAAGCTCTGCCCTTGCGTGATTGTCGGCGACCTTTTTGTATTCCTCGCGGATGCCGTCGATATAGGCGGGCTTCTGCGTTTCCGACAAAAGCGCGCCGACCACGCCGACCGCACGGCTGGCATCGGTGACATAGATCGCCTGACCCGCCGCGTATTTCGGGTGAATCTTCACCGCCGTATGCACGCGGCTGGTCGTCGCGCCGCCGATCAGCAGCGGGATGTCGAAGCCCGAGCGTTCCATCTCGGCCGCCACATGCACCATCTCGTCAAGGCTGGGCGTAATCAGACCCGACAGGCCGATGATGTCGCAGCCCTCGGCCTTGGCCGTTTCCAGAATCTTCGTCGCGGGGACCATGACGCCCAGATCGACGATCTCGTAATTGTTGCAGGCAAGGACCACGCCGACGATGTTCTTGCCGATGTCGTGGACGTCGCCCTTCACGGTCGCCATCAGGATCTTGCCCGCCGACTGGCGTCCTTCGCCCTTCTCGGCCTCCATATAGGGAAGCAGCACGGCGACGGCCTGTTTCATCACGCGGGCGGATTTGACCACCTGCGGCAGGAACATCTTGCCCGAGCCGAACAGATCGCCCACCAGGTTCATCCCGGCCATCAGCGGCCCTTCGATGACGTGCAGCGGGCGGGCGGCGTTCAGGCGCGCTTCCTCGGTGTCGGCGTCGATGAATTCGGTGATGCCGTTGACCAGCGCGTGTTCCAGCCGCTTTTCCACCGGCAGCTCGCGCCACGACATGTCCCGTTCCTTGGCGGGACCGCCGGCCTGACCGCGATACTTCTCGGCCAGTTCCAGCATCCGTTCGGTGGAATCGCTGCGGCGGTTGAGGACGACATCCTCGCAAGCCTCGCGCAGTTCGGCGTCGATCTCCGAATAGACCGCCAGCTGCCCCGCGTTGACGATGCCCATGTCCATGCCGACCTGGATCGCGTGATACAGGAACACGGCATGCATCGCCTCGCGCACGGGTTCATTGCCGCGGAACGAAAACGACAGGTTCGACACACCGCCCGA
The DNA here is from genome assembly GCF_004959935.1 of Falsirhodobacter xinxiangensis. Lineage (GTDB taxonomy): Bacteria > Pseudomonadota > Alphaproteobacteria > Rhodobacterales > Rhodobacteraceae > Falsirhodobacter > Falsirhodobacter xinxiangensis. Next base: position 123,726 of record NZ_SMYN01000001.1, on the reverse strand, counting down.
GATGTGAACATGGGGCAGGGTGTCGATGATCCGCTTCGTGGCGCCGATGAAATCCACGCCGTAGTTGTCGTGCTCCTCGATCCCGGTCGCCACGGCAAAGACGTTGGGGTCGAAGATGATGTCTTCGGGCGGGAATCCGACTTCCTCGGTCAGCAGCTTGTAGGCACGGGAGCAGATCTCGACCTTGCGGTCTTCGGTGTCGGCTTGGCCGACCTCGTCGAAGGCCATCACGACGACTGCGGCCCCATATGCGCGGCACAGGCGGGCGTGGTGCAGGAAAGCCTCCTCGCCCTCTTTCATCGAAATCGAGTTCACGATCGGCTTGCCCTGAACGCATTTCAGGCCCGCCTCGATCACCTCCCATTTCGAGGAGTCGATCATCACCGGAACCCGCGCGATGTCCGGCTCGGCGGCGATCAGGTTCAGGTATTCGATCATCGCCTGTTTGGAATCGATCAGGCCTTCGTCCATGTTGACGTCGATGATCTGCGCGCCGTTCTCGACCTGATCGCGGGCGACTTCCAGCGCGGTCGCGTAATCGCCATTGGTGATCAGCTTGCGGAAACGGGCGGAGCCGGTGACGTTCGTGCGTTCGCCAACGTTGACGAAAGGGATGTCCTTGGTCAGCGTGAACGGCTCCAGTCCCGACAGGCGCATCAGCGGCGCTTGCTCGGGAATTTCGCGCGGCGGGTATTTCGCCACGGCCTGCGCGATCGCGCGGATGTGGTCGGGGGTGGACCCGCAGCAGCCGCCGACGACGTTCAGAAGCCCCTCGCGCGCGAAATCCTCGATCTGGGCGGCCATCGCCTCGGGGGATTCGTCGTATTGCCCCATCTCGTTCGGCAGGCCCGCGTTGGGGTATGCGCAGGTGAACGTGTCCGCCACGCCCGAGATTTCGGCAAGGTGCTCGCGCATTGCCGCCGCGCCAAGTGCGCAGTTCAGGCCGATGGTGAAGGGACTGGCGTGGCGCACCGAATGCCAGAACGCCGTCGGCGTCTGGCCCGAAAGCGTGCGGCCAGACAGGTCGGTGATGGTGCCCGAGATCATGACGGGCAGGCGGACGCCTTTTTCGACGAAAACCTCTTCGCAGGCGAAGATCGCGGCCTTGGCGTTCAGCGTGTCGAAGATCGTCTCGATCAGGATGATGTCGGCACCACCATCCATCAGCCCGTGGATCTGCTGGGCATAGGCGATCCGCAGATCGTCAAAGGAAACAGCGCGATAGCCGGGGTTGTTCACATCCGGGCTGATCGACGCCGTCCGGTTGGTCGGCCCCAATGCGCCCGCGACGAACCGCTCGCGCCCATCCTCGGCGGTGGCGCGGTCCAGCGCGCGACGCACGATCCGCGCGCCGTGGAAGTTCAGGTCATAGACCGCCTCCTCCATCCCGTAATCGGCCTGCGCGATGGTGGTCGAGGAGAAGGTATTCGTCTCCACGATATCCGCGCCGGCTTTGGCATAGCGGTAGTGGATATCCTCGATCGCGTCCGGCTGGGTCAGGATCAGCAGGTCGTTGTTGCCCTGCTGCGGATGGTCCGAATGGTGGTGGCAGGCGCAGCCGCCGCCATGGCCGTGGAACTGATCCTCGCCGAAGCCAAGCTGCTGGATCTGCGTGCCCATGGCACCGTCAAGGATCAGGATACGGCTCCGCGCTGCCGCTTCGAGACGGGCAAAGACTTCGGAACGAACAGGGGCGGGCATGGGCTGATCTCCTCGCGGCCGGGGCTGTTCCTTATAGCGGATACGGCCGCGAGGGAAAGTTCATGCTTTTCATGTTCAAGATGCGCAGCGCGACAATTCAGCCGATGATGCCCGTTCCCAACAGTAGAAGCAGCGTGACCGCAAAGCCCAGTATCCCGGCGGAAAAGGCGAGCGGGGGTTCCTCGTCATGGTCGTGCGACAGAAGAAGGGCAGTGCCCGGATCGTAGGGGACGAACATCATTGATCAATCCTCGACAATGGAATGCATGGCGGAACTGGCGGTGCCGAACGAGCCGGGCGAGACGATCACGCCCAGAAGCACGGCATAGCCCAGAAGGAATGCGACAAGCGGGGAAAGCGTGACGCGCATCAGAACGCCCACCCGCGACGTTGATAAAGCGGTTCGGTCGCGGGGGTCGGCACGAAGCTGCGGCGTTCGCGAAGCGAGTCGCGCAGGGCAAGACCGCGCTGCCACGGGCCAAAGCCGCTATCGACGTTGATATGCCCTGCAAATCCCAGATCAACCAGTTCGGCACCCCAGGCCTTTGCCAGTTTCGATGCGCGGGTGAAGGTCATCCACGGATCGTTGCGGCTGGCGACGACGGTCGCCGGAACCCGCAGCGGGCGTTCAGGGATAGGTGCGAAACGTGCAAGGCGGTCGTCATGGACCGGCTCGGCGGGGGCGACAAGCAGCACGCCGCCGACATCCAACTGCGGCCAACGGGCCAGAAGCCGCGTGATCGCGATTGCGCCGATGCTGTGACCGACAAGGATCGCGCCGGGATGTTGCAGCACGGCGCCTGCGATCTCGGCCTCCCACGCCTCGGGCTGGGGTTTGGACCAATCGGCCTGATCCACCATGCGGGCGGTCGGGTCGGTCATCGCCCACCAATGCTGCCAATGCGGCGCGGGCGAGCCGTCAAGGCCGGGAATGATGAGTGTCTTGGACATGTCATTCTCCTCTGGTTACCCTAAAACCCTATCAGGTTAGTCGTGATAAAGGTTGCCAAAGTTCGGCAGGTCAGGAGAATATTATTCTATCGAAGGCGCCCCTCGATGCGCGGCAGTGCCAGCACCACCGCGATCGCGATCCAGCCGCCGAAGAAGCGGAAGCTGTCGATGCTGACGCCCAGCAGCAGCCAGCCCAGAAGCGTCATCGCGGATGCAAGATAGATGCGCCCGATCAGCGTGCTGGCCGAGGCGCGGCGCAGCGCACGCAGCAGCAAGATCAGGATCGTTCCCAGCCAGATCGCGTAGCCGACGATGCCGGTTTCGGCCAGAAGCCGCACATGCATCGAATAGGTGGGGGGCCACAGATCCTCGGGGTCGATGATGAGAAACTGGCTGACCTCGTAACTGCGCAGGTCGGCAGCGTCGATATAGCTGGGATAGTAGAAGCCATATTGCCCCAGCCCGATGCCGAGGATCGGGTGTTCGTGGAACAGCTTCACCCCCACCCGGATCGAGGCGAGCCGCGTGATGTTCGACGTGTTTTCGCGATCCGTGCCGCCGCCGTCGATGTTGCCGTCCGCGCTGCCGTATTCGATCAGGTTGGCGATGTCGCTGCCCAGCTTTTCGCCCACGCCGGGGATGATGAACAGCACCATAAGCGCGATGCAGCCCGCCGTCACCATATGCACGATCAGGTCCAGCCTGCGGCGCAGCATGACGAAGGCCAGCATCATCATCTGAAGCCCCACCACCAGCATCGCCGTCCGCGACGAGGCCAGCACCGTCATCACCACCACGATCCCGAGGATCAGCACCGTCCCGCGCGTCCGCTTTGTGCCCGCAATCGCGAAGGGGAACAGGAAGGTCAGCATCACCGCCGTCCACGACACTTCGAACGCGGTGGCGCGCAGGCGTTGGGTATAAAAAAGTCCCGATGTGGCGTGGAAGAAGCCCGACAGTGCCTCGTGCACCTGCGCGAGCCCGGGAATGCCATACCAGTATGACATCTCCAGCACGCCGAAGCCCGCCATCACCAGCACGGCGATGAATGCGCCCTTGGTCAGCGCGCCCACATATCCTCGGATGATTGCGTTGTAGAAGACCAGCATCACCATCAGACCGAAGCCGACCGACATGGACTGGGTGATGACCCGCCCCTTGCCGCTGCGCCCTTTGAAATCGGCGGTGGCGATGGTGTCGATATTCGCCCAGATCCCGGCAAGGATCGTGCCCACCAGCGCGATGGCGAATATGGTGAAGAAGGTCGGCACCTCCACCCGGCCCGGATGCCACAGAAGGCACAGGGTCAGCAGCGGAAAGACATAGACGAAGGCGTCCGACGACAGCTCGCCCGCCGGAAGCATGGCGGGGATGTCGTTGAACGCGGTCATCACCACGCAAAGCGCGACAAGGAAGCCGGCAAGCGTCCGGCTGCGCAGGTCGGGCAGGGTCTGGGGTGCCGAAAGCGCGATCATGCTACTTCCACAGCACCGCTTTCGCGCGGATCATCCAACCGAAGGGGATGACCATGAACAGCATCGTCCGCGCCACGCCCAGCCAAGCATGCGGATCGAAGGCCGAGAAGTTGTCCTTCTGCACCCGGAGCCGCGCGATCAGGTTGCGCTTGCGTTTCGCCTGCGTCGTGCCCTGGTCGCTGACGATATATTCGGTCAGCGCCTCGGGGATGTTCGCCAACCGCCATTTGCGGCCCATGCGGACGAACAGGTCGTAATCCTCGGCCGTTTTGTAGCGGTCGGAGTAGAGGCCGATCTGGCGCAGCGCCGCCGTGCGGATCATGATGGTCGGATGCAGCAGGGCGGGGACATAACGCTGCTTGCGCACCATCGCCGCATGATCGGTGGGAAAGCGCAGGGTGAACAGGTATTTGCCGTCATCATCCACGCAGCGCGCCCAGGTGCCGACCATGCCGACATCGGATTCGGCGTCCATCAGCGCCACCTGCCGATCCAGCCGACCCGGAAGCGGCACGTCGCCGCAATCGAGCCGCGCGACATAGGCATAGTCCTGCGCCAGAATACGCTCCAGCCCGGCGTTCAGCGCATGTTCGATGCCCCGGTTCTGCGGCAGGCGCAGCAGCGTCACGCGATGCGGTCCGGCCAGTGGCGCGGCGGCGATCGCGGTCGGCGATCCGTCATCCACCACGACGATATCCAGCGGCAGCGTTTCCTTTGCCAGCGTGGCCAGCGTGCGGTCGAGGCCGGGTTGGTCCTTCCAGACGGGGATCAGGACGCAAACGCGGGCGGTCATGCGCGCACCTTGCGGCGGCGCAGCCCGTCACGGATCAGCCCCAAGGACAGCGCCAGCATCCCGCCGCCCAGCACGCCCAGCGCCAGCAGCACCGGCTTGGGATTCATCCCCGACGGCGCCAGCGGCACGGTCGCATCGGCGAAAAGCTGGACGTTCAACTCGGGCGTCTGCATCTGGCTTTGCAGCTCGCTCTGGTTCAGCAGCAGGCGTTCATAGACGACGGCCTGCGCGGCGGCATCGCGTTCCGCCTCGCGCTGCGTGGCGAAAAGGGCGGCGCTTTCCTCGATCGCGCGGTTCTGCGCGTCGCGGGTCATCCCGCGCGAGTTCAGCGTCAGAAGCTGCACCTGTTCCCGCGCGGTCTGGGCGCGGTGTTCCGCGGCCCGCAGTTTTTCGCGCAGCACCTCCGCCTCGCCCGAGGTGTTGGACAGCATCCGTTCGTAAGTCTCGCGCCGGATCTGGCTGCGATAATCGACATAGGCGCGGGCGATGGCGTTCGACAATTCGGTCGAAACGACCGGATCGGTCGAGGTGACGCGCACGTTCACGACATAGGACCGGCCCGAGTTTTCCACTTCCAGGCTGCGGCCGATGAAGCGAGCGATATGCGCGGCTTCGTCCGCGACGGGGGGCAGCCCCTCTGCCTCGCGCTTCACGAGGCCGGAAAGATCGCGCAGCTTCGTCATCGTTTCGGGCGGCAGGGTTGCCATCGCCCGGCGGATCACGATGTTGGAGCTGATGGTTTCCACGATCGTGCCGGTGGCCGCGCCGTCTTCCAGCCCGGTGATCGGCTCGCCATCCAGTTCGACGATGCCCGAACGGCGTGCGTCGGACACCAGCACCGCTTCGGCGCGGAATCGCTCCGGCATCTTGGAGGCGACGTGGAACCCGCCATAGCCCAGGCCGCCCGCCAAAAGCGCGATCAGCCACCAGTGGCGGCCAGCAGAGGCAAGAAGGTCAAGGGCGGTGAAGGGCTGTTGCGGAGGGGCAGCGACCGGCTGCGCAAAAATCTCCTCCGCTCCGCGACGCGTATGCTGCATGTCGAAATCCGTTTACTTGGCAAAACCGACGCCGTGCGGCGCGGGGAACTGGTTACGGGCAGGAATATGGCAGATTTCTGCGCCGCCGCAAAGCGTCACGATCTGCCACGGCGAAGGAAAGTTGACTGAAGGACCTGAAAACACGGGTTGCACAGGGCCCAAAGCAGCGGTGCATAGAGAACCATGCCGGTCACGACGATCGGAACCAGCAGAATCGGCGCTCCCGAGAACAGACCGCTGCGCAGCCAGAACGCCTCCAACGCGAAGACCATGAGCGTGGCGGCAACCCAGATTCGCAGCACCAGAAGCAGCGCAGGCCACAGGCCCTTTTTCGCGATCGGCTGCATCAGGAACACGGCAAGGACCGCCATCGAAAGCTCGGTCAGGATCAGGGCGAAGCTGACGCCCAGCACGGTGCCCATCCGCGCGGCCGTCCAGATGCCGACGATGGTGACGATCAGGCCAAGCGTGCTGCCGATGATGTTGTATTCAGGCCGGCCCAGAGCGCCGAACCCGGTATAGAGGTATCGGAAGGGGACCGAGATCGCCGCCGCCACGCAAAGTGCGCGCGACAGATCCGCCGCGCCCTCCCATCCCGGTCCGACGACCAGCGGCAGAAGCAGCGGCGCGCAGATCGCGATGCCGAGGAAGACCGGAACGCCGACCGACGCGACATTGGCGACGGTGCGCGCGGCGGTCGCGCCAAGGCGCTGCGGGTCGTTCTGAAGCGGCGCGAGGATCGAGAAGACGAGGTTGTGCCCCACGCTGACGATGGCCGACCGCAGCGGTTCGACCAGGCGCATCGCGATGCTCAGCTGACCAAGCACGGCGGTGCCGAACCAAGCGTTGACGATGAAGGTCAGCGTGGTCGGCATCATCGCGCGGATGACCTCGTCCGTCAGGCGCAGGCCCGAGAAGCGGAAGATCTCGCGGAAACGGCTTCCATCCCAGCTGGGAACCAGCCATGCCTGCCGCCCGCGCAGCCAAAACCCGATCATCGACAGCGCCGGATAAAGCGCGATCGGCAGCATGCGTTGCAGGATCAGCGCGAAGACACCCATCCCCGCCAGCGCTGCGACGATGGCCGCGGCGCAGCCGATCACCGCACTGGCCGCCTGACAGACCGCAATGCTGTCGAATCGTCCCTGACGGCGGCAGATGGCGCGCGCGATGCTGCCCGGACCTTGGGCAATCAGGAACAGCGCCGCGACCGGCATCCAGATCGCAAGCGATGGCACTCCCGACGCGCGGGCGATCAGCGGCCCCGCAATCGCCAGAACGGCGATGATCGCGACGCTGGCCAGAAGCGAGACCAGCAGCGCACTGCGAAGATGCCCCGTCGCAAGGCGCCCACGCTGGGTCAGCGCCTCCTCGAAGGGGGTGCTGACGAAGGTGCCCAGCATCGTCACGACCGTCAGTGCCATCAGCGCCGTGCCGAAATCCTCGGGGATGAGGATGCGGGCAAGGATCGCCGTGCTGGCAAGCTGCGCCGCCAGCCGTATCCCGGCATCGGCTGCCGAAAGGCCGATCCACTTGCCGATTCGCGCCACTTCAGCCTTCCATACGCATGTCGCCCAGCGGCGCGCGGCGGGGGTCGGGGCGGGCGGGGGCGATGCCCAGCATCTCGCGCACTTCCTCGTCCAGCGAGCGCAGCCAATCGCTTGCGGGGTCCGCACCAAGCAGCTTGCGGTCGGGCCGAACGGATCGCACGGCGCGGCGCAGGCGGGCATACCCGTCATGGCCAAGGATCAGGTTCACCCCCAGCCGGATGCTCTCGTGCAGTGCGACGGGCGGGAGGCTGCCGATCGCCAGCGCGCGGAACGCCTCGGGGCGGCGGCCGGAATTGGCCAGACGCCAGACCCGGTCGCGCAGGTAATAGCCGCGGACGGCCTCGGGCGACCAATCGGCGCGCACCGCCTCGAACCAGTCCATCGAACGGTCCACGAGGTCGGGATTCAACGTCAGACGGTCCACGGCATCCGATTCGTCCTTCACGATGCCGGGCACCGGGTCGATGCGGAAGCCGACGCCTGCGCGCCACAGGCGGATGGCGAAATCGCTGTCCTGATTGACGGGAAGTTCGGGGCGGAAAGGATATCGGCGCGCCAGCGCGGTCGGCAGCGTCAGCATGCTCGTCTGGATGCGCCCGCCATCGCGATAGATGAAATCGACCGGCGATCCGTTTCCCGGCCATTCGGGCTGATGGAACGCCGCCAGCCCGTCGCCGGTCTTGAGCATGATGCCCGCGCACATGATCCGGTTTCCCGGCCCGCCCGCAAAGGTGCGGATGCGGTCGAACAGCCCCGGCAGCCAGACATCGTCCGAATCAAGGAAGCTGACATGCGATGCCCGCGCAGCCTCGACCCCGACGTTGCGGGCGAAGGACCCGCTGCGCTTTTCCGGCAGGCGCAACACGCGCACGCCAAGGCTTTCCAGCAGCGCATAGGTCGCCGTCATGTCGATCGAGGAAAAATCGTCGACGACGATGATTTCCGCAGCACTGCCGCATTGGCGCTGGACGGATCGGATCGCGGTCAACAGCCGCCGCGAACGGTTACGGCTTGGAATGACGACGGAAAGAAGGGGGGCGGCAGGTTCTGAAACTCGCAAAATACGGACCTCGGGCAAAACAGGAGGAGGCGGAACTGGTAAACACTTGGCATGAAGCTGCCCCGCCCAAGGTAAAGCGATCACGGCGACGGCACAAGGACCGCCATCGCCCAAAGGCAAGAGCAGGGTTGAAAAAAACTCGATTCGGGTGTTCTGCTTCGCCCGGGGTCGTGATGATCTCTGTTGGTTGGTGACGCGGCAGTAAGAGCCGCAATTTAAAGTGGTTTTTGATATGGACAGCACCGCCGTGACGGGTGCCCCGTTTTTCTCGGTCGTCATTCCGGCGTGGAATCGGCAATCACTTGTCGGTCGCACGATCCGTTCGTGCCTGGCCCAGGATTTTCAGGATTTCGAAATCGTCATCGTCGATGATGGATCGACCGACGATACCCGGGGCGCCGTGCTGGCTTTCGGCGATCCTCGCATCCGTTACATCCGGCAGGACAATGCGGGTGCCTCTGCCGCGCGCAACCGTGGAGGGGCCGAGGCGCGGGGGCGCTATATCGCCTTCCTCGATTCCGATGATGAATTTCTGCCGGGCAAACTGTCCGCTTTCCACGCGGCGATCGGCGTTACCGGGTCGGAGGTCTGCTGGTATTCGCCGCTCTGGTTCCACCGGGGTGACGGGAACCGCCTTCTGAAGCCGGAGCGCCCGATTGCCGAAGGCGAGCGTGTCGGCGACTACCTGTTCGCCTCCGACGGCCTGATGCAGACTTCGACGCTGGTGATTCCGCGGGATCTGTTCCTGAAGGTCGGCTTCGACCCCGCACTGCGCACGCTGGAGGATCTGGATCTTTGCCTGCGGCTGGAAGCGGCTGGCGGCAGGTTCCGCATGGTGCCGGGGGCGCAGGTCGTCTGGTATGACGATACGCCGGTCGGGCGGCTCAGCTATACCGTGACGCCGGATCATGTGCTGCGCTGGGCGCGGGATGCACGGGGGCTGATGTCGCGCAGGGCGCAGGCGGGGTTTCTGGCCCGCCATGCCGCGCCGGGGCTGATGCGCAAAAGCCCGCTGCGGGCGGTCGGAATGCTGTGCCGTGCCGTTGCGACGGGCGGGCTTTCGGCGCCGCGCGCGGGAACGCTGCTGCTGCGCGGGATTGCGCCGGGCGCCTATGGCCGCCTGCGCGACGGGGTGGTGCGGCGGAGGGCGTCGGCATGACCCTGCGCCGCGTCCTGCATGTGACCGAAGCTCCGCTTGGCGGCGTCGTTGCGTATCTGGAGGAGGTTCTGGCCGCGCAGGGCGACAGCCCGCTGGAGGAGGTCACGCTCGTCACGCCTGAAATCAACCTGCCGGCGCTGGACCGCGCAAAGGGCACGCGGCTGCGCCTTGTGCCGTTTGCGCATGAACGCGGCTCGGTCATGGGGCTTCTGCGCCTTGCGCGGCTGACCGTGCGCGAGGCACGGGCGATCCGGCCCGAGGTGCTGCACGTCCATTCCACCTTCGCCGGCGCGATGGTCCGCCTTTGCCGACCGTTGATCCCGCGCCGCACGCGCATCGTCTATTGCCCGCATGGCTGGTCTTTCCTGCGCGAGGGGAAACCCGCGCTGAACCGTGCGCTGGCGCTGGCCGAACGGGTGCTGTCGCTGGGCTGCGACCGCATCATCTGCATTTCCGAGCACGAGCGCGAGGAGGCGCTGGCTGCCGGTCTGCCCGCCCGCAAGCTGGTGGTGATCGACAATGGCGTGACCCCGCGCCCCGCCGCCGCACCGATCCGGCGCGAAGGTCCGCTCAAGATCGCCTTTGCAGGCCGGTTCGACCGGCAAAAGGGTTTCGACACCTATTGCGAGGTGATGCGGCGCCTTGGGGATGCCGCGCGGGGAATCGCCATCGGGCGGGCCATCGTCGCCGCGGATCAGGTCAGCATCCCCCCGAATGTGGAGGTTCTGGGCTGGCAGCCGCGCGAGCGCGTTTTCGATCTTTATCGCGAGGCGGATGTGCTCCTCGTGCCGTCGCGGTGGGAGGGGTTCGGCCTTGTCGCGATCGAAGCGATGCAGGCGGGGACCGCAGTCTTCGCCAGCCGGGTGGGCGGTTTGCAGGACATCGTGCGCGAGGGTGAAACGGGGCGTCTGTTCACGCCGGGCGATGCCGAGGCCATCGCCGCCGCGATCCGCAGCACCACGCGCGAGGCGCTGACGGCGATGGGGCAAAAGGGAACGCTGCGATTCCACGACAGATATACCGCAGCGCGAATGAATTCCCAGATCCTTCAACTTTATATCGAAATGACGGGCAGGGATCTTCCCATTTTGCAAGAACGAATGAATATACGCGACTGTGCTTAGCCATTGATATCAGGAGATTATGCCAATCTCCGATTTGAATGGATTTGGCATCGCGCGATTAATCGCTGCACCTGCGAATAATTGTTTGGCCCTAGTTGACTTTGTGCGGCCTGTGTCTAAGAAAAGTTAAAGTGTATTTACCAGTTTTCAGGGTGTCCGAATGACCGTCCTTGACGAGCCATCCGTTACGTCCGCGCAAGAAGTGTCGCGTGTGGACACCACCGAGGCCCTTTTGCCCGGATCGGTACGGAAATTTTCCTATCGTGAAATCGGCAAGCGCATCTTCGATCTTGCTCTTTGCCTGCTGCTTCTGCCGTTGATCGCGCCGGTGGTGGCGCTGTTTGCGGCGATGGTCGCGTTGGACGGGGGCAACCCGTTCTTCCTTCAGCAGCGGGTCGGGCGCGACGGGCGGATATTCCGCTGCGTCAAGATCCGGTCGATGGTGATGGATGCCGAAGCGCGGCTGCAGAAGCTGCTGCGCGAGGATGAGGCCGCCGCCGCCGAATGGGCCGAACATCAGAAGCTGGACAACGATCCGCGCATCACGCCGCTGGGCCGTTTCCTGCGCAAATCCAGCTTGGACGAATTGCCCCAGCTTTGGAACGTCTTCCGGGGCGAGATGAGCATCGTCGGCCCGCGTCCGGTCGTCCCGGACGAGCTTCTGCGCTATGGCAAGCACGCGGCGTCCTATAAATGCGTGCGTCCGGGCGTGACCGGGTTGTGGCAGGCCACCGGGCGCAATGCGCTGTCTTATGACGACCGCGTGCAGCTTGACGTGCGATACGAGCGCGAGATGACCTTCGCGCTGGACCTGCGCCTGATTTTCCTGACCGGCTTTTCGGTCGTGAACGCCACGGGCAAATAAAAGTTTAGATATTTTCAGGCATGGGGTGATGAGGGAATAAACAGCTCCTTCATCACCTGATCCCGAATGTCGCGGCTGAACGCGCAACCGGGAACATCATGCCTGCTCTTTTGTCCATCGCACAAAATCCAGAAGCATTCGGCGCGCTTGCCGCCATGTTCGCGACCGGAACGGTCGCCTTGGGGGCATGGCGCAAGGCGCGGATGGCCGACCTGTCGACCGAGGGGCTTGCGCTTGTCGTCATGGGGCGCACCGTTGCGGGCAACCGGGTCTTTCACGATCTTGCAGGGCGGCGCTGGCGCGATTTGAACCCCGGCATGATGGCACGGCTGCGCGCGGCGCAGGGGCAGGTGGTCCGGCTGGAGCTGGAACGCCCCGATGTCGGCCCGCGCCCGGTGGATGCGGCGCTGCGCCCTGCGGGTTGGCGGACCGAGGTGCTGATCCTGCGCGATCCGGCCAATATGCTTGCGGCAGAGCTGTCGCTGCGCCACGCGGTCGAAGGGGAACGCCGCCTGCGCCTGCTGATCCAAAGCGTGACGGACTATGCCATCTACATGCTCGATCCGTCGGGCAACGTCGCCAACTGGAACGCCGGGGCGGAGCGCAACAAGGGATACACCGCCGAGGAGATCGTCGGCGAGAATTTCTCGCGCTTCTTCTCGGCCGAGGATCGGCTGGCGCGCCTGCCCGAACGGGCGCTGGAAACCGCGCTGCGGCAGGGCAAGTTTCAGGCCGAAGGCTGGCGGTATCGCAAGGATGGCAGTCGATTCTGGGCCTCGGTGCTGGTGGAGCCGATCCATGGCGATGACGGCGCCCATCTGGGATTTGCCAAGATCACCCATGACGACACCCGCAAGCGCGAGGATGCCGAACGGCTCGCGGCATTGCGCCGCAACCTCGAACTGGCGCTGGGCAATATGAGCCAGGGCCTCGCACTGTTCGATGCCGGGGGCAGGCTGCTGATCGCGAACGACCGGCTGCGAGAGATCGTGGGCCTGTCCGCGCCCCATCCGACGCAAGAGGATGTCGCCCGAGAGATGGCCCATCGCGCCGATCTGGGCGGCGACGGCATCGAGGATTTTCTGACGGCGCATCGCAACCTGTGGTCCCTGCGCCACGAGGCCGAGATCGTGCAGGACATGCGCGACGGCCGCACGATCCGCGTGGTCCATCGCCCGGTGCCGGATGGGGGCTGGGTGTCCACCTATGAAGACATCTCGGAACGCCGCCGGTCCGAGGAGCAGATCGTCCATATGGCGCGGCACGATACGCTGACGGGGCTGCCCAACCGGGCCAGCTTCTCGGACAACATCGCATGGGCGCTCGATACGGCGACGGCCGAAGGGAACCGGGTGGCGGTGCTGGGCATCGACCTCGACCGCTTCAAGGAGATCAACGATCACCTTGGTCATTCGGTGGGCGATGCCGTGCTGCGGCTGGCGGCAGAACGCATGGCCGGGGCGCTTCAATCGGGCGAGTTCGTCGCGCGTTTCGGCGGAGACGAATTCGCGGCCTTCATCGAATTCCGCCACGATGCCGACCTGCACGGCTTCATCAAACGGTTGGATCAGGCGATCTCGGCCCGAATGCTGATCGAGGGGAACGACGTGTCGGTCGGGGCAAGCATCGGCGTCGCCATCTTTCCGGGTGATGCGGGCAGCGCAGAAAAGCTGATCGCGAATGCCGACATGGCAATGTATCGCGCCAAGGGCTCGCTGTCCGAGAACACTTGCTTCTACGAGGCCGAGATGGACGAGGTGGCGCGCGAGCGTCGAACGCTGGCGCGCGATCTGTGGCAGGCCATCGACCGCAACGAACTGCACCTGCATTACCAGATCCAGAAATCCGTCAGCACGGGAACCACCACGGGATACGAGGTGCTGTTGCGCTGGAACCATCCGCAGCGCGGGCCCGTCTCTCCGGCAGAGTTCATCCCGCTGGCCGAGGAATGCGGCGCGATCCTTCCCATCGGCGAATGGGTGCTGCGCACCGCCTGCCGCGAGGCCGCGAGCTGGCCCGCCGATTTCCGCATCGCGGTGAACCTGTCGCCCGTGCAGCTTGGCAATGGCGCGCTGGTCGAAATGTTGCGCGATGTGCTGGCCGAAACCGGGCTTGCCCCTTGGCGGCTGGAGCTGGAAGTGACCGAGAGCGCGATCATCGCCGACAAGGCCCGCGCCCTGCATGCGCTGCGCCAGATCAAGGATCTGGGCGTGACCATCGCCATCGACGATTTCGGCACGGGATATTCTTCGCTGGATACGCTTCGCGCCTTCCCCTTCGACAAGATCAAGCTGGACCGATCCTTCATGCGCGAGGTCGAGACGAGCAAGCAGGCGAAGGCCATCATCCGCGCGATCCTCGCCCTTGGCCGCAGCCTCGAAGTGCCGGTTCTGGCCGAGGGGGTCGAGACGATGGCCCAGCTTGCCCTGTTGCAAAGCGAAGGCTGCGACGAGGCGCAGGGCTTCCTGCTTGGCCGCCCCACCGCGCCGGAACTGCTGCCGGAGCTTTTCAGCCCCGGCAAGGTGGCCTAGGCGAAGGCCGGCACGCGGGTCTCGATCCGCTTGCCGCTGACTGCGTCGAACAGATGCAGCCTTTCGCGGGGCAGGGCGATAGGCAGCGTATCGGTCAGCGGGATGTCGGGCGACAGTGCGATGGTCAGGGACTGATCTTCGACCATGCCATGCACCAGCCGCTGGGCGCCCAACTCCTCCACATGCTCGATCCGCAGTTGCACGGCGGCTTCGCCCGGGGCGGCGAGGCGCAGATCCTCGGCCCGAAGACCAAGCGTGACCGGACCCTGCGCGCCTGCCAGCGGCACCGAAACCCCGCCGAACCAGAGCATCCCACCTTCGACCCGCGCATCGACAAGGTTCATCGCCGGGGACCCGATGAAGCTGGCAACGAAGGTCGATGCGGGCTTGTGATAAATCTCCAGCGGTGCGCCGATCTGCTCGATCCGCCCCGCGTTCAGAACCACCAGACGGTCCGCCAGCGTCATCGCCTCCAACTGGTCGTGGGTGACATAGATCGACGTGGTGCCAAGCCGCTTCTGAAGCTTGCGGATCTCGGCCCGCATCGTCACCCGCAGCTTGGCGTCGAGGTTCGACAGCGGCTCGTCGAACAGGAATGCGGCGGGCTTGCGGACGATGGCGCGGCCCATCGCGACGCGCTGCCGCTGTCCGCCCGACAACGCGCGAGGCTTGCGGTCCAGATACTGCCCGATCTCCAGCATCCGGGCGGCCTCGGCCACCCGCGCCTCGATCTCGGCCTTCGGCGTCTTGCGGTTCTTCAGGCCGTAAGCGAGGTTTTCGCGAACCGTCATGTGCGGATACAAGGCGTAGTTCTGGAACACCATCGCGATGTCGCGGTCGGCGGGGTCCAGATCGTTCACCTTGCGATCCCCGATCCGCACATCCCCGCCCGAGATCGACTCCAGCCCCGCGACCATGCGAAGCAGCGTGGATTTCCCGCAACCCGAGGGGCCAACCAACACGATGAACTCGCCATCCTTAATGTCGATGCTGACCCCGTGCACGGCGGTGTTGCCACCGGCATAGGTTTTCACCACGTTTTCGATTGCAATGGATGCCATGTCACTTGTCGCTTTCTGTCAGGCCCTTGATGAACCAGCGCTGGAAGATCACCACCACCGCGACGGGGGGGATGATCGCCAGCACGGCCAAAGCGAAGGCCTCGTTGTAGTCGGGGATTTGCGATCCGATCCAGACCTGCAGGATCGACTTGATGCCGCGCATCAGGGTGAAGAACGACTCGTCCGTCGTCATCAGCATCGGCCACAGATACTGGTTCCAGCCATAGACGAACATGATGATGAAGATCGCGGCGATCATCGTCTTCGACAGCGGCACGATCACGTCGATGAGGAACTTGAACGGTCCCGCGCCGTCGATCCGCGCGGCCTCCAGCAGCTCGTCGGGAATGGATTTGAAGAACTGCCGGAAATAGAAGGTGCCCGTGGCCGAGGCCAGAAGCGGCACAATCAGCCCGGTATAACTGTTCAAAAGCCCCAGTTGCGACATCACGCCATAGGACGGCATGATCCGAACCTCCAGCGGCAGCAGCAGGGTGGTGAAGATCACCCAGAACATGATCGTGGCGAAGCGGAAGCGGAAATAGACGATGGCATAGGCCGCCATCATCGACAGCACGATCTTGCCCAGCGCGAAACCGATGCCAAGGATCATCGAGTTCATGAGCATTCGCGCACCGGTGATCTGCCCCGTGAAGCCGCCCTTCTGGGTCAGCACCTTGGAGTAAGTCTCGGTGAAGTTGCCGCCCGGAAGGATCTGAAGCCCGCCCGTGTGAATCTGCGCGGCGGTATAGGTGGAGGTCATGAAGGCCACGACCACCGGCAGCACCAGAAGCGCCGCGCCGATGATCAGGATCAGGTGGTCGAAGGGTCGGGTGCGATGCATGGCCTCAACCGTAATGGATGCGTTTTTCAAGGAAGCGGAATTGCACGATGGTCAGCGCGAAGACGACGACCATCAAGATCACCGACTGCGCCGACGATCCGCCCAGATCGTTGCCGCGGAACCCGTCGTTATAGACCTTGTAGACCAGCGTGATCGGGTTGTTCGCGGGCTTGTCCTTCACCATCACGTCGATGATCCCGAACGTATCGAACAGGGCGTAGGTGATGTTGATGATCAGCAGAAAGAACGCCGTCGGCATCAGCAGCGGCAGCGTCACGGTGCGGAACCTGCGCCAGCCGTTCTTGCAGTCGATGAAGGCCGCCTCGCGCACCGAAACCGGCACGGCTTGAAGGCCGGACAAAAAGAAGATGAAGTTATACGGGATCTGCTTCCACACCGACACGAAGACCATCGCGAAGGCGGTGTCGAAATAGTTCAGCCCCACCTGCATGTTCCAGCCGAACCACGCGGCCATCTGCACGAAGGGGCCGATATGCATGTCGAAGAACATCATCCCGATCAACCCCGCCACCGGCGGCGCGATGGCATAGACCGAGATCAGCAGCGTCTTGTAGGCGCTGGCCCCCCGGATCACCGCATCGGCCTTGACGGCAAGCAGCAGGCCGATCGCCAGCGAAAGGAACGTGACCAGAACGGTGAACACCGCGGTGAAGCTTGCGATGCGGCGGTATTCGCGGCTGGCCAATGCGTCGGCATAATTCGCCATGCCCACGAATGTCGATCCGAAGCCGAACGGGTCTTCGATGAAGAAGGACGATTGAACCGCCTGCACCGACGGCCAATAGAAGAAGACGACGATCACCGCCAGCTGCGGCAGCAGGAACAGCCACGGCAGCAGCGCATTGTCGAACTGCACCCGTTTGGCCGGCTCTGCCTGCACCTTCGGTTTTGCGGAAATTGCGGTCAACGATCCCTCCATCAATAGGGACGGGCCCCCGCGAGGGAGGGCCCGAAGTCAGTGCCTTAAAAGGATCAGCCTGCGGTCTGTGCGAAACGTGCCAGCAGCGCGTCGCCTTCGGTCTTGATCGTCTCGAACGCTTCCTGAACGGTCGTCTCACCCGCGAAGATACGGTTGTATTCGCGTTCCATGATCGAACGGATCTGCGGATAGAAGCCCAGACGGTAGCCTTTCGACCAGTCGCCCGACGGCAGCATCAGCTGCTGGATGCCAACCTCGGCAACCGGCTGTTCTTCATAGTAGCCTTCCGATTTCGCCAGCTCGTAGGCGGCTTCGGTGATGGCGACATAGCCGGTAGCCTGGTGATAGAACTTCTGGATCTCGGGCGAGGTCAGGAACTGGAAGAACGAGGCCGTGCAGGCGTTTTCCGCATCCGACTTGCCCGACATGGCGAACAGGGCCGCGCCGCCGATGAAGGTGTTGGTGCCAGCACCTTCGACCGAGGCCCAGTAGGGCAGGAAGGTGGCCGAGAAGGGCATCGTCGCCGTCTTCTGCAACCCGCCGAACGACCCCGACGATCCGATCCACATTGCCACCTTGCCCTGTTCGAACGGGGTCTGGTTGTCCGCCCAGCCCGCGCCGTAATAGGCGAACAGGCCCGCGTCTTTCCATTCGGCCAGCTTTTCGAACATGTGGATCAGGTTCGGATCGGTCAGGTTCATCTCGGTCCCCTCGACCGAGTCATACCCATTGTTGTTCGTCGCGAACTGGATGTTGTGACGCGAGAAGAAGTTCTCGGTGAACTGCCAGGTCAGCTGGCTGGCGGTCATCGGGATATAGCCCGCCTCTTTCAGCGCGGGGGCGGCGGCTTCGAATTCTTCCCACGTCTTCGGCGCGGCGACGCCGGCCTTCTCGAACGCTTCGGTATTGATATACATGATCGGCGCCGAGGAGTTGAACGGCATCCCCACGAACTTGCCTTCGCTGTCGGCATAGAAATAGCGCACGCCTTCGATGAAGGCATCGCGGTTGAACTCGTGGCCCGCGCCGACGATCAGATCCTCGGCCGGGATGACGGCGCCGGGGGCGTTGATGATCGTGGCAGCGCCTGCATCGAACACTTGCAGGATGTTCGGCTGTTCGCCCGAACGGAACGCCGCGATGCCAGAGGCCAGCGCCTCCTCATAGGTGCCTTTCGACACCGGGGTGATCGCGCATTCCGACTGGGATTCGTTGAACTTGGTCGAAAGCTGGTTGATGACCTCGGCGTTGGCGCCGCCCATGCCGTGCCACCAGGTGATGCCGGTCGATTGCGCGGTCGCCGTGACCGAGGAGAAGCCGAGCGCCAGAAGCGCGATGGAGGCCGTGGTTTTCATGTCAGTCCCTCTGGAGTGGTTGACCGACGCGTTACCGACCCCTCATGTCGCGCAGTTGAAGGTTTCGTATCGTTTATGTGACCAATATCGCGCGCAAATCGTTCACATTCGTCAGGGTTGGCCCCGTGATGACCAGATCGCCCAGCCGCGCGAACAGGCTATAGCTGTCATGCGCCGCCAGCGCGCGCGCGGCATCCGGCGCGCGTGTCAGGGTGTCCGGCGTCACGATCGCGCCCGCCGCATCCTCGGTCCCGTCGATGCCATCCGTATCGCCCGCCAGCGCAAAGATCGGCAGCCTCGCCAGCGCCAGCGAAAGCAGGAACTCGGTATTCCGCCCGCCGCGCCCCGGCTTGCCAGCGCCGATGGTCACGGTCGTCTCGCCCCCCGACAGGATCAAGGCGGGACGGGGCAGGGGATGGCCGTGATCCAGAACCGACCGCGCGACGCCCGCCATCATCTGGCCCAGCGCGGCGGATTCGCCCTCCAGCGCGTCGCCGAGGATCAGGGGCGTGACACCTGCCTCCCGCGCGACCTGCGCGGCGGCCTCCAGCGCCATCATGGGCGTTGCGATCATGCGGTAATCGGCCTCGAACGGTTGCACGGGCGCAGGCGTCGCCAGCAACAGGCGGCGCGCCGCTTCGGGCAGATCCGGCAGGCGGTCCACCAGCGCCGACAGGTCCGCCGAAGCCTCTGGATCGAACACGGTCGGGCCCGAGGCGATGGCCCGCGGATCGTCCCCCGGCACGTCGGAAATCGCCAGCGTCACCACCCGCGCCGGCGCGGCGGCCAGCGCCAGCTTGCCGCCCTTGATCCCCGACAATCTGCGCCGCACCCGGTTCATGTCGCCGATCCCCAGCCCCGAGGCCAGAAGCTGCCGATTCACCGCCTGTTTCTCGGCCAGCGTCAGCCCCTCGGCAGGCAGCGCCATCAACGACGACCCCCCGCCCGAGATCAGCACCAGCACCAGATCGTCCGGCCCAAGCCCCCGCACGGCATCCAGCATCCGCCGCGCTGCCGCTTCGGATCGTTCATCGGGAACGGGATGCGAGGCTTCCAGCACCTCGATCCCCGACGTTTCGCAGGAATGTCCGTCGCGGGTGACGACCACGCCGGTGGCATCGGGCCATGCCGCCTCCACCGCGCGGGCCATCGACGCGGCGGCCTTGCCCGCACCGACCACGACCACCCGGTCCTTGGGACGTTCGGGCAGATGCCGTACCAGCACCTGCGCCGGGTCCGCCGCCGCGATCCCCGCCCTGAAGACCCGTTCCAGAAATGCCCGTTCGTCCATCCGCCCCTCCCGTTTCAGGGCAGAGTAGCCACGCGGGAAAGAGGTTGGAAGACCGGGCCTTCCTCGGTGTCGCGGAACCATGCGCGAATACCGAAGACGCCTGCCAGCAGATCGGGCGTCAGCACCGAAGGCGGCCCGTCCGCCACGATCCGCCCGCCGCAAAGCACCACCAGCCGTGTGCAGAACCGCGCCGCCAGCCCCAGATCGTGGATCGAGGCGACGACCGCGCCCGCCTGCGCTTTGGCGGTGAAAACCTCCATCGCGGCGATCTGGGCGGCAGGGTCGAGGCCGGCGATAGGCTCGTCCGCCAGCAGCAGCGGCACCTCCTGCGCCAAGGCGCGGGCGATCAGCACGCGGGCCTGCTCGCCACCCGACAGCGCATCGGCGCGGCGATGACGCAGGGGCTGAAGCTCCATCCGCGCGATGGCGCGGTCCACCGCCGCCGGACCCGCGCCGCCAAGTCCGACGATCCGCTCCACCGGCATCGGCCAGGCGATCTCGCGCATCTGCGGCAGGAAAGCGGCCTTCGCCAGATCGCGCCGCCCCGTGGCAGGCAAAAGCCCAAGCGATGCGCGCAGAAGCGTCGTCTTGCCTGCGCCGTTCGGCCCGACGAGGCCGACGAATTCGCCCTGCGCGACGGTCAGCGTGGCCTGAAGGCGGTCCGGCACGGAAAGGTCGATGGACATCATGCCTCGCCCCTCCGCATCTTCCAGATCAGGTGCAGAAACAGCGGCGCCCCGACCAGCGCCGTCAGCACTCCCAGCTTCAGATCGCGGTCGGGCGCGATCAGCCGCACCGCGATGTCGGCGGCCAACACCATCGCCGCCCCGCCCAGCGCCGAGGCCGGAAGCAGCCGCGACGGCACCCCCTGCACCCAGTGCCGCAGCAGATGCGGCACCACCAGCCCGACGAAGCCGACCGCGCCCGCCACCGCCGTCGCCGCCCCCACGACCGATGCCGTCCCAAGGATCAGGCAGACCCGCAACCGCCGCATCGGAATGCCCATCGTGGCGGCGGCATCCTCGCCCAGCGTCAGCGCATCGAGCCCCCGCCCGGTCGTCGCCAGCAGCGCCGCGCCAAAGGCCATCACCGGCAGTGCCAGCCAGACATGGACCATCGAACGATCCGCCAGCGATCCCATCATCCAGAACACGATCTCGGCCACGGCATATGGGTTTGGCGACAGGCTGAGCAGCAGCGAGGTCAGCGCCGCCCCGATGGCCGACACCGCAACCCCCGCCAAAATCAGCACGACCGCCGAACCCCGCGGCCCCGCCAACGCCGCGATCAGCAGGACCGAGCCAAGCGCCCCGCCCAGCGCCATCAGCGGCAAAGCCAGCGCAAAAGCCGCCGCCAGCCCCGATTGCAGCGCCACCACCGCGCCCAACGCCGCCGAGGACGACGCCCCGATCAGCCCCGGCTCCGCCAGCGGGTTGCGCAGCCAACCCTGCATCGCCGCCCCCGCCAAGCCAAGCGATCCGCCGACCATCACGCCCAGAAGAGCCCGCGGCAGCCGGATCTCCCGCATGATCAGCGCAATATCCCCGCCTTGCCCCGACCCAAGCGCAAGCAGAGCCTCGCGCAGCCCGATCCCCGCCGGGCCGATCAGCAGCGATGCCAGAAACAGCACCGCAACGACGGGGATCAGCGATCTTACCACGTGCGACGGACGCCCAGATAGGCCGAGCGTTCGGCAGTGCCGTATCCGCGCACCAGCTGGTAATCCTCGTCGAAAAGGTTTTCGACCCGCAGATAGGCTTCGGTTCCGTTGCCGAAATCGCGGGTCAGCGTCGCGTCCGCCACTGTGAAATCGTCCAGCCCCTCGCGGTCCGCCGCATGTTGCAGCGCGACCTCGCCCGACCAGCCCTGCGCGAGATCGCCGGCGAGGATAAGGTTCAGCATGTGGCGCGGCGTCGTCGCCTGCCATGCGGAACTGTCCAGCTGCGAATCCGACCGCGCGTCGGAATAGGTGTAGTTGCCCGTCACCACTGCTTTGCTCACATCATAAGTGGCAGAAAGCTCGATCCCCTGACGCCGGGCATCGCCAGCGCGCTGGATGTAGGTGGAGGTGGCGAAGGAATAGTCGATCATGTCTTGGATGTCGGCGCGGAACAGGGTGGCCCCAAGGGTCGCAGCGCCGACGCGGTGTTCAATGCCAAGATCGTAGGTGCGGCTTTTCTCCGGTCCAAGGTCAGGATTTCCCGGCGCGGGAGAGATGGGGTCGTAAGCGGGAGCATATAGCTCGTAACCCGATGGCGCGCGGAAGCCGCTTCCGGCATTGGCGCGAATGATGGTATTTTCGGTCGGACGCCATATCGCGGAAATGCGGCCGGTTTTATATGCGCCAAAACGAGAATGGTGATCGCGCCGCACCGACAGAGAAAAGTCAAAACCCGGGGTTAATGGGATACTGTATTCGGCATAAACGCCGTTCGTCGCGTCGTCGTGACCGTCTGGTGTTCCGCTGTCGACGAAATAGGACTCCTTGGTCCGATCAGCCCCGAACGTCAATCGCCCCGTGCTCAGATCGACGCCGCCAAGGTAACCTATTTTGTTGCGGCGACCGACATAATCCTGATTCGAAGGATATTGCACTCCTTCGTAATCATATGTTCCCCGCAGCTGACGATCGTTGTCGAAGAACGCATATTCGAGCGTATTGTCCACCACGCCGATCGAGAACGAATAGGCCAGTCTCATACCGCGGGTAGTGGCATGGCCTCGTTCGTCCGGGGTGCCGTCGGTGGGGCCGAATTCGTCCAGTTCTGAACGCGAGCGTTCGACGAAGCCCGACACTTCCAGCCTTCCCGCCCCAACCTCATGCCCGCCCGCGAAGAACAGGCGCGTTGCTTCGAACCCGTCATCCTCGGGGTTTGGGGTGGCGGGGGTGTCGTCGGCAGCGGAATAGCCGTCGCTGCGGATGTGCGACAGCGTCATCGCGAGGTCGGACGGCCCGGATTTCGCCGCGAAGCCATAGCTGAGCTTTGCGGTGGCGAAGCTGCCATATTCCACCGCTGCCCGCTGTTCGATCCCGTCTTCGGCCCTGCGGTGGGTGCGGATGTCTATGACGCCGCCCACGGCTTCCGAGCCATAGAGCGCCGATTGCGCGCCCCGCAGGATCTCCACCCGTCCGATGCCGGGCGTGGTCAGCGCACCGAAGTCGAAGGCGACCTGCGTGTTCGAGGGGTCCGCCACGTCGATCCCGTCGATCCGAACGGCGACGCCGGTCTGCGGCACCCCGCGCAGCGTCAGGCCCGCAGTGGTGCCCATCGGGCCGGTGCTGCGGATCGAGATGCCCGCCGCGCGGCCCAGCACGTCGATCAGGCGCGTGTCACCGCTGCGCTCGATCTCTGGCCCGGTGATGACGGTCACGTCCGCGCCGGTGCGATCCCTTGCGACCGGCTCCAGCCCGGCGCTGACGACGATGGGGGGCAGAAGGATGTCCTGTGCGGCGGCGGGGGCGGCCAGCGCGGCAAGGATGGCGGTCAGGGATGTCTTCATGGTCGGTCTCTCCGCGTGGATGGGTGTCACCACTCGCGGACGGGCCGCATCCTCGGCGCGCCCCGCACCGGGAAAGGGTGATCGCGCCGGCAGGTTTCCTGGCTGGGCGGGTCGGTGCGCTGGGCCAGCCTTCCCGGGCGGATGCCCAGTGGCGTCTTGTGGCCCGCGCTCTCCGCCGACAGTTGCGGGAGCAGCTGCGGTATCACCGCATTCCCTTTTCACCGGGTCTCCCCGGCACCGAAGCGTCTTCGCTGATGATCCCGACGCAGTTGCAAGTCAAGGCTTGTCGCGTGCGATACCCGCGCCATCTGGGGGGAATGGCCGATATTCTGAACCTTCTTGGCCGGGTGCTGATCGCGGGGCTGTTCCTGGGCGGCGCGTGGCAGAAATTGAATGCGCCCGCTCCGGTGCAGGCGATGCTTTCCTCCGTGGGATTGCCGGGCGGATTGGTCTGGGCGCTGGCCGCGTTCAACGCGGCTGCGGGGGTGATGCTGGTTACGGGGCCGCATGTTCAGGTCTGGGCGCTGGTGCTGGCCGTTTACTGCATGGTGACAAGCTGGTTCCACCTGATCCCGACAGATCCGTGGCAGATGACGATCTTCGTGAAGAACTGGGCCATCGCGGGCGGCCTTCTGGTGCTGGCCGCGCAGGGACCGGGGCGTTTCGCCTATTGAAGTTGCGCTTTGTGCGCCGAACCCCCAAGTTCCATCGGCACGCCCCTGATGACACGGATGGACCCGAAGAATGAGCTTTCCCGACCTGTTGATCCTTTTGCTTGTCGCGATGGCAATCGGTTGGGCCTTTCTTCGTTACACCCCCTCGGATTCGCAGGATTGGCATGTGGACCCGGTCACGGTGCGCAAGTCGCGCCGCCCGAACAACCTGTTGGTGACGAAACATGTCGCACTGCCCCCGGATCAGGCGGCGGCGCGGCTGGAATCGCTGGCGCTGGCCACGCCCCGCACCTCGCATTTCGCGGGCGAGGGGTTTCACCGCACATGGATCACCCTGTCGCCGCTGGGCCTGCCCACCTTCACCTCTGTGCGGCTGGTGCCCGAAAATGGTGGGACGAACGTGGTCGTCTATGCCCGCGCGCGGTATCTTTCGCGCCTGCCGGGGGCCGAAAAGGCGCGGGTGAGGGGCTGGCTGGACCAGCTCTGATCACTCCGCCGCGACGCGCAGGCGGGATCGGATGTCCGCGATCTCGGCCGCCAGTTCTTCGGGCGCGGGACTGGGCGGTTCGTCCTCTTTCGGGCCGATGAAGCGGCCAAGGAACCGGGTCAGAACCTGCGACAGATCGTCCATGATCAGAAAGAACGACGGCACGATCACGAGGCTGAGGATGGTCGAGACAATGATCCCCCCGATCACCGCATTCGCCATCGGCGCGCGGAACGCGCCGCCCGCGCCGATGCCCAGCGCCGAAGGCAGCATCCCCGCCGACATCGCGATGGAGGTCATGACGATGGGCTGCGCCCGTTTGTGCCCGGCCTCCATCACCGCCTCCAACCGCTCCATCCCCTGCGCCTTCATCTCGATCGCGAAGTCGATCAGCAGGATCGCGTTCTTGGTCACGATGCCCATGAGCATCAGGATGCCGATCAGCACCGGCATCGACAGCGGTTCTCCGGTCAGGATCAGCGCGGCGGCGACGCCCCCGATGGCAAGGGGCAGCGACAGAAGGATGGTGAAGGGCTGGATCACCGATTTGAACAGCAGGATCAGCACGGTCAGCACCAGCATCAGGCCCATGATCATCGCGTTGCCGAAACTGGCGGTCATTTCGGCCTGAACCTCGGCATCGCCCGAGGTCTGGATGCGGACCGAGGCGGGGAGTTCGACCCCCGCCGCGATTTCGTTGAACCGCGCCGTGGCCGAGCCGAGCGCGACGCCGGGGGGCAGGTTCGCGCCGATGGTGGCGCGCCGCTCTCGGTTCAGCCGCTCGATCAGGCTGGGGCCGTCCGCGATGGTGATATCGGCCACCGAAGACAGTGGCACCGTTCCCTGCGCCGTCGGCACGCGCAGCGCCGCAAGGGTGGCAAGGTCGGCGCGGGCATCGGTCGCAAGCTGCACGCGCACCGGGATCTGCCGGTCGTCCAGCGTGATCTTGGCCAGCGCGGCGTCCAGATCGCCGATGGTGGCGACGCGCACGGTCTGGGCTATGGCTTCGGTCGTGACGCCAAGGCGGGCGGCTTCCTCGGCACGCGGGGTGATCTGCAATTCGGGCCGGGGCAGGGCACCTTCCGATGCGACATGCGCCAGCAGCGGATCGCCCCGCAGCGCGGCCTCCAGATCGGCGACGGCGCGGTTCAGATCGGCCTGATTGTCCGATAGGATCGAGAACGAGATGTCCCGCTCGCCCCGGTCGTTCAGCTTGAAGGCGCGGATGTCGGGGATGGCGGCAAGACGCTCGAACATCTGCGCCTCGATGGTCGATTGAGACGGGCGGCTCTGGTGCCAGAGCGAGGCGAAGGACGTGTCCAGCGGATCGAGCAGCACGGTGAAGGACGCGCGGCGCACATCCAGATCGCCGGTGGGGGACTTGCCACCCGTCACCACGATGTCGCGCACGCCCGGAATGTCGCGGATCGCCGCCGCCATCGCCTGCGTCGCGGTATCGGTATCGGCCAGCGTCGCGCCGGGGGGCAGTTCCACATTCACAGGGATGCGGCCCACATCTTCGGCTGGAAGGAAGCTGCCCGGGATTTGCAGCATGAAATGGACCGACACAGCCAGCACGCCGATGGCCGCCAGCAGCGTCGCGTATTTCCACCGCAGCGTCACGCGCACCAGCCGCAGATAGGCGCGCATCACTGGCCCGTCCTTCGCATCGTGCGCGGCATCGCCGGGGCGCATCAGATACGCCGCCATCATCGGCGTGATAAGCCGCGCCACCAGAAGCGAGAAGCCGACCGAGATTGCGACCGTCAGCCCGAACTGGCTGAAATACTGGCCCGGAATGCCCGGCATGAACGACACCGGCACGAAGACGGCGATGATGGTGAAGGTCGTGGCGATCACCGCCAGCCCGATCTCGTCCGCCGCGTCGATGGCGGCGCGGTAGGGGGTCTTGCCCATGCGGATATGGCGGGCGATGTTCTCGACCTCGACGATGGCATCATCGACGAGGATGCCCGTCGCCAGCGTGATTGCCAGAAAGCTGACGAGGTTGAGCGAGAAGCCCAAGAGGTCCATCACCCAGAAGGTCGGGATGGCCGAGAGCGGCAGGGCCACGGCGGCGATCAGCGTCGCGCGCCAGTTCCGCAGGAAAGCCAGCACCACCAGAACCGCCAGCGCCGCGCCTTCGATCAGCGTGTGCAGGGCGGTGTCGTAGTTGCCGCGCGTGTATTCGACCTGCGTATCGACCTGCGTGATGGCGGCCTCGGTGGGAAGCCCCGCCAGCACCTCCTCGACCACGGTTTCGACTGACACTTCGGATGCGCCCTTGGCCCGGAAGACGGCGAAGGTCACGACCTGCCGGTCGTTCATCCGCACGAAGCTGCGTGGCTCCTCGTATCCGTCGATCACGGTGCCAAGGTCGGACAGGCGCACACGTTGGCCGTTCGGCAGGGCGATGGTGGTGCCTGCCAGCGCCTCGACCGTCGGCGCGCCGCCCAAGGTGCGGATCGCCTGTTCCGCCGGGCCAAGTTCCGCCCGCCCGCCGCCAAGGTTCACGTTGGTCGCGCGGACCTGCTGGCTGACCTGCGCCGCCGTGATGCCGTGACTGTCCAGTCGCGCGGGGTCAAGCTCCACCCGCACCTCGCGGTCGGCGCCGCCCTGCCGTTCGACCTTGCCGATGCCGGGGCGGCCCTGAAGCGCGCGGATCACCGTGTCGTCCACGAACCACGACAGCTCCTCCAGCGTCATGCCGGGGTTCGACACGGCATAGGTCAGGATCGCCTGCCCCTCGACATCGACGCGGGTGACGATTGGGCTTTCGATGTCCTGCGGCAGATCGGCAAGGATCTGGTCCACCTTGTCCTTGGTGTCCTGCACGGCCTGATCGGTCGGCACCTCCATCCGGAACTCGACCAGCGTCTGGCTTTGCCCGTCCGCGATGGTGGACGTGACGTTCTTGACCCCGGCGATGCCCGCGACGGCATCCTCGATTTCCCGCGTCACCTGCGCTTCCAGTTCCGAGGGTGAGGCGCCGGGCTGGGCAACCGTGACGGCGACCAGCGGCACGTCGATATTGGGAAAGCGGGTGATCGGAAGCGATTGGAAGCTCTGCCAGCCAAGGACCGTCAGCAGCACGAAGCACAGGATCGGCGCGACGGGATTGCGGATCGACCAGGCTGAAAAATTCATTGACGCACCGGGGTTACGCGGTCGCCTTCGCGCACGAAGGCACCGGCCTTGGCCACGACCTCTGCCCCGGCATCCGCGCCCAAAACCTGCACCATCGCGCCGTCGCGGATGCCGGGGGTGACGGCGATGCGGCGCACGGTGCCGCCCTCCACGCGCAGCAGATAGCTGCCATCGGCATCCCGCGCCAAGGCGGTCAGGGGCACGGCGGGCGCTTCGGTTTCCGCGATCAGAATCTCTGCCCGAACGAACATGCCTGCGCGCAGACCCGGCACATCGACCGAGATGCGAACCCGGCCAAGCCGCGTCGTCTCGTCGATGCGCGGCTCCACCAGCCGCACGGTGCCGTCGAACGGATCGCCCGCAACGGGCATCAGGCGCACTGTCAGGCCCGGCACGATCCGCAGCAGGTCGCCCTCGGTCACGTCGGCGCGAAGCTCCAGCGCGCCGTCGCGGATCAGGGTGAACATCGGCGCCGCCTGTGCCGAGGCGATGGCCCCGACAAGCGCGTTCCGCTCCACAACCTCTCCGGCGACGGGGGCGATGACCTGCGTGCGCGCCAGTTGCAGATCAAGGTTCGCCAGTTGCGCATCGGCCAATGCCACCTGCGCGCGGGCAGCCTCGACCGCTTGGACGGCGGCATTCAGGCGCGCCTCGGCAGAGGCGGCGTTCGCTTCGGCGGTCTCGGCCCCGGCCTGCGACGATGCGCCTTGGCTGCGCAGGGCGGCGGTGCGATCGGCGACCCGCCGCGCCTCGGCCGCGGTGGCGCGGGCTTCGGCGATCTGCGCCTCCCCTTGGGCGACCGCTGCGACGGATGCGGCGCGCGAGGCGGAAAGCTCGCCCCGTTGAAGATCCAGCGTCGCGGTCGAAAGGCGCGCAAGCGTCTGGCCCGCCGCGACCGTGTCGCCCACCTCGGCCTCCAACGACTCGATCGGCTGGCCTTCGATCAGGGGTTGGACCTGCACCTGTTCGACCGGGGCGATCAGGCCGGAGGCGATGACGCGGTCGCGCAGAACGGTCTGCGTCACGGCAACCACAGAAATGGCGGGTGGCGCGGTATCTGCCGCACGGGCCGCGGGGGCAAGCGCGACGGAAACCGCCAGCAGCAGCGTTTCAATCCGCATGGTGGCTCACCTCGTCCAGAAGTCCTTCGATCATTCGCAGCATCAAGGCATCCACATCGGCGCGCGTGGCGGCCGCGCGGCTGATGGCGGTGGCCTTGACCGACATGACCACGACACCCGCATGCGCAGTAAAGCGCGCCCGCGCGGCATCTTCGGAAAGATGCGCGACATGGGCGAAGATCTCGATCAACCGGTCGGTGATCCAAGCCTCCATCCCGGTGCAGAGCGCCGCGATCTCGGGCTTTCGCAGGGCGGCTGCGTTGATCTCGGCCCAAAGGGCGCCCTGATCCTGCGCGGTCAGGTGCCGCGCGATCGTGGTGCGCAGTTCCGCCATCGGGTCGTCCGCGGTCATGATCCGGGCAAAATCGTCGCGGAATTCGCCCAGATCATGCGCGACCATCGCCTCGATAATGGCATTTTTGGATCGAAAATAACGATAGAAATTGCCTGCGCTCATCCCAGACCCGCGCGCAAGATCCTGCATGGACGCGCCGTCGAAGCCTTTTTCGATGAAGATGTGGCGGATGGCGCGAAGGATTTCCGGGACGCGAAGATCGGTGGGGCAGTTGCAATCGGATTGAGAATGAACGTTCATTCAGTGAGGATGCTGAGAATCGCTTTTATCGTCAAGTTTCCCACCTGCCCATTGGACCGGCAAAACCAACTGCTTTTTAGACACTCTCGATTTTTGTTCCGTTTTGTATTGTGATGGATTTCCCGTATGAATTTCCCCCCATCGTCCCTTCGCCGGCTGGAGCGCAGCCGTGGCGAGGCGCATGTCCGCATGAAACTTCAATCCGGCACGACCCGGCTGGCCGATCTGTGCCAGCAGGGATCGGCCAAGGCCATCCTTCCCCGCGGCGTCGGCACGCCCGAGGTCGTCTTTCTGAATACCTCGGGCGGTTTGACCGGCGGTGACAGGCTGGATCTTTCGCTGGCTCTGGACGACGGCTGCCAAGCGGTCGCCACGACCCAGACGGCCGAGCGCGCCTATGACTCCGGCGGTTCCGAAGCCGTCGTCACCATTCGCCACAGCGTCGGGCAGGGTGGCTGGCTGGATTGGCTGCCACAGGAAACGATCCTTTACGACGGATCGTCCGTCACGCGCAGCACCGAGATCGCGCTGACAGGCCGCGCAGGGTGCCTCTTGCTGGAGATGGTCGTGCTGGGCCGCGCCGCCATGGGCGAAACGGTGGGACGGCTGGCCTTCACCGACCGCCGAAGCGTGCTGCGCGACGGTGTGCCGGTTCTGACCGATCCGCTGTCTTTCGGCGACGAGGCGAGCGCGGCGGTTCCGGGCGGCGCGCGCGCCTTTGCGACGCTGGCCATGGTCGGGCCGGGCGCGGAGGAGACGCTTGCCGTGGCACGCGGTGCGCTGGACATCCTTGGGGTGGAGGCGACCGCCTCGGCGTTCGACGGCACGCTGGTGGTGCGGATGCTTTCGCATGATGGCTGGCCGTTGCGCCGTCAGGTGGCGAAGGTGCTGAACGCGATGCGGGGCAGGTCGCTGCCGCGCGTCTGGCAGATATGAGCCGCTGGGCGAAAGGGACAGGTGCCGGTTTTCGTTGCAGCGATGGCCTTGCGGTGTCAGGCTGAGCCACCCCGAGGCGATGGGATTTCGCGAGAAGTGACGCTGGTGACCCATCGCGGCACCCGGCAGCTATGGGGTTTCAACGGCAAGGTTATGGGAGCGCTATGATGAATCCGTGGTTCCAGACGGCGATGATGATGGTGGAAGCCCAGCAGGTCATCGCCCTGCGCATGATGGGCATGGCGGGCATCTGCCGCCCCGCACCGACCGAGAACACCCGCATGGTGACCGAGAAATTCGCCGCCGCGATGGCCGCGCAGCAGGCAGCGTGGCTAGCGATGATGACCGGACGCTCTCCCTATGCCGCCGCGCTGAAGCCGGTGCGCGCCAAGACCCGCGCCAATGCCGCGCGCCTGACCAAGGCCGCCCTCAAGAGATAGCCGAGGGCTAGCATTTACTATGCCAGCTATGCCGCCATGTTCAGCCCGACCGCATCCGCTTTGTCGATAGCGACCTGATGAGCGCGACCCGGCCACCTGTGGGCAAGCGGTGGAGGTCTGCGGCGGCGTGGGCTGTTTGGACCTCTTTTGCTTCGTGAGACGGGTTGGTCCACAAGGCGACGTGGCATCGGCAAGGTGGACATCGTCCTGAATGACTCCCGCTGCGAACCCCGAAGTTTACGAGCTGCGCGGGACTTGCGAGACGATGGCCGATCTACCCCTCGCCGATGTTCTGCTTCGACGGGGCGGCACGTTCCAGCGAAAGCTGACTGCGCGAGAATTTGAGAGGCGTGCGCAGACCGGGAATGCCCTCCGGTGCGATCTGGAGCCCACGCGCGATGACCTGAGGGTCCGCCAGCGCATCGGCCACCGTGTTGATCGGGCCGGCGGGAATGCCTGCGCTTTCCATCGCGGCGATCAGGTCGGCCTTGGGGCGCTGGGCTGTTCGGGCGGCCAGAAGGGCGGTCAGCGCCTCGCGATCTTCGACCCGGCCGGGATTGGTCGCCCAGCGAGGATCGGGAGTCATGTCCAGCACCCGGCACAGGGCGGCGAATTGTCGGTCATTGCCGCAGGCGACGATCAGGTGGCCATCGGCGGCGGGGAAGACCTGATAGGGCACGATATTGGGATGTGCGTTGCCCATCCGCGTCGGCGTCCTGCCCGCCAGATGGTTCATCGCCTGATTTGCCAAAGCCGCCACGCCGCAATCCAGCAGCGCAAGGTCCACCTGCTGCCCAAGCCCCGAGCGTTCGCGTTCCGCCAGCGCAGCTTGTATTCCGATGACGCCGTAAAGCCCGGTCAGAATGTCGATCCACGCGACGCCGATCTTCTGCGGTTCGCCCCCCGGATCGCCGGTCAGGTCCATGATGCCGCACATGCCCTGGATCAGGAAATCGTAACCCGGACGACTGGCATACGGTCCATCCTGCCCGAACCCGGTGATCGAGGCGTAAACCAGGCGCGGGTTGATCGCCGAGAGCGTTTCGTAATCCAACCCGTATTTCGCAAGGCCGCCGGGGCGGAAATTCTCTACCACCACATCGGCGGTGCGGATCAGATCGACCACCTGCGCCAACTGCGCCGGGTCGTTGAAATCGCAGGCGATGCTGCGCTTGCCGCGGTTTGCCGCATGGAAATAAGCGGCGGACCCTTCGATGAAGGGCGGTCCCCATGTGCGGGTGTCGTCGCCCTCGGGGGACTCGATCTTCACCACGTCGGCACCCAGATCGGCCAGCGTCTGCCCGATCCACGGGCCCGCAAGGATGCGGGCCAGTTCCACCACCTTCAGCCCATGCAGAGGTGTCATCAGAAGAACGCCTGCAATCCCGTGATCGCCCGCCCAAGGATCAGCGCGTGGACGTCATGCGTACCTTCATAGGTGTTCACGGTTTCCAGATTGACCATGTGGCGCATGACCTGGAACTCCTCGGAGATGCCGTTGCCGCCATGCATGTCACGGGCCATGCGCGCGATCTCCAGCGCCTTGCCGCAGTTGTTGCGTTTGATGATCGAGATCATTTCGGGCGCGGCCTGCGCCTCGTCCATCAGACGGCCCGTGCGCAGCGACGCTTGAAGGCCCAGCGAAATCTCGGTCAGCATATTGGCCAGTTTCAACTGGTGAAGCTGCGTCTGGGCCAGCGGCTTGCCGAATTGCTTGCGGTCCAGCCCGTATTGGCGCGCGGCGTGAAGGCAGAACTCCGCCGCGCCCATCACCCCCCACGAGATGCCATAGCGTGCACGGTTCAGACAGCCGAACGGGCCTTTCAACCCTTCGATGTCCAGCATCGCATCCTCGGGCACCTCGACATCCTGCATCACCACCTCGCCGGTGATCGAGGCGCGGAGCGAGAGTTTGCCGCCTATCTTGGGCGCCGACAGGCCGGGCATCCCCTTGTCCAGAACGAAGCCGCGGATCTTGCCGCCATGCGCCTCGGACTTGGCCCAGATGACGAAGACATCCGCGATGGGGGCGTTGGAAATCCAAGTCTTCGCGCCGTTCAGGACATAGCCGTTCGCGGTCTTCTTCGCCGTGGTCTTCATCCCCGCCGGGTCCGATCCGGCATCGGGTTCCGTCAGGCCGAAACAGCCGATCCATTCGCCCGATGCCAGCTTCGGCAGATACTTCCGCCGCTGCGCCTCCGACCCGTAGGCATAGATCGGATACATCACCAGACTGGACTGCACCGACATCATGGACCGATAGCCGCTGTCCACCCGCTCCACCTCGCGGGCGATCAGGCCATAGGCGACATAGCTGGCGCCAAGCCCGCCATATTCCTCGGGGATGGTGACGCCCAGAAGGCCCATCGCGCCCATCTCGCGGAAGATTTCCGGGTCGGTTTCCTCGGTGGCATAGGCGCGGATCACGCGGGGTTGCAGCTTGCCTTGGGCATAGGAGCGGGCTGCATCCCGCAGCATCCGCTCCTCCTCGGACAGTTGATCCTCCAGCCGGAAAGGGTCTTCCCAGTCGAAACGGTTCAGGTCAGGGGCGTCCTTGGCTTTCATCGGGGGTCCTCCTGAACGGGAGGTTAGCGGTGATCGATCCGCCGCGCCAGCCAGTCGCCGATCCATTGCATTCCGCTGACCAGCACGATCAGGATCACGACGACGCAGACCATCACCTCGGTCTGGAACCGTTGGTAGCCATAGCGGATCGCAATGTCGCCCAGCCCCCCTGCGCCGACCGCGCCCGCCATTGCGGATGCACCGATCAGCGTGACCAGCGTGACGGTGAAGCCCGAAACGATGCCCGGCAGCGATTCCGGGATCAGCACCTCGCGCAGGATGGTCCAGCGGGTCGCGCCCATGGACCGCGCTGCGTCGATCAGCGGGCGTTCGACCTCGCGCAAGGACACTTCGGCCACGCGCGCGAAATAGGGGGCGGCGGCGATGGTCAGCGGCACGATGGCCGCCCAGATGCCGATGGCCGATCCGACCAGAAGCCGGGTCAGCGGAATCACCGCGACCAGCAGAATGATGAACGGCACCGAGCGCAGCGCGTTCACGATGCCGCCAAGGATGCGGTTCACGGCCACCGCCTCGAATATCCCACCGCGGTCGGTGGTCACGAGGATCAGCGCAAGCGGCAGCCCGATCAGAAAGGACAGCGCGCCGGAAACACCGGTCATGATCAGCGTTTCGTTCAGGCCGCGCAGCAGCAGGTCAAACATCGCCTGGGACATGGCCGAGCACCTCGATGGCAGTGGTTTTCGGGGAAAGGGCGGCGACGACCCGGCGGACGCTGTCCGGATCGTTGGTGCCCAGCGCGATGAACATGCGCCCGTAGGGTTCGCCCTGCACGTCGTTCAATCCGCCATGCACCAATCGCGCGGGGCGGCCCGTGATGCGGGCGATGTCGTCCAGCAGCGGGCGGCGGGCATCGGGCCCATAGACGTCGATGCGGATCAGCGCCTGATCGCCTTGGGGCGCGACGCGGTCTGCCAAGTCGCGCGGCAGGATCGGGGACAGGCCACGCAGCAGGCTTTTGGTCGTGTCGGCCTGCGGCGAGGCCATGACGCGGGCAACCGGCCCTTCCTCGACGATGCGTCCGCGGTCCAGAACTATCACGCGGTTCGCGATCTGGCGGACCACCTCGATCTCATGCGTGATCATCAGCACCGTCACGCCAAGGTCGCGGTTCACGCGGGCCAGCAGGTCCAGCACCCCTTGCGTCGTCTCCGGGTCCAGCGCCGAGGTCGCCTCGTCCGACAGCAGCAGCAGCGGGTCCGAGGCCAGCGCGCGGGCGATGCCGACGCGCTGTTTCTGCCCGCCCGACAGGCGCGCGGGCCATGTGTCGGCCTTGTCGGCGAGGCCCACAAGATCCAGAAGCTCCATCACCCGTTTGCGCCGTGCGGCAGCGCCCATGCCAGCGATCTTCAGCGGCAAAGCGACGTTGTCCGCGACGGTCTTGGCCGACAGCAGGTTGAAGTGCTGGAAGATCATCCCGATCCGCCGCCGCACGGGTTGCAGCGCCTGCTCCGACAGCGGTGTGATGTCCAGCCCGTCGATCACGACACGGCCTTCCTGCGGCTTGTCCAGCCCGTTCAGGCAGCGGATCAGCGTGGACTTGCCCGCCCCGCTGCGCCCGATCAGGCCGACGATCTCGCCCTTGGCGATCGACAGGGTGATGTCGTCCAGCGCGGGCATGTCGGTGAAACGGCGGGTGACATGGTCGAGAAGGACGACCGGATGCTCTGTCATTGGCTCCTCGTGGAAAAAGCATGGGGGCGCGGGTGGTGGCCCGCGCCCCTGTGATCTCGCTCTATAGACCTTATTACCAGCCGGGAACAGCCGCACCCTTGTAGGCGGCCTCATAGGCTTCCTTCACGGCGTCGGTGTGGAAGGATTCGACCAGTGCGGTCACCCAGGGCGCGTCCTTGTCGGCGGTGCGGATGGCGATCAGGTTCATGTAGGGGTTGTTCTCGCCCGATTCCTGCGCGATGCGATGATCGGCAAGATCGGCTTTGAACGCCCAATCGGTGTTGACCACGGCGGCGTCCAGGTCGTCGATGGCGCGGCCCACGACACCTGCGTCCAATTCGCGCAGGTCATACCCTTTGGGGTTCTCGGTCACGTCGATGACGGTGGCAAGGATGCCTGCATCCGGGTCCAGCTTGATCAGGCCAAGCTGCTCCAGCACCTTCAGCGCGCGTCCGCCGTTCGACGGATCGTTCGGAACGCCGATGATCGCGCCTTCGGGCAGATCTTCCAGCGAGGCGTGCTTCTTGGAATAGACGCCGATCGGGAAGATCGCGGTGTCGGCGATGTTCTCGATCTCGTATCCCTGCTGCTGGACCTGCGCGTCCAGATAGGGCTGGTGCTGGAAGGCGTTGGCGTCGATGTCGTTATTCGCCAGCGCCTCGTTCGGCTGGGTGTAGTCGTTGAACAGCGTGGTCTGGATGTCGAGCCCGCGGGTCTTGCCCTCGGCCTTGACGGCTTCCCAGACGGTCTCGTCCTCGCCGCCCATGATGCCGACGCGAACGGTGGTGTCCTGCGCCCAGAGGGGGGCTGCGATGGTGGCCGCCAGTGCAAGCCCCAGCGAGGCGCGGCGGAAGAGGCTGGTTTTCATGGCAATCTCCATGCGCATGGTGTCTGGCCCGGTTATTCACCCTGCCCGGAATTTGTGCAAGCGGGCGGGGCGAAATGCCGTTCCCTTCTGTGGCGGCGATGTGGAACGCATGCGCGGCCGATGCCGTATTTGGACGAATGTTGTTCAAAGCCTGACATGCACTTGCAAGAATCACCTCACCAAGCCGCTTTCAAATCCTTGAAGATGCGTCGCGGCTGGGTTACGAATCGGCGCGTAGGTTCGTGTATTTAGTTTTTCAGGCTGTCGCCGGAGTTTTGTAATGGGTTCCCTGCACCGGGCGGATTATGTCCGCCTTCCGCACATGCGGGTCTTCTGGACATGAGACTGTCGATCGGCGCGTCCGCCATCGATGTTGCCCTGCGTCTTGCCGCGCAGATGGGCAGCACGGTGATCATCGCGCGGCTTCTTTCGCCCGAGGATTTCGGGCTCGCCATCCTCGTGCTGAGCGTGGTGGGGGTGATCGGCGCCCTTGTGGGCCTGCCGTTCGAGGAGGCGCTGGCCCAGCGCCGCCGCCTTTCGACCGCGCATCTTGAAACGACGCTTTTCGTCTCGCTGCTCCTGGCGGTCGGGGCGGTGGGCATCGCCTTTGCCAGCGGCCCGCTGCTGGCCTATCTGGCCGGGATCGGCGCCGTGGCCTTCTGGCTGCCGGTGGCGACGCTGTTCCTTGTGGGGCAGGGGCCGGGAACCATCGCGCGCGCATTGGCGCGGCGGCATGAACGGTTCGTGGATCTTGCGATCTGCCAATCGGTCAGCACGGTCGTCGGATGCGTGGTGGCGGTCTGGTTCGCGGTTCAGGGGCAGGGCATCCTTGCGCTGATCCTGCAACGTATGCTGCCGATCGTGTTGTTCCCGCTGCTGGCGATGGCGCTGGCGGCGTGGCACCGGCGGCAGGTGCTGGTCCGCCCGCGTTGGAATCGCGCACGGCTGGACGAGCTTTTCCGCTTTTCATGGATAAACCTTGCCGATGTCGGCGTGGATTATGCCACGCCTGCGGTGCTGACCTTCCTTGTGAATGCGCATTTCGGGACTGCCGTATTGGGGCAGCTGAACATCGCGATGCGGATGGTCGATCCGCTGCGTGCGGCCATCGGCAGCGTGGGGCACAATATTGCCTTTGCGATGCTGATGCGGATGCAGGGCGATCCGGCAAAGCTGGGCGCGGCGACGGCGGGTGTGGTCGTGAATGTCGCGGCCTTTTCGGTTCCGGCATTCCTTGGCCTTGCCGTCTGCGCGCCGATCCTTCTGCCGTTGCTGGTCGGATCGGGCTGGGACGAGGCTGTGCCGATGGCGCGTATTCTGTGCCTGATGGCGGCGGTGTCGGTGCCGTTCCGGTATTTCTATTCGGGATATTCGGCACTCGGGCGGCCTGAATACGGGCTGTGGGGCAGCCTTTTGGGGCTGGCCGCGATGGTGCTGTGGATCGAGTTCGGGGCGGCAGCGGGTGCGCCCGGCGCGGTTGCGACCTCGCTTTTGGTAGCCGAGGGTGTTTCGGCCGCCTTGGCGGTGGTGCTTTTGCTGCCGCTGGCCCGTCACGCCGCGGGCGATGCCATGATCCGCATGCTTCGGATCTGGGCCGCGACGGTGCTGATGGCGTCGGGTCTGCACTGGATCTTTCTGGGGGAGAACCCCCAAGGCGGCATCGAGCTGCTGCTTGCCATGATCGCAACGGGGATGCTGCTGTATCCGCTGCTGCTTCTGGCCTTTTGCCGGGATTGTTTCGACCGGCTGCGTATTGCGATGTTTTCCGGGGGAAGAAGCTGATGATTACCTTTGTGATGTCGGGCGACCATCATTACACCATCACCACCGTGCTTGAGACGCGAAGCCACGCGCGCCACGGCGGTATCATCATCCTGACGTTCCAGGAATTCCTGCGGATGCCGAAGCTGCCCGTGTCAGATTACGTCTTCGTCGATCTGGAGCGGCAGGGGCGCGACGTGCTTGCGGCGGCCCAAGCGCGGCTGAAGCTGCTGCGCGATGCGATGCCGGGGATGCGGGTGCTGAACCCGCCAAGCCCCTGCCTTGGCCGGCTGGAGGTGATGCGCCGTCTTTACCAGCCGGAGATCAACCGTTTCCGCGTGCTGGCCGCGACCAACCTTCCGCATGATCTGAGCTTCCCGGTCTTCCTGCGGCGGCTGGACGATCACGAAGGGCCGATGACTGCGCTGCTGCCCACCGCCGCCGCAATGGAGGAGGCGATCGCCGCGCTGCTGAAACGCGGCATCCCGCGCGAGGCGCTGGCGGTGACGGAATATGTCAACGCCCGCAACAAGGATGGCTGGCACGAGAAGCGGTCCTATTTCCGCATCGGCGACCGGCTGTTCCCCTCGGCGCTGGACGCCAGCAGCAACTGGATCTGCAAGGGCAATGTGGACGACACCAACAAGGTGGATACCCACGAGCGCGAGATGCAGTTTCTTGCCGGGAACGAGGATCACGACATCATGCTCCACGCCTTCGATGCGGCGGGGATAACCTATGGCCGTGCCGATTATGCCGTGGTCGAAGGCCGCCCGCAGTTGTTCGAGATCAATACCAACCCGATGATCGAACGCCCCGAGGCGATGCCGAAGGGCGAGCGCGACTATTCCGAGACGGTGCTGACGCGCTGGCTGGATGCGCTGGCCGAATTTTCGCCCGCATGGCCGGGCGAGGAGGCGCGCTGGATCGCGGTCGGGGGTGCCAGCATCGCCGCGCCGACGATGACCGGCCACCATGTGCGCCGTGCCGTCCGCAAGGTGCTGGCCGTGACCGGCAGGCTGCACCGCGAGACGGCGGTGATGCGCCGTCTGCGGACCATCGGCATCATGCGCTAGGACGAGACCTGTTCGCGCAGGATCGCAACCGTCATCGAGATCATCAGGTAGATGCCTGCAAAGATCAGCATGGCGACCAGCGTATTCTCGAACGCGCGGGGATAGGCCGGTTCGTCCGCGGCAAGCGGGCGGACCGACAGCGACAGATAGCGCGTCTGGCGGCTGACCTCCATCCGCGCCGTCTCCATCGACTGGAGCGATTCGGCCAGCATCATCTGCCGCGTTTCCACATCGCCCTGCGCCATCAGCAGCCGGCTTTGCACCTGCGCCAGCGACATGTTGTCTTCGGTGCTTTGGGTCAGCCTTGCGCGCAGGCTTGCAATCTCCTCGTTCAGGCGCGAGATGCGGGCCTTCAGCGGCTCCATCCGGGCGATGTTCGGGGTGGGGTTCGCCTCCATCTGCTGAAGCGAAAGGCGGTCCTGCAGGAGTTCAGTCTCGAGCGTGCTGATCTGGGTGGTGATGAGCGTCACCTCCACCTCGGATGACAGGACGCGATACTGCTCTTGCAGTTGGACGACGCGCTCCTGCGCCTCCAGCATCTTCTGTTCGGCCAGGTTGTAGCCTTCCTGCGCCCCGGCCATCTGATCCTCGCGCATCCGCTGGGTCAGTTCGTCCACCTGCTCCTCGGCATAGGAGATGAGCGAATCCGAAAAGGCGACGGCGGTTGTGGGGTCGGTGGCCTTCACCTCCATCTTCACGATCCCTTCGGTCGGATCGTAGGAGATGTTCACGTTGCGCTTGTAGGTCTTGTAGGCCGTCTCGAACGTGGCGTCGGGTGCGAGGCGTTGCAGATCGTCGATATGCGCGTCGCTGAAATGCGCTCGGAAGCCGAGGTCGCGGTCCAGCCGCTCCATCGCGTCGCGCGATTGAAGATACCCCTGCACCGACATCGAATCCTGCGATGTCGCCATCGCCGTTCCGCGCAGCATTCCACCAAGGCCGCCGACCACGGGGTTCTCGGCCTGCTGGATGACGAATTCGGATTTCGACGAATAAAGCGGGGTCGCCACGCGATAGAAATACCAGCCCGCCACGATCGTCGGCAGCAGCACGAAGAAGGCCAGTCGCGCGGCCAGCATCAAAAGCGCGCGGCGGCGGCGGCGGGCGATGTCGCGCTGAATGCGGATCAGGTCGGTCAGGTGGCTGGTCTCGGCCCGGACCTGCGTGGACGGCACCCGCAGCGGCTTGATCGTCTGGGGCAGCTGCGCCTTCTTCTCTGGCTCCTCGGGCTTTTGCACCAGACCTACGACGCTGTTGCGCTGGAACGGGTCGATCCCCGTGCGGCGCAAAAGGATCACCGCCTCCAGATCCGAACTGGCCTGGATGCCTTGTTTCGAAGCCATGCGCCGCGCCATGCGAAGCTGGCGGTCCGTCAGCCCTTCGGCGGTGACGGCGGCCAGCTCCTCGGGCGTGACGCCGCCCGTCGGTTTCGTCGCGGCGAAATCCAGTCCGTCCTCGGGCGTGTCGAACAGCGATTCCGGGCCCTCGGGCGGCTGACGGTCCTGTTTGCGGATGTTGAAGCGCTTAGCTGTGAGCTTCATAGTCATAAAGGCGCTTCGCCTCCTCAAGGGTGTCGAACATGTAAAGCTGCCCGTTGCGCAGCACCGCTGCCGAGCGGCAGAATTTTTCCAGCGTGCTTGCCTGATGCGAGACGATGACCAGCGTCGAATTCTGCAGCCGGTCGCGCAGGATGGAGCCCGCCTTGCGATTGAACTCGGGGTCCGTCGTCGCGGGCATCCCTTCGTCGATGAGATAGATGTCGAATTCCAGCGCCAGCATCAGCGAAAAGCTGAAGCGCGATCGCATGCCGGCGGAGTAGGTGCCGACCGGCATGTCGAAATATTCGTCGATGGAGGTCAGCCAGCGGCAGAACGCCTCGATATAGTCGGGGTCGAGGCCGTAAAGCCGCGCGATGTAGCGCGAGTTTTCCTTGGCCGTGTGGCGGTTGACGATCCCGCCCATGAAGCCCAGCGGAAAGGAGATGCGCGATGTGCGGCGCACGGTTCCTTCGTCCGGTTTCTCCAGTCCGGCCATCATGTTGATGATCGTGGTCTTGCCTGTGCCATTGGGTGCAAGGATGCCAAGGGAATTGCCGATCTCGACCCGGAACGAGGCGCGATCGAGGATCACCTTGCGCTGCTTTCCGGTCCAGAAAGACTTGCTGACATTTTCGAACTCTATCATCCGTCACTCCCGTCCGATGTATCCTTAGCGGATGACAGGTTAAGGCTCCGTCAGCAGATCGAGACTAGGACAACCAAAGGTTGCTGGCAAATCAGAACGGCGGCTGTTTGCTTGTGCCGAAGCATTTGTGGCATAACGACACCGCCTGAAGGAGTGCCCAGATGACCCCGCTTGACCGTGCCTATGCTGCGATGATCGCCGACCCGGAGGACGACGCCGCGCGCCTTGGCTATTACGCAAGGCTGGCCGATGACGAGCTGGTCCTGCTGACCGAAGCCGAGGCGAAGGACGGCAACGTCACGCCGCGCCTGTTCCCGCTGGAGGATGGCCCCTTCGTGCTGGCCTTCGATTCCGAGGAGAAGCTGTCGGCGTTTTCGGGCGGGGTCACGGACTATGCGGCGCTGCCGGGCCGGGTGATTGCGGCGCAGCTTGCGGGGCAGGGCGTGGGCCTTGGCGTGAACCTTGGGGCGGACAGCGCGATGCTGCTGCCGCCCGAGGCGGTGGACTGGCTTGCGGGAACGCTGGAACATGTGCCCGAGGAGATGGAGGCGCAGCCCGAAAGCTTCCACGCGCCGCAGGTGCCGCAGCGGTTGCTGTCGGCCCTGGGGGGCAAGCTGGCGGGGGCGGCGGGGCTTGCATCGCACGCGCTGCTGGCGGGGGTCGCCTATGTCGGCGGGCGGCGCGGACATGTGCTGGCTTTCATCGGCGCCAAGGACGGTGCCGAGGATGCACTGGCCCGGTCCGCCGCCGAGGCGCTGACATTCTCGGGGATCGAGGCGGGAGAGATGGACGTCGTCTGCCTGCCCGACGGCCCCGCCGCGCGGATGATCGCCAAGGTCGGCCTGCGGTTGGACCTGCCGGAGCCTGCGGCGCCGGTGATCCGCGAAATCAAGGCGCCCGGAGCCGATCCGGACGCCCCGCCGAAGCTGCGGTAGTGGGGTATTCAAATACCTTTCTTGTAAAGCACTGTTTTTGCTTTTCTTTATGTGGGTGCGTGCGCTTGACGGCGCGTGTCATCTGAACGATACACCCTCAATCCGAATTCGCGGGGATTCCCCGCCCACTAACCTCATAGGGTTCAGAGATGAAAACCTTCACCGCTACTCCGGCGGATATCGAGAAGAAGTGGATCCTGATCGACGCCGAAGGCATCGTTCTGGGCCGCCTCGCCACGATCGTCGCCAACATCCTGCGCGGCAAGAACAAGCCGACCTTCACGCCGCACATGGACATGGGCGACAACGTGATCATCATCAACGCCGACAAGGTGCAGATGACGGGCAACAAGCGCGCCGACAAACGCTACTACTGGCACACCGGCCACCCGGGCGGGATCAAGTTCCGCACTGCGGCGCAGGTTCTTGACGGCGCCCACCCCGAGCGCGTCGTGACCAAAGCGGTCGAGCGCATGATCACCCGCAACTCGCTGGGCCGTCAGCAGATGACGAACCTGCGCGTCTATGCCGGTGCCGAGCACCCGCACGAGGCTCAGCAGCCGACCGTTCTCGACGTCGCGTCGCTGAACCCGAAAAACACCCGGAGCGCCTGATCATGGCTGACATCAAATCCCTCGACGATCTGAAATCGGCCGTTTCGACCCCCGCGGGCGAAGAAGTCGCGCTGAAGCGTGAACCCGTGCGCGACGCACAGGGTCGCGCCTATGCCACCGGCAAGCGTAAGGACGCGGTCGCCCGCGTCTGGATCAAGCCGGGTTCGGGCAAGGTCACCGTCAACGGCAAGACCATGACGGAATACTTCGCGCGTCCGGTTCTGCAGATGATCCTGCGCCAGCCGTTCACCATCGCCAACGTGGAAGGCCAGTTCGACGTGGTCGCCACCGTTGCGGGCGGCGGTCTGTCGGGTCAAGCCGGTGCCGTGAAGCACGGTGTGTCCAAGGCGCTGCAACTCTACGATCCCGCGCTTCGTGGTGCCCTGAAAGCCGCCGGCTTCCTGACCCGCGACAGCCGCGTCGTGGAACGTAAGAAATACGGTAAAGCGAAAGCTCGCCGCAGCTTCCAGTTCTCGAAGCGCTGATCTTCGGAGCAGTTTCGGAAAAGGGCCCGCTTCGTGCGGGCCTTTTTTTATTACGCTTCGTCTGGGCAAAAAAAAGACCGGGCAGATGCCCGGCCAGTGGGGGAGCGTTTTGGCGTCGGCCTCAGCCTTGCCAGAAGGGTTTGTCGATCTCGACCTGCGCGTCATGTGCGCTCAGCCCGATGTCGCGAAGCAAATACGCATCCAGATGCTTGAGCTTGCGCCGCGTGTGCCTGCGGATTTCCCAGGACAGAACGGTTTCAGCCACGACGAATGCCACGCGCGCGAACGGCGGCAAGGGCTGCACGGTCTTGGTCTGCGTGAGGGCGATCATGGTAGAACCTTCTGTATTGATACAATCCACATTATTCGATAAGATCAATGTAGATTGTTCCGCTTCATCCAGCCAGAGATTCATTGTGACTGATACAATATGGACGCCCGACCTGTCACAATATGCCGGGCCGAAATATCAAGCCGTGTCCCGGGCGCTTAGGGATGCAGTTCGCGAGGGTGTTTTGATGCCCGGTGCGCAACTGCCGACAGTGCGCGAATTGGCATGGAGGCTTCAGGTCACGCCGGGAACCGTGTCACGCGCCTATCAGATCGCAACGCAGGAAGGGCTGCTTTCGGCAACGGTGGGCAGGGGCACATTCGTGACGGCCCGATCGCCACAATTCGGGCCGACCCAGCCATTGTATGTGGACAGCGGCGGCATATCGGCGAATGTGGTGGATCTGCGATCTCCCTCGCTTCCGCGTGTGGGGCAGGCGGCGGTGCTCAAGGCGGCGATGCATCGGATGGCGGATGCCGTGGGCGACGATTATGTGGATTACCCCAGCCAGAGGGCCGAGGAGCCGTTGCGTG
This sequence comes from Falsirhodobacter xinxiangensis, assembly GCF_004959935.1. Taxonomy (GTDB): domain Bacteria; phylum Pseudomonadota; class Alphaproteobacteria; order Rhodobacterales; family Rhodobacteraceae; genus Falsirhodobacter; species Falsirhodobacter xinxiangensis. Next base: position 80,041 of record NZ_SMYN01000001.1, on the reverse strand, counting down.
CCGCAATCCTTGGCTGGGTGTCGGACCGCCTGCTGGGGCCTGTGTCGGTGGATGACGTGACGCTGACGAATGGCGGGCAGGCGGCGATCAACCTGATCCTGTCCTGCTGCCTGCGTGGTGAACGCCCGGTGGTTCTGGCCGAGGATCTGGCCTATCCGGGGTTCCGTCACGCAGCGCGACTGGCGCGGGCCGAGGTGGTGGGGGTCGAGCTCGACCAGCACGGCCTGCGTCCCGATGCGCTGGAGGCAGCCTGCCGCCGCCACGGCCCGCAGGTGCTGTGCACGACGACCGAAGCGCAGAACCCGACCGCCGCCCGGATGCCCGAATCCCGCCGGTCCGAAATTGCGCTGATCGCTCGGGCCTATGACCTGCAGGTGATCGAGGATGACTGCTATTCCGTTGCCGAAAGCAGCTATGCCGCCATCCGCGCCCATGCGCCGGAGCGGACATGGTATGTCGGCAGCATGTCGAAATCCGTCTCGGCGGCGCTGCGGTTCGGCTATGTGATCTGCCCGCAGGGGATGGGGAACGCGGGGCGGCTGACGGCGCAGCATATCAGTTTCGCTCTTGCGCGCCCGGTGGCGGAGTTGAGCCTCGATCTGCTGACCTCGGGGGCGGCAGAGGAGCTTCGCCGGTCGGTGCAGGCCGAGTTTGCAGAACGCTTGGGGGTGATCGTCGCGGCGCTGGAGGGGCAGGATCTGGTCTGGCAGCCGGGTCTGCCGTTCGTGTGGCTGCGGCTGCCCTCGGGGTGGCGGGCCTCCACCTTCACCCGCATGGCCGAGGCGGAAGGCGTGATGGTCCGATCGGCGGACGAGTATGCGCTGGTGCATGGCCGATCGCCCAACGCGGTGCGTCTGGCGATCGCGGGCGGCATCCCGCGCGATCATTTCGATGCGGGCCTTGCGCGGCTCCGGCGCCTGTTACTGTCGCCCCCCGCCGAGATTGCCGTGTAACAGTCTGGAAAAATCGCGAAAAAACTCTTGTCGCGGTTGCCGCCGCTATGCAGAATCCCGCCGACACGTCTGACCGGGAATACCTGTATGAAGCGAAGCGCCCGCGGCGCCGGAACCGAAGCGTCAAGCGGCCTGCTTCTTGTCAGCCCGCCGGCCATCTATGCGCTCGTGCTGTTGGCGGCACCGCTCGCGACCATCATCCTCTATAGTTTCTTCACTGATGGCTATCTTGAGGTGATACGTGAGTTCACGCTCGCAAACTACTGGGAAACTTGGGTAAATCCGCTTTACCGCACCGTGATGCTCCGCTCGCTTCTGGTATCGGTTCTGGTGACCGCGGCGACGGTGCTGCTGGCATTCCCGGTCGCGTATTTCGTGAGCTTCCACGTCGATCCGTCGCGGAAATCCTTGTGGCTGTTCCTGATTACCATCCCATTCTGGACCAGCTATCTGATCCGCGTCTTCCTGTGGAAGGTGATCCTCGGCTATAACGGCGTGGTCAATTCCGGGCTGCTCAGCCTTGGGATCATCGACGAGCCGCTGACCTTCCTGCTTTACAACACGAATTCGGTCGTCATCACGCTGGCACATGCCTATGCGCCCTTTGCGATCCTGCCGATCTTCGTCGCGCTGGAGAAGATCGACCGCTCGCTTCTGGAAGCCGGGCAGGATCTGGGCGAGACGAAATTCGCCACCTTTTGCCGCGTGACACTGCCATTGGCGATGCCGGGCGTCGTCGCATCGGTGCTGATCGTCTTCATCCCGACCATCGGCGATTACGTAACGCCCCAGCTTGTCGGCGGGCCGGAAGGGCGGATGGTCGCCAACCTGATCCAGCTGCAATATCTGCGGCTCGACAATTATCCGCTGGGATCGGCCATCGCGGTATCGGCCATGGGCATCGTCGCCATCATCAGCCTGATCTTCCTTGGCCTGACCCGCCGTTACCTGAGGGCACCGAAATGAAGGGCGGCTGGTTCAAGCTCTATGCGCTGGCCTATCTGGTCTTTCTTTACGCGCCTATCGTGCTGCTGCCGATGTTCGCCTTCAACGACGCGACGGTCATCGCTTTCCCGCTGAACGGGTTCACGACCAAGTGGTTCTCGGAGATGTGGGTGGCACCGGGGCTTTGGCCGGCGCTGAAGAATTCGATGATCATCGCCATCTCGACCGCCGTGATCGCGACCGCGCTCGGCATCTTTGCGGCGCGCGCCTCGACCCGCTACAAATTCCCCGGCAAGGCCGGGATCATGGGGCTGATCATGCTGCCGCTGGTCCTGCCAGAGATCATCGTGGCGGTGTCGCTGCTGGTGGTGCTTTTGGGAATCGGGGTGCCGCTGTCGATCTTCACGGTCATCCTTGGCCACGTGCTGATGACGACGCCCTTCACGATCGCGATCCTGAGCTCGGCGTTCCAGAGCCTCGACCGGTCACTGGAGGAAGCCGCCTATGACCTGGGCGAGACGCCTGTCTCGGCCTTCCGCCTTGTCATCCTGCCGCTGGTGATGCCGGGGATCATCTCGTCGCTGCTGATCTCCTTCACCATTTCGCTGGACGAGTTCATCATCGCCTTCTTCCTTGGCGGCACGCAGGTCACGCTGCCGGTCTACATCTTCTCGCAGTTCCGCTTTCCGCAATCGGTCCCGGTCATCATGGCGCTGGGCACGATCCTCGTGGCGCTGTCGATCCTGCTTTTGTCCATCGCTGAATACTTCCGCCGTCGCGGCATCGCGAAATCCGGCGGCAAGGATACCGGAGGTTTCCTGTGATCCCCAAACCCGCCGCTTCCGGTCAGACGATGATCGAGTTTAAGGATGTCCATAAATGGTATGGCGATTACCACGCGCTGCGCGGCATCAGCGCGACCATCCGCGCGGGCGAGTTCTTTTCGCTTCTGGGCCCGTCGGGCTGCGGCAAGACGACCCTTCTGCGCACCATCGCGGGGTTTGAGGGGATATCCGAAGGGGTGGTGCTGATCGACGGCAAGGATGCGACCGACATCCCGCCGAACAAGCGCCCGACCAACATGGTGTTTCAGAGCTATGCGATCTTTCCCCACCTGACCGTGGCGCAGAACGTCGGTTTCGGGTTGCGCAAGCAGCGGCTGGCGAAGGCCGACCTTGATGCCCGCGTGGCCGAGGCGTTGGAGATGGTCGGGCTGAAGGGATACGGCGCCCGTGCGGCCCATGCCCTTTCGGGCGGGCAGCGGCAGCGGGTTGCGCTGGCCCGCGCGCTGATCCTGAAGCCCAAGGTGCTGCTGCTGGACGAGCCGCTTTCGGCGCTGGACAAGAAGATGCGCGAGCAGATGCAGGTGGAGCTTATCAAGCTGCAACGGCAGGTCGGCATCACGTTCATTCTGGTCACCCACGATCAGGAGGAGGCGCTGGTCATGTCCGACCGCATCGCCGTGATGTTCGAGGGTGAAATCGCGCAGCTTTCGGATGCCGAAACCCTTTATCGCCGCCCCAACAGCCGCCGCGTCGCGGATTTCATCGGCACGATGAACTTCCTGCCCGCCGAGGTTATTTCCGAAACCGCAGGCTCGATCGAGGTGGAGGCGCAGGGCTTCGGGCGCATCCATGTCGATCCGAAACAGGCGGCAAGCGAAGCGCCGGGGAAATCGGCCAGCATCGGTTTCCGCCCCGAAACGCTGACCATCCTGCATGAAGGCCAGCAGGCGACGGATCGCGAGGTCGGTGCCGTGATCGAGGAGGTCGTCTATTACGGCGACATGACCTATTACGACGTGAAGATAGACGGGACGCAGAAGATGGTGCGCCTGTCGATGCGCAACGTCTTCGGGCGGCCCGTGCTGGACCGTGGTGCGCGCACCCGCATCGCGTGGAGCCCGGGCGCGCTGGTCCTGTTCCGCTAAGCGTCGGGCGGCAACAGGCCCAGACCGCGCAAATATATCCCGATCCCGGCTTCCAGCAAATCCTCGGGCGGGAAGGGAGATCGCGCGCCGCCACGGGTGAACAGCTCCACCACGCCATGGCTCATCGCCCAGATATGGGCCGAGAACATCGCGGCGGGCGGACGCTTCTCGGGCGGAATATGTTCCGACAGGCGGGCGGCGGCGTTCTCCAGCACTTCGTTGCATTTCCGCGCCGCGATTGCGACATCGGCATGGGGCAGGCCACTCTCGAACATTGCCTTGTAATGGCCGGGATATTTTCGGGCAAAGGCCAGATAGGCGCGACCGACGGATTCGAATGCCGCCAGCGCCGAAGGCTTGCCATCGTCGAAGACATATTCCATCAGCGCGCCGAAGATGTCGTAGCCCTGCCGCGCCACCTCGACCAGCAATTCGTCGCGGCCTGCGAAATGGCGATAGACGGCGGCGGGCGTGACTTCGGCGGCCTTGGCGGCCTCGGACAGGGTGAAGCCCTGCGGCCCCTTTTCCGCGATCAGCCCAAGGGCGGCATCGACCAGTGCCTGCCGCAGATTGCCGTGGTGGTATCCCTGTCTAGGCACGGATTTCAGGGCCGCCGCAGATCAGGGGATCGGGCGTGCCGATGGCGTCTTCGTCCTTGTCGAAATCGACGGCGCGCAGCACGGTCTGGATCGCGGCCAGCCGCGCACGCTTCTTGTCATCCGACCGGATGACGGTCCACGGCGCGAAAGCGGTGTGGCTGCGGGCCAGCGTCTCGTCGATGGCAGCGGTATAGTCGTCCCATTTGCGCAGCCCCTCGATATCGACCTGGCTCAGCTTCCACTGTTTCAGCGGGTCGTTCTCGCGCGCGATGAAACGGCGAAGCTGCTCGGCGCGGCCCACGTCCAGCCACAGTTTTACCAGCGTGATGCCCTCGTCCACCAGCAGATGTTCGAATTCCGGAAGCTGGCGGAAGAAGCGTTCGCGCTGCGTGTCTGTGCAGAAGCCGAAGACCTTTTCGACCACGCCGCGGTTATACCAACTGCGGTCGAACATCACCATCTCGCCGCCCGCGGGCAGCCAATCGACGTAGCGTTGGAAATACCATTGCGTCGCCTCGCGGTCCGAAGGCGCGGAGAGCGCGACGACCCCGGCGGCGCGAGGGTTCAGGTTCTCGCGCATGGCGGCGATGGTGCCGCCCTTGCCGGCGGCGTCGCGCCCCTCGAACACCACGACCAGTCGCTGTTTCGATGCGCGAAGCTGCGCGATCATGCGGACAAGCTGGCGTTGCAGCAGGTCCATCCGCGCCTCGTAATCCTTGCGCTTCATCTCCTCGTCATAAGGATAGCTGGGATCGAGGATGTCATCCTTGCCTGCTTTTTCGATCGCACGGCGGATGTCTTTCGGGGCCCCGCCCTCAAGGTATTTCGTGATAGCGCCGCTGAAAGGCAGGTCCATGAGCGTCTCCTTTCGCCCTTTATCGCCCTCGGGCAGAGGCGCGGTCAATGGCGGCCACGACATCGGCCGTGGCGACGTGATGCGCCATGTGGCCGACACCGGGCAGCAGCGTCAGATGCACATTCGGAAGTTGGGTCATCGGCAGCGACTGGATGCGCGGCGATACGGTCTGGTCGGCGCTGCCGTGGACGATCTCGATCGGCAGGGTCAGGGCGCGGTAATGCTTCGCCATCAGCGCCAGATGCGGCTTCAGGCGGGTCAATTGCCGCAGGTTGGTGCGCAGGGGCAGGGGCCGCAGGGCAAGATCGGCGGCGATGGCTTCGGCGTAACCATCGGGCGGGTCCTGCGGCGCGAACAGCGTGCGGACGATCCGGTCCAGCGCCCAATCGGGCAGGAAAGCCGAGGCCAGCGGCTCCAAAGTCGCCTCGCCCAACGGGGTCGCCGCAAGGCCGTAGACACCGTCAAGCCCCCCCTCCCATGGCAGCACTGCGCCCGACACCAGCACCACGCCATGCGTATCCGGCTCGATCAGCGCCCAGGCCATTGCGACCGCGCCGCCATAGGAATGGCCAAGCACGATGGGATCATGCACGCCAAGCTGACGCGCCGCAGCGCGCAGATAATCGGCCTGCACCATTGGGCTATTGCCCTTGGCGCCGAGATCGCTGGAATATCCCTGACCGGGGCGGTCGAAACTGATGACGCGATAGCGGTCCTGAAGCGCATCGGCCAGTGCCGCCATGTCGCGGGTGTTGCCGCTGGCGCCGTGGATCAGCACCAGGTCGGGGCCGCTCCCCTGCACTTCGGCGTGGATCACGGCCTCCGCGACGCGGACCATCCGGCCCTCGGGCGGGTTTCGCGCTTCGATCCGCTTGGCCCGGCTGTCGGCCAGCGGACCGCAAGCGGCCAGCAGCAGCAGGCTAGCTGCCAATCTTCTCCATGTCATAATAGGTCGTCTGGTAAATCTCGTTGATCCAGTTGCCGTAAAGAAGATGCGCGTGGCTGCGCCAGCGGTTCAGCGGCGGCTTCGACGGGTCATCGCCGGGATAGTAGTTGCAGGGCACGTTGATGGGCGTGCCGGCTGCGACATCGCGGTCGTATTCCTGTTTCAGCGTATCGTTGTCATATTCGAAATGGTTGAAGATATAGAGCGCGCGGTGCCCTGCATCTTCGACCAGACACGGCCCCACCTCGTCCGAGCCCAGCAGCGTCTTCAGACCCGGCTTGGAACAGATCTCGCCCTCGCTCATCTCGGTCCAGCGGCTGACCGGGATCACGAAATCGTCTGAAAATCCGCGCAGATAGGGCGAGGTCGGGTTCAGGTTGCGGTGCCGGAAACAGCCGAATGCCTTGGCGTCCAGCGCATGTTTCGCAACGCCGTGGAAATGGTGGATCATCGCCATCCCGCCCCAGCAGACGCCGAAGGTGGAATGCACGTTGGTCTGCGTCCAGTCGAACACCTCTCGCAACTCGTCCCAATAGGTGACCTGCTCGAACGGCAGATGCTCGATCGGGGCGCCGGTGATGATCAGGCCGTCGAACTTCTCGTGCTTCACATCCTGGAACGGGCGATAGAATTCGGCCATGTGCTCCGCGGCGGTGTTCTTCGTCTGATGCTCGGTCATGCGGATCAACTGGAAGTCGATCTGAAGCGGGGTCGCTCCGATCAGGCGCGCGAATTGGTTCTCGGTCTGGATCTTCTTGGGCATCAGGTTTAACAGCCCGATCCGCAGCGGCCTGATGTCCTGCATCGCTGCCCGGCCCGGCGACATGACCATCACACCCTCGGTCGAGAGGATGTCATAGGCAGGCAGGGATTCGGGCAGGGTGATGGGCATGACGTTACCTTTTTTCGTCTAGTTATGCGTCCGCACCGCGGTTTTCCAGTGCGCGGGCGATCAGGTCCGTGAAGCCTTGCGCGTCATGCAATCCGCCGACCTCTTCGGCGGTGACGGTGACGCCCCAGCGGGCCATCGCGGCATAGCGCGGCTGGCGGTGGGCCAACGCGCGGGCATAGGTCCAGCGGATGAAATCGTCGGGGTCCACGGTCTCGCCCTTTTCGGCGCGATAGGCGTCCCACGCCTCCAGCAGGAATTGCGGCTGGTAATACATCGGCTTCGGCGCGCGGTCGAAACGGCGGACCAGTTCCGCGGTATGCGCCTCGGACCCCCTGATCCAGACCATCAGCAGGTTCTTCGACAGTTCCGTCATCACCGGATCGGCGGGATCTTCGGGATCGACCACCTCGCAGATCGATCCGCCCGAATCGCAGACGAAATTGGGGTAGCCGTAAAGCTCGTCCGCGCGCGCGACGAAACGGGTGGTGTCCAGCAGCGAGGCGATCTCCGCCTCGCGGTGCTGGTCCTGACGTTTGCGATATTCGTCGAAGGCCAGCCCGCCCCGCGCCGGATCGCCCGGCTTGCCCAGATAGGTCGAAAGCGGCGCAAGATTGTCGAAGGTGATGTTGGACGCGATATAGACCGAGTCGGTCATCAGCAATTCGCGCAGGAACGGCACCTTCATCGCTTCGCGCTTGAAGTTGTCGGCGATATGCTCGCCCATATACCGCGTGCCGATGCGGTAATCGACCGAGTAATGGAACCATTGCCCGCTGTCCCGCAGCAGGTTCGACACATGGGTCTTGCCCAGACCCGACATGCCGAACAGCAGCACGCGCTTGCGTTTCGCCCCAATCCAATCCTTCGCCGAGCCGTAGATCATCGCGCCCCCTTGGGTTTTCCCGCTTGCTTAGCGTGCGGCGCGGGCACGCACACGCGAAAAGATGCGCCCATCGAGGATCAGAAGCCCAAGGCCCAGTGCCGCGAACCCCGCAAAGGCCCGCAGCGGCAGCGTTTCGTCCAACACCAGCGCGCCGAGGGTGATCGCGATCGGTGCAACCAGAAGCGTCACGAGGCTGGTATTGCCCGCACCCGCCGTGGACAGCAGGCGATAATACAGCAGATACGCCGCTGCGGTGGAGATGGCGGCAAGATAGGCAAGCGCCGCTGCGGCTGTCGGAGTGGGCAGGACCGGCAGCCCTTCGGTCCAAAGCATCAGCGGCACCGAGATCGCGGCCGAAAACGTCAGCATCCCCGCCGCCGCCACGACAGGCGCGATCCCGCGCGTCGCGATGCGCCCGAACGCTCCGGCAAAGGCATAGCTGAGCGCCGCGCCCAGAAGCGCGATCTGCGCCAGCGATGTCAGGTCCAGCCGGTGCAGCACGTCCGGTCCGATCACGATCACCACGCCGACGAATCCGGTCAACACGCCAGCCAGCCTTCGGCGGCTGAGCCGTTCATCGCCGAAGACCAGCGCCGCGACCAAAACGCCGAAGATCGCGGTCGAAGCGTTCAAAATCGCCGCCAGCCCGCTGGGAACCGAAAGCTGCGCCCATGTGATCAAGGAAAACGGCAGCACGTTGTTCAGGATGCCCAGCACCATGAACCCGACCCAGATGCGCGGGCTGCGCGGCACCGCATATCCGCGCGCCAGCACCACCACCCAAAGGATCGCACAGGCGCCAAGGCAGCGTGCCGCGACGACGGCATGAACGCCCACCGAGTCGAGCGCAAGGCGATTTGCAAGGAACGATCCGCCCCAGAACAGGGCGATCAGAAAAAGCTCAGCCCAGGAGCGGAGCGAAAGGCTGCGTTGCGAATCCATCTGGCGACGCTGTCACAACTCGCGGCCCGGATCATGCGCAATCCGGGCCGCGATGGATCAGAACGCGAAGCCGACCTTCACGCCGGCGCTGAGCGCGTCGTTGTCGCGGAAGTCGGCGCGGGCAGTATCGGGGGTTCCCGTCTCGGGCGCCGCGCGGCCAAGGGTGGTGTAGTTGACGCCGGTGGTGATCTTCATGTTGTCCTGCGTATAGATCGCAGCCAGTGTCAGACCCAGCCGTCCGTTGGTCGGTGCCAGCGGCGAGATCAGGTGATTGTCCTTCTGCTCATAGCTGACAGAGGCCGCGCCGGACCACGTGTCGTTGAATTTCCGCCCCACACCAAGGGTATAGGTGATCGTGTTGTCCAGCCCGATCAGCCCTTCGCCGCTCGACAGAGGGTTGCTGAGGAAGTTCTGCGGATCGACCAGAAACTCGCTCCACTTCACCCAGCGGACCTGACCGAACAGAAGCGTATCGGCCATGATGCCGGTCTGGAAGTCGAGGTTCACGCTTTGCGGGGTCTTCACCTCAGTCACCGATTCGCCGGGCGCGACGCCCGCGCCGGATTCGTAGGTGTCGAACTCGTGCTTGATCGATGATTGATAGGTCAGCGCGACGCGGAGGGCGATCTCGGGGCGCTCGTAGGCGACGCCGACGACATAGCCCGGAGCCCAGTCCCGCTTTAGATCGACGTCGTATCCATTGAACCCCTCCGACCCCGGCGTGCCCGGCGGCAGGAACGGGTTCTGATAAGCCGCGCCGCGTAGCGCGATGTGTCCGTCCGCCTGCTGCGCGCGGAGGCCACCGTGGATAGAAAAATTCTCGTCGAATTTCCAGCGCAGCAATGCGGTCAGCGCATGGGCGTGGGCCTTGGCGACCGTGCCGCCGTTGTCCGGCGTGGCGAGGTTGAATGAGCCGGGACCGTATTCGATATCGGCGGCAAACGGCTCGTCATAGATGACGGCATAGGAGAGCCGTTCATTCACGTCGCTCTTAAATGCGAAGCCGAACTGGGAAAAATTCTTGGCGACATCGCCCGAGGATCCGCCGCCCGGGGCGACGACGACACCGTTCGGCGCAACGAGGGGCGAATCTGTGCCGGAAACTTCCGGTCGCGAATGCGAGAATGAAAATTCCGCATAGCGCCCCTGTTCGAACAGGATGCTGATATTCTGACCGCTGCGGTCGATGCCGCCTGCCGTGGCCGCGCCGGTTCCAAGCGCGACAAGTCCAATGGTTGTTGCAATCCGCTTCATTATACCCCCCGAGCGCCTGCCGATTGAGAACGCTATGGAGATAAAGGGTTAACGGTCAATCAAGGACGCTGCGTCATTCCACGATTGCGCCAACCTGTTGCCGTTGCGCCCTTAGATGAGCGCCGTCAGCCAATGCGCAACCGCCGTCGGCGCGGGCAGGGGGCCATATGCGATCTTCACTGCCGTAAGGGCTGCCGTCGCACTCCAAAGCATTAGCAGAACCGCGACGCGCAACGCCTCGTTCGCGCGGAGCCAGAAGACCGGGATCGGCATGGCGCCGAGCCAGACGATGCCGGTAACATAGGAATATTCAGCCGTGCCAAGCCAGCGCGCGCTGCGGCGGACGAAATCGATCATTCGAGTGATCCGTGTTGGGGTGACCTTTCCCCCATAAAACGAAACGGGGCCGCGAACAATGTCACGACCCCGTTATCCGTTCACATTCCGTGGAACCGTGTCGTCGGTGCCAGCATTATTCCCATTCGATCGTGCCCGGAGGCTTCGATGTGATGTCGTAGGTGACGCGGTTGATCCCCTGAACCTCGTTGATGATCCGGGTCGCCGTCTCACCAAGGAAGTCGTGGGTGAAGGGATAATAATCCGCCGTCATCCCGTCCACCGAGGTCACGGCGCGGAGCGCGCAGGCGAAATCATAGGTGCGCCCGTCGCCCATTACGCCGACCGTGCGGACCGGAAGGATCGCGACGAAGGCCTGCCAGATTTCATTGTAAAGCCCGTGCTTGCGGATCTGGTCGATATAGACCGCATCCGCCTTGCGCAGGATTTCCAGCTTCTCGCGGGTGATCTCTCCGGGGCAGCGGATCGCCAGACCGGGACCGGGGAAGGGGTGACGGCCGATGAAGCTGTCGGGCAGGCCAAGCTCGCGGCCAAGGGCGCGGACCTCGTCCTTGAACAACTCGCGCAGCGGCTCGACCAGTTGCAGGCCCATCTTCTCGGGCAGGCCGCCGACATTGTGGTGCGACTTGATCGTGACCGAAGGACCGCCGCTGAACGATACGCTTTCGATCACGTCAGGATAAAGCGTACCTTGGGCAAGGAAGGTCGCGCCGCCGACTTCCGCCGCGTGTTTCTGGAACACGTCGATGAACAGCTTGCCGATGATCTTGCGCTTCGTTTCCGGGTCCGACTGGCCCTCAAGCTGGCCGAGGAACAGTTCGGATTCGTCGGCATGAATCAGCGGCATGTTGTAATGGTCGCGGAACATGGTGACGACCTGTTCCGCCTCGCCCTGACGCAGCAGGCCGTGGTCGACGAAGACGCAGGTCAGCTGATCGCCGATCGCTTCGTGGATCAGGACCGCCGCGACGGAAGAATCGACGCCGCCCGACAGGCCGCAGATGACCTTCTGATCGCCCACCTGTTCGCGAATCTTGCGGATCGCTTCTTCGCGATAGGCGCCCATCGTCCAGTCGCCGGTGAACCCGGCCAGGCGTACGAAATTTTCATACAGTTTCGCGCCCTGCGGGGTGTGGTGCACCTCGGGGTGGAATTGCACGGCGAAGAAATTGCGCGACGTGTCCGCAGTGATGGCGAAGGGCGCATTGGGCGAGGTGCCATAGACCCGAAAGCCCGGCGCAATGGCCGATACGTGGTCGCCATGGCTCATCCACACCTGCTCTCGCCCGTCCAGCGCGCCGAACCAGCCTTCCAGCAGATCGATCCGGTCTTCGGACGGCGTGACATAGGCGCGGCCGAATTCGGCAGTGCCATGCCCGCGTTCCACCTTGCCACCAAGGCAGTGCATCATGACCTGCTGGCCATAGCAGATGCCAAGGATCGGCACGCCCATGTCGAACACGCCCGCCGGGGGCATCGGGGCCCCTTCGGCGAACACGGAGGACGGCCCGCCCGAGAAGATCACCGCCTTGGGCGCGAAGTCCTTCAGGAAGGCGTCGTCCACCTTGTTGAACGGGTGGATTTCGCAATACACGTTCAGCTCGCGCAAGCGCCGCGCGATAAGCTGCGTGACTTGGCTACCGAAGTCGATGATGAGGAGGCGATCATGCTGGGTCATGCCTCGCGCAATAGGGCGAAAGGGTCCGTTTCGCAAGGGGTCACGCCGTGCGCGGCAGCAGGCGCGTCTCGGCCATCATCGCGATCAGCACCTCGACATGGCGGGTGAGGGAATAGCTGGCATCACCCGCGCGGCGGATCGTCTCCAGCCGTTCCTCTTGCAGGATCAATTCAGGAAGGGCGACTTCGGGGGCCGCGGCATCGACCAGACGGCGCAGATCGCGGTCGCGGCGATAGTCGCCCATGCCGTGACGGGCTGCCCTAATCAGCAGGCGCGGGCGGCGGAGTTCGGCAAGAATGGCGCGGAAGTCGGTCATCAATGTGTCCTCTTTGTGGCAAGACGGACCATGCCTCAAGTCAACCGGGCGTTGCGCAACAGTCGAAATCGCCGCGCGGACCCTTACCCAATGGTTTAGGGAAATGAAGCAATTATCGGAAAAGTCGATTGTTTTAACCAGCAGGTAACCAATGCCACCCATGGTTGCAAAAGTCTTAATGGCGGGTCGGGTGTCCGGCACGTCGCACGGAACGCGATCATGGCAAATCTAAGACCTGTTCAGACACTCCCCGCTTGGCTGCCCGACGCGGTGCGGCTTTATCTGGATCATACCGAGGAAGGCCTTTCGCTGCGGGAACTTGCCCGACGCGAGGGGTGTCACGCTTCGACCGTCATGCGCCAGGTGCGCCGATACGAGAACCGCCGCGACGATCCGCTGATCGATGCTGCCCTTGCCGCGCTTGCCCGCGCGCCGAACGATGAGGAAGACCCCATGACCATCGCCACCCGCAGCCAGGACTTCATCCACGACGAAGCGCGCATCGCTGCCGAGGCGCGCCGTGTCCTGCGCCGCATGGCCGAGTCGGGCGCGGTGCTAGGCTTCGCCGCCGATATGGAGAAGGCGGCGGTGCTGCGGACGCTTCCCGATGGGCAGACGGCCAAGACCGCGGTCGTGGATCGCGCCGTGGCGCAGGCCTTCGCGCTGAAGAACTGGATCGCACCGCGCAAGGCCGGGCGGATCACCACCTACGAGATCACCTCGGCAGGCCGCGCCTATCTGCGTCAGGCGATCGAGGAGGAGGATGGCCGCCGTCGCGGCATGTCCGAGGCAGGGGCGAATTTCAGCTGGGGCGAGGAGGAGGATACCCGGCGCCTGCGCTACGGCTTGGGCGAAAGCCCCGTCGCTGCAATGGGGCGCCGCCGCGACAAGGATGGCAAGCCGCTGCTGGAGCCGGAACTCGTCGCCGCCGCCGAGCGGTTGCGCGAAGATTTCGAACTGGCGCAGATGGGACCGCGCGTGACGCAGAACTGGGACAGGTTCATGGATGGCGGCGCGCCGGGGCCGAAGGCCGATCCGGCAGGGCGCGGCCCGGGTGCCGCCCGCGACCGCGTGGCGCTGGCCTTGCGCGAACTGGGCCCCGGCCTTGGGGATATGGTCCTGCGCTGCTGCTGCTATCTGGAAGGGGTGGAGGCGACAGAGAAGGCGCTGAACTGGCCCGCCCGATCCGGCAAGGTGGTGCTGCGAATCGCGCTGGCGCGGCTTCGGGCGCATTACCAGCGCGCCTATGGCGGCAAGGGCCCGCTGATCGGTTGACCAGCGGGCCAGCCAGTCACTCGGCTGCGGTCGTTTCGGTTTCGTCCGTCACCGAGATCGCGTTCACATCATTGTCGACCTGAAGTGCTTTCCTCACCCCGGCTTCGTAGTCGGGGTGAACCTTTTTCAGCACCGCCAGCCAGCGTTCCTTCACGCCGTCCGAACACGGCCCCATCGCCGCGCCCATGTTGCTGTAAAGACGTTCCTTCTCGTCCGCTGGCAGCAGGTTGAACAGCGCGCGGGGCTGAACGTAATCAGCATCCGCCTCCTGCTGCACATAGCGATCCGCATCCCCCGAGATCTTCAGCGGCGGTTCCTGCACGCCCGGATCGGCCACCGGACCGCCCCATTGGTTCGGTTCGTAATACGCGTCCGGGTTGCCGAAATCGTTGGTGAAGAAACGCATCGGGCCGTCCTTGTGATAATGGTTCACAGGGGCGTTCTTGGCGGCATTGGCGGGCAGCGCCTCGTAATGCGTGCCAAGGCGGTAACGGTGCGCGTCGGCATAGGAGAAGATCCGCGCCTGAAGCATCTTGTCGGGCGAGAAGCCGATCCCCGGCACGACGTTCGACGGCGAATAGGCCGCATTCTCGACGAAAACGAAGTAGTTTTCCGGGTTGCGGTTCAACTCCATCTCGCCGACCTCGATCAACGGATAGTCACCATGCGGCCAGACCTTGGTCAGATCGAACGGGTTGTAAGGGGTCTTCAGCGCGTCTTCCTCGGGCATGGCCTGAATATGCAGCTTCCACTTCGGGAAACGGCCCTCGTCGATCGCGTTGTAAAGATCTTCCTGATAGCTTTCGCGCGTCTTGCCGATCAGCTTTTCCGCCTGCGCGTTGGTGTAGTTCTGGATCGGCTGCTGGCAGCGCCAGTGGAACTTCACCCAGTGCCGCACGCCGTCCGCGTTCCACATGCTGAACGTGTGGCTGCCATAGCCGTGCATGTGCATCGGGTTCACCGGAATGCCGCGATCCGACATCAGGATCGTCACCTGATGCACCGATTCGGGCTGGGCCGACCAGAAGTCGAACATCGCCTCGGGCGAGCGGAGGTTGGTTTTCGGGTGACGTTTCTGGGTGCGGATGAAGTCCGGAAACTTGAACCCGTCGCGGATGAAGAAGATCGGGGTGTTGTTGCCCACCAGATCCCAGTTGCCCTCCTCGGTGTAAAGCTTCACCGAAAAGCCGCGCACGTCGCGTTCGGCATCCGCAGCGCCCAGTTCCCCTGCCACGGTGGAGAATCGGGTCAGCAATTCGGTCTTCTTGCCGACGGTTTCGAACACCTTGGCGCGCGAGATATGGGTGATGTCGTTCGTGACCGTGAAGGTGCCGAAGGCGCCCCAACCCTTGGCGTGGACGACGCGTTCGGGGATGCGCTCGCGGTTCTGATGCGCCAGCTTTTCGATCAGCTGATAGTCCTGAAGCAGTGCCGGGCCGCGTTCGCCAGCCGTATGTGTGGTATTGTTGCTCGGGACCGGCGCGCCGGCTGTCGTTGTCAGGCGTGGCTTGTCGCTCATGGCTTCCTCCATCGGTGGCGTCGGGTGAACCATGTAGGGCCGACGGCATAAAGGGAAATCCGATTTACTTGGCAGATGCATCAGATAAACTGATCGTATGGCGCTGACGATCAAACAACTGTCCTATTTCCTTGCCCTGACGCAGGAACGTCACTTTGGACGGGCCGCCGCCAAGGTGCATGTGACGCAACCCGCCCTGTCCATGCAGATACGAGAGATGGAGGAGGGGCTTGGTATGGCGCTTCTGGAACGCGGGCGTGATCTGCGTCTGACTCCGGCGGGGCGCGAGGTGGCCGCGCGCGCCGCTCGTATCCTTGCCGACGTGGCCGAGATCGAGGCAATGGCGCGTCGTCAATCGCTCGGCGGTCGGGTGAACATCGGCATCATCCCGACCGTTGCACCCTATCTGCTTCCCCGACTGCTTCCGCGCATCACGACCGAATTGCGCCTGCGCGAGGCGCAGACCGACGCGCTGTTGGACGGGCTGGAGGATGGCACTCTGGATGCCGTGGTGATCGCCAGCCCGGCGCGGCCCGGAATGGTGTCGCATCCTCTTTTCATCGACCGGTTCCTGCTGGCGGGCAGCGCACCGCGCCTCGATGCGCTGGCCAGTGGGATCGAGCATCTGCGCCCGTCTGCTCTCGACCCGGACCACCTGCTGTTGCTGGACGAAGGGCATTGCCTTGCCGATCAGGCGCTGGAGGTGTGCGGGCTGGACCGCCGCGCCACGCGGGTCGATCTGGGCGCTTCGTCGCTGTCGACATTGGCGGGGCTGGTCGGGCAGGGATATGGGCTGACCTTCATCCCGGAAATCGCGATGGCGGTGGAAAGCGCGGCGCAGCCCGCGATGCGCCTTGCCCGCTTTGCTGAACCGCAACCGTCGCGCGCGGTCGCGCTTGTAGGGCGGGAAACGACCGCAGCCGAGCCATGGTTCGCGACCCTGGCCGCCCAGATAAAGGAAAGCGCATGACCATCCGGCCTCTGACCGCCGAAGACCAGCCGCAATGGCGCAAGCTCTGGACCGGCTACCTCGAGTTCTATGATACCCGCGTATCCGAGGATGTGATGGCCACCACTTTCGCCCGGTTTCTGGACCCGGCCCGTCCACAATGGGCGCTGGTGGTAGAGCAGGACGGGCGGCTGATCGGCCTGGTGCATTACATCTTTCACCCGCATAACTGGCGGATCGAGGATGTCTGCTACCTTCAGGATTTATATGTGGACCCTGCGGTTCGGGGCGGCGGCGCGGGGCGGGCGCTGATCGAGGCGGTCTATGCCGCGGCGGATGCGAATGGCACGCCTTCGGTTTACTGGCTGACGCAGGATTTCAACACCGGCGCGCGCCAGCTTTACGACCGGATCGGGCGGGTGACGCCCTTCATCCGGTATCAAAGATAAGGGGGCCCGAAGGCCCCCAAAGGTCACGCGGCCTTTTCGGCCGATGCGGCGCGCAGATATTCCAGCACCGATTCCGGCGACGACACGCCATAGGGGTCTTCGCCGTGGTTGTCGCACATGCCCGGCTCTTCGAACCACGCTTCGACCACACCGTTGTCCACGATGGCGGCATAGCGCCACGAGCGCAGACCGAAGCCGAGGTTGTCCTTGCGCACCAGCATGCCGACGCGGCGGGTGAATTCGCCCGAGCCGTCCGGGATGACCTTGACGTTCTGAAGCCCCTGCGCCTTGGCCCATTGGTTCATCACGAAGGCGTCATTGACCGACATGCAGTAGATTTCGTCGATGCCCTGGGCCTGGAAGTCGGCAAAGCCGTTCTCGAACCCCGGCAGCTGATAGGTCGAGCAGGTGGGCGTGAACGCACCCGGAAGCGAGAACAGCACGACCCGTTTGCCAGCGAAGTAATCGGCGGTGGTCTTGACCTCCCAGCGGAACGGGTTCGGCCCGCCGATGGATTCGTCGCGCACGCGCGTCTGAAAGTTGATGGAAGGCAGTTTGACGCCCGTCTGCATGATATATCCCTTCGGAACTATGATCCTAACGGATCGCCTGTTCCTCCCCGACATGCGTTTTAGACAAAGCGGGCAACCGGCTCAAGTGGATCGGTTGCCTTGGGCGTCCAAAGAGCCTATCTCGAAGGAAATCGGCCGCGAGGGGGAAATTTCGTGCGCGATCTCAAGCTACCGGACCAGCGTCATCCCGAAAAGGCGCACCGCGCCGACAATGCGCAGCCGAAGAAGCCAGACTGGATTCGCGTCAAGGCTCCGACGTCCGAGGGGTATAAGCAGACCCGCGACATCATCAAGGAAAACCGCCTTGTGACCGTGTGCGAGGAGGCGGGCTGCCCCAACGTTGGCGAATGCTGGAGCCAGGGCCACGCCACCATGATGATCATGGGCGAGATCTGCACCCGCGGCTGCACCTTCTGCAACGTGGCGACGGGCAAGCCGCAAAACCTCGATGCGTTCGAGCCGGGGCGCGTTGCGCATGCCGTGTCCAAGCTGGGCCTGAACCATGTGGTCGTGACTTCGGTGGACCGTGACGATCTGGACGATGGCGGGGCAGAGCATTTCGCCCAGACCATCCGCGCGATCCGCCACCGTTCGCCCAGCACCACCATCGAGATTCTGACGCCGGACTTCCTGAAATGCGCGCCCTCGGCGCTGGAAACCGTCGTCGCTGCGCGGCCCGACGTGTTCAACCACAACCTCGAAACCGTGCCTGGGCTGTATCTGGAGGTGCGTCCCGGTGCGCGGTATTTCCACTCGCTGCGGCTGCTGCAACGGGTGAAGGAACTGGACCCGACAATCTTCACCAAGTCCGGCATCATGGTGGGTCTGGGCGAAGATGCGCCGCAGGTCCGTCAGGTCATGGACGACATGCGCGCGGCGGATGTGGATTTCCTGACCATCGGGCAATATCTGCAACCGACGCCCAAGCACCATCGCGTGGACCGTTTCGTGACCCCCGATGAATTCGCCAGCTATGAGAAGGCCGCCTATGGCAAGGGCTTCCTGATGGTGTCGGCCACGCCGCTGACGCGGTCGTCGTATCACGCAGGGGACGACTTTGCGCGGCTTCGCGATGCACGGATGGCGAAACTGGGGGCTTGACCTCTCCGGGGGGGCGTGAAACAGGGAACCGTCAAACGAACCCTCCCAAGGAGACACCCCATGGAGATTCGCGAGGCGCTTACCTTCGACGATGTCCTGCTTGTTCCGGCCGCGAGCTCCGTGCTGCCGTCCGATGCCGACACGTCGACTTTCGTGACCAAGGCGATCCGTCTGAACATCCCGCTGCTGTCTTCGGCAATGGATACGGTCACCGAAGGGCGCATGGCCATCGCCATGGCGCAGGCGGGCGGGATGGGCGTCATCCACCGCAACCTGAACCTTGAACAGCAGGCGGACGAGGTCCGCCGCGTGAAACGGTTCGAAAGTGGCATCGTCTACAAGCCGATCACCCTGCGCGCCGACCAGACGCTGGCCGATGCCAAGGCGCTGCAGGAACGCTACAACGTCACCGGCTTTCCGGTGGTGGACGAGACGGGCCGCGTCGTCGGCATCGTGACCAACCGCGACATGCGCTTCGCGTCGGACGACAAGACGCCGGTTTCGGTGATGATGACCTCGGACAACCTTGCGATCCTGCAGGAACCGGCGGATCGCGACACCGCGCTGAACCTGATGAAGGCCCGCCGGATCGAGAAGCTGCTGGTGACGGATGCGTCCGGCAAGCTGACCGGCCTTCTGACGCTGAAGGACAGCGAAAAGGCCGTGTTGAACCCCAACGCCTGCAAGGACGAGCTGGGGCGCCTGCGCGTCGCGGCGGCATCGACCGTCGGCGATGCGGGGTTCGAACGGTCGAAGGCGCTGATCGAGGCAGGCGTGGACATGGTGGTGATCGACACCGCGCATGGCCATTCCGAAGGCGTCGCCAAAGCGGTGGAGCGGATCAAGAACCTGTCGAACACCGTGCAGGTCGTTGCGGGCAACGTCGCGACGGTTTCTGCCACGCGGGCGCTGATCGCGGCGGGCGCGGATGCGGTCAAGGTCGGGATCGGCCCGGGGTCCATCTGCACCACGCGCATCGTCGCGGGTGTGGGCGTGCCGCAGCTGACCGCGATCATGGATGCGGCGGGCGGTGCGGGTGACATCCCGATCATCGCGGATGGCGGCATCAAATTCTCGGGCGATTTCGCGAAGGCGATCGCGGCGGGGGCGTCCTGCGCCATGGTCGGATCGGCCATCGCGGGCACCGACGAATCCCCAGGTGAGGTGATCCTCTATCAGGGCCGCAGCTTCAAATCCTATCGCGGGATGGGCAGCCTTGGCGCGATGGCGCGCGGTTCGGCGGACCGCTATTTCCAGAAGGATGCCGCATCGGACAAGCTGGTCCCCGAGGGGATCGAGGGGCAGGTGCCATACAAGGGCACTGCCTCGGCGGTGATCCACCAATTGGTCGGCGGGCTTCGCGCGGCCATGGGCTATACCGGCAACCGCACCGTGGCCGAAATGCGCGCGAATTGCGAATTCGTCCGCATCACCAATGCGGGCCTGTCGGAAAGCCACGTCCACGACGTGCAGATCACGCGCGAGTCCCCGAACTACCGTATGGGCTGACCCGCCGTTCCAGCACGGTCAACGCATCGCTGAGCAGAATGGCGATCAGCCCGACCAGCAACCCGCCCTGCACGACAAAGGCCGGGTTGTTGGTGACGAGGCCCGCGATGATGACCTCGCCCAGCGTCCTTGCGGCGACGGTCGATCCGATGGCGGCGGTGGACAGCGCGATCACCGCCGACAGCCGCACCCCGGCAAGGATGACGGGAAGCGCCAGCGGCAATTCGATCTTCAGAAGGCGCTGGCGCGGGGTATAGCCCATCGCGCGGGCCGCCTCGGCCACCGGCGGCGGCAGGCCGGAAAGCGCCGTCAGCGCGTTTTCGAAGATCGGAAGCATCCCGTAAAGGAACAGCGCCAGCAGCGTGGGCCATGTTCCAAAGCCCAGCATCGGCACCGCCAATGCAAGAACGGCAACCGGGGGCAGGGTCTGGCCGACCTGCGTGATCGTGCGGGCCAATGGACGAAACTCGGCCCCCGCGCGGCGCGTGACCAGCACGGCCAGCGCCACCGCCACCAGCGCCGAGGCCAGCGTCGCCGCCGCGACAAGTGCCAGATGTAACAGGGTCAGGCCAAGCAGGCTCGACTGGGTATAGATCGCGGGCGCACCGTTTCGGGTCAGCGGCGCCAACAGCGGCTCCATCCATTCGGGCCGCAGCAACATCACCAGCACGGCGGCCCCCGCAAGAAGCCGGATCATTCCGCACCCCTTGCGCGTTCGGTCAACCGATCCAGCGTCACGCGGCCCCCGCCCGCCAATGGCAGGGCAGAGCGCCCGGACCAGAGGCATTCCGCCAAAGCCTCGCGCGCAGAAAGCTCGGGATCGACGGGCGCGCCCTCCGCCTCGCCCGGCTCGACCAGATCCGCGACGGGAAGAAGGCCAAGCAGGCGGAACGGGCGATCAGACCGGCCTGTCAGCCGGGCGACGAAATCCGTGGCGGGGCGCGTCAAAATGGTCGCCGGGTCCGCGCACTGCACCAGCCTGCCGCGGTCCATGACGGCGATGCGGTCGCCAAGGGCCAGCGCCTCCTCCATGTCGTGAGTCACCAGAATGGTCGTGGTGCCAAGCTGCCGCTGAATGCGGCGCAGATCGGCCTGCGCCTGCGCCCGCGTGACCGGGTCCAGCGCGCCGAAGGGTTCGTCCATCAGCAGGACCTCGGGGCGGGCGGCAAGGGCGCGGGCGACGCCGACGCGCTGTTGCTGCCCGCCGGACAAAGCTGCGGGTCGGCGATCCCGGAAGTCCGCGGGCGGCATGCCGAACAGCGTCAGAAGTTCGTCCACCCGTTCGCGGATCTGCGCGGCGGGCCAGCCCAGAAGCTCGGGCACGGCGGCGATGTTGCGCGCGACGGAGTAATGCGGGAACAGCCCGTGGCCTTGGATGGCATAGCCGATCCGGCGGCGCAGCAGATGCGCGGGCAGCCCCGCCGTGTCCTGCCCGTTCAGCAGCACGGCCCCCGATGTCGGCTCCACCAGCCGGTTGATCATCCGCAGCAGCGTCGTCTTGCCGGAGCCAGAGGTGCCGACCAGCGCCACCATCTCGCCTTTCGCGATCGTCAGCGACACGTCATCGACGGCGGTGACGGGGCCGAAGCGGCGGGACAGGTTCCGTATCTCGATCATCGCTGCAACGCCTTTACGACAAGGTCCAGCGCGATCCCGGCGACGAGGGCCATCACCACCGTCGGAATCGCGCCCAGAAGGATCAGGTCGGCCGCATTCTGCGCCAGCCCCTGAAAGACGAAGGTGCCGAAGCCGCCGCCGCCGATCAACCCGGCGATCACCGCAAGGCCGATGTTCTGCACCAGCACGATCCGCACGGCGGCCACGATCACCGGCAGCGCCAGCGGGATCGACACGCGCGACAGCACCTGCCACGGGGTCATGCCCATGCCGCGCCCGGCCTCTCGCGCCTCGGGCGAGGCACCGTCCAGCCCGACGACGGTGTTCCCCACCACCGGCAACAGCGAATAAAGGAACAGCGCGATCAATGCCGGGGCAAAGCCGATCCCGGCGATGCCAAGCGCCGCGGCGCCCGGAACGCTGGCCGCCACCCATGACAGCAACGGGATCATCATGCCGAACAGCGCCAGCGAGGGCAGGGTCTGCACGAGATTCAGCGTGCCCATCACCGAAGGCCGCGCCGTGCGTTCCCGGTGCAGCCAAATGCCCAAGGGAACACCGACCGCCAGCGCCGCGGTCAGCGATCCGAACGCCAGCAGCAGATGCCGCCGCGCGTGCGACGCAAAGATGTCGCTGCGGGCGGCGTATTCTCGCATCACCGAAACATCCGCCAGATGGCCCGATACCAGCACGATCGCCATCGCCGCGCAGGCCAGGATCAGGATTGCGGTCTGCATCCGCAGGCCGGGACGCATCTTGGTGATCGCATCAGCGAGCAGCAACGCGAACACGCCCAGCAGCAGCCACAGCCCCGATCCCGGCGATGCCCGCGCGGCCGGGGGTGCATCCAGCCCCGTCGCCATATCGCCCACAAGCCAGATCAACAGACCGATGCCCACCGCCGCCGCGCCAAGCCGCCAGACCTGCGGCAGACGAAACGCGCCGATGGCCAGCAGCACGCAAGCGGCGGCGATGGCCCAGACGGGCATCGCCATCGCCTCGCCCGCCACGATCCGGTTGGCGCGGAACTGCATGAAGGGCAACGGCATTGCCGCAGCCCCCAAGGCGGCCAGAACCAGACCGGGCCGGTCGATCCGCATCAGTCCAGAACGCCCGCCTGCGTCAGGTAATCGCGGGCGACGGCGGCGGCAGGTTCGCCCCCGATCTGGATGCGACCGTTATTTTCCTGAAGCACCTCCAGCGTCAGGCCGACGAAGATCGGGTTCAGGATCTCGGCCACCTGCGGGTATTCCTCCAGCACCTCGGCGCGGATGACGGGGGTGGGGGCATAGACGGGCTGCACACCCTTGTCGTCTTCCATCACCACCAGCCCGGCGGGGGCGATGGCGCCATCCGTGCCATAGACCATCGCCGCATTCGCGCCCGATGTGCCCTGCGCCGCCGCTGCGATGGTCGCTGCCGTATCGCCGCCCGACAGGGTGATCAACTGGTCCGGCGTCAGCGTGAAACCGTAAGCCGCCTGAAACGCGGGCAGGGCGGCGGGGGATGTGACGAACTCGCTCGACGCGGCCAGCTTGATGCCGCCACCGCCCGCGATCCACTCGCCAAGCGCGCTCATCGTCGTGGCGTCGGTCAGATCCTGCCGGATGGCGATGGCCCATGTGTTGTTGGCGGGCGAGGGGTCCAGCCAGACCAGACCCGCCTCCTTGTCCAACTCCGCCGCGCGGGCATATCCAGCGGCGGCTTCCTTCCAGACCTCGCTGTCGGCCTCGTTGTGGAAGAAAGCCGCGTTGCCGGTATATTCGGGATAGATGTCGATCTGCCCCGACAGGATCGCCTCGCGCACGATCGGGGTCGCGCCCAGTTGCAGACGATCCGCCACCGGCAGCCCCGCATCCTGAAGCGCCAGCAGGATCACGTTGCCAAGGAACCCGCCCTCGGTGTCGATCTTGGACGATACGGTGATGTCTGCCATGGCGGGCGTCGCGGCAAGCAAGGCAGTCAGGATGGCGGCTTTCATGCGGATGTCCCTTTCGTTTCGCGGTGGAAATAGGGTGCAGCAGGCCAAAGGCGCGGAAAATCTTCGGTGGAACCGCCGGAGGGCATCGGGGTTCCATCTGGCAGGAGGATCGCCATGGCACCGCGCGCGAATTGGAAGGGTCATCTGAAGGTTGCCGAACTGGACTGCCCGGTGGCGCTTTACACTGCGGTGTCGGCCTCGGACCGGATCGCGTTCCACATGGTCAACCGCAAGACCGGCAATCGCCTACGCCGCGAGTTCGTGGATTCTGAAACCGGAAAGCCGGTTGATCGCGACGCCCAGATCAAGGGATACGAGGTGGTGGACGGCCAGTATGTCACCTTCGAGCAGGAGGAACTGGCCAAGGCCGTCCCCGAGGCCGACAAGGTGCTGGACGTGGACACGTTCATTCCCTGCGCCAAGGTTGATGGCGCGTATTTCGACAAATCCTACTACCTTGCGCCGACCGGGGATGACGAGACGTTCCGACTGATCCGGGACGGGATGCGGGCCAAAAAGGTGGCCGCGCTGGCCAGGACGGTGCTGTTCCGCCGCCTTCGCACCGTGCTCATCCGCCCGCACGAGGACGGGCTGGTCGCGACCACGCTGAATTTCGATTACGAGGTGCGCGCCTCGTCCGAGGCATTCGAGGGCATCCCCAAGCTGAAGATCAAGGGCGAGATGCTGGACCTGGCGCGACATATCATCGACACCAAGATGGGCGAGTTCGACCCGGCGAAGTTCGAGGATCGATATGAGAACGCGCTGGCCGATCTGGTGAAGGCCAAGCTGGAAGGCAAGAAGATCCGCGCCAAGAAGGTCAAGCCCGCCAAGCAGGTCGATCTGATGCAGGCGCTGCGTGAAAGCGCCGCCGCGATGAAGAAAGCCAGCTGATGTCGCTTGAAACCTACAATGCCAAGCGCGACTTCACCGCCACGCCAGAGCCGAAGGGGAAGCGCGCCCGCAAGAAGGGGGCCAGCTTCACCATCCAGAAACACCACGCGACGCGGCTGCATTA
Source organism: Falsirhodobacter xinxiangensis (assembly GCF_004959935.1). Taxonomy (GTDB): domain Bacteria; phylum Pseudomonadota; class Alphaproteobacteria; order Rhodobacterales; family Rhodobacteraceae; genus Falsirhodobacter; species Falsirhodobacter xinxiangensis. The sequence continues at coordinate 55,500 of NZ_SMYN01000001.1, read as the reverse complement.
CGACCTGCGGCTGGAACTGGATGGCGTGCTGAAAAGCTGGGCGGTGACGAAGGGGCCAAGCGTTGATCCGGCGCAGAAGCGGTTGTCGGTGCAGGTGGAGGATCACCCGCTGGACTACGGCACCTTCGAGGGCGAAATCCCGAAAGGACATTACGGCGCAGGCAAGGTGATCCTGTGGGACCATGGCACGTGGGAGCCGGTCCATGATGCTCATAAGGGGCTGGAGAAGGGGCATCTGGAATTCACCCTGTCGGGGGTCAAGCTGCATGGGCGATGGCACCTGATCCGCATGAAGGACGGCAAGAACTGGCTTCTGGTCAAGGGCGACGATGAATTCGCGGGGGGCGAGGACATCCTGAAGACGCATCCGGATTCGATAAAATCACGGGTGCCGATGCCGGATTTCGTGCCGCCGCAGCTTGCCACGCTGGCCAAGGCCCCGCCCACCGGGGACGAATGGCTGCACGAGATCAAGTTCGACGGATACCGGCTTCAGGCGCGGGTGGAGGACGGCGTGCGGCTGATGACGCGCGCCGGGCTGGACTGGACCGACCGTTTCGCTCCCGTGGCCGAGGCGCTGGCCGCGCTGGGCCATACCGCGCTGATCGACGGCGAGGTGGTGGTGGAACGCGCGCATGGCGCTTCGGATTTCGGCGCGCTCCAATCGGATCTGTCCGAAGGTCGCAGCGACCGTTTCGTCTTCTATGCCTTCGATCTGCTGCATCTGGACGGGCGCGATCTGCGGAAAGATCCGCTGAAGGATCGCAAGGCGGCGCTTAGGGGTATCCTGCCCAAGAAGGGCATCCTGCGGTTTTCCGAGGATTTCGCCGACAGCGGCGCGCTGGTGCTGGACCATGCCTGCCGTCTGGGGCTCGAAGGGGTGATCTCCAAACAGTCGGACGCGCCTTATCGGTCGGGGCGGGGGCGGACGTGGATCAAGTCGAAATGCGCCGCGCGGCAGGAATTCGTGATCGCGGGCTATGTGCCGTCATCGGCCAATGCTCGGGCGGTCGGCTCGCTGCTTCTGGGCGTGTTCGAGGATGGGGGCTTGCGGCATGTGGGCCGCGTCGGGACGGGGTTCACGGCCAAGGTGGCCAGCGACCTGTTCAAACGGCTGGAGGGGATGCAGGGCGAGAGCCCCTATGCCGAAAAGCTGACCGCGACCGAGCGGCGGGGCGCTGTCTTCGTGCGGCCCGAATTGGTGGCCGAGGTGGAGTTCCGCGCCTGGACCCATGACGGCAACCTGCGCCACGCGGCGTTCCGGGGGCTGCGCGAGGACAAGCCAGCGCCAGAGATCGCGCGGGAAAAGCCCGCGGCGCGCAGTTTTGCCCTGTCGAACCCGGACCGCATCTATTGGCCCGATGTGGGTGTGACCAAGGCGGGGCTGGCCGATTACTATGCCGATATCTGGCCCCGGATCGCACCTTTCGTGACCGGGCGGCCCTTGGCGCTGCTGCGATCGCCCAATGGCGTGGGCGGCAAGAGCTTTTTCCAGAAGCACGCGTGGAAGGGGATGAGCGACAAGGTTCGCCGTATCCGCGACGCCAAGACCCCCGGCGAGGAGCCTTTGATCGGCATCGACGATCTGGACGGTCTGCTGGCGCTGGTCCAGTCCGGCGTGCTGGAAATCCACCCTTGGGGTGCGACCGCGAAGGCGATGGAGCGGCCCGATATGATCGTCATGGACCTCGATCCCGGCGATGGTGCGGATTGGCCGCTGATACTGGAGGCGGCGACCGAGGTGCGCGAGCGGATGGCTGCGGCGGGGCTGACGGGGTTCGTGAAAACCTCGGGCGGGAAGGGGCTGCATGTGGTGGCGCCGCTTGTGCCGAAAGCGGGCTGGGCAGCCGTGAAGGCGTTCACCCGCCGAATGGCGCAGGAGATGGCCGCTGACAGCCCGGAGCGTTTCGTCGCGACGATCACCAAGTCGAAACGCAAGGGCAAGGTGCTGATCGACTATCTTCGCAACCAGCGCAACGCCACGGCGGTTTGCGCCTATTCCACCCGTGCGCGGCCCGGCGCCCCGGTGTCAGCGCCTGTCGGGTGGGAGGAGCTGCCCGATATAGGGCCCGCGCAATTTACCGTGCTGAATATGGCCGAACGCACGGACGATCCGTGGGACGACTGGCGCGCGGCGGCTATTTCTTTGCAAGGCTCCGCTTCAGGGCGTCCATGATATCGACGACGTTGCTTTCCTCTTTCTTCTTCGCCGCCGGCTTCTTCTTGCGTTTGCGGGCGGCGACCATCTTCAGCAGCGTCTCCTGCACCGGGTCCTTGACCATCGCCGGGTCCCAGTCGCGTTTGCGGGCGTCGATCAGCTTCTTGACCATGGTAAGTTGGCGTGTCGGGGCTTTTTCCTCGTCGGCCCCCTGCGGCTCGCGGACCTCGTCGCCATAGTGCAGGGTCCACAGGATGATGCCATTCTCGCGCGGCTCCAGCATCACGGCGCGTTCGCGGCGGGCAATGACAAGGCGGGATATGCCGACCGTCTTCGTGGCTGCCATCGCCTCGCGGATGACGGCGAAGGCTTCCTCGCCGACCTTGCCATTGGGCGACAGGTAATAGGGCGTGTCCAGCCAGATCCAGCCAATGCTTTCGGCGGGCACGAACATGTCGATGTCGATGGTGCGAGTGCTTTCCAGCGCAACCGCCTCAAGCTCCTCGTCCTCAAGGATGACATGATCATCCTCGCCGCGCGGGAAGCCTTTGACCTCGTCATCCTCGGCCACGGGCTTGCCGGTCCCGCTGTCGAGGTATCGCGCGATCACCCGGTTTCCCGTCGCGCGGTTCAGGATGTGGAACCGCACCTTTTCCGCCTCGGTCGTGGCGGGAACCATCGCGACCGGGCAGGTCACGAGCGACAGTTTCAGATAACCTTTCCAGTATGCGCTGCGTGCCATCGCGGGTCCTCCTTGATGGGCAACGCCGAAGTCGCGAAAGGGTTTCAGATCGGCAGGTAATCCACCGTCTCGCCCGCCTCGCGCGCGGGATCGCCGATGGGGCGGATCAGCAGCGCATCGGCTTCGGCCAGCGCGACCAGCAGGGCGCTGTCCTGTTTGTCGAAGGCGGTGATCGTGTCGCCATCAAGGCTCGCCCGCATGTAATGCGCGCGGGGGCCGTTCGCCGCCAGCGGCGCGGCCAGCCTTGCTTGTCGGATCGCCGCCATGGGCTCCAGCCCCTGCATCCTGCGCAGCAGCGGCAGCAGGAAAAGATGCCCGCAGACGATGGCCGAGATCGGGTTCCCCGGCAGGCCCAGCAGCGTGGAATTGCCGATGCGCCCCGCCATCAGCGGCTTGCCCGGACGCATGGCAACCTTGTGGAACGCAAGGTCCATGCCGACATCCGCCAGCACGCGGCCGACCAGATCGTGATCGCCCACCGACGCGCCGCCGATGGTCACGATCACGTCGGCATCCCGCGCCATGTCCAGCATGAGCCGCAGGCTCGCCTCGTCATCCGGGGCGATGGGCAGCATCCGCGCCGTGCCGCCCTCCGCCTCGACCATGGCCTTCAGCGCGAAACCGTTGGAAGAGATGATCTGATCGTCGCGCGCCGGATCGCCGGGCATCACCAATTCGTCGCCGGTGGAGATCAGCGCGACGGTCGGACGGCGCAGCACCTCGACCTGCGGCACATCCATCGCGGCCAGCAGGGCAAGATCGGCGGGCCGCAGACGGCGGGGCGCAAGGCTGTGTCCGGCGGCGAAGTCCTGACCCCGGCGGCGGATATGCGCGCCGGGCGAGGTGCCGGTCACGGTGATGCGGTCGCCGATCCGCTGCACATCCTCTTGCATGATCACGCGGGTCGCGCCGGCGGGAACGGGCGCGCCGGTCGAGATGCGGACAGCCTCGCCCGTGCCGATGCGGCCCGCAAAGGCGCCGCCCGCGCGGGATTCTCCGATGACAGTGAAGGCGGTTCCTTCGGCGGCGGCGTATCCATCCATCGCGGCGGCGTCGAAGGGCGGCTGGTCGCGCCGCGCGGTGGCGGGGGTGGCCATGACGCGGCCCGCAGCGCGGTCGAGTGCGACGGTCTCGGCGCCGGGGGTATTCGCCAGCGCCAGAACGCGGGCCAGCGCCTCCTCGACCGGGATCATCGCTGATACCGCCCGGACTTGCCGCCATCCTTCAGCAGCAGGCGGACGTTCTGGATCTCCATCCCCTTTTCCGCCGCCTTCAGCATGTCATAGACCGTGAGCGCGGCAGTGGTCGCGGCGGTCAGCGCCTCCATCTCCACCCCGGTCTGGCCGGTGGTCTTGACGGTCGCTTCGATGCGCACACCGGGCAGCGCGGGGTCGGGGGTCAGATCGACCGAAACCTTGGTGATCGGCAGCGGATGGCACAGCGGGATCAGTTCGGACGTCTTCTTCGCGCCCATGATCCCGGCCAGCCGCGCAACGCCCAGCACGTCACCCTTTTCCGCCCGTCCGATCAGGGCCAGCGTCTCTGCGCTCATCCGCACCTCGGCGGCGGCGGTGGCGATGCGGGCGGTCGCGGGCTTGTCCGAGACATCGACCATATGCGCGCGTCCCGACCCGTCGAAATGCGTCAGCGTCATGCCAGCAGCGCCTTCGTCGCGGCCGTCACGTCCGGCTGGCGCATCAGGCTTTCCCCGATCAGGAACGCCTTGGCGCGGTGAGTGGCCATGTCGGCCAAATGGTCCGGCGTGAAGATGCCGCTTTCGCAGACCAGCAGCCGATCCTCGGGCACCAGTTTCGACAGGCGGCGGAAGGTGTCCAGCGACAGATCGAACGTGTGCAGGTTGCGGTTGTTGATGCCGATCAGCGGCGATTTCAGGCGCAGCGCGCGGTCCAGTTCCGCCTCGTCATGCACCTCGATCAGCGCGTCCATGCCCCAGCGGATCGCGGCGTCTTCCAGTTCGGCGGCCTGTGCGTCGGATACCGAGGCCATGATGATCAGGATGCAATCGGCCTTCAGCGCCCGCGCCTCGGCCACCTGATAGGTGTCGTAAAGGAAATCCTTGCGCAGGCAGGGCAGGTTGGTTGCGTCATGCGCGGCGGTCAGGAAGCTGTCGTGGCCTTGGAACGAAGGCCCGTCGGTCAGCACCGAAAGACAGGTCGCGCCGCCCGCCTCGTAAGCTTTCGCGAGCGCGGGCGGGTTGAAGTCTTCGCGGATCAGGCCCTTCGAGGGGCTGGCCTTCTTGATCTCGGCAATCAGCGCGTGGCGCGGGGCTTCGGCCAGCGCGCGGGCGAAACCGCGCGGGGCAGGCGCGGCGCTGGCGGCGGCTTCCACCTCGTCCAGCGGTGCCTTGGCTTTGCAGGCTGCGATGTGGTCCAGCTTGTAGGCTTTGATCTTGTCGAGGATGGTCGCCATCATGCGCCCCCGTTGGTGATGCGGGCCAGAAGCGCGATCCGGTCGCGCGCCGCGCCGCTGTCGATGCTTTCGCGCGCGATTTCAACGCCTTCGGGCAGGGTATTTACCCGCCCCGCGACGATCAGCGCAGCGGCCGAGTTCAGCAGCACCGCATCGCGGTAAGCGCCCCGTGCGCCGTCCATCAGCGCGCGCAGGGCTTTGGCGTTATCCTCGGGGGTGCCGCCGACGATCGCTTCGAACGGATGGGCGGGAAGGCCAGCATCCTCGGCGGCGATCTCGAATTCTCGGATCTCGCCATTCTCCAGCGCGGCGACCTTGGAGGGGGCCGACAGCGCAAGCTCGTCCGTGCCGTCGCCGCCATGGACCAGCCATGCCTTTTCGCTGCCCAGAAGGCGCAGGACCTCGGCCATCGGGCGGATCAGGTCGGCGGAATAGGCGCCCGTAAGCTGCCGTTTCACCCCTGCCGGATTGGTCAGCGGGCCAAGGATGTTGAACAGCGTGCGCGTCCCAAGCTCGATCCGCACCGGCATGACGTGACGCGTGGCGGGGTGGTGCATCGGGGCCATCATGAAACCGATCCCGGCCTCGGCCAGACATTGCTCCACCACGTCCGGGCCGACCATCACGTTCAGGCCCAGCGCGGTCAGCGCATCGGACGCACCGGATTTCGACGACAGGTTGCGGTTGCCGTGTTTCGCCACTGGCACGCCCGCGCCCGCCACGACAAAGGCGGTCGCGGTCGAAATGTTCAGCGTGCCCTTGCCGTCGCCGCCGGTGCCGACGATGTCGATGGCCCCTTCGGGCGCGCGGACCGGCACGCACTTGGCGCGCATCGCGGCGGCGGCGGCGGCATATTCCTCGACGCTTTCGCCGCGTGTGCGCAGGGCCATCAGCAGACCGCCCATCTGCGCGGGGGTCGCCTGACCGTCGAACAGGGCGGTGAAGGCGGTCGACGCTTCGCCCGCGGTCAGGGCACGTTCGGCGGCGACGCCGATCAGGGGTTTGAACGCATCAGTCATGCCAGCGCCTTCGCCGATTGCAGGAAGGTGCGCATCATCTGATGCCCGTGCTCCGACGCGATGCTTTCGGGGTGGAACTGCACGCCCTCGATGGGCAGGGCCCGGTGACGCAGGCCCATGATGGTGCCATCCTCCAGCCACGCCGTCACCTCCAGGCAATCGGGCAGGCTTTCGCGTTCCACCATCAGCGAATGATAGCGCGTCGCCTGGAACGGCGAGGGCAGGCCCGCAAACATGCCTTTTCCTTCATGCAGCATCGCGCCCATCTTGCCGTGCACGATCTCGTGGCAGCGGACGACCTTGCCGCCGAAGGCCTGTCCGATGGTCTGATGACCGAGGCAGACGCCCAGCAGTGGGGTGCGGGTTTCCGCGGCGGCTTCGGTCAGCGCAAGGCAGATGCCCGCCTGCGCCGGATCGCAGGGGCCGGGCGACAGCACGATGGCGGACGGGTTCATCGCCATCGCCTCCTGCACATCCAGCGCGTCGTTGCGGCGGACGGTCACGTCCGCGCCAAGCTCGCCCAGATAGTGCACGAGGTTGTAGGTGAAACTGTCGTAGTTATCGATAAGGAGCAGCATGTCGCGGTCCGTCGCTTAAGGGGGTGAACCGCGTCACGGGTCGCGCTATAGATGGGCCAAGGGGCGGCAGGGCGTCAAGGGGCGCACTGTCATGGAATGATGGGGTGACGAGTGGGCCGTGGTATTCTGACAGGCGTGATCTGGGGTTGCGCGGTAGGAGTGTTCGGGCTGGCGGCGGCGTCGCAGCTGGCCGAACCGCCGGGCCGCATCGCCGCCCAGCTGATGCCGGAGATCAGAGTCCCCACGCCAGCGCCCATGCCGGTGGTCGAGGCGCCCGCACCCGCGCCTGTTCCGGTCGATCCGCCGTTGAAACGGTTCGCCCGCGCGTTTCAGGACTCGGGCAGGCCGTTATTCGCGGTCGTGCTGATTGATCGGGGCGGGGCGCTGGATCGTGGTGCGCTGGCGGGGCTGCCGTTTCCGGTGACTTTCGCCATCGATCCCTCGGCGGCGGGGGCGGCGGATGCGGCCCGGACCTATCGCGCATCGGGGCAGGAGGTGGTGATCCTTGCCACGGGTCTGGGCGAAGCGCCGGGGCCGGAGGCAGGGCTGACCGCCCATGCCAAGGTGCTGCCCGAAGCGGTGGCCGTGATGGATGTCGAACAGGGCGGCTTTCGCGCCGATCAGGGATTTGCCACTCGCACCGTCCGCGTGCTGGAGGAACAGGGGCGCGGGCTGCTGACGTGGAACAACGGGCCGAACACGGCGGATCAGGTCGCGCGGCGCGACGGGCTGCCCGCGGCGCGGATCTTCCGCAAGCTGGACGCGGGGGGCGAGGATGCCGACGTCATTCGCGGATACCTCGACCGGGCGGCGTTTCGGGCCGCGCAGGACGGGCAGGTCGTCGTGGTGGGCGAGGCGCGGACCGAGACGGTGCAGGGCCTGACGCTCTGGGCGACCTCGGGCGAGGCGGGGTCGGTTTCTCTTGCCCCCGCCAGCGCCGTGATGATGCTGCCGCGCTAGGCGTTGCCGCGCCGGGCGAACAGACCCGCATCTTCCGCCGCACGGCGCAGCGCACCGGCTTTGTTCACGGTTTCCTGATATTCCGACTCGGGGTCGCTGTCGAAGACGACGCCGCCCCCCGCTTGGATATACAGGGTTTCGTCCTTCACCACGGCGGTGCGCAGGGCGATGCAGAAGTCCATCTCGCCATTGGCGGCGAAATAGCCGACGCCGCCGCCATAGACGCCGCGCTTTTCCGGCTCCAGCTCATCGATGATCTCCATCGCGCGGACCTTCGGGGCGCCAGACACCGTGCCTGCGGGCAGCCCCGCCAGCAGAGCCGACAGCGCATCCTGACCGTCGGCGATCTCTCCCACCACGTTCGACACGATGTGCATGACGTGGCTGTAGCGTTCGATGATGAACTTCTCGGTCGGCTTCACGGTGCCGACCTTGGCGACCCGGCCCACATCGTTGCGGCCAAGGTCCAGCAGCATCAGGTGTTCGGCCAGTTCCTTCTTGTCCGACAGCAGGTCCTCTTCCAGCGCCTTGTCTTCGGCGGGGGTCGCGCCGCGTTTGCGGGTGCCGGCGATGGGACGGATCGTCACCTCGCCATCGCGCAGCCGCACGAGGATTTCTGGGCTGGCCCCGACGATCTGGAAACCGCCGTGATTGAAGAAGAACATGAAGGGCGACGGGTTCGTCCGCCGCAGGCTGCGATAGAGCGCGAAGGGCGGCAGCGGGAAATGCTGCGACCAGCGCTGCGAGGGGACGACCTGAAAGATGTCGCCCGCGCGGATGTAATCCTTGGCACGCTCGACCGCCTGTTTGTAGCCGTCATGGGTGAAGTTCGATTGCAGTGCGCCCAAAGGCAGCGCCTCGCCGAAGTCGTGGCGGGCGGGGGGGGCGCGGTCCAGATCGCGGAGCGCATCTGCCACACGCTCGGCAGCCTGGGCATAGGCGGCGCGGGCCGTCAGCCCCGATCCGATCCATGCGGGGGCGACGACCGTCACCTCGCCCTTCACCCCGTCCAGCACCGCCACGACCGAGGGGCGCATCAGCACCGCGTCGGGCAGGCCCAGCGGATCGGGGTTCACATCGGGCAGATGTTCCACCAGCCGGATCATGTCATAGCCGAGATAGCCGAACAGCCCCGCCGCGATGGGGGGCAGGTCAGCCGGCATCGGAATGCGGCATTCCGCGATCAGCGCGCGCAGCGTGTCCAGCGGATGACCGTCCAGATCGGCGAAGGTGTCGCGGTCGAAACGCGCCTCGCGGTTGATCTGCGAGGTGGTTCCGTGACAGCGCCAGATCAGATCGGGCTTCATGCCCACGACGGAATAGCGGCCCCGGACCTCGCCCCCCGTCACGGATTCCAGCATGAACGTGTCCGACCGCGCCTCGGTCAGCTTCATCATCAGCGATACGGGCGTGTCGAGGTCGGCGGCGATGCGGGCGTGGATGACCTGATTTTCGCCCGCGTTCCAGCCGCGCTCGAACTCCTCGAAGGAAGGGGTGATCTTCATCTTGTCCTCAGGGGATCTGCGCGTGGACGGCGTCGATGGCGGCTTGATCCAGACGGATGCCCGCCTGATCCGCGACGGCCTGCGTGAACAGCGTCTGCGCGTCATTGGCCAGCGAATCCTCGGCCTGGGCCGAGATCGCGCCCTTCAGTGCCGCGGCGGCTTCGCCTTCGGTAGCGGCGGGCTGGATGCTGTCCAGACGCAAGACGCCGACGAATTCTGGGCCTTCGATGGTGCGGACCTCGCCCTGATCCATGGTGAACAATGTCGGGATCATCGTATCGGGCGCACCGGCGACGGTGCCGTCGCGCGCGATCTGCTGCGTCACGTCCACAAGGCCATAGGCGTTCAGGTTGCCGTCGGCTTGCGCTTCGGCGGCGCGGGCGGCCAGCGCCTCGTGCAGCTTTTCGCTGCGCCAGCCTTCGGCCACGCGGTCACGCACCTGATCCAGCGGGATCGGGGCAGGAGGCACGATTTCGTCCAGTCGCAGCGCGGCAAGACCGCCATCGTCAAGCTGGAAGATTTCCGGGAAGTCGCCCTGCTGCGCGTCGTTCGCGGCGTTGCGGAATGCGGGATAGCCCGCGATCTGATCCTCGGTCGCGTCGGAGACGTCAACGGTGGCGATACGCATCCCCATGTCGCCAAGGTCTTCGATCGTCGCGCCATCGGCCAGAGCATCCTCGAATTCCTGCACCCGCGCGCCGATCTCGCGCCGGGCGGTATCGAGCTGGTATTCGGTCGCCAGATCCTCTCGCGCCTCGTCGAAGGTCACCTCATGCGCGGCAAGAACGCCGTTCATGCGGAACAGCGCCGGGCCGAAGTTGGAGTTGAAGGGGCCGACGACGCCCGGTTCCGCCAGCGCGAAGACCGCGTCTCCGGCCTCGCCAAGATCGGCTGGTGCGACGTCGCCCATGTCCACATCCATCAACTCCAGCCCGCGTTCGGCAACGATCGTCTCGAAGGATTCCCCTGCGTCGATGCGCGCTTTGGCGGCGTCGGCGGCGGCTTGGTCCGGGAAGACCAGCCGTTCGACCAGACGGCGTTCGGGTTGCACGAATTCGTCGATCCGCTGGTCATAGAGCGCGCGCAGGGCGGCGTCATCGACGGGCAGCGTCGGGGCCAGTTCCTCGGGGATCAGCGCGGCATAGGTGACGCGGCGTGCCTCGGGGGCGGTGAAATCGGCGATATGGGCGTCGTAGAAGGCTTGCAGGTCGGCATCGGTCGGTTGCGCGATGGGTTCGGCCAGATCCGCCTCGGTCAACCGCAGAAGCGAGAAGCCGCGACGCTCGCCGATGAAGTTGTAGAGCGTGTCGGTCAATGCGGCCGGGGCGGTGAAGCCGCCCGCCGTCGCGCCGACCAGAAGGCCGCGTGCGATGTCGGTGCGCAGGCTGTCCTCGAACGTGGCTTCGGTCAGCCCGTTCTGGCGCAGCACCATCGCATAGGTGTCGCGGTCGAATTGCCCCGCCGTGCCGGAAAACGCGCGGTTGCTGCGGATTTCCTGCGCCAGCGTCGCATCGCCCACCGATAGGCCGATCCGGTCCGCCTCGTCCGCGAGCGCGGCGGCAGAGATCAGTCGCTGGCGCACCTGCTGGTCCAGGCCGAACTGCTGCGCTTGCGCCAGCGTCATCGGCTGGCCGGTCTGTTGGCTGATGTTCTGAAGTTCTTGCTGCAAGGCGCGGGCGTAAGTGTTCGTCTCGATCTTCTGGCTACCGACCGACCCGATGGAGGTGACCGTGCCGCCAAGGCCCGTCATCCCGAAGCCGCCGACGACCATGACGCCCACGATGCCCCAGACCACGACGGACATCGTCTTGCTTTTCTTCGTCGCCATGTCGCGCCCCCAGCCGGAATGTTTCGCGCATTCCTAGTCATTCGCGGACGGGGGGGCAAGATTATAGGGACAAAGCTGTCAGACGTTTGAACAGCTCGGCAATCCCGACCGCGTCGATATTGGCGAAGGCGATGCGAAGCTCGCCGCGTCCGGCGCCCTCGGGTTGGAACATCGTGCCCGGCAGCATCAGGATCGAGGCGTCATGCACCAGCCTGCGGGCAAGCTGATCGGACGGCATGGGATAGGGGTGTTCGACATAGGCGAAATAGGCGCCACAGCCCATCAGCCGCCAATCGGGCAGGTTGCGAAAGCCCGAGGTCATCGCGGCGCGGCGCGTCAGGATGTTCTGCCGTTCGCCCCCCAGCCAATGGCCAAGATGGCGCATGCCCCACAGCGCGCCGATCTGCCCAAGCTGGGACGGGCAGATGGCGACCGTATCGAGGAATTTCTCGACCTCGGCCAGCCGCTGGGTGCTGGCGACGACGGCACCCACGCGGTGGCCCGTCAGGCGGTAGGCCTTGGAGAAAGAATAGAGATGGATCAGCACCCGCGCCCAGTCGGGGTCACGGAACAGATCGTGCGGCGCGCCCATGCGGCTGTCGAAATCGCGATAGGTTTCGTCCAGCACCAGCGCGATGCCGTGCCGCCGTGCGATGTCGGCGAAGGCGGCGACCAGATCGGCGGGATATTCGACGCCGCCCGGATTGTTGGGCGTGACAAGCACGATGGCGCGGGTGCGCGGGCCGATCAGCGCCTCGGCCCGGTCGGGGTCGGGCAGCAGGTCGGGGCCGGTGGTCAGCGGAACCGCGCGGACGCCGGACATGCTCAGCCACATCTTGTGGTTGAAATACCATGGCGTCGGCAGGATCACCTCGTCCCCTGGCGCGGCGAGCGTGGCCATGACGGCTGTGAAGCCCTGATTGCAGCCTTGGGTGATCGCGACCTGTTCCGGTGCGATGCTGCCGCCATAGGCGCGCGACCATCGCGATGCGACTTCGGCCCGAAGTTCCGGCTTGCCCAGAACGGGGCCATAGAGATGCGCCGACGGATCGTTCAGCGCCGCCTCGGCCAGCGCCTCTCGCAGCGCGAGGGGCGGGGGATCGACCGGGGCGGCCTGGCTGACATTGATCAGCGGGCGGTCCTGCGGAAAGACGACCCCGTCCAGCCAGCGCCGCGCCTCCATCACCGGGGGCGCGAAGGTTGCGGCCATGGCGGGGTTCAGGTGCATCAATCCTTGCCGCGATAGGGCTGGACGTATTGCAGCGCCATATCCCACGGGAAGAAGATCCACGTGTCCTGACTCACCTCGGTGATGAAGGTATCGACCTGCGGGCGGCCCTGCGGCTTGGCATAGACGGTCGCGAAATGAGCCTTGGGATACAGCTTGCGCACCAGTTCCAGCGTCTTGCCGCTGTCCACCAGATCGTCCACGATCAGGATGCCGGTGCCGTCGCCCATCAGATCGGCCTGCGGCGATTTGGTCACGACCGCTTCGGCGCGGGACTGGTGGTTGTAGCTTTTGACGCTGATCGTATCGACCACGCGCACGTCAAGCTCGCGGCTGACGATCATCGCGGGAACCAGCCCGCCGCGCGTGATGCCGACCACCGCGCGCCATGCGCCATCGTCGGGGCCTTGGCCGTCCAGACGCCAGGCCAGCGCGCGGCTGTCACGGTGGATCTGGTCCCAGCTGATGTGGAACCCTTTTTCATGCGGAAGACGGTCGGCTGGAGCCATGGCTGGAACCTCTCAGGTCGTGGCGATCTTGATGCCCAGCGCGGCCAGAAGCCCGCCGAAGCAGCGGTCGATCAAGGATTTCGCGCCGATATAGATGCCCCGCATCCGCTGCAACGAAAATATCCGTGCAACGGCGGTGTTCCACACCGTTTCGGCCGTGAAGCTTACGGCCAGAAGGGCAATCAGAACCCAGACGGCCGTTCCCGCCGGGACCATTCCGATGAAGATCGCAGACAGGGTGACGGCAGGTTTGGGATTGGAAAGCTGCGTCCACAGGCCGAGGCGGAAGGCGGACAGGGCCGAGCGCGGGACTGGCGCGGCGGTCTGGACCAGCGGCTCGGACGCATGGCGCCACATCTGCACCGCCATCCAGACCAGATAAAGCCCGCCCGCGATCTTGAACGCCCAAAGCAGCGAAGGCGCCCAGACGAACAGGGCGGACAGGCCCGACAGCGCCAGCCCGCCCCAGATCACCGCGCCAAGCCCGATGCCCAGCGCAAGGAAGAACCCGGTCCGCATTCCTTCGGTCACGCCCGTGCGGGCCGACATCAGCACGGCTGGGCCGGGGCTGATTGCCCCCAGCGTCAGCAGCGTCGACACCGCAAGGAATGCGGCCAGCGTCATTTGTGGCCGGCGTCGATGTCGGGCGCGTCCACGGCCTTCATGCCGACGACGTGATAGCCCGCATCCACATGCAGGCATTCGCCCGTCACGCCGGATGCAAGGTCCGACAGCAGATACAGCGCGGATTTCCCGACCTCGTCCTGCGTGACGTTGCGGCGCAGCGGCGAGTTCAGCTCGTTCCATTTCATGATGTAGCGGAAATCGCCGATGCCCGATGCCGCCAGCGTCTTGATCGGGCCGGCCGAGATCGCGTTGCAGCGGATGCCGTCCTTGCCCAGATCCTCGGCGATGTATTTCACCGACGTCTCCAGCGCGGATTTCGCGATGCCCATGACGTTGTAATGCGGCATCACCTTTTCCGCGCCGTAATAGGTCAGCGTCAGAAGGCTGCCGCCATCCGGCATCATCGCCGACGCGCGTTGGCAGACAGCGGTGAAGCTGTAGACGGAAATGTCCATCGTCATGCGGAAGTTGGCCGAGGTCGTATCGACGTAACGTCCGCGCAATTCGTTCTTGTCGGAGAAGCCGATGGCGTGGACCACGAAATCCAGCTTGCCCCATTTTTCCTTCAGCGTGTCGAACAGCGCATCCATCGACGCATCGTCGGCGACATCGCATTCGACCATGATCTCGCTGCCGATCGAGGCGAGCAGAGGCTCCACCCGTTTCTTCAGCTGATCGCCCTGATAGGAGAAAGCAAGCTCGGCCCCTTGTTCGGCACAGGCCTTTGCGATGCCCCACGCGATCGACTTGTCATTTGCCAGACCCATGATGAGTCCGCGCTTTCCAGCCAGCAATCCGTTCGTCATCCGGCTTCACTCCGCCACGTTATCGTTATCTTGCGGGTTTAGGCTATACTTTTGGCCGCATCAAGCCGCGGCAACTTGCGTTTCCGGGACATTTGCCTAGGGTCCGCGCGAAACGAAGAACGAGGAGTGGCAAATGGTTGATAGGAGCGGAATATTCGCAGGCGAATCGCCGTTCGCCATTGCACGTGCCTGGCTTGCCGAAGCCGATGCGTCCGAGCCGAACGATCCCAATGCCATCGCCCTTGCCACCGTTGATTCTCTGGGAATGCCCAATGTCCGCATGGTCCTGCTGAAGGAAATCGAGGACGGGGGCTTTGTTTTCTATACCAATTACGAAAGCGCCAAGGGCGAGGAGATCGCGGCCTCCGGCAAGGCGGCCTTCGTCATGCACTGGAAATCGTTGCGCCGCCAGATTCGCGTCAGGGGCGAGGTCACGCGCGAGGAGGGTCCGCAGGCGGATGCGTATTATGCCTCCCGTTCGCTGCAAAGCCGGCTTGGCGCCTGGGCGTCGAAGCAGAGCAGACCGCTGAGCTCGCGCACTGCGCTGGTGGCCGAGGTTGCGCGCCAGACCGCACGGCACGGTGCCGCGCCCGCCCGCCCGCCGTTCTGGGGCGGTCTTCGCATCGTTCCGCAGGAGATCGAATTCTGGGCGGATGGGGCGTTCCGCCTGCACGACCGCTTTCGCTGGCGCAGGGATGGGGAGGATTGGGTAATCGATAGGCTCAACCCCTGAATTATTCGCCGGTCGGGCGGGTAGAAGTTACAATGTTCGCCTTAGGGGTGTTTTACGGCTTGCCAACGGATCGTGATGATCGCAAGCTTTCGCTCCTGGGGTCTTACCGAGGAAGACGGCTCTACTGATGGAAGATGTGGATAAGACCCTGCGTGTGGTGCAAGGTCGTGTAAAATGGTTCGACCCGGCAAAAGGTTTCGGGTTCATCGTAAGCGAAGATAATGCTTCCGACATCCTTCTTCACGCCAATGTCCTACGCAATTACGGTCAAAGTTCGGTTGCCGACGGCGCCGAGATAGAGGTCAGGGTTCAGGCGACGCAGCGCGGCGCACAGGCGGTCGAAGTGCTTTCGATCGAGCCGCCTCCGGGCATGGCCTTGCCGCTTGGCGATGGTGCGACGCTTGCGACGCCCGAAGAAATCGCTGCCTGCCCTATGGAGCCGGCGCGGGTCAAATGGTTCGACAAGGGCAAGGGCTTCGGCTTTGCCAACGTCTTCGGCCGCCCCGAGGATGTCTTTATCCACATCGAAGTGCTGCGTGTTTCGGGCTTTTCCGATCTGGGCGCGGGCGAGGCCGTCGCCCTGCGGATCATCGAGGGCAAGCGCGGGCGCATGGCCGTTCAGGTCGTCTCGTGGGAGGCTGCGGCCCGGTCCGGCGCATGAAGGCGGCGCTGGCCCTTGCCGCGCTGCTGATGCCCGCCTCTGCGCATGCGGGATGCCGCGCCGACACGGTCGAGTTGCGGGGCGACGGCGGCAGCGCGCGGTTTTCGGTCGAGATTGCGGATGATGCCGCGGAACGGGCACGCGGGCTGATGCACCGCGAATCGATGCCCCGGTCCGCCGGGATGCTCTTCATCTATGAACAGCCGCAATCCGTCAGTTTCTGGATGGAGAACACGCTGATCCCGTTGGACATGGTGTTTCTGGACCGCACCGGAACCGTTCGGCGCGTGCATGAAAATGCCAAGCCGCTTGATCGCACCGCCATCCCGGGTGGCGACGAAATCCTTGCGGTGCTGGAGATCAACGGCGGTCTTGCACGACGCATGGGCATCGCCCCGGGCACGCAGATGCGCCATCCGGCCTTTGGCGAAGCAGCCGTCTGGCCCTGCGCCGAATGAGGCTTTTCAAGGCGTGACAACCGCGATAGGAAGACGGCGTTCGGGGCGTAGCGCAGCCTGGTAGCGCGACGGTTTTGGGTACCGTAGGTCGGAAGTTCGAATCTTCTCGCCCCGACCATCTTCAGATGCAGAACCGATTGACGGGATTGGGCCGAGTTGACAGGCTCGGGTTCAATGCACGTCAAAGGTGAATACTGCATGTATATCCGTCCGAAGGGCCTGAAATATACTCGCTTCCTCCGCCGGCTTCATCGCCGCCATATCTTCGACTGGTATCTGGAGGTTGGGTGCAGGACCGGAACGACCATCGCCCCGTCGCGCAGCAAGACCATCGCGGTCGATCCGTTCTTCAAGATAGAGACCAACGTCATCGGGCAGAAACCGGCGCTGCATGTCATTCAGGATACCAGCGACGCGTTCTTCGGCACGGGGTTTCTGGGTGCCATTCAGGCGCGCCTGTCCTTCAGCTTTCTGGACGGTATGCACCTTTTCGAATATCTGCTGCGCGATTTCATGAATGCCGAGGCTGCAAGCAGACGAGAGGGGGTCATCGCGTTGCATGATTGCTGCCCATCCTCTCTGGGGATGACGACGCGCAATCTGGACAACATCCCGAAGGGCGAATGGACTGGGGATGTGTGGAAATTGATCCCGATCTTGCAGGAATTCAGGCCGGATCTGACGATCAAGGTTCTGGACTGCGCCCCGACTGGGCTGGTGCTGGTCAGCGGGCTGGACCCGGAAAATCTTGCGCTGAAGCAGAATTACGACGCCATCGTCGAACGCTACCGTGATCTTTCGATCGAGGAATACGGTCTTGGCAACTTCTATGACCGGATGAGTTTCGTGGATGCGCAGGACTATTGCGACGACGGGTTCCCGGATTTCGCACCCCTTGCCTTGCCCGAGGAGACGATGGTGATTCCAACCAGGATCACGCCCTGAGGCAAGCTGCCCGCAATGACGCGGGCAGCGCCGGCATCATTGCAGATAGGGCATCGGATCGACGCTTTCGAAGCCCTTGCGAACCTCGAAATGCAGGAAGGGCGAGGCGGCCTGCCGGACCACCGCAACCTTCTGCCCGCGCGAGACGGAGGCGCCCTTGGCCACCGTCAGCCCGTCGATCCCGGCATAGACGGTCAGCGTGTTGTCGGCATGGCGCAGCACGAGGATTGGCACCTGATCCGTATCGCGCGTGATCGCGGCGACCGTTCCGTCCGCCGCGGCCACGACGGACGATCCGGCGGTGGCGCCAATGTCGATCCCCTCATTCTTGCCCTTCTGGTATCCGCGGATGATGCTGCCGCTGGCGGGCATTGCGAAACGCGCGCTGCTGGTGCGCTGTTCGCCCATGGCGGGCGAGGCGGGGCCAGGCTGGGCCGCCGATGCCGGAATGGTCGCCTCCTGTGGCAGCGGATCGGCGGCCGAGGGCGGGACGGGTGCGGAAGATCCCGCGCCCGGCGCGCTGGGCTGTGCGGGGGCTGCGGCGGTCGCGACCGGGATCATCAGCATCTGCCCCTCGCGCAGCGACAGGTTCGCGTCCAGCCCGTTCCATTCGGCCAGCGCCTTGGGCGAGACGTTGTAGCTGCGGGCGATGGAATAGGCCGTCTCTCCGCGCGCGACGCGGTGCTGTGCGGGCTGCGGCGCGGCGGCGACGGGGGCGGCGGGCGCGGGGGCCGCGGCTTGCGACCGGTCGATCGCGCCCGAGGCCAGTTCCGTGACCGAGATCGCGCCCGTCGTGATCCCGCCCGAGACCGGGGCGGCGGCGGGTGCGGCACTGGCAACCCGGTTCGGCAGGGCGATCACCTCACCCCCGCGCAGGGGGGTGTTCGCGTCGATGGCATTGTAACGCGCCAGTTCCGCGGGCGTCGTGCCCACGCGCGATGCGATCGCGGCGACCGTTTCGCCCTGACGCGCGATCACGACCTGATATCCGGGATAGGAGATGATGCCCTGCGCATCCGCCTGCGGACGCGCCTGCGTCGCATTCAACGCCGCATCGCGCGTGTTCAGGCCGTTGCGGAAATCCCAGTCCATCGGCTGGTCGGAACAGGCGGCCACCAGGATGGCGACCGACAGCATGGAAATCGCACGCAGGCGCTTGTTGGAGATCATTGCCCTAACCTCTTGCTTGTGGCTTTTGCCATCGTTCATTCGGACCCCAGCCCTTCGACCAGCGGGACGAAGCGCACCGGGCGCATTTCCTCGTATTCGAAACCCGTCTCGTGCCGGGTGACCTTTATCAGGTTCTGCACGGCATCGGTCTGCCCCACGGGCACGACCATGATGCCACCGATCTTGAGCTGTGCCAACAGCGGCCCCGGCGGGTCCTCGGCCGCCGCCGTCACCAGAATGCGGTCGAACGGGGCCTGATCGGGCAGGCCGTGGCTGCCATCGGCGGCAAAGGCGGTGATGTTGGTCAGGTCCAGCTGGCGGAACACCTCGGTCGCCTCGCGCACCAGCCTGCGGTGGCGGTCGACGGTATAGACGCGCCGGGCCAGCAGCGACAGGATCGCGGCCTGATAGCCGGAACCGGTCCCGATCTCCAACACCTTGTCGCGGGGCGACAGTTGCAAGGCCTGCGTCATCAGGGCCACGACCGAAGGCTGGCTGATCGTCTGGCCGCAAGCGATGGGCAGGGGGGTATCCTCGTAGGCGCGTTCGGCGAACAGGCCCTTGACGAATGCGCCGCGGTCGATCCGCTCCATCGCCGTCAGCACGCGACCATCGGTGATCCCACGCGAGCGCAGCGCATAAAGGAAGCGCATCTTGCGTTCCGCGATGCCCTCGTCCTCGTCGGTCATGCCAGCGCGCGCTCCAACTCCGCCATGCGGTCATGTGCGGTCAGATCGCAGCGCATCGGCGTGATCGAGATATGACCGTCCAGATTGACCGCCGCATCCGTGCCCGGAGAGGCCGCCGCCTGCTGCGCGCCGCCCCTGATCCACAAGAACCGCTTGCCCGAGGGCGAGATATGCGGCTCGGTCGAAAAGCAGGTGCCGTGGCGGAATCCTTGCGGGGCCACGCGGATGCCCTTGGTGCCGGCTGCGGACATGGGCGGGAAGTTCACGTTGTAGAACAGGCGGTAATCGGCATCGTCCCACAACCCGTGATCCAGCAGTTTGCGGATGACGGATGCGCCATGCGTGCGGGCGCAGTCGAACGGGTCGGCCAGTTTCTGCGTCTCGGGCCCCATATACTGCGACAGGGCGATGGCCGGGATGCCTTGCAGCGCGCCTTCGATGGCACCGCCGATGGTGCCGGAATAAAGCACGTTCTCGCCCGAATTGTTGCCCCGATTGACGCCGGACAGGATCAGGTCCGGCTTTGCGCCTTCCAGCACGTCATGGATCGCGGCCAGCACGCAATCGGCGGGGCTGCCCTCGGCGGCGAAACGGCGTTCGTCCAGTTTCGCGATCAGCATGGGGTGGGTATAGCTGATGGCGTGACCGACGCCCGACTGCTCGAACGCGGGGGCCACGGTCCAGACTTCGCCGCCATCCCCTGCGATTTCGGTCGCGATCTGGGTCAGGACTTCCAGCCCCGGGGCATTGATGCCGTCGTCGTTCGTGATGAGGATGCGCATGGAAAGCCCTTCGTTTCCCCCTGATTAGACGAGGGGCGTCCGGGCGTAAAGCTTCGCGGGCCGCAGAATTCAGGCGGAACGGGCGCGGTCGCCGATGGCCTCGGCCAGATCCTGAAGATCGAAGGGCTTTTGCAACGTTCGCGTGCCCTGATACGCATCGTTCAGGCCAAGCGATCCATATCCGGTCGCGAATATGAAAGGCACGCCCCGGTCGCGAAGCGCGTCCGCGATGGGGAAGGACGGCTTGTCGGCCAGGTTCACATCAAGGACGGCAAAATCGAGCATTTCGTCGCGGGCAAGCGCCAGTCCGCGTTCGAGCCGAAGTGCAGGGCCGACGACTTCGAACCCCAGGTCGCGCAGATAATCCTCGATCATCATTGCGACGAAAAGCTCATCCTCGACCACCAGGACTCTCGGGGCCCTTTCAGTCATGATATTCATCACCTAACCAATCTTCACCGCATCGAGCCGGGCATCGAGTTCAAGCGCGAAACCTTCGGGCGCATAGCTCATGGCCACATCCGCGTCCAACTCGGCACCAAGTCCCCGTTCAATCACGTCCATCCCGAACCCCCTTCTTGTCGGGGGGCAGACCGGAGGGCCGCCACGTTCCAACCACGTCAACCGGAACCGCGGCGCGTTGTTCCCCTCGACACCCCAAGAAATCCGCACCGTCCCGTCATCATTGGCCAGTGCACCGTATTTCACTGCATTCGTCGCCAGTTCATGAACCGCAAGCGACAAGGCCAGTGCCTGTCTGCGGCCCAGCGCGACCTCCGGCCCGTTCAGATGGAACCGCTGGGCGCCCATCGGCTCCACGGCCGATCTCAGCACCGTCTCGACCGTTGTTTCGGCCCAGCTTTGCCCGGTCAGCACATCCTGCGCCCGCGACAGCGCGAGGATGCGCGCGGAGATGGACTCGCTCGCTTCCTTCAACGACGAGGATTGGCGCAGCGTATGGCGCACCACGCTTTGCACGGTGGCAAGCGAGTTCTTCACGCGGTGGTTCAATTCGTTCAGCAGGAATCGCTGATGTTCCTGCGCGCGAACGCGTTCCGTCACATCCATGCCCATCACGAGGATATGCGTGATCTGATCGCCCTCGTCTCGGATCGGCTGATAGATGAAGTCGAGGCTGCGCGTCTCCTCCCCACCGCTGCCGTCGCGGCGTAGCGAGACGGCGGTGCCGATGCCCACATGCGGCTCTCCGCTTTGGAAGGCGGCGTTCATCCGGGCCACGAACCCCTGCGCGACGACCTCTGGGATCGCGTCGGCAAGGCGCTGTCCGATCACGTCGCGCCCCCCGATCAGCTCGCGGTAGGCGGGGTTGGTGAACTCGAAGATGTGATCCGGCCCGCCAAGGATCGCGACGAAGCCGGGGGCCTGATCGAACATCCGGTGCATCCGCTGCATCTCGTCGATGCGGCGTCGTTCGGCCAGCACGCGGTCGGTCGTTTCCACGACGATGACCAGCGCCCCCGCCGGAACCCCGTGATCGTCGGGAACGGGGGAGTAAAACAGGTCGAGATAGACCTCCTCGGCCACCCCGTTGCGGTTCAGCATCATCAGCTGGTCCCGAAGGCTGAGCGCGCGGCCCGCAAGGCAGATGTCGATCATGTTCTGGTTGTGATCGGCGATTTCGGGCCATGCGTCACGGGCGGGCAGACCAAGGATGTCGGGATGCCGGCCGCCCGCGAAACGGGCATAGGCATCGTTGTAGATCAGGATCGCATCCGGCCCCCACATCATGACGATGGGGGTGGGTGAGCGAAGGACGATGGAGATGGAGGTCCGAAGGCTTTGGCCCCAGCCGATCACCGGGCCAAGCGGGGTTTGCGACCAATCCATACGGCGCATCAGGGTTTCGACCCCGCCACCGCCGGCAAGAAAGGCGAAGATGTCGTCCTGCTGGCTCAAGGTGGCTGACCCGTTCTAAGTCTTCGCGGCGACCTTAAAAGCCGCCGCGAAGGGATTCAACATACCTTATTGCCCAAGGGCTTGCTCGTATCGATCCGAGATTTCAGCCCAGTCCACGATATCCCACCATTTGCCAAGGTATTCGGTGCGGCGGTTGTTGTAGGTCAGGTAATAGGCGTGTTCCCAGACGTCGTTGCCCAGAAGCGGCGTGCCTTTCGTGTCCGCCACGTCCATCAACGGGTTGTCCTGATTGGGGGTCGAGGTGATTTCTAGCTCGTCCTGTTCATTCACGATCAGCCAGACCCAGCCCGATCCGAAACGGGCGGCGCCGGCCTTCTCGAACTCTGCGCGGAAGTCATCTTCCGATCCGAAGACGGTGGTGATCGCCTCCGACAATTCGGGCGACATCTCGCCCGTCTCGGCGGCGGGGGCCATGGATTCCCAGAAGAACGTGTGGTTCCAGTGTCCGCCCGCATTGTTGCGGATCGCGGGCGTGAAGGTCCCGGCACCGGCGACCAGATCCTCCAGCGTCGTGCCCTCGGGCGCGTCACCCGCCGCGATAGCCTTGTTCAGATTGTCGACATAGGTCTGGTGATGTTTGCCGTGATGCAGTTCCATCGTCTGCGCGTTGATGACGGGGTCCAGCGCATCGGCGGCATAGGGAAGTTCGGGGAGCGTGAAATCCTGCGCGAAGGCGGGCAAGGCGAAAAGCGAGGCGGCGAGGGCGGTACGAAACATGACGGCTCCTTTTTCGGGTCTGGGGCTCAACCGGGGATCGCGGGATCGGTTCCCGCGACATCATGGACAGGCGATGCGGGGCCGTGCCATCGTCGGGGCAATCGAACGGAGGCGATCATGAACGACATTCCGAATTCCCTTGCCGGGCGCGATCTGGCGCATGTGCTGCACCCCTATACCAACGCCCGCGCGCATGAACGCAACGGGCCGGTGGTGCTGGCGCGGGGGCAGGGCGTGCATGTCTTCGACGATGCGGACCGCGAATATATCGAGGCGATGTCGGGCCTGTGGAGTGTGGCCTTGGGCTTTTCGGAGCCGCGTCTGGTCGAGGCGGCGACGCGCCAGTTGCAGACGCTGCCCTTCATGCACACCTTCTCGGGCAAGTCGCACGAGCCGTCGATCCTGCTGGCCGAAAAGCTGTGCGCGATGACGGGGCTCGACCGGGTGTTCTTCACTAATTCCGGGTCCGAGGCGAACGATACCGTCATCAAGATGGTCTGGTTCCGCAACAACGCCATCGGCAAACCCGAGAAGAAGAAGTTCATCGCCCGCCTGAACGGCTATCATGGCGTGACCGTGGCTTCGGCCAGCCTGACGGGGCTGCCGGGGAACCATCGCGGCTTCGATCTGCCGCTGCCCTTCGTGCATCACGTGACGACCCCCCACCATTACCGTTTCGCCGACGAGGGCGAGAGCGAGGAGGCCTTCGCAACCCGTCTGGCCGAGGAACTGGAAGCGAAGATCGTCGCCGAAGGCCCGGAGACGGTCGCCGCCTTCATCGGCGAGCCGGTGATCGGTGCGGGCGGGGTTCTCGTGCCGCCGAAAGGCTATTGGGAGAAGGTGCAGGCCGTATGCCGCAAATACGACGTGCTGGTGGTCGCGGACGAGGTGATCTGCGGCTTCGGACGCACCGGGCGGATGTTCGGCAGCCAGACCTTCGGGATCGAGCCGGACATCATGGTGCTGTCGAAGCAGATCACCTCCTCCTATCAGCCGTTGGCGGCGGTGGTGTTCAGGGACGCGATCTATCAGGACATCGCCGATGGCAGCGCGGCCCTGGGCACGTTCGGCCATGGCTATACCGCATCGGGGCATCCGGTCGCGACGGCGGTGGGGCTGGAGAACCTTGCCATCATCGAAGAACGCGGACTGGTGGACCATGCCGCCGCGATGGGCGAAGTGCTGCGGGCCGGGCTGGCGAAATGGCAGGACCATCCGATGGTGGGCGAGGTGCGCGGCGTCGGCCTGATCGCGGCGGTGGAGTTCGTGGCCGACAAGCAGACGCGGGCGAAGTTCGATCCGATCGGCAAATTCGGGCAGGAGGTGTTCCGCGTGGGGCACGAGCATGGCCTGATCATCCGCGCGATAGGCGACACCATCGCCTTCTGCCCGCCGCTGATCATCACCGAGGAGGAGGTGCACGAACTGCTCCGCCGGTTCGAGGCCACCGTTCGGCAGGTCGCCGCCACCTGTCGGTGAGGCGCCCCTTGGCCCCGGCGCCGGCTGGGGATACGAAGGTGGACCAACCACAAGGATGACGCCCAGTGACCCCCGCCGCCCGCCTTTCCGCCGCCATTTCCGTGCTTGAACGCTGGCTGGCCGGGGTTCCCGCCGAGCAGGCGCTGATCAACTGGGCGCGGGGCAGCCGCTATGCCGGGTCGGGTGATCGGGCGGCGGTGCGGGATCTGGTCTTCGATGCGATCCGTTGTCGCCGCAGCTTTGCCGCGCTGGGCGGGGCGGATACCGGGCGGGGGCTGATCCTTGGCGGCCTTCGTGCGGCAGGCACCGATCCCGCGCCCTTGTTCACCGGCATCGGCCATGCACCCGCCCCGGCGACCGAAGAAGCGCGCGAGCCAACCGATCTGGAGGCGCTGGATTGCCCCGAATGGCTGGCCCCCCGGCTTCGCGATGCGTTGGGGCCGGATTTCGCCGGGGTGATGGAGGCGCTGCGCCACCGCGCGCCCGTGTTTCTGCGCGTGGCGCGCGGCTCGGTCCCCGAGGTGCGGGTGATGCTGGCCGAAGACGGCGTGACGACCGAGCCGCATCCGCTGGCCGAACGCGCGTTGAAGGTCACGGGTGGCGCGCGGAAGGTGCAGACCTCGCGCGCTTGGCAGGATGGGGTGGTGGAACTTCAGGACGCCGCCTCGCAGGCCGTGGTCGAGGCGCTGCCGCTGGAGGATGGCCAGACGGTGCTGGATTTTTGCGCGGGCGGCGGGGGCAAATCGCTGGCCATGGCGGCGCGCGCGCGGCTGCGGATTTCGGCCCATGACGCGGACCCGAACCGCATGCGCGATCTGCCGGTGCGGGCGGCGCGGGCAGGGGTGCGGATCGCCCGGGTGTCCACCGCCGACGCGCTGGATGACCGCTATGATCTGGTTCTGGCGGATGTGCCCTGCACGGGATCGGGCAGTTGGCGCCGCAGCCCCGAAGGCAAATGGTCGCTGACCGAAGCGCGGCTTGAGGAGCTTCTGGCGATCCAGGCCGAGATTTTGGACGTCGTCGCGCCGCTGTCGCGCGACTGGCTCGCCTATGTCACCTGCTCGTTGCTGCACGAGGAAAACGGCGCGCAGATCGACGCCTTCCTGTCTCGGCACGAAGGGTGGGAGCGGATGCGCGAAATTCGGCTCACGCCGCTGGATGGGGGCGATGGGTTCCATCTTTCGCTTCTGCGGCGCATCCCGGTTAATCGCTGATTAACTTTTCCGGGGCCGTAATGCTCGTCACCGCAGGAGGGGGCAATATGGCAGTTGCATCGGTAAGCTGGGCACAAAAGCTGAATGCGCGCGCCTTGGTCCTGCCGGGGCTGGCGGTGCTTTGCTTCGGCGCGGCGCTGCTGGTGCCGGACATGCGCCTGCGTCTGATGGCGATTGCCGCCGGGACGACCTTTGCCGCGCTGACGCTCTTGCTGCGCGCGCATGACGTCCTGACCGTCTGGCGGCGCGGCCGCGTGGATGTGCGGATGGCGAAGGTCACGGCGGATGACGACACGCCCTGTTTCGCGACCGACCGGCTGGGCCAGATCGGATACCAGAACCCCGCCGCCGAACGGCGGTTCGGGCGTCGCAGCGGCTCGACGCTGGTCGCGGCGTTGTCGGATCATTTCGCCAATCCCGGCTCGGTGCTCTATCGCCTTCAAGGCAAGGCCGCGATGCAGGGTGCCGCGCGCGAGGATGTGGTGACGCGCCATGGCCATACGCGGCTGTCGGTGCACAAGGTCGATGCCGACTCGTTCCTGTGGCGGCTGGAGGAATTCGTGGCCCCACCCGGCAACAGCCGCAGCGGCGAGGGGTTGAGCCTGCCGATGCTGGTCGCGAACCGTGCAGGGGTCGTGCTGTTTGCGAACGAGGCGGCGCGGCAGATCGTCGGCGTGCGGCCGCGGACGCTGGACAAGCTGTTCCTGTCGCAGCACCCCCGCAACGGCGAGGAGGTGACGATCGCGGGCGCCGACGGGCCGGTGCGGGCCATGCTGATCGAGGTTGCAGGCGCGGGGGAGCGGCGCGAAATCTATCTGACGCCGGTGACGGATGCCGCGCCGCGCGTGACGACCGATTTCGAAACGCTGCCGGTGGCGCTGATCCGGTTTTCGACCGACGGGCGGCTTGTCGCAGCCAACCGCGCCGCGCGCGAACAGGTGATGCTCGAAGCCGGAGAGCGGGTGATGCTGTCGGACCTGTTCGAGGGGCCGGGCCGTCCGGTGACCGACTGGCTGGCCGATATCGCCAGCGAACGCATCCCCGCCGGGGCCGAGGTTCTGCGCCTGCGCCGGGCCGAGGAGGATGTCTATCTGCAGGTCACGCTGCGCCGCGTCGTGGATCGCGGGCGCCCGGATGTGATGGCCGTGGTGATCGACGCCACCGCGATGAAGACGCTGGAGACGCAGTTCAACCAAAGCCAGAAGATGCAGGCGGTGGGGCAGCTTGCGGGCGGGATCGCGCATGATTTCAACAACCTGCTGACCGCGATTTCGGGGCATTGCGACCTGCTTTTGCTGCGGCACGATCCCGGCGATCCCGAATTTGCCGATCTGGTGCAGATTCACCAGAACGCGAACCGTGCGGCAAGCCTCGTCGGTCAGCTTCTGGCGTTTTCGCGCAAGCAGACGCTGAAGCCGGAACGGCTTGAATTGCAGGAGGTTCTGTCGGATCTGACGCATCTTCTGAACCGGTTGGTCGGTGAACGGGTCAGCCTGTCCCTCGTGCACGGGATGGACCTTGGCGCGGTGCGGGCGGACAAGCGCCAGCTTGAACAGGTGGTGATGAACCTCGTGGTCAATGCGCGCGATGCGATGCCCTCGGGCGGGGTGATCCGGATCGAGACGGAACGGCTGCGGCTGGAGCATGACATGTGCCGCGACCGCGCCGCCGTGCCGCCGGGCGATTACGCCGCGATCCGCGTGATCGACGCCGGCGTCGGCATTCCGGCCGAACGGCTGGACAAGATTTTCGAGCCGTTCTTCACCACCAAACGCGTGGGCGAGGGGACGGGGCTGGGCCTTTCCACCGCATATGGCATCGTCAAGCAGTCGGGCGGGTTCATCTTCGTCGACAGCGTGGTGGGCGAGGGCAGTGTGTTCCACATCTATCTGCCCATCCACGACGATCCACCCGAGGCGGTGCCGGTCGCGCCGAAGCCGGCGGTCCTGCGGCAGGGGGGCGGCGTCGTGCTGCTGGTCGAGGACGAGGCACCGGTCCGCGCCTTCGCCTCGCGTGCGCTGCGGCTGCGCGGGTATACCGTGCTGGAGGCCGAGAATGCCGAAGCGGCGCTGGCAATCCTGGAGGACGAGGCGCTGGAGGTCGATGTCTTCGTGACCGACGTGGTCATGCCGGGGATGGACGGGCCGACATGGGTGCGGATCGCGCTGGAAAAGCGTCCGGGTGCGCGGGTGATCTTCGTTTCGGGCTATGCCGAAGAAAGCTTCCCCGAATCGCAGACGCGGATTGCGAATTCGGTCTTCCTGCCCAAGCCCTTCTCGCTCAACGATCTGACGACGACGGTTCAGGCGCAGCTTTCGTAGATTTCGTAATCCGCAGCGAAGGTTGTGCGCAGCAGCCCTTCCGCCTCCGGCGAGAGGGTCAGATCGCCGGGCGGCGAGACATTCAGACGCGGCAATTCGATGCGGCGGGCGAGGCGATCCTCCAGAAATGCCGTCAACGCGTCGATCCTGTCATGGCGAAACAGGTGATCGGTGGTGCGGTCTTTCGCCCTCAGGAAATGCGCCTGCGAGCCGATGTCGGCGAAGACCGGGCGCGGTGTGGTGGCATAGGCGCGCACGAATGCGTCGAAGGTGATGTTGGCAGTGGATTTCTCGGGGTCCACGCCGTCACGCCTGCGATAGCGGAACCAGCTTCCCAACCAGTCGCGCGGCTCGCGGATCAAGGCGACGGTGGCGAAATCCTCGCCGGTGGCCGCCCGCAGATAGGGGGCGATGAACCGTTGGTAACGATACAGGGTCGTGTGTTTCAGCAGCGGGGGCCGCATGGCGATAAGTGCGGCGAACGGCTCCAGCGCCGCTTCGATCGCCGTCGATCCGGTCTTGGGGGTGGCAAGAAAGGCCAGGCGCGGTTCCCACAGTATCAACATCTTTCGGCGAATCCCTCAGGTTGTAAACGGAGCGTTAACCCTTTTCCTGTGCTGTGTGGTTGCGGAAAATGGGTTGAATTGTTCTTGTTTTGATCTCATATAGCAGAACAACAGACGAACATCGGGCAAGATTGCCGGGCGCCCGCGGCTGTGCGACAAGGGATATCCGATGGCAACTGCGAACCTCTTCGATTTGAACGGAAAGCGCGAGATGGACAAGGCAAAGGCGCTCGAAAGCGCACTGGCTCAGATCGAACGACAGTTCGGCAAGGGCTCTATCATGAAGCTCGGGCAGGACAATGCCGTGCTGGATATCGAGGCGACGTCGACCGGCTCTCTGGGCCTCGATATCGCGCTTGGGATCGGCGGGCTGCCCAAGGGGCGGATCATCGAGATCTATGGGCCGGAAAGCTCGGGGAAAACCACGCTGACGCTGCATGTTGTGGCCGAGGAGCAGAAAAAAGGCGGCGTCTGCGCCTTCGTCGATGCCGAACATGCGCTGGACCCGCAATACGCCAAGAAACTGGGCGTGAACCTTGACGAGCTGCTGATCTCGCAGCCCGATACGGGTGAACAGGCGCTGGAGATCGTGGACACGCTGGTTCGTTCCGGTGCGGTCAGCCTGATCATCGTCGATTCGGTTGCGGCCCTGACGCCGAAATCGGAAATCGAGGGCGACATGGGCGACATGCAGATGGGTTCGCAGGCCCGTCTGATGAGCCAGGCAATGCGCAAGCTGACCTCGTCCATCGGCAAATCGAACTGCATGGTGATCTTCATCAACCAGATCCGCATGAAGATCGGCGTGATGTTCGGCAGCCCCGAGACGACCACGGGCGGAAACGCGTTGAAATTCTATGCCTCGGTCCGTCTGGATATCCGCCGCACCGGCGCGATCAAGGACCGGGACGAGGTGATCGGCAACTCTACCCGCGTGAAGGTGGTGAAGAACAAGGTCTCGCCCCCGTTCAAGGAAGTCGAATTCGACATCATGTATGGCGAGGGGATTTCCAAGCTGGGCGAACTGGTGGATCTGGGCGTGAAGGCCGGCGTGGTCGAGAAGTCGGGTTCGTGGTATTCCTTCGGGGACGAGCGGATCGGGCAGGGGCGCGAGAATGCCAAGGGCTTCCTGAAGGCGAACCCCGCCGTCGCCCAGTCCATCGAGGACAAGGTCCGCGCGGCACACGGGCTGGATTTCAGCTTCAAGCCGGGCGCGGATGACCTGACCGAGTGACCGAACGGCCCTTTGCGCTTGCCCGCAAGGGGCCGATCCCTTTAAACGGGTCGGAAGCTAGAAGACAGGGGCCATCATGCCGTCGCTGAACGATATCCGATCCACTTTCCTCGATTTCTATGCGCGCAACGGCCACAAGGTCGTGCCGTCCAGCCCGCTGGTCCCGCGCAACGATCCGACGCTGATGTTCGCCAATTCCGGCATGGTGCAATTCAAGGACTGCTTCACCGGGGCCGAGACGCGCGATTACGTTCGGGCGACCAGTGCGCAGAAATGCGTGCGGGCGGGGGGCAAGCACAACGATCTGGACAATGTCGGCTATACCGCGCGGCACCACACCTTCTTCGAGATGCTGGGCAATTTCAGCTTCGGCGATTACTTCAAGGAGGGCGCGATTCCCTATGCATGGGAATTGCTGACCAAGGATTTCGACATTCCGAAGGACCGGCTGCTGGTCACCGTCTATCATACAGATGACGAGGCGGCGGCGATCTGGAAGAAGGTTGCGGGGCTTTCGGACGACCGGATCATCCGCATTCCGACCAGCGACAACTTCTGGCAGATGGGGCCCACAGGCCCCTGCGGTCCCTGCACCGAGATTTTCTTCGATCACGGCGACAAGATCTGGGGCGGTCCCCCCGGCAGCGCCGACGAGGATGGCGACCGTTTCATCGAGATCTGGAACCTCGTCTTCATGCAGAACGAACAGTTCGCGGACGGCTCGATGCGCGCGCTCGACATGCAGTCGATCGACACGGGCATGGGGTTGGAGCGGATCGGCGCGCTGCTGCAGGGCAAGCACGACAACTATGACACCGACCTGATGCGCGCCTTGATCGAGGCGTCGGCACATGCGACGTCGAGCGATCCCTACGGGCCAGGCAAGACGCACCATCGCGTCATCGCGGACCACCTGCGTTCGACTTCGTTCCTGATCGCGGATGGCGTGATGCCGTCGAACGAAGGGCGCGGTTACGTCCTGCGCCGGATCATGCGCCGCGCGATGCGTCATGCGCATCAGCTTGGCGCCCAGGACCCGGTAATGCACCGTCTGGTTCCGGCGCTGGTGCGGCAGATGGGCGCGGCCTATCCCGAGTTGACCCGCGCGCAGGCGTTGATCGAGGAAACGCTGCGGCTGGAGGAGACGAAGTTCCGCCAGACGCTGGATCGCGGCTTGCGCCTGCTGGATGACGAGCTTTCGGCACTGCCTGAAGGGTCGGCGCTTCCGGGCGCGGCGGCGTTCAAGCTCTACGACACCTACGGCTTCCCTCTGGACCTGACGCAGGACGCGCTGCGCGAGCAGGGCCGGACTGTCGATACCGAAGGCTTCGACGCGGCGATGGCCGAACAGAAGGCCAAGGCGCGCGCAAGCTGGGCGGGTTCGGGCGAGACCAAGGACGCGGCGATCTGGTTCGATCTGTCGGACGAGCATGGCGCGACCGAGTTCCTTGGCTATGACACCGAAAAGGCCGAAGGGTCGATCCTGTCGCTGGTGAGTGCGGGTGCGGCGGTCCTGAAGGCGGTGGCGGGCGACAAGGTGCAGATCGTGCTGAACCAGACGCCGTTCTATGCCGAATCGGGCGGGCAGGTCGGGGATGCAGGCATCCTGCGGACCAGCACCGGCAGGGCGCGCATCACTGACACGCGCAAGGCCCAAGGTCTGTTCCTGCATGTGGCCGAGGTGACGGAGGGCGAGATCGCCGCCGGACAGGGCGCCGAGTTGGAGGTTGATCACGCCCGACGCGCCTCGATTCAGGCGAACCATTCGGCGACGCACCTGCTGAATGAGGCGCTGCGGCGGGTGCTGGGCGATCACGTGGCGCAGCGCGGCTCGCTGAATGCGCCGGATCGGCTGCGCTTCGATTTCAGCCACTCCAAAGCACTGAGCGCCGAGGAGATCGCACGGGTCGAGGCCGAGGTGAACGGCTTCATCCGTCAGAATGGCGAGGTGACGACCCGCATCATGGCGCCCGACGACGCGCGGGCCCTTGGTGCACAGGCGCTGTTCGGCGAAAAATATGGCGACGAGGTTCGCGTCGTGTCGATGGGCACGCTGCCGGGATCGGCCAAGGGCACCGATGGGCAGACCTATTCCGTCGAGCTTTGCGGCGGCACCCATGTCGCGCGTCTGGGCGAGGTGGGGCTGTTCGTTTTGCTGGGCGATTCCGCATCCTCGGCCGGCGTGCGGCGGATCGAGGCGCTGACGGGCGAAGGCGCGCTGGCGCATTTGAACGAGCAGATGAAGCGGCTTGCCGAAGTTGCGTCGCTGCTGAAAGCTTCGCCCGCCGAGGTGGTCGAGCGCGCGAAGGCGCTGGTCGAGGAACGCCGGAGCCTTGCGAACGAGCTCGCGCAACTGCGCCGTGAGGCTGCGATGGGGTCGGGCGATGCAGAGGTGAAAGACATCGGCGGTGTGAAATTCCTGTCGCGTATCGTTTCCGGCGTCGCGGGCAAGGATCTGCCGGGGCTGATCGACGAGATGAAATCCTCGGTCGGTTCGGGCGCGGTCCTGCTGATCTCGAATAACGACGGCAAAGCGGCGCTTGCGGCTGGCGTCACGGCGGATCTGGTCGAGCGGTTCTCGGCGGTCAGCCTTGTGAAGGCGGCGGCGGAGGCACTTGGCGGCAAAGGCGGCGGTGGCCGTCCTGACATGGCACAGGCAGGGGCGGCGGATGCCTCCAATGCCGAAGCCGCAGTGAAAGCGGTGGAAGCCGCATTGGAGGGTTGATGTCTGCACTCTGGATCGCGCATGTCGAAGTGACCGACGCGGAAAGCTATGCCCGTTACGCCCAAGGCGCGACGGGCGCTATTGCGGCCCATGGCGGTGTGTTTCTGCACCGCTCGGGCCGCTATGTGCAGCTTGAGGGGAACGAGCGCGCGCGGAACGTCGTCGTGCGCTTCCCTTCGGTGGATGATGCGGTGGCTTGCTATAATTCCGCCGAGTATCAGGCCGCCTTGGCCCACGCCAAGGGCGCATCGGTGCGCGATCTGGTCGTGGTCGAGGAAATTGAAGCCTGATCAGCGCAGGATCGTCAGCTTCAATGCAACGAAGATGACGATCATCCAGACAGTGACAAAGCCGAAGGCCGCCATGAGCGACTTCGGCTTTGCTATTGCTGCGGCCGAGTTGCGGAACTCGGCCATTAGCGGGGGCGGAATCATTCGCAGCACCAGCGCGATGCCAAGCGGCACAAGAATCAGATCGTCGATATAGCCCAAGACCGGGATGAAATCGGGAATTAGGTCGATGGGGCTGAGCGCGTAGGCGGCGATGAAGCCCGCCAGAAGCTTTGCGCCGACAGGTGTGCGGCGGTCGCGGGCGGCGATCCACAACGCGACCACGTCGCATTTCTTGCGTTTCGCCAAAGATTTCAAGTCATTCCACATATGAAAAAGCCCGGGTGCGAACCCGGGCTTCCGTTGTCATGCCGAACGCGACTGACGCTTGCGCTCGTGCGGGTCCAGATGGGTCTTGCGGATGCGCACGACCTTCGGCGTCACTTCGACCAGTTCGTCCTCGTCGATATAGGCGATGGCCTGTTCCAGCGTCATGCGGACCGGCGTCGTCAGCCGCACCGCTTCGTCCGTGCCCGAGGCGCGGACGTTGGTCAGCTTCTTGCCCTTCAGTGGGTTCACTTCCAGATCGTTCTCGCGCGAGTGCTCGCCGATGATCATGCCTTCGTAAACCGCTTCCTGCGCGCCGATGAACAGGTGGCCACGCTCTTCAAGGTTCCACAGCGCATAGGCGACCGAGGTGCCGTTCTCCATCGAGATCAGCACGCCCTGACGGCGGCCTTCGATGGCGCCCTTGTGCGGGGTCCAGTCGTGGAAAACGCGGTTCAGAACGCCGGTGCCGCGCGTGTCGGTCATGAACTGGCCCTGATAGCCGATCAGACCGCGCGAGGGGACATGCGCGATGATCCGCGTCTTGCCGGCCCCTGCGGGCTTCATCTCGACCAGATCGCCCTTGCGCGGGCCGGTCAGCTTTTCGATCACGACGCCGGTATATTCGTCATCCACGTCGATGGTGACTTCCTCGATTGGCTCCATGCGCTGGCCGTTCTCCTCGCGGAAGATCACGCGGGGGCGCGAGATCGACAGCTCGAACCCTTCGCGGCGCATGTTCTCGATCAGAACGCCCATCTGCAATTCGCCGCGGCCCGCGACGTCGAAGGCTTCGCCGCCGGGGGTGTCGGTGATCTTGATCGCGACGTTGACCTCGGCCTCTTTCATCAGGCGGTCACGGATGACGCGCGACTGGACCTTGTTGCCGTCCTTGCCGGCCAGCGGCGAATCGTTGATCCCGAAGGTGACCGAGATGGTCGGCGGATCGATCGGCTGCGCGGGCAGCGCGGTTTCGATGGACAGATCGCACAGCGTGTCGGCGACCGTCGCCTTGGTCATGCCGGCCAGCGTGACGATGTCGCCTGCCTCGCCCACGTCGATGGGGTTCTGCGACAGGCCGCGGAAGGCCAGCACTTTCGAC
This sequence comes from Falsirhodobacter xinxiangensis, assembly GCF_004959935.1. Lineage (GTDB taxonomy): Bacteria > Pseudomonadota > Alphaproteobacteria > Rhodobacterales > Rhodobacteraceae > Falsirhodobacter > Falsirhodobacter xinxiangensis. Next base: position 21,720 of record NZ_SMYN01000001.1, on the reverse strand, counting down.
ACACGGAACTGTTCGATCCGGTCGCCGTCGCGCGACAGCGCCTTGAGCGTGTCGCCCGCCTTGACCGTGCCGGATTCGACGCGGCCCGTCAGGATGCGACCGATGAACGGGTCGGCGGAAAGGGTCGTTGCCAGCATCTGGAACGGCTCTGCCTTACGCTCCAGCTGTTTCGGGGCGGGGACGTGCTTCAGCACCAGTTCATACAGGGCCGAGAGGTCCTTGCGCGGGCCGTCCAGCTCGTTGTCTGCCCAGCCCGAACGGCCCGAGGCATACATCGCGGGGAAGTCGAGCTGTTCGTCCGTTGCGCCCAGCGAGGCGAACAGGTCGAACACTTCGTCCAGCGCGCGGTCGGGTTCGGCGTCCGGCTTGTCCACCTTGTTCAGCACGACGATCGGGCGCAGGCCCAGCGCCAGCGCCTTGGAGGTCACGAATTTCGTCTGCGGCATCGGGCCTTCGGCGGCGTCCACCAGCAGCACCACGCCGTCCACCATGTTCAGGATCCGCTCCACCTCGCCGCCGAAGTCGGCGTGGCCGGGGGTATCGACGATGTTGATGCGTGCGCCGTCCCATTCAAGCGACGTGCACTTGGCAAGAATGGTGATCCCGCGTTCACGTTCGATGTCGTTGCTGTCCATCGCCCGCTCGGCGACCGCCTGGTTGTCGCGGAACGCACCCGACTGTTTCAGAAGCTCGTCCACCAGCGTGGTCTTGCCATGGTCGACGTGCGCGATGATCGCGATGTTGCGGAGTTCCATCCGGGGCCCTTTGTCTGCTGCGCTGCCGCGATACAACGCATGGGGACAAAACGCCAGCCTCTATTGCGGCAGATACCAGTCGCGCCTGTGGTTGATGGCGATCACGAGGTTCAGAACCACCGCGCCGACCAGCGACCAGAAGACCAGCCCCCAAGGCAGCACCGCCAGCGCGACGGCGAACAGGCACAGATCCCAGCCAAGCTGCACCCAGCCCGCGCGGATGCCCAAAAGGTCCTGAAGGATGACGGCGACGATGGAAATGCCCCCGAGGCTCGCACCATGGCGGAACAGTCCCAGAAGCCCGACGCCCGAGGCGATGCCGAACAGGATTGCGGCGGCGGCAGGGGTGGTGCCGTCCAGCGGCACTTGGGCGGGCAAAGCCTCGGCCAGCGCCGAGACGGCAGAGACGCTGAGGAAGCCCTTGATGGTGAAAACCGCACCGCGTCTTTTCCATGCAAAGACATAGAAGGGCAGGTTTACGCAAAAGAAGACCCAGCCGAATGCCCATCCCGTGGAATAGGCAATCAGCAGGGCCAATCCCGCGGTGCCGCCCGTCACAAGACCGGCGGCCCGCAGCAGGTGGATGCCCAAGGCGCAAAGGATCGTGCTGATCACCAGCCCCTGCGCATCCTCGATCCGCGTGTATTTCGGAGTTCCGGTCATCCCGCGGGCCGTCCGATAGCCGTTTCGTCTTGCCCGCGCATCCGATCATCCCCGCTCGATCCGCGCGTTGTAGCGGGAACGCGCGCCTTGGGGAAGTCAGCCGATGCCGATGAACGACAGGATGGCGACGACGATGACCACAAGGCCGACGAGGTAGATGATGCTGTTCATGTCTCTCTCCTTGACGGGTCGCGTTTGTCGCGACCTTTCGGAGGGTTAACGGGCGTCAGGGCGCTTCGGTTCCGTCATGCTTCGCGCCGCCAGAGGCCGGGATAGTTGCGCACGAAACCGTCGGCGCCGAATTCCAGCAAACCCATGAAATCATGCGCGGGGGAACGGTATTCGTAATGCAGCAGTCCCGTGCGGCGATAGATCTGAGGAAGCTCGACCAGCGCCGGCGCGCCTATGTCGAACCATGCGACCGAAAAACGAGCGGTGCGATTCACGCGCGGCGCCTCGGTCCGCAATTGCAGCGTATTGGTCGCAGGGGTGAAGCCGAGGTCGAGGTGTTTCAGATGTCCGAGCCCCATCGGCCGCCCGTCCAGCCGCCAGCCGTTGTCGCAGCGCCGGATGTCATGGGCGAAACGGCGGCCGTCGCGGCATCCTTCGATCCGGGCGGCGCGAGTCGTGCCCTCGCCGTCGGCCATGATCTGATAGCTGACCGTCAGGGCCGAGCCGCCAGTTTGCAGAATGCCCTCCAGCCGAAGCCCGCCGTCCTCGTCAGACAGCAACGCGGCGTCATGGCCGGGCACGTCCAGTCTTTTCCATAGCGCTGTCGCCATCGGTCCCTCCTGAAGGTTGAAGGTATGGCGTGTGCGTATCGTTTCCATGAAGAAGCCCCGGCAGTGCCGGGGCTTTCATGTCTTAGCCAGCAAGGGCCTTGTTCAGGTATTCGTCCACCTTTTCCAGATAGCCCATCGTGGTCAGCCATTTCTGGTCCGGACCCACCAGCAGGGCGAGGTCTTTGGTCATGTGGCCGTCTTCGACCGTCTGCACCGTGACCCGCTCCAGAGTGGCGGCAAAGTTGGCCAGCGCCTCGTTGCCGTCCAGCTTGGCGCGGTGACGCAGGCCGCCCGTCCAAGCATAGATCGACGCGATGGAGTTGGTCGAGGTTTCCTTGCCCTTCTGGTGCTGGCGATAGTGGCGCGTGACGGTGCCGTGCGCGGCCTCCGCTTCCACGACCTGCCCATCGGGCGTCATCAGCACCGAGGTCATCAGACCCAGCGAGCCGAAGCCCTGTGCCACGGTGTCCGATTGCACGTCGCCGTCATAGTTCTTGCAGGCCCAGACATAGCCGCCCGACCATTTCAGCGCCGATGCGACCATGTCGTCGATCAGGCGGTGTTCATAGGTGATGCCGGCAGCCTTGAACTTGTCGGCGAACTCCTCGTCGAAGACCTTCTGGAACAGGTCCTTGAAGCGGCCGTCATAGGCCTTGAGGATGGTGTTCTTGGTCGAAAGATAGACCGGCCAGCCCTTGACCAGACCATAGTTCATCGATGCGCGGGCGAAGTCGATGATCGACTGGTCGAGGTTGTACATCGCCATCGTGACGCCGGAACCCGGAGCCTGGAAGACCTCTTTCTCGATCACTTCGCCGTCGTCGCCGACGAACTTGATCGACAGCTTGCCCGCGCCGGGGAAACGGAAGTCGGTCGCGCGGTACTGGTCGCCGAATGCGTGGCGGCCCACGACGATCGGCTGGGTCCAGCCCGGAACCAGACGCGGCACGTTCTTGCAGATGATCGGCTCGCGGAAGATCACGCCGCCAAGGATGTTGCGGATCGTCCCGTTCGGGGACCGCCACATCTGTTTCAGGCCAAACTCCTCGACGCGCTGTTCGTCGGGGGTGATGGTCGCGCATTTCACGCCTACGCCGTATTGCTTGATGGCGTTGGCAGCGTCGACGGTGATCTGGTCGTCCGTCCGGTCACGTTCCTCGATGCCCAGATCGTAGTATTTCAGGTCGACGTCGAGGTAGGGCAGGATCAGCTTTTTCTTGATGAAATCCCAGATGATCCGGGTCATCTCATCGCCGTCAAGCTCGACGACGGGGTTGGCTACCTTGATCTTCGACATGGGGGCCTCTGTGTTGGTTTCGCTTGGCGCGGTGATAGCGGAATTCCGGAGGGCGCGAAAGGTCGTATGCTGTCGTATACCGAAATTAGGCGGGATCTTCCTCTGTTTCGCCGAAATACAATTCGAATGTGAAGGACTTGCCGGAGGCCCGCATCGCCGCGATCTTGTCGTCCAGCAGCGCGCGCATCCGGACTGGCTCCATCGGGATATCCCAATCCTCCTCGCCGTCGAGCCCCATGATGGCGAAGTCCAGCGTGCCCTTGCCGTCGGCGACGACTTCCATCGTATGAACCCATTCGTCCAAGGGCGCCAACCGGGCGGCAAGATGTTGCAGATCGTCCAGCGAGGCGACGCGGACGGGCGCGTCCTCAAGCAGCGCGGAGAGCGCGTCATCGGAAATCGAAGGGGTATAATCGGGCATCAGATCGTCTCGAAGAAAGAGGCCGCGCGGGTCCGCACCCAGTCCCACAGGGCGGGTGCGCCGCGTGCGACCTTGTGTCCCACGCGGGATTGAAGCTGTTCGGCGGTCACGTTGTAGGTGGCCCATGTGCCGCCACCGCAGGCGATGTTCTGCATCACCGGCTGCACGCGGTCCAGGGATTTGGCGAAGATGGCGTCGGGGGTCTCGGCGGCCTCGAATTCTTCCCACAGGGCGCGGAAGTCCTGCGCCTGATCGGGCGGAAGCAGGCCGAAAATGCGATCGGCGGCGGCGGCTTCGGCGGCCATCTGCGCCTCGGACGCATGGGCGGTGCCGTTTGCCGAATGGATCGGCACGTCGCCGGTGTCGATCTCGACCAGATCGTGCAGGATCAGCATTCGCACGACGCGGGCGATGTCCACGCCCGGCGCGGCCTGATCGGCCAGCACCATCGCATACAGCGCCAGGTGCCAGCTATGCTCGCCCGAGTTTTCCTGCCGCGAGCCGTCGCAGAGGGTCGTTGCCCGCAGCACCGACTTCAGCCGGTCCGCCTCGTTCAGAAAGGCGAATTGCTGCGCGAGCCGGTCCATCAGCGGGTGGCTTCGCCCAGACGGCGTTTCACATATCCGCTGACGGTGTCGATCATCGGGGTCATGTGGGCTTCCTCGTCCTTGAAGAAGTGATCCGCGCCCTCCACGATTTCGTGGGTGATGGTGATGCCCTTCTGCTCGTGCAGCTTGTTCACAAGGCTGACCGTGTCCTTGGGCTGGGCCACGCGGTCGGCCGATCCGTTGATGATCAGACCCGAGGACGGGCAGGGCGCGAGGAACGAGAAGTCATACATATTCGCAGGCGGCGAGACCGACACGAAGCCCGTGATCTCGGGGCGGCGCATCAGAAGCTGCATGCCGATCCATGCGCCGAAGCTGAAGCCCGCGACCCAGCAATGTTTCGCGTTCTGGTTCATGGATTGCAGGTAATCCAGCGCCGATGCCGCGTCGGACAGCTCGCCGATGCCCTGATCGTATTCACCCTGCGACCGGCCCACACCGCGGAAGTTGAACCGCAGCACCGTGAAGCCCAGCTTGTAGAAGGCGTAATGCAGGTTGTAGACGACCTTGTTGTTCATCGACCCGCCGAACTGCGGATGCGGATGCAGCACGATGGCGATCGGCGCGTCACGCTCTTTTTGCGGGTGGTAGCGGCCTTCCAGCCGACCCTCGGGACCGGCGAAAATGACTTCGGGCATAGATGCGCCTTTTTCTGTCCGGGGAAACTTGACTGTTTCCCTCGGATAACTTAGAACCATTCCAAAAGGGTTGACAGGGTCTCCCCGATGGGCTGGAAGTGAGTTAAGCGGCCCTGCGGCTGACGTCAATGTTATTGGGGCAAAGGCATGAAACTCTCGACCAAGGGTAGATACGCGATGGTGGCGCTGGCCGACCTCGCGCTGGTGAAGGGCGAGGGGCTGACGTCCTTGGCCGAAGTGTCCAAACGTCAGGACATCTCATTGCCTTATCTGGAGCAGCTTTTCGTCAAGCTGCGCCGCGCGGGGCTCGTCGAGGCGGTCCGGGGGCCGGGCGGCGGATACCGGCTGGCGAAAAGCCCCGACGCGATCCGCGTGTCCGAGATCATGGAAGCGGTCGAGGAACATGTGAACGCCATGCATACCGGCGCGGGCGCATCGGGCGGGATTTCCGGCAGCCGCGCGCAGTCGATGACCAACCGTCTGTGGGAGGGGTTGTCGGCGCATGTCTATGTCTTCCTGCACCAGACGCGGCTGTCGGATGTGGTGAAGAACGCAATGGCCCCGTGCCCGGCGGTTCCGGCGCTGTTCCGGGTGGTGGACGAGGAGTGATGGAGCGCATCTATCTCGACTGGAACGCGACGACCCCGCTGCGCCCCGAGGCGCGGGCGGCGATGATCGGCGCGATGGATCTGGTCGGGAACCCCTCGTCGGTCCATGCCGAAGGCAGGGCCGCGAAGGCGCTGGTGGAGCGCGCGCGGGCGCAGGTGGCGGCGGCCCTGGGGGCGGAGGGTGCGGACATCGTGTTCGTTTCCGGGGCGACCGAGGCTGCGGCGCTGGCTTGTGCGGGGCGCGGGCTGGTCTGTTCGGATGTGGAGCATGAGGCGGTTTCGGCGTGGTGTGATGTGGCGTTGCCTGCGCCGGATGGCCGCGTGGCGGTGGCCGATCCCGCGATGACGACGCTGCAACTGGCCAATTCCGAAACCGGAATCGTGCAGGATTTGCCCGAGGGGCTGGCCGTGTCGGACGTGACGCAGGCTTTTGGCAAGATACCCTTCGCGTTCAACTGGCTGGGCTGCGACATGGCGCTGGTTTCGGCGCACAAGCTGGGCGGGCCCAAGGGCATCGGCGCGCTTGTGATTCGGCGCGGGCTGGATGTTGCTGCGCAGCTCAAGGGCGGCGGGCAGGAGATGGGTCGCCGCGCGGGGACCGAGAACATCATCGGCATCGCAGGTTTCGGCGCAGCGGCGGAAGCGGCGGCGCGCGATCTGGCGGGCGGGGTCTGGGACGGCGTCGCGAAAGTTAGAGACGTTCTAGAATCGGCATTGTCGGATGGCGGCGAAGGCATTATCTCGGTGGGCAAGGGTATGGCCCGACTGCCGAACACGCTTTGCATGATCGCGCCCGGCTGGAAGGGCGAGACGCAGGTGATGCAGATGGATCTTGCGGGTTTCGCCGTTTCGGCAGGGTCGGCCTGTTCCAGCGGCAAGGTGCGCGCCAGCAAGGTCTTGCGCGCGATGGGATATGACGAAGGTCTGGCGGCATCGGCGCTTCGCGTCTCGCTTGGCCCCGATGTGACTGAGGATCAGGCGCTGCGGTTTGCGGAAGCCTGGACGAAGGCAAGGGACCGCCATCGGTCCCGCGCCGCGTGAAGGAGAGAATGATGGCTCTGGAAGAAACGCTGGAAGTGCGCGAGGGCGTCGATCGCGAGACGATCGAGACCGTGCAGGCCATGGCCGGCAAATACAAATACGGCTGGGAAACCGAGATCGAGATGGAATACGCCCCCAAGGGCGTGTCCGAGGAGATCGTCCAACTGATTTCCGCCAAGAACGACGAGCCGGAATGGATGCTGGAATGGCGTCTGGCCGCCTATCGCCGCTGGGTCGAGATGACCGAGCCGAAATGGGCGATGCTGGACTATCCCGAGATCGACTATCAGGACATCTATTACTACGCCAAACCGAAAAGCATGGATGTGAAGCCGAAGTCGCTGGACGAGGTGGACCCCAAGCTGCTGGCGACCTATGCCAAGCTGGGCATCCCGCTGAAGGAACAGGCGATTCTGGCCGGTGTCGAGGGTGCCGAGGAGAAGAAGGTCGCGGTCGACGCGGTGTTCGACTCGGTTTCCGTGGGCACGACGTTCAAGGCGGAACTGGCCAAGGCGGGCGTGATCTTCTGCTCGATCTCAGAAGCCGTGCGCGAGCATCCGGAACTGGTGAAGAAATACATCGGCTCGGTCGTGCCGCAGTCGGACAACTTCTTTGCGACGCTGAACTCGGCGGTCTTCTCGGACGGGTCCTTCGTCTATATCCCCGAGGGTGTGCGCTGCCCGATGGAGCTGTCGACCTATTTCCGCATCAACGCGGAGAACACGGGCCAGTTCGAGCGGACGCTGATCGTGGCCGAGAAGGGCTCGTATGTCAGCTATCTGGAAGGCTGCACGGCGCCCAAGCGCGACACCAACCAACTGCACGCCGCCGTGGTCGAGATCGTGGTGCTGGAGGATGCCGAGGTGAAATACTCGACCGTCCAGAACTGGTATCCGGGCGACGAGAACGGGGTGGGCGGCATCTACAACTTCGTGACCAAGCGCGCCGATTGCCGGGGCGACCGGTCCAAGGTGATGTGGACGCAGGTGGAAACCGGGTCGGCGATCACGTGGAAATATCCGTCCTGCATCCTGCGCGGCAATGAATCGCAGGGCGAGTTCTATTCCATCGCCATCGCCAACAATGCCCAGCAGGCCGATACCGGGACCAAGATGATCCATCTTGGCAAGAACACCCGCTCGCGCATTGTTTCTAAAGGGATTTCGGCGGGCCGCGCACAGAACACCTATCGCGGGCAGGTGTCGATGCACCCGCGTGCGACGAACTCGCGCAACTATACCCAGTGCGACAGCCTTCTGATCGGCGATCAATGCGGCGCCCACACGGTCCCGTATATCGAGGTGAAGAACAACTCCTCCCGCGTCGAACACGAGGCGACGACGTCCAAGGTGGATGACGATCAGCTGTTCTATTGCCGTTCGCGCGGGATGGACGAGGAAGAAGCCGTCGCGCTGGTCGTGAACGGGTTCTGCAAGGAAGTGCTTCAGGCGCTGCCGATGGAATTCGCGATGGAAGCGCAGGCGCTGGTCGCGATCAGCCTTGAGGGGTCGGTCGGATGATCGTCACCACCACCTCGAACATCGAGGGGAGCCGCATCACCGCCTATCACGGGTTGGTGGTGGGCGAGGCGATCATGGGCGCGAATTTCGTCCGCGATTTCTTCGCCTCGATCACCGACAAGATCGGTGGTCGCTCGGGGGCCTATGAGGCCAAATTGCAGGACGCGCGCGATGCTGCGATGCGCGACCTTGAAACACGCGCCGGAAAACTCGGCGCGAACGCCGTTGTCGGCGTCGATCTCGACTATGAAGTGGTCGGGGAATCCATGCTCATGGTGTCGATCTCCGGCACCGCCGTTACAGTTGCCTGAGGAAGATCATGCTCGAAATCAAGAACCTGCACGTCAAACTTGAGGAAGAGGACAAGGTCATCCTCCGCGGCGTGGACCTGAAGGTCGAAGCCGGCAAGGTCCATGCGATCATGGGACCGAACGGGTCGGGGAAGTCGACCCTGTCCTATGTCCTGTCGGGCCGCGACGGGTATGAGGTCACCGATGGTTCCGCCACGCTGGATGGCGAGGAACTGCTGGAGATGGAGGCCGAGGAGCGTGCTGCCGCCGGTCTGTTCCTTGCATTCCAATACCCGGTGGAGATTCCGGGCGTCGGCAACATGACCTTCCTGCGCACCGCGCTGAACGCCCAGCGCAAGGCGCGTGGCGAGGATGAGGTGTCGGCCGGCGACTTCCTGAAGCTGGTGCGCGAGAAGGCCGCAAGCCTGAAGATCGACGCCGACATGATGAAGCGCCCGGTGAACGTCGGCTTCTCGGGTGGTGAGAAGAAACGGAACGAGATCCTCCAGATGGCCGTGCTGCAGCCGCGCATGTGCATTCTGGACGAGACGGATTCGGGACTGGACGTCGACGCGATGAAGCTGGTGTCGGAAGGCGTGAACGCGCTGCGCGACGAGGGGCGGGCGTTTCTAGTCATCACCCACTATCAACGGCTGCTGGACCATATCAAACCGGACGTCGTGCATATCATGGCGAACGGCCGCATCGTGCAGACCGGCGGGCCGGAACTGGCGCTTGAGGTCGAGAAGAACGGCTATGCCGACATTCTGGCCGGGGTGCAGTGATGGCATTGCCGCAGGCGAAACTGGACCAGTTGTCGGCCCGGATCGCGGGGCTGCATTTCCCGTCGACCGGCTGGCAGGGCAAGGTGCGCGGCGAGGCGTTGGAGCGCCTGACCGCCATGGGGCTGCCGGGCAAGCGCGATGAGTACTGGCGCTATACGGACCCCACCGCGCTGACCGCGCCCGAGGCGAAAGCCGTCGAGGGGCGGGGCGAGGTCGCGTTCGACAGCATCGATGCGGTGAAGCTGGTTTTCGTCGATGGTCTGTTCGATGCGGAAGCCTCGGACGATCCGTCGCTGGCAGGGGTGGAGATCATCCGTCTGGCCGAAGCCGTGACCGACATCCATTGGGCGGGCGATCTGTATGGTCAGCTTGAGGCGGCCGGGCAGAAGCCGGTTCAGCGTCCGCTGGCCGCGATCGGTTCGGCTTTTGCCACCGATGGCGTGCTGATCCGTGTGACGGGTGCGGCAGAGCGCCCGGTCGCCTTGGTTTATCGTTCGGAAACCGATGCTTCCGACGTGATCTTGCATCATGTCGTGAGGTTGGATGAGGGCGCTGAAATCACGCTGCTGGAAAGCGGCGATGCGGCGGCGCGGCTTCTGACGGTGATGGAGGTCGATGTCGCCAAGGGCGCGCGGTTCCACCATGTCCGTTCGCAGGGGCGCACGCCGGATCGGCTCGTCGCCACGCATATTTTTGCGCGGATCGCCGAAGGGGCGCTGTTCAAATCGTTCACCGTTGCGGCAAATGGCGTGCTGACACGGAACGAAGCGGTTCTGGATATCGTCGGCGATGATTCCGTTGCCCATGTGGCTGGAGTCGCGGTCGGTGACGGGCGGGACTTCCTTCATGACGATACCGTCTTCATCACCCACGGGGCCGAGCGGTGCGAAAGCCGTCAGGTGTTCAAGAAGGTGCTGAAGAACGGCGCGACCGGTGTTTTCCAAGGCAAGATCTTGGTGAAGCCGGGCGCGCAGAAGACCGATGGTTACCAGATCAGCCAGTCGCTTCTGCTGGACGGCGACAGCCAGTTCCTGGCCAAGCCCGAGCTGGAGATCTATGCCGACGACGTGAAATGCTCGCACGGTTCCACCTCGGGCGCGATCGACGATACGGCGCTGTTCTACCTCCGCTCGCGCGGTGTGCCCGAGAAGGCGGCGCAGTCGCTGCTGGTTCTGGCCTTCCTTGCCGAGGCGCTGGCCGAGATCGAGGACGAGGCGATTGCCGAGGACCTGCGCGCGCGCCTTGAAGGCTGGCTGGACCGGCACGACGGCTGATGCCGGTCGCGTCGGACATCCTGTCCAGCTATCTGCGCCCTCGCGCGGTGATCCGGCGCAAGCTGGAGCCGCGCGAGGATCGGGCGCTCGCCACGCTCATGGGCGCGGCGGGGCTGATCTTCGTCTCCGGATGGCCGCAGGCGGCGCGGATGGCGCATCTTGATCCGTCCGTGCCGCTCGATGCGCGGCTTGGCGGTTCGCTCATGGCGGTCCTGTTCCTGCTGCCGCTGTTTTGCTATGTTCTGGCGGCACTGTCGCATCTGGTGGCGAAGGTTCTGGGCGGCAAGGGCAGTTTCTTCGGCGCCCGGATGGCGCTGTTTCAGGCGCTGCTTGCGATTGCCCCACTGATGCTGCTTCAGGGGCTGGTCGCGGGATTTATCGGCCCCGGCCCGCAACTTACCGCCGCGAGCCTGTTGACGGGGGGCGCATTCCTCTGGATATGGCTGAACATGCTGATCGAGGTTGAGACGTGAAACTGACCCTGTCCAATGTCCTGTCGCTTGTTGGTCTGACGTTGCGCGATCCGCGCGAGGGGCTGCGGGCGGTGTTGTCGCAGCCGCTTGGCCTGTCCGAGCGTTGGCTCGTCTTTGCACTGTCGATCATCCTGCCAACCCTGCTGATCGCGGCTGGCACCATTCTGATCCCGATGCCGGACGGGGCGCTGTTCCCGTTCCCGCCGGTCACGCTGGCGATTCTGCAGGGCGTCGCGATGGGCGTGATGGTGGTGTTGACCTATCTCGTCGGGCGTTGGCGCGGGGGGCGGGGCAGCTTTGCCGACTGCCTGCTGACGGTCTCGTGGCTCCAGATCGTGATGGTTGCGATGCAGGCGGCACTGTTGCTGGTCGAGCTGGCCTTGCCGCCACTGGCCGCGATCCTGAGCATCGTCGCGACGCTGCTGATGTTCTGGCTGCTGACGAATTTCGTGGTCGAGGTTCACGGCTTCACATCCTTGCCGATGACCTTCCTTGGCATCATGGGGGCGATGTTCGTGGCCGCCTTCCTGTTCGCGCTGATCCTTGCGCCCTTCCTGGGGGTCCAGAATGTATGACGTCGAAAAGATCCGTGGCGATTTTCCGATCCTGTCGCGGCAGGTGAACGGCAAGCCGCTGGTTTATCTGGACAATGGCGCGTCTGCGCAGAAGCCGCGCGTCGTCATCGACGCGATGACCGAGGCTTATGCCAACGAATACGCCAACGTGCATCGCGGGCTGCATTTCCTGTCCAACCTTGCGACCGACAAATACGAGGCAGTGCGCGGCAAGATCGCCCGCTTCATCAATGCCCGGTCCGAGGATGAGATCGTCTTCACTACCGGCACCACCGAGGGGATCAACCTGATCTCCTATGGCTGGGCCGCGCCGCGTTTGCAGGCGGGGGACGAGATCGTGCTGACCATCATGGAGCATCACGCCAATATCGTGCCGTGGCATTTCCTGCGCGAACGGCAGGGGGTGGTGATCAAATGGGTCGAATGCGACGCGAATGGCGACATCGACCCGCAGGCGGTGATCGACGCGATCGGGCCGAAGACGAAGCTGGTCGCGATCACCCAGATGTCGAACGTGACCGGCACGGTGCTGGACGTGGCGCCGATCTGCGCCGCAGCGCGCGAGCGGGGGGTGGCCACGCTGGTCGACGGATCGCAGGCGGCCGTGCATATGCCGGTGGACGTGCAGGCGATGGGCTGCGATTTCTATGCCATCACCGGGCACAAACTTTACGGTCCCTCGGGGTCGGGCGGCATCTTCATCCGGCGCGAGCGGATGGAGGAGATGCGCCCCTTCCTTGGCGGCGGTGACATGATCCACGAGGTGTTCCGCGACACTGTCACCTATGCCAAGCCCCCGATGCGGTTCGAGGCGGGAACGCCGGGAATCGTGCAGCAGATTGGGCTGGGTGTCGCGCTGGACTATCTGTCGGGCCTTGGGATGGCGAATATCGCGGCGCATGAACGGCAGCTGCGCGATGTGGCGCGGGACCGGCTGGCGGGCCTGAACTGGCTGAATGTGCAGGGAAATTCGGCGGGGAAGGGGGCGATCTTCTCGTTTACCCTTCAGGGTGCGGCGCATCCGCACGACATCTCCACGGTTCTGGATCAGCGGGGGATCGCGGTGCGGGCAGGAACCCATTGTGCCATGCCGCTTTTGCAGCACATGGGCGTTTCGGCCACCTGCCGCGCCAGCTTCGGGCTTTACAATACCGAGGCCGAAATCGACGCGCTCGTCTCTGCGCTGGAGCTTTGCCACGAACTTTTCGGCTGAGGCTTGCGCTGCCGGATTCCCCCGGCTATAGACGCGCTTAGGCACCCATAGCTCAGCTGGATAGAGCGTTGCCCTCCGAAGGCAAAGGTCGCACGTTCGAATCGTGCTGGGTGCGCCATCTTATCAATCACTTAGGCTGGCAAGATGGTTAAGTGCGGCCTGTAGCGCACAGGAAGCCGCACAAGTTACCTTCGATCCATGGCCTTTCTTGCCGACTCTTGGAACGCGGGATGGTGGTGCCCATAGGTGCTTTCGATGGTTTCCACCGATGCGCCGAAGAAGCCCGCCGCGTCCCAGATCGCCGCACCGCGCTGCATAGCCCATGTGATCGCCGTGTGGCGCAGGGTGTGCGGCGTCACGTCCGTCAGCCCTGATTCTTCCGCCAGCGCGGCCCATCCAGTCTTGATGTCGCCGCACCGGGCGCCCTGATACTCGACCGGGAACCGTGCCCCCATCCGCTCCCACCGCGAGACATGCGCCATCAGGCGATTGGGCAGGCGGGCAGGTGGCTGCCGCTTCTTCGATGCTCGTTCGCTGTTGCTGCGCCGATAGAGCAGGCCGCTGGACGTGTCGATCCAGCCGCCCACGGTGTTCGCGCTGAAGTGAAGCCTCAGGATCGCGTCCTTGCGGGTGCCGGTGTAGAGGCCGATCAAGATGAACCGCGCCAGATGCTTGGCCCGCCGCGACCGATAGGCGGTCCAGAGCAGCTTGGCCGCCTCGTCACGGGTCAGCCAGCGATCCTTGGCCGCAGGCTTCTCGGGCAAGGTCACAGGCGGAGCGCTGAGGATGTATCCCTCGGCATGGCAGTAGCCGATCGCGGCGCGCAGCGTGCCCAATTCCCGACGAATCGTCGCGTCGCCAATCGGTCGCGTCTTGCCCTTTGGCATTCCCTTGCTCGTGACGCGGCTCTTTCCATACCGGCGGCACGTCTCCGCGCGCACCGTTGATACCGTCAGCTTTCCCCAGAAGGGCAGCAGGGCGTCGATGGCAGACAGGATGCGGACCGGGTCTTTCGTCGTCACCGCGTGCTCGGCAGCGTAGAGTGTCAGGACTTCGCTGATCAGGACCGCAGATGCGTCACGCGGGCCGACGGCTGGCCCATCCCGCCGCGCGATGTATTCCGCAAGCCGTCTTTCAGCCGCTGCACGGTCTGCTGTGCCTGTTGCAGTTTCTGGTCGGCCACTGTCTCGGATGACCCACTTGCCGCGGGCTTCGTGCCAGTAGAGACGGGGGCCTTTGGCGCGCACTGGCATGCTTCTATCAACTCCGGCAATCTTGACTGTTCGATCCTGATAGCCCGCCCCATGCGGACAAGGAATCCATGCTTTTCGGCGGCGGAGCGAAGGGATGCTTTCGGCACCCCGATCTGCTGGGCCGCTACCTCGATCTTCAGCAGGCTCATCGCTTCTTCCTCGTTCGATACAGGCCCATCGCGGCTCCGCCGATAAGCGCCCCGCCCAGCAGCCACCCCGCAGCGGGCAGGGGCACGGGCGTGGGGTGTTCCGGCGGCAGTTCAGATCCACCACCACCACCGATAGGCCGCTCTGGCACGCTCACCAGCCCCCGGCGCGGGTCCGGCGTATACGCGCCATAGGTGGGCCGCTCGCCGAACCACCACCCGGGCGCGCGTTCCGCCAGGGTCATCACCGGCGGCGGGCACATGAGGCCCTGCACCTGCTCGAAGGGTGTAGGCGTGCCATCCGCGCGGGCATCACATGCCCAGAGGCCGATCCCGAAGCCGACAGCGGTTGCGCCGATAAGCGCGAAGGGCAGGTGGCGGTCAGTCATGGCTGCGGCCCTCGCTCTGCACGGGGCTGCGGATGTTCGCCTGCTCGGTGAGGGCGGCGCGGGCATTGATGAAATTCCGCAATGAGCGCCTTCCGCTGCTACCCAAGGCATCATATGCTGCACCATACATCTCACGGAGATGGGAAACGGCAACTGATCCGAGATTGTCTCCAAACCCTCCTTCTTCGCTATTCAATCTCTCCAGCTTGGCGCGGAGGTCGGCGTAGTCCTCGATGCCAACCCATGTGAAGCCGTCAGCGTCGGTCATGGTCATTACTTCGTCCTTGATCCGCGCCACCAGCGTATCCGTGTGCTTTGCCCCGGGCGTGTCCACCAGCCCCGGCGCTTGGTCTTTGGGCGGGGTCATTTTTCATCCTCTTGTTTCTCGTTCCAAGGCATAGCAATTGGCATCCAAGCACCTGCATCCTCGGGCGCGATGGCGCTGTCACCAACCCCGTCATTGACAACCCATGCCGGGCCGCAGTCGCGATCCTTCCATCCGTGCCAGGGTTCAAAATATGCGCTAACTGGCGTTCGAGTGGCACGATCCCATATCAAGACCGGAGGGCCCCATGGCTTGCCGTATGGGTTCAGGGGTGCTGTATCCATAGACTGCCAATCACTACTCCGCATCACCGCTCCCCCTTCTCGGCCACCGACCCACGGGCGAGGGCGGCTTGTGCGTCTTCCCACAATTCATTCCGAAGCGCGGTGATCTGGACGCAGATATCGTTGACGCTCTGGCCTTCGCCATCCGTCCGTCCTGCGGTTGCGTGGCTAACGATCATGCGCAGCTTGCTCTTCAACGCCTCCACCTCGGGGGTGGGCTGCGGGGCGGCAGGTTGGGAAAAGGCGGCGCTATAAGGGTTGTCCTGCGCTGCGCCGCCCGCCGCTCGATACTGGTGTCCTGCATACCAAGCGGCGGCCAGCGCCGTGTTGTCCGTGGGCGCGGCAGATTTCAGAACCGCTAGCCCGCCGTCAAGCATCCGCGTTTGATAGTCCGTGGGCGCGGCAGAGGGGTGGCCACTAAGGCAAGCGCACGATGATGCGCCAGCATCGTGGCAGAACTGGCACAAATCACCTTCGCCCACAGGCTGCGCGGGCGGGGCGTCGAGGATGGCGCGCAATTCTCCCAACGTGCAAAGGGCTATGGTGTCGTCGGGCTTGTCAGCGTTTCCGTCTAGCAGATCACGAACGCGCTGCTGGTCGCGCTTGGTGCGGGTGTCGTCAGTCATGCGCGTTCTCCCATGAAGAAATCCCAGAGGCGGTCGAACCAATCCCGGCGGGGCGCGAAGCTGCTGCGGAACAGGGCGGGGTTGCCCAACGCATACTCGGGGCGCGGGACAGTGCGATCGGTGATGCGGTCGTCCAGAATCATGCCGTCGTCGGCGGGGATGACCCGGCCATCGGCGATAGCGGCTTCCACGGCCTTCGCATCGGTGCGGCGGCGTGCTTCTGCTGCGGCGAGGGCAAGCGGGGTGGCGGTGAGGTCGGTCATGCGAAAAGATCCATCTGCTCAGCCTCGATCACGAGTGCCGGAGGTTGCCAAATCCAAGGGGCCGAGGCCGTGGGCAGCTGCGAGAGTGC
Organism: Falsirhodobacter xinxiangensis; assembly: GCF_004959935.1. Taxonomy (GTDB): domain Bacteria; phylum Pseudomonadota; class Alphaproteobacteria; order Rhodobacterales; family Rhodobacteraceae; genus Falsirhodobacter; species Falsirhodobacter xinxiangensis. Next base: position 5,402 of record NZ_SMYN01000001.1, on the reverse strand, counting down.
GAAACGCATATCCTGCTGCCAAAGGATGAACCCCGTTCCCGAGCAAGCGCAAAGCGCGTGACCGCTCGGCCAAGCCTGTAGCCATTCTACGAAGAGCGGGTTCAAGCGCCTCTTGCGCCACCAGCCCCGCTTGAGCCATTGCCGCAACTTGACTGGTGAAACGCGCGAGGTCACCAAGCGAAGCAGCTGGCGCGAGATATGGCGCGACGGCGAGGGTATCCATCCACCCTGCCATGTCGGCAGGTCCGGGCGGGTGAACCCATGGGCGACCGCATTCGGCAGCTGATCCATGTGCAGCCGCCCCGTCCCGTTCTCCAGGTGATCCGGGCTGTTCTCGCCCTTGTAATCCCGAGCCGCTGGCGTCGGCCATTTCTCCATTGCTACGGATGCTGCCGCCCCCAGACCAAGACCGAACCCGTTGCCGTTGTTCGCGCTCTCCTTGGCTTTCTCCCTCGCCGCCGTCAGATCCGCCTCTGACCATCCATCCCGCGTTTGCATCGGGGTTGGTGTCGGCCAGAGTATCGCCTGACCCGATAGCTTCGGCTCTCCGCGGCTGTTCCACTTTCCGCGCTCCCGATCCACCATGTCGTCCGCAACTGGCGTCTGCCAGGCCTCCGACTCTCGACCCAAGCAACGGTTGCCCGCTTTCGCGCTCGCCACTTGCCCAGGTCCGCGTGGGCTCACATCGTGCGCAAGCGCGGTGGGCCACGATGAAGACCCGCTCCCGCTCGTGCGGCGCGCCTGTTTCAGCCGCCGTGAAGAGGCCAGCCGCAACCGCGAAGCCCATGCCGTGAAGCTCTCGCAGCACGGTTTCAAGGCCGAGGCTGACATGACCGGATACGTTTTCGAGGAAGACCCACCGAAGGCCGGGGGCAAGCTCTCGGATGATCCGGGCAACGTCGGGCCACAAGTGCCGCTCGTCGTCGGCACCCTTCTCGAATTCATCCTCGGGGTCGATGAACCACGGTCCCGGCGTGTGCTGTGCCATCGCCTCAGCTCCGCGCTTCGGTGGACAGGACCGGCGACCAGACGCCATCAGCATCGCGGACGCACTCGATCGGCATGGCGGGCATCTCTGCCAGCGTCACGCGAGCCAGCGACGGGAAGCGATACTGGATCAGCGCGTGGTTCGCGAGGATCACGCCGGGGATCGGCGCGCCGTCAGGGGTGGCAAGGAAAGCGGGAATGGTCATTCGGTGGCTCCATCTCGGTCAGTGCAGGCTCATGTGTCGCTGCTGATGTGATGAAGGTATCCACCAATAGTGGACTATCCAAGCACTAATCCACACAAGGTGGATATTTTTATCGTGATACCATATCTTGCCCATGCCATCGCCGCGCCACCGGTGCGAAAAAGTCCCGCCTGTGCTATGCTGACCGGGATCAAGTTTTCACGCTGAGGGGCGCGACATCCTGATCTTCATAATCGTCATCGCCCTGTGGACATCGTTCATCGCGGGGCTTTCGCAGCTCCTGTGCGGTGCCGCGTGGCGGCGCGTTCTGGCGGCAAAGCTGTTCGGCCTCGCCGCCGGGGCGATCTTCGCGATGCTCGCGGCCCAGCCCCTAATGGAGATTATGGGAATGAACCTCTTGCCCGCGCGTTAGTTGGAATGCGGGGCAGTAGGATTGCCATGTGGAAGGTGCCACTCGACATGATCGACGACGCGGGCAGGATCGTGAGGATCGATGACCTGCAAGGCGCTGGCCGCGAGATCCAGCGATGCTGGAGGTCCATGCCGAAGGCTGAACGTGCCGCTGCATACCGGGCGATGGTGGTCGAGGCGAACGGCGGGAGGCAGGGCGCGGCGCGAGATGCAGTCCGGGCCGCGCTGATCGCGAGCGGTATGCGCGATGCGTGAAAAAGCCCGCCGATAAGGGCGGGCTGGTAATCTAAATTCCGTTTAAGGCATCGCGGACTAATTCAGCAACCGCAGTCTTATCGTCGTCACCGGCGCAATTTTTGGTCCAAGATGATGCGAGAGTCTGCCAAAGCAAATCACCGCTTACGGTCAAGCGATCGGCAGCATATCTAACCCAATCATGATGATTAGCCAGATGCATTGCTTGATTTAACGTATCGACGGTTTCTGCGTGGCCACGCTCTAAACGAGTTGCCACGTCAGGCCAACCGTGCGCCGAAAGGGCCTCGAAAACAACACGTTCGGGGGCGTCACCTCCTGGCAAAATGCTACACCCAAGAGCCGGTAACTGGTCCCCGTCCAAGAATACAACAGATGGTCTCGGAAATCTGTTTTGGTGAGCCATTTGCCCCAGAGCCACACCGACCGATGCTGCGCCAAACGCGATAATCCTTGATCGGGTGAGCAGAGACCGATCTTGACTGGCTAGGATTTCTCCCAGCAAAGAGGAAGCTCTTGGATCCTCTACATAGAGGTCGCATTCCGGATAGATTTCATCATCCATCCGAGTCATCGCAAACTCGGGGCTAACGCCAGTAACTACGGTTTTCCCTTCAACTCCGTCCATCAAATATATACGCGCTTCCGGTGGGAGTTCGTCTAGAACATAGGGGGAATGCGTGGTCAGTACGATCTGAAGTTCGTTCAATGCAGCAATTTTAGCGAGATCTCTGATCAGCCGTCTTTGCGCCCTCGGGTGTAGGGACGTCTCGACTTCATCTATCAGTATTATGCCGTACTTTGGATAATCGACAGCTAATAGTTCTGCAGCGGCAATCTCACCCGCGCCTTGGTGAAAACCCGAGTACCTAACGCCGTCTGTTTGAAGTACCGGGATAGGCTTGTCATCGCCAGCATTAGTCACGGAAATGCCAGCGGCAGTATACTTCTTGCCGACGATCTGTGTAAGGCGCGCTAGCTTCCCCTCGTCGAAATCAGTTGAAATACCTTCCGCAACCCCAGCCTTTAGAAGTTTCGCGTATCCTGTTCTTGCACTTACCGGCGGGATACGTCTCAGGTCGACATACTGAACGTTGCGTTCCGGACGCTCGGGATTGCCGCGCCAACGGTTAGTTGGCTTGCGAACTGTTTTAGTCTGAGAGTTCGGCCCCTGCCGAACGGAATAGCGAATAGTAGCCGAGGTTATTTTCTCGAAGGGGGTGTCGGGAAAGAAGTCGGAAGCGAATCTATCCTTTTGCGGTGATTTATAGGCTGCCGCAGCCGCCTGAAGCAGCGTGCTCTTTCCTGACCCGTTTTCTCCAACGATCGCGACGATTGGAAAATTGAAATCTACCCGTTGTCCGCTCCATCCCCTGACGCCCTCGATCTCGATCCATTCTAGCCGCTTCGGCCATCCCGCACCGGTTCCCCACTAATTTTTCAGGCGCCTCATGTCCTGTGATAGCATAATTATCCCTCAAAGCCTTCCAATGGAGGCTAGCGCCGGTGATGCCCGGCAGTCAACCGATATCAGCGCCGGGCAGATGAGGCTGCATTTGAGGATTGGAGGCGCGCGCTATATTTCCAAGTGACTACCTCGTTACAGCGCTCCGCGTTGGCCATCTTACCACCCCCGGCTTTTGATTTCCTCGTAGCGGCGAGCGATCTCCTGCTTCCTCGCGCGCTGGCGTGCCGCTTCTAGGCGCGCTGTCTTGGCGTCTCGTTTGGCCGTCTCAGCCTCAATGAATTCGTCGGCCGCCTGAGACGCCTTGCGGGCATCTTGGGCCGGCCCTCCCCAGACCTCTCCCCAGCTAAATTTAAACTGCGACATACCCACGGTTGACCGAATCCGGCCTTCCCGGATAACGTGAACATAACGTGAACATAACGGGAACATTTGAACGGAGTGCATTGTGACGACCGCCGACATCGACGAGGGAAGTGAGGTCAACCAACGGCTCGACCGGATGATCGAGGTGGCTGACCTTCTGGACGTCCCTCTCGATCATGTGGTTCGCCATATGGGCTGGTGCTCTCAGACGGAGTTCTTGATGCTGTCGGCCAGCCCGTCACGCCTTCCGCGATACACGAAATCCATCGTCAGGCCGTAGGTGTCGCATAGGCGGTCAACCGCTTCGACCGGGATGCGGCGGACGCCCTTTTCCCAGTTGTTATACTGGGTCGGGTTGAAGCCATGCTTCTCTGCCCATGCCTTCTGGCTCAGGTCGGATAGCCCGGTCCTGATGCGCGCGAGGCGCTGGCCGATCTCGGTGAATTCGGGTTCTTGCATAGCCATGCGGCTATAATTCACAAATCGTGGAGAAGTCCGCAAACCACCGATTGTGGCGCTTGAATACTCCACCATATGTGGATATGCTGCAGCCATGATTAAGCACCCGACTTTGCAGCAGCCATTGGCCGGAAGAAACTAGCGGACGCGTTTGATGTGGGCGCGACCGCTGTAAGCAATTTCGAGAAGCGGGGTTGGTTCCCGTCATCTTGGCTCCTTGTGTGTCAAGAACTCGCTTCCGAGAAGGGCATCGAATGCCCTCCCGAACTGTTCAAAATGCGGGTTCGCACTTCACCAACTGTGGATAAAGCCGTGTCCGCACAAGGTGCTGGCCGCAAAAATACGACGAGGGTGGCATGAAGGTAGCTACCGCCTCGAATAACCCTCACTTGCCCATCATGCGAGACTTCGCCGCCAAAGGCTTCAGTCAAGCTGATGTGGCAAGGGAGGTCGGAATAAGCCGCGAGCGTGTTCGGCAGCTGGCGGCGATCCATAAGATCACCTTCAAAAAAGGACATGCCCGACCGAGGGCTGGCCGAGTTCTACGGCGACGTCTTGCCCGATACGCCGGACGAGAACCCCAAACGTAAGGCCTCCACCGAGGTCAGCAAGGATCTGGCCTACTACCCCACACCCGAGGCCGTCGTGGCAACGGCGCTGGAGCGCGCAGAACTGCGTCCCGGCATGAAGGTGCTGGAGCCATCCTGCGGTTGTGGTCGGTTCATGGATGCCATCCACAAGTCAGGTGCTGAGGTATTTGGTGTCGAGGTCGATCGAGCCCGTGCTGTCGAGTGCCGCGCCAAAGGGCACGATGTGCTGGTCGCCAACTTTCTTCGGGTGCAGCCGCGCCCCGTCTACGACGTCGTGGTGATGAACCCTCCCTTCGTTGGCCGCCATTATCTCAAGCACGTCGAGCATGCCCGCCGGTTCCTTAAGCCCGGTGGCCGCCTGATCGCCGTGTTGCCCAGCACTGCCCGCTACGACTATGGGGCACTGCCCGAGGGCCGCGACCGCTGGAGCGATCTGCCGGTGGGCAGCTTCGCCGAGAGCGGCACCAATGTGAACACAAGCATCTATCGCGAATGGGCGCCGCGCGCTCAGGAGGCCGCAGCATGAACGCCATGACCCCCATCCTCCCCGAGGACGTCATCCGTGAGCGCATGATCGCCATGGCCCGCCGCGACCGCGCCGCGATTGCCAAGCGCCAGATCGCCCCGGTTGAGGTCCAGCCCGTCAAGATCGCCGTGAAGGCC